>DHNW01000010.1 GCA_002407675.1 Ruminococcaceae bacterium UBA5406
ATATCGGTGGCCTCCAAAATGATCATGTTGGCAATTTCCATTTTAAAGGTTTTTCATCGAATATGCTCTGCCTTTTTACTCTTTTTTCAAAGCTCTATTCTCTGCACCCCAACATTTATTATAGAGCCTTTATATTTTACATTTGATTTTCACAAGGCTGTGATATATTTTTTAGAGTTTCCCCTGCACTTTCCTTCTGGGATGGTTCCACAGAAATATCTCCCAGTGCAACGATCCCGATCAGATTGTTGTTGTCAGTAATGGGAAGCCTGCGGATTTGTTTTTGGCTCATGACTTTGGCTGCGTCGTTGACGTCCATTCCCAGATTGCCAACGGTGGGATTTGTGCTCATGATTTCTCCCACTTTTTGCTGAGAGTCATGCCCAGCTGCTATGGTCCTGAGTGCGATATCCCGGTCGGTAACGATGCCCTCCAATTTTCCGTCGCAGCAAACCGGGATCGATCCCACATTGTATTGCTTCATCATTTGTGCAGCTCTTTGGACGGATTCATCCGATTTTAGGCTGGCGACATTTTTGGACATGATTTCTTGAACTTTCATACGTTTCACCTCAAAATTAATATTGCCGCTTTCAGGGCAATTATTACAAGGGCTGTTTCCGCCGGTCTGAATTTGAACCTGCTTTCTGAGAGAAGCGATAAATTAAAAGATTTTTGAAATGAAGAAGGAGAGGATGAAAAAATGAAAGTTTTGTTAGTCCGGCCGCGCCTGCTGAATTTTCTGACTGTTTCTGAAGCAATGAATTGTGAACCGCTTGAACTTGAATATTTGTATACGGCCTGTCGGCAAGTCGGCGTTGAGGCCAGAATTTACGATGGAATTTTAGAAACCGAAAAATTCTCAAAGCGCTTGATATCGTTTCAGCCTGACGTGGTGGCCATCACGCTCTATATCACGCAGGAAAATGTCGTAAAAAAATATATAAGTGTTATTCGTAAATGGCTTCCAAACTGCAAAGTGATTTTAGGCGGTGTCCATGCACAGCTGAATTTTAAGCGCCTATATTTTGATGGAGTTGATTTTGTAACAAGAAGCGAAAGCATGTCCGTTTTTCAGCAGCTTCTGATATCCATCCGTGACCATCAATCTTTTGACTCCATTTCAGGTCTTTGCTATCGGACGAGAAGCGGATTTAGCGAGAACGGTTTTTCACCCTGTGATATTACCCAGCTGCCAGTGCCTCAGCGTCCCTGCCTGAAAAATGACGGCCGGTTCCGGTATTTGGATTTTGAAAATGTTGCAACTTTGAAAACAGCCGTTTCCTGTCCATATCACTGCACGTTTTGCTATGGAACCAGTCTGCATGGAGGAATCTACCAGGCTCGTCCGATTTCGAAAGTGATTGAAGAGATTGAAACGATCCCGGTCAATACTGTCTTTATCGTTGATTCCGATTTTCTCGTTGATGAAAGTCGTTTGCGGGCCTTTATCGCCGGCATTCGGGAAAAACACATTCATAAACGGTTTATTTGTTATGGCCGTGCGGATTTTATCGTCCAGCATGAAGAACTTATCGGAGAATTGTGTGCGGTTGGATTTTCTTATTTCCTAGTTGGAATAGAAGGAATTGATGATTGGAACCTGTGCCGTTACAAAAAGCAAACCAGCAAAAAAATGAACGAGCAATGTATCGCAGTCCTGAACCGTTGTGGAGCAACCTGCATTGCTTTGATGATAGCGGATCTGTCTTTTCGGATCCGTGATTTCCGCCGGCTCTATCAATGGGTAAAATCCCAGCCGTTGGCATATGTCTCTCTTCAGATCCTAACGCCCATTCCGCCAACTCGGTACTTCCTGAATTCCAGGAACAAGCTGACTGAAACCAGACCAGAAAAGTGGGACTTGATCCATCCCGTCCAGCGGCCCCAAAATATGCCGGCTTGGTTTTTTCTGTTCTGTCACCGTTTCCTTTCAGTAAAGCTGTTCTTTCTCGGCAGAAAAAGAGGTGCGTACCGCTTCGTTACTTTCGGGTATGTGATTCACGCGCTCAGGTCCTTATTTCGTCGGATTGGTACGGTTCGTTAAATTATTCCGTATTTTGTCAAAACATTCCGAAAAACGCTTTGTTTTTTGTAAAAATGATGTATAATGAACACGTTATATTCTAAATATTCAACTCTCAATTCGTTGCAAAGACTGCGGCTCGCAGCAAAAGGAGCGTTGTATGGTCGAAAAACTGTATTATCATAATGCATATCAGAAGACTTTTTCAGCTCATGTGAAAACATGTGAAGCGAAAGGGGAGAAGTTTTCGATTGTTCTTGACCGGACAGCTTTTTATCCGGAAGGCGGGGGTCAGCCTTCGGATATCGGCGTGCTGAATTTCGTCAATGTGCTTGATGTAAAGGAGAAAGGAGGTGAGATTTATCATATAACCGACCGTCCTCTGCCTGCCGGCTCTTCCGTAACAGGAGGGATCAACTGGCCGCGCCGGTTTCATTTAATGCAGCAGCATACGGGCGAGCATATTGTTTCCGGTTTGGCGCACCGCTTTTTCGGCGCTGATAACGTTGGGTTTCACATGTCGGAAGATGAAATGACTGTTGACTGGAACAGGCCGCTTAAAGAGGAGCAGCTTGCTGTCATTGAACGCCTGGCGAATGAAGCCGTTTACCGCAATATTCCTGTCAGAACATATTTTCCAGCAGCTGAAGAACTGGAAAAAATGGAATACCGGAGTAAAAAAGAATTGTCAGGTTCGGTTCGCATTGTTTCGATTCCAGGCTGTGATGTCTGCGCCTGCTGTGGGACCCATGTGGCCGTTACGGGAGAAATTGGTGCGGTAAAATTGCTGGGTGCGCAGCGGTATAAGGGCGGTACGCGTGTTCGTCTTGTCTGCGGTGCTCAGGCCATGGAAGATTATGCTCGGAAACAGAAAAACGTAGCAGAAATTTCCAGTCTGCTTTCTGCCAAACAAGCGGAAATTTTCCCGGCAGTTAAGCGGCTGTCCGCTGAAAATTCTGAACTGAAACATACGGTGTCCGGCCTGCAGGGGCGTGTGCTTGAACTGAAGGCTTCCACGGTTCCCAAAGGCTGTGGAAATATCTGCCTGTTTGAAGATGACCTTTCCTCGGATGATTTGCGCCGTTTTGCTTCTATGGTTGCCGGAAGGTGCGGCGGATTGGCTGCCGTGTTCTGCGGACATGACGGGAATTACCGCTATGCTCTTGCTGGATGTGAAATGGATGTGCGCCCGGCGGGTCGAAAAATGAATGCAGCTTTTTTAGGACACGGCGGTGGTTCGTCAGAACTGATGCAGGGATCGCTCAAAGGTGGCCGTGAAGAATTAAAACGTTATTTTTGTGAAAATCTGCAAAGTAATTAAAAATTTTTAACTTGACATTTATTTATTTTATTACTTTATTCATGAGATTTTTATTATCTTAGAATTTTTTACCTCTTCATGTTGCATATCTAATTTAATTGTGATATATTTAACATAAATACATAAAAGTATTTTTATGATTTTTAGTTTTAGAATGGAGGAAAAATGATGTCAAAAAAAGTTGTTTTAGCAGGTGCCTGCCGTACCGCAATCGGGAAAATGGGTGGCATGCTTTCTCATACGCCGGCTCCGGTGCTTGCCACCGCTGTGGTGAAAGAATCCATGAAGCGTGCTGGCATCCGGCCGGATCAGGTCGATGAAGTAATTTACGGATGCGTTCTGCAGGCTGGCATGGGGCCGAACGTTGCGCGCCAGGCCGCAATTTATTCCGGTATGCCGGTATCTGTTCCTGCTTTTACGCTGAACGTTATGTGCGGATCGGGCCTGAAAAGCGTCAATGTCGCGGCAAACATGGTGCAGTGCGGCGAGGCTGACGTGGTTGTGGCCGGCGGGGTAGAGAATATGTCGGGTGCTCCGTACCTTCTGACGAAAGGCCGTTTTGGCTACCGCTTGAATGATGCTGCTCTGTATGACCATATGTATCTGGATGGCCTGACGGACGTGTTCTGTCATTATCCGATGGGTTTGACAGCGGAAAATGTCGCAGAGAAATACGGCATCAGCCGCACCGAGCAGGATGAATTTGCGGTCAACAGCCAGCAGAAGTGCCAGAAAGCTATTGCAGAAGGCAAATTCAAAGATGAAATTCTGCCGATCGAAATTAAACAGAAGAAGAATACCGTAGTATTTGACAAAGATGAAGGACCGCGTGCGAATGTCAGCGTGGAAGGCCTGTCTCATCTGAGGCCTGTTTTCAAAAAAGACGGCAGTGTTACAGCCGGCAATGCCTCCGGAATCAATGATGGGGCTTCTGCCATTGTTGTCATGAGCGAAGAAAAAGCCAAGGAACTTGGCGTAAAGCCAATGGCCACATGGGTTGCCGGTTCCTGGGCAGGCGTTGATCCAGCTTACATGGGTCTTGGCCCGATCGCCTCAACCAAAAAACTGATGAAGCAGACCGGTATGTCCACGAAGGATTTTGATTTGTTTGAAGTCAACGAGGCTTTTGCTTCCCAGTCTATCGAAGTTTGCAGAGAATTGGATTTGGATATGGATAAAGTCAATGTCAACGGCGGTGCCATTGCTTTGGGCCACCCGGTAGGCTGCAGCGGATGCCGTATCCTGACCACCTTGCTGTATGAGATGCAGAGGCGTCAAAGCGAATATGGCTTGGCAACCCTGTGCGTTGGCGGCGGCATGGGTATTTCCACTGTTGTAAAACTGGGTGACTGATCTTTTCGTAACCAAAGGAAAGAGGCTGTGTCATGAGTTATGTGAAATATGAACAGAAGGGCTTTGTTGGAATTGTAACCATTGACCGTGAAAAAGCTCTGAATGCCTTAAATGCGGAAGTCATGAATGACCTGGAAACTGTTATTGATGCCATTGATGCGGAAAAAACCCGCTGTGTCATTATTACCGGTGCAGGCCAGAAGTCCTTTGTCGCAGGGGCCGATATCGGTGCTATGTGCCATATGTCAAAAGCAGACGGCCGGAAGTTCAGCGCCATGGGCAATGCGACATTCCGCAAGATTGAAAAACTGCCTATGCCGGTGATTGCTGCGGTAAACGGCTATGCGCTCGGCGGCGGATGTGAACTGTCTCTCAGCTGCGATATCCGTATTGCCTCAGAGAATGCACGCTTTGGACAGCCGGAAGCCGGCCTCGGCATCACCCCGGGATTTGGCGGTACCCAGCGGCTTGCGCGTACCATTGGTGTTGGAAAAGCCAAGGAAATGATTTATACCTGCCGCAATGTCAAAGCAGATGAGGCTCTTCAAATTGGGCTGGTGAATGCCGTTTATCCGGCTGACCAGCTAATGGATGAGTGCATGAAGCTGGCAGAGAGAATTGCGGGCAATGCTCCTATTGCTGTTCGGCAGTGCAAAAAAGCGATCAATATGGGTCTGCAGATGGACATTGATTCCGCCACGGCACTGGAGCCGGAACTGTTTGGTTCCTGCTGCAATACCGAAGATCAGCGGAATGCTATGACGGCTTTTTGCGAGAAGCGCAAGCATGACCCATTTGTCGGTAAATAAGTTATTGTGACGCAGAAATCGCCGATTCACATTTGATTCGGCGGTTTCCTGAATTTGAAGGAGGTTTTTATCATGATCGTTGGTGTCATTGGTGCAGGAACCATGGGTTCTGGCATTGCACAGGCTTTTGCCCAGACAGAAGGCTATACCGTCAAACTCTGCGATATTAATGAACAGTTTGCTGCGAACGGCAAGGCGAAAATTTCTAAGAGCTTAAGCAAGCTGGTTTCAAAAGGGAAAATTGATCAGGCAAAAGCGGATTCGATCCTTTCCAAGATTACAACCGGTACCAAGGAAATCGCTTCGGACTGTGACCTGATTGTCGAAGCGGCCCTCGAAAAAATGGATGTTAAGAAAAACCTGTTTAAGGAATTGTCCGGCATCTGCAAACCGGATACGGTGTTTGCCACCAACACTTCTTCCCTTTCCATTACGGAAATCGGCGCCGGGCTTGACAGGCCTGTCTGCGGGATGCATTTCTTCAACCCGGCCCCTGTTATGAAACTGGTGGAAGTCATTGCTGGCCTTAACACTCCGGACAGCGTTGTAGAAACCATCAAAAAAATTTCTACTGACATTGGCAAAACTCCGGTGCAGGTGAAAGACGCCCCTGGCTTTGTTGTAAACCGTATCCTTGTCCCAATGCTCAATGAAGCAATCGGTGTACTGGCAGAAGGCACAGCATCTGCGGAAGATATTGATACGGCAATGAAGCTGGGCGCCAATCATCCTATGGGCCCGCTCGCTTTGTCTGACCTGATTGGCCTTGATGTTGTTCTGGATGTTATGGAAGTCCTTCAGGCTGAAACCGGTGATCCGCGTTACCGTCCGAATCCTCTGCTGAGGAAAATGGTCCGCGGCGGACGTCTGGGCAGAAAGTCTGGTATTGGATTCTACGATTATTCCAAGAAGTAATGATCCGTAACTGACAAATTTGGAGGAACGAGTATGGACTTCACACTAAGTAAAGAACAAGAAATGGCCCGCACTCTTTTCAGAGACTTTGCGGAAAAAGAAGTCAAACCCCTGGCTCAGGAGATTGATGAGGAAGAGCGCTTTCCAACAGAAGCTCTTGAAAAATTCCGTAAATACAAGTTTATGGGCATTCCTTATCCAAAAGAATACGGCGGCGCCGGCTGTGATATGCTGACCTATGAGATGTGCATTGAAGAGATGGCAAAAGTCTGTGCAACAACCAGCACCATGCTTTCAGCACATACATCCCTTGGCACATGGCCGATCCTGAAATATGGCACACCCGAACAGAAAGCCAAGTATCTTCCGAAACTTTGCACCGGTGAATATTTGGGCGCATTTGCTCTTACTGAGCCGAATGCCGGCACAGATTCTTCGGCACAGCAGACGAAGGCTGTTCTGGACGGCGACCACTATGTGCTGAACGGCAACAAGATTTTCATTACCAATGCCGGCTATGCCGATACATATATTGTGTTTGCCATGACTGATAAGAGCAAGGGCAACCACGGTATCTCAGCTTTTATTGTTGAAAAGAATTTCCCGGGCTTTTCCGTCGGTAAAAAGGAAAAGAAGATGGGTATTCATGGTTCTTCTACCTGCGAACTGATTTTTGAGAACTGCATTGTTCCTAAAGAAAATCTTCTGGGTCAGGAAGGCAAAGGATTTGTCATTGCCATGACGACGCTGGATGGCGGCCGTATTGGTGTCGCTGCGCAGGCGGTTGGCATTGCGGAAGGCGCTTTGGAAGAAACCATCAAATATGTCAGGGAAAGAAAACAGTTTGGACGTCCGCTTTCCAAATTCCAGAACACGCAGTTTGAAATTGCGGACATGATGACCAAAGTTAAAGCAGCTCAGCTTTTGCTGTACCGTGCCGCCAAAGCGAAAGAAACACAGAAGAGCTGCACTCAGGAAGCAGCTATGGCAAAACTGTACTGCGCTTCCACGGCAATGGATGTCACAACCAGGTGTGTTCAGCTTCACGGTGGCTATGGCTATACGAGAGAGTATCCTGTTGAACGTATGATGCGTGATGCCAAGATTACCGAAATCTATGAAGGCACCAGCGAAGTTCAAAAGATGGTAATCTCCAAAGCCGCTTTGAAGTAAGGCGGAAACTCTAAGGAGGGAAATTCGTTGAATATTGTCGTTTGTATAAAACAGGTTCCAAATACCAATGAAGTAAAATTGGATCCCAAAACCGGTACGTTGATCCGTGAAGGGGTTCCAAGCATCATTAATCCGGACGACAAGGCCGGCCTTGAGGCTGCCCTTCGGCTAAAGGACACTAATGGCGCGCATGTTACAGTTCTTTCCATGGGTCCGCCGCAGGCTGAAACCGCTTTGCGTGAAGCACTTGCCATGGGTGCTGATGACGCAATTTTGGTGACAGACCGCGCATTTGGCGGTGCCGATACGTGGGCAACAGCGCATACCATTGCGGCTGCGCTGAAGACCATCCCTTATGATCTGATTATTACCGGGCGTCAGGCTATTGACGGCGACACCGCTCAGGTTGGTCCCCAGATTGCCGAAAACCTGCATATCCCGAATATCAGCTATGCGGAAGAAATTAAAGTTGAAGGCGACTATATCACCGTTAAGCGCCAGTTTGAAGACCGCTATCACATTGTTAAGGCAAAAATGCCCTGCCTGATTACGGCACTCAGTGAATTGAATGAACCGCGCTATATGACTCCTGGCGGCATTTTCGATGCTTACCGTGAAAAGAAGATTAAAATCGTTACACGGAAAGATCTTGATGTAAAAGACGGCGATATTGGACTGAAAGGTTCACCGACAAGAGTTATCAAGACCTTCACCAAGAGCCCGAAAGCAGCCGGTACGCTTGTCAGCAATCTGGATCCGCAGGAAGCGGCCGATTATATGCTCGAAAAGCTCCAAGAGAAATTCATTATATAGTTGAAAGTGGTGAGCAAGATGGATATTCAGGATTATAAGGGCGTATACGTATTTATTCAGCAGGTTGATCATAAGGTGGCCGGGGTATCCCATGAACTGCTCGGCAAAGCAAGAGAACTTGCAGGAAAGATGGAAACCGAAGTTACCGCAGTTCTTCTCGGCAATAATGTTTCCGATTTGTGCAAAGACCTTGCCAGTTATGGGGCCGACAAAATCATTTTGGTCGATAATCCGGCTCTCGATCTGTATTCTACGAAGCCGTATGCCTATGCTATGTGTAAAGTTATTGAGAAATATAAACCGGCGGTTGTCCTTTACGGTGCAACTGCAATCGGCCGTGATCTTGCCCCGCGCGTTGCAGCTAGAATCCGTACTGGTTTGACGGCGGACTGCACGAAACTGGATGTTGCAGAGGATGGCACAAAGAATCTTCAAATGACTCGTCCAGCCTTTGGCGGAAATATCATGGCCACAATTATCTGCCCGGATTATCGTCCTCAGATGGCGACGGTCCGCCCGGGTGTTATGCAGAAGATTAAGCCGCTTGAAAATGCCAGTGCTCCGACGGATAAATTTTCTGTACAGATTCCGGAATCTGAAAATGATGTGCAGATTCTTAATGTTGTCAAAAAAGAATCCCACAAGATGGATATACAGGATGCAAAAGTGTTGGTTTCCGGCGGACGCGGTATGGGTTCGCCCGAGAACTTTAAGCTGCTGCAGAATCTTGCCGATGCTTTAAGCGGTACTGTCAGTTCTTCCAGAGCGTGTGTTGATGCGGGCTGGGTGGAGAAAGATATTCAGGTCGGTCAGACCGGTAAAACTGTCCGCCCGAATTTGTATTTAGCCTGTGGAATTTCCGGCGCAATCCAGCATCTGGCTGGCATGGAAGAATCCGATGTGATTATGGCCATCAATAAGGATGAAACGGCTCCGATTTTTGAAGTTGCGGATTACGGTGTTGTAGGCGATGCACTTAAAATTCTTCCTCTCTTAACAGAAAACGTCAAAAAGGCTATAGCAGACCGCAAGTAATTAAGCAAATCATTTCAGCAAATCGCCCTGCAAGTAAAAAAAACTTGCAGGGCGATTTTATGCTGAGCTTTTTTTGGTTGTTACAGATTTTTGGATGCACCCCAAAATGGCAGAGCAGCTTTTATCGTGCATGAAAAGTGAGAGAAGCCCTGTGCTCCATTTGTGGTAAAAAACAAGAATCAAAAATGTGTCTTAAACTAAACTTTAAAAAAGCCGTTTCAAGACACACTTTATGAAGATATCTTAAGAATTTTATTCCAGCTGATTTATCCCGGTATAGAGCTGATAGTACCGTCCCTTTTGTGCAATCAGTTCTTCGTGATTTCCCCGTTCAATGATTTCTCCATGTTCCAGAACTAAAATTGCATTGGCATTACGGACAGTCGAAAGCCGGTGGGCAATCACAAACACGGTGCGGCCCTTCATCAATGCCTTCATTCCCTTTTCGATCAGACGTTCTGTGCGGGTATCAATTGAGCTGGTGGCTTCGTCAAGGATCATGACGGGTGGGTCCGCCACATAAGCGCGCGCAATAGCAATCAGCTGCCGCTGTCCCTGAGAAAGGTTGGCACCGTCGCCGCTGATTACGGTATGGTAACCTTCCGGAAGCCGGGAGATAAAGGAATGGGCACTGGCCCGTTTTGCCGCCTCTACACATTCTTCATCGGTTGCATCCAGCCGGCCGTAGCGGATATTGTCCAGAATTGTTCCTGTAAACAAATGGGTATCCTGCAAGACCATTCCAAGCGAATGGCGCAGACTGTCTTTTTTAATCTTTCGTATATCGATTCCATCATAGGTGATTGTACCGTCTTCAATGTCGTAAAACCGGTTGATCAAGTTTGTTATCGTGGTTTTTCCGGCTCCTGTCGAACCCACAAAGGCGATCACCTGTCCGGGTTTTGCATAAAGGCTGATTTGTTTCAGAATCTGTTTTTCCGGCACGTAGGAAAAATTAACGTCACTGAAGCGCACGTCACCTTTCAGAGGCACCGTGTTTCCGTCGGGCAGTTTCCATTCCCAAGAGCGGCCACTCCGCAAAACATTTCTATCCGCTCCGGGGTCTGTAGAACGGGACGACGACTGTACTAATATAATTTTACCATCATCCACTTCCGGCGGCTGATCCATCATTTCGAAGATCCTTTCGGCGCCGGCCATTGCAGCAAAAACATTATTCAGCTGGCTGGTGATCATGTTGATCGGCTGCCCGACCTGCCGGGAAAATTGGAGGAATGCCCCTAAGGAACCAATTGTGAAATGTCCCAGAATCGTTAACACACCGCCAAAAACAGAAGTAGCCGCATAGGCTATATTGTTAAGGTTCCCCATTATTGGCATGATCGCACCTGCCAAAAAGTTAGCGCTGGTCGCCGCCTCGCGGAATTTTTCATTCAGGTTGCTGAAAGTTGCCTTTTCTGCATCTTCGTGGTTAAATACTTTGACCTCTTTCAGGCCGCCGATGTTTTCTTCAATGTAGCCGTCCAATTCGCCCAAGATTTTCTGCTGGTGCTGAAAATAATAGCGGCTCTTTTCACCGATTTTCTTGCTGATAAAAATCATCAATACAAGTACAATAGCCGTCAGCAGAAACAGGAGCGGGCTTAAAATCAGCATCAGCACAACGCATCCGACAAAGGTCAGCATGCCGGAGAAAAGCTGAGTCAGGCTTTGTTCAAGCATCAGCTGCACATTATCAAAATCATTTGTGAAACGGCTCATCAGTTCGCCGTGTGAGTGGGAATCAAAATAGCTCAGTTCAAGAGATTGCATTTTATCGAAAAGATCCCGCCGCATTACATTAATGGTTCTTTGAGAAACGTTAATTGTCAGTCTGGTTTGAATGTAAGAGGCCACCGAACCAACCAGATAGATTATTCCAAGAACGACAAGGGCCAGAGCAAGCCCTCGAAAATTTTTCGGGACAATATACTGATCGATCAGAGGTTTTAAAAAATAAGAACCCAGCAATCCGCAAACTGTGCTGACAATCAGGGAAAGGATCACCAGAAAAACTTGAAGTTTGCTGTTCTTTAAATAGCTTAAAATTCTTTTCGTTGTCTGAATTAGATTTTTTGGTTTTTCAAATCCAATTGGCCTGGAACCGGGCCCGCGTTTTGGTGTAGAATTTGCAGCCATTATGACGCCAGTCCTTCCTGTTGTGAATTGCAGATTTCCCTGTAAATATCATTGCTGTGGTAGAGTTCTTCATGGGTGCCGATGCCACTGATTTTTCCGTCGTCCAGCACAATAATTTTGTCGGCATCTTTAACGGAGCTAATCCGCTGGGCGATAATCAGCACCGTTGTATTTTTCAGACTGTTCCGGAAAGCCTCCCTTATTTTGGCTTCGGTCGCTGTATCCACGGCACTTGTGCTGTCGTCCAGAATCAAAATGCGCGGATTTTTAAGAATGGCCCTTGCGATACAAAGCCGCTGTTTTTGTCCACCGGAAACGTTCACACCGCCTTCACCCAAAACGGTTTCATACCCGTCCGGAAGGCCCTCGATAAATTCGTGTGCCTGAGCAATTTCGGCTGCGTTTTTAATTTTCTCGTTATCGGCGTCCGCACAGCCCCACAGCAGATTTTCACGGATGGTTCCCGAAAACAGGACATTTTTCTGCAAGACCATACCAATGCCGCTGCGGAGGGTATCCAGGTCATAATTCCGAACGTCGGTGTCATCTACTAAAACCTGGCCGCACGTTGTATCATATAGCCTTGGTATTAAATTAACCATTGTTGATTTGCCGGATCCAGTTCCGCCTATAATCGCTGTAATTTCGCCGGGTTCCACGGTAAAATTGATATCGGACAGGACATTTTTGCCCTCGCTTTCGGCGGTGTTGTAACGAAAATCCACATTCCGGAATTCAATCTTTCCGGAATTCATGCTGTGCGGTTGCGAATCCTGACCGGCCGGTTCAGAATTGCGGATATCCGGTTCGGTATCCAGCACTTCAAGAATTCGCGCTCCGCTGGCCTGCGAACGGGCGAAAAGAATAAAAATCATGGAAAACATCATAGTGCTGATCATAATCTGCATCAGATAACTGATAAATCCCAACAGCTGGCCGGTCCCCATGGAACCGGTGCCGACCATCTTGCCGCCGAACCAGATGACCGCAAGGGTGGCGCCGTTAAGAACCAGCATCATAATCGGTGAAACCAGGCTGATTAAATTACCTGCCTGAATAGCGGATTCCGTTAAGGCATTGTTGGCTTTCTTAAATTTTTCTTTTTCATGTCTGGCTCTTACAAAGGCTTTGACAACGCGGATGGCAATCAGGTTTTCCCGAATAGTGCCGTTCAGCCCGTCCAAGCGTTTTTGAACCGTGGTGAACAGGCGCTCTGCTGTGCGCACAACCAGCATGGTCCCAACGACCAGTATTGGAATGGCAATAAAAATAATGACAGAAAGCCTGGCATTGATTGAAATGGCAAAAACCATGGCGCAAACCAGCATCATGGGGGCGCGGAGCAAAATTCTCAGGCACATCATAACGGTAACCTGCATCTGCGTGGTGTCGCTTGTCAGGCGCGTAACGAGGGAAGCTGTGGAAAAATGATCAATATTCGCAAAGGAAAACGACTGAACCTTATTAAACAGCGATTCACGCAGATTGGCTGCAAACCCCTGGCTGGCTTCGGCTGAGAACTTCATGTTTAAAGTGCCGAAAAGAATGCTTGCCAGTGCCAAAGCTACCATGGTAATTCCAACAAGAGAAATATACCGAATGTTCTTTTGAGGTATGCCGTTGTCCACAATTTTTGACATCAGCAGGGGCATCATCAATTCACAGATCACGTCTGAAATAACAAGGAAAAAACAAAAGATCAGATTCTTTTTATATTTTCCAAGGTAGGGGAAGAATCTTTGAAACATTGTCATTGCTCCTTTTTTGTCAAAGTTTGGTTTCGTGCGTCCAGCTCTTTCAGTTTTGAAATCAAGCGCAGGTAGAACGATTTTAACTGTTCTTTTTCTTCCGCAGAGAATCCTTCAAAAATGGCCTGATCAGTTTCGTCGAAAACCTGCTCGCATTGTTCCACCATCAACAGGCCCTTTTCTGTGAATGTTATCAGGTTTCTGCGGCGGTCGTTCTTATCCGTCACTCTTTTCAGAAGGCCGGCTTTCTGCATCCGGTCAATGGAAACAGCAGCCGTCGGGGCACTGATCCCAACACTGTCAGCCAGCTGTTTCTGCGACGCTGGGTGCCCTTGGTATTGTTTCAGAGCAAACAGCATTGAAGGATGGCTGGCGCGGCTGAGGCCGCGCCGGTTCATCTCAGCATGGATGTAATTATGATGCAGTCTCTCAAATATCCGAAACAGCCATTCAACCGAGTTTGGATCATATCGCAATTGTTTTCCCTCATCAAAATAATTTCACAGCTAATGATTAGCCGGCAAACTTTTCACGTATTTCAAAAGTATAAACTTTTTTTAAATCAATGTCAACCGATATACCAATATATTTGAACCGGGGATGGGGGCGGATTTCTGCACAAAAATGGGACCCTGCCGGTCAGACAGGGTCCCTGATCCGTTTTCCGTATCCATCCCTTTTCAGGCATTCTGTTCCGCTTTCTGCGCTTCCTCCTTGGTTTTGTGGATCGTTCCGCGCGGGTGTTCCGGCGGCGCATAAATGGTGTACAGTTTCAGCGGGCAGTTTCCGGTGTTGATGATGTTGTGCCAGGTACCGGCGGGAACCAGAATCGCGTCGTTGGACCCTACCCGCTTTACGAGCGTCAGGTTATCCTTTGCATTTCCCATTTTCACCATTCCCTGGCCGCTTTCAATCCGAATAAACTGATCGACGGAAGGGTGGACTTCCAGTCCAATCTCTTCTCCTGCCTTCAGGCTCATTAGAACAACTTGCAGGTGTTCACCCGTCCATAATGCCGTGCGAAAGTAGCAGTTCCGCATAGTTGCCTGCTGAATGGGTACTACCAGCGGCTCCGGCCCGTAATCTTTTAACGCGAATTGCTGTTCCGGTCTGCCGGGGCACGGGCAATATCGATAGTACATTGTGCTGGGCACTTCCTTTCTTGTTTGTGCTAACAATTATTCTATTCCGGTTGCCCTCAGTACGTGTTTTTGCAGCACAAAAATAGGGCCTGACAAGATTCGGCCGATTGTGAGGAAAAAATTCATAATTTATTCATAAAAATTCGGCACAGATTAGAGTAGAATAGAAATAGAATTTCATTTTGGACCCTAAATTTAAGGATGGTTTTATTGTTTGGATATGTAAGGCCGCAGAAGTCAGAATTACTGGTGCGTGAATATGAGGAATACGGTGGTATCTACTGTACCCTGTGCCGCAGGCTCGGAAAGGATTACGGGGTGGCTGCGCGCCTTGCTCTCAGCTATGACGGCACTTTTTATGCTCTGCTGCTTCTGTCCGTATCGGAGAAAAGCAGTTTTGATTTTTTCGGGGGAAGATGTGTGGCTAATCCGCTCAAAAAATGTCTGTATTGCCCGGACGAAGGCCCCGAATTTGCGTCAGCTTCAGCATTGACAGTGATTCTGACTTATTTTAAGATCCGCGATGATATCGAAGATTCCGGATTTTGGAGAAGTTTATCCTTCCGGCTGGTTCTTCCTATTGCCTCCCGTGCCAGGAAAAAGGCGGCCAAGCGGTACCCGCAGATGGACAAGGCTGTATTCCACTCGATTCAGCTTCAGGAGCAGATAGAACACCAGAAGTTTGCGGGGATTGATGCCTGTGCGGAGCCCACGGCCGAGATGCTTGCTGAGGTTTTTGAACTTGCCGCGAGGGAAAGGGACGGCCCTTTATCCCCCCGCGTTCGGGTATTTCACCAGTTCGGCTATTACCTAGGCCGGTGGACTTACCTAATGGATGCGGCCGATGACCTTGAAGCAGATATCCAGAACCATTCATTTAACCCGTTTGTTCAGAAATTTCAGCTGGATTTGCACAGCCATCAGCAGGATCTGGATAGGACAAGGTCGTATATCAATCAAACCTTGAACGGTACTTTGGCAAAACTTGGCGCCGCTGCGGATTTACTGGACTGTAACCAATTTGGTTCGATTATTCGTAATGTTGTGTCAAAAGGTTTGCCTCAAATGCAAAAGGAACGACTGTTTAAAAAGGAGACCAGGAATGTCAGATCCCTATAAAATCCTTGGAGTTTCCCCAAATGCAACCGATGACGAAGTGAAGAGCGCTTACCGGGAGCTTGCCAAAAAGTACCATCCGGATCGTTATGCCGGCAGCCCTATTGCCGATCTGGCAAGTGAAAAGATGAAAGAAATTAACGAAGCCTATGACCAGGTCGTCAAAGAGCGAAAAGCGCGGAAGAACGGTTCTTCTCAGAATTCTTATTACTCGGCGGGCGGCGGATCGGGAAATTCGGATTTTGCCGATGTGCGCAGCCTGATTATGCGAGGGCGTATTGCCGATGCCGAGCAGATTCTGAACGGCGTTCCGCCGGGGAACCGGGGAGCGGAATGGTATTTTCTGAAAGGAACTGTTCTGTATCGGCGCGGGTGGCTGGATGAAGCCTTCAACGACTTTTCCCGCGCCTGCCAGATGGATCCCAGAAATGCTGAGTATCGTGCCGCGCTGAATCAGGTTACCAATCAGCGCAGCGGCATGTACGGCGGATATAATCCGAACATGGCACCGGCCAGCGGCTGTTCGGGATGCGATGTCTGCACGTCGCTCTGTGTAGCTGATGCATGCTGTAACTGCTTTGGCGGCGGCGCCGGCCCGTGCTGTTAAGCCGGGCAGCTTGGAATTATGGTATGGGGAGGTATTCTGTTTGAATCGAAGCATCCGGATCACAGTCTGTTCAATGGTTGCAGCAGTTGATGCCGTCCTGATGTTTTTAACCGGCGTTATACCCGGGGGGACACTGGTCCTTCCTGCCCTTGCCGGTCTGCCGCTGATCATGGTCGTCATTGAATTCGGGAAAGCCTGGGCATGGATGGCCTACCTTGTTGTTTCGCTGCTTTCTGCACTGATTGCAGCCGATAAGGATGCCGTCCTGTTTTTTATTCTGTTTTTTGGTTCCTATTCCATTTTAAAGGCGGAAATTGAAAAGCGTCCCAGCCGGGCGGTGCGGATCCTGTTAAAGCTTGTTTTTTTCAACGCCGCGGCCATTGCGTCATTTTATTTGGGAATTTACCTGCTTGGTGTTCCGCAGGAAAGTTTCACCGTTTTTGGCGTGTACCTTCCGTGGCTTTATTTGCTTTTGGGTAATATCGTTTTTATCATCTACGATTACGCGGTTTCTCTGCTGATTGCGGAGTATTGCCGAAAAATCCATCCCCGGCTCAAAAAATGGCTGCACAATCGGTGAATATTTTCTCTGACACGGGGATTATACTTGATTTTTTCTCGATTAGGTACTAAAATTATAATGAAGAATTAGGCCGGAAAACCGGGATTTTGTCCGGATTTTTTTAGGGGAGAGGCAGAAGTGGGAAGGATCCTCCTCCTGCGCTTTTTGGGCTTTCCGTGCGAAGCCGGCCAAAAAACAGTGCAGAGAAACGGATGTAGGTAAAAGATGGATAATTTGTTAGCAGCCAGAATTCAAAGCAAAGTAAATGATTTTTCAAAAGGCCAGAAAAGAATTGCGAAGTATATTGAGGAAAACTATGATAAAGTTGCATTCATGACGGCCTCCAAACTTGGGGCCACGGTGGGGGTCAGCGAATCCACTGTGGTACGCTTTGCAACTGAGATCGGTTACGCGGGTTACCCGGAGCTTCAGCAGGCCATGCAGGAAATGATTCGGAACAAGCTTACGTCCGTTCAGCGGATGAACGTCACGGCCGAGCGAATCGGCTCGTCGGACGTTCTCGATTTTGTGTTTAATCAGGATATTGACGTTATTCGCCGCACTATGGAGGAAACTTCCCATGAAGATTTCTACCGTGCGGTGGACGCGATTATCGCTTCCCGTAAAATCTATATTCTTGCAGCCAGAAGCGCACTGGCCCTGGGAACATTTCTTTCCTATTATTTCAACATGCTGTTCGAAAATGTGCTGTTGGTGCAGGCAACCAGCGAAGGAGAAATCTTTGAACAAATGATCCGTGTTGACAGCCGGGATACCGTTATCGGAATCAGCTTTCCCCGCTATTCGCGGAAGATCGCCCACGCGATGGATTTTGCCCATAACCGCGGTGCGAAAGTCATTGCCATAACCGATACTTCAGTTTCTCCCATTGCTGAAAAAGCCGATTATCTTTTACTTGCCCGCAGTGAAATTGCTTCGATTGTGGATTCTCTATGCGCCCCGCTGAGCCTGATTAATGCACTGATCGTGATGGTAACAATCAAGAAATCAGGCGAAGTCAAACAAACGTTTCAGAGCCTAGAGAGTATCTGGGATGAATATGGAGTCTACGAAAAGGTAGATGACGCATCCAAGTGATTTATGACGCGGTAGTAATCGGCGGGGGAGCGGCAGGAATGATGGCCGCTGGTACGGCTGCTCAGCGCGGTCTGAAGGTCTGCCTTGTTGAAAGAAATTCTGTGCTGGGCAAGAAAATCCGGATTACAGGCAAGGGAAGGTGCAATCTTACCAACAGTTGCGATGTCCGCACATTCCTTGACTCCGTTCCTACCAACGGCCGTTTTCTGTACGGAGCACTTTCGGATTTTTCACCGGATGATACGATGGATCTTTTTGAGAAAATAGGACTGCCCTTGAAAACTGAGCGCGGAAACCGGGTATTTCCCATCTCCGACCGGGCAGCGGACGTGGCGGAAGCCCTTTCTTCTTTTCTTCGGCGGGGCAGCGTTACGGTCGTGCAGGGCCGGGCCGACAGGCTGCTTCTGGAGAATGGCCGGGCATCAGGTGTCCGGCTGAAAAATGGCGCACAGATTTTTGGCCATAATGTCGCCGTTTGCTGCGGCGGGGTTTCATATCCATCAACGGGTTCCACCGGCGACGGTTACCAGCTGGCTGAGCAGGCAGGGCACCGCGTCACACCGCTGCGGCCTTCACTGGTTCCGCTTGTTGCGGAAGGGCCTGACTGCCGCGATATGATGGGTCTGTCCCTTAAAAATATTTCGATAAGAGTGCTGGAATCCGGGCGGAAAAAACCGGTCTTTGAAGATTTCGGAGAATTGCTTTTTACACATTTCGGACTGTCTGGTCCGGTTATCCTGAGCGCCAGCTCCCATTTAAAAAACATGTCGCCGGGCAGGTACCTTGTTTCCATTGATCTGAAACCGGCTCTTTCGCCGGAAAAGCTGGATGCGCGCCTGCTGCGTGATTTCGGAGAAAATCGGAACCGGGATTTTTCCAATTCGCTTTCTGCTCTGCTTCCTCGGAAAATGATCCCCGTCATGGTGCGGAGGTCGGGAATTTCTCCGGAAACAAAGTGCAATGCCATCACCCGGGAAATGCGGCATGGCTTCGTCTCCCGGCTGAAATCTTTTGAAATTCCGGTTTCCGGATTCCGGCCGATTGAAGAGGCAATTGTTACGTCCGGAGGTGTGGCTGTCGATGAAATAACCCCAAAGACAATGGAATCCAAACTTGTAAAGGGGTTATACTTCGCAGGAGAGGTCTTGGATGTAGATGGCTATACGGGTGGATTCAATCTGCAGATAGCCTTTTCCACCGGAAGACTGGCTGGAAAATCCATGGAAAGAGGGGAATCCAATTGATTGCGGTTGCCATTGACGGCCCGGCAGGAGCCGGAAAAAGCACCATTGCCCGGCTTGCTGCCCAAAAGCTGGGATTTATTTATGTTGACACCGGTGCGCTTTATCGCGCCGTAGGGCTTTGCATGCTCCGGCACCATGTGGATCCGGCGGACGTGCCGGGTGTCTGTGGAACTTTAAACAACATATCCCTGTCCTTAGCGTACCGCCACGGTCAGCAGAAAGTAATTCTGTGCGGAGAAGATGTTACCGCCGAGCTTCGGTCCGAAGAGGTTTCCAAGGTTGCTTCCCGGGTTTCCGCCATCCCCGGGGTTCGAAAATTTCTGTTTTCCCTCCAGCGCGATATTGCACAATCCCAAAATGTTGTTATGGATGGACGGGATATTGGAACCGTTGTTCTGCCGGATGCCCAGGTGAAAATTTTTCTGACCGCTTCCGCTGAAGAGCGCGCCCGGCGCAGATATGAAGAATTGCGTCAAAAGGGGGAGCGGGCCGATTATGAAGAGGTACTCAGCGACCTCAAACAGCGTGATGACCGTGACATTCACCGCTCGGTTTCCCCGCTGAAACAGGCACCGGATGCCATTCTGGCTGACACAACGGGCAATACGCTGGAACAGTCTGTCTCGCAGGTGACAGCCATAATTGAAAAGCATCTTTCCGGGCAAATATCTGAGCAAAATATGGTGAAACTATGAAGTATACGCCGCTTTATTTTGTCGGCAGAAGACTTTTGCCATGGTTCTTCCGGATCGTGATGCCAATCCGTGTACGAAATGCAGATGCTATGCCTCAAAATGGGAAAATTATTCTTTGCAGCAATCATGCCAGCATGACGGATCCGGTTCGTCTGGCTTTTGCCCAAAGCAGGCAAATTTTTTATATGGCCAAATCCGAGCTTTTCCAGAATCGGTTTGTAGGCGCTGTCATCAGAGGGCTTGGTGCTTTTCCGGTTTCACGCGGTACGGGAGACAAACAGGCGGTCGGCAATGCCCTGGCGCTGTTAAAAAAGGAAAATGTGCTTGGCATTTTTATTGAAGGCACCCGCTCCAAAGATGGAAATTTGCTCCGCCCGAAGTCCGGCGCAGTGATGCTCGCACACGCCTGCGGCGCTCCGATCCTTCCGTGCTGCATTACGGCGAAAGACGGCAGACCCCCCAGGCTTTTCCATACGTGCATCATATCTTTTGCCAGGCCAATTCCGCCGGAAGATCTTTGCATTGAAAAAGGGACGCCTTCTGAATACCGCCGGGCTAGCCGGATGGTTATGGAGCAGATTGCAAAGCTTCGGGAACAGAATTTACAGGAATTTGGGAACAAATTATGATGAGCTGGTTTTATCAGTTTTGGCTGCGTGTCTTAACACCGATTGGAAGGCTGCTTTTCTGGGTAAATTACAAGGGCACGAAAAATATACCTAAGCATGGCAAACTGATTGTATGCAGCAATCATAAATCGGTTTTTGACCCGTTTCTGCTGGCAATTCCGTTTCGCAGACAAATTCAGTATATGGCCAAGACAGAATTATTTACCGACCATGGAATTTTAGCCCGGGCTGTTTTACTGGCGCTGGGAGCTTTTCCCGTTAAAAGAAATACCGGCGATATTTCCGCCCTTCGAAGGGCAGAAAAAATTTTGGATGGGGAGGGAATTGTCGGAATTTTTCCGCAGGGCGGCTGTGTATTCGACAATGCTCCGTTCCGGCCAAAACCGGGTGTAGCACTTATGGCTTCGCGGACGGGTGCCCCGGTCCTCCCCGTGTCCATATACTGTAAAGGCTTGCTGCGGCCCTTTAAACGCATCACCATTCGGTTTGGCAAGGCTATTTTCCGCAGTGAACTTTTCAGCGAGGGGAATTCCGGACGGAAACTGCGTGCTTCTGCAGATTTGATTGCGGTGCAGATCAATACGATGCTGGAGGAAGGACATTGAAAATTACCATAGCGAAAACATCGGGTTTTTGTTTTGGAGTAAACCGGGCGGTCGGCATGGTTGACCAGCTTCTCAAAGAAGACAAAAAAGTCAGCACATTGGGCCCGATTATCCACAATCCGCAAACATTGGAAGGGTTTTCAAAACGGGGCGTGACGGTAGTCGATTCCCCGTCTAAAACACCGCCGGATGCCATTCTGGTTATTCGTTCCCATGGCGTGGCGCAGGATGTGTATGGCGAAATAGAGGCTCTGGGGCTGAAATATTGTGATGCTACCTGCCCTTTTGTTGCTAAAATTCAATCCATTGTTTCCAAAGAATCACGGGAAGGAAAAACTATTCTCATTGCGGGCGACCAGTCTCATCCGGAAGTTCAGGGCATTTGCGGGCATTGCGCCGGTCCGTGTTACGTTTTCAAAAACGCCGCTGCGTTAAGAGAACTTACCAAAAAAATGCCAATATTGAAAAATACTCCTGTTTGTGTGGTTTCACAGACCACGTTTTGTGCGTCTGAATGGGATTTTTGTTTGGAAATCCTGAAAAGGGTATATACAAATGCTACTATTTTTGATACAATATGTAATGCAACTGCAATGCGTCAGTCGGAAGCGTTGGAGTTGTCACAACAATGTGACGTAATGCTTGTTATTGGCGGAAAACAAAGTTCCAATACCGCTAAGCTTTTTGAAATATGCAAAAAGAACTGCATTACATATCTTGTAGAAACAGTGGACGAGCTGCCGCTGCAGGCTCTTAAAAGGGCCAAACGTATTGGCATTACTGCCGGCGCTTCCACACCGGCAAGCACTATAAAGGAGGTACTAGATACCATGTCAGAAATAAACGAAGAACCGGCTCAGGATGCGGTTCAAAGCGAGGCCGAAACGGTCGATCAGAATTTTAAGGAGAACGCTGCCGAGGGAAACTTCGAAGAAATGCTTGAAGAGTCCCTGAAGAGTTTAAATACAGATGAAAAAGTTCACGGTATTGTTGTAGGTGTTACTCCAACCGAAGTTTTGGTGGATGTCGGAAGAAAACAGGCTGGGTATATTCCGGCTTCTGAGCTTTCAGCGGATCCGAATGTGAAACCAGAGGATGTCGTTAAGGTCGGCGATGAGATGGATCTGCTGATTATGCGGACCAACGATCAAGAAGGCACCATTATGCTTTCCAAAAAACGTTTGGATGCGGCCAAAGGCTGGGAAAAAATCGCTGCGGCAGCAGAAGATCAGACTGTATTGGAAGGTATGGTTTCCGAGATTATCAAGGGCGGCTTAATTGTTCTCTGCAACGGTGTCAGAGTTTTTGTTCCGGCCTCGCAGGCAACGGCATCGCGGAATGATCCGCTGGACGCTCTGCTGAACAAACAGGTAAAATTCCGGATTATTGAGGTTAACCGTGGCCGTAAGCGTGCGGTCGGCTCCATTCGCTCCGTCCTGAGGGATGCAAGAAAAGCTCAGGAAGAAAAATTCTGGGAAACAGCCGAAGTCGGCAAGGTTTACACCGGAGTGGTAAAGTCTCTGACATCCTATGGCGCATTTGTGGACCTGGGCGGCATTGACGGAATGATCCATATTTCCGAACTTTCGTGGACCAGGATAAAACATCCTTCCGAAGTTGTCAATGTTGGCGATACTGTAACGGTTTATATTAAGGCACTTGATCAGGAGAGAGGCAGAATTTCTCTTGGATACAAGAAACCGGAAGATAATCCGTGGGTAATTTTGAAAGATAAATATCCAATCGGCAGTGTTGTAGAAGTAAAGATTGTCGGGCTTACTGCCTTTGGTGCTTTTGCGCAGGTTATTCCGGGAATTGACGGTTTGATCCATATTTCACAAATTGCTGATCATAGAATTGAGAAACCGCAGGATGTCTTAAAAATTGGGGATATTGTCAAAGTTAAAATTACGGATATTGATTTTGACAGGCACCGTGTCAGTTTGTCGATAAGGGCACTTTTGGAAGACCAGGAAAAGGAATCTGAGAATTCTGAAAATTAATTTTCAGTAAAGAAAGTATAAAAGGCACAAAGGGGCTGATGTTTCTTTGTGCCTTTTCGCTGTATTTTGGATTATTGTCTAATATTTTTTGCCCGGCAGTGTCTTCTGTGCACATTATTTTTTCCGATAGAGTATTATGAAGTACTACTATCGGGGGGTGCGGCTATGGGCAGGCGCAGGTACGGCAGACCACGGTATGGTAGACTCTTTTTGCTTTTTTTGCTTTTTATTTTGCTGATTGTACTTTTTAATTTTCAAATAAAACCAGTTGTTGAATCCGTTACGGAGAATGCATCCAAAATAAAATCGGTTAACCTGATTAATGATGTTGTCCTTGATGAACTGGACCAAAATTCCGTAGATTACGGCAGCCTGGTGACGGTGAGCCGGAACAGCGAGGGCGATATCCTTTCTATCACAGCCAATATGGTCAGCATGAACCGGTTTAAATCGAAGGTGATTCGCCACATCCAGAAAGAACTGGGTGATGGTTCGGGTATTACGGTTGGTGTTTCGATCGGGACGCTGATGGGCGGAGATATTTTCCACGGGAGAGGACCCAAGATTCCTTTGCGCCTTACTTTGTCTGGAAATGTAACGGCGGATTTCAAAAGTACTTTTCAGTCGGCGGGTATTAACCAGACAAGGCATCAAATTTATCTGAATGTCCATGCCAGTGTTTATTCTTTTTTACCCGGTTTTCACACCACTACAGATGTTAATACGAATGTGCTGATTGCTGAAACAGTAATTGTTGGTTCTGTCCCTGAATTTTTCGCCAGTGTCAAGCAACCCTAGTTTATCCAAACGGAGGTAAAGCAATGGAAATTCAAGAAGCAAGAAGGTTGGCTGCGGAACTTGCTGAACAGATTCGTTACCACAACCGAAAGTATTACGAGGATGATGCTCCGGAAATTGATGATTCGGAATATGATGCCCTGTACCGCCGTCTGGAAGATTTGGAATCCCGTTTTCCCGAACTGGTCACTTCGGATTCTCCGACCCAGACGGTAGGGGGAAGGGTATCCGATAAATTTGCTCCTGTTACACATACGGTTCCCATGGAAAGTTTACACGACTCTTTTTCTGAGCAGGAACTTGTCAATTTTGACCACAGGGTGCGCGGAACCGTCACAGGTGTCAGCTATATCGTGGAGCCAAAATTTGATGGGCTGTCTGTTTCTGCGGAATACAGGGATGGCATTTTTGTGCGCGGTTCAACCCGCGGCGATGGGCTGGTTGGCGAAGATATTACAGAAAATCTTCGGACTATCCGTTCGCTTCCCAAACGCTTGACTCGGCCGCTTCCGTTCTTAGAAGTTCGCGGCGAGGTCTATATGTCGCACAAGGTATTTCGGGAGCTTTCTGCCCGTCAGGAATTAAACGAGGAGCAGCCGTTTAAAAATCCGAGGAATGCAGCGGCAGGCTCTTTGCGTCAAAAGGATGCGCGGATAACTGCTGCCAGAAAGCTAGATATTTTTGTATTCAATGTTCAGCAGATCAATGGGGCGGAACTTTATGAACACGGCGAAGCTCTTCGCTTTCTTAAAGAACTTGGTTTTACGGTTTCACCTTTCATTCAATGTAAAACGATAGAAGAAGCGATTTCAGAGGTCCGCAAAATTGGAAAAGCAAGGGGAGTGCTGGATTATTCCATTGACGGTGCGGTTGTAAAAGTAAATTCTTTTGCACAGCGCGCCACACTGGGCAGCACAGCAAAATTCCCCCGTTGGGCGGAAGCCTTTAAATACCCTCCAGAGGAGAAACAGACCAAACTTGTAAACATTGAAGTTAGTGTGGGCCGAACGGGCGTATTAACGCCTACGGGGGTTTTTGAGCCCGTTACGCTTGCAGGAACGACCGTCAGCCGCGCGACACTCCACAATCAGGATTTTATTTCTGAGAAGGATATTCGAGTCGGCGACACAGTCATTCTAAGGAAAGCAGGAGAAATTATACCGGAAGTTGTCTCTGTCGTCCAACATGCTGATCGGTCAGAACCGTACCAAATGCCGGATGTTTGTCCTTCCTGCGGTGCGCCTGTAACACGCGAAGAAGGAGAAGCAGCTGTCCGCTGTACGAATCCAGAATGCCCAGCCCAGCTTCTTCGGCACATGATTCATTTTTGCTCGCGTGATGCGATGGATATTGATGGATTCGGTCCGGCAGTTTTGGAACAATTGATTTCCCATGATCTGCTTTCGTCACCCGCGGATCTTTTTAGCCTGACAGCTCTGCAGCTTCTTGGGCTGGAACGCATGGGAGAAAAATCGGCCGAAAACCGCTTAAATGCCATAGAAAAGTCGAAAGGGAATGATCTTTACAGACTGGTATATGCGCTGGGAATTCCACATATCGGCCTTAAGGCGGCAAAGCTGTTAGCAGCCCGTTTTGGCGATATTGACGCGATTTTCCAGGCGGAAGAAGAGAAGATTGCCTCTATTGACGGATTTGGTGACATTATGGCCAAAAGCGTACGGCATTTTTTTGATCTGCCCAATACAGCACATTTGATTGGACGTTTACGTGACGCAGGCGTCAACATGAAAAGCCTTGTTTCCTCCGTGGCGGATAACCGGTTTGCAGGAAAAATTTTTGTTCTGACGGGAACACTGCCCACTTTGTCCCGTGCACAGGCGACAGAGATTATTGAGAAGTATGGAGGGAAAGTCAGTAACAGCGTTTCCCAAAAAACAGATTATGTTTTGGCAGGGGAAAAAGCTGGAAGTAAACTGGTAAAAGCGAACCAACTTGGAGTTTCGGTGCTGTCCGAAGATGATTTTAACCGTATGCTGTAATTTCCTGCTCCTTGCTTATATTTTGCAAGAAGGACCCATCCTTTGCTGAAGACAAAGGATGGGTCCTTAAACGTACGAAAAGCCGTCTTAAAATTTAAGTTCTGGGTATCCTTAACATTAGCCGCAGCTAATAGGGCCGCAGCAGCAGCGCCAGCAGCGGCAGCGAGGATCCCAGGCCCATCCGCAGCGGCAGGGGCGGCAGCAGCGGCAGCGGCAACAACGGCAGCAGCAGAAGCAATTACAGCACATATTCATTGTCTCCTTTATTGGGGTCCTTCTATATTATGAAAGTGCGGCAAAACTTGCCAATATTCGATAAAAAAATACACTTAAAATATTCAATCGATGTATTTTACACGCAGCTTGCGCAGGCTGTAGACAAATTATGGACGCTCCCTTACACTTTGCAGCATATTGCTGCTCCAGTCCTTCAATATCTCAAAATAGTTCTGTGGATGTTTTCTGCGGTCTTCCTTTAAAGAGTCCCAACGAATTAACGTGGTAAGGACAAGCTTTCCCTCATTGTTTAGATGGGGAAGCAATTCCGCTTTGGTGGGAATATATTGGTGACCTTTCAGATAAAACCATTCCTGCAAAACATAAAAAGAGGTTTTATAAGCCATGCGCAGATTTTCCGCTTCCACTTCTGGTTCGGCACCATACAGAAATCGATGGCAGGTTTCATGATAAATAGCAGATGCCATGTTCCGAATGTTGTCCCTGATATCATGATCAGTCGGTTCTTTGATGATTCCTTTCAGAGAACCATAATAAACTTTACATCCTTTGGTAAACTGGAAAAGTTCGTGCGGCGGCCATGAAGCCATTTCATTTTTTCCACAGATAAATCCACAGGCTTTTTCCTGATACGGCATGCTTTGAATGATACGGCGGTACACATTCAGGTCATTTATTGAAAGGCAATCCAATACAACATTAACATCAATATCGCTGTTTTCCGTTGCTTCTCCTCTTGCATAGCTCCCAGTATGTCCGATATACAAAACCCTGTTGCCGAAAGTCTTGCGAATACGTTCTACAAGCAGTTCAAGCCATTTATCGGAATTAAAACTCATGAGATACCTCCATTGTAAATCCGTTATTCAGTTCCTTTTTATACGTATTCTGCTTTTCATTATATGCTTTATATGCTTTCCAGATGCAGTATTCAATCAGACATCCAGAAGAAAGATTTTCTTGTAGAGAGATTAAAGAGCAAATGTCCGCTGAGAATTCGTTAAGAAAATTCTGCAACGCAGGTTTGTGTTAGCTTTTAAAGAAAATTTCTATAACTTGCCATGAAAACAGGGCCGTGATCTATTTAAATATTTCCATGCCGCCCATCACCACGATCATGAAAAAAAGCACCGGCTGAAGGACCTTTTCCAGCTTTTGTTTGTTGATCTGCTTGAGAAGAATCGGACCCACAAAAGCGCCGCAAACGGTTCCAATTGTCAGTAATCCAACGAGCTTCCAGTCAATTGTCCCAATGCCGAGGTGAGTCAGAAATCCGGTTACGGCAATTCCGAAAAGCACCAGAACGGATGTTCCCACCGTTTCAAGCGCCTGGCAACCGAGAATCATAAGCCCTGCAATGATTGGGCCTCCGCCGCTCAGACCGACAAGACCGGACATGATTCCGCCCAGCAGGCCAAAGCAAACGGCTTTGACGGTATTGGATTTGCTGCTGGTTGAACCAGCGCTTAGCGAATTGCCCTTTTTCTGCTTCTTTCTAATGTACGAAACGAGCATCTGCACGGCCAGTAGCAGCAGAATCAGGCCGGTGATTTTGTTATACAGGTTTTCCGGAAGAAAGCCGGAACACAGAGAACCCACAATGGAGCCGGCTGCGCCGCCGATCAGCATGGTGAGCCCAAAACGCCAATTTACATTTCCTGCTTTCCAATGGCTGAAAGTTCCTACGGCCGTTGTAGGAATCGTGGTTGCCAGCGAGGTGGTCGCCGCAATGGCAGGTGGAATGTTGAAGAATGCGGTCAGAATGCCTACATAGACGGCTCCGCCGCCGCCCCCAAGAGAGATAATCAGCAGACCTACGATAAATCCAACGATTGGCAAAGCAATATATGGAGCCATATTACGGATTCTCCTTAACAGTCAGAGTGGAAAGAAAGCGCCTGACAAGATGTTCGTAGCTTTTATCCACATTTGCGTCTGTGCCTTGAAAAAAACCCGCTTCTTCCAGCGAGACGAATCCATGAAGCACGCTTCGGAATCCGCGGACGAAATGAATGGTATTCTCTTTGCTGTAATGATACGGTTCCATCACCTGATACAGAATCCGAACGACAGCGTGGCCGGCCTCCTGAACGCCGCTGTCGCTGTAATTTGGATACCGCAGAATTGCTTTGTAAAGTTCCGGATTTTCTTTTGCAAATTTCCGGTAAGCCACAGCGATTGCCATAAACGCTTCACTTTTCGACCGGCCAACAGCCGCATTGCGCACGGCGCTTTCCAGTCTTGCAATCGCGAGCTTTGCTAGGCCGGTAGAAAGCCCCTGAAATCCGTTTAGATGGTTATACAGCGACGGAGATTTTACTCCCAGACGGTCTGCAACTTGGCTTAATGAGACATTTTCAAGTCCTTTCTCTTCCGCCAATTCTGCTGCGGCGTTCAGAATGATCTGCGCATCAAGTCCTCTTTTTGCACTCATTTTTTATCCTCCGTATGGATTTTTCTGCTTTGTTGTTCCGCAGAGGTCCGGCAGCCGCTTTTTCATTTGACCGCTGTTCCTTGTCTGCCAACTGCATACTGCACGATATGAATTGTTAAAGCTATAATAAATAAAATATAAACTAATATAATTAGTTTGTCAATAGTTTGTCGCATGTTTGCCTTTTTGCGGTATTTTTTCCTGTTTGCATGAATGCTTCCAATAGGCGGCCGATAAAATTCAGGCCGCCTCGGGATTGCTGCCTTTCTTAGATATTTTTATAATGAGGTTTTCTATAGAATTCAAATATTCGGTTAAAATTAAGATCAGATATTAAAGCAAACAAGGTGATGGTAATGAAAAAAAACTGGGTTAAACTGATTCTCGACATTGCTATGGCGATCGTGTTTGCCTTGTTGTTCAACCACAGGGTGGTAACAGGGCTGAATTTCCATGAAATTGCGGGGCTTGCGATTGGAGTGCTGTTTATCGTTCATATGCTGTTAAACCGCAAATGGATTTCTAGAGTTTCCCGCAAATTATTCTGCAGCCAAGTTAAAACCAAGACGAAAATCGGGTATGTCGTTGATGCTCTGCTTTTACTCAGTATGGCCGTCATTCTTGTTTCGGGGATCGGTATTTCTAAAATCCTGTTTCCCAGCAATAGATTAAGCAGCGTGCCATCTTTAAGAGGTTTGCACGTTTCTGCTGCCTATTTCGCTCTGGCACTAATCGGAATCCATGTAGGACTGCACTGGAAATGGATTATGAGCATGTTAAAAAAAGCGGTTCGGATGAAACGAAGCACAAAAGCCCTTGCGTTTACCGCGCGGATCCTTGCCGCCGTGATCTTTGCAGCGGGCGTATACAACATGGCGCAGGTCAACTATTTCAGCCAATTGGCCAACATCGGCAGTGTATTCGGAAATTCTCAGCAATCGCAGAATTACGGTGATTCTCAACACGACGGCGGGCATTATCGGGGAGGTGGAACCTCAGCAGATCAGAAAGGTCAATCCGCTGGCCATGGTTTACAGGGACAGACAAGCCCCAACATCCTTTTTTTAATTTATGAATTTTGGAGTATCGGCTCTGTATTTGTCATCATCACTTATTATCTGGAAAGGATGATAAAACGAAGGTCAAAACAGCCCCCCACTTCTTGTATAACGGCATAAGCGGTACGGGATCAGGTGGATTCGGCTTTGCTTCAGCAATTCATTATGCGTGTCCGATTTTACGATCAGTTGCCGTTGAATGATAATTTGACCGGCGGTTTCGATCGTGTTCTTAATTACAAAAAACACAATATACAATATAAATTTGATACTGAAGCATAGAAATTTATTACTTTTTTATAGACAAATCTCCACAGCAAAAAATATTAGGTTTATTTTGAATGCGGTTTGTGCTATACTATTACAGTCAGTGTTCTCTTATGGGAGCATTTTGATTGGCCAAATGAATTTTATTGGAATGTTATGGACGGTCAAATCTGGTAATATAGTTGGAGGAGCGTTTCAGACCGTCTGTAAAATGGATTATGCTCCAGCGCTGCGGGCAATAGAATTGCCAGAGATGATTTTTTGTATTGGAGTAATGGTATGAGAAGTAGAAGGATGGGAATGAAAGCCCTGATCCCACAAATATTAATTGATATATTCTGTATTTTTTTCAGTTATTGGCTTGCATTTGTTCTTCGTTTTCAGGAAGACGGCGGCATACCGTTTTACTATGTAGATTCTTTCCGCATCAGTATTCCGTGGGTTACGCTGGTCTGCATTGCTGTTTTTGCCTTATTTCGTTTTTACAGCACTATGTGGCAGTTCGCCAGCTTGGAAGAACTGCTTCAGATTTTTTTTGGGACAAGCGCGGCCTGCCTTCTAACGCTGATTTTGGGTTACAAAGCGTTCCCAAATCTGCTTTCTGCAGAGAGGTACCCAAATTCTGTTTATGTCATTGGGTGGGTTTTAATGCTGTTTTTTGTGGGGGCATCCCGGTTCAGCATTCGGCTGGCCAGCCGCAAAAAGCATAGAAAATCTTCTTCTTGTGACACAGATGTTAATCCGCTGCGCGTGATGATCGTTGGGGCCGGAGAGATGGGCTCCATGGTGATTAAAGATATGAAAAACGCGCCGCAGTCGAAAGGAATTCCGGTTGTAGCTATAGACGACGATAAGAAAAAGCGCGGCACCCGCATCCATGGGGTCAAGGTGGCCGGCGGGCGTGAAAGCATCCCCAAAATGGTAATGCGCTATCAGGTTGATGAAATTATTCTAGCCATTGCAACTGCAAGGCCGGCGGATAAACATGCCATTTTGAAAATCTGCACAAAAACAGGCTGCCGCCTTAAAACGATTCCTTCCCTCTATGAGATCGTGGAAGGCAGCGAAGATCCTCGTCATGTCCGTGATGTAAATGTACTTGATTTGCTGGAGAGAGACGAAATCAATTTAAACACAGAAGAAGTCAGCGGTTATCTCAAGAACAAAACGGTTCTCGTTACGGGGGGCGGCGGTTCTATCGGCAGTGAGCTGTGCCGTCAAATTGCCTGGTTCCACCCTAAAAAGCTCGTTGTTCTGGAAATATATGAAAACAATGCGTATGAGCTTCAAAATGAGTTGCTACGCCGCTTTCCCAAGTTGGATATGGAAGTTATTATCGGTTCTGTCCGTGATAAAGCACGCATTGATCATATTTTCGACCGCCTCCGTCCGGATGTTGTATTTCATGCGGCGGCTCACAAACATGTGCCGCTGATGGAGCTCAGTCCCGGAGAAGCGGTGAAAAACAATGTGTTTGGCACCCTGAATGTTGCCCAGGTATGCGATAAATACGGCGTTAAACGGATGGTCTTGATTTCCACCGATAAAGCTGTCAATCCAACCAGCGTTATGGGAGCGACGAAACGAATCTGCGAACTGATCGTTCAGTATTACAGCCGTCACAGCAAAACGGGCTTCGTTGCCGTACGTTTCGGGAATGTTCTTGGCAGCAGCGGAAGCGTTATCCCGCTGTTCAAGCGCCAAATTGCCGAAGGCGGCCCTGTTACTGTTACCCATCCGGATATTGTGCGGTATTTTATGACGATTCCAGAAGCGTCCCGCCTGGTCATTCAAGCCGGAGGCATGGCAAAGGGTGGCGAAATATTTGTATTGGATATGGGCCGTCCGGTTAAAATCGTCGATCTTGCCAGGAATCTGATCCGTCTTTCCGGCTATAAACCGGATGTGGATATTAAAATTAAATATACCGGTTTGCGCCCGGGCGAAAAACTGTATGAAGAGCTTCTTCTGGACAGCGAGGGCGGATGCAAAAAAACGTCTCATGAAAGAATTTATATAGGAAATCCGATTCCGTTTAATGAAGCCACCTTTTTGAATGATATTGAGGAGCTTCGAAAAGTTGCCGGCGTTGACAATGTTAAAATGATGGAAATTATTCATAGGCTTGTGCCAACTTACACCGGTCATGCTGAAAAGACCGATTTGCTTGCACAGTAAGCATGCTCTTGGCAAGAAAACACATTTTTGGACTGAGGGAGGATTGTCATGGCGGATGAGAAACGGTTTGCTGTTTTAATTGACGCGGATAATGTATCGGAGAAGTATATCAAATTTATTTTAGATGAAATTTCCAATGATGGTGTGGTGACAATCAAGCGAATTTATGGGGACTGGACCCGATCCGCGATGAATTCGTGGAAAAATGTGCTGCTGGATAATTCCATCACCCCAATTCAGCAGTATGGTTATACAACCGGAAAAAATGCGACCGATTCTGCCATGATCATTGATGCAATGGATATCCTTTATGCTGGGAATATCGAAGGATTCTGCATTGTATCCAGCGACAGCGATTTTACCCGGCTGGCTTCCCGCCTGCGGGAATCGGGGATGATTGTTGTCGGCATGGGTGAAAAAAAGACACCCAGCCCGTTTATTGCTGCGTGCAATAAATTTAAGTATCTTGAGGTGCTTGCACAGGATGTGATTCCCCCAAGTAATTCTGATGAGAAGGTTCAGAATATTTCCGGGTTGGATTATACGTCGCTGGATGCCGTTCGAAATACGGTTTTGACCATTGTGGAAGAAACGTCAGATGACGATGGATGGGCTTCGCTCGGCGATATCGGGAATATTTTGACCAAACGTTATCCCGATTTTGATGTGCGGAATTATGGCTTTAAAAAACTTACGCCTTTTATCAAATCTTTGAAAATTTTCGATATCCGCGCCGTACGGGGAAAAGACGGCCGTGTCCGTCTCATGTACGTCCGGGAAAAGACACATGAAAAGTATTAATTGCTGTTTCAGTCGTTTTGAGACCAGCCTTCTTTTTCGGCCGTTATGGCTGCAATCAGCCAGCAAATGATGCTTTCTGCTCCTTCATTTCCGTTCAGGCCGTTTTTTGTCAGGCCGTCTCGACATCCGCCGGTTTCAGGATCAATCAGGGAAAGATGCAGGGAATTTTGCCCTGTATACCACAGAAAGCAGCTTTTTGCGCACTGGAGATATTTTTTATTTCCCAGCGTTTGATAGGCTTTCAGACATGCCAGCATGGTGCAGCAGGCCTCAACCGGCTGTTCGTCGTAAGCAGAGGGAGATCCTCCGCGCACGAACCAGCCTTTGCAGCCAATGGGTTTGAAGAATCCATTTTTCATGGTGTTCTCCAGCAAAAAGTCCAGGCTTTCTGCAGCAATAGTACAGTTGTTTTTCTCGTTTCCACATGCGCAGAACAGAGCAAGCGGCAGAATGGCGCTGCAATAGGTCATGGTGGTTTCGAACCAGCGCCAGTCTTCCCGTCGGTTCTGTACATATGTATCCACAATGGAGTCCCTGAGCATTTGTGTGTAGAGGAGGGATTCCTTGCTTTTCCATAAGGACAGACCGACCAGCGCATAGGCTTTTCCTTTCAGGCAAGTGAGGCTGGAGCAGCTGGAGGCCGTTCGTGCCAGCAGCTTTTCGCAGCAGTCTCGGATAGATCCGGGCATCTGCGGATTTGCTGCTGTACAGCCGAGTGCCATCAGACAGCGCCCGAAACTGTCTTCGGAGCCGCGCTTTTCTAAAAAGTTTCGGTTGTAACCCATGAAATTCCGGAACCAGCGATCCTTTTCGGCATAAAGCAGAAAACCGAGGTAGCGTGCGGTCAGATTTTCATATTTCCATTCCGGAGAACGTCCGTACAGCATTGCGGCCATAATCAATGCCCTTGCGTTGTCGTCGGAGGTGTAGCCTTCTTTAGGATCCGGTATTCCAAGCGTTGCGTGCTGAAGCATTCCGGTATCATCCGTGATGCGGAATACATACCGGTCATCAATCATTTTTTTCACTGTATCGTCCCTTCTTTAATCTATCGGATCACATCTTTAAAAAGTGCAAAGTACTTTTCGGCAATCTGGCTCCACATCATTGTTTTTCCAAGTTCGAGCGTCTTTTTTTCCATTTCAGCCTGTTTGTCTGGATTTTGAATGACTTGCAGAATACAGTTGGCCAACGAAGCGGAATTGCGAAATTTGGCCAGCAGTCCACGGCCGTCTGCCAGCATTTCCCTGGCGTAGGAATACGGCGTTGAAACGATAACGCGGCCGTATCCGACGGCATAAGCCAAAGTTCCGCTCACCGCCTGGTCTTTGCCAAGATAGGGTGTCATATAGACGTCGGAAAGGGTTAGATACTGAATGATTTCTTCCTGGGTCAGATAGCGGTTTACAAAGCGGACATTTTGTGCAATTCCAAGGTCTGCCACCCTTTGTTTCAGCTTTTCCCGGTAACGCTCTCCGTCATGCTGCTTAATAACGGGATGTGTCTGCCCAAGAATTAGGTACAGAATCTCAGGCTTGGATTTTGCAATGCGGGAGATGGCTTCTATGCCGTATTCTAACCCTTTTCCGGGGCTTATAAGGCCGAATGTGCTGACAACAAAGCGGCCTTCCATCCCGTTTTTCTTTTTCAGCAATTTTCGATCTTCCATGGGCAGTTCCGGGACACCGTGATGAATCACAGCAATTTTATCGGGAGCAACTCCGTAAACACTGCGGAGAATTTCTACCGAGGCGGGGGACATGGTTACCATTTTCCGGCAGGATTGTGCCAGCCGGTTCACGATCGTTTTCTGCTTTTTTGCTGGTTTTGGCAGAACGGTGTGCAGTGTGACGGCAAAAGGTATTTTCAACCGGCTGATCAGGTTTAAAAGATATTCCCCTGAATTTCCGCCGTATATTCCGTATTCGTGTTCCACCATGAGAAGCGCAGCACCAGAGCGGTTGATCTGCTCTCCCGCTTCCAGATACGAATCCGGATTCTCCTGTTCTAAAGTAAACCGAACTTCCGGAGGGTAGGAATCAATGCCGCTGTTAACCGCTACGACGCCGGGTTCGGTTTTCCCCGCTTTTTGCAGCGCATGGACAAGATCCTGCGTAAAAGTGGCAATGCCGCATGGCCGTGGGGGATAGGTGCTTAAAAACAGGACGGGTAATTTTTGAGCATTCAACTGCTTTTCAATCCTTTCTTTTTTGTATTGGAACTATCAGGTAGTAAAGTGAGTTTTACTTTCCTGAGAATAGATCGTATCGACGCACTGGATCCCACTTTCGATCTGGCAGTCGGACGTTACCAAAGAATGGTCAATATCGACTCCGCTGCCAAGAGATACTCCGTTCCAGATAACACTGTTTTGGATAGAGCATCCCCGCCCGGCGTGGAATCCGTCACCGATCACCACGTTGGGGCCAATACAAGCGTTGGCGCCGATATGCACGTCTTTGCCAAGCCACACGGGTCCTTCGATCTTTGCGGAAGGGCTGATTTCCGCTCCTTCCTGTTCATATATTTTTTCAGATGAAAAATTGTTTTCTGCAATGCTGCAGTGGCCGTCAAAGATATCTTTATGCGCCCTCATATATTTTCCTGGGGTGCCGATGTCAATCCAGTAGCGGCCGTCGTGGTAGACGGCAATCTTCAAACCCTTTTTCAGTAATAGCGGAAAGATGTCTTTCTCAACCGATATTTTTTTGCCGGCTGGAATCAGTTCCAGCACTTTGGGTTCAAATACATAAATGCCGGCATTGATAAAATGTGATTTTTCTTCTCCTGGTTTTGGCTTTTCTGTGAAAGAAATGGCGAAGTCTTCCTGGTTATATTCAATCACTCCATAGCTGGATGGATCTTCCACGCGTGTGGCGCTGATTGTGACGTCCGCTTTTTTCTGTCGGTGAAAAGCTACCAGAGCTTTCAGGTCAAGGTTGCAAAGAACGTCTGAATTAAATACCAGGAAGGTACTGTCAAAATATTTTTCACAGTTTTTAATGGCACCTCCAGTACCCAGCGGTTTTTCTTCGCAGACGCAGTGGACGGTCATTCCCATCTTCTGGCTTACGCCAAAATGTTTTTCAATGCAGTCGGATTTATAGCCGGTGCTGAGGACAACTTCGGTAACGCCGCACCGTTTCAATTCCGCAATCGTCCGTTCCAGAAGAGGAACCCCCATGATGGGAACCATCGGTTTCGGCAGATGATCCGTCAGGGGACGAAGCCTTGTGCCAAGACCGCCTGCCAGAAATAATGCTTTCAAAGTCTGTACCTCCCGTTTTGTTTGTTTCCTATCTCATTCCGTTTCAGAGACCCTGCCGGCTCTAGTCAGCTTTCCATCATTTTTTGTTCTGGGCAGCTTTTGATATATTCCAGCAGGTCGTTCAGGTTCGCTGTTGCCAGGCAGATGCAGGAATCGGCAGCGCCGTAATACATTTTTATTTCTCCGCTTTGCTTATCCAGGACCCAGCCGCAGGGAAAAACGACATCCCGCACATCGCCTTCCCGCTCATAGGGTTCCTCGGGCCCAAAAATCCATTCATCGCTTCTCCGAAGAACTTTCAGAGGGTTATCTAAATCCAGCAGAGCCAGCCCAAGACGGTAAACAGAACCGGCAGCAGTCTGCCGGACCCCATGGTACAGGATCAGCCAGCCGTCCGGAGTTTCCAGGGGCTGAGCGCAGAGGCCAACTTTATTGGCATCCCACCAGCCGCCGTTTCTTGCATTGATCAGAATATGATGGTCGCCCCAATATTTCAGATCGGCGGAACAAGAAATCCAAATATGTGCGCCGGGCCCCCTCTGAATTGAATCAATCAGATGCACGCCGATCGGCCGATGGATCAAAAGCCATTTCCCTTTGAATTTACGTGGAAAAAGAGCCGCATCTTTGTCTTCCGGCGGCATAATAGAACCCAGTTTGTCAAAACTGGAAAAGTCTTTTGTTGTTGCCAGTGAAACAGTCGGGCCGGAACGGGAAAAAGAAGTGTACACTACCGCCCAGCAGTCCAGTTCATCCATGCGGGTGATCCTAGGATCCTCAATTCCCCAGGCTTCTTCCGGATAATCGGGGTTGGCTTCCAGTGTGGGCCATTTGTCAATCTGCCAGTTTGTTACACCGTCGTCGCTGACAGCCTTTGTCAGATGGGAAAAACCGCGCCGGTCTTCCACGCGTGCAAGCAGAAGAATTTTGCCGTTGAAAATGGTTGCCGCGGGGTTAAAAACGGTGTTGACCGCATAAGGCCAGTCCTTTGCTGTCAGGATGGGATTGCTGGGGTGACGGACGAACAGTTCCCGATATGTGTTATCATTGCTTTTCAGCCTTGTTTCAAAGGAACGCATTCGCATTCAACCTTTCTGGTAAATCGCTGTTTTCTGAAAATATCTGGATGAAAGCCCAAAACGTTGTGTTCCGAGTATGCAAAGCCGGAACAGCAGCACATTAAATAGTATTAATCCAATCCCGAAAAACATTCCTGTGTAAAAAATGGAATTCGAAGTATTTTTAAGTTCATGGGCCTGAAGAAACAGAAAAGGAAAAAGCTTCTCATTCCAAAAAGAATGAAAAGCCTTTTCCTTTTGTGAAAAAATAGCTGAGACTCTCTTGACTGCGAGAGTTCTGATGTAATCATTGCTGATGGGGATATCAATACCCGTCTTCCCTTATTGTACCGTGCATTTGTTTTTGTTTCAATATCTCATAACGAAATAAACGTTGTATTTTCATTTTTAGATGTATGCACAAAACATGCCTTTCAATTCCAGATGGAAGGTAAAATTATATAGGATATTGTATAAAATATATCCAATAATGATTGCTAAATATCGTATAATTAGTCCATAAAACTTCGAATATCCCAAATATTCACGAAAAATTTCGTTAAGAAATTAACAAAAATGCCAAATAAGAAATAAATAATGCACTAGAAATTTTCAACAATAAACGTTAATAATAGGTTTATTAATGAATTCCTTAGGAATAAAAGGTGAATGTTGCCTGTATTAAGATTGATGTGATATAATAATAGAAATTATATTAAATGGTTCTATGAATAATGATTTTAATCTTTCCAAAATGCTTTCAATCCGGCTTGATGCCATATTTGTATAAAGAAAACCGGCGCAGAGGTTGGACTTGCTGTGTCAGTAAGAACGGAAAGGATTTTTGATGATGAGTGAAATGCTGAACTACACAATCGGTCAGATGCTGGATAGGGTTGCAGAGAAATTTCCGGATCGTGAAGCGGTGGCTTATATTGACAGGCCTTACCGCAGAACTTGGCGTGAATTCCGCGATGAATGCACGCGATTTGCCAAAGGCCTTTTGTCAATCGGTATCCGGAAGGGGGATCATGTGGCCATATGGGCCACGAATGTGCCCGAATGGATGATTACTTTGTTTGCAACGGCTGAGATCGGTGCGGTTTTAGTGACGGTAAATACCAATTATAAAAAATATGAAATGCAGTACCTTCTCCAGCAGTCCGACTCAAAGGCCCTCGTGATGATTGACGGTTTCAAGGGTACGGATTATGTCAAGATTATCAATGAATTGTGTCCGACGCTGAAAACCAGCCGGCCAGGTGAGCTTTCAGAGCCGGATCTTCCCTGCCTGAAATCCATTATTTATGTAGGAAACCAGGAAGTTCCGGGTACGTTCCATTTTCAGGACCTTTTCGCCCGCGGGGATGCGGTGGACGGAGAAATATTCCGGAAGATCCAGGCTTCCCTGGATCCTCAGGATGTCATTGATATGCAGTATACTTCGGGGACAACGGGGTTTCCAAAAGGCGTTATGCTGACCCATTACAACATCGTGAATAACGGCAAAGGGATCGGAGACTGCATGAAGTTCACCGAGCAGGACAAACTTTGCATCACTGTGCCGCTTTTTCATTGTTTTGGCCTTGTGCTGGGGGTTATGGCTTGCCTGACCCACGCCACTTCCATGGTGCTTGTTGAATATTTTCGCCCAACGGTTGTCATGCAAGCCATTGAGCAGGAGGGCTGCACGGCGGTCCACGGTGTTCCTACCATGTTTATCGCCATGCTGGAGCATCCCGAATTCAAAACCCACCGCTTTTCAAAATTACGCACCGGGATTATGGCCGGTTCCCCGTGTCCAGAGAAGATCATGCGGAGAGTTATGGATGAAATGGGGATGCACGAAATCACCATCACCTATGGAGAAACAGAGGCTTCTCCCGCATGCACGATGACAAAGACCGATGATCCGCTGGAGGCCCGCGTCCGTACGGTAGGCCGCCTGATGCCCGGTGTTGAAGCCAAAGTCGTCGATCCGGAGACCGGGAAAATCCAGCCGAATGATGTACCGGGGGAATTCTGCTCCCGCGGCTATAATACCATGAAGGGGTATTATAAAATGCCGGAAGAAACCCGGCAGACGGTTGACTCGGACGGATGGCTTCACTCCGGCGACCTTGCGGCTGTTGATAAAAATGGGTATTATCGGATTACCGGACGGATCAAAGATATGATTATCCGCGGCGGCGAGAACATTTACCCGAAAGAAATTGAAGAATTCCTGTACACCAATCCGGCCATAAAGGATGTACAGGTTATTGGTGTGCCCAGCGAGGAGTACGGGGAAGAAGTTATGGCCTGCATTATTCTGAAAGGCGGCATGTCACTCAGCGAAGACGATGTGCGCGAGTATGTCAAGCAGAATCTTGCGCGGCATAAGATCCCCAAATATGTCGTGTTTATGGAGTCATTCCCTGTTACGGCAAGCGGAAAAATTCAGAAATATAAGCTTAGGGAGATGGCAGCTAAAAAGCTGTCACAGCAGGTTCCAGGTTCGAAGGCAGTAGCTTCTGATTCCCGCGGAGAAAAGCAGCCGGGCGAAATTCGCCGCGGAATAAAAAGAGTCCGCTGTCAGTCAGAATGAAAACGTATTTTGCTTTAAGGAATTTACAAAGCGCTAAAATTTACTACAATGATAAAAAAATAACCGCTTTGCTGTCCGGGCAAGATTTTAGAACGAATGCTATACGGAGGCTTTTTCATGAACTTTAAGATTATCGGTACCGGCAGCGCGCATCCGGCGCGCTCCGTAACAAATGACGAACTATCTCAGATAATGGATACGTCTGATGAATGGATTACATCCCATACAGGTGTTAAAAGCCGTTATGTATGTACAACCGAAACAATCAGCGATGTGGCAGAAGCTGCCGGTCGTGCGGCTCTGGAGAATGCCGGCGTTGATGCTTCGGAACTGGATGGAATCATCTGCACAACCATCCGGGGCGATTATTTTACGCCTTCATTGGCCTGTGTTTTGCAGGAACGGCTGGGGGCGCACTGCCCTGCGTTTGATATGAACGCGGCCTGCACCGGTTTTATTTATTCCCTGGATACAGCCGCTGGATTTTTTGCGCGCGGCCGTGTCCGCAAGATGCTGATTGTATCCTGCGAAAATATGTCTAAACTTTTGGACTGGAAAGACCGCACAACCTGTGTGCTGTTTGGCGACGGTGCAGGTGCTGTGGTGCTGGAGGCCGGCGAAAACCTTCTCTCCATCCGAATCTCCGCGCAGGGCAGTCGGGAAACCATGTATATCCCCAATGTCAACGGAAATTCTCCTTTCAATCAGGCGCCTTGTCCTCCCACAGCCCTGTTTTGGCACGGGCATGATGTTTACCGGTTTGCTGTTACCCAGATGGCTGCCGAGCTCAAAGCGGCGATTCAGGATGCGGGGCTCACCCAGCAGGATGTGACCTGGGTTCTTCCGCATCAGGCAAACCTGCGGATTATTGACGCTTCCCAGAAGCGTCTGGACATTCCTCGGGATCGATTCCTTGTGAATATCCAGCGTTACGGGAACATATCTTCGGCCGCCATTCCCATTTTGATGGACGAAGAAAATCGGAAAGGTACATTCCACAGCGGAGATATCCTCGGTCTGGTTGCGTTTGGCGGCGGCCTGACTTCAGGGGCCTGCATCCTCCGCTGGGATTGACCGGCAGAATGGCAAAGGAGAATATCGTATGATAAAAACACCAATCTGTGAACTGCTGCAAATTGAATATCCGATTTTGCAGGGCGGCATGGCATGGGTATCAGACTCCTCCCTGGCGTCCGCCGTTTCCAATGCGGGCGGCCTTGGCATTATTGCCGGAATGAATTCCAACGGAGAGCAGCTCCGCGCAGAAATCCGCAAGTGCCGGGAGAAAACCTCAAAGCCGTTTGGCGTGAACGTCATGCTCATGAGCCCATATGCGGAGGAAGTTGCCCGCGTTGTGGCAGAAGAACATGTGCCGGTCGTTACGGCCGGGGCTGGGAATCCGGGGAAATTCATGCCTGCTTGGCTGGAAGCCGGGATTAAAGTTGTCCCTGTCGTTGCGTCGGTTGGTTTTGCAAGGCTTGCGGAAAAACGCGGAGCCTGCGCTGTGATAGCCGAAGGTGCGGAAAGCGGGGGCCATATCGGTAAACTGCATACCATGGCTTTGGTGCCGCAGGTCTGCGATGCGGTAAAGATTCCCGTTATTGCGGCGGGCGGTATCGGTGACGGCCGTGGCATTGCGGCGGCTATGATGCTGGGAGCGCAGGGAGTTCAAGTCGGGACGCGCTTTCTCGTCGCCCGTGAATGTACTATCAGCCCGGTTTATAAGGAAAAAGTTCTCAAAGCAAAAGAATTGGATACGATCGTAACCGGGGAACGTCTCGGTGACTCGGTGAGATCTCTGAAGACCAGTTTTTCACGTGAATTCCAGAAAAAAGAGCGCGATTTGAATGTTACCCGGGAGGAACTGGAAAAATTCGGCGCGGGCGCGCTTCGGCGGGCTGCACGGGAAGGCGACGCAGAAAATGGTTGCTTCCTTGCGGGAGAAATTGCCGGTCTTGTTAAAAAAGAACAGACCGCGCAAGAAATTATTGAGGAAATGTTCGGGGAAGCCGAACAGACTCTGGACGGTGCAAAACAATGGGTAAAATAGCGTTTTTGTTCAGTGGACAGGGAACCCAGTATACCGGTATGGGCCGTTCGCTGTTTGAATCATCAAAAGCTGCCGGTGACGTATTTCGTTTGGCGGATCGTTTCCGTCCGGGCACGTCGGCTCAGTGCTTTTCCGCGCCGAAAGAGGAGCTATCCCTCACCGTCAACACGCAGCCCTGCGTTTACTGTGTAGATCTTTCTGCGGCCGAAGCGCTGCGCGAACGCGGCGTCTGCCCGGATATGGCGGCCGGTTTTTCCCTTGGAGAAATCGCCGCGCTCACTTTTTCCGGCGTGTTTTCACCGGAAGACGGTTTTTCTTTTGTATGCAGGCGCGGCAAAGCAATGGATGAAGCGGCACAGAAAGACCCGGGCGGCATGGCGGCGGTCTTAAAACTTTCCAGCGGCCAGGTCGAACAGCTTTGCCAGAAATTTCGCCGTGTTTATCCCGTCAACTATAACTGCCCAGGGCAGATTGCCGTGGCGGGAGACCGGGAAGAAATCGGCCCATTCTGTGCGGAAGTCACTGCAGCGGGAGGAAGAGCCGTACCGCTGGCTGTCAGCGGGGCATTCCATTCTCCGTTTATGGAACCGGCTGCCGTTAGGCTGCGTGAAGTTTTGAAGGATGTTTCCGTTCAGGCGCCAAAGATTCCGGTTTATTCCAATTACACGGCCCGGCTGTATGGTACGGATGCAGCCGGAATTCGGGAGAATATCTTCCGGCAGATCAGTCATCCTGTTTTGTGGCAGAAGATATTGGAGGATATGAAGGCGCAGGGCGCCGATATCTTTATTGAAACCGGGGCCGGAAAAGTCCTGAGCGGCTTGGTTCGCAGGACGCTGCCCGGTGTGACAATCTGCCATGTGGAAGATCAGGATACCCTTGAGAAGACGATTTCCACACTGAAAGAAAAGGGGGAGTTCCCTTGCTGAAGGATCAGGTTGCTGTTGTTACGGGCGGTTCGCGCGGAATTGGGCGTGCCATTGTGCTGAATCTGGCAAAAGAAGGTGCGGATGTAGCCGTTATCTATGCCGGAAACAAGCAGGCCGCGGATGAAACGTGCAGCCTTGCTGAGAAATATACAGTCAAATGTGAAGCATACCGCTGCGATGTTTCTAATCTCGATGAGACAAAAGAGACAGTCAATACAATTCTGAACGATTTTGAAAAAATTGACATTCTTGTAAATAATGCGGGCATTACACGCGACGGCTCGATTGCCACCATGAAAGAACAGGATTTTGATGATGTCATATCTGTTAACCTGAAAGGGGCATACCATATGATCCGCCATTGCTGCCGCCACTTTATTCATCGGCGGAGCGGCCGGATTATCAACATCAGTTCCGTTGCGGGCCTGACGGGCAATGCAGGGCAGGCTAATTATGCTTCCGCTAAGGCGGGAATCATCGGTCTGACAAAAACGGTTGCCAAAGAACTTGCCGGGAGGGGCATTACCTGCAACGCGGTTGCTCCTGGATTTATTGACACCGATATGACACGGCAGATGCCGGACAAAGCCAGAGAAGAAGTTGTTGCAGCCATTCCGCTGAAACATGCCGGGAAACCGGAGGATGTTGCCAATGCCGTAACATTCCTTGCAGGGGAAGCGGCGTCTTATATTACAGGAGAAGTGATCCGGGTTGACGGAGGCCTTTGTATCTGAAGGCCGTGCGGAACCATCCCGATGGGAGGATATTTATGGGCAGAAGAGTAGTTGTAACAGGCATGGGGGCTATTACCCCGGTCGGAAATGATGTGCCTTCCTTTTGGAATAGCCTGATTGCCGGGAAGAACGGCATCAATCGTATTACAAAATTTGATCCTTCCGAGTTTAAGGTCAAACTTGCCGCGGAGGTCAAAAATTTTCAGCCTGAAAATTATATGGATAAATCGATGATCCGCCGGACCGACCTTTACTGCCAGTATGCGCTGGCCGCTGCGTCCCAGGCTATGACAGACAGCGGCATTTCCGGAAAGATCAAACCGGAGCGTCTCGGTGTTTATGTCGGTTCCGGAATCGGCGGTATGAAAACCTTTATGGAGGAAGAGGATAAACTCCGTGCAAAGGGTCCTAAGCGGGTTTCACCTTTTTTTATTCCCAAACTGATTTCCAATATTGCTGCCGGCCATATTGCGATTCAATACCATGCGAAGGGGCCGTCAATGTGTGTGGTAACAGCCTGTGCCACTTCGGCTACGGCCGTGGGTGAGGCATACCGTGCCATTCAGCACGGGGATGCCGACGCCATGATTACCGGCGGAGCCGAAGCTACCATTAATGAACTGGCGGTTGCCGGTTTTACGAACTGTATGGCCCTGACTTCTTCGGAAGATCCTTCGGCGGCTTCAATTCCGTTCGATAAGCGCCGCAGTGGTTTTGTGATGGGTGAAGGCGGAGCCATCCTTATTCTGGAAGAGTACGGGCACGCGGTATCCCGCGGGGCAAAAATTTATGCCGAGATCTGCGGATATGGCAACACAAACGACGCTTATCATATGACCGCTCCGGATCCGGAAGCTACGGGGGCAGCCAATGCAATCCGAATTGCTGTTCGGGAAGCAGCCATGCCTCAGAATTCCAGGCTGTATATTAATGCCCATGGAACCAGTACGCTGCTGAATGATAAAACGGAAACGCTTGCGTTTAAAAAAGCGCTTGGGGAAGAATCAGCACGCAAAGCACTGATCAGTTCTACGAAATCTATGACGGGGCATATGTTGGGGGCAACGGGGGCGGCAGAAGCCATTGTGTGTGTCCTTGTGCTGTGTCATGGCATTGTTCCGCCGACAATTGGTTATCAGGAGCCGGATCCGGAATGCGATCTGGATTATGTGCCCAATACCGCCAGAAAGGCGGAAATTGATTATGCAATCTCCACGAATCTTGGATTCGGCGGACATAATGCCTGCCTTGTTTTTCGGAAAGCAGATCAGTAAAATATTTTTTGGAGAGGGATGAAAAGAGTGGAGCTGAAAGATATCCGTTCGCTGGCTCAAATCATGAAAGACACGGGTCTTACAGGACTTGAACTGGTGGAGGAAGGAAAAAAAATCCGTTTGGAAAAGCATATGCCGCCTCCGGTTGTTTCAGCGGCCCCGCCGGCTTCCGGAGCCGGTGCGCCGAGTGCACCTCCGGTTCAGGCGGAAAAATCTGAAAAAGATCAGGGCTTAAAAGAGATTAAAAGTCCGATGGTGGGAGTTTTTTATACTTCTTCCTCGCCGGAGAGCCAGCCGTATATAAAAGTTGGCAGCAAGGTTAAGAAGGGCGATATTGTCTGTATTATCGAAGCGATGAAACTGCTGAATGAAATTAACTCCGATCAGGATGGAGAAATAGCCGAGATATGCGTTGACAACGGTCAGGTTGTAGAATATGGCCAAACGCTTTTCAAACTGCGGTAAATCGGCGATCCGCCTTTCCGCGCGGGGGGATCAGGGGATATATTTTCGCGCGGGGAAACGGCGAGAGAAAAATGGACAGAAATGAATTAAAAAAAATCCTGCCGCACCGTGAACCAATGCTGCTGGTTGACGAAGCGGAATTAAAAGAGGAAAACCATGCGGTGGGCCGTTATACGGTCAGGGGCGACGAATGGTTTTTACAGGGCCATTTTCCGGGCAGGATGATTGTTCCGGGGGTTGTCCAGTGTGAGATGATTGCACAGACCTGTTGTGTCCTTCTTGCAGATCAGGTCAAAGGAAAACTGCCGCTTTTCGCTGGGCTTGACAGGGTGCGTTTTAAAAATAAAGTGCTGCCGGGCGATACGCTTGTTATGGAATGCAGCTTGGTTAAAAGCCGGCCGCCGTTTTATTTTGCAAAGGGAAAGGGAAGCGTCAATGGCAAACTTGCAGTTACTGCGGAATTGTCTTTTGCTCTGATTCCCGAAGATAAGGGGTGAAATTCCTTGTTTTCTAAAATATTAATTGCTAACCGCGGCGAAATCGCTGTTCGCATCATCCGTGCCTGCAAAGAAATGGGAATTTCCACAGTCGCTGTTTTTTCGGAAGCAGACCGTGATGCGCTGCACGTCAACCTTGCGGATGAAAGTATCTGCATTGGGCCGCCGCAGCTTAAAGACAGCTACCTGAATATTGCCGCCATCATATCTGCTGCCGTTGCTACGGGTGCCGGGGCAATTCATCCGGGATATGGCCTCCTCTCTGAGAATGCGAAGTTTGCCGCCCTCTGCGAAAAATGCAATATTGCTTTTATTGGCCCGCCGTCCAGTGTTATTGCCAAAATGGGCGATAAGGACATGGCACGCCAGGCCATGCAGTCGGCCGGAATACCGGTGATCCCAGGGAGCAAATTGGTCGAAACCAGCGAGCAGGCGGAAAAGGAAGCGGAAAAAATCGGTTATCCGCTTTTGATCAAAGCCCGCAGCGGCGGCGGCGGATGCGGAATCCGGATGGTGAAATCAAGCAAGGATTTCCGAAAAGAATTTGAAACGGCTTCGGCAGAAGCACGAATGGCATTTGGTGACGGAGCGGTTTACCTCGAGAAATACTTATATCCGGCCAAACATATTGAAATGCAGGTTTTGTGTGATGCGCAGGGCCATGCGGTCGTGCTTGGCGAACGGGAATGCTCCATCCAGCGCAAGCATCAAAAGCTGTTGGAAGAAAGCCCGGCCCCAACCCTCAGCCGGCAAACACGTGCAAAAATGGAGCTGTGTGCTCTGCGTGCAGCCAAAGCTGCCGGCTATGTCAACGCTGGAACCGTCGAATTCCTAGTGGACGATCAGCAGAATTTCTATTTTATGGAAATGAATACGCGCCTTCAGGTGGAACATGCCGTAACAGAGATGGTGACAGGGATCGATCTGGTCAAATGGCAGATCCGCATCGCTGCGGGACTTCCGCTCAATTTTGAGCAAAAAGATGTCAAGCCGCACGGGAGTGCAATTGAGTGCCGCATTAATGCGGAGAATCCTGATTTGAACTATCGGCCGAGCAGCGGAAAGATTACGCTGCTTCATGTTCCGGGCGGCCCATGGGTTCGATTTGATACGGCGCTGTTTCAGGATTATACCGTGCCGCCGTTTTACGATTCGCTGATCGGTAAACTGATTGTGCATGCCCAGACCCGCGAAGAGGCTATCCGAAAAATGCAGGCAGCCTTATGTGAGCTGGTCATAGCCGGTGTGGATACAAATACGGATATGCACCGCAAAATTCTCGCTCATCCGGAATTCCGATCCGGAACTTACCACACGGATTTTATGGAGAGGCTGTGAGAATTAGATCCATGATGCTGACAAAAAATTTTTTTAAAAAACCGGAAAATCCTTTGGAATGGTACGACAACCGCACCAAAAATTCTATTCCGGATATCCCGGATCAGATGTGTATTTCCTGTCCGAAATGCAAAGCAATTCTGCTGACAGGGGATTTAAACGAGAATGCGCGCGTCTGCCCTAAATGCGGTTACCATTTCCGTATGAATGCCCGTCAGCGTGTCGGCATGATCGCGGATGAGAATTCTTTTAGTGAAATGGATGCGGAGATGCGCTCCACCAATCTAATCGGTTTTCCCAATTATGACAAAAAATTATGGCATGCCCGTCTAGAGAGCGGCGAAAACGAGGCTGTTATCTGCGGCACGGCACAGATCGGCGGTTTTCCATGCTGCCTGTTTGTAATGGAACCGCATTTTATGATGGGCAGCATGGGAACGGTTGTGGGTGAAAAAATCACCCGGCTGTTTGAATACGCGGCCGAAAAATCTCTTCCTGTGATTGGTTTTACCGTTTCCGGCGGAGCGAGAATGCAGGAAGGCATTCTTTCTCTGATGCAGATGGCCAAAACAAGTGCCGCCGTGAAGCGGCACAGCGACCAGGGAAATCTGTATGTTGCGATTCTGACTGACCCTACCACGGGCGGCGTAACGGCCAGCTTTGCCATGGAAGCAGATATTATTGTGGCGGAGCCGGGAGCGCTGATCGGTTTTGCGGGGCCCCGCGTCATTGAACAGACCATGCGGCAGAAACTTCCGCCCAATTTTCAGCGCTCGGAGTTTTTGCTTGAAAAGGGCTTTCTGGATGATATTGTCCCGCGCGGCAGGCAAAGGGACTATCTTGTCAGCTTGCTGTCACTGCACCAAAGGGGGTCCTGAAAAACATGGAAGCGTATGAGCGGCTTGCCGCTTCACGGGCTAAAAACAGGCCGACCGGAATGAGCTATATCCATAATATTTTTACTGATTTTTTAGAGATGCACGGGGACCGCCGTTTTGGCGACGACAAAGCGGTTGTGGGCGGAATTGCCCGCCTTTGCGGAATGCCTGTCACCGTTATCGCCCATGAAAAGGGCGTTGGCACCAAAGAGAAAATCAGCAGGAATTTTGGTTCCGCCCATCCGGAAGGGTACCGCAAAGCTCTGCGCCTGATGAAACAGGCAGAAAAGTTCAAAAGGCCGGTCGTCTGTTTTGTAGACACGGCGGGTGCCTTTTGCGGTATTTCTGCGGAAGAACGCGGTGAAGGCGAGGCAATCGCCGAAAATCTAAAAGAAATGATTACTCTGAAAACGCCGATCCTCTCTGTGTTTATCGGCGAAGGCGGCAGCGGAGGAGCTTTGGGGCTGGCCGTGGCGGATGAAGTCTGGATGCTTGAAAACGCCTATTATTCTGTTATTTCTCCGGAGGGCTGTGCGAGCATTCTTTGGAAAGACAGCAGTAAAGTGAAAGAAGCGGCTGAGTGTCTGAAACTAACTGCGGACGATTTATTCCGTATGAAAGTCATTGAGCGTATTATTCCGGAACCGGAAAATTTCGGTGAGGTTTATGAAAATCTGCAATCGGAACTATACCATACTCTTTTGCTGAAAGAGGCTTTAAAACCGGAAGACATGCTTCAGCAGCGTTACGACCGTTTTCGCAGGCTGGGTGTTCCGGCCCAAAAATAAAAGTCAGAAACGCAGCAGGGTTTGCTGGAAAATTCCGGCAGACCCTGCTTTTTGCCTTTTTATTCACTTGAACCGGGAAACTGTTCAATCTCAATATCATGGGCGCGTGTAAATTCCTTTGTTTCCGCATTCCGCAGAACCTCGGACTGGTTTTGGCGCAGAAGCTTTGTCAGAGGGTAAACGTCAATCCAGATTTCGTTGTCACATTCTTTTTGGCTTTCGTCAAAGATCAGCTCCAGTCCAAAATGAAGGTGACTTATCTGAATATTGTTCACGTTTTCATGGGAACTGTAACCGGTGCGCCCCACATATCCAATCACGTCTCCCGCTTTCACAGTCTTGCCGAGGGACAGCCCTGCGGCGTACGGCCTGTTTTGGCGCAGATGAGCGTAGTAGTAATACCGTTTCGAGTCGAAACTTCGAATGCCAATCCGCCATCCGCCATATTGGTTCCATCCAAGTGCTTCCACAACGCCGGACTCCACGGCGATCACCGGTGTCCCGGTTGCCGACATCATGTCGTGGCCAAGATGCGGCCGGGAATAACCGTAGGTTCGTCTTACCCCAAAATCGTCGCAGTCACTGTACGGAAAAGTTTTTGCAATAGGAGAAAAACCGATTAATCCGTATTTTTCTTCACCGTTGATTTTATATTTTCCCAGCAGGCCGCTCAGAACGGCGGCATATACTTCGTGATAATAAGAAAAATATTTCATCTTTCCGGTAATCTCTGCCAGACTTTTTGTCTGGAGCTGATTGACGAGGGCGTCCATATCGGCACTTTTATACCGCTTGAAATCCCCGCCGTACCGGGCGGCAAGGTATGCGAGAAGATCAATCCAGCTCAGGTTTCCGCCCTTAGAGTGGGATTCAATGTCTAAATTCATTGCTTTTTTCAGGGCAAGGTAGGGAACATTAAATTCGGCGTATTTGATAAAGCCCTTTTTCTTCCCAGTTATACCAGAGGAAACTGGTTCCTGCACAACGGCTTGAACCGGCTGCGTCTTTCCGGCAGTTGCAAGAGAAATCATCGCAATACCGGCTGCCAGAAGAAGCACCAGAGCGGTATTTTTTAAAAGTATGTGATTGCATGCCACTGTTTCATCCCTCGCTGTTCCATTTATTCTTATGAAAAGCGGGGCTGAATTATGGCTAAATTATAGCGGCGACTGTTTGAAACATAATTTTAATATCCCGGAATACCGAAAGATGATTTATATATTCCAGATTCAGCGCCATTTTTGGCGGAAGAATTTTTTCTACATAAATCGCCTCGGGATTGCCACCCGCGTTCAGCAGCTTGTCTTCGTCTTTAAATGCAATGCTGGAAGGGGCTGTAATTCCCGGCCGAATCAGCAGCGTTGCCATGTACTCCGGCTGATAAGCATCTACATAGCGGCGGACTTCCGGGCGCGGCCCAACAAGGCTCATACTGCCGTTTAAAACGTTCAGCAGCTGAGAAACTTCATCCATTCTGCATTTTCGGATGAAACGTCCCACCCGTGTAATGCGGGGATCTTTGCCCATTGTCAGCGGAGGACCGATCTGATCGGCATTTTGAACCATTGTCCGGAATTTAAAAATCTTGAAATCGGAGCCATATCTTCCTACGCGGGTCTGTCGGTAAAAGACAGGTCCCGGCGAGTCTAGTTTTACCGCCGCGGTAAGAACCAGCAGCAGCGGCGACAGAATCAGCAGGATCACCGCCGAAGCGGCTATATCGAAGAAACGTTTGGCAAAGAGCCTTATTTTATGTTTCTGAAGCAATTCCCAGTAGCGGCGGGTATATTCATTCTGCATATTTTTGGGAAGCTGTGAGTATTTCACTTTAACATTCTCCGTCTTTCATTTCTGTTTTCTATGGGGCTTTTTCGGAAGCTGACATTCCCTATACCATTTATTTTACCATTTATTCTACCATAATATCATGAAAATTACACCATAAAATCTTTTTTCTGCGGTCTGGGTATTTACACGCCGGCTTCCGGAATGATATACTGATTACCGGAATAATTTAGATAGGCGCGAAAGAAGGAGTTTTATGTATTTTTTAGGGATCGATCTTGGGGGAACCAATATTGCGGCAGGAATTGTGGATGAAAATTACCATGTCGTTGTAAAAACCAGCCGCAAGACTGTTTTACCATGTTCCGGTGAAGAAATGAGCGCCCAGCTGTCCAATGCCGCGCAGGAAACTCTTCAAAAAGCGAACCTGTCTTTTCATGATATCCCATGGATCGGTGTGGGGTGCCCGGGAACAATCAATCGGGAAAATGGAAGAGTGGATTTTGCAAATAATCTTCATTTTATCCGCCTTCCTCTCTGTAAACTGCTGGAAGACAGGCTTGGGAAAAAGGTGATTCTTGAGAACGATGCCAATGCCGCCGCCTATGGGGAATGGAAAGCAGGAGCACTGAAAGGTGCACAGTCCGCCATTGCCATTACACTCGGAACGGGAATCGGAAGCGGTATTATCCTTGATGGAAAAATCTACTCAGGCAGCAATTATGCAGGCGGAGAACTGGGCCATACCGTGATTGTCGCAAACGGACGCCCTTGTACCTGCGGCCGGCGCGGCTGCTGGGAAACTTATGCTTCCGCTACGGGACTGATTGTTTCCACAAAAGAAGCAATGGAAAAAGACAAAACTTCCGCTATGTGGGAAATCACCGGCGGAGATCCGAAAAAAGCAGACGGCCGAACGGCTTTTCAGGCGATGAGGAAAGGCGATCGCAGCGGAAAGGCTGTTGTTGACAAATATATTTTTTATCTTGCCTGCGGATTGACAAACTGCATCAACATTTTTCAGCCGGATATTCTGTGTGTTGGGGGCGGTGTCAGCAATGAAGGGGAACCCTTGATGGCTCCGCTCAAAAAGGCTGTTGCCAGCGAAACATATTCCAAGTATTCGGATAAGCAGACGGTGATCTGCCGCGCACAGCTCGGCAATGATGCAGGAATTGTCGGTGCTGCCTTGCTGGGCCAGAATATTTGATCTGTTAATGAACAGGAGGAGATTTTCATTGAGTAGCGAAATAAAAAAGTTTGGCACACTTGCGGACGGTACGGCGGTTGACTGCTGCATTCTGAAAAATTCGGGCGGCATGACGGGAGAATTCCTGACTTATGGCTGCCGCATAGCAAAACTTCTGGTTCCGGATCGAACAGGGAAAGCGGAAAATGTCGTTCTGGGGCACGACACTTTGGCGGAATATGAAAAAGAGGGCGACGTTCTGGGTGCGCTGATTGGACGCTATGCCAACCGAATCGCGGGCGCTGTGTTTTCGATTGGAAATCGGACTTATGCCCTTGCAAAGAATGAAAGCGGTAATTCTCTGCACAGTGCTCCGGGAGGCTTCCAGAACCGCGTCTGGAAGATCAAGGAATCCCATGACGGAGACTCTGCTTCCGTAACCTTTGCCTATCACAGCCCATCCGGGGAATGTGGTTTTCCCGGAAACGCGGATGTGGAAGTTACCTATTCGCTTACAAAAGATAACGCTCTGAAGATTGAATATGCCGCGGCGTCCGACAGTGAAACACCTTTTAATCTTACCAACCATTCCTTTTTCAATCTGACCGGCAGCGCGTCCAAAGATACTCTGTCTCTTGAAATGCAGATCTTTTCTGATCAGATTACCGAAGCAGACAGCCGGCTGATCCCAACGGGAAAATTACTTTCCGTAGCGGGAACTCCCTTTGATTTTCGCCGGCCCAAAACCGTAGGAAGGGATATCGGCGCCGGGGAGCCTTCGCTGCGCCGCTGCGGCGGCTATGACCACAACTTTGTGCTTTCCGGGGAAAAGGGTGTCCGCAAAGCAGCGGAACTGTATGACCCGGCTAGCGGCAGGCGGATGACCGTCCTGACTGATCTGCCCGGTATGCAGGTCTACACAGCCAATTCGTTTGCTGGCGGTATGGTTGGAAACGGCGGCATCCCTCTGAAACCGCACCATGCCATCTGTTTGGAAACGCAGTATTATCCAGATTCCGTCCATCACCCGGAGTTTCCCTATGAGAACCTGAAACCGGGCAGTTCCTACCGCAGCACGACGGTCTATCGGTTCTCAGCGGAATAACCGGAGGTATACAGTTTCTTCAGCTAAGTTCGTTGATAAAAAATCGGCAGGCATTCTCCCAAAAAATCCGTCTGGCAGTTTCTTCCCCAAATTCTTTATGGATTAGCCTTTCAAGACGATCCATGTCTTCCACCCCATTGATTCCATCCATCAGGCTGCACCCGTCGAAATCGGAGCCTACCGTCAGAATCCTTTCACCGCCCAGATGCAGAAAATGATCAATATGCTTCATCAGGTCGTCCGGTGTAGCAGAGCCGTCTTTTATAAAATCCCGAAAAAGGTTGATTCCCACGAGCCCTCCGTCCCGCACAATTTCTCGGAACTGGCTGTCTGAAAGGTTCCGTTCGGAACGGCAGACGGCTTTGGAATTCGAATGGGTGGCGACAAAGGGTCTTTCAGCGATTCGGGCCACATCCCAGAATCCTTTGTCCGAAAGATGCGATACATCCACAATTGTGCGGGTCCGGTTCATTTCCTTTACCAATTCTTTTCCGAAAGGGGTCAGCCCGCCCGCGTTCGGCACACCGCACCCGTCGCCGGCTTCACAGTGTCCGTTCCAGGTCAGGGTAATCAGCCGGACCCCCAGCCGCCGTGCGTCGTACAGATGCTCTATTTTCCCGGCCAGTGAAGCGCTCCCTTCTATGGAGAGCAGGGCAGTCCGTTTTTTCCCTGCGATGTTTTTCCGCAGTTCGTTTGAAGAACGGCAGAATACGGCTATGTCCGCGTTCTTCTGAATTTCCCCGGCAAAGAACTCCGCTACTTTTTTAAAGTAGCGGAAAGCGTTTTCGCCCCGAAGGCTGTCGTTTGTCCAGACGGCAAAGATCTGTGCCCATCTTTCGTATTTTTTGGTTCTTTCCAGACTAATGTGCAGACCGTTGGATCGCAGTCCGCAGGGGATGCGGCAGCATTCCGAGGCGGTGTCGCAGTGCAAGTCGAAATAATTCATGGGGAGCTCCTTTCAGTTTTGTCAGGAATTGATTTCTTTCCATATATAATAGCGTTCCCGCGCTTTTCTAGTACGGATTTTCCAAAATGTAGGCACAGATTGTTCCGACGAATGATCTGTGTGGGCTTTGAGATGCTTAAAAGGCGGTCGGCGCACAGCGCCGGCCGCCCTGAATTTTGCGGATTCTGTTGCAGGAGGTAACGAAAATGAAAGAGGTTCATTGGCATCAGCAGGGGGTAATCCCGGAACTGCTGTATTTTCAGAACGGAGGGTCGTTTTCCGGGAGCGTCAATCACTCCGGGGATAGGGAATTTCGTTTTAAACTTTCCCCGTCTGATGAAAAGATACGGGCGGAAGTTTGGTATGGCCCGTTCTGCTATGAAAAAAGCACCATAGAAGACCACTCTGATTTTCCTATGGAAGAGCAGGGGAGAGAGAAAGCAATTAACTGGCTCCAGGAGAAATATCAAGAAATGATCCCCTGAGGCCGGTTCTTACAGTGAAAACTTACAGGCCCATTTTCTCATCCCGGAAAATTCTTTCGTCCATCCTCTTAAAGTCTGGGGCGACCAGCGGCTTTTGCGGCATGTGTGCGAAAATATCTTTTTCAACGTCAATTCCAGGCGCTGCCTCGCACAGCATAATCCCATCCTTTGTCAGCCGAAATACAGCGCGTTCCGTTATATAAAGGACAGGAAGGTCGTTCTCAACAGCCGTTTTTGCGCTGAAGGTAATTTGCTGGATTTGGTTCGTAAACTTATTGATGGTTCCTTCTTGCAAAATCTGCATTTTTCCGCCGCCGATTTTCGTTTTCAAACCACCCGTTGTAAAGGTTCCACAGAAATAGACCTGTTTGGTATTTTGCGTGATGTCGATAAATCCGCCGCATCCTGCCAGATGGGAGCCGAATTTTGACACGTTGACATTGCCGTGCATGTCTCCTTCTGCAAAACCGAGAAATGCCTGATCCAGACCGCCGCCGTCGTAAAAGTCGAACATACTGGGCATGGTCACCATGCAGGCAGGGTTTAAGCTCAATCCAAAATTCAGGCCGCTCTGCGGATTGCCGCCGAAAATTCCGTCTTCCACGGTCAGTGTAAACCGGTCGGTGATCCCTTCTTCCGCCGCAACGGCAGAAATATATTCGGGAATGCCCAGCCCCAGATTCACAATGCTGTTTTTCTGCAATTCAAAGGCCGCCCGGCGGGCAATCACTTTTTTATTATTCAGTTCAGCCGGCTTGAATTCCGCCAAATTCATACGGTGCTCCCCAGAAAACCCAGGGTTGTACTGCACGGCGAAATCCTGCATGCAATACTTCATGTCACTGGCGATGACCACGGTATCCACAAGGGCTCCGGGAATTTCCACGTCGCGCGTATGCAGGGAACCGTTCTGGACGATGTGCTGAACCTGCACAATGACTTTTCCGCCGGAATTTTTACAGGCCATGGCCATGGCAAGCGATTCCGCCTTTACGCCCTCGCGTTCGAATGAAATATTTCCGTCTTCGTCTGCGTACGTGCCGGCAATAATTGCGTAATTGATTGGAATGGATTTGAAAAACAAATATTCGCGGCCGTCCAGCTGAATGAGACGGACGAGATCCTCCGCTTTTTTGGTTCGGTCGTTCATTTTTCCGCCTTCCAGACGCGGATCAGCAAAAGTGCCAAGTCCTACGGACGTCAGAACGCCCGGCTGGTGGGCGGCTGTCTGGCGCAGCAGGCCGGTCATGACTCCCTGCGGAAAATTGTAAGCCTCCAGTTGGTTCTGCGATACCATTTTGCCAATCTTGTTTGCCAGGCCGTAGTGCCCGCCTATCGTGCGGCGGACGAGACCTTCGTGGGCAAAATGCTGCAGCCCTTTTGTCTGATTGTTGCCCTGAGCGGCACAAAAAAACAGTGTCAGGTCATTCGGCTTTCCGGTTTCCAAAAAGCGGTTTTCAATTTCCTGCGCAACTTCTTCGGGAAAAGCTGCCCCGCCAAATCCGTTGGTGCCAAGCGTGGCGCCGTCCGGGATCATCTGCGCAGCCTCTTTTGCTGTCATAAACTTTACTGCCACAATAGATTCCTCCTAATACGCACAAAACTGCGAAAATCATTTCCTGTATTCAGTTGTTAATATTATATCACACACTTACGGGTATTGGCGAATATTTTTACTGAAACATTTTTTCATTCTAAATTTCCAAACTAAATTTCCAAAAAACTTGACAGGATTCACGCAATAAAATATAATAGAAAATGTATTTTTGTCTTTTTCAGGAGGGCGTAAAAAGCAGAATACCAGTGCTTGGGAGGTTCCAGTGGATCTTCCGTCCAAAAACAAAAAAATTGCAGAAAGTGCAGAAAGTAAGGAGGAAATGATTTGACAAAAAGACTTGGCTCGTTGTTCCTTGTGGTGGCAATGCTTTTCATATGTGCCGTGCCGGCTTATGCAGATACTGCCAACAGACTCAGCGAGTCGTCAGTCACTGTGGAACCGGGCAAAAGCGTAACTCTCTCGGCTTATGAAGGCTCTTCAGCAGCGTCCGGTATTATTTGGATGTCTGCAAATGAGTCAATTGCCACAGTAGATGGCTATGGCAAGGTAACAGGCGTCAGTGTAGGCCGCACAACCGTAAGAGCCATTTTCCCTTCCGGCGACACCAAGACCTGCACAGTTCTTGTGTCAAATGGTTCGTCGGCAGTTTTAAATGGAATTGATGTTTCCAGGCGTCAGGGTTCTATCAACTGGGCAGCTGTTAAGAATGCCGGATACAGTTTTGTTATTATGAAGTGCTCCTATGGCAGCGACAGTTTCAATCAGGTCGATCCGATGTTTGAAACCTATTACCAGGGAGCGGTTCAGAACGGCCTGAAGGTCGGTGCTTATCATTATAGTTATGCGATGAATGTGCAGGAAGCTTCCCGGGAAGCGGATGTGTGCCTGAACACTCTAAAAGGCCGCCATCTGGACTATCCGGTCTTCTATGATGTGGAAGGCGGGAATACGGACCAGGGTTCTGCGAAAAACCAGCAAACTCTTTCTACCGATACGCTGGGGCAGATGGTTCAGACATTCTGCAGTAAAATCCAGCAGGCCGGCTATAAAACAGGCGTGTATTCCTATAAAGACTTTTACATAAAGCACCTGACCAGCCCTCTGGTTTCCCAGTATGATACCTGGATTGCGCAGACAGGAGTTTCCCAGCCGAATTTCAATTATCCGTATACCATGTGGCAGTATGGGCAAAGGACCGTTCCCGGTGTTCCCGGTGTTCCCGGTGGTTCCGACGCCTGTGATGTAGATTACAGCTATGTGGATTATTCGGGAACCAGTTCCGGCGGGAGTACAACTCCGACTCAGCCTGAGACACCGACTCAGACGGGATTGGATCGGACCACATTCCTCTGTGATACATCTGCCTATACGTTCGGGACCGGCAGCAAATACACGTACAAAATTACAACGCTGGATACATATCCGCCGACGGCGGTTTCGTCCAATCCTTCGGCTGTCAGGGTATCCGGTCCGACAAAAACCACAAACGGATTCCTGTTTACCATTTATAATGTAGGTCCGGGTTCGGCGAAGATCACAACAACAGCCGGCGATGGAAGATCGGTTTCATTTACCGCCACGGGAACGGGGACGTCTGCATCCGTGCCGGGTTCGTCTTCTTCAGGGAGTACGCTGCCGTGTGATACGTCGTCCTATACGTTCCAGCCGGGCAGCAGTGTGTATTATTATAAAATTTGGTCGTCAGCATCCAGTGCGCCCAAAGCTGTTTCTTCCAATCCATCGGCGGTTGCCGTTTCCTATTCCAAAAAACTGAACGACGGCTATCTGTATAAAATTCAGAATATCGGGAGCGGCACGGCGGTGATTACCACTACTGCGTCAGACGGTTCTGCTGCATCTTTTACTGCTGTTGGAACGTCGGCGTCAGGGATTGTATCCGATACTCCATTTTATTTCACCATGAAAAAGGGAAGCGCCTATCAGTTCCGTTTTACGGGAACGAAAGGGCTTTCTTACCGCTTTGCCTGTGCAGGCAGCGGTACCGTTGTTAAACCGGTTGCTCTTAAGAAAATCGGTAACAGCTATTTCTATAAAATAACCGCAGCTGAAAAAGGATGCGTTGGAATTTACAGCGGCGGTCATCGGGTCTGCGTCGTAACGGTTCATTAAACTTAACTGATAAAAGCCTTCCGCCCGGTAAAAGCGGAGGGCTTTTTGGTTGGGTCATCGGCTGGAAAACAATTAGCGGTTGCAAAGAATGGACAGGTATATTATAATAAACGTAGTTCCGGGGAAATGTAATATGGACTTGAATTGAGAAATTGGAGGAGCAATTATGGCTGCCATTACAAAAGATACGTTAATCGGGGATATCCTTGATTTGGATCCAAGCTCAGCTTCCTTTTTTATGGAGATGGGGATGCTTTGCGTCAGCTGCCCTGCTGCGCGCGGGGAAACACTGGAACAGGCTTGCATGGTGCATGCAATTGATCCCGATGAGATTGTGCAGAAACTGAACGAGCGCCTTGCCGCCGCTTCCAAAAAATAAAAAGAAGCGGGGAACGGCCGCCCGGCAACTGAAATGCCGGGCGGCCGTTTGATGTGGTCCGTTGAGGAAGGAGTCTCGTGCTGTGTTTTCCCTTGGCCGCCGTTTATCTCTTTGTGCTGGCCTGCTGCGTCCGCAGGCGGCGCTGGCGGATATCGGCACGGATCATGCCTATCTGCCGGTATGGCTGGCCCGGCAGGGAAGAATCAGCCGGGCGGTTGCCGCCGATGTGCGGCCCGGGCCGTTGAAATATGCTCGGCGGAATATTGAACGGTACGGCGTGGGGGAGATCGTTTCCGCCAGACTTTCCGATGGGTTAAGCGCTATACGGCCGGAAGAAGCGGACGATATTGTCATGGCCGGTATGGGGGGCCTTCTCATTACCCGAATTATTGCCCAGGCACCGTGGCTGAAAAACAGCACTAAGCATTTGATCCTCCAGCCGATGACGTCTGTGGAAGATCTGCGGCGTTTTCTGTCGCAGGAAGGTTTTGCTGTCTGCCGGGAGCAGGCAGTGTCTGAAGAAGGGCATATCTACACTGTGATGCTTTGTATTTATGATTCTCCTGGCCGTGTAACTGGGGAACTGTATCCGTATATTGGAATTCTGAAAGCCAATACGGAAGACAACCGGCTCTATCTCCTCCGGGAAATGAAACGCCTTCAGGATAGAGCCAGGGGACTTCAGCTGGAAGGAAACCAGGTAAATGCCGAAAGACTGCTGCGCATCCGCGGCCGGATTCAGGCGATGTTCCCCCGGCAAGAATAAAGAAAACGAAGATGAGTGATTTGCCTACTGTAGGAAAGATTTACCAGTTTATCAATGGTTTTGCACCGTTTGATACGGCGATGGATTTTGACAACTGCGGCCTGCTTGCCGGCAGCGAAAAAACGGAAGTGAAAACCGTCCTGCTGGCGTTGGATATTACGCCGGATGTTGTTTACGAAGCCGCAACCTATTCTGCACAGTTGATCGTCAGCCACCATCCGGTAATTTTCAATCCCCTCCGCGCACTTCGGGAGGGGATGGCACCGTATTTGCTGGCGAGGTATGATATTGCGGCCGTCTGTGCTCATACCAACCTTGATCTTTCACCAAAGGGGGTCAACGCTTCTCTCGCTGCGAAACTTGGCTTGAAAAATGTCCGGATGATGAAAGAATATCAACATTCCGGCCTTGCGGAAGCCCTTGCGGGAGAAACGGAACGGGAATATGAACCGAAAGAATTTGCGGAATCCGTTAAAAGCCTTCTTGGCTGTGACGGCCTGTTTTATACCGACGGCAAGCGGAAAATCACACTGGCGGGGCTTTGCAGCGGAGCCGGCTCGGATTGCCTGTACAGCGCGGCCCGGTACGGTTGTCAGGCTTTTGTAACGGGAGAAGCAAAACATCACCAGCTGATTGATGCTGAAAATTTGGGGGTTACTATGGTTGTAGCCGGCCATTATTATACCGAAAATGTCGTTATTCAGCCGCTGATGGAACGGTTGCAGGCAAAGTTTCCGTCGGTTGGGTTCATTCGTTCCCGGGTTTCGCACTGTCCGGCAAAGTATTTATAGTTTTAAAGGGGAAATTCAAATGGCTCTTGACGGAGCTTTCTTAAGGCACTTAAAACGTGAAATTGAAGAGAATGCCATTGGCGCCCGAATTGACAAGATCTATCAGCCTTGCCGGGATGAGCTGGTTCTATCGCTCCGTGCCCGGTCAGGAGTCTGGAAACTTCTCCTGTCGGCGCGCGCTGGCAGCGCGCGTGTCCATTTTACAAAATTTGTTCCAGAAAACCCGAAAGAACCTCCTATGCTGTGTATGCTGCTGCGCAAAAGGTTAACAGGTGCTCGGCTCGTTTCGGTTCGCCAGCCAGAGCTGGAACGCCTGCTTTGCCTGGATTTCAGTACGGTTAATGAATTGGGGGACCGGATTCAGCTGACACTGGCCGTCGAAGTGATGGGCCGATACAGCAATATTATCCTGGTGGATGAAAAAGGGAAAATCCTTGATGCCATGAAACGGGTTGATGCGGGCATGTCATCCGAACGGCTGGTGCTTCCGGGTCTGGATTACCGTTTTCCGCCGCCGCAGGATAAACTATGTCTTCTGAATGTCAGCCGGGAAGAAGCGGCTGCAAGGGTATGCGGGCTTCCAGCTGGAATGAGTCTGGCTAAGGCGCTTCTTTCTTCGCTTCAAGGGCTTTCCCCGATTGTCTGCCGGGAACTGCAGTGTATTACAGGCCGCGGCAGGGATTTAAAAGTTGGTGATATGACGCCGGAACTGCGGGAGCGTTTAACGTTTTTTCTCGGCAGATTGTCCGATATCATCCGGGACACATCCGGCAGACCGTATATGGCTGTCGGTCTTTCCAAGAAACCGATCGACTTTTCTTTTATTCCAATTGAACAGTATGGGACGTCGGCTATTGTCCGGGAAAAAGAAAGCTTTTCAGAACTTTTGGATGCTTTTTATGCGGAGCGTGACCGGATGGAACGAATGCGTTCGCGGTCACAGGATCTCCTCCGCACTCTGACGAATGCTTCCGAACGGCTGAGCCGGAAGATTAACGTGCAGCGCGGGGAACTGGAGCGCTGCTCCAAGCGGGACGAGTGGCGTGTCTGCGGGGATCTTCTCAGTGCGAACCTCTATCGCCTCAAAAAGGGACAGAATTCTGCCGAACTGCCTAATTTCTATGAAAAATCAGAGCCGTTGGTTCGGATTCCGCTGGATCCGTCGCTTACGCCGTCCCAGAATGCTCAAAAATATTATAAAAAGTACCGAAAAGCTAAAACGGCGGAAGAAGTTCTTACCGTTCAAATCGGTCTGGCACAAAAGGAACTGGATTATCTTGATACCGTCTTTGAAGAACTCAGCCGTGCAGGAAGCGAAAGCGACCTTTCGGAAATCCGGTTTGAACTTACGGAGCAGGGGTATTTCCGTGCCCGGAAAGGGGCGAAGAGGCGAGAGCTTTCCCATGGGCCGATGCATTTTCGCTCCAGCGATGGCTTTGCCATTTATGTGGGACGGAATAATCGGGAGAATGATATCTTAACGTTGAAAAGGGCGAAAAAGAATGATCTTTGGTTCCACACCAAAAATATTCCGGGCTCCCATGTGATTCTGTCGCTGGACGGCCGCCCAGCCAGCCGTACGGCCGTAAAAGAAGCTGCAATGCTCGCCGCCTGCTACAGCCGCGGCCGGGATTCTTCCAACGTTGCGGTGGATTATACCGAGGCCCGCCACGTTACCAAACCGCAGGGCGCGCGCCCTGGTATGGTTATTTATGTAAAAAACCGTACGGTGTTCGTCGCTCCGGACCGTCAGGCGGCTGAACAGCTGCGGATTTCGAAATAATCTGGAAGACCGGTTCATTTTATGGTATAATAAAACGTAATTTTGGAAATTGGATGGTTCCAGTTCGGGGGTTGGAGAATGACTGCAGAGCGTCTCAGCGTGAAAAACAGTTTTAGAAATACCATATTGTTTGGCATTACGGCGGTTCTTATGCTTTCGGCAAATTTTTTCATGGTGATGGGCGGCTATTTCTACGAAACGGCAGCCGATATGATGCTGGCAGCCAATATTGCCCTGAATATTGCCATCTTGTGGGATTTGTTTTTAGATATCCGGCGGAATTTTCCTATGCTGATTTTTGTCGGTTCCTTTGACCTTCTGCTCATGGGGAGAGTTTATATTGCTTTTTTCAGAAATTATTCCCAGATTTTATATTATGTGGAAGCTGAAAGCTACGAAAACCTGTTCTGCGCTTTGCAGATCGTAACAGTTTCTCTTCTGTGTGTTTATGCTGCCTATAAGCTTTCCGCTCCGCTGTTTGCGAAAAAGGAAAACAAGCTTCGCAAGGAAGGCCGGGGTGCAGTGCGCAAAACAGCCTTAACGCCAGTTATCCGTCAGCTCAGTGAAGCCGTTTTGCTGATCAGTTCCATCGCCTTCTTTTTAATCCTGTTCCAATCGATTCTCAACGTCCGCCGGTATGGGTATCTCGGTTCTTTCACCGTGCAGGCGGATTCCAATATTCCTTCCGCCATCAGCCGGCTGTCCATGTTTTTTGTGCCCTCATTTGCTGTTTTTCTGGCCACTCTTCCGAGCAGACGTCAAATGAAACTTCCGTTCGCCGTTTACGGTGTCTATATGCTGGCATCTCTTTTTACCGGCCGCAGAAATGTTTTTGTCTGCGAAGCTCTGATGCTTTTAATTTATTGTGTGTTGCGGGACAACCTGCGCCGCAAAGATAAACGCATTTTCAAAAAAGGAAAGATCTTCTGGGCAATTGTGGCTGTTGTGATTCTGATGTATCTTTTGCAGTTGATTGCGGAATACCGGGCGAATACCCAATCGCCCTCGAAGGGCTTTTTTTACCTGATCATGAATTTTGTCTATTCGCAGGGGGCAAGTTTCCGTGTGGTGATCCAGACGGTAAATCACTGGGATCTGTTTGACCATACCACTTCTTACCGGTATTTATTTTACCCATTTGAACTTTATGCCCATAACAATCTGGTGATACGCACCATATTTGGATTTTCTCCCATTACCGAAATACAAACAGCCAATTTCGGCCAGACGACTTTCAATTTTGCCCATGCCCTGACTTATTTAGTTGATCCGGACCGCTATCTTTCGGGTGGAGGATTCGGCACGTCGTTTGTAGCGGAAGCCTACGTTGCGTTTGGAATGGGAGGGACGGCAGTTGTCAGTGCGCTGGTTGGGGTGATTCTCCGTTTTTTCTCTTCTATGCTGACAAGAAACTGGGTTGTCATTGCATGCAGTCTGCTTGCCGTTAAGGACATTGTCTATATGCCGCGCAGTTTTGCCTTTTCCTGGGTAACCGATGTTTTCAGCATTACTTATCTCTGCTTTTTCGTTGGAATTTATCTCATTGCCCTTTTGCTTGTCTGGTTTGGCGCGCATATCCGCAGGGCAAAAGGTCCCTGCAATTACACTGTCCCGGAGGAAGAATTGTGAAAGCGCTGTTGATTCTTACTACATCGTTTCCGTTTGACACGGGCGAAGAATTTCTGGCTTCTGAATTGCAGCAGGCATCCGGATTTGACCGGATTTTTATCTTTCCCTGCGGACTGAAACCGAATTCGCGGCAGACACGGCCGCTGCCGGCAGGGGTGGAATGCCTTCCCGCTGTAAAGAAAAAGAAAGGCCGCGCGGCCTATTTCCGGCTTTTCTTTTCCCCCGGCGTCATACCGGAAGTTTTCAGAATTTTGAAAACCCACCGCTGCTGTGCGGGGCGAGTTCACGAACTCCTTTATTTTTTAAAAAATGCGGAAGAAATTGAGGGCGGCCTGGAGCAGATTCGTCTTTTCCAAGCCGGTGACCGAGTGGTCCTGTACAGTTATTGGTTCTACAGTGCCGCCGTGGCTGCTGCCCGGTATGCCCGTGTCCTTCGGAAACAGGGTGTGCATGCTGCCTTGATTTCACGGGCGCATGGATTCGATATTCACAATGAACGGGCAAAATACGGCTACCTTCCCATGCGTTCATTCCTGTTTCAGCATGTTGACCGGATTTTTCCCTGCTCGGAGGATGGTGCGGAAGTTCTGCGCAGTAAATTTCCGCGGCAGGCTTCCAAAGTCCAAACGGCATATCTCGGTACAAGGGACTGCGGAACCGGTACAGCGTCGCGGGAACCGTTTCATCTGGTTTCCTGTTCCTACATGGTTCCGGTCAAACGTATCCATTTGATTGCAGAAGCCTTGCGCCGGGCGGATTTCCCGGTTGTCTGGACCCATATCGGTTCCGGCCCGTTGGAAAATGAAATTCATGCGCTGGCCAGGCAGTTTCCGGCTAACGTGAAGGCGGAGTTTCCCGGAATGCTGAAAAATGAGGCTATTCTGAAATATTATCAAACCTGCCCGGTCTCTGCTTTTGTTAATGTCAGTTCCAGCGAGGGGATTCCCGTTTCCATTATGGAAGCGTGTTCGTTTGGCTTTCCCGTCATTGCCACAAAAGTAGGCGGCACACCGGAAATTGTTTTGGACGGCGTAAACGGCTTTTTGCTTCCGTCCGACTTTACGCCGCAGATGTTTCTGGACTGCCTGAACCGTATCCGCTTTATGAGCCGCGTGGATTATGCGGCACTCTGCACGGGGTCCCGGAAAATCTGGCAGGAAAAATTCAGCGCGTTAAAAAATTACAGCGAATTCTATTCCAAAATCAGTAGGAGCGGATCATGAAATTTCTCTATGTAAGTTCTGTTAGCAGCAGCCGCCAATATTCCGGAATTCTAAAAAAAATTGCCGGGCAAACGGAGGCTGTCGGCCGGCTTGGCTGGAAAGCGCATTACATATATCTGGACGGTGACAGTGTCATCCTGCACACCGGAACGGGCGATTCACAGCGCAGAGATTTTGCGCATGGCCTGCGCTGGAGAAAGCGCCAGGAAGCCGTCACGCAGGCAGTCTGTGCTATTTTGTCAGAAAACGGATATGATGCCGTGTATATTAAAGGATTTCTTGCAACTCCGTATGGGCTGGAGATTGCCTCTTGCGCAAAACATGCCAACCCTGCCTGCCGGGTGATTTACGAAGTAGCCACCTATCCCTATTGGGGCGAATACCGCCGGTATTTTCGGGACGATTGGAAGAACCATGATTTTCAGTCGTTTGCGGGCCATGTGCTGGAAGTGTTGCAGCATTTCTCGGCGGCTCCGCGCATGAAGGGCAGAACGGATGCGGTTGTGGTTTTTGGGCAGCCGATCAAACGCCTGTGGGGGATTCCCGCGGTGACTGTCGACAACGGGATCACAGTGGACCGCATCGGGATGCGGCAGAACGGTATGCCTGCCCCGGGTTCGGCCATTCATCTTCTGGGTGTTGCCGGTACGTCCGTGGCACATGGCTATTCGAGGATCCTTGAGGGAATGGCCCAGTACCGGAATGGGCGGCCTTCCGGAAGTCCAGATATTTTTTTTGATATCGTGGGAGGAAATGAGACGATCCGCGCCCTGAAAGCGCAGGCCGACGAACTGGGGCTTGCCAAAGAGGTCCATTTTCTCGGTTACCGCAGTTCGGAGGAACTTGCCAAGCTGTACGGCGTTTGTGATGCGGCTGTTTCTTCCCTTGGCGCCTACCGCTTAGGTCTGAAATATCTGTGTCCGCTCAAATCCCGTGAATATTGTGCCGCCGGGATTCCATTCCTTTATGCTTATGAGGACACCTTACCGGCCGATGCTCCGTTTGCCCTGAAACTTCCCAACGATCCTTCTCCGGTCAAGATGGAAACTGTGGCCCGCTTTGTGGAAAACTGCCGCAAAAATCCTCAGATCGCATTGCAGGAGCGAAAATATGCAGAGGAACATTATGACTGGAAAATCATTATGAAACGTGTGCTTGCTTTTGCGGGCGCTGCTGTAGACGAAAATCATTAGGAGGCTTTCCAATGGAACTTTTTGTAAGCTTTTCAGAGTTCATGCACTTCTTTAAGAAAACCCGGGTCAAATTTTTGCTGGTGGTATTGCTGTTTGGGGTTCTGTGCGGCTTGCTGCCGCTGAAGCTGCACCAGCTTTCTTATTCCGGTCATACCACTATTGCCGTGTCTTGTGAAGTCCCTGATAATGCGGATACAGATTATCGCCTGCAATACACCAATATTCTTTATTCCCGTGTACAGACGGTGGTGGCGATGGCAAACGCCAACAGCCTGCTTGAAAAAACAGCGGAAAAAGTCGGCGTAGATTCTGACGATATCAGTAAAATAACAGCGGAACAGCTGAATTCTTCTCCTTTAGTGAAAATTACGGTAAATACGCCGGATGCGGACAACGCAGCCGTTCTGTCAGATACAGCCGCCCAGATTCTTGCAGATCAACTGGTAGAGAAATTTCCTTCTCCTAAACTGACGGTAACCATCACCGATAAATCCATTCCCGCTAAGAATAAATCCAAAAAAGCCGCCGTGGTCAAAGCGGCCATTCTTGGGCTGATTCTCGGCTTTATTCTGTATGTCTGCTATGGTCTTATCGTTGTTCTTACCGACCGGACGGTGAGGAACGGCCGCTTTGCCGAGGAATCACTTCATACAACAATGCTTGCTGAGATACCCCATGCCGCAAGGGAACCGTTCCGGTCAAATGCTTTCCGCAGGATGCGCGCCGCTGCTCTCCATCAGGCGGGGGAGGCCAAGAGCTTCCTTGTCACCGGAGTCTGTGAAAGTGACCGGGCCGCGTCGGCTTCGGCCGGGTTTGCCGTTGCGCTGGCACAGGCAGGCAAGAAAGTCCTGGCGGTGGATGCCAACCTGCGCTCGCCAAAACTTTCGCAGATTTTTGGCGTTTCGGCTAAAAATACTTTTTTGGATGTGCTAAGCGGTTCCTGCCCGCTGCCGCAGGCGGCCGTGGATATTTCCCAGCAGCCGGGTCTGAGCCTGCTGGCTGGGAAAGCGGTTGAAAACAGGAATCCGGCCGACCTTTTTGCAGGGCCTGAATTTGGGAAATTCCTGGCGGAAGCACAGTCTTCCTATGACTATATTGTCGTTTTCGCGCCTTCGGAGATGAGGTTCCCGGATGCTGAAAATATGGCATCGGTTCTTCAGGCGGTTATTGTTTCCGCACGGTATGGAGCAACGCCTTTTGATCAGATGCGCGAAACTTTTCACAGCATGAAATCTGCCGGCGGAAAAGTGATCGGCTTTGTCATGACGGATGCCTAAGCCCTCCCAGTGAATATTTGCCGGAATTCCGTTCATACTAAATTCCGGTGATGTACAATGGCAATTTCCTTTATCCGCACTCTGCTGCTGTACATAGTGGTCGTGGCAGCAGTAAGATTGATGGGCAAACGTCAAATCAGCGAATTGCAGACCAGCGAACTGGTCGTTACTCTTTTGATTTCCAACCTTGCCGCCGTTCCGATGCAGGATACCGGCATGCCGCTTATCAGCGGGCTGATCCCCATTGCGGTTTTGATTATGTGCGAGATTACGGCGTCCGGTCTGATGCTGAAAAGCGCTGGATTCCGCAAAATGATCTGCGGCAGGCCCATTATTGTTATTTATGACGGACAGGTTCAGCAGGGCGAGATGCGCCGTCTGCGTATGACGACAGAAGATCTGATGGAGCAGCTCCGCCAGAAGGACGTTTTCAGTATTCAAGATGTTGCTTATGCCATTGTGGAAACCAACGGCAAAATGAGCGTGATTAAAAAGCCCGGCAAAGAACAGCCAACGGCCGGTATGCTCGGCGTTGCCCTTCCGGATAAAGGCTTGGAGACCGTTATCGTCAGTGACGGTGTCGTCTCCGATTTTTCATTGATGCTTTGCAAGCAGAACAGATCATGGCTGGAAGGCGTATTGGACGGCCAAAATATCCTTCTTTCGGACGTATTTTTGATGACGGCCGATGCTGCCGGAGATTTTTTTATCGTCAAAAAGGAGGATGCTTCATGAAACGTCTTTGGGCGGCCTTGGTTTTGTTTGTCCTTGTTATGGCCGTGTGTGTGTTGGGCATTTTCCATACGGAGCGGGTTACGGCTCAGATGGTCCAGAACGTTACTGCGGCCAAAGAAGCCCAGGAGCGCGGCGACGGGAAAGCGGCGCTTCAGCTGAGCCGTGAAGCTGTGCAAAACTGGCGTGCGGATCATCCGGTGCTTTGCATGTATATGGTCCATTCAAGGCTGGAAAACATTGACCAGACTCTGTCTGCTCTGCCGGAACTTTGTCGGAACGGCGCAAAAGACGCGTTTCTGTCGGAATGCGATAAAGGGTTGGCGCAGCTTTCGTATCTGACGGAGCTTGAAATACCAAACCTCGAGAATATCCTCTGAAAACTGAAAGACCGGCCTGCTGTTTGCCTTGCCGGTCATCTGCTTAAAGCCCTTTGGATTCTGAAAATCCATAGGGCTTTCCTTGTACGGGGGGATATGATATAATCGCTGTAGGAAAAGCTGCTTCCAGCCGGAAACTGTCCGGCTGTTTTGGCACGGAATTTTCTGCCGGCGGAAGGCAGGTCTATTCCGGCAGAGTGAGCTGTCCGGCGCTTTCCGCAAGAAAGGATGTTACAAAATGTCGAATAAAAAAATAATTTTGACGGCTGACCGGCCTACGGGTAGGCTGCACGTCGGCCATTATGTCGGATCACTGAAAAGGCGGGTGGAATTGCAGAACTCCGGACAGTACGATCAAACTTTTATCATGATTGCCGACGCACAGGCCCTGACGGATAATATCGACAATCCGGAAAAAGTGCGGCAGAATGTGATTGAAGTTGCGCTGGATTATCTTGCCTGCGGCCTGGATCCTGCAAAGTCAACGCTGTTTATCCAGTCTCAGGTTTCTGAGCTGACCGAACTGACGTTCTACTATATGGATCTGGTGACGGTTGCCCGCTTGCAAAGGAACCCGACTGTAAAGTCAGAAATCAAGATGCGCAACTTTGAAGCCAGCATCCCGGTTGGTTTCTTTACCTATCCCATCAGCCAAGCGGCGGATATTACTGCCTTTAAGGCCACAACTGTGCCAGTGGGGGAGGATCAGCTTCCCATGATTGAACAGACGAGGGAAATTGTGCGGAAGTTCAACAGTGTATATGCGGAAGTCCTGGTTGAACCGGAGGCTTTGCTTCCGGAGAGCACGGCCTGTATGCGCCTGCCCGGGATTGACGGAAAAGCCAAAATGAGCAAGTCGCTTGGCAACTGCATTTATCTCGCAGATTCTCCGGATGAAGTCAAGAAGAAAATTATGAGCATGTACACGGATCCGAAGCATATTCAGGTCAGCGATCCGGGCCATTTGGAAGGGAATACGGTGTTTACGTACCTGGATGCATTCTGCCGGCCGGAACATTTTCAGCGGTATCTTCCGGAATTTGGCAGCCTTGATGATCTGAAAGATCATTATCAGCACGGCGGCGTTGGAGACATCAAGGTTAAAAAATTTCTAAACAGCATTTTACAGGAAATTCTGGAACCCATCCGCAAACGCAGAACAGCCTATGAAAAAGATATTCCAGAGATTTATCGGATGCTGAAAAAAGGCAGCGATCATGCAAGAGAAACGGCAGCGCAGACCTTGTCGGAAGTCAAGCGGGCCATGAAGATCAATTATTTTGAAGATGCCGACCTCATCCGGGAACAGGCGCAAAAATACCAGGGAAAATAAACGTCCTACGGTTTTCGCGCAAGGTAAAGGTCAATGGTATCCAAAACCGTCAGCCGGTTTCCGTGTCTTTCAATTGCTTTTCTGATTTCGGTTTCCAGTTTCTGTTTCCTTTCCGGATTGGTGTTCCGGTGGTCCGAATATGTATTCAGCAGATGAATATAGTTTTCAGCGCTGAATATTCTGGCCGCATGGTAGCTTTTAAATTTCAGATCGGTGAATCCATAGGAAAGGATGGTTTCCCGGATTTTCCGGCGATGTTCGGCTTCGTCTTCCGTTGGCTTTTTGCTGCCCGGGCGGTATTTTGCATAGGCTGCCTGAATCTCCTGAAACAGTTCTTCCCCTGGCTGGCCGGGGCATGGCCGGTTCCGCCAGAGAGCAAGGATTCCGCCGCTCCTCAAAAGGCGGAAGACCTTTGGAAAACCAATTTTTTCCGGAATCCAGTGGAAGGCAGTGGCCGAGTAAATCAAATCGAAACAGCCGTCCGTTCCGCTAAAGTCTTCAAAAGGACAGTTTTGAACGGATAAATTCGGAAAATCATGGAACTTTTTTCGAGAATGGGCGGTCAGATTCGGGCCGATTTCCACCGCGGTGACCTCGCAGCCGGCTTTCAGGAACGGCTCAGTTGCCTGCCCGGTGCCGATCCCAATTTCAAGAGCCTGCGTCCCCGGTTTCAGTTCTGCATACCGGCCAATGTCCTCATAGACTTCTTTGGGATACCGCGGACGCCACCGGTCGTAGTTCTCAGCGTCATCATCAAACGACAGCCGTTTTGTCAGGCTGCCCGGTTCGTTTTCGTTTCTGAGCGGATAATTACCGGAGCTGTTCCGGATGGATCCCGCAATTTGCTCTGCTGCCTGCCGCGCGGAGATCTTCGACACGTCGATCTTTACCGTGCCCATTTTTTTGTAGAGCGGCAGCCTTTGCAGACTTCGTTCCAAAACGTCGGGCGTGCGGATATGGTTATCCACATCCTTCCCGATTCTGCCGGTCAGCGCCTGCTTGGAAATTGTCAGGGTAAACACGTAAAACTCAAATTCACAGTCCGCCAGTTTTGCCAGCAGGCTGCAAATAATGCTTTCATACTGCATGACCCAGCAGAAAATGACGTTTTCGTATTCGGAACAGGTGAGAAAATTGTGGAGCAGATGGACAATGTTGTCCTGCACCATTTGCTTAGTTTCGTCGGTCACCATAAACGGATTCATCATCCAGCACCAGTCGCCGTCCAGAAAAACGCTGTGATTCAGCATTTTCAGAAGTTCGCTGGCCGTGGCCGTCTTTCCTGAGCCCATGGTTCCATTAATAAAAATCAGTTTTTTCATAAAAAGCCTCCAAGTGTCATGGCGAAGTGAGTGTGAGCTTTTTCCGGGTAGTTTCGGTTTGTCCGCTGCCTATTTTACAGGATTTTTGCTGTTCCTGCAACTTCTCTGCCAGCGTATGGGCGAGCGGAAGTTTCTCGGGTTTCAGTTGCCGTGCAGAGATTTTGCCAGGGTTGCAAAACGTCTGAAAAATTGGTATAATAAAAAACAGCCCGTGATAAAACAATGATAAAAATGCAGAGTAGGTTCCTGCGCGTTAAGTGCCGCCCGGACGGGGAGTTGTCGGGAGGACGAAAAGCATAACTTGCGGTGCAGGGGCCGCATCCCACTGCTACATATCAGAGGGGGGCCTCCTTTATGTAGCAATGCTGCAGGAAGGAGTCTTTCCTTTGAAGAAAACAATTCGCTCTATCCGTCTGTCCGTGCAGAATTTCGGCAGCGTCCAAACCGTGGCTGTGTGTGGAATGCTTTTGGCGCTGAGGGTGATTCTGGGCTTTTTCACCGTCAATGTTTCCATCCTGCTGAAAATAGGATTTGCCTTTTTACCGGTAGCCGTGGCCGGGATGTTGTTCGGTCCGGTTGTCGGCGGCACGATTGGTGCCGCGGGTGATATTGTGGCCTATTTTATTCAGCCGACGGGGCCCTATTTTCCTGGCTTTACCGTATCTTCGTTTGTTGCCGGCTTTTTATACGGGATGGTCCTTTACCGCAGACGAATCTCATTTGTGCGCAGCTTTTCCGCGAAAGCGATCGTCACGGCTGCCGTCAGCCTGCTGCTGAATCCGCTGTGGCTTTCTATGCTCTATGGCAAAGCATTTTTTACGATCCTTTCGTTCCGCATTACGGCCAACCTGGTGTCGCTTCCGGTAAATGCGGTTTTGTTGTTTGCCGTCCTGAAAATCATTGAACGGTCGCGTGTCCTGCAGCCAAAAAGGAATTACTGATTTCTTTCGGCGTGCCGGACGCTGGTTTTCCGTTTTCAAGGGGGAAAAACATGCTGAAGCAGTTCCTCGAAGCGGGGAGAATTGTAGGAACCCATGGCGTGCACGGTGAACTCCGCGTAAATCCGTGGTGCGATTCCTCCGCATTTTTACGGCAGTTTCATACATTCTATCTGGGTGTAGGAAAAGTGCCCATGAAAGTTTGCTCGATGCGCATCCAAAAAAAACAGCTCCTGGTCGTTTTTCAAGGGGTTGATTCTGTCGAAAAGGCAGACACGCTCCGCAGCCGAATCCTGTATTTTAAACGGGACGATGCCAAAATTGCCAAGGGGCGGTATTTTATCGACGACCTCATGGGTTTGGAAGTATATGATGCCGATACGTTTGTCTATTACGGCGTTTTGACGGAAGTCATGCGTACAGGAGCCAATGACGTTTACCAGATCACCGCGCCGGACAAAAAGGATTACCTGATTCCGGCTGTCGAAGAAGTCATCCGGGATATTAACCTTGAAAAAGGCAAAATGCTGATTCGTCCCGTGAAAGGAATTTTTGACGATGAGGATTGATCTGCTCACTCTTTTTCCGGAAATGTGCGAGACCGTCATGGCAGAGAGCATTATCGGCCGCGCGCGCCGCAAAGGTGCCGTACAGGTCTGCTGCCACCAAATCCGGGACTATGCTTTTGACAAGCATCAGCGCGTAGATGATTCCCCGTTTGGCGGAGGAATGGGCATGCTGCTGATGGCGGAACCGATTGCTCTCTGTATGGATGACCTTACCCGCCATCTTGGGTACCGGCCTCATACGGTTTATCTGTCTCCGCAGGGAAAAGTCCTCACACAGCAGCGTGTCCGGGAACTTGCTGAATTGGACGGGCTTGTGTTTTTGTGCGGCCATTATGAGGGTGTGGATGAACGCGTTCTGGATGAATATGTCGATGAAGAGATTTCGATCGGCGATTATGTTGTAACAGGGGGAGAACTGCCTGCGCTGGTGGTGGCAGACGCCATTTGCCGGATGATTCCGGGCGTGCTTTCCGATGACGAGTGCTTTCAGCTGGAAAGCCATTACAGCTCCCTTTTGGAGTATCCCCAGTTTACCCGTCCCGCCGAATGGCGCGGACGGGCTGTTCCGCCTGTTCTGCTGGCCGGCGACCACGAAAAAGTCCGCCGCTGGCGCAGAGAACAGGCTTTAAAGCGCACTTTCTTCCGGCGCCCGGATTTGCTGAAGTCTGCCGTCCTTTCCGAAGAAGATACCGCTTTTCTTGAAAAACTGGAGGACGCCGCAGGTTCCCATACCGAGTGACAGAGTTTTATTTTTATCATATAATAGGCAGAGAGCCTAAAAGTTTTCAACAATAATAGAATATTGCACAAATAAATTTCTGCAAAAGATTTAAGTTCGGTAAACAATCCAAAATATTTCCAGATTGATTGACGGATTGTCCAGAAGTGTTTATAATGATTTTATGGTAATTGCTACAGATGTAATTCAAAATGATAATTTCCTTTGCGTTTAAATTTGTTAGGAGTGATTCGTCATGTATGTGAAAGAAGTGCTGGTTCAAAATCAGGTCGGCCTTCATGCACGTCCGGCTACGTTTTTTATTCAAAAAGCAAATGAGTATAAATCTTCTATATGGGTCGAGAAGGAAGAAAGACGAGTCAACGCAAAAAGCCTTTTGGGCGTTCTGTCGCTCGGGATTGTCGGCGGCACCACGATTAAGATCATTGCGGACGGTTCCGATGAAACGGAAGCGGTCGAAAGTCTGGTCAAACTAGTACAGTCAGGTTTCGCAGAGTAAATCCGTTTAAAAGGGAAAGCACCGCTTTGCTGCGGTGTTTTTTTTGTCCATGCCTGCGGCTTTGCCAGAAAGGGGGGAACGCAGTGTCCGATCAGGAACAGCATATCAGAGAACTTCGGAAACGGGCTATGCGTCTTCCCCTCCATCCGGGCGTTTACCTGATGCACGATAAATCAGGGAAGATTATTTATATCGGAAAGGCCAAGGCCCTGAAAAACCGGGTCAGCCAGTATTTTGGCTCCGAAAAAAACCATGACAAAAAAGTCCGCCAGATGGTTGCCCATGTGGATTATTTTGAATATATCCTTACAGACAGCGAATTTGAAGCGCTGGTACTGGAATGCAGTCTCATCAAGCAGCACAGCCCTAAGTACAATATTCTTTTGAAAGATGACAAGGGCTACAGCTATATCCGTGTAACGAAAGGGCCATGGGCCAGGATCTCCGAAGCTAAGCAGGTTGCCGACGACGGAGCCGAATATATCGGTCCGTATATCAGCGGATGGACGGTGAAGCAGTCGGTGGATGAAGCGCTGAAAATTTTTCGCCTGCCGTCCTGTTCTCGCCGTTTCCCGCAGGATATCGGAAAAGGGAGACCTTGCCTGAATTATTATATCAAGCAGTGCTGTGCCCCGTGCCGGGGGAAGATCAGCGAACAGGAATATGCCGAGTCTGTGCAGGAAGCACTGGAATTTTTGCGGGGAGGCAGTGCCCAAAGCATTCGGGAACTGACCCGCCGGATGGAAGAAGCAGCGGATCGGCTGGAATTTGAACGTGCTGCGCGCATCCGCGACCGAATTGCTGCCATCCGAAGAATGGGAGAGAGGCAGAAAGTCGTCGCTTCCCGTGTTCCGGAGCAGGACGTGATCGCCCTGACGCAGGGCGCGGGCCGGAGCTGCTTTGAAGTGTTCCGGTATGAGCACGGGCGCCTGACCGACCGCGAAACATTTTTCATGGGGGAGACCGGCAGCCCCCAGGCGGCTCGCGGAGAATTCATTGAGCGCTACTATTCCATGAGGGACAGGGTTCCGCCGCGTGTGTCGCTGGACGGCCCGGCGGAGGGAGAAGATCTTCTTTGCCGGTGGCTTTCGCAGAAAGCGGGCCGCAAAGTGACGGTCGCCGTGCCACAGCGGGGTGAGCAGGCGCAGCTCGTGGAAATGTGCCGGAACAATTCGGCGGAGCAGCTGGCCCAAACCATGGGGCGGACCGGGCGTGAGGCTTCTGCGCTGGACGAACTTGCCCGGCTGCTGGGCTTGCCGAAACCGCCGGCTTATATCGAATCATACGATATTTCCAATCTTGCCGGCGGCGAAAATGTGGCGGGCATGGTGGTGTTTGAGAACGGGCGTCCGCTCCGTTCCGCTTACCGGAAATTTAAGATCAAAACGGTTGTCGGCCAGGATGACTACGCTTCCATGCGCGAAGTGATCGCGCGCCGTTTAAATGAATATCAGAAGGAAAAAGCCAGCGGAGAAGGGTTTGGCCGTTTGCCAGATCTGATTCTTCTGGATGGCGGACGGGGGCATGTGGCCGCTGTTCAGCCTGTCATTTCGGCGGCGGGGCTGTCCATTCCCCTGTTTGGTATGGTGAAGGATGACAAACACCGCACCCGTGCTATTGCGACAAACGGCGGCGAAATTGCCATAAATTCCAACCGCAGTGCTTTTACGCTGGTTTCTTCTATTCAGGATGAAGTTCACCGTTTTGCTGTGGGCTACCACAGAAATCTGAGAAAGAAAACAACCCTTTCATCAACTCTGACTTCAATTGATGGAGTAGGGCCGGTTCGGGCTAAGGCGCTTCTAAAGCATTTTCAGACCGTTGCGGCCATCCGAAAAGCCGATTTTGAAGAACTGGCCGGAGCGCCTTCCATGACGGAGCCCGCCGCACGGAGTGTGTATCAGTATTTCCATCCGGAAACCGTCAAAGAAGATATTCCGAAAGCACATTGACAGGCCGCCGGGTTCATGGGATAATAGCATCAGTTTTATGGCTTTATCAAGTAAGGTGGTCTGTTTATGAGAGTGATTACAGGAACAGCAAGGGGAAAACAATTGGAAACCCGAGAGGGACGGGCTGTCCGTCCAACGCCGGAACGGGTTAAAGAAGCCTTGTTCAGCATCATTCAGTTCCATATCGAAGGCAGGCGGGTGCTGGATCTGTTTGCCGGTTCCGGCCAGCTTGGCATTGAGGCGCTCAGCCGGGGTGCCCGGGAAGCCGTTTTTGTGGATTCCAGTCGGGAATCAGCATCTGTTATTCGAAAAAATCTAGATTCCTGCGGCTTTGCTTCCCGCGCGAAAGTAAAAATTTCTGATTTTGAGGCTTATTTGGCCCGCGAAAACCAGCCGTTTGATCTGGCTTTTCTTGATCCGCCTTACCGCACGGGCCTTTTGCAGCGAGCCCTTCCTCAGGCGGCCGCGCGCATGAATCCAGGCGGAACCATTATCTGCGAAAATCCTTCCGACGAGGAGATGCCTGAAACCGCAGGCGGTTTTCAGCGTATTCGGTCTTACCGCTACGGAAAGATTATTCTTTCAGTTTATCGAAAAGAAGATGTGACGGAATCATGAAAATTGCGATTTGTCCGGGAAGTTTTGATCCGGTGACCCTTGGCCATATGGACATTATCAACCGTGCCCGTAAAATATTTGACTATATTATCGTCGCCGTCCTGGTCAATCCTGCAAAGCAAACGGCTTTTACGCTGGAAGAGCGGATTGAGCTCCTAAAACGGTGCACAGCCGATATGAAGGATGTGGAAGTCGTTGGATTTGACGGTCTCCTTGCAGATTATGCCCGTACGCGGAAAGCCACGGCGATTGTAAAAGGCCTGAGGGTTATGTCGGATTTTGAGTATGAATTTCAGATGGCCCTGATTAATAAAAAGCTGAACCCCGAATTGGAAACCGTTTATTTGAACACGACCGCCGAAAATATGTTTTTGAGTTCGAGCGGTGTCAAACAGGTTGCCAGTTTTGGCGGCGATATTTCCAATTTTGTACCGCCGTGTATCTTAAAGGATATTGAGCAGCGGCTTTGTACGGGAGGGAAACAAAATGAGCGTGGATGACTTAATCGATGAGCTGGACGGCATGGTGGAAGAGGCGTGGAGCCTTCCACTGAGCCATGGACGCGCCGTTTTGGACGGTGCGCAGGTAAGGCAGATTCTCGATGAAATCCGCCAAACCCTTCCCAAAGAGATCCATCAGGCCAAATCGATTGTTGCCGACCGTTCCAAAATCATTGCAAATGCCAAGCGCGAAGCAGAAACAATGGTCCGGGTGGCGCAGGAGCGCGCAAAAACACTGGTCGCTCAGGACGAGATCACACGGCAGGCTCAGCAGCAGGCTAATGAGCTCCTCAGCCAGACGCAGGCAAAGTCGCGGGAGATGCGCCGTGCTACCAATGACTATGTAGATGATTTGATGAAACGGACGGAAGACGATCTGACACAGCTTCTGGCGGAAACTAAAAAAGTTCGGCAGAATATCCGTGCTTCCCAGCGGAATGGGAAAATCTGATTTTTGAAATAAGTAAATATTGAAACGCCGCTAGATTTAGAGGCGTTTCTTTTTTATTTGAATAATAATACAAAATATGGTAACTATACCGTTTTTAGTAATTTCAATTATTCCCTGCCTAACAAATTATCAGTTGCATTTTTTATATAAATAGGATATAATCATACCATAAAGTGGTGATAAGTGGAGCCAAGTAGCATTATGTGGCACTTTACGTTTCACGGTCGGTTGGGAGTAGAACAATTATGTTGATTGGAGAATACCAGCATAATATTGACCCCAAAGGGCGAGTCATTATGCCGTCCAAATTCCGTGAAGATTTGGGGTCTTCCTTTTTTATTACCAAAGGACTGGACGGATGTCTTTTTGTTTTATCGCCGGATGAGTGGACAAGAATGCAGGAAAAAATCGGTGCTATGCCGCTTTCCCGGGCGAGGGGTCTTCAGCGCTTTTTCTTTTCCGGCGCGGTTGAGGCCCAGCCGGACAGGCAGGGCCGCTTTTTAATTCCGCAGCCGCTGCGGGATTATGCCGGCCTCTCCAAAGATGTGACGATCATTGGCGCCTCCAGCCGAGCGGAAATATGGGATACTGAGCGCTGGGAGGCTTTTAATTCTACGCTGACGCAGGACAGTATTGCTGAGGCTATGGATTCCCTTGAATTGTAATATAGGCGGTGAAACAAATGGAATTTTCCCATAGACCGGTCTTGTTTCATGAAACAATTGAAAGCCTGAATATCCGTCCTGAGGGTTTCTACATTGACGGTACGGCGGGCGGGGGAGGCCATTCGCAGGCGATTGCAGAAAAGCTGACCACCGGCCGGCTGCTTGCGATCGATCAGGATCCGGATGCTGTGCTGACCGTAAAAAAACGACTGAAAGATTATCCCTGTGTAACGGTTGTGCAGTGCAATTTTGCCCAGATGCAGGAAGCTGCGGCTGCGCATTCTATGCCGCAGGTAGATGGTGTGCTTTTGGATATAGGCGTTTCCTCCTATCAGTTTGATAATCCCGAAAGAGGCTTTTCCTATCGCTATGACGCTCCCCTCGATATGCGCATGAGCCGGAAAGGCGTGTCGGCCCGCGATCTGGTCAATTCTCTATCCGAGAAAGAACTGTCGGATATTATTTATCGGTACGGGGAAGATAAAAATTCCCGTTCTATTGCGCGCGGAATTGTCCGCGCCCGAAAAAAATCCCCCATTGAAACAACCCTTCAGCTTGCGGATATTGTTAAAGAGTCGGTTCCTGCCGCTGTTCGGCGGAAAAAAGGCCATCCGGCAAGAAAGACGTTTCAGGCCCTGCGGATTCAGGTAAATGGAGAACTGGACAGGCTTTCGGAAGGTTTGGACGCCGCCTTTTCCCTTTTAAAACCCAGCGGCCGTCTGGCAGTGATTACTTTCCATTCTCTGGAAGACCGTATCGTCAAACACCGCATGGCGGATTGGTGTCAGGGCTGTATCTGCCCGCCGGATTTTCCAGTCTGCGTCTGCGGCCGGAAGCCGAGGGCCAAATTATTGTTTCGCCACGGAGTCCAGCCGTCTCCGGAAGAATTAGAACAAAACCCGCGCAGCCGCAGCGCGCGGCTGCGGGTTTGCATAAAACTGTAATTTATTTTTGGAACGGGAGTGACTGCCATGGCGAACCGAAACAGCGAAGCCTACGATTTTGAGTTGTTTGAACCCAAGCCCCGCGTAAAAGAGACACCGAAAAAATCAAATGTCATTGAAATTCCCCGGGAGAAACTGCAAAAGAATCGCCAGACCAGGATTGGTTTGGGCCGAATCATTCCCGCTGTTCTGTCTTTGGTCATGCTGGCGGGAATTTTGGGCGCTTTTATTTTTGGACAGGCCCAATTGACCGAACTGACAACTTCCATAGATAAGGCCCAAAAAACCCTTCAGGAAGAACAGGGAATCTATAAACAGCTCAAAATTAAATCGGACTCCAGATTTTCCCTCAAGACCGTGGAAACGTATGCTTCGCAGAAGCTGGGAATGGATAAAACCAGCCAGAGCCAGGTTACAACCGTGCAGCTCTCCAAGGGAGACAAGGCTCAAGTAGTGCAGAGTGAAGAAAGCGGCAGCTGGCTGGAGCGCTTTTTGCAAACCGTTAAAAGCTATCTGTCATAAAAAGCAAATCTTTTCAATAGGTATTTACAGCGGCATTTCGCAGTTATGCAGTTATAACGAAGAGTTGAGAGCGGATCTTAACTCTTATTTCTTATCGCTCAGGTCAGCTGGCTGTGTTTTTGCAGGGATTCGGGAGGCTACAATGGCGAAAGGTACAACAATCCGGTTATGGCGCCGGACGGTTTTAACTCTGCTCCTTTTGGTGATAGGCGGTTTTGGCACGATCATTTTCAGCTTGGTTCGGCTGCAGCTGATTGACGGACCGAGTCTTCAAATGCGTGCGGTTGATCAGTATTTAAAGGATACGCCTTTGACCGCAAAGAGAGGAACTATTTATGACTGCAACATGAAACCCCTGGCGGAAAGCGCCACCGTGTGGGATGTGATTCTTGCCCCGGCCTATATGGACAGCAAAAAACAGGACATAATTGCCAGCGGGCTTTCAAAAATACTCGGAATGAAGAAAGAAGATATTCTAAAACGCTGTAAAAACAAAAAATCGTATTATGAAATTCTTAAGAAAAAGGTGGAATCGGATACCCGCAGTCAAATTCTAAAATTTAAAAATGATAACAAACTGACGAATGAAATTCGCCTGGTGGAGGATTATAAACGGTATTATCGCTATGGGGCTTTTGCGTCCACCGTTCTGGGTTTTACAGGAACGGACAATCAGGGCCTTGCCGGAGTGGAGGCAGAGTACGACAATGAACTGACGGGGACGGACGGCAGGCTGGTTGAAGCGAAAAATGCCGTGGGAACCGATATGCCGTTTCAGTATGAACAGGAAGTTCAGGCGAAAGACGGCAACAGCCTTGTCCTGACGATTGATGAAGTTGTGCAGCATTATCTGGAAAAAAATCTTGAAGAAGGGCTCGCAGATAATAATGTACAGAACCGATGCTGCGCGATCGTCATGAATGTTAAGACGGGAGCGATCCTGGGGATGGCTGTCAAGGGCGATTTTGATCCCAACAATCCGTTTGTCATAGCCGATAAAACAAAAGCCGCCGAAATTGAAAAAATAACGGACAGCGCGGCAAAAACAGAGGCAAAAAAGAACGCACAGCTGGAACAGTGGCGTAACAAATGCGTCAGTGATACGTATTATCCCGGTTCGGTGTTCAAGATGATCACGGCGTCCGCGGCTTTGGAAGAGAACCTTGTCTCTGAAAGCACCCCGTTCAACTGTCCAGGGTATCTCACCTTTAACGGCAGAAAAGTCCATGACTGGAAGCGGGGCGGTTTTGGACACCTTACTTTTGCACAGGGCGTCTGTAAATCCAGTAATGTGGTCTTTATGCAGGTGGGGCAGAAATTGGGCACAAACCTATTTTCCAAATATTTCAGCGCATTCGGTTTTGCCGGTAAAACCGGAATCGACCTGCCCGGGGAATCCCGCAGCATCTTCTGTTCCGAAAGCAGCATGACCGCGTTGGATCTGGCCGAGGTTTCCATCGGCCAAACCAACAAAATCACACCGATTCAGATGATAACGGCTTGCTGCGCTGTAGCGAACGGCGGTTATTTGGTTCAGCCGCATGTCGTGTCCAAGATTCTTGACAGCGACGGCAATATTGTCAAAACCATCAGCACAGAGCCAAAACGTCAGGTCGTTTCTGCGGAAACTTCCCGCAGAATGTGTAAAATTCTGCAGGAAGACGCAACAACCGGTACGGCAAAAAGCGGTTATATTGCAGGCTACCGGGTTGCCGGAAAAACGGGGACTTCTCAGAAAACGGAACTCAAGGGGAAGAGCGAACATATTTCGTCCTACTGCGGCTTTGCCCCGGCCGACGATCCGCAGGTTGCCATGCTGGTCTTTTACGATGAGCCGCATGGCCCCAACGGTTATTACGGCAGTCAGGTTGCCGGACCGACTTTTCTCAAAACGATGACGGAAGTCCTGCCGTATTTGGGCGTGGAGCCAAAGTATACCGATGAGGAACTGCAAAAGCTGGATGGAGTATCTCCGGAGGTTGTAGGCAAAACCGTAGCAGAAGCCAAAAATGCGATTACCAAAGAGGGGCTTACAGCTGTTGTCTATGGCAGCGGCCCGAAAGTAATTTCCCAGGTGCCGGGTCCGGGCAAAAATATACCCAAGGAAGGAACCGTCGTGCTTTTTACAGACAGCAAGAGTTCCGCTAAAACGGTGTCTGTTCCAAAGTTAAAAGGTTTGACGTTGGCCCAAGCAAATCGAACGGCGGCTGCGGCCGGCCTCAATATCAGTATCGCCGGTGCTGCTTTGACCAGTTCCAATGCGGTGTCTACTACCCAGGATATCGCAGAAGGGACGAAGGTGGCCCCAGGCACGGTCGTCACGGTGACGTTCAGCGAATCCAACCAGGTTGCATAGGAGTTGCATAAAAATTGCAGAGGATTGTACGAAAAGAGGAATGTCGGATGGCAAATCAAAAGCCGGGAGAAAAAATTATTGCGGTTACCAAAGAAAGCAGTTTAGCGGCCTCTTTGCTCAGGCATATCCTGCACAGATGCGGCCGCGAATCCTGTATAGCGGTTGAAAACGAAAGTTCTCTTGAAAAAGCCATTCGGCCGGCGGTTCTCCTTGTCACGGAAGAGGACGAAGTGCAGCGGCTGAGAGACTGTGTCGTATGTGTCACCGAGTACTCCCTGTCTTTGCTTCCGGATTTTCACGGAATGCAAAAAATTGTTACCTATTCCACGGAGCAAAACGGCGCTGATTTTACGGCGCGGAATATCCGCCTTCTTCCAGGGGGAATCACAGCCTTTGAGATCGTCGGAGTTGGCATTATCGGCCGAACGCGCTTAAAAACACAGTTCCCAGGTATCGCGGGAACGGCCCTGGCCGCCGCTTCTGCCGCCATTGCCGCGGGGATTCCTTTCGCGGATGTTCTGGAAGCCATGAACGGTATGGAAAGCGCAGATTGGCAGAAACTATAGTGAGTTTCTGCAAAAGCGAAGCAAATGGAAAAGGTGGAAAAAATCAGTATGGATTCAATCTGGATACCCCTGGCAGCAGTAATTTCATTCGGTACAGCCGCTCTTCTGGGAAAATGGATGATCCCATTTCTGCACAGACTCAATTTTGGGCAGACAATTCGGGAATCCGGCCCAACTTGGCATAAAAAGAAAAACGGTACGCCGACGATGGGCGGCTTTCTGTTTATCGTCGGAATTATTCTGGCTATGGCCGTGTGTATCCCCCTCTATTACAAGCAGTCGGGGGAAGATTCCTTAATCCTCTCCATGGGAACGAAAGTTCTGGGCGGGCTGATGATGGCCTGCGGATTTGGGCTGATCGGCTTTTTTGACGATTACATCAAAGTCGTTAAAAAACGCAATCTAGGGCTGAACGTCCGTCAGAAACTGGTGCTGCAGTTTCTTGTGGCGGGAGCTTACCTGTACTCCCTTTACCGGGCTGGAAGCGGAAGCCGGATGCTAGTCCCGCTTTTCGGCAGTGTAGACTGGGGAATTTGGTACTGGGCCGTTTCACTGTTTGGAATTGTCGGGATGGTCAATGCCGTCAATTTTACGGACGGGATCGACGGTCTGAATGCTTCCGTCACATTTTTTGCAGCCGTATCGTTTCTTGTAATCGCCGGAATTCTGCGGCTGGAACCGGTTGGTATCTTTGCCTCGGCCGTTGCGGGCGGCTGCCTGGGATTTCTTGTGTGGAATTTTCACCCCGCAAAGGTTTTTATGGGCGACACGGGTTCCCTGTTTTTAGGCGGGGCAGTGTGCGCCCTTGGCTTTGCACTGAATCTGCCGGTTTTGATTTTGTTGATCGGCGTCATTTATCTCTGTGAAATTTGTTCTGTTGTCCTTCAAGTGGTTTATTTTAAAGCGACACATGGAAAAAGGCTGTTTAAGATGAGCCCGATCCATCATCATTTTGAGCTGTGCGGATGGAGTGAAGTGAAAATCTGCGCGGTTTTCAGCCTGGTAACGATTCTGTGCGGCGGGGCGGCTGTCCTGCTGGTTTATTTTGGCCTATAGCCTTTGATCTCCTGCTTTTTTGACAGAATCAGCGTGGTTTTGGTGTTTTAATAATTAGGTGTTGCTGTAAAGGAGAGGACGAACCATGAGGGATGTTTCCACGGCGGAAAGGGCCGTTCCGGCCCGCGGGGCCGGGGGTGCGCGGCAGACCGGCCGGAACCAGCCGAAAACGCGGAGGGTTCGTAAAAAGTTCCGTGTGTTTTCCGCCCGTGGCGGGATGGATCTTCCTTTTCTGTTTCTGATTCTTGTCTTGCTTGTGATCGGGCTGATTATGATGTTTTCAGCCAGTTACGCTTATGCGTATTATCACTATAACGACAGCTATTATTTTATTAAAAAGCAGGGCGTTTTTGCGGCGGTCGGCGTAACGCTGATGATTGCGATTTCTTATTTTGATTATCACCATTTGCACAAGTTTGCCATTCCGATCCTGCTGTTTTCCTATATGCTTCTTGTTTTGGTGCGGCTCATGCCTTCTAAGACCGGCGTCCACCGCTGGATTTCCCTCGGTCCGCTGGGGCAGTTTCAGCCTTCCGAAATAGCTAAATTTGCCATTGTGCTGGTTTTTGCCCATTTAATTTCTCTGAATTTCAGCCGGATGGGAACATTTCGGTATGGGGTGCTTCCGTATATTCTGATCCTTGGTGTAACGGCTTTACTCCTGATTTGGGAGCCGCATGTTTCGGCAACTGTTATCATTGTCCTGCTGGGGTGTATTATGCTGTTCATCGGCGGGGTAAAACTGCGCTGGTTTGCCGCTGCCTTCGGTCTGATCGGTGCCGGGATCCTTTATCTTGTGCGCTTTACGAAGGAGTTCAGTTACGCCAATACCCGTATTATCGGGTGGCTTGATCCGTTTACCACGGCCAGCAAAGAGCTGTTTCAGAAAACGTGGCAGACGCGGAATTCCCTTTATGCCATTGGTTCGGGAGGGCTTTTGGGCCTCGGCCTTGGGCAGTCCCGCCAGAAATACCTGTGGCTGCCGGAACCGCAGAATGACTTTATTTTTGCGATTGTCTGTGAAGAGCTTGGCTTTATTGGGGCTCTCATCATCATCATTCTGTTTGCCATGCTGATTTGGCGGGGAATCAGCCTGTCTCTCCGCGCAAAAGACAAATTCGGCATGCTTTTGGGGATCGGTTTGGTGGTTCAGGTCGGGCTTCAGGTTGTTCTCAACCTTGCCGTTGCCACCAATACGATCCCAAATACCGGGATCAGCCTGCCGTTTTTCAGCTACGGAGGAACGTCTCTGATTATTCTTCTTGCCGAAATGGGTGTGGTGCTTTCCATTTCACGGACTTCGTCCATTGAAAAAACATAGTTTAGGAGTTTTGCTGTAATGAAAGTTCTGTTTGCCGGCGGCGGGACGGCCGGTCATATCAATCCCGCCCTTGCCGTGGCCGGGTACCTGAAGGAGAATGAACCCGGTGTGAAGATCCTGTATATCGGCGCCAAAGGCGGCATGGAAGAACGTCTGGTGCCCCAGGCAGGGTTCGAGTTCCGGAGCATAACGGTTTCCGGTTTTCAGCGGAAGCTGAGCTGGAAAAATCTTCAGAGGAATGCCTCCGCGCTGGTTCATGTCTTTTCCGCCAGCCGCGAGGCGCGCCGCATCATTCGGGATTTCGTCCCCGATATCTGTGTTGGCACGGGCGGGTATGTTTCCGGCCCGGTTATCCGGGAAGCCATTAAGCTGTGCATTCCGTCCGTTATCCATGAACAGAATGCCTTTCCGGGCGTCACGAATCGGATGCTTTCCAAGCATGCAGACAGAACCATGCTGGCTGTTGCCGATGCGCAGAAATATCTGGACTCTTCTGCGCGCTGCGTCCTGACGGGCAATCCCGTCCGGCAGGAAATCATCCGGGCAGGGCGGGAAGAGGCGCGAGCAAAACTGGGTATTGACAGCAGGCCGCTGATCCTTTCTTTCGGCGGAAGTCTCGGTGCCCGCAAAATCAATGAGGCGGCGGCCGATCTTCTGGCGGAGAGCGCAAAAACCGGACGGTTCCAGCATATCCACGGATACGGCAAATGGGGAAAATGGTTTCCAGATCTGCTGAAAGAAAAGGGTGTGAACCTCGCCGCCCATAAAGAACTGTCCGTGCGGGAATATATTGACAATATGCCGGACTGTTTGGCGGCGGCTGATCTGGTCATCTGCCGGGCCGGTGCCATTACCCTCAGCGAGATTCAAGCGCAGGGAAAGGCCTCCATTCTCATCCCTTCGCCCAATGTTGCGGAAAATCACCAGTACCACAACGCGATGGCGCTTGTCCGGCGCGGTGCAGCCGAAATCATGGAAGAAAAGGATTTGTCCGGGCCGGCGCTCTGCGAAAAAGTTCACGGACTGTTCGCTAAACCGGAAACGATCCGTAGCCTGGCGGCCAATGCCAAAAAAATGGCCATTTTGGATGCCAACGAAAGGATCTGTAAAATCATGAAAGAAGTCCTTGCGGAGAGGCGACGAACCTAAGCGTAACCGCAGCGCCCCCACCAGCATAATATGGAATTAGATTATGTGGGGGTGTCGTTATGCCGAAACTGGTGATTAACGGAGCAAGAAAACTTCAGGGAGAGATCCGGATCCACGGCGCGAAAAACAGTACTTTGCCCCTTATGGCAGCGTCTTTGGTATGCGGCGGTAAATGCGTGCTACATAACTGCCCGTCGCTGTCGGACGTGGATACGGCCATTCGAATTCTTCACCATCTCGGGTGCAGTGTAACGTGTTCCACGGGAGAAGTCGAAATTGATCCGCTGCCGGCCGACCGGTTCGATATTCCGGATCACCTGATGCGGGAAATGCGTTCCTCCATTATTTTTCTGGGGGCAATCGTCAGCCGCATGGGTAAAGCTCTGCTTTCTTTTCCGGGCGGATGCGAACTGGGTCCGCGCCCGATCGACCTTCACCTGTCCGCTCTTCGAAAAATGGGCGTAACTATTGACGAAAGCCACGGATGCTTGGACTGCTCTGTCCCAGACGGCCTCAAGGGCGCCAATATTAATTTGTCGTTCCCCAGTGTAGGCGCCACGGAGAACATTATCATTGCCGCTGTTCTGGCCAAAGGGGAAACGGTCATTACGAATGCGGCGCGTGAGCCGGAAATCTGGGATCTGGCCGATTTTCTGAATTCCTGCGGAGCGAAGATCAGAGGTGCCGGCGGCAGCACAATTTTCATTGAAGGTGTGTCCAGCCTTTCCGGCTGTGAACACCGGGTTATACCGGATCGGATCGCAGCGGCAACCTATCTGGCGGCTGCGGCCGCAACTGGCAGCAAATTGACGGTTAGCAATATCATCCCGGAACACCTGGAACCGGTTTTCCCGGCTTTTGAAGAAAGCGGCTGCCGTCTCGAACTGGAGGGGGATCGGGTGCGCATCACCGCGCCGGATCGCCTGAACCGGATTCGGAATGTCCGAACCATGCCGTATCCTGGTTTTCCAACGGATGCTCAGGCACCGGTTATGGCAATGACTTCTATTGCAGACGGAACCAGCATTTTTGTGGAAAATATCTTTGAAAGCCGATATAAACATGTCGGGGAACTAATGAGGCTTGGCGCGCATATCAAAGTTGAAGGACGTGTTGCCGTGGTAGAAGGTGTCAGCCATCTGTCGGGAGCTTGCGTCGAAGCGACTGATCTTCGGGGCGGAGCGGCGCTTGTCGTGGCTGGTTTGGCTGCGCATGGTGCCACAGAAATCTGCGGCCTTCATCATCTGGACCGCGGCTATGAGTTCATGGAGGAAAACCTTGCTTCACTTGGCGCCGATATCAAACGAATTCAATAAAGGAAACAGGGGGAAGCAGCGTGCAGAAAGAATCAAGAAAATCCCGGAAAGACCCGCCGCGCGTTTACGACCGCGCCAGCGGGGAGTACCGCCCTGTTTCTGCAGACAAGGGTCCCGGGAATTTTCCGCAGGACTTTTCCGGTGTAGCGCGGCAGCGGGCTGAGCGGCGCCGCAGACACCGGCGGCATGTGCTGCTGTTCTTCTACTTTTTTTTGTTTGTTCTGGTGCTTTCCGCCGCCGCCGTCCTTTCCCTTACCGTTCTGTTTAAGATTACGGATATTCGGGTAACCGGATCATCGAGGTATTCTCAGCAGCAGATTATCAGCGCGAGCGGTATTAAAAAAGGGGACAACCTTTTTCTCACCGGGGCAAATTCGTCGGCTGCAAACATTCAGAAAAAACTTCCTTATCTTGGTGCTGTTCAGGTAACCCGGAAACTCCCGGCGTCGATTGAGATCCATGTATGCGAAGATCCTATTTATGGATCCGTAGCATATGGTAATAAATATGCCATTCTCGGAGAAAACGGCCGCGTATTGGAAATCAGCAGCCACTCTGCCGAAAACTGCACGGTGCTGAAAGGAATTTCCGCAAAACAGGCTCAGGTGGGGAAAACAATTGTTTTTCAGGATTCGGCGAACGGAACTCTCCTGACGAACGTGATGGACGCCCTGAAAAAAAGCGGCCTTAAAACGATTACGTCGGTCGATTTTTCGAAGCCCTACCGGATTGTGGTTTTGTACGACAATCGTATCAGCATCAACCTCGGCATGCCGACGGATTTGGATTATAAGCTCCGTTTTGCAAAAGTGCTTTTGACCGGTAATATTAAAAGCACTGAGAAAGGTACGCTGAATATGTCCGTTGTAGCGGATACCGACAAGGCCTATTTTGATCCGGATTACAGCGTGTCTTCGTCAAGCGCTGCGGGGAAATAAACGGTTTTTTCAGTTAGAAAAAACGGATTGAATTTGTATTGAAATAGTGTATAATGTTCTTTATGGGTCAGATCGGAAATTCAATGATTTTGACAGATAAACAGATATTATTAAGGGAGATGCGGCAAATGCCTTTTGAGATCGACAACGATTTTGACAATGTCGTACAGATAAAAGTAGTTGGGGTAGGCGGCGGCGGCGGGAATGCCGTCGACCGAATGGTGACAAGCGGCGTGCAGGGTGTTGAGTTTATCAGCATCAATACAGACAGGCAGGCCCTGTACCGTTCCAAGGCTACTCAGAAGATTCAGATCGGGGAAAAGGTAACCCATGGAAAAGGGGCGGGCTCCAAACCCGAAATGGGTCAGAAAGCTGCCGACGAAAGCCGTGAAGCAATTGCTGCGGCCATCCGCGGCAGCGATATGGTCTTTATCACGGCCGGTATGGGCGGCGGCACGGGAACGGGCGCGGCGCCTATCGTCGCCGAAATTGCGCACGATATGGGTGTCCTTACGGTTGGGATTGTCACCAAACCGTTTGATTTTGAGGGCCGGCGCCGTATGGAGCAGGCAGAAAGCGGCATTTCTGCGCTGAAAGATCATGTGGATTCCCTCGTCGTAATCCCCAATGAACGTCTCAAACTTGTCAGCGAGCAGCGCATTACCTTGCTGAATGCGTTCTCTGTTGCCGACGATGTTCTGCGGCAGGGTGTCCAGAGCATTTCGGATCTTATCAAACTGCCGGGTCTTGTCAATCTGGATTTCGCCGATGTGACCGCCGTAATGAAGGACGCCGGCTATGCGCATATGGGTGTGGGTCACGCTTCCGGCAAGGATAAAGCGGAAACTGCCGCCAATATGGCCATTTCAAGCCCCCTTCTTGAAACTGCCATCAATGGCGCAAAGGGCGTTATCATCAATATCACTTCTTCACCCGATATCGGGCTGGACGAGATTGAAACCGCCTCTTCCATGATCTCAGCCCAGGCGCACGAGGATGCTAATATTATCTGGGGCGCTGCGTTTGATGAAAATATGGATGATGAAATGAGCGTAACCGTAATCGCGACGGGATTTCCCACTACGGGAAACGAAGAACCGTTTCCAAAAAAGAAAGAGGAAAAAGAAGGGAAATCAGCCGGCACAGCTGCTGAAAAAAAGACAAAGGAATCGAGTGGAACGGAGGACGACGATTTTACCGATATCATGCAGATTTTCAGCCGGAAGAGCTGAGCTCGGTTTTCAGCGCAGGGGCGGTGTTTTCCGAAAAAGCGGAAGAATGCCGGCCCTGCTTTTTTCTGCCCAAATTGCCCGATTTTTGCTGTATCGGCTGAAATTGGAGCAAAAACGGGCTTTTTAAGCGTTAGAAATTCGTTTTCAAAGATAGTGCGCGAAATATCCGCAGTACGATTGCAATCTCAGTTTTATATGCTATAATAGAACCCGTGACTGAATTAAAAGGGGGTGGCATTGTGAAACCTGACCCATATGGCAGCAGCCGGAAAAAATTTCATAAAGGAGATGATCACAATGCTGTCCTACTACAAGACCGAAGAGAACCGTATGGTGCGTCTTACGGAGTGTCGGCCGGGATGCTGGATCAACTGTGTTTCGCCGGATGACCGGGAAGTGAACGGTTTGATTTCCACGTTTGATATTGAACCGGATTTTTTCCGGGCGGCAATGGATGAGGAAGAATCCTCCCATATTGATCATGAAGGTAACAATACGCTGATTGTTATTGATATCCCTATTGTCGAAAAAGAGGGAAAAAGCATTACCTATACCACCATGCCGCTCGGAATCATCTTGACGGAAAAGAATGTAATTACGGTCTCCATCAAAGACAATCCTGTCGTGGATGAATTTGCGCAGGGGCTTGTGCGCGGTGTTGAAACCAACCTGAAAACCCGTTTTGTCCTGCAAGTCATGCTCCGCGTTGCAGAGCGCTTCCTGCAGTACCTGAAACAAATAGAAAAAATCAGCAACTATGTTGAAATGGAACTTCGCCGGTCCATGAAAAATTCAGAGCTGCTGCAACTCTTGGATATTGAAAAATCCCTTGTCTATTTTTCCTCATCTCTGAAGGGGAACGAAATCACGCTGGAGAAGATTATGCGCGGCAGGGTGATCAAGCTGTATGACGAGGATCAGGATCTTCTGGAAGATGTTTTGATTGAAGTCAAACAGGCTATCGAAATGTCGGGTATTTATCTGAATATTTTATCAGGAACCATGGACGCTTTCGCGTCGGTGATTTCCAACAACCTGAATATCATAATGAAGGTTCTTACTTCGGTCATACTGCTTCTTTCCATACCCGCCGTGATATCCGGAATTTACGGGATGAATGTAAGCAATCTGCCGCTGGCAAATTTCTGGTTCCCCGTGCTGCTGTCCGTAGTCTGCATGGGCGTTGTCTTCGTAATCTTAAAGAAAAAAAATATGCTGTGAATTTGTGAAAGCAGAGAAACGTGTGCAAGAGCCATATAGACAGGGAACCGGAAGGCGGTTTTCTGCTTTTCATTTTGGGAGGTATAAATCATGGATACCATTCGAATTAATTCCGAAGATATGTCCTGCACTGCCGGTACGCTGCGGGCCGGGGAAAAGGTCCTTCTGAGCGGGCCTGTTTTTACGGCGCGGGATGCTGCGCATAAGCGGATTTTTGCCATGCTGGACCGCGGTGAAGAGCCCCCGTTCCCTTTGTCCGGGGCAACGGTATATTACGCGGGGCCTACGCCGACTCCTCCGGGCCGGCCGATTGGTTCCTGCGGGCCGACAACTTCCGCGCGGATGGACGGCTATACGCCCCGCTTGCTGAGCCTCGGCCTGAAAGGAATGATCGGCAAAGGGAACCGCTCCCAGGCTGTGGTGGATGCCATCCGCCGCAGCGGCGCGGTCTATCTCTGTGCTATCGGCGGAGCGGGGGCGCTGGCGGCCAAATGCGTTACATCGCTGGAAGTCATTGCCTTCGAGGACCTCGGCTGTGAGTCCGTCAAAAAGCTGATTGTCCGGGATTTTCCCCTTTTGGTTGCCATTGACTGCCACGGCGGCAGCCTCTTTGAGGCACCGGTATGACTCGGCTGCTGATTCGTTTGTTTATCAGGAATTATCAAGACACGGAAAGCATTCAGTCGCGTGAAAATTACGGGAAATTTTCAGGAATTGTCGGCATTGTCACCAACCTGTTCCTGTTTGCCATCAAGATTGTGGCCGGCACTCTTTCCAACAGCATTGCAATTACGGCGGATGCTGTCAACAACCTGAGTGATTCGGCTTCTTCCGTCATTACGCTTGTCGGCTTCAAGATGGCGGCGAAGCCCGCCGACCGGAAACACCCTTTCGGCCATGCCCGGTTTGAGTATATCAGCGGGCTGGCTGTATCCATTGTGATTTTTGTCGTCGGCGTTCAGTTCGCCCAGAATTCCGTCGCTAAAATTTTTCATCCGGAGAAAACCGTGTTCGGCTTGATCCCGGCCGTGGTTTTGGCCGTGTCGATTCTGGTCAAGTTATGGCAGGGTTCTTTTTACAGAACAGTCGCCGGATTAATCCATTCCGATACGCTTCTTGCAACAGCGGCGGACAGCCGAAGCGATGTAATCTCTACGTCTGCCGTCTTGGCCGGCGCTCTCATCACCCGTTTTACGGGTTATAATCTGGACGGCTATATGGGTGTTGCGGTGGCGCTGCTGATTATGGTGACCGGGTATCAGCTGATCCGCAAGGCAAGCAATCCGCTGCTTGGGGAAGCGCCTTCTGCGCAGCTGGTAAAAGATATTTACGGTACCATCAAAAATTATGACGGTATTTTAGGCGCTCATGACCTTGCCGTGCATAATTACGGGCCTGGCCGGTGCTTCGCTTCCGTCCACTGCGAGGTTCCGGCTGAACGCGACATCCTTGTCAGCCATGACATTATCGATAACATTGAACGGGATTTTCTCTCAAAAAAGGGGATCCACCTTGTTATTCACATGGATCCGATCGTTACCAACGACAAACGGACAAACGAACTGAAGCGCCAGGTGACCGCAGTGCTTCAGGGGCTCTCTCCCCAAATATCCATGCACGATTTTCGCGTTGTCTGGGGCCCGACACATGCCAATTTGGTTTTTGACGTCTGCGTCCCATATGAATTTGAAATGGATGATGACGTCTTAAAGGATAAAATAGCAGAAGCTATCCGAGACATCAATCCCCATTATTTTTCCGTTGTCACGGTGGATCACGATTATACTTCCGGGGAGGAGTAAATGCTGTGCCATAAAAAATTTACATTTTATCCTCTTGCTTTTTTCCGCCGACTGGTTTAGAATGAGAATTAGCACTTGAGCTTAAAGAGTGCTAATTCTTTTGATAAAGAGGTAACGGCTATGGCTTTGAAACAGTTTAAGGCGGAATCCAAACGCCTTTTGGACTTAATGATTAATTCCATTTACACGCATAAGGAAATTTTTCTCCGGGAGTTGATCTCCAACGCAAGCGATGCAATAGATAAACTGTATTATCAGGCGCTGACGGATGGAAAAACCGGTTTGAACCGCGATGATTTTGTGATCCGGATTCTTCCGGATAAAGAAAAGGGAACGCTGACCATTACCGACAATGGCTGCGGTATGACAAAAGAGGAACTGGAAAATAACCTGGGCACGATTGCCAAGAGCGGTTCCCTTAAATTTAAACAGGAAATGAAGGATAAAAAAGACGTCGAGGTTATCGGCCAGTTCGGGGTCGGTTTCTATTCGGCCTTTATGGTCAGTTCCAAAGTGACGGTCCAGAGCCGGGCATTCGGCAGCGAAGAGGCGTGGCAGTGGGAATCTTCCGGCACGGCAGGATACACGGTGGCACCCTGTGAGAAGTCTGACCGCGGAACAGAAATTTTGCTGAAGCTGAAAGCGGATTCGGATGACGAAAAATACAGCCAGTATCTGGATACTTACACGCTGAAAACCCTTGTGAAGAAATATTCCGACTATATCCGCTATCCCATTAAGATGGACGTCGAAAAGAGCCGTCTAAAGGAAGGCACCAAAGATCAGTACGAAACCTATACGGAAAATGAAACCCTCAACAGCATGGTTCCTCTCTGGCGTAAAAACAAGAACGAGATCACGCAGGAGCAGTACAATCAGTTTTACAAAGATAAGTTTTCCGATTACGAAGATCCGGCCAAAACCATTCACATGTATGTGGAAGGCGCAACGACATTCCATGCCCTGATGTATATCCCGTCCCGGCCGCCGTTCAATTTTTATACCCGTGATTACGAAAAAGGCCTTCAGCTGTATTCCAACGGCGTGCTGATTATGGACAAATGTGCCGACCTTCTTCCGGATTATTTCAGTTTTGTCCGTGGGCTTGTAGATTCGCAGGATCTGTCGCTCAATATTTCGCGTGAAACGCTCCAGCATGACCGTCAGCTGAAACTGATTGCGCAGCGCCTGGAAAAGAAGATCCATTCTGAACTGGAAAATATGCTGAAAAATGACCGGGAAGCCTATGAAAAATTCTTTAAGAATTTCGGGCTGCAGTTAAAGTATGGGATCTATCAGGATTACGGCATGCACAAAGATGTGCTTCAGGATCTGCTGCTGTTCTATTCTTCCACAGAGAAAAAACTCGTTACCTTAAAAGAATACATCGGGCGCATGAAGACCGACCAGAAATATATTTATTACGCCTGCGGCGATTCTATTGCCCGGGTGGAAAAACTTCCGCAGACTGAAACCGTCAAGGATCACGGCTACGAAATCTTATATATGACGGATCCGGTTGACGAATTCGCCGTCCGTATGCTCATGAAGTACGACGACAAAGAATTCAAATCGGTCTCGGCGGATGACCTCGGGCTGGAAACAGAAGAAGAGAAAAAAGAAGCGGCCCAAAAAGTTGAGGAAAACAAGGACATGCTCGGCTTTATGAAAGATGCGCTGGACGGAAAAGTCAGCAATGTTATCCTTTCGCAGAAACTAAAGACACATCCGGTCTGTCTTTCCACCAACGGCGCCATTTCCATGGAAATGGAAAAGGTGCTGAATTCCATGCCGAATGCCGACAAAGAAAAAGTCAAAGCCCAGCGTGTTTTGGAAATCAACGCCAACCACCCGATTTTCCAGAAGCTGTGTGACCTGTACCAAAATGATAAAGATAAGCTGAAAGAATACGCTTCGCTTTTGTATACGCAGGCTCTGCTGATTGAAGGAGTCTCTATTGAAGACCCCGTGGATTTTTCCAACAAGATCTGCCAGTTAATGGTTGAGTAGCAATTGAATCGTAAAACAGGCAAAGGGCGCTCCGCAAGATCTTCGGAACGCCCTTTGCCTGTTATTCATGAATCTGATGTTCCCGTTTCAGGCAATGGATTTTCCACGAGCAGATGATGAAGTATACGGTTGGCAGAACACCCAAAACCATTCCCGGCAGAGCGGCAATAAGCCTGCCGCTCTGCTGGGCGCTCATAACCGAAAGCAACACAAACAGAATGATCAAGCCAAGGCTCGATCCCCTGATTTTTCGGAAATATCCGATACGGTCTGAAAAGCCGGAATGGCTTGAAAACGGTTTGCCATCGTTCACTTTTTCCAGAATCAAAAATTCCGAGTTGATGTTGCCGGGCGCGGTGGCGAGGGAAAAGCGGGCTCCCCCAAACCAGCGGATGCGAACGTCGCCGCAGGCAAATTTTCCGATACTGGCGCTGACGGGATAGGAACTGACGCCGAGTCCGGAAAGAAAACGCCGGTAATCCTCCAGCCCGGAGCGGGATTTGTCCGCGACAAAGTCCATACAATATCGGAACTCACCGGGGCGGCAGGGTTCGAACGTATAGCGGTGAAACCGGGATACGCTCCTCAGCCGGTATCCTTTGTCCGCCATCTGGTTCAGCCATTTTTCCCGCCCTGTCAGTGGAGTGAACCAGCAGCGCAGCCGGAATTTTTTCAGCATTTCTGTTTACCTCCCGTGATCCTTTCCGCCGTTTGACAAAGCTGTTTCAGCCGCAGAATTTCGGCTTCGACGGCCTGCCGTCCGGCCGGGGTGATGGTATATTGTTTTCCCCGGCCGTTTTCCGTTTCTCCGCACGGCGTGATCCACTCTTTTTTCACGAGAGCTCGGATAGCTCCGTACAGCGTCCCGGCACCGGGAGTCAGTCTGCCGTCGGTTTCTCTTTCGATAAACTGCATGATGCCATACCCGTGATTTGGTTTGTACGTGCCAAGCAAAATAAAGAAGGTGGTTTCCGTCAGAGCACCGCCTTGAAACGGTTCATGCAAGAAAATCCTCCTCCTTTTTCCTAATATTTATAACGGTTGACGATATATCATTAAACGTAATAATAACATATAAAATGATATTGTCAAGTATGTAGAGGAGTTTTTTCTGTGATTGTTTATGTTCCCTTTTCGTTGGCCCGCTGCAGCGCCAGAAGGAGGTCCACCATTTGGCCGTAGCTCTGCACCCCGTTTTTCTGGCTGTTGGCTTTCAGGTAACTGTTGTTCACTTTTTCTGAAACGTTGGCTACAGGTCCTTCAAACTGCTTCCAGTAAGCGGAATTATAAGCGAGATCGCGGCGCACTCCGGCACTTAATTTTGTGTAGACATTGTTGGCGGCACTGCCGTCAATGCCGCATAGGGCATTGTAGGAATAGGTAAAAGCCAGCATAGTTCCGGAATACCGAAAATCCGCGCGGGAACTTTTTTCGCAGGCGAGATATCCGATAAAATTTGCTTCCTCTTCGCGCATGTAGCCCCTTAAATGAGTGAGTTCGTGGCACATGGTTGCCGGAATTGTGTATTCCGGCACGTCCGTGTTCACATTTGCTTCAAACGTAAAGGGAAAAAACATGCCGGTGATATTGCAGCGGGACATCAGCCGAGAAAAGAAAACGGGTTTCGGCGCGCCGTACCCGGCGGAAAGTAAAGGGTATTCGGTATGTAGGCAGTCAAAAGATTTTTTTGCTTCCTCGGCGGTTTCATGATAATTTCCGCTTAGTTTTGCAACAGAATGGCTGTCGGTTTGAACCAGAGTCCGGTATGTATCGGCATCTTTTGCCAGACTGTCGCACAGGCGGATAAGCTCCACTTTGGAAGAAGGCCGGACCGTCAGCCCGCATGTCTGCGCAAAGGTCAGCCGGTGGTAATTGATTCCGCAGTTGACCGCAAAAAGAAAATAGACGATTCCGAAGAAACAGACGAGGTTTATGACAAATTTTGCGGCGGTTTCTCCGCGGCGTCCTTTTCGCCGAACCATCCGGATGCAGAACCGGATCAAAAAAAACAGAAGCAGAACGGCCAAAATGCAGACGAGAAGTTCCCCGACCGAAAACGGGGCGAGAGAAGTCACGGCGTTTCCTGTGTGCGACAGTCCCGAATAAACCGTGCGGGCATACCATTCCGCAAAATCCGGATGTGCGGATGCCGCCGAGGTCAGTATCCACGCAGCCGGAACGAGCAGAAGCAGCCAGAGCCTTTTCCATTTTCTCAGGATGCCCATTTCCAATTCCTCCATATACTGATGAAAATATTATAGCATACTTCGTCAAACCTCCGGTGTTTTTTATCGCAGCCGATATTGCCGTTTTCCAGGAAAGATGATATGATAATTTAGGAATTTTTGCATGGTGAAAAGGAAAGGGAGGGGTTTGTTTGCACTTTTTTCTTAAACCGGAAAGTGGAGACAGGATCCTGTTTGCCGTTTTAGATTCCTGCGGAAATCCGGCTTACAGAGTAGCAGGGGAACCCACATCTCTCGGCTGCCGGTATACGCTGCGCGGCGAAGATGGTTCTTCCGCAGCGCGGATGTCAGGAGTTACATTTCCATCCGACGTTCACTATTCCATATCTGCGGGCAGCCGGCATATCAGGGTTACAGTCAGGCCAGAGGCTTCTCATCGCGCCGTGTGTTTCAAAGGGGTCCGCTGGCGGTTTCGCGGTAATATTCTGGTGCGTTCGTTTGATATTGTAGAAGACCGGCCGCCTGAGCAGCCGCGCGTCATTATGACGCACGGCCGCTGCTGGAACCGCCACGGTGACTGCTATGCCATTGAAATCCCCTGCGGCGCCGATGTTCCGTTGGCGCTCTGCACGGCCGTTGCAGTTGACTGCGCGGTTATCGGGGGATGCGTGTCGCCGGTTCCGGTGAATTGAACCGTTTGACAAACGGCTGCGTCCATGGCATAATATTTATTTATAACTCTGTTAGATCCCGTTTCGGCGGGCAGGGTGCTGGGTTCTAATTATAGGAGGAAGCAGAAAACATGAACAGGGAGCTTGCCAAAACCTACGATCCACAGGAAGTGGAAGACCGGATATATCAGTTCTGGCTCGACGGAAAATACTTTCATGCCGAGCGGGAACCGGCGAAAAAGCCATACACGATTGTTATCCCGCCGCCGAATATTACCGGCCAGCTTCACATGGGTCATGCGCTGGACGAGACCCTCCAGGATATTCTGATCCGCTGGCGGCGGATGCAGGGCTACAGCGCGCTGTGGCTGCCGGGCACCGATCACGCCTCCATTGCAACGGAAGCGAAAATTGTGGAGCAGATGCGCAAAGAGGGCCTGACAAAAGAAGATATTGGGCGCAAGGCGTTTTTGGACCGCGCCTGGAAGTGGAAAGAAAAGTACGGCGGCCGTATTGTCGGGCAGCTGAAAAAGATGGGTTCCTCCTGCGATTGGGATCGGGAACGCTTTACGCTGGATGAAGGGTGTTCCAAAGCCGTGCGCGAAGTATTTGTACGGCTGTACGAAAAGGGTCTGATTTACCGCGGCGAACGGATTGTCAACTGGTGTCCGCACTGTAAGACCACCATTTCCGACGCAGAAGTGGAGTATTCCGAGCGCGACGGATTTTTCTGGCATGTCCGCTATCCGTTCAAAGACGGCAGCGGGTATCTGGAGCTTGCGACCACCCGTCCGGAAACCATGCTGGGCGATACCGCCGTGGCTGTCCATCCCGAAGATGAGCGCTACCAGAAATTTGTTGGCAAAACACTGATCCTGCCGCTTGTTGGGCGTGAGATCCCGGTCATTGCAGACGAATATGTGGAACGTGATTTTGGAACCGGCGTGGTAAAGATTACGCCCGCCCACGATCCGAACGATTTTGAGGTTGGCAGGCGCCACAGCCTGAAAGTCATCAACGTGATGAACGACGACGGAAGCATCAACGAAAACGGCGGAAAATACGCCGGAATGTCCGGCCTCGAGGCGCGCAAAAAAATCGTTGAGGAACTAAAAGAGCAAGGTTACCTTGTCAGGGTGGAACCCATCAAGCACAATGTCGGTGCCTGCTACCGCTGCGGAACGGTTGTAGAGCCGCGTGTCTCAAAACAGTGGTTCGTCAAAATGAAGCCGCTGGCTGAACCGGCTATCCAGGCCGTCCGGGAAGGAAAAGTTAAATTTGTGCCCGACCGGTTTTCCAAAATCTATTTTCATTGGATGGAAAATATCAAGGACTGGTGTATTTCCCGCCAGCTCTGGTGGGGGCACCGCATCCCCGCGTGGTACTGTCAGGACTGTGGGGAAACGATTGTAGCTCGAGAAGCGCCCCATGTCTGCCCAAAGTGCGGAAGCAAAAATCTCAAGCAGGACCCCGATACATTGGATACGTGGTTTTCTTCGGCACTGTGGCCCTTTTCCACTCTCGGCTGGCCGGACAAGACCCCCGACCTGGATTATTTTTATCCGACCGATACGCTGGTTACGGGCTACGATATTATCTTTTTCTGGGTTGCGCGCATGATCTTTTCCGGATTGGAGCATACGGGTCAAGTTCCGTTCCATACCGTGCTGATCCACGGCCTTGTGCGTGATGATCAGGGCCGCAAAATGAGCAAGTCGCTCGGCAATGGAATCGATCCGCTGAAAGTGATTGACCAGTATGGCGCCGACGCGCTCCGCTTTACGCTTGCCACGGGCAACAGCCCGGGGAATGATATGCGCTACTCAAAAGACAAAGTAGAAGCAAGCCGCAATTTTGCAAATAAAATCTGGAATGCCGCCAGGTTTATCCGGATGAACCTGGAAGGGCATGATGTCCCCAACAAACTGCCCGATACACTGGCACTGGAAGATAAATGGATTGTGGATTCCTTCAACCGCGTTGCAAAAGAAGTTACGGAGAATCTGGAACATTTTGAACTGGGGATTGCCGTTCAGAAACTTTACGACTTTCTGTGGGACGAGTTCTGCGACTGGTATATTGAAATTTCCAAGATCCGCCTGAATTCCGGCAGCGAAGAGGCCGCACAGTCTGCGCGCCGCGTGCTGGTCTGGGTGATGTCGTCCACCATGCAGCTTCTTCATCCGTTTATGCCGTTTATTACTGAGGAAATCTGGCAGGCACTTCCCCATGAAGGCCCCACCATTATGACTTCCCACTGGCCGGAATTCGATTCGTCCCGCTGTTACCCGGAGGCCGCCGGGCAGATGCACCGGATTATGGATGCCGTGCGTGCTGTGCGCAACCGCCGGGCTGAGATGAACGTCCCTCCGTCCCGCAGAACCCATCTCTATATTGCCACGGCCTCTCCTGAAGTTTTCCAGGCAGGTATCCCCATTATCCAGCGCCTTGCGTGGGCCAGCCAGGTGGAAGTCGGCGCCGGTTTTGACCTTTCCCACGCCGTCACCATGATTACGCCGGATGCAAAGCTGTTTATCCCAACGGATGAATTAGTAGACAAGCAGGCGGAGCTTGCCCGTTTGCACAAAGAGCTGGAATCAGCCAAAAAGCAGTATGAGACCGCACAGGCAAAACTGGGGAATGAAAATTTCCTTTCAAAGGCTCCGGCCAAAGTTGTCAGCGGCGTTCGGCAGAATGCCCAAAAACTTTCCGAACATATCACTCTCATTGAATCGGGCATCCGGGAACTTCAGTAGATCTTTATCAAAATAATGAAAATTTTACGGGGCGGTTTTCCGCCCCGCTTTTTGGGAGTATAGGGAATGACGGGTCAGGAAGCCGTAGAAAAAATAGAATCATATCATCATTTTCGTTCTCACCCGGGTCTTGAAGGCATCCGGGCTTTGATGGAGAGGATAGGGAACCCTCAGAAAAAGCTCCGGTGTGTCCATGTTGCCGGGACAAACGGAAAGGGGACGACCTGCACACTGATTGCTTCTGTGCTGCGCAAAGCAGGTTTCAGGACCGGTCTGTACCTTTCTCCTCATGTAAGTGACTTCCGCGAGCGGATGCAGATTGACGGAAACCTGATCCTTCCCGAAGATCTTGCCAGCCTCACGGAACGTGTGCTTCCCGCTGCAGAAAGCATTACGGCGCACGGTGTACCTGTTACGGAATTTGAGCTGGTTACCGCCATCGCCATGCTTTGGTTTGCCGAACGCGGCTGCGATGTTGCCGTTCTGGAAGTCGGTTTGGGCGGCCGGTTTGACGCGACCAATGTGATCACGCAGCCCCTTGTTTCCGTTATTGCTTCCATTTCGCTGGATCATACTCAAATCCTCGGTGATACGCTGGAAAAGATCGCCTTTGAGAAGTGCGGAATTATCAAGGAAGGCTGCCCTTCCGTCTGCTATCCAGATGAGCCTCCGGAGGCGCTTGCCGTCATCCGGTGTGTTGCCCGGGCAAGGCATAGTGCCCTGACGGAAGCCTCCAGTATACACCTGAAAGTTTTAAAATCGGATTTATCCGGCACGGAAATAGAATCTCCGGAAGGCCGGCTTTTCCTGCCGCTTTTAGGGGAGCATCAAGTCAAGAACGCCGCGGCGGCTCTGGCCGCCCTGCGCGTGCTTCGCGAAAACGGCTGGAAAATAGGGCGCGGAGACATTGCCGCCGGTTTTTCCGCTGCCCGCCTGCCCGCAAGGCTGGAAGTCCTGTCGAAGACTCCGCCCATCCTGCTGGACGGCGCGCATAATCCGGAGGGAACAGCGGCGCTCGCCTCGGCGATCCACCGCTACCTTTCCGGGAAAAAGGTCGTTGCCGTCATGGGAATGATGGCGGATAAAGATGTCCGCAAAGCCGTGAAGAATCTGGCCGGTGTTTTTTCACAGGTGATCGCAGTTGCGCCGGTTTCGGCGCGTGCGCTGAGCGCAGATCGCTTTGCGGATCTGTGGAATCAGGCCGGCACGCCCGCCCGGGCGGCTGCAAACATATCAGATGCTCTGGTCCAGGCTTTTTCTTTGCTGGAGCCGGACGGCGCCCTGATTGTCTGCGGATCGCTGTATGTGGCGGGCGATGCACGGAATCTGCTTTTGGACCGTCTCGGCCGTCCACGGATTTAACGCCGACGTCTTTTTTTAATATTGGATCGCTTTTCACTTCCGCAATTGCGGCCGTCCAGTCGGACGGCTGTTTTTTTATGTTCTAATGGCTACACTTTGTCCGTATATATGAAAGGAAGGGAGAGGACAAGTCAATGGATGAGAGGAATAAAGACCGGTTTGACGAGGCATCCGAAGGCACTTGCGAAAGAGTGCGCAAAATCCTTCAAGCCCTGCCGCGCAGCATTAAGCAGGAAGCCCAGGAAATACGGCTTCGGGTCGGCCGGCCGGTTTCCGTCTGCTGCCCTGAAGGGGTCCGTTTTGTCAGAAAAGACGGTAGGGTCAGTGATGTTCCAGATTCCGGCTGCCTGGTATCCGACCGGGACGACCTGGAGAGCAGTTTCCGGATTCTTTGCAGCTATTCCGTCTACAGCCATGAAAATGAGATCCGGAATGGCTTTGTCACTCTGCGGGGAGGCCACAGGGCCGGCATCTGCGGGACTGCGGTTTACCAAAACGGCGCAGTTTCCGGGCTGAAAGATGTCTCTTCCATCAATATCCGGGTGGCGCGTGAAATTCCGGGTTCCGCGGATTCCCTGCTGGAACGGCTGAAAAAAAATATTGACGCCGGCCTTCTGCTTGCCGGGCCGCCTTCCAGCGGAAAAACGACCCTTCTGCGGGATATCGCGCGCCAGCTTTCCAACGGAGTGTCCGGAACCGTTCGGAAAGTTGCAGTAGTGGATGAACGGGGGGAGATTGCCGGGGTTTGTCGAGGGGTGCCGCAGAATGACGTCGGCCTTTGCTGCGATGTGCTGGACGGCTATCCCAAAGCGGATGGGATCATGCTTGCCGTGCGTTGCCTGTCACCTCAGATTATTATCTGCGACGAAATCGGTTCCGAGCGGGAAGCGTATGCGGTGGAGCAAAGCCTGAATGCGGGAGTTGGGGTGATCGCCAGCATTCACGCCGGAAGCGTGGGCGAACTGCTGCGGAAAAAGCAGGCGCTGTCGATTCTGGCAACGGGTGCGTTTGCGTCGGTTGCCATGCTGGAATCTTCCCCGCTGCCGGGGCATATTGCCGGAATTTATAGGACGGGTGATTTGATTGCTGAAACTGGCCGGGGCGGTTCTGCTCATTTTTGCGGGAATCCTGGCGGGATACATGGAATCGCATAAACTTTCAGTCCGTGTGGAGAAGCTGGAAAAGTTCCTTCGGTTCCTTACTTCGGCCAAAACGGAAATCCGGTATTCTTCCATGCCTGTCGAATCCATCGTTCAAAAATACGGGAAGGGCCTGTCGTTTTTGGCAGACTGCGCAAAGCGCAATTCCGGGGGGCAGGGGTGGCCCTCGGCCTGGAACGAGTCCGTCGCTTCCCGGGCAGCCGGGGAAGGGTTTTCTAAAAAGGATCTGGATCTGCTCTATGGGTTCGGCGGCGGGTTCGGCGCAACGGATACCGAAGGGCAGCTGTCTCATATCAGCCTCTATCTCGGACTTACGGCGGAGGCTTTGAAAAGCGCAAAGGAAGAACGTGAAAAAAAGTCCAGGCTTTACCAGATGCTTGGAACCTTTGCCGGCATCGCTTCGGCCCTGCTGCTCTGCTGAAAACGGAGGAATGGAAATGAACGTGGACTTGATTTTCAAAATTGCGGCCATTGGAATTATCGTAGCGGTTCTCAACCAGCTTCTGATCCGTTCCGGCCGGGAAGAGCAGGCGCTGATGACTACGCTGGCCGGTTTAATTGTCGTGCTGATGATCATAGTCCAGCAGATCAGTATTCTGTTTAAAACGATTAAAACAGTTTTTGGGCTGTAGCGATGAATATCGTCGGGATTGCGGGCATAGCCCTCTGTGCCGCTGTGATAGCGGCGATGCTCCGGCGCTATCATCAGGAATACGCGGTTCTTCTCAGCATTGCGGCGGGAATTTTGATTCTGACCGAAGTGCTGGCCAACATTGCGCCGGCGGTCCGTCAGATCAGCCAGCTTTTGTCTTCGGCGGGGCTGACGGCGGGATATGCGGCCATTTTATTCAAAACGCTCGGCATCTGTTTTCTGGCGCAGTTTGCGGCGGATTCCTGCCGGGATGCGGGGGAAAATGCGCTGGCGTCCAAAGTGGAGCTGGCGGGGAAAATAGCGGTCGTCATTCTGGCGCTTCCGCTGTTTGAAAAAATTGCCTCAACGGCAATCGGATTGGTCGGTGGATGAAAATGAAAAAAACGGTCTGTCTGGTCCTTTTGATTGTGTCCGTCTTCCTGTTTTCAGAACCGGCTTCTGCAGCAGTTTCGTCCGGCACCGAGGATTATCAGCGGTGCTATCAGGAGCAGATGCGGCAGAGCGGGGCTGAAGATCTTCCGGACAGACTGCCGAAGGAGACCCAAAAAACGCTGGAGCAGCTGGGAGTAAGCGGAACTGACTGGGAATCCATCACGTCGATCACACCCAAAAATTATTTTCAAAAAATCCTGGATATTTTTACCGGAAAAATGAAAAATCCGCTCCGCATTTTAGCTTCGATCATTGCGGTTGTCCTTCTCTGTGCGCTCCTGAACGGGCTTCGGCTTTCTTTTGGGGAACAGGCGCTGGGTCAGGTGATCGGGATGGTCGGGGCCCTGTGCATCTGCACCATTGTTGTGTCGCCTCTGGTTTCCTGCATTTCGGATTCCGCCGATGTCCTCAAGGCTGCATCCGGATTTCTGCTGGCCTGTGTGCCGGTGCTGGTCGGAATTATGGCGGCCGGCGGGCAGCCGGTTTCAGCCGGGTCGTACCATTTGCTGATGCTTGCCGCCGGCGATGCCGTTTCCATTTTCGCTACGACTGTCCTCGTTCCCATGATGGATATTTTTCTTGCTCTTTCCGTGGTGTCTGCCATTTCGCCGGGTATTCGCCTTGACGGCCTGTGCTCCGTTTTTAATAAAGTCGTGAAATGGGTGATGGGGCTTGTCATGACGCTCTTTACCGGCTTGATCACCATGCACTCTGTCCTTGCCGCGTCGATGGATACCACCGGCGTGAAGGCCGTCAAATTTGTGGTAAGCAGCTGTGTCCCCGTGGTCGGCAACGCTCTGAGTGACGCTATGAATACCGTGAACAGCTGTATCAGAACGCTGAAATCCGGCGTTGGGGCGTTTGGCCTGCTGGCCGGAATTTTCATTTTTCTGCCGGTGCTTGCCGAGTGTCTCCTCTGGCTGATAACGCTCACTCTCGGTTCCGGCATCAGCCGCATTTTTGAACTGGATGGGATTACTTCACTTCTGAAGGCTTCCGCCGACGTTGTATCCACCCTGCTTGCAATCCTCCTGTGCTGCATGATGGTGCTGATCATTTCCACTGTGCTGATGCTGATGCTGGGGGGTGCGGCATGAGTGCCGTCCGGGAGTGGTCGACGGTTATCTGCCTGGCGGCCCTGGCAGCCGCCCTGCTGCAAAGTCTGGTGCCGAACGGCTCGATGGAGCGAATGGCTAAATTCGTCATAGGAGCGTTCTTCATCTGCGTTATTATCCTGCCTTTATCCAAAGCTGTCCCTCAAATGAAACTCCGCCTAAACCGCAGCAGCTCCAGCGTACAGAATGACCGCCTGGAAACCACGGTGGAAAGCCAGATCCGATCCGAATCACAGAAAAGCATCTCCAATTTGGTTACAGCCGAACTGAGCCGTATCCACATCAAGTGCAAAAATGTTCATGTGGATATGGATACTGATGCGAACGGCAGCATATCAATTACTAAAGTAACTGTAACGCTGGGGAAAAAATATGCCGCACAGTGTCAAACGGCGGCGGACTATCTGGAAAAAGAATTGGGTATCAAGACGGAGGTCGTATCCGATGGGAGTTGAAAAGGGCGGCGGAACGGGCAAAGGGATGTTCCAGAAGCTGGCAGAAAACGAAAAATACCGAAAAATCGTGGTTACTGCCGGGATTCTCGGAATTGTGCTGATCCTTTTGTCCGGGAATCTTCAGAGCTGCGGCGGAAAACAGTCGTCACAGACGGCGTCTTCCCGGAGTTCCGGCTTGTCGGCTGAAAATTATGAAAAACAGCTGGAAACCAATCTCACAGAAATTATTTCCCAGATCCGCGGGACTGGAAATGTTCGGGTTATGGTTACGCTGGAGCAGACGACTCAGTATGTGTATGCTACGGAAGAAAAGAAAAGTGACCAGCAGACGGACGAAAAAGCGGAAAGCGGGACCGGGAAAAAGGAAAGCAACAACAGCGACGAGACGACTTATCTTCTTGTCAAGGATGCGGATGGTTCCGAAAGGGCCCTTCATGTAACCGAGATCCAGCCGGTGGTTAAGGGAGTTGTTGTTGTCTGCGACGGCGGCGACGATCCGCAGGTGCAGCAGGATGTAACCGACGCGGTTACAACAGCGCTCCACATCACTTCCGTGCGGGTGTGCGTTATAAAAGCAAAATAATAAAAATCGGGGGGAATACGTTTATGACAATGGGTAAACGGCAGCTTGTACTTGCAGCGCTTGTTGTCGCGCTCGGCGCAGCCGTATATTTAAACTGGGCGTTTTCGGGGGAGACCAAACTGCCTGCAACGCAGGCTGTTGCTTCCGGTGACCGTCAGTACGGGCAGACGCTGATGGTGAATGCTTCCGGAAGTGCCATCGTCTCATCCGCATCCAATACAAAATCCAGCACCAAGTCCGCAGTCAAATCTGCCGCTTCCGGGAGCAGTTCGGGCACGGGAAAAAATTCTGCCGTCAAGACCGAAGCGGATGCCGATGACGCCTATTTCAGCCAGGCAAAACTGATGCGCCAAAAAGCCAGAGACGAGGCCGTGGAACTGCTGAAAGACGTTCTGAAGGACGTTGGGAAAAGCGACGCTGCCAAAAAAGAGGCTGTTTCTCAGGCGGCGGTGATCGCTCAGAACATTGCCAGGGAGGCAAATATTGAAAACCTAATTGAAGCGAAGGGCTATTCCGAGTGCGTCGTTTCTATCGGGAAAGAAGATTGCAGCGTTATCGTCAAAACGAAAGAAAATTCTCAGAACGACGCCATTGTGATACAAGATATTGTGTCCGGCCAGACGGGGCTGTCGTGTGATAAAATTAAGATAATCGAGCGTCAGTAGTTGAGTTTGCGGGATTTTGTGGTATAATAACCCCGTGGAAGTTTGACAATTTACAAGCCCGTTCAGGCCCTCCACAGATGGGAGGGCCTTTTATTTTGCAGTTGCGGAGGAACACATGAATCGAAGAAAAGCACGGGAACAGGCGTTTATATTAATTTTTGAAAGAAGCATCAGCCACGATACCACACGGCAGATTGTCGATGCGGCGGAAACTTCCGAAGATATTCGGATCGAAGAATTTGCGGAGCAGACTGCGGAAGGGGTAGAGCAGAACGAGCTGGTGCTGGACGGGCAGATTCAAAAATATCTTCGCGGCTGGAAGATGGACCGGCTGTCCAAGGTGGTACTGTCGCTTCTCCGGCTTTCCCTGTATGAAATGAATTTTGGGAAAGATATTCCGGTCAGCGTTTCCATCAACGAGGCGGTAAATCTTGCTAAAAAATACGGCGATGAAAAAGATGCGCGGTTTATCAACGGCGTCCTTGGTTCGGCGGCACGGGAGCATGACGGTGAAGATGCCTGATACACTGGGAATTGATACCAGTAATTACACCACATCTGCCGCACTTGTTAAAAGCGGAAAAATGAACCAGAGCAAACGCCTTCTCCCCGTCAAGCAGGGCGAACTGGGCCTGCGGCAGAGCGACGCAGTTTTTCATCACGTCCGCCAGCTTCCGCAGGTGCTGGCGGCCCTTCCGTTTGAGGGCGCCTGCATTGCCGCCGTGGGCGTCTCCAGCCGCCCGCGTGCAGAAGAGGGGTCGTATATGCCCTGCTTTCTTGCCGGTGTTTCCGCAGCCACAGCGGCAGCGCTTTCGCTCGGCGTGCCGCTTTACCAGTTTTCCCATCAGCAGGGCCATATTGCTGCCGTGCTTTATTCTGCCGGTAAGCTGGAACTTTTGAACCGCCGTTTTCTCGCTTTTCATGTGTCCGGCGGCACCACCGAAGCGGTTTTGGCCGAACCGGATCCCAAAGCTGTTTTCCGAACCCAGATCGTTGCCCGATCTCTCGACCTGAAAGCGGGACAGGCTGTTGACCGGGTGGGCGCCATGCTGGGTCTTCCGTTTCCGGCGGGACCGGAACTTGAAAAACTTGCGCTGAAAGCGGATGCCCGTTTTTCAATCCGGCCCAGCCTGAAAGAGGCCGACTGTTCTCTTTCCGGCATTCAGAACCGGTGTGAAGCCCTGCGAAAACAGGGAATGCCGCCCGAAGAGATCGCGGCGTTCTGTCTGCAGTCCCTGCTGGCGGCGCTGGATGGTATGGCCGGAATCCTGCTGCACCAATACGGCAGCCTGCCGCTGGTGTTTTCAGGAGGGGTTATGTCAAATTCTATTCTCCGGGCGGCGCTGAAAGAAAAATACGGCGCTGTCTTTGCCCCTCCGGAATATTCATCCGATAATGCTGCCGGAATCGCGGTCCTGGCCGCACGGAAAGGGGGAATTGCCCTGTGACTTCTATGGATGCTCCGGTTGTGCTGACCGTTACGCAGCTAAATACCTATTTGAAGTCGCGGTTTGAAGAGGATGGAAATCTCACTCATCTCTTTATTACAGGCGAAATTTCCAATTTTACAAATCACTACCGTTCCGGTCACCTTTATTTTTCCCTTAAAGATCAGAAATGTGTGGTGCGGGCCGTCATGTTTGCACGGTACGCTTCGCGCCTGCGTTTTCTGCCGCAGGACGGGATGCGCGTGATCGCGCGCGGGCGGGTTGGCGTCTATGAAGTTTCCGGGCAGTACCAGCTTTATGTGGAGGATCTGCAGCCCGATGGGCTCGGCGCGCTGAACCTTGCCTTTGAGCAGCTGAAAGCGAAACTGGAAAAAGAGGGTCTGTTTGCCGCCGAACGGAAAAAGCCGCTTCCGAGTTTTCCCTATTCCATCGGTGTTATCACGTCCCCTACCGGAGCGGCCGTGCACGATATCCTGACCGTTCTGGGGCGCCGGTATCCTCTGGCGCAGGTGGTGTTCTGCCCGGTTCTGGTGCAGGGCGAAGGGGCCGCCGCGCAGATTGCGGACGCGCTTGAACGGATGAACCGCCTGAACTGTGCCGACGAAATTATTCTCGGGAGGGGCGGCGGCTCGCTCGAAGATCTGTGGCCTTTTAATGAAGAAATTGTCGCGCGGGCCGTAGCGGCGTCCCGCATCCCGGTCATTTCCGGTGTGGGGCATGAGACGGACTACACCATCTGCGATTTTGCTGCGGATCTTCGTGCCCCAACTCCGTCGGCCGCTGCGGAACTGGCCGTCCCGGATCAAATGGAGCTTTTGTTGGGAATTCAAAATGCAAAAATCCGGCTGAATGCTGCTGCCCAGTCGAAAGTGGCAGAAGCGCGGCAGGCAGTTGACCTTCTGGCCCAAAGCCGTGTGTTCCAAAAACCGGAAGAGCCGCTGGAACTGCGCCGTGTCCAGATCGACCGGCTGGAGGAAACCCTGGTTTCTTCCATGCGAAAAAAAACGGAATCGGCAAAAGCCTGCCTTTCCCGCGAAAGCGGAAGGCTGAATGCTCTGAGCCCACTGGCGGTGCTTTCCCGCGGATATGCGGTGGTGTACGGTGAATCCGGCCGGGCGGTCTCCCGGTTCCGCGAAATCCGGCCGGCCGAAAAAATACAGGTGCGGATGCACGGCGGGCGGCTGGACTGTACGGTGGACAAACTGCACAGCGACCTTTTAAAACCAGACGGGGGTGTGGATCATGAAGAAAAACATGACGTTTGAAGCGGCTGCCGCAAGGCTGAAGCAAATTGTCGATCAAATGGAGTCCGGCGATCTTTCGCTGGAAAAATCGCTGAAACTTTTTGAAGAAGGTTCCGCTCTCGCTTCATACTGCTATCAGAAGTTGTCCGGAGCTGAACAGAAGATCAAGCAGATTACCGATTTGGAGGAAACCGATGAAAAATCAAGCGGGAAGAATTGAACGAAGCGATTATCTCGATGCCGTGCAGGATGCCCTCCAGAAATATGTTCCGGAAGAAAAAGGGCGGATGCAGTCGGGGCTGTTTCAGGCTATGCGCTACAGTCTGCTGGCGGGCGGAAAGCGCATCCGTCCGATCCTGGTCTTGGAATTCTGCGGGCTCTGCGGCGGCAATCAGGAATCCGCCCTTCCGTTTGCGTGCGCTATTGAGATGATTCACACCTATTCCTTGATTCATGATGACCTTCCCTGCATGGATGATGACGGGATGCGCCGCGGCCGGCCGTCCAGCCATGTGGTTTTCGGTGAAGCGCAGGCTCTGCTGGCAGGGGATTCCCTGCTCACTTTGGCGTTTGAAACGATGCTTTCTCCTGAGAGCGTCCAGGGGGCGGGGGCGGCGCGTGCTGCCCGGGCGGCTGGTGTGCTTGCAAAAGCGGCTGGACCCTATGGCATGGCGGGCGGCCAGGCGATTGATCTTCTGTGCGAGGGGAAGCCGGTTTCCATGGAAACCCTCCAGCGGATGGATGAGTGCAAAACGGGCGCCTTGATCCGGGCTGCAGCGCAGATGGGGTGCATTCTGGCGGGAGCGGACGATCAGCGCCTTTCCGCCGCGGATCGATATGCCGCGTCGGTTGGCTTTGCTTTCCAGATCGAGGACGATCTTCTCGACGTGGAGGGAGATTCCACGGCGATTGGAAAACCAGCCGGAAGCGACGCAGAGAACAGCAAAAGCACGTATGTTTCCATCTTGGGGGCGGAACGGGCGAAACGGGCTGTTGACGAACTGACGAAAACTGCCGTGCAGGCGCTGGATCCGTTCGGTGAAGACGCGGATTACCTCAAAGATTTGGCAGAAAGACTTGCCTGCCGGAACCGGTAGCCGGTGTGCCTCAGACAGGCATTGACAAACTTGACGGTCCATGGTATAATAATTAGGCCGCATATTGCGGGTCTGTAAGAGGGAAACCCGCCCGTCAATAGCGAGATTCATAGAAAAGGCAGGACCTTTAGTTGATGTTTGCAGTAATTGAGACCGGCGGCAAGCAGTACAAAGTGCAGAAAGATGATGTCATCTTTGTCGAAAAGCTGCCGGCAGAAAAAGACTCTTCCGTTGAATTTAAAGTACTGGCTTTGAATTCGGAGGACGGAATGAAAATCGGCGCACCGTATGTCGAGGGCGCTTCCGTAACCGGTAAAGTCCTGAAAAACGGGAAATCCCCGAAGATCACGGTCTTGACCTATAAGGCCAAAAAGAACGAAAAGCGCAAGATGGGCCATCGGCAGCCTTACACCAAGGTTCAGATTGAGTCCATTAATGCCTGAGTTCTTATGATTACGGCGGAATTTTATCATAAAAATGGACAGTTGGCCGGGTTCCGCTTCATAGGACATTCGGATGTTTCCGAAGCGGGAACGGATATTGTCTGTGCTGCGGTTTCTTCTGCGGCGTATCTTGCTGCCAATACCATTACGGAGATAATCGGCGTACCCGCCGATATTTTGGTGGAAGATGGGATCATGTCCTTCAAAATTCCGCTGGGGCGCGCGCCGGAGTGCGGCGCGGTTCTCAAGGGCCTGCGCCTGCATTTGGCTGGCCTGCAGGAACAGTATCCCACAAATATTCAAATAACCGACACGGAGGTGTAAGCTATGCTGAAGATTAATATTCAACTGTTTGCTCATAAAAAAGGAATGGGTTCCACTAAGAACGGACGCGATTCCGAATCGAAGCGCCTGGGTGTGAAGCGCGCGGACGGTCAGTTCGTACTGGCGGGAAATATCCTTGTTAAACAGCGCGGGACTCATATTCATCCGGGCGAGAATGTCGGCATCGGTTCCGACGATTCTCTCTTTGCCCTGATTGACGGCAGGGTCAAGTTTGAACACCTGGGCCGCGACCGTAAAAAAGTCAGTGTTTACACGGCAGAACAGTAATTTCGCGGGCGGACACTGAAAAAGAGCAATCCCGGGTGTTTTTCGCCCGGGATTTTTTGATTTATAAAGGAGAGCGTCGGCATGTTTATTGACAGCGCCAAGATTAAAATTTCCGCGGGAAACGGCGGCGACGGTGCCGTTGCGTTTCACCGTGAAAAATATGTCGCTTCGGGCGGGCCGGACGGCGGCGACGGCGGCAGGGGAGGAAATGTCGTTTTTCAGGTGAACGGCAATCTGTCTACCCTCTCGGATTTTCGGTACAGGCGGAAATATGTTGCCCAAAATGGGGAGAACGGACGGGGCAAACGCTGCAGCGGGCGCGCTGGTGAAGACCTGGTTATTCGGGTGCCGCGCGGAACCCTCCTGAAAGACGCCGCAACAGGCCGCCTGATTGCCGACCTGTCATCGGACGAGCCGCAGGTAATTGCCAAAGGCGGCCGAGGCGGCTGGGGGAATGCCCGGTTTGCCACAGCTACCCGGCAGGCGCCGCGCTTTTCCAAACCCGGCGGCATGGGGGAAAGTATGGAGCTTCGGCTGGAACTGAAACTTTTGGCAGACGTTGCGCTGGTTGGGTACCCCAATGTCGGGAAATCCACCCTGGTTTCCGTTGTCAGTGAGGCGAAGCCGCAGATTGCGAATTATCCCTTTACGACCGTCACGCCGGTATTAGGCGTCGTGCGCCGGGGTGAGGGCCGGTCATTTGTTATGGCGGATATTCCCGGTCTGATTGAAGGGGCCAGCGGGGGTGCCGGCCTCGGGCATCAGTTTCTCCGCCACGTGGATCGCTGCCGCCTGCTGGTGCATATTGTTGATGTTTCCGGGAGCGAAGGGCGCGATCCGAAAAAAGATTTTCAAGTTATCAATACAGAACTGGAAAAATACAATTCGGACCTCGCCCACCGCCCAATGCTGGTAGCGGGGAATAAATGCGATTTGGCTTCGGAAGAGCAGATTAACGGTTTCCGCTCCTATGTGGAAGGGCTCGGGTATGAGTTTTTCCCGATTATGGCGGCAATCCGGTATCAGGTAGACCCTTTGCTGAACCGGATTGACGAACTGCTGAGCAAACTGCCTCCCGTCCGGCAGTACCAGCCGGAACCGGCGCCAATGCCTGCCGAAACTTCTGATGACAACAAGGTTTCCATTTCCAGACGCAGCGGAGTGTATGTTGTGGAGGGAGAGTGGCTCCGGCAGACCATGCGTTCCGTCAATTTTGCGGACGCGGATTCACTCAGGTATTTTGAAAGCGTACTGGAAAAGACGGGAGTCATTGACGCCCTTCGTGCGGCCGGAATCCACGAAGGCGACACGGTCAGCCTTTATGACTTTGAATTTAATTTTATGGAGTAAGGGGATAAACAGGATTGGAACGTCTTTACGGAGCGGACTGCAATCCGCGCCAACTAAGCCCCTTGACCCTCGCGTTCCTCGGTGACGCCGTTTTTGAGGTTTTTGTTCGGGAGCGCCTGGTCTGCATGGGGAGCCGGCCCGTATCTGAACTGCACCGCCTTGCCGTTGAAAGGGTCTGCTGCAAAGCGCAGGCGGAGGGTTCAAAAAAGCTGGAGGGCCGCCTTTCCGAGGAAGAGGCCGATATTTTCCGGCGTGGAAAAAACGCCCGGCCTGGGCATATCCCGCGGAATGCGGAAGTCTCAGATTATCATACGGCAACGGCTTTAGAGGCTTTGTTTGGCTATTTATACTTATGCGGCCGCACGGAACGTCTCTGCGAACTTTTTAACATAATTATCAGTAAGAATCAATAGGAAAGGCGGAAAATTACCTATGCCGTCTGTTCAAAATACCAAGCAAAAAATCACAGAAACCGTAAAAGACCTTGTTTTTTATATTGTGGGAAGCTCATTAACGGCTACGTCCATCTGCATGTTCACCGCGCCGAATCATATTGCCCCGGGGGGTGTGTCCGGCGTCAGCACCGTGATCAATTATCTGTCCGGATGGCCGATTGGCCTGCTGTCGTTCCTGCTGAACATTCCAATCCTCCTTTGGGCCTTTTGGGAAATCGGCTATAAAATGGTTGCAAAGACTTTTGTTGCTACGGTAATTCTTTCCGCGGCCATTGATATTCTCGGCTGTTTTATCCAGCCGTACCGGGGCAGCCCTATGCTGGCCGCTATTTTTGGCGGATGCCTGGACGGCGTCGGCCTTTCCCTGGTGTTCCTCCGCGGCGCCACGACCGGAGGCACCGACCTGATCGCCCGCCTTCTGGAGCGCCATATCCGCTCCGTTTCCATGGGGAAGCTGATGATGGCGGTGGACGGCATGATTGTCATCATCTCCGGATTTGTCTACAAAAGCATGGAAAGCGTCATGTATGCGATTATTGCCATTTTTGTTTCTTCGCGCCTGATTGACACCGTGCTGTACGGCACCGATATCGGAACCGGTAAAGTCCTGTTTATTATTTCGAAAAAAAACGATCTGATTGCACAGGAGATTTTAAGCGACGTAGACCGCGGCGTCACCGTCCTGAAATCGCGCGGGGCTTATACGGGCCATGAAAACGAGGTTCTTCTCTGCGCGGTCCGCCGGTATGAAGTGGCGAAAGTAAAAGATATTGTTCATTCTATTGACAAAAAAGCTTTCCTGATTGTCGGGGATGCCGGTGAAATAACCGGAGAAGGGTTCCGGCCTGTTGGGAAAGATGACAAGACACTGAAGGAAATCCTTCATGATGGCAAAAAAGGGGGCGGTTCCGCGCAGTAGCGCGGGGCCGCCTGAGTTTGCCACGTTATTTTAGTCTTTGCAGTCTTTGCAGTCGCTTCCCTCTGTAGAATCCTTGCACTGAGAAGCACCGTTTTCCTTTTCCGTATAAGAGCTGTTTCCCTTTTTGCGCTGATTGGTCTGTTTGGAAGAACCATTGTCGTTTCCATTGTCTTTGTGGAATTGTCTGTCCAAGGTTTTTCACCCCCTTTATGCCGTTATTGTTTGTAAGGGATCAGAAAAATATACCAGTATTTATGGAGTTGATGCAAGATTGAACAGCCTCCCGTCTGAATATCTGCGGAGGATGCGGCTTCTGCTTGGCGATGAATATGAAGCCTATCGGGCGGGTGCCGGCTGCCCGCCTTTCCGCGGTATCCGGCTGAATCCCCTCAAGTGCAGCGCCGCGGTGCTGCAGGCGGCTCTTCCGTTTTCTCTCCGCCGGACCCCGTTTTCTCCGTTTGGTTATTATCTTCCGGCAGCAGCCGATCGCATTGGCCGGTTTCCCCTTCACCATGCAGGGGCATTTTATGTCCAGGAGCCGTCCGCCGCCGCTGCGGTAACCGCGCTTTCTCCGCTTCCCGGGGAAAAGATCCTCGATCTGTGTGCAGCTCCGGGCGGAAAATCCACCCAGATTGCTGGCCGGATGGAAGGGAAAGGGCTTTTGTGGTCAAATGAGGTTGTCCGCAGCCGGGCGGAGATTCTTCTGTCCAATATTGAGCGGATGGGTGTCCGCAACGCCGTTGTTTCCTGCTGCCGGCCGGAAAAACTCTGCCGCGCGCTGGCTGGGTATTTTGACCGCGTCCTGGTGGATGCCCCTTGTTCCGGGGAAGGGATGTTCCGGCGCAGCGAGGCGGCTGTTCAAGACTGGAGCCCGGAGCATGTCCGTTCTTGTGCGGTGCGTCAGCTGGCTGTTTTAAAAAGCGCCTCCGAAGCGGTCCGGCAGGAGGGGATTCTTGTTTATTCTACCTGCACGTTTTCGCGCGAAGAGAACGAAGGTGTTGTTTCCTCTTTTCTGGCAGAGCAGGGGGGCTTTGAACTGATTGACTGCGGCCTGTTGTGCGGCAGGCCTGCTTTTCTTCCGCAGGCCCGCCGAATTTATCCAATGGACGGCGGGGAAGGGCATTTTGTCGCCGTCCTGCGCCGGCATTCCCCGAATCCGTGCGCGGTTTCCTCCTGCCGCCTTGAAGCGGCAAGAGGTGGAAAAGAAGCGGAAGCTTTCTTCCGCCGCATTTTCCGGAGCGGCCCTTCCGGAACGATCCGGCAGGTTCGGGACAGCCTGTACCGGTTTCCGGAGGCGCTTCCCCGAATGGACGGTTTGGGTGTCCTGCGCGCGGGCGTTCTGCTTGGCCGGCTCCGCCCGGGGCGCGTGGAGCCGGAGCATGCGCTGTTCATGGCTGCCCGGCCGCAGGAACTCAGTCAGGTGATTGCGCTTTCTCATGATTCGCCGCAGACCGCCGCATTTCTGCGCGGCGAAGAAATCGAGGTAAGTCCTTCCCTGAAAGGATATGCAGGGGTTTCTGTAGACGGCGTCATGACGGGTTTTGGAAAATGCTCCGGCGGCTGGTTGAAAAACCACTATCCAAAAGGGCTGCGCAGCCATTCCTGACAGGGTGCCCTGCGGGTTTCTGCCAGCGTGCTATACTGAAAAAATCAAGAATATCGGAGGAATTTTGGGCTATGTCTGTCGAAAAAGTAAAAAACTATCTTGTGCGGTGCGGCCTGAAAGACCGGGTGCGGGAATTCCCCGTTTCCAGCGCCACGGTGGAGCTGGCAGCCAAAGCTCTTAATGTAGAACCAGCCCGCATTGCGAAATCCATATCGTTTTATGAAAAGGACGGCGGATGCCTGATCATTGTGGCAGCGGGCGATGCCAAAATTGACAACGCAAAATTCAAGGCCGAATTCGGCTTCAAGGCAAAAATGCTGAGCCGGGATGACGTAGAGCCCATGACCGGCTACCGGATCGGCGGGGTCTGCCCGTTTGACAATCCGCCGTCTGCAAAAGTTTACTGTGACTGTTCCCTCAAGCGGTTTCAGACTGTTTTTCCCGCTGCCGGGAGCGCGAATTCCTGCGTCCGGCTTACCTGCGGCGAACTTTTTACGGCATCCCACGGCGTCCGGTGGGTGGATGTCTGCAAGAATTGGAAAGATGAGGACCAGCCATGAGAATGAGGTTCAAGCGCTGGGCCGGTCCGGAACTGGACGCGTGCCCGTTTTTTATCCGCCATCCGGAGCAGTATCTCGGTAAATGGCACAGCCTTTTTGCGCGCGAGCAGCCGGTTGACCTGGAACTCGGCTGCGGAAAGGGTTTCTTTCTTGCGGGGGCTGCCCCGTGGAACCCGCAGACGAATTATATCGGGATTGATATCAAGGATGCGGTCCTCGGCCCCGCCAAACGGTATATTGAACGGGCGTACCAAGTAGCTCAGAGGGAACCGGACAATATCCTTCTCACGGCCCTGGATATTGAACGGATCAAAACGGCAATGGGGCCGGAAGATGCCGTTCACCGGATTTACATCAATTTCTGCAATCCATGGCCAAAGCCAAAACATCATAAGCGGAGGCTGACCCATCCGCGCCAGCTGGAGCAGTACAAGAAAATTCTGGAGCCCGGCGGAGAGATCTTTTTTAAAACCGACGACGCTCCGCTTTTTTCGGATACGCTGGGCTACCTCCGGGAATGCGGGTTTACTGTCACATGGAAGACAGACGACCTTCATGCCAACTGCCCGCCGGAAAACGTCATGACGGAGCACGAAATTATGTTTGTTGAAAAACATATTAAAATTAAAGCACTGAAGGCGCGTTATCCCGGCTGATTTCTTAAATCCCTTCTAATTCTAATTTAACCTGAATTTAACATTGCCGCCTTACAATATTTTATATGAAATATTGGAGAGGAAATCACAGAAATGGAAATTGCTCAGAGCAAGCTCCCTATCATGAGGCAAGTTCGGGTTCATTCTCCCAAAACGTCGGAAAACTCAGAGGCAGACAGCAGCAGGCTGGAAACGAAGATCTGCTTTCAGGATCTGAACCTGTATTACGGCGATTTTCAGGCCTTGAAGCATATCAGCGTAAAAATTCCTAAAAATAAAGTAACTGCTTTTATCGGTCCGTCCGGGTGCGGCAAATCCACCTGCCTCAAAACGATCAATCGGATGAACGATCTGGCCGAAAACTGCCGGATTGAAGGAACCGTAACGGTAGGAGGAAAAGATATCTATGCCCCCGGGATGGACGTCACGCTTCTGCGTAAGCGTGTGGGGATAGTTTTCCAGACCCCAAACCCGTTTCCCATGTCCCTTTACGACAATATCGCCTACGGGCCCCGGATCCATGGCATCAAGTCCAGGCGCGAACTGGACGGGATTGTAGAAACATCCCTGAAAAGTGCGGCGCTTTGGGACGAAGTGAAAGACCGCCTGAAAAAATCAGCCCTCAGCCTTTCCGGCGGCCAGCAGCAGCGGCTTTGTATTGCCCGTGCCATTGCGGTCCAGCCGGAAATTCTTTTAATGGATGAACCAACCAGTGCGCTGGATCCGATTTCGACCCTGAAGATCGAAGACCTGATGGATGACCTGCGGAAGAAGTACACCGTGGTCATTGTGACCCATAACATGCAGCAGGCCGCCCGGATTGCGGATAAGACGGCTTTTTTTCTGCTCGGCGAGCTGGTTGAGTATGCCGACACCGTTGAAATGTTTAACCGTCCGAAAGATGAGCGGACCGAAAGGTATATCACCGGGCGGTTCGGCTGATGTGCCGCGCTTGTTGTTTTTCTCGCCGCAGGCGGTATAATGAGGGGGTGATACGCGGTGCCAAGAAAAATATTCGACCGCGAATTGTCGGATTTGATTTCCAGCATGGCGGAAACAGGGAATGCCGTACAGTCCAGAATTTAAAAGACAGTCACTGCGCTGCGTACCTCTAATATCACCATAGCAGGTGAAGTAGCTGGCAGCGACGGCGAAATCGACCGCATGATCCGTCAGTGTGAAAAGAAATGTATGGATCTGATTGTCCTGCAGCAGCCGATTGCCAAGGATTTTCGCGTAATTGCCGCTTGCCTTAAAATTTTGACCGATGTAGAGCGGGAAGCGGATCAGTGTGCGGATATCTGTGAAATCCTGACCACCGGGGAGCTGAAGGACAGCTGCCTGGCAGCTGCCCATGTTGCCGCTATGCTGGAAACGGCGGGCAGCATGTTCCGCCGCTCCATGAATGTGCTTTTAAACCGGGACGTGTCAGAGGCCCGCAGAATCTGCCGCACCGATGATGAAGTAGATCTGATGTTTTCCCGGATCATTCTCGAGGTGAGCAGTATTATCTCTGAAAATCCGGGCAATGTCATGAAGGAAGTGGATTTGCTGTTCATCACCAAATACGCGGAGCGCATGGGCGACCATGCCACCAACATTGCGGAATGGGTGATTTTTATGGAAACGGGGGAGCATCCTGATTTAAACGCCAAATAGGCGGGAGGGCGTGTATGGCACTGGTTTATATTGCCGACGATGAAGAAAGCATCTGCAAAATTGTTTCGATCGGTCTTCAGGACAGCGGCTTTGAAACAGCCGAGTTCGCCGACGGAAAAACGCTGCTGGAAGCGGTAGACAGAAGACGGCCGGATGCCGTTATTCTCGACTGGATGATGCCGCAGCCGGACGGGCTGACCGTTTGCCGCACCCTGCGCGAGAACAGCAGAACACACGATATCCCGGTTTTAATGCTGACCGCCCGCGGGGAAGAAATCGACCGGGTGCTGGGCCTTGAGATCGGCGCGGATGATTATATCGTCAAGCCGTTCAGCGTCAAGGAGCTCTGCGCACGGGTTAAAGCCGTCCTGCGCCGTTCGGCTCGAAAAGCAGCGCCGGAACCGCCGCTGCTTTTCCATGGTTCCCTGTCTGTGGATATAGAGAGGCACCAGGTTACCAAAAATGGAAGACCCGTGGAGCTGACGGCAAAAGAATTTGATCTCCTTGTCATGCTGATGCGCCATAAGGGCAAGGTCCTGACGCGGGATATGCTGCTCGACCGCGTGTGGGGGGTTGAGTATTTCGGTGATACCCGAACCGTCGATGTCCATGTGCGGTACCTCCGCCAGAAAATCGAAACCGATCCGGACAATCCCATCCTGATTCGGACCGTCCGGGGCGTCGGGTATAAATTCTCCGAATTACCGGAACCGAAAGAGGAGAACGTCCGATGAAAAAGAAATGGATCCTTCTGAATGCCGCCGTAATCATCGGAGGTTTCTTTTTTGCTTTTTTCTGCGCCGCACTGCAAATTCAAAACCAATACTGGTCCGAATTTAGCAACCGGCTGGATACGGCGCTGGCCATCCTGTCCACCCAGACCGACGAACTCAGGGAAGATCCTTCCGGCACGGCCGGCAGGATCGGCAAACAGCTTTCCTCAGCCCGGCAGGAAATGCGTATCAGCATTATTACCCCTTCCGGCAGAGTCGTCGGCGACAGCGCTAAATCCGAAATCGACCAGAACCATCTGAACCGCCCGGAAATCCAGCAGGCGCTGAAAACAGGAAGAGGCTACAATACCCGCATCAGCGCCAGCATTGGGGTGCGCTATTATTATGAGGCCGTTTATGTAAAGGGGAAGTACTTTCTCCGGGCGGCCCTTCCCACATCCGACCTGGATGCGGCCGTCTTAAGGCTCTGGGTGATTGCGGCGCTCAGCATGCTGCTTGGGATTGTCCTCGTGTGCGGATTTACGGCCTGCCTTGTCTGCCGCATCACAGGCCCTATTGGCAGGCTGACCGCTGCGGCGGAAAAAATGGCGGGCGGGGATTATTCCTGCCGGGTTCAGGGGACTTTCCGTGATGAGATCGGGCTTCTGGCAAAGTCTTTCAACAGTATGGCCGAAAATACCGAAAAGGCGTTTTCCCTCCTTACCAGCCAGCAGAACCAGCTGAACGGGGTCCTTGAAGGGATGAGCGACGGCGTCCTGGCGGCGGGAGAAAACGGTAAAATTCTTTTCCTGAACCAGAGTGCGCGCCGTATGCTGGGCAGCGCATCGCTGGCGCAGGGTGAAACGCTGGGCGGAAGCCTTTTGACGCAGCAGATTGCCGGGCAGATGAGGGAGAGCTCCCGCGGAAACTGCGCTTCCAGCCGGGATATGACCGGGGAAGACGGCCGGCAGTTCACGGTGTATACCGCGCCGATCCCCTGCCAGGAAACCGAATCAGCCCTGGCAGTGATCTCCGATGTAACCCGCCTGCGGAAACTGGAGCGTATGCGGAGCGAATTTGTCGCCAATGTAACGCACGAGCTCAAAACGCCCTTAACGTCCATCCGCGGCAGCATAGAGCTCCTGAAAAGCTCCGACCGGGATGAAAAAACCCGCCGGTATTTCTACGACATTCTGGATATTGAAGCCGAGCGCCTTCAGCATTTGATCGACGATATGCTGGTCCTGTCCCGGATCGAAAACGCCAGGGACGATCCGTCCGCGCAGCCGTGCCAGGTAGCGGAGGCCATCCGCAAATGCGTGGAGCGCATCCGGCCGGGTGCTGAAAAAAACGGGATTACCATCCGCATGAATCTCGACAGCAGCCTGTACGTATCCTGCTCGCCGACCCGCCTTCAGCAACTGTTTGGCAACCTGATCGAGAATGCAGTCAAATATAACGTCCCGCAGGGCAGCGTCACCATTACCGCCGCAGGGCAGAAAAAAATGGCGGTAATCCGTGTTTCGGATACCGGAATTGGCATAGCAAAGGAGCATTTTCCCCGCCTGTTTGAACGGTTCTACCGGGTCGATGCGAGCCGTTCCCGCGCGGTGGGGGGCACAGGTCTCGGCCTGTCCATCGTGAAACACCTTGCCGTTCTGTACGGCGGCGAAGTCGGTGTGGAAAGCAAAGTCGGCGAGGGCAGCACGTTTACCGTGCGCCTTCCGCTTCTTCCGCAGGGGCGGAAGCCTGATTCGTGATTCTTCCGCCAAAGAGCGGTGTCCTGCCGTTCCCGCGGGGACTGTCACAGCTTAAACTCGTCCGGATCATGCTTTTTCAGCTCGGGCGAGCAAAATGGCGAGCGTTTCAGCGGATCATACCGGAAACGGCTGCAGGACGGCCCTTTTCGGCCTAAGTGGCAGAAGGTTCCGGAATAATTCGCGCAGTATTCGCAGTTCGGTTCAATGCTGCTGCCAAAAAGATTTTTCTTCTTTTTTCCAAACATCATGAACAGGCTCCCGTTTCACATTATTTTTTATTATAGCATTATTGCTCCTGAATTTCCAGCTTTTCGTGAGGCATATTTAGCAAAAGGGCAAGGCACATTAAGGCAAGCGCCGCCGCAGACGGAATTGAGCCCGAAAACTTTGCGCTGACCGGCCCGCTGATATTGGAAAATACCGGAGCACATTCCGGAAAAAGCTGGGTCAGGCCGAAGCATACGGCTGCGGAAAGCATTCCCTGCAGCAGGCGGCAGGCCGCGAAGCGCAGGCGGCTGATTGGAATATCCCCGAGGCAGGCCAGCACCTGGAAATGGACGCACAGTCCTCCCCAGCCAATCGCCAGGGCCACCGCCCACAGGGGCACCCTCAGGCTGGCAAGATCTGAGCAGCCCCCCGTCACTTCCAGGGCAGCTGAAAGAATGGCCGCCGGGACCCGTGTCTTTACCGCTGTACGCAAAAGCCCCATAAACGAAGCAAACAAAATCACAAAACAGCACATCATCAGGGTTGAGTATGCCGCGTCGGAAGCGGATGCGATCAGCGCCCGCGCCGCGTCGATGGGCGGGCCGCTTTCCTGTTTGCGGAGCGTCCGGGACCGTTTCCCCATGGCCGCCCCGCAGAGCAGACCCATCAGGAGAAACGATATCATTTGGGAAACAAACAGGATGGTTCCCGCCTGCGCGCTTTTCAAAAATCCCACCCCAACTGCGGTAATCACAAACGACGGGCCTGCATTGACGCAGAAACAGACCATCTGCTCTGCCTGATCCCGGTCAATCAGCCCTTCTTCGCGCAGGGCCGCAATCGAGCGCGCCCCCGCCGGGTAGCCGCCGATAGCGCTCATCAGCACAGAAGCTGCCGCTTCGCCCGGCAGACGAAGCAGAGCCTGCGTGGGCCGGTTCAGCGCTCTGCCGATTTTCCGGGCAAGGCCGCTCTTTACCACAAAGACCGACAGGACCATAAACGGGTAAAGGGAAGGGATTAGAATATTCAGCGAATAGCCAACACCCTTCTGGGCCCCCTGCGAAGCCTGCGCGGGAAAGATCAGCAGGGCGCAGGCCGCGGCAAGCACGGCGGAAAACAGCAGGCCGGATTTGATTTTCATGCAACCACCCCATTTCGTCATGTATATGCTCCGGCGCGGATATTTACGTCTTTTGCCGCATAGCATTTAAGGGAGATCACGGGGGAGATGGTTGATTTGCGGAAGAGCGGGAACTTTTTCGATCAGCCCGAATGGAATGTGCCAATGCACATTGAACTGTATGGAAACCGCAAAGCGGTTGTCGAAGGGTGCTGCGGCGTGCTGGAGTATGACGACGACGTGATCCGAATCCGCACCCGAGCCCAGCCCGTCCGGTTCACCGGGCACGGGCTGGCTATCCGATGCCTTACGGTGGATGCCCTCGTGGTGGAAGGGTATATTACCTGTATTGATTTTTCCGGCTGAGGCGGGGGAATTATGATTTCATTGCAACTGACGCGCTGGCTGATTGGATATGTCCGCTTTTCCGTCCTCGGCGGAAATCCGGAGCGCTTTTACAGCCTCAGCGCGCATTCCGGGGCTGTCCTGTGGAATATTTCCGCCTGTTCCAAAAGCGGGGCATGCGTTGCCGCACGCCGCTACCGTTCCCTGCGTTCCTGCGCGCGCCGGACCGGGTGCAGGCTCCGGGTGCGCGGGCGGCACGGGCTGCCGTTTCTGCTCCGCCGGACTCGGGGAAAAGAGGGGCTTTTGGCAGGTGCCGCCCTCTTTTTTGCCATTGTCTGCCTTCTTTCCCTGCGCATCTGGTGTATCCAGATCACCGGGAATTCTTCCGTTCCGGCTTCCCGGATAGCGGCGGAGCTCCGTTCCGCTGGGCTTTCGCCGGGAACCCCTAAAAGAGATGTTGATCCCCGGCTGCTTGCGCAGCGGATCATGCTGAAAATACCTGAAATCCGCTGGATGAGCATCAATACGCAGGGATGCACGGTTCAGGTTGCCGTTCAGGAAAAGACGGCGCAACCGGAGGTGAAGAAATCGGGCGGCATCTGCAATATCAAGGCTTCAGCCACAGGGCAGATTGTCTCCATGAAAGTTTATTCCGGGACGGCTCTCATCCATAAGGGTGACGCCGTGGCGGAAGGCCAGCTTCTGGTCAGCGCCGTTGTGGAAGATAAGGCGGGCGGCAGTACGCTCCGGCACGCTTCTGCCGAAATCATTGCCCAAACTTCCCGGACTTTAACGGTTTCGGTCGCTTTGGACCGTCACCGTACGGTGACGACGGGCCGGACGGCCGTCCGCCGGAATTTCGATCTGTTTGGCGTCAAAATACCCATTACCCTTCAAACCAGACCGCGGGGCACCTACCGCCGCTCGTGCGAACAGTGCAGCTTTCAGCTTTTTGGGACCGTGCTTCCCTTCGGTATTTACACCGAGCACTGGGAGGAAATCCGAGATGAAAAATACCGCCTTTCCAAACAGCAGGCCCTTAAAGCGGCGGAAAAGGAAATCCGCCGGCAGGCAGCCATCCGCCTGCCCGGAGCCAAAATAATTTCTTCCCAGCCTTCCCCAAAATGGGAGAAAAATTCCCTTCTTTTTACGGCAAATCTCGTTTGTGAGGAAAATATTGCTAAAGAGTCTGAAATTTCCATAAAATAGGCTCGTAATTTTGGCTATTTTAAAATTACTTCATTTGAAAATTTCCCGGTAAATGTGCTATAATATATTTAAACTCCTCTCATTGTATTCCGGGATTTTCAGGTGATGGAATGTTTGAACAAAGAGTCAGTATTGACCGGATGGAACAGGCTGTTGCACTGTTCGGCAGCTTAGACGAAAATATCAAGCCGATCGAACAGGAGTACCACGTGTCAATTGTCTGCCGCGGAAGCGAGATGAAAATTTCCGGTGAGCCGGATGACGTGACAAAAGCGACGCGTGCCGTTGAAAGTCTCCTGTCGCTCATCAACCGCGGCGAATCCCTCAGCGAACAGAATGTGCGCTATTGCATTATGCTTGTCAACGAAGGGCAGGAAAACAAAATTGATTCCCTAGCGGGGGACTGCATCTGTATTACATCAAAGGGCAAACCGGTCAAAGCCAAAACGCTTGGCCAGAAGAAATACTGCAATGCTATACGATCCCATACCATAACCATTGGGGTGGGTCCGGCAGGTACGGGAAAGACATATCTAGCCGTTGCCCTTGCGGTGACGGCGTTTCGCGCTCAGGAAGTAAACCGAATCGTTTTGACGCGGCCCGCAGTAGAAGCGGGCGAAAAGCTGGGCTTTCTGCCCGGCGACCTTCAACAGAAGGTTGATCCGTACCTCCGTCCGCTGTACGACGCGCTGTTTGATATGCTCGGCGCGGAAACTTACCAGAAGTATGTGGAGCGCGGCAATATTGAAGTGGCTCCGCTTGCCTATATGCGCGGCAGAACGCTGGATGACAGCTTCATCATTCTGGATGAAGCGCAGAACACCACACCCGAACAGATGAAGATGTTTTTAACACGTCTCGGATTTGGTTCCAAAATGGTTATCACGGGGGATATTACCCAGATTGACCTGCCGGACGGCCGGAAATCCGGCCTGAAAGATGTACTCCATATTTTGCGGGGTATTGACGATATTGCGCAGGTCCGGTTCAGTGAGAAAGATGTTGTGCGCCATAAATTGGTGCAGGAAATAATAAAAGCTTATGAGAAAAACGAAGAATCGGGGCGGTGATTTATTATGGGAAAAGTCAGAGTTGTTATTGACAATAAGCAGAAAGCGGTTAAAATTCCAACAGGTCTTCGGATGCTGATCCGAAGGTGCTGCAATGCCGTGCTGGAAATGGAGCATTTTACAGATTCGGCGGAAATCAGCGTCGTCTTTGTAGACAACAGCCAAATCCAGAGCCTGAACAAACAGTACAGGAACAAGGATATGGCGACAGATGTCCTTTCATTTCCGATGGGCGAAAATGGAGTTTATGATACCAACCATTCCACTGGGGCCAAAATTCTGGGCGATATCGTGATCTCTATGGAAAAAGCGGTCGAGCAGGCAGAGCGTTACGGCCATAGTCTGGAGCGGGAAGTCGGTTATCTTACGGCCCATTCCATGCTGCATCTTCTGGGGTATGACCACGAGAAGGGCGGCATTGAAAAAGTCCGTATGCGCGAAAAGGAAGAGCAGGTTATGACGGAACTCGGTCTGCCCAGCACAAGCAGTTATGTGCTGGATGAAGATGAGGAATGAGGTTTGCGTTTTTTAAAAAGTTTTCAGTATGCCTTCCGCGGCATCGTTTACTGTATCAATAACGAACGGAATATGCGAATACACACAGTAGCTGCACTGTATGTATTTGCTTTTTCGTTCTTTTTTCATCTTTCGCGGACCGGTTACGCAGCCCTGTTCCTGACCTTTGCCATTGTTTGGATTGCAGAGCTTTTCAATACGGTAGCCGAAGAGCTGTCTGATATGGTGGCCGCCAGCTTCAACCCGGTCGTTCGGATTATTAAGGACATGGCGTCTGGCGCGGTGCTTGTCGCCGCCATATTTGCTGTCTGCGTGGGCATCTGTCTTTTCTGGCATCCGGCGGTGTTTTGGAGCATCTGCCTTTTCTTTGCGGGTCATCTGGCCCTGCTGGCCCTGCTTGCGGCCGTCACAGTTGCCAGCTTTTACTTCGCTGTGTTAGGTCCCCTCGGTATTCGGGACAAAGTTCGTAGGATAAGAAAAAGAAAGGAAGAAGTGCCGTGAATGACAGCCTCAAATCCGCTTTTGTCGCAATTGTAGGTGCTCCCAATGTGGGGAAATCTTCTCTGCTGAACACCATGATGGGAAGGAAAATTGCCATCGTTTCCCAAAAACCACAGACAACGCGGACTCGCATTACGGGAATCTTGACGGAAAAGGAAACCCAGCTGGTCTTTTTTGATACGCCTGGCCTCCTGAACCCCCGCAGCCGTCTGGATGAATATATGGTGCAGTCCGTGAATGAATCCGTTTCGGGAGTGGACGCCTGCCTCCTAGTGGCAGAGGCCGGGCAGGAGCTTCCGGACCCCGTGCGGGAACTGATCCGCGGATTCCAGCCTTCCGGTACGCCGGTTATCCTTGCTCTCAACAAGATCGACCTTCTGCCGGATAAAAGCGTGCTGATGGCTCAGATAGCAGAACTGTCGGGCCTTTATTCTTTCCGCGCCGTCGTACCGGTTTCCGCAAAGACGCACAGCGGTGTCAGGAGCTTGGTGGATGAGTTCAAAAGAATTGCCGTGCCCGGCCCTCATTTTTTCGACGACGATGCCCTTACCGACCAGCCGGAACGGATTCTCGCAGCGGAAATTATCCGGGAAAAAATGCTCCGTCTGCTGAACCGCGAGGTTCCCCATGGGGTCGCGGTCTATGTGGAACGGATGTCTGTGCGGAAAAACGGAAGTGGAATCGAAGATATTTCTGCCACCATTTACTGTGAAAAAACCTCCCACAAAGGGATTATTATCGGAAAAAACGGATCGATGCTGAAAAAAATCGGTACGTATGCCCGAGAAGATATGGAGAAGTTTTTCGGCTGCAAAATCAATCTGAAACTGTGGGTCAAAGTCAAAGAAGACTGGCGCAACAGCCAATCGGCTCTGCGCTCATTTGGCTACGATGCTTCCGATTTCAGCAAATAGTTCCATTTTTTTACAGCATTTATTTGTAATATTGTGGGGCTTATACATATATTTACCGCTCATAGATTGCCGGGAACAACAAATACTTTAGGTAGAATGATTTCCGGAAAGGAGCGGTTACATTGGATGAAAAGACGGCATGGAACAATTTCAGCCATACGGGCAGCATCAGGGATTACCTGATTTATACCCAGTGCAAGACAAAACAAAACGAATCGGAACCGCAGGAGGATCAGCATGAAGATAGACGCGCGGGGCCTGGTGGTTATGGAGAAGCGCGTGGGTGAAAGCGACCGCCTGGTCACTTTGCTGACGGCGGAAAAGGGAATCCTGCGTGCGTTTGTCCATTTTTCCGGGCGTGCGCGCGGCAGCAGGCTTTCTGCGACCCGGCTGTTTACTTATTCCCGCTTCACGATTTACGAGGGGCGGGACAGTTACATAATCGACGACGCGCAGCCCATTGAGGTCTTTTTTGACCTGAGAAAAGAGATCAGCCGGCTTTCGCTGGCTCAGTATTTTTGTGAGCTTTCCGCTGTGCTTGCCCCCCAGGGCAGCGAAGCGGACGGCTTTTTGCGTCTGATGCTGAACGCGATGTATTTTCTTCAAAAGGGAACCCACCCTGAGGGGATTATCAAGTCTGTTGTGGAAATGCGCATGATGTCCCTTGCGGGCTATATGCCGGATCTGGTATACTGTGCAAAGTGCCGGTGCTATGAGGCAGACACCATGTTTTTCCTTCCGCGCAGCGGAATTATCCTTTGCGGGGACTGTTTTCAGCCTTCTGAAAGCCAGAACCCCGAGCCTGCAGTGGCGCTGGGGCGCGGAGCGATGACAGCCCTCCGTCATACAATTTACGCTGACTTCGGCAAGATGTTTTCTTTCCGCGTTTCTCCCAAAGCGGAAAGTGAGCTGGCCGAGGCTTCAGAGAGGTACGTCCTTGAAACCCTCGGCCGGGGGTTCGGTACGCTGGATTTCTACCATCAGATGTCTTCAGCAAAAAAGATTTAAAAAATATTTTAAAAAGTTGCCCTCCGGAGGACAACTTTTCCCGGAATTTACAGGTATTATGAAAGAAGATTTTTAAAGGCGGCCGGATTTTAATAGGCCGGCACGGCCATTAAATAACAGGGAAGGATTTCTTACCAATGAGGAACAATATGCAAATGCAGAAACACGAAAAAGCGCTTGAGCTGGATAAAATTTTAAAAATGCTTGCACAGCTGACAGCCTGCAGCGATGCCGCGCAGGCGGCGCTGAAACTCGAGCCGGATCCTCAGAACGCCGAGCGCCTTCTAAAGGAAACGGATGATGCCTATGTCCTCATGGCACGTTTCGGGTCTCCGTCGTTTGGGGGTCTTGCAAATGTGACCAGCTCTCTTCGGCGCGCGCAGGCGGGCGCGACCCTCACCATGGGAGAACTGCTGAAAGTTTCCGTTGTCCTCCGCACCCTGCGGGGTATTTCGGAATGGCACCAGAAGGGGGAAGAGGTGTCCACCAGTCTGGATGATCGGTTCAGCCTGCTGATGCCAAACCAGTATCTGGAGGATCGGATCAACGGGGCGATTCTATCTGAAGAAGAGATGGCAGATACCGCCTCGCCGGCCCTTGCGTCCATCCGCCGGAAAATCCGCTCCGCTTCCGTACGGGCGCGCGAGGTGCTTGACCGTATGGTTCGGTCACAGTCATACCAGAAGTACCTTCAGGATCCGATCGTTACGATCCGGGAAGGGCGTTTTGTTGTCCCGGTCAAAGCGGAATGCCGGAATGAAGTGTCGGGCCTGGTGCATGATACATCCGCCAGCGGCTCCACGGTTTTCATTGAGCCGATGGCTGCTGTAGAAGCCAACAATCAGGTGCGTGTCCTGCTTTCGCAGGAGAAAAAAGAGATGGAGCGGATCCTCTCAGAACTTTCCGCTGAAGCGGGCGGTTTCGCAGATACCATCATCCGCGGTTATGGAATTGCCGTGGAGCTGAATGTGATTTTTGCCAAGGCTTCTCTGGCATATAAAATGAAAGCCACCCTGCCGAAATTAAATCAGCGGGGCGTTATCCGTCTGCACAAGGCCCGGCATCCGCTGATCGACAGTGGAAAAGTCGTGCCAACCGATATTGAACTCGGAGACCGGTTTGACACGCTGGTGATCACCGGCCCCAATACGGGGGGCAAAACCGTTACGCTCAAAACCGTCGGCCTTCTAACGCTGATGGCAATGTGTGGCCTGATGATCCCTGCGGCGGAGGGAAGCGAACTGTCCATTTTTCATCAGGTGCTGGCAGATATTGGCGACGAACAGAGCATTGAGCAGTCCCTTTCGACCTTTTCTGCGCACATGAAGAATATAATAGAGATTATGGGAGATGCCGACGGCAACAGTTTAGTCCTTTTAGATGAACTGGGGGCCGGTACGGATCCGGTAGAAGGTGCGGCCCTGGCTGAATCCATTTTGGAAGCTCTCCGCCAGAAAGGGGCAAAAATTGCCGCCACGACCCATTATTCGGAACTGAAGGCCTACGCTTTGCAGACCGCAGGTGTTGAAAATGCGTGCTGTGAGTTTGACGTTGCTACCCTTCAGCCTACTTATCGGCTGCTGATTGGCATGCCGGGCCGATCCAATGCATTTGCCATTTCCCTTCGCCTCGGCATGGATCAGGGCGTGGTGGAACGGGCCAGGCAGTTGGTCTCCGGCGAAAACCGGCGCTTTGAAGATGTGGTGCAGAATCTGGAAAACAGCCGAAAGCAGCTGGAAACCGAACGGGACGCAGCCGCGCAGGCACGCCGGGAAGCGGAACATGCGCGGGAAGAAGCGGAAGAAACCCGCAGTCATATCCGGGCCGAAGAAAATCGGGAATTGGAAAAAGCACGCCAAAAAGCTTCTCAGCTTGTCGATCGCACCCGTGCCCAGATTGATTCGCTTCTGAACGAGATGGAAGAAATTAAAAAACAGCGGAGTCGGACGCTGTCTGCTGAACAAAAGGCAAAGCTGAAGTTTGGTCTGCGCTCGCTGGAAAATACGGCCGACCCTGTCAGCCGCAAAGAAGAAGAAGGCTATCGTTTGCCCCGGCCGCTGAAAGTCGGTGATACGGTCCGGATATACGATATTGATAAAAAAGCAACCGTTCTTCGTCTGCCGGAAGGCAGTTCGCAGGAGGTGCTGGTTCAGGCCGGTATTTTGCAGACACGCGTCCCGCTCTCGAATCTGCGCTTAATCCGGGAAAAGCCCAGTCGGCCTGTTTTCCGAACGGTGACGAAGACTTCCGGGTTAAGCGCTCCGGCCGCACAGACAGAAATTGACTTGCGGGGTCAGACGGCGGAGGAAGCCCTCATGAATGTGGATCGCTTCATTGATTCGGCTGTGCTTTCCGGCGTAGGGCAGCTGACCATTATTCATGGGAAAGGCACGGGCGTTCTGCGCGCTGCCATTCATCAGCATCTCAAAAGCCATCCAAACGTCAAAAGCTACCGTTTAGGTACATTCGGTGAAGGCGAGTCTGGTGTCACGATTGTTGAATTAAAATAAACTGTGAATGCAAGGAGATGCGTCCACCCATGAACGTTTCAAAAAGAAGTACTGTGCCGCGGGGCAGAAAAGTCCTTACGGTGTTTCTTGCTATTCTAGTGGTGCTTCTGGCCGCCGCCGCTGTTTTAACTCGGATGCTGTTCAGCGATCCGAATGCCGGCAAAGGCTTTGATAAAGTTACGCCCACCGATACGCTGATCAAAAAAATCCTTCAGTCGGCGTCCTCAGGAAAAGAATGCAGCTTTTCCGTGGAGGAAATGAATGGATGTCTTTCTTATCTATTTCAGCAGCCGGAAGCTCAAGGAAACGGCAGCAACTTAGAAATTTACGGAGCTGCCGTTTCTGAGGTTTCCGGATCTTCCGCCGATCTGTATCTTCCTGTCCGTTACCGCGGGAAAAATTTTGGGGTGGTTTTGAATTTGACGCCTTCTCTCAACAGCAGGGAAGATCTCCTCGTTTTCAGGGTGAATTCCGTTCGTGTCGGCCGGCTTCCTGTTCCTCTTAGGTGGGCGCTCAGTTATGCACGGAATCATTTGCCCAGAGGTTTTTCCGTTGAAGGCAATGAAATAACCTGTCAAAATCCTTCCATCAAAACTTCCTATCTCAGTATCTCTGCTTCCGTGAAATTATCTGAATTCAAGCTGGAAAACAGCTTTTTGAAAACGAAAACCAAGGCTGACCTTCAGGTGGCAATCCCATAAGATCAAAGGGATGATAATAATTCGGATGGAAGTCCAATATATTACTAACAAGGGTCAAATGCAGTTACAGTTTTGAGCCGCAGTTTGGGCAGAAGCGGTTGCCTGGTTCGACCCGTGCACCGCAGTGGGGACAAAATTTTACTGCATTTCCGGCAACCCGAAACATCCGATCCGGCCTGATTTCCATATTGGGATCCCGTTCCAGACGCCGGCCTTCCTCCCGGTCAATTTCGTATACTGCACCACACTTCGGGCAGGATACGAAATACCTTTTTCCAAACCGAAAAAGAGGCAAGAAAAAAAAGATAAATTGTTGGCACACACACGTCACTGACGCCAAGGCACTGGTAATTCCACAACATGGAAAATACTGGCACCTGCGCTTTCCCAGTTCTTTTGAACCGCTGGTAACAGCTATAAAGAAGAACATGAATGATACCCCGCTTTTTCATTGCATTTAAAAGTATCCTATACAAGAAATACCTTCCTGTCAATAAACTGAAAGAGAAAGGAAGAAAGATATGGTCATTCGGCTGTTTCACAGACATATCGTACTGGCATGCATTTTAATTCTTGCGGCTGTGATTGCCGTGACTATGGCCGTAAATTACAACCGGGTTCAAACCGTTCCGGTATCGGCGGAAACAATATCAGATTTTGGTACAGAAAGGCAGAACGGGAACCGGGAGGAAAGCAGAAGCAATTCAGTGAGGGGGACCGGCCTGACGGATTCAAGTTTGAATGCTGTGTCAGTTCTCGTTTCGAATCATGTGGCTTCACAAAAAGCGGCTGCCGGGACATCATCTAAAGTTCCTGTTTCGAGCAATATCAATTCACAAAAGGCAGTTGCCGGGACGTCGCCCAAATCTTGGGAAATGCGGGCGGTATGGGTTCCCTATATGAGTTTGAATATGAGCCGTGAAAACGATAAAAGTGAGCAGTCTTTTTTACAGAAATTCAATACGATTGTTAAAACAGCAAAATCGTGCGGGATGAATACGCTGGTTGTCCAGGTTCGTCCGTTCGGAGACGCGCTGTACCCTTCAGCTTATTTTCCGTGGAGCCATATTGTCGGTGGGACGCAGGGGGTAAACCCCGGTTATGATCCACTGAAAGATATGGTGTCGGCCTGCCACGGAGCCGGACTGAAAATCCATGCGTGGGTGAATCCTCTGCGCATTCAGGTATCCGGGACGCCATCCATTCTGGCTACCGGAAATCATTATTACAAATGGAAAAGCATTTCCTCAAAATCGGATTATGTCATAGATTACGGAAATGGAAAATATTATAACCCTGCTTATGCTGAAGTGCGGAATTTGATTGCAGACGGCGTTCGGGAAATTGTCAAAAATTACGATGTGGATGGTGTTCAGTTTGACGATTATTTTTACCCGACCCAAACAGCCGACTTTGACCAGCATGCGTACAGCGAATACTGCAAACAGGCTAAAAAAACCGGCATACCGCTTAATTTGGCGGATTGGCGCAGAGCCAATATCAATGCCCTTGTTTCTCAGGTCTACCGTGAAATTAAATCCGTGAAAAAAAATGTTCCCTTTGGTATTGCACCTCAGGGAAACGTCCAGAATGACTGGAATATGGGGGCAGATGTTGAGTCGTGGTGTTCAGCTCAAGGGTATGTGGATTATATCTGCCCGCAGCTCTATTATAATTTTGACAACCCTACGCTGCCGTTTGATACGGCTGCCCAGACCTGGAAAAACCTGATCAAAAATAAAAATTTAAAACTGTATTTTGGTATCGCGGTCTATAAAGCCAATTCCGATGCAGACAGCGGCACCTGGAAAAAATCCTCCTCCATTCTTTCCAGCCAGGTGCAGTACGGACGGAAAATCTCCTGTGACGGATTTATGTTTTATTCTTATGACTATTTGACCGGCGCTCAGACAAAGGATGAGGTCCAAAACGTTATAAAGCTTCTAAACTGAAATAGGTTCCGCCATGCAGAAATCTTTTGTGAAACCGGATATGCGCACAGGAATAATTTTTCCGTGCAGGGCTTTTGTAGAATGAACGTGAATCGGTGTGTAATTTTCGGTGTATCCTTCATAGATATTTTTACCGCATTCACGCTCAAACAAAACCGGTTCTACTTTTCCGACCTGGCTGTTAAAAAAAGATTTGCGGGTTCTTTCAGCGGCCTCCAGCATCCTTTTACTCCGGATTTCCGCAACTTCCGGCGATATCTGCCCCGCAGCTTTTGCCGCAGCGGTTCCAGGTCTGCGTGAATATATAAATACATGCGCTTTTGCAAATCCAATTTCCTGTTCAAATGCGAGGGATTCACAGAATTCTTCTTCTGTTTCACCTGGAAAACCGACCATGATGTCGGTAGTAATTGCCGTATTGGGAAAAGCATCACGCAGATTGCGGACAATAGTTCGGTATTCGTCAGCAGTGTAATGACGGTTCATTCGCTTCAGTGTTCGGTCACATCCGCTTTGAAGGGATAGATGAAATTGCGGACACAGCTTTTTCTGACGAGCCAAGCGCGCAATGGTATCTTTGTCCAGCTGTTCCGGCTCCAGAGAACCAAGCCGCACGCGCTGGATTCCATCCTGTGCACAGGCAATTTCAACGGCGTCGCAGAGGGTTAGGCCAAGATCCTGTCCATAAGCGGAAAGATTAATTCCCGTAAGAACGACTTCCCGGTAACCACCTGCGGCAATCCTGCCGAGTTCATGCCGGAGGTCATCCGGATTTTTGGAACAGACCCGTCCGCGTGCGTAAGGAATAATACAGTACGAGCAGAATCGGTTGCAGCCATCTTCTATTTTTACGAAAGCGCGTGTCCTTTCAAAAAAGCGGTTGACTTCTATGGGTTCAAAAGTTCCCTTGTGAGGAATTATGTCAATAATACGGCGGTGAGTTGATAAAAATTTTTGAATATTGGGCAAAAGCGACGACCGGTTAGAATTTCCAAGAATTATATCCGCTTCGGTCAGTTTAGCCGCTTCTGCTGGAAAAGCCTGCGGCAGACATCCGGACAGCACAATCACGGCATCCGGGCTTTCCCGGCGCGCTTTGTGCAGTGCATGGCGCACCTTACGGTCACTCATGGCTGTCACTGTACAGGAGTTAATCAGAATAACGTCACTTTCGGCGGCAGAGGAACAAACGGAAAAGCCTGCAGAGGAAAGTTCGTTCAGCATAGCCTGTGATTCATATTGGTTGACTTTGCAGCCAAGGGTAATGGCAGTTACATTCATTTGTTCACCTTCAATAAAAATATATATTTTGTTTTGTGATTGGTGAAAATCTATAGCCATATTATACATTGACCAATTATTAAAAATAGATTATATTGTGAGTATAACAGAAATGAAACACGGAGGGAACTGTTATGTACACAACGTCGATTCTTTTATCAAGTATTGAATCTGTGAAGAAATTTGTTACGCTGACCAACAGTTATAATTTCCCAGTTGACTTGGTAACAGACAAGTACAAAATTGATGCAAAATCCATCATGGGTATTTTCAGTCTTGATTTGTCCAAGCCTCTGACCATTGAAGTTGATGACAGCGGCGATACCAAAGGAAATGCAAAAGAGTTTATTCATCAACTTCAGCAATTTCAATGTGAAAAGGTTCCCAACAAAGTTTGATTAAAATCCGGCTTTATGCCGGATTTTAATTTTATACGCTTTCGTATTTTTGTGCCAGCAAACTCCAGCGCTGAAAAAGGGCGTCATTATCTTTTTTCAGCTGTGCAATACGTTCGGTCAGATCCATGGTGGCTTCGTAATCGCATGCTGTCTCTGGAACGGCTAACTGATTTTCCATTTCATTGATTTTCTTTTCTGATTTGTCGATTTGTGTTTCCAGACGGTTCATTTCCGCCTTTTCATGGCGGATCAAGGCCTCTTGTTCTTTTCGCTTTAAATAATCATTTTTACCAGAAGACTGCTTTTTTGTTGCGGAAATCTTCTGAGTATTTAAAGATTCTGTGTAGCTGCTGTAATTTCCGGCAAACGATTCTGCTCCAGAAGTGCTAAGGCTGTAGATTCGGTCGGCCAGTTTATCAATCAGGTATCGGTCATGCGAAACAATCAGAAGTGTACCTTCATAGCCTTGCAGCGCGTTTTCCAGAGCTTCGCACGATGCAATGTCCAAATGGTTTGTCGGTTCATCCAAAAGCAGAAAATTGTCACGCGACAGCATTAACCGTAAAAGGAGTATCCTCGCACGTTCTCCGCCGCTTAGCGCCGAAACCGGTTTGAATACATCATCACCCTGAAACAGAAATATGGCCAGGGCATTGCGGACTTCGGTCTGACTCATTGCCGGATAATAATCCCAGATTTCGTCAATCACTGTTTTGTCTGGTCTCAGCCCTGTTTGCAGCTGATCGTAATAACCGGTCTCAATGCCTGCTCCGAAACGGACAGTTCCGGCAGACGGACGGTTAATTCCTAGAAGCGTTTTTAGCAGGGAAGTTTTTCCGCACCCGTTCGGACCCAAAAGAAAAACCCGTTCCCCGCGGTGAATCTCCATATTGACATGTTCAAATAATTTATGATTTCCAAATTGCAGTGCCAAATCCTCAACCTGGATGACGTCGTTGCCGCCTCGCTGGTTGATACCGAACTGAAATTGGAAATGCTTGTCCTGTTTGTCAGGTTCCACAAGCGTGTTTTTCAGCCGAGAAATGGCTTTCATTTTGCTTTGGGCCGTTTTATAGTTCCGCTCTTGGTTCCAGCGCCGCTGCTGCTCCACAACACCTTCCAGTCTCCGGATCTCTTTCTGAGTATTTTCGTATTTGCGGTTTGCAGACAGTTCCAATTCGTCCCGCTGAGCCAGGTAAGAAGAATAGTTTCCGGTAAATACTCTGAACCTGTGATTTTTCAATTCAAAGGTGCGGTCAGTCGTTTGATCCAAAAAATAGCGGTCATGTGAAATAACCACATAGGCACCGGAATAGCCGCGCAAAAAGTTTTCAAGCCATTCAACGGAAGAAATATCCAAATGGTTTGTTGGTTCGTCCAGCAGAAGGAGATTGGCTTTTCCAAGGAGCAACTTGCCAAGCTGAAGTTTTGCCCGCTGGCCGCCGCTCAGGGAGCCGACGGGCATTCGCATCTGCTCTTCCGAAAATCCAAGCCCCAGCAAGGCAGCATGGGTGCGGCTTCGGAATGTCAGGCCTCCGGATTGGTTAAAGCGTTCAGTCATCGATGTTTGCAGGTCAATTAAAGACTCTAAGTTTAGGGAATTGGATTGCAGACGATTGGTGATTTGATCCAGCTTTTGTTCCAGCTCCAAAAGGGAGGCAAAGACGCTTAATACTTCATCGTATGCGCTTCGATCCAGATTGCGGCAGACATATTGTTCCATATATCCCAATTTTGTTTTTCCAGCCCGGCTGATATTCCCTTTGTCTGCGGATAATTCTTCCGTTAGAATGCGAAACAAGGTTGTTTTTCCGGAACCGTTAACGCCAATAAGGCCAATCCGATCATTTTCTTGTATTTCAAACGAAACTCCTTCAAAAACAACATCCGTTCCAAAATATTTTCCAAGTCCGCTTGCACTTAATAAGGCCATCCTGATATACCTCTCCTGTTATGTAGAATGCGGAGCGCCAGAAGACGGCTCCGCAGTTGGTTCTTTCTTTGCTATTATAACGAAAGTGCACCGTGAAATCAAGCAGATGGCTTTACAGATACTGTTTTAGGGCTTGGATATTTTGCTTTTCGGTTTCCACATAGTTTTCAGCCAGCTTTTTTGTTTCCAGATCGCAGTCTTCCAGGTGATTCATGGTTTTTGTCATGCTGATGATGCCCATAACAGAGCCGTTAATCATCATTTCCGAAATCCTCTGAGGACTGTGGTGGAAGAACGTATTTATTTTTATCGATCCGCACATCATTCTTCGGGTAACGTTGCTGATGCTGTGAGGTTCTGTACCCTGCAGCTTTATCATAGCAGCGGCTTTTTCCGATGTGTTGATATAGTTTTCATCTTGCTTTTTAATTTGGCTCCGGAGTCCCCAGCCTGTGGTTTCAGGCAATATCAGTTCAGAAGCTTCCATCCCTACCCGGCAAATTTGGTATAGCTGATTTAAGGTTTTTTTCCGATCGCTTGTGCTTTGCATGGCTTTTCATCCCCTCCCGGTATGCTTTTTACTTGAAACAGAAAAAAGCAGAAATTGTAATCTCCTGTTTTTATTTAATTTTATCCAATTTCAAAAACAATTAAACCAACTGATAAAGATAAAATACTGGAAATACAGTTGCGGCGTTTACTGGACAAACAATGGTATACGGAATATAATATTTTGAGTTGCCGGAAATCTGATTCTTCCATTCTACCAATTCTATTTATGCGAGGTGATTTCGTGCAGGCTGGAATTTCAACCGCATGCCTATATCCAATGCTTTTAGAAGATTCGTTTTCCCAGCTGATCAATTTGAATTTTCGGTGTTTTGAGGTTTTCCTTAATACATGCAGTGAATTCGGGGAACCATATCTCAAAAGATTAAGGCGGATGGCAGATAACAGCGGAAGCAGAATTCGCTCCCTTCATCCGTTTACGTCTGGTTATGAAAATTTTCTGCTTTTCTCCGACTATGAAAGACGTTATCGCGATGGTCTTGAGTTTTATAAACATTATTTTCACGCATGCAACCTTTTGGGGGCGGACTTGCTGGTGCTGCATGGAAAAAGGAGTGACAAGCCCGGCATTTCCGACAGAGAGTTTTTTGAGCGTTATAGCAGACTGTATGATCTGGGCCGGACTTTTGAAGTGACAGTTGCACAGGAAAATGTAAATCTTTACCGAAGTGACGATCCTGAGTTTATCAAAAAAATGAAAGTTGCCTGCGGAAAGAATTGCGCTTTTGTACTGGATGTGAAACAAGCAGTCCGCGGAGGCACGGATCCATTTCTTCTTTGCGAGGCAATGGGGGAACAGCTTGCCCACGTTCACATTAATGACAATAATGCCGTTTCAGACTGTTTACTTCCCGGCTTTGGGTCTATGGATTTTCCTAGACTTATTCGGCAATTAAGGCGCCAGAAATTTAACGGAAACTTGATTATTGAAGTATACCGCAAAAGTTTTGGAAAATTGAACGAGCTTGTGACGGCAAAGCAGGTTGTTGAAAGCCTGCTATAAAATTAGGGCGATACTTGATATTTTTCATCAAAATATGATATTATGATACAAAACAGGCAGGGGGGTAGGAGAAATGAAGTGCCCATATTGTGGATACAGGGAAAGCAAAGTGATCGATTCTCGGCCGACTGACGAGGGTGAGCGTATCCGCAGGCGGAGAGAATGCTTGAAATGCTCCAAACGTTTTACAACGTATGAGGTGATTGAAACCGTTCCTATTGTAGTCATTAAAAAGGATAAATCCCGCGAAACATTTGACCGGAACAAATTGCTGAACGGTCTGCTGAGAGCTTGCGAAAAGCGTCCTGTTTCCATTGAGACGCTGGAAAAAATCGTTGATGAAATTGAATCCATGCTTCAAAATTCACTGGATCGAGAAGTTCCATCCAGTTTAATTGGAAAATACGCAATGGAAAAGCTGAAAAACATTGATGAAGTGGCTTATGTGCGTTTTGCTTCGGTTTACCGTCAGTTTAAAGATATCAATTCCTTTATGGAAGAACTCAGCCGGATGATGAAAAGCAAAAAAGCAAAATAGCAATAAATGTCCGTCGCAGCCGCCGATTTTATTTTCTGGCGGCTGCTGTGTTACTTGGCTGCTCGGTAAAATTGTTTCCAAATTGTGAAAGTTGACGATCGTTCGGATATTAGAGAGGAAGTACTTTACTTTGTCAACTGCTTATTGTAAAATGAACTGAACAGGAGTGTTGAATTTGCAGCCAAAATATAAGAGAATTTTATTAAAGCTAAGCGGAGAAAGTCTTGCCGGCCCGCAGACACATGGAATCGATTTTGATACGGTCTTAGAGATCTGCAAGCCGGTTAAAACATGCGTAGAGATGGGTGTACAGATTGGAATCGTTGTCGGCGGCGGCAATTTCTGGAGGGGCCGTTCCAGTGGAACAATGGACCGCACGCGGGCCGATCACATGGGGATGCTTGCCACAACTATCAATGCGTTAGGTGTTGCGGACGCGCTGGAACAGCTGGGACTGACCGTACGGGTTCAAACCGCCATTGCCATGCAGCAAATTGCTGAACCGTATATTCGCAACAAGGCCGTGCGCCATTTGGAAAAGGGAAGGGTGGTTGTTTTCGGCTGCGGAACCGGAAACCCGTTTTTTTCAACAGACACAGCGGCAGCCTTGCGTGCGGCAGAGATTGAAGCGGATGTTATCCTAAAAGCCACCATGGTTGACGGTGTATATGACAGTGATCCCAAAAAGAACCCCAATGCCGTTAAATTTGATTCATTAACCTATATGGATGTCCTTAATAAAAATTTGCAGGTAATGGACAGTACAGCGGCCTCGCTGTGCCGGGATAATCATATTCCGATACTGGTATTCAGTATTGACGATCCGGAAAATATTGTAAGAGCGGTTTGCGGAGAGCCAATTGGCACGATTGTAAAGGAGGAACTCCCATGAAAGAAGTTTTGGAAGATGCGGAGAAACGCATGAAGAAGAGTATTGCCGTGCTGTCATCAGATTATAAATCCATCCGTGCAGGGCGGGCAAACCCTGCCGTTTTGGATAAAATCCGCGTGAACTATTATGGTGCGCCAACACCCATCAATCAGCTGGCTGCGGTTTCCGTCAGTGAAGCGCGGGTACTGACCATTCAGCCTTGGGACATGTCCATTTCCCGGGAAGTTGTCAAGGCAATCGAAACTTCTGACTTAGGCATCAATCCTCAGTTTGACGGAAAAATCATCCGCCTTTCCTTTCCGCCCCTTTCAGAAGAAAGACGGCGTGACTTGGTAAAGGAAATCAGCAAAATGTGTGAGGACTGCAAAGTCTCAGTCCGCTCCATCCGAAGAGACACCATGGAGAAGCTCAAATCAATGGAGAAAAAATCCGAAATTACGGAGGACGACCTGAAAAGTGCAGAAAAGAAGACTCAGAATTTAACGGATGAATATTGCAAGGAAGCGGAACAAACCTGCGAAGGCAAGAAAAAGGAAATCATGGAGATATAAAACATTATGGCAGAGAGAGTTTTACCACAGCATTTGGGAATCATAATGGACGGAAACGGCCGTTGGGCGAAAAAACGCGGTTTGCCGCGATCGGCTGGGCACGCAGCCGGCGCTGCTGTATTTAAAAATATCACCCGGTATTGCAGTAAAATTGGAATAAAGTATTTGACGGTTTATGCGTTTTCTACGGAAAACTGGCGTCGGCCTCAAGATGAAGTCCTTACGCTGATTAAGCTTTTCAAGCAATATTTAAATGATGCTTTGACCAACTTTCTCGGAGAAAATGTAAGAGTGTGTTTTTTAGGGGACACTTCGGTTTTTGATCCACAGCTTCGGCAATTAATTGCCGAAACCGAGGAGGTATCTTCGAAGAAAACCGGCATGGTCCTGAATGTTGCTCTGAATTATGGAGGCCGTGCGGAAATCGTTCGTGCCGCCCGTTTCCTTGCCCAGGAGGTAAAAGACGGGAAACTGAATCCACAGGACATTGATGAGAATTCTTTTTCTGCCAGAATGTATACGGCCGGTCAGCCTGATCCGGATTTGATCATCCGCCCAAGCGGCGAAAAACGGTTGTCTAATTTTTTGCTTTGGCAGTCGGCCTATGCGGAATATATTGCTATGGACGTTTTATGGCCTGATTTTCGTCCGGAACATCTTGAGCAGGCTCTGGATGCTTATGCCAAACGCAACCGGCGGTTTGGGGGGATTTAGGTGAAAGCTCGAGTTACATCGGCAATTACTCTGACTTTTTTCCTGCTTGCGATTGTTGTGTTTAATAAATCGTTTCCTCCGGCATTAAATATTGCGATTGCACTTGTTTCCGTATTGGGTGTCTATGAGATTATTTCAGCGCTTGGTCTCGCAAAAAACTGCATTCTGATGATTCCCAGTCTTTTGTTTGCAGTGGCGTTTCCATTTTTAGAAACTTCATTCGGACGGGAAATTGCTTACTTTGTATATACAGTTATTATTTTTACAGCACTGATCATTTACCATTCCTGCACAACTTTTCGTGAAGTCGGCGTAATTTACAGTATGTCACTGATGATCCCGACAGCTCTGGAAACAATTGTGGAACTGCGGACACTTGGCGGAAAACACGGAATGTTCTACGTCATTATCGCGATTTTTTCCGCATGGATTTCGGATATGGGCGGATTTTTTGCCGGTAAATTGTTTGGAAAACATAAATTATGCCCGGACATCAGCCCCAAGAAAACGACAGAGGGCGTTATTGGCTCGTTTGTCTTAAATATTGCTGCCATGCTGCTGTTTGGCTATGTGTTTGAGGCTATCAACTATTCCAGCCATATTCGGGTATCATATCTGGCATTAGTATTGATCGGTGTATTTGGTACAGTTTTGTCCATTTTGGGCGATTTGAGCTTTTCCCTTATCAAGCGCAGCTGTCACATCAAGGATTTCAGCGAAATCATTCCGGGACACGGGGGAATTTTGGATCGATTTGACAGTGTGATTTTTGAAGCGCCGTTTGTTTATCTTTTGGTTCAGTTTTTACCGATTGTAAAATAATTACTTCCTATCTGCAATAAAATATAATGGGTGAATTATTTCATGAAAAGATGTCTGTCCATTTTGGGTTCTACTGGTTCTATCGGACGCCAGACGATTGACGTTGCACGCAGGCTGGGTTTAAAAATAAATGCCCTGGCAGCAAACCGAAACGTCCGGCTTCTGGAAGAACAGGCACGGGAGTTCCGTCCAAGGCTGGTAGCAGTGTCCGATCCTTTGGCGGCCAAAGAGTTGAGAACAGCGATAGCCGACCTTCCCGTAAGAGTGGAGGAAGGAACGGACGGTCTCTGTGAGGCGGCTTCGGTTCCAGAAGCTGATCTCGTCTGCAATTCCATTGTAGGAATTGCAGGATTGATACCGACCCTTGCTGCTATTCGCGCGAAAAAGGATATTGCGCTTGCCAACAAGGAAACACTGGTTGCTGGCGGAGAGGTCGTTATGAAAGCGGCCCACAGTGCAGGAGTTCAAATTCTGCCGGTTGACAGCGAACATTCCGCCATTTTTCAATGCCTTCAGGGCTGTCCAGAGAAAAAGGAAGTTAAGCGGATTATTCTGACAGCTTCTGGAGGCCCTTTTTTTGGAAAAACGAAGGAAGAACTTCAGACTGTTACACCGGATCAGGCGCTGCACCATCCAAACTGGAGTATGGGACCGAAAGTCACCATTGATTCCGCAACCATGATGAATAAAGGCTTGGAAATCATCGAGGCTTCCTGGCTTTTTCAAATGCCGGCTTCAAAAATTGACGTACTGGTCCAGAGGGAAAGCGTGATTCATTCCATGGTGGAATATCAGGACCATTCTGTCATTGCTCAGCTCGGCGTACCGGATATGCGCCTTCCGATTCAATATGCCATCACTTTTCCGGAGCGAACTGTTTCCCCCGTAAAGTCTCTTGACTTTACGAAATATGGGAAGTTAACGTTTGCACGTCCAGACGAAGAAGCTTTTCCCTGTCTGTCAGCCTGCAAACTGGCACTGAAGAAGGGCGGACTGGTTCCGGCTGCCGCAAATGGGGCAAATGAGGCGGCAGTTCAGCTCTTTTTAAACAGAAAAATCCGTTTTACGGATATCAGCGATTTGGTTTTGGATGCTATGAATCATCAGCCGGATAAAAATACCGATATTACTGTGCGGGATATACTGAATGCGGATGCTGAGGCACGCAGATTTGTTTTGAATTCTGTCGGCGGAAGGTGAGGGTGATTGTCATAGTTAAAGTTATTTTAATCATTATAGCGGTTTTGCTGTTTGGCTTTATGATTTTTATTCATGAATTCGGTCATTTTTTTACGGCAAAATTGTCTGGAATCCGTGTCAATGAGTTTGCAATTGGTATGGGTCCTACACTGTTCCATTTTCAAAAGGGAGAAACTAAATATGCCTTGCGTCTGTTTCCAATCGGCGGTTTCTGCGCCATGGAAGGGGAAGATACCGACAGTCCGGACAACGGGGCATTTAATAATAAGCCAATCTGGAAACGCATAATTGTTATTTCAATGGGTGCTATTATGAACATCCTGTTTGGCCTTGTTCTTATGATGATTATTCTTGGTCAGGAACCGGCCTTTACTTCAACAACAATAGCTCAGTTCACTAAGAATTCCGCTTTGCAGAGCGCGGGTCTGAAAACCGGGGACACATTTGTTTCCATTGATCACTATCGGATCCGTGGTGATAAGGATCTGAATTTTGCACTTGCCACCGCCAATCCGGATTCCGTAGATATTGAGATCAACCGAAGCGGAAAATTACTTCATTTTGACGACGTCAAATTTCATTCCCAGATTTTAAAGGGGAAAAAGTATGTCACAATTGATTTTTATGTTCTGCCAATCCGAAAAACGGCAGGTACATTGATTCAAAAATCTGCACAGGACACGGTTTCCACGGTCCGAATGGTTTGGTACAGTTTGCTTGGGCTTCTTTCCGGAAAATTTGGGCTGAATGATATGGCTGGCCCGGTGGGAGCCGCAGATGCCGTAGGTCAGGCTGTTTCGGCCGGGTTAAAGCAAAGCTTTTTAAGCGGGCTGAATAATGTACTGTATATTATGATGCTTTTTACCGTCAACCTGGGTGTGTTTAATCTGATTCCTTTTCCAGCATTGGACGGCGGAAAACTGTTTTTTTTAATTATCGAAGCAATCCGTCGCAAACCGATCAAAGCGCAATATCAGGTTGCTGTTGAAACAGTAGGTTTTGTCCTTTTGATGGGATTCATGCTGCTGGTTACGTACAGCGATATTCTTCGGCTGGTAACCGGAAAGGGGCTTGGTGGATAATGCGTATTTCCCAGCAGGTTACTGTCGGCGGTGTTCCGGTTGGAGGCGGCGCAAAAATAACAGTTCAATCCATGTTAAACACGCCTGCCGGGGAAATTACGACGGCTGTTCAGCAAGCGGAAGAACTGGAAAAAGCCGGCTGCGAAATTCTTCGTGCCGCTGTTCCGGATGAATCGTCAGTCGAGTTAATTCCCGCTCTTAAAAAAGCCGTTCACATTCCGATTGTTGCGGACATTCATTTTAATTACCGGTTAGCGCTGGCTGCCGCCGCCGCCGGGGTAGATGCCATCCGTATTAATCCAGGAAACATAGGTTCCAATGACCGGGTAAAAGCAGTGGCGGATGCGTGCCGGGAACGGGCAATCCCCATTCGCATTGGTGTGAACTCTGGTTCCGTCCGAAAGGAAATTTTACAGAAATACGGCGGTCCTACTCCGGAAGCCTTGGCTGAAAGCGCTTTGTATCATGCGTCACTGCTGGAGAAATTCGGTTTTTCAAAGATTGTGCTTTCCATAAAATCATCTGATGTCAATACCATGATTGCTGCAAATGAGATCGTTGCCAGAAAATGCGATTATCCGTTGCATCTTGGTGTTACGCATGCCGGAACAGAACGGACGGGCTTAATTAAATCATCCATCGGAATCGGTACCTTGCTTCGGGAAGGAATCGGAGATACAATCCGTGTATCTCTGACTGCTGATCCTGTTCAGGAAGTCCAAGCTGGAGTAGGTATTCTGAAAGCCCTCGGCCTTCGCGGGGGCACAAAAATTATTTCATGCCCGACGTGCGGCAGAACGCAGATTGATCTGCTCAAAATAACGGATGAGGTGGAAAAACGCCTTTCCAACTGTAAAAAAAATATTACGGTTGCTGTTATGGGATGTGCTGTAAATGGGCCGGGAGAGGCGCGTGAAGCCGATGTTGGAATTGCGGGAGGAGACGGCTGCGGTTTAATTTTTAAAAAAGGCCAGGTTCTCCGCAAAGTGCCCGAAAGCGAACTGGTTGACAGCCTCATGCAAGAGATCGAAAATTTATGAAAGAAGCTGTTCCATTGAAGAATTTCAGAGATTTTTTTGCCTCTTACATAAATACCGAAAAATTCCCGCCGCAAGTTTGCGACGGGAAAATTTCATCACTCCAAATTGATTCGCATAAGCGGACCCTTTCTGTTCAGGTGCATTTTTCGTCTCTTGTCGAAAGGACGGTGCTGTATGCCATTGAGAAAGAACTGACATCATGCAGAAGTCTTCAGCTAAACGGCGCAAGCATCCATCCGCGATTCCCAAAAGAGTGTTTTTCTGCCGTGTATTATCCAAACTTGGTTTTGGAGCTGAAGCGGCGGGAGGCCAGCATTAACGGAACCTTGCAGGGTTCTGCCGTACGTTTGGAAAATGACTCTATGATAATCACCCTCAGTCATGGAGGCAGTGATCTGCTGCAATCCCGCCACGCGGATCGGATCCTTTCCAAACTGATTTTAGAGGAATTTGGAATTGTAATGCCGGTCAAGTTTGATGGGACACTGACCGTTCATGAATCTGATCCAGTCTATATTGAACACAAGAAAAAAATTGAAGAGAAAAAGAAACGCGACGCCTTGATCGACAGCGTTGCTTCCTACCAGGCAGACTTCCAAAAGAAGGATGGTCCGGCGGCGACTGTCAGCGTCCGGACTGAGGAAACGCTTTTTCCCAGTATCATACAGGAAAGTGCGAGGGAACTTTACGGGCACATGCCAAAAGCAAAACCAACTCCAATTTCACAAGTTACACCCGATATTGGCAGTGTAACAATCTGGGGAGAAATCTTCTCTGTGGATCGCAGGGATACGCGCGATAAACAGCGCAGAATTTATTCGATCAATATCACGGATTATACGGGTTCCATAACCTTAAAAATTATAGAAATGGTTTCCCAATGCAAAATGTTGGACACGCTTTCCAATGGAATATCTGTTCTGGTCCGAGGAAGCGTGGAATATGACAAATATGACCACGAAATTGTGGTGCGTCCCAAAGGAATTGCGACCGTACAGCAGGTAAAAGTAGCCGACAGTGCCCCTAAAAAGCGGGTGGAGCTGCATTTGCATACGAACATGTCCGCCATGGACGGTGTTAATTCTGCCGGCGATTTAGTCCGGCGTGCGGCAGAATGGGGCCATAAGGCTGTTGCCATTACGGATCATGGTGTGGCACAAGCGTTTCCTGATGCTATGAACGCCGCAGAAGACCTCGAAAAAAAGGGCCGATCCATCAAAGTGATTTATGGGATTGAAGCCTATTTTGTCAATGATCTGGTTCCGGCGGTTAAGGGAAAAACCGACAAGACATTTCAGGATGAGCTTATATCTTTCGATATTGAAACCACCGGCCTTAGCCCAATCAGTGACCGGATTACCGAAATCGGTGCCGTCCGTATTGTAAATGGTGCTGTTGCGGATTCGTTTGATACTTTTGTTGATCCGGAGCGTCCAATCCCTCCAAAAATCACAGAACTGACCAGTATCACCAATGAGATGGTACGAGGTGCTCCAAAAGAAAAAGAGGCCATCCAGTCTTTTTTTCGATTCTGCGGAAAAAATGCCGTGCTGATTGCTCATAATGCGGATTTTGATACATCTTTTATCCGGATGGCGGCAAACCGCAGCGGGATGGAATTTTCCAACACGTACATTGATACGGTCCCCATGTGCCGCTCCCTGCTAAAAGGCATTAAAAACTGTAAACTGGATACCGTTGCGAAATATTTGAAACTGGATGATTTTCATCATCACCGTGCATGCGACGATGCGGCGGTTCTGGCGAAAATTTTTCTCTGTTTGCTGCAGCGTCTGACCGAAGACACCAAAGCCAGAAAAATTATGGATATCAATACATCGCTCGCCGGCGGGGATATCAAAAAGATGAAATCCTACCACATGATTATCCTTGCCAAAAATAATATCGGCCTGAAAAACCTGTATAAACTCATTTCAAAATCACACCTCGATTATTTTTACCGAAATCCTCGAATTCCGAAAACAGAATTAATCAAACACCGCGAGGGTTTGCTGATTGGAAGCGCCTGTCAGGCCGGTGAACTCTATCAGGCGGTTTTTTCCGCGCAGCCTTGGCCTGTTTTATGTGATATCGCATCTTTTTATGATTATCTGGAGATTCAGCCGCTTGGAAATAATGAGTTTATGGTTCGGGAGGGAATGGTGCCGGATGAAGAAAAGCTGAGAGATTTCAACCGGACGATTGTAAAACTTGGCCAGAAGTTGAATAAACCGGTTGTGGCCACGTGCGACGTTCATTTTATGGATCCGAAAGACGGAGCTTACCGAAAAATCTTAATGGCTGGACTTGGCTATAAAGACACGGATCATCAGGCACCGCTCTATTTGCGCACAACAGATGAAATGCTGGAGGAATTCTCATATTTAGGCAAAGAAAAAGCCTATGAAGTTGTTGTAACCAACACGAATTTAATCGCAGATCAAATTGATCGGATCCGCCCTATACCGTTGGGGACATTTCCGCCCTTTATTGAGGGTGCCGAAAAACAACTGACGGATATTACATGGACAAGGGCAAAAGAAATCTATGGAGATCCCCTCCCAAAAATTGTAAAGGATCGCCTTGACCGTGAACTTGGCTCGATTACCAAACATGGATTTTCCATTTTGTATATGACGGCGCAGAAGTTGGTGGCAGACTCCGTTGCACACGGTTACCTGGTTGGCTCGCGTGGTTCAGTCGGTTCCTCTTTCGTCGCCAATATGGCCGGCATTTCAGAAGTTAACCCGTTGCAACCGCATTATGTCTGTCCAAAATGCAAGCACAGCGAATTCATTACGGACGGCAGTGTTGGCAGCGGCTTTGACCTGCCTCCCAAAAAATGCCCAGTCTGCGGAACAGAGTACAACCGGGACGGCCATACTATTCCATTTGAAACATTTCTCGGCTTCGACGGGGACAAGACTCCTGATATTGACTTGAATTTTTCCGGTGAATACCAGTCCAGTGCCCACCGCTATACGGAAAAACTGTTTGGTAAGAGCAATGTGTTTAAGGCCGGTACAATTGCTACGGTTGCGGATAAAACTGCAATCGGCTTTGTGAAAAAATATGAAGAGGAAAAAGGCATTGTCATGCACCGTGCGGAAGAACTTCGCTTAGCTGCCGGATGCACTGGGGTGAAACGGACAACCGGGCAGCATCCGGGCGGCATGGTCGTCGTTCCCAAAGGAATGGATATTTTTGATTTCTGCCCCGTGCAGCATCCGGCCAATGATCAACACTCGGATAGTATTACAACTCATTTCGATTTCCATTCCATTCACGATACCATCTGCAAGCTGGATGAACTTGGCCACGATGTTCCCACTATTTACCGGTACCTTGAACAGTATACCGGAATTCCGGTTATGGATGTTTCTATGAGCGATCCACAGGTCATGTCGCTGTTTACGTCTACCCAAGCACTCGGCGTTTCACCCGAAGACATTGATTCCAAAACAGGAACATTTTCGCTGCCGGAAACCGGAACCAGTTTCGTGCGCCAGATGCTGATGGATTCTAAACCGAAAACTTTCTCCGATCTCCTTCAGGTATCCGGTCTTTCGCACGGCACAGACGTTTGGCTGGGCAATGCGCAGGAATTGATCAAAAATGGTACTTGCACCATTTCGGACGTTATCGGGACACGCGACAGCATTATGACTTATCTGCTTGGAAAAGGTCTTGAACCTAAAATGGCTTTTAAAATTATGGAAATTGTCCGTCACGGCAAAGCTCCGGCGAAACTGACCGGCGATTATATCCAGGTTATGAAAGACCACGGCGTTCCGCAGTGGTACATTGATTCCTGTATGAAGATCAAATACATGTTTCCGAAAGCGCATGCCGCTGCTTATATGATTTCCACTCTGCGCCTTGGTTGGTATAAGGTCCATCGTCCTGTGGAATATTATGCCGCTTACTTCACCGTGCGCGGTGAGGATTTTGACGGCGCCGTGGTCATTCAAGGTCGGGAAGCGGTTCGTAGGCGTATGAATGAAATTGCGATGAAAGGGAAGGACGCCTCAGCTAAAGAAGGGGCCGCCTACGCTACTTTGCAGATTGTCAACGAAATGCTTGCGCGCGGAATTGAAGTTCTGCCCGTTGACCTGTATAAATCGGATGCCAAAAAGTTTTTGGTAGAAAGCGGTAAAATTCGAATGCCTTTTCTCTCACTTGCCGGTGTGGGGGAAGCCGCAGCCAATAGTCTCTTTGAAGCAAAAAAACAGGGTTCATATTTATCTGTTGAAGATTTACAGGCACGTTCTAAGGTTTCTAAATCGGTGGTTGAAACCCTTTCACAGGCTGGTGTCCTTTCTGATTTACCGCAGAGCAGTCAGATGACGCTCTTTTAGGTCCCGGCAATAAATTCCTGTTCAACGTTTTACGAAAACAGGTTGACAGGACTAGTTTAGCGTGCTATTATGGTAGCATGTTAAAGCAAAGGCTGGGAATTCTATGACAAAATACAGCAGAATCACACCGGAGGGGACAAAGGATTATCTTTTTGAAGAATGTTCGGTGCGCCGGGAAGTTGAAAACACACTGGCCGGAGTTTTTCTTTCCCACGGTTTTCATGAAGTCGTAACGCCGGGGCTGGAGTTTTACGATGTTTTTGATCCGGATTTTTCCGGAATCGGGCAGGAAGTCATGTACAAAATGACGGATCGCAAAGGCCGGCTGCTGGTGATGCGGCCGGATTCCACGATTCCAATCGCCAGGCTGGCTGCCACTCGGCTGCAAAATCTTCCTAAACCGATCCGGCTGTTTTATAATCAGCCAATTTACAGAAATCATCCTGGCTTAACTGGACGCAGTAATGAAAATGTTCAAACGGGAGTTGAATTGCTGGGTGCCGAAGGTTTTCGGGCTGATTTAGAGACGGTTTCGACTGCGGTGGAAGTTCTTTCTCAATGTATCCCGGATTTTCGGCTGGAACTTGGGCATGCTGATTTTTTTCGTATTCTTTCCAAGCAGCTTCCGGTTTCAGATGAGAGCAGGGAAAATATCCGCCGTGCAATCGGTACAAAAAATTACACTGTCCTTCATGAAATGCTCAGCGGAATTAATTCCCCGCAGGCCCGTGCTCTGATGGAACTTCCACACCTGTTTGGAGGGGAGGATGTTTTTGAGAGGGCGGCTGCTGATTGTCCCAGAGAGCTGATCCCTACACTGGATTATCTGCACCGGCTTTATCATGCCCTTTCTGAGTATGGCTTGGGCAGCCGGCTGATTGTTGATCTGGGCCTTGTGCAGAGAAATGATTATTATACCGGCGTTGTGTTCAGCGCTTATGTGGAAAACTGTGGAGAGTCCGTTTTGCTGGGAGGCCGGTATGATCATTTGGCGGAACATTTTGGCCCTTCCATGCCATCAATCGGATTTGGCGTCAATGTGGACGCGGTGTCCCGGGCAATTCTTGCACACAGATCCGATTGCCGCATTGAGCCGGCTGAAGTGCTTATTCACGGGGAAGATGGGTATGAAGTTAAGGCGCTGCGATATTTTTCAGAACTGATGAAAAAGAAAGTCCGGTGTGAAAACAGCGTTTTCCGAACGCACCGGGAAGCACTTGCTTACGCAAATGAAGCCGGAATTAGGCAGGTCGATTTTGTTGGGCCGGATATACAAACGGTTTTAACCGGGAGGAAGAAATGAAACCTCTGAGGATTGCCCTTACTAAAGGGAGATTGGAAAAGGATTCGATTGCTCTGCTGGAACGGGTTGGATACGAATGTTCTTCCGTGAGGAACAAAGGCCGGCGGCTGATTTTTCCGGCTGGTGGAAATAGGCTGGAGTTGGTGCTGGCTAAAGCGGCGGATGTTATTACCTATGTAGATCAAGGGGTATGCGATCTGGGTGTGGTCGGAAAGGATACGATCCTGGAAAAAGGCGGCATTTTTTATGAAGTTCTCGATCTCGGTTTCGGAAAATGCCGGTTTGCGCTTGCCGGTCCAAAAGGCAGGGATTTTTTCGGCGGGTATTCTTCCCGAATCATTGCTTCCAAATATCCTAATTTTTCTGCCAGTTATTTTGAAAAAAAAGCAATGGATGTCCGCATTATAAAAATCGAAGGTTCGGTGGAACTTGCCCCCCTGCTCGGTCTGGCTGATGCCATTGTTGATCTTGTGGAAACCGGAACGACTCTGAGAGAAAACGGACTGGAAGTTATTGAATACATCTGTGATATTTCTGCCCGCTTAATCGTAAATACCGCCAGCATGAAACTGCGCAAAAAAGAAATTGATGAACTGATTGGGAAGCTGGAACAAGCAGTTTCCCGGCCGGAAAAAGCGGAGGAAGACGTGCCATGATACAGGTTTGGAAGGAAAAAGACGGCTTCGGTGAAAATTTTGCCGCTCGGATAAAACGCCGAAACAGAAAAGCGAATCCGAAAGTAGAGTCATCAGTGGCAGAAATCATCAGCCGTGTCCGGGAAGAAGGAGACCGGGCCGTCCGTGATTATACTTTGAAATTTGACGGATCTGTCCCAGAAAAAACGGAGCTTTTCGCCGACGATATTCGCCGGAGTGCAAAACTTTGCAGCCCGGATTTTTTGGCATCCTTGCACCGCTCTGCGGAAAATATCCGCGATTTTCACAGACGGCAAAAACAACAAAGCTGGTTTGAAACCCGGGCCGATGGTGTTGTTATGGGTCAGCGCGTTTGCGGCCTGGCCAAAGTTGGAATATACGTGCCGGGCGGAACGGCAGCTTATCCGTCTTCCGTTTTAATGAATGCCATTCCGGCTAAAATAGCAGGTGTAGGCGAGATCATTATGACAACACCGCCGGCAAAGGGCGGTCAGCCCAACCCGGCTATTATGGCTGCCGCGCTGGAAGCAGGCGTTGACCGGATCTTCCAGATCGGAGGAGCACAGGCTGTTGCCGCGCTGGCTTTTGGGACGGATACCGTGCCGGCGGTAGACAAGATTGTTGGTCCTGGAAACATTTATGTCGCAACCGCGAAACGAATGCTGTTTGGAACGGTCGGTATCGATATGGTAGCGGGGCCGAGTGAAATTTTGATTCTTGCGGATGAAACGGCAAACCCCAAATTTTTAGCGGCCGATCTGATGTCGCAGGCAGAGCACGATGTCCTTGCTTCGGCTGTTCTGCTGACCACCTCGGAGCGAATTGCGGATGAAACAGTCCGGGAACTAAAAAGTCAGATGGATTCTCTGCCCCGGCGGAAAATCATTGAGCAGGCTCTGGAGGATTACGGCGCTGTTGTTGTCTGTGATACTATGGAGGAGGCAATTCAATTTGCCAATGATTTTGCCCCGGAGCATCTGGAAATCTGTGCGGCAAATCCAATGGAATCCTTGGGACATATCCGGAATGCAGGCTCCATTTTTCTGGGCAACTATTCTCCGGAACCACTGGGGGATTATTTTGCGGGTCCAAACCATGTCCTTCCAACAGGCGGTACGGCACGTTTCTTTTCTCCGCTTTCCGTAGACAGCTTTATTAAAAAATCGAGCTTCCTTTATTATACAAAAGATGCACTCAGCCAGGCATCGGATGACATTGCGGAGCTGGCAAAAGCAGAAGGACTTACGGCGCATGCAAATTCTATTCAGGTGAGGTGTGGTAACAATGGCCTATGAACTCAATTCCAAGCTTCAAAGTTTAAAACCTTATCAGGCAGTCCAGGGAAATTATCGAATCCGCCTGGATGCCAATGAATCGTTCCGGCTTCCTCCGCCGGAGCTGGTTTCCCGGATAGAAGAGGCGATCTCTGCCGTTCCGTTTAACCGTTACCCGGATCCGTATGCAGCTGAACTGTGCCGTGCCTTTGCTGATTATTATAATGTCAGCCCAGAAAATGTTGTTGCCGGAAATGGATCGGATGAACTGATTTCCATTATCTGCGGAACTTTTCTTATGAAGGGGGAACGCATGATGACGCTTTCTCCCGATTTTTCTATGTATCATTTTTACAGCAGTATCAATGAGGCGGAATGTGTAGAGTTTCGGAAAAATGAAGATTTTACAGTCGACATTGATAAGGTGATTGCAGCGATTCGGGAAAAACATATCCGTCTTGTCATATTTTCCAATCCCTGTAATCCAACTTCAAAGGGAATTGTGCGCGCAGATATCCGAAAGCTGGTAAAATCAGTTGAAGCCCTTGTTGTCCTTGATGAGGCTTATATGGATTTCTGGGATCAATCCATGCTTGGAGAAGTGGATGATTTCGACAATCTTATTATTCTTCGCACATGTTCCAAAGCATTCGGAATGGCAGCGATCCGGCTTGGATTTGCCGTTTCCAATCAAAAGCTAATTCGAGCCATCAAAGCGGTAAAATCGCCTTATAATGTCAACGCACTGACTCAGACGATCGGTTCCATTGTCTTTCAGCAGAAAAATTGGGTACAGGCTTCTATCCATAAAATCGTTGCATCTAAAAGTGCCCTTTCGGAAATGCTAAAATATGTTGAAGAACAAAATCCAGAAAAACTGCAAGTATATGATGGAGTAACGAATTTTGTCCTTCTCAAGGTTTCCAGGGGGAAGGAAGTGTACGACAGCCTATTGCAAAAAGGAATTTCTGTGCGCTTTTTCAGGGAAGGTAATTACCTCCGTGTAACAGCCGGGACTATGGAAGAAAACCGAGAGTTTGTTAGCGCACTGAAGGAGTCCCTTTAACAGCATCAGAAGGGAGAAGAATTATGCGGATATCGGAGCAGAAACGGAAAACCCTTGAAACTGACATTTCCCTGCGGCTTTGCTTGGACGGAGGGAAAACCAATATTTCAACGGGTATCGGCTTTTTTGATCACATGCTGAATTCTTTTGCTGTACACGGTGGGTTTGGACTGACCGTCAAGGCAGCCGGCGACACTTACGTGGACTGTCACCATACGGTTGAAGACACCGGAATCGTTTTGGGAAAGGCTTTTGCGGATGCTTTGGGGAACCGTTCCGGAATTTCACGGTTTGGAAGCGCCTGCATTCCGATGGATGAAGCGCTGGCGTTTGCCGCTGTAGATATCAGCGGCCGGCCGTTCCTTGTTTTTCAAGCAGACTTTCAGCAGGATCGCATCGGGGAATACGATTCCTGCATGACGGAAGAATTTTTTCGCGCTTTCGCCGTCAACGCCGGAATGACTCTCCATGCCCGGGTAGAATATGGACAAAATGCGCATCACCAGACCGAGGCGCTGTTCAAAGCGGTTGCACATGCTGTCAGAACGGCGGTTGAACCTTCAGGGACGGGTGTATTGTCTGCCAAAGGGTGCCTGTAAAAGGCTGCAAAAGGAGACCAAAGGAGATCTATATGATTTTAATACCGGCAATTGATTTAAAAGACGGTCAATGCGTCCGTTTACTGCGCGGCGATTATGCTACTGCACATCAAGTAGCCGACGATCCGGCCGCAGCGGCTTATACTTTTCGCGCCGAAGGCGCAGAATGGCTCCATGTAGTTGATTTGGATGGTGCGAAAGCAGCAAGACCGGAAAACGAAGAGAACATTTTTCGAATCAGAGCTGCTTTCGGCCGGAACGTAGAAGTCGGCGGCGGAATACGAAACTTGGAAACAATCGAACGGTATCTGCAGCATGGAATTTCCCGGGTGGTTTTGGGGACTGCGGCGCTTCAGAATCCGGAGTTCGTTCAGAAAGCCGTTCAGCAATACGGCGGCCGAATCGCTGTGGGCATTGATGCAAAGAAAGGTATGGCGGCTCAGGAGGGCTGGGAACATATTTCCAGTATAACCTATCTTGAGATGGCTAAAAAAATGGAACAGATAGGCGTAAAGTATCTTATCTTTACAGATATTAGCCGAGACGGCACTCTCAGCGGACCAAACCTAAATATGCTTGATGCTTTGAACAATGCCGTATCCTGCAAAATTATTGCAAGCGGTGGCATTTCCAGTCTGAAAGATATGAGTGATCTGCTGGATCTTGGCGTGTACGGTGCAATTTGCGGGAAGGCTTTATATTCCGGCGACCTCAGTTTGCAGGAAGGCCTTGCTCTTTGTGCGAAAGGAAATAATCATGACTGAGAATGTAAAGCAAAAGGCCTTGATAGAGCAATTTTTTCAAAAATCCGATCTTCTTCCCGTCATTGTGCAGGAATATGGAACCAACCGAGTTTTAATGCTGGCCTATATGAATCGGGATTCATTCCAAAAAACACTGGAAACCGGATACACATGGTTTTACAGCCGCAGCCGGAAGGAACTTTGGAATAAAGGTGCAACTTCCGGTCATTATCAAAAAATCCGTCAAATTTACGGGGACTGCGACAGTGACACTCTTCTCGTCCTTGCTGAGCAAACCGGGGCTGCCTGTCACACGGGACATCACAGTTGTTTTTTTAATGAAATCTGGAGGGATACTGGTGATTGACATTTTTGCGGAGCTATATCAGACAGTGCTGGAACGAAAATCCGAAAAACAAGAGAATTCCTATACCTGCTATCTTTTTGGGCAGGGAATTGACAAAATTCTGAAGAAATGCGGGGAAGAATGCAGTGAAGTAATTATCGCCGCTAAAAACGGCCGAAATTCGGATACTGTAATGGAGATTTCTGATTTACTGTACCATCTGACCGTATTGATGGCTGAAGAAGGAATTAAACCGGAGGATGTGGAAAAGGAACTTGCCCGCCGAAGTCAGAAAACCGGAAACTTAAAAGCTTTTCATCAGGTTGACAGAAACACTTGAACGGAAAAAGCGCTTATTCTTACTAAAGAATTATTATCAGACTGTATAAATATTTTGATAGAATTTCAAAATGTGTTATAATATAAATAATTGAATCGATATTTTTAAAAATCCGGGGTGATAAAGTGCCGGCAGCTATTGCTCATTATCTGTTAGCGCTGAAAGCGCTGGAACAATATCAGAAAGATCAGAAGGAAAACGAAATTTCCGTCCAAAAGGATGCTTATCTTTGGGGTGCCCAGGGGCCGGATTTTTTGTTTTACGACCTGCCTTTTCCATGGAAACACGGGAAAAGTTTGAATATTCTCGGCCGAGTGCTCCATAAGTCTAATCCGACGAATCTTCTTTCATGCATGCAGGTCTATGCGGTCGACCATAAAAGCGATAATTCCGTATTATCTTATTTTTTAGGATTTTTATGCCATTACAGTCTGGATCGCACGGTGCATCCTTATATTTATTTTCAGATACAGTCTTTGCGAAAAAAGTATCCACACTGTTCAGATGCTTTTTTGCACTGTCAGATCGAATCAGCGCTAGATGTAATTCTTCTCCGTCATGAAACGGGGGAAATTCCGACTGAATTTAATCTAAAAAAAACCGTTCCAAAAAATAAAGATGTCATGAATATGATTGCAGTACTATATAGTTCGCTTTTGCAAAGCCTTTTTTCAAAAAAAATCCCGGAAAAATCCGTACTGCGGGCGGAGCATATCTGCCGTTTTACAGCAGGGCTGCAAAATGATCGGACAGGCCTTAAAAAACTGCTGTTCACAAATTATGAAAAGAAGCATAGTAAATTTTTATGTTCTTGCTTTTTTCGCGGAATTTTGGAAAGTGACGATTTTGACTACGCTAATATTCTGGAATCGCCTTGGAAATGGCCGCTAGAAAGCGGCCGGATGCGAAATGAAAGTTTCTTCTCATTATTTGAATCCGCATGCTCGGAAAGTGTTCAATTTATGAAAGAAATTTTTTATGAAAAAGATTTTGAAAAGATGACAAGAGGCATTCCATTTTCATAAGGAGAAGATATCAATGAAGAAAATCGCAAGCTTTTGTGTCGACCATACAAAATTGAAACCTGGAATCTATCTTTCAAGGATAGACGGTGATATTATTACCTACGATATCCGCATGAAAAAGCCAAATACGCCGCCGTTTCTGTCAAATGGATCGCTGCACACGATTGAGCATTTATTTGCTACCTTTGCACGCAATTCGGAATATGCTGATCACGTGATCTACTTTGGCCCTATGGGCTGTCGGACAGGTTTTTATTTTTTACTAAGAAATGTGGATAAAGCAGATGCTGTTCAACTGATCATTCGGATTTTTCGGCAGATTGCGGATTACAGTGGAGAGATTCCAGGAGCTACCGCTTCGGAATGCGGAAATTTTCGGGAACATGATCTTTCGGGAGCAGTAAAAGAGGCAAAAGCATATTTACCGGTTATTCAAAATTGGAACGAACAGATGCTGGAATATTAAAGTTTTATTAGAAATATCCTTTCAATGGGTTGCAAAATAGTTACATTTGTTGTATGATAAAAGCCATAGATTACAAATTGTAATGATTTGCAACATTCAGAAAGGATATTTTTCATGCGGTCTGGATCAAAGAAAAAACTTGAACGTACATCTTTTTTTCAGATTTCTGTGGTCGGCTGCCGATTTTTATATATTGTTGGCATTCAAAGTATACGGATCAGCAAGCGAGCTCGGAAAAGAATCCAGTTATTTTTTTTACCAGTTAGTTCTTTTGCCAAACATCTATATTCTTCAACGCTTGGAGAACAGCTGCATCGAATCCGCCATGAAATTGCGTCAATTCGTGACGGATTTAACGTTGCAAAGACAAGGCTGTCCCATGCCAGGCATGAGAGTTTTGGGTGTGCAGTTTTGGAATTTTTTCAGATTGTGCGCAGAAGCTTTGTCCTTCATCGTAATTTTGTGTATTCTTGTTTGAATTTTGCGGTTCCGGTTTTGTCAATTCTGCTTTTATTTTCTGTTATCCATTTTTGGAATGGCGTCCCTTTTGGTCTGGTCTTGACAAATAAAGGTGAAACAATTGCCTCCATAGAAAGTGAAAGTATTTATGAAAAAGCAGCGGAAATGGTCAATCAGCGGATGGTGCATAATACAGATCAAACCGATGTAAAAATTGATTTTAAACCTGTATTTCAACTGACAACCGAAGTGCCGTCCGGCTATGCGACTGCTGAAGCCGTTTGTGACCGTTTAATTAAACAATCAAATGGGATTATTGAGGAAGGCTGCGGCCTTTATGTTGATGGAAAATTTCAGGGTGCTGTGAAAAGCAGTGCCGATATGAGATATATACTGCAAAATTTTTTAAATTCTGCGAAGGGCAATGATACTGAAACCATTGTAAAATTTTCTCAAAACGTTGAAACTGTAAATGGTCTGTTTCCAACGGCGGCGTTGATCAGTACGAATCAAATGGAAAAAACCATTGGTCAAACAAAAAATACTGTGCAGACATATACGGTTCAAAAAGGGGATACGGTTTCATCCATTGCTAAAGCAAACCATATGACGATTTCGGAGCTGAATGCGCTCAATCATAATCAACTGGGCGATTCCATCCATCTGGGTGACCTTATTGTTCTTAAAGTAGGGGTCCCGATGCTTTCAGTTGAGTTAATTAAAACTTTGACGTATGAACAGGAAATTCCTTATAAGACTATTACTCAGAATGATGACACAAAATATACCGATTACTCAAAAATAGTAATCAATGGTGTAAATGGAAAGCAAAGATGCACCGATAAAGTCTATTCAATTAATGGAGTAGACACTAAAAGGGACACTATTTCTAAGGTTACTTTGCTTGAACCGGTCAATAAAGTAGTTTTAACAGGAACGAAGAAGAAACCCAAAAATCAGAAAGGGATTGCAACTGGAAAATTAATGTGGCCAATTCCTTCCATCCATACCATAACTTCTTATTTTGCGTGGCGGTGGGGAAAATTTCACACTGGCATTGATATTTCTGGCTCAAATGCTTATGGAAAGATTATTGTCGCAGCGGATGGCGGAGTTGTAACCCTTGCCGGAAAAAATGATGGATATGGGAATTGTGTCATTATAAACCACAGAAATGGAATCAAAACACTCTATGGCCACTGCAGCAGTCTTTTGGTTTCTGCTGGCCAGCAAGTTTCGAAAGGGCAGGCCATTGCTAAAATTGGAAGTTCTGGCCACTCAACAGGGCCGCACTGTCATTTTGAAGTCATTAAAAACGGTCAGAAGGTAAACCCTTTAAGATTTGTTTCACCATAATATTTTTTCTGATGGAAATTTATCAAAACCGTGTTTTTCGGCCATAAAACAAGGGTTGATTATATTGACTTTTTTAGTTTAGTGTATTATTATTTACTTAGTATTTCCGGGTTTTTAGAATGTGCTTGTGGTAAAGATAGTAAAGATAGTATAGAATATTTACCACAGGCTAATATTTGTGTAACAAAACCTGTATGAACTGTTTATGAATTTTCTTTTATCTTTTTAATAGTCTTCTTTATCATAGCACTAAATATTTTATGAAAATCTGTTATACTATATTAGTGTTTTGATTTTAGATTGGAGCGTACCGCATTGGATAAATTCGTTATTAAAGGCGGCAATCGCCTATCAGGTGAGGTAAATATCAGCGGTGCAAAAAACGCCGCTATTGCGATTATTCCGGCCACTATTTTATCAGACGGCATATGCCGAATTGAAAATGTACCGCAAATTTCAGATGTGACTTCTATTACAAGAATTTTGTATGATATGGGGGCAAAAATCCGTTGGGCTAATAAATCCACTCTTGAAATTGATTCTTCTTCTATTAAGACTTACGTTGCTTCAGAGGAATTAGCAAGGCATATGCGCGGCTCGTATTACCTTTTAGGAGCGCTTTTAGGGCGCTTTCATCATGCGGTTGTTACTATGCCGGGTGGTTGTGATTTCGGTGTCAGACCGATTGACCAGCATTTAAAAGGTTTTGCGGCCTTGGGGGCAAAGTATCGGCTGGAAGGCGGTATGGTTGATGTTTCAGCGGATCGCCTTGTGGGGAATAATATCTATCTCGATGTAGTATCTGTTGGCGCAACAGCCAATATTATTTTGTCTGCTGTAAAGGCAGAGGGCGTTACGGTCATTGAAAATGCTGCAAAAGAACCTCATATTGTAGATTTGGCCAATTTTTTAAATTCCATGGGTGCTGATATCCGTGGAGCGGGCACTGACGTTATCAAAATATATGGAGTCCAACATTTAGGCGGGACAACCTATTCCATTATTCCAGATCCAATCGAAGCGGGAACTTATATGGTGGCGGCGGCGGCTACCAAAGGGGACGTTTTGGTCAAAAACGTAATTCCTAAACACTTAGAGTCCATTTCCGCTAAATTAGAGGAAATGGGAGTGCAGATTGACGAATTTGACGATTCTATCCGTGTTCGCAGAGACGGCAGATTGAATAAATGTAATATTAAAACAATGCCGCACCCTGGTTTTCCAACAGATATGCAGCCACAGATGGCTGTTTTGCTTTCGCTGGCAGAAGGGACCAGCATTATAAATGAAAGTGTATGGGATAATCGTTTTCGCTACGTAGAAGAATTAAAGCGCATGGGGGCGCAAATATCGGTTGATGGCAAATTGGCGGTGGTGGAGGGAGTAGAACACCTTGATGCTGCTCCAGTAAAGGCTACGGATCTCCGTGCAGGGGCAGCATTGGTAATTGCGGCTCTATGTGCTCATGGAACAACACAAATTGAAAATATCCGTCAGATTGAGCGCGGATATGAAAATATTGAATCTAAGTTGAATCAGTTAGGTGCCGATATAAAACGCATTCATAAGGCTGAAGAAGAAACTGCACAGGCAATATGAGTGATGAGCGGTTTGTTCTGCTGAGGATTGGCAAGAGAGCCAATCCTTTTTTGGAGGGATACAATGGCAAGATTTTGCCCGCTTTTCAGCGGAAGCAGTGGCAATAGTTATTACATAGGATCAGCCCAAGAAGGAATTTTGATTGATGCTGGACGTTCAGCAAAACAGTTAACCAATATGCTGGAAAAATGTGAAATTAAAATATCAGCAGTAAAAGCTATTTTTATTACTCATGAACATTCCGATCATGTGTCTGGTTTGCGTGTATTTGCGTCTCGTTTTCATTTACCAGTTTATGCATCTGCCGGTACTATGGAGGCCCTTCAAGCAATTGGATGCCTGAATGATAAATTCTCCAGCAATGTCATTCAATCAGAAGGGGTGGAATGTGCCAATATGAAAGTTAAACCATTTCGCATTCCGCATGACAGCGCAGAATGCGTTGGTTACAAAGTTGAAACAAGTGACGGACGGGTGATTTCCCTTTCCACCGATTTAGGATTTTTATCCGAGTCGGTCAAAAATGAACTGGCTGGTTCCGATATGGTCGTTTTGGAATCTAATCATGATGTTGGCATGCTGCAAAATGGTCCTTATCCATACCCTTTGAAGCGCCGAATTCTTTCCAATGGCGGACATCTTTCCAACAGCGACTGTTCCTCGGAGTTATATCCCTTGGTGAAAAAGGGGACGACGCGGTTTGTTCTTGCCCATTTAAGCGCTGAAAATAATACTCCGGAACTTGCCTACCAGACGGCGCTTTGTTCATTGACCATGTCTGGTTTGAAGCAGGGAAAAGATTTTGAACTTTATGTTGCACCGAGAGCCAATACATCCGGAAAAATGATCATTTTTTAAAATTTTATGATAAAAAGAGCCGCTGCAAAATGAAAATTTGCAACGGCTCTTTTTGAAAATCATCAGAAACAAATGCCCTTCTCCATGACTTTCATTACTTCTGGAAAATCCGAAGCAGTAATCAGCATGGAAATATCAATTTCCGAAGTCGTAATTAACCGAATATCTGCATTGGCACTTGAAACTGCCTCAAATACTTGAGCGGCTATACCGGGCGTATGCACCATGTTTGGATCGTATACGGAAATTTTACAATTTCCACTGCTGACGATTGCTTTGATTTTAGCTTTGTCGCGCAGTTCACACGTAAAACTTAATATTTTGTCAAGATCATTATCAGCAATGGTGAAAGAAACCGAGGTGTAAGCACCATGCGTTGGTGACAGCGAAATCATATCCACGTCAACGCCAAGCTGACCGATTTGGCGAAAAACATCCGTTACAAAGCCCAATTCAGATGGGCAATTTTGCAGCGTGACCAACGTAATATCCGTGGATGTAGAAATTTTAGGAGATACCGTCATATCAGTTTCCTCTTTTCCATTCATTTGATCATATCGGACATTCTGTAGAGCCCGGGGGCCTTTTGGATTAAGAAAGATGCTGCATGCAGTGCGCCAAGAGCAAAAATATCCTTCGATTGTGCTGAATGAGAAATCGTCAGCACCTCCTGCGGCCCAGCGAAAATTACATCATGTTCGCCAACAATTGTGCCCCCACGAATTGAATGAATACCAATTTCATTATGTTCACGCTTTTTGCGCTGAGAATGCCGGTCATAAACATAATGCATATTAGTTTTCAGAACGGAAGAAATACCGTCGGCAATCATTAGAGCTGTTCCACTCGGTGCATCAACTTTTTGATTGTGGTGTTTTTCAACGATTTCAATATCAAAACTGTTTCCTAAAACTTTCGCTGCCGTTTTAGCGAGTTCAATCAGCAAATTTATCCCAAGTGACATGTTGCCAGAAAAGAAAATTTGTACTTCTTTTGAGGCTGCTTCAATATCTTTAATTTGTTCCTTGCTGTATCCTGTAGTGCACAGAACCAAAGGCACATGGTGATGGGTTCCATAAGTCAGCAGGGAGGGGAGAAGAGAAGGATTTGAAAAATCAATTAATACATCTATTTTGCGGTTGATTTCTTCCGGTGCCGAAAAGATTGGAATAGGGAACGCATTTTCTTTTCTTGAATCGACTCCGGCAACAATATGGTATTCTGCAGAGCCGGTTGCACATTTTAAGAGCACGTGCCCCATTGTTCCGCAGCAACCGCTTAATATAATTTCCATACTTTTAACTTCCTTTTGCAATTAACAGATCAATCCGTATTGATCCAGGACCTGATGGAGCTTTTGGGTGTTTTCAGCACTTAGTTCTGTCAGCGGGAGACGGCATTCACCGCAGTCCCAGCCTGCCATCTTCATCGCAGCTTTCACTGGTATTGGATTGACATCAATAAAAAGAGCATTCATTAATTCCAGATATTTCAGAAAAGCATTCCGGCTGGCTTCTATGTTTCCCTTGAAATAGTCGTGGCAGATATGGCCCATCTGCTTTGGGATTAGGTTGGCGCTTGTTGAAATAACACCTTTTCCACCCAGCGAAAGGATTGGAAGGGTCAGATTGTCTTCCCCGGAATACATAGTCAGATCGTCACCGCATAGAGAAATCGTTTTTGCGGCGGCGGCAAGATCACCGCTTGCTTCCTTAGTTGCCACAATTCTAGGGTGTTTCGAAAGTTCCTTATAAGTTTCAGGCTTAATAATGCAGCCGGTGCGGGAAGGGATATTATATAGAATAATTGGAATACGGACACGATCGGCAATATAATAAAAATGTTTTACTAAACCGGCCTGCGAAGTTTTATTGTAGTATGGAGTGATTAGTAAAAGTCCATCTGCCCCCAAATCCTGCAGCGCGAGGGATAGATCAAGAGCATACCGGGTGTCGTTGCTCCCAGAACTGGCAATGACAGGAATCTTTTTTTGGACTCGTTTTACGATAAATTCAATAATCCGACAGTGTTCTTCATGGCTGAGCACCGGGGATTCGCCGGTAGTCGCACAGGCTACAATGGCATCCGTTCCATGGCTTAGATGAAAATCCACCAGTTTCCCAAGCATATCGTAATTGACGGAACCGTCCTGGTTCATAGGGGTAATCAAGGCAACGGCTGAACCGGTAAAAATTGTCTCCTTCATTTTTGCAGCCTCCCAGCATACATATAATTAGTCTAGATAACCCTTTGCGCATAGAAGCTCTGCCATCAGAACTCCGCCTCCCGCCGCGCCGCGAAGGGTATTATGAGACAGACAAACAAACTTGATATCATACTGACTGTCCGGGCGGAGCCTTCCAATAGAAACGGCCATACCGTTCTCCAGATTGCGATCCAGTCTGGACTGCGGCCGATCATCTTCACGAAAATAATGCAGAAACTGCTTAGGCGCGCTTGGAAGGCCAAGCCGCTGCGGTTCACCAGTGTAATTTTCCCATCTGGCGATGATTTCATCCAGCGGAATTTTCTTTTCATAGGAGGCAAACACCGCCGCCGTGTGTCCGTCGGAAACAGGTACGCGCAAACACTGGGTTGTAATATTCGGTTCAGTGGCGTTGACAATCAAGCCATCTTTCACATGACCCCAAATTTTCATTGGCTCATTTTCTGACTTGCCCTCTTCGCCGCCGATGAACGGAATAACATTATCAACCATTTCCGGCCATGTGCGGAATGTTTTTCCAGCTCCGGAAATTGCCTGATAGGTGCAGGCTAATACTTTTGTTACGCCTAAATCCAGCAAGGGAGTAACCGCCGGAACGTAGCTTTGGATGGAACAGTTGGATTTTACCGCAACAAAACCGCGCTTTGTTCCCAAACGTTTGCGTTGTGTTTCAATTACCGCAGCATGTTCCGGGTTAATCTCCGGGATAATCATCGGTACGTCAGGCAGACCGCGGTTTGCACTGTTGTTGGAAAAGACAGGGCATTCGGCTTTTGCATAAGCTTCTTCCAGTTCGCGGGTCTTCTGTTTGTCCATATTGATCGCGCAGAAAACGAAATCGACGCGATCCACAATTTTCTTTAAATCTTTTTCTGCATCCAATATTACAATGTTTTTCATAGATGCCGGAATGGGCGTATTCATTTGCCAGCGACTATCAACGGCTTCTTCATAGGTTTTGCCTGCGGAACGGGAGCTAGCTGCCAGAGCAGAAACGGTAAACCAAGGATGATTTTCAAGGAGCGTGGCAAATCTCTGACCTACCATACCTGTTGCCCCGATAATCCCCACATGATATTGCTTCATAAAAAACAAGACCTCCTGCATGATTTTATGATAATTTTTAGAAAAAATATCTAAACATTAAAAAGACCGGTTTAACAACCGGTCATCATAGAAGATGGTTTCAAAGGAACAGCCGAAAGCCAAATACAGGCAATGACTGTCGATAGCGCTCCACCATACAAATGATGACAGTTGAAATGCTGTTTGCAGAACAACCAGACGTCCGCTTGCCGATAAACGATGTCTTCGGCAGATTCCCCTTTTTCTGCCGGTCACAGGCTTCGGCAGCCTCACAGCAGTTATTTATGAAATCCGCGCCTCTATCTCCATATTATTTAAGTGTATAGATTTAAAATAATAATAACATGTATTGCTATTAGTTGTCAATTTATTTATAATAGATTGTAGATTAGATTGTAGATTCAATTGAAATATTCCAAATTAGGAGACGAAATAATGGGACTCGATCTTGATAACCTAAAAAAAAGCGATTTTTACTATGATTTGCCAAAAGAATTAATTGCCCAGACACCGGTTGAACCGCGTGATTCTTCACGGCTGATGACCTTAAACAAAAAGACGGGGGAAATTGGGCATAAGCATTTTTTTGATATTTTGGACTGCCTAAATCCAAATGATTGCCTGGTGTTGAATGATTCCCGTGTCCTTCCTGCAAGATTATACGGCATTAAGGAAGAAACCGGAGCTAAAGTAGAATTCCTGCTTTTGAACCACAAGGAAGGGGACATTTGGGAGGTGCTTACCGGACCGGGTCGGCGTGCCAAACCGGGTTCCCGTTTTACTTTCGGTGACGGCCTGATGAAAGCTGAAGTCTTAAAAATTGTTGAGGATGGCAACCGTTTGGTGCGGTTCTCTTACGATGGCAATTTTTATGAAATTCTGGACAAGATAGGGCAGATGCCTCTTCCACATTATATTAAAGCGGAACTGAAAGATAATGAACGGTATCAGACTGTATATTCCAGAGAAGTCGGCTCTGCGGCGGCACCGACGGCCGGTCTTCATTTCACAGAAGAACTTTTGGATAAAATCAAAGCAAAAGGCGTTAAACTTGCGCGCATCACGCTTCATGTTGGTCTTGGCACATTCCGGCCTGTAACAGTCGAAAAAATTACCGATCATAAGATGCATTCAGAACATTATTATCTTCCTCAGAAGGCGGCCGATATTATTAATGAAACGCGGCAAACGGGCGGCAGAGTGATTGCGGTTGGCACTACCAGCTGCCGTACCCTGGAAGCCGTTGCTGCAAAAGAAGGGTGCATCCGGGAAAGTGCCGGCTGGACGGATATTTTTATCTATCCCGGTTTCCAATTCCGCGCGCTGGACGGTCTGATCACCAATTTTCACCTTCCGGAAAGTACACTGATCATGCTGGTATCTGCTTTGGCCGGTTATGACCATATTATGAATGCCTACCGCGTAGCTGTGCAGGAAAAGTATCGCTTTTTCAGCTTTGGCGACGCAATGTTTATTTATTAGCAATGAAAGTGTGGTGCGCATTACGTTTCGTATCCTAAAGACAGAAGGTTCTGCCCGGCGCGGCGAATTGGTTACCCCGCATGGAACGATCCAGACACCGGCTTTCATGAATGTAGCTACCTGCGGAGCCATTAAAGGCGCTGTTTCCGCACTGGATTTAAAGAATCTTAAATGCCAGGTTCAGCTTTGCAATACTTATCATCTTCATTTGAGACCCGGAGATGAAACAATCCGTAAATTGGGCGGTCTCCAGCACTTTACCCGCTGGGACGGTCCCATTTTAACTGACAGCGGCGGTTTTCAGGTATTTTCTCTTGCTAAACTGAGAAATATAACTGAAGAGGGTGTCACGTTTTCTTCTCACATTGATGGGCATAAAATTTTTATGGGACCGGAAGAAAGCATGCAGATTCAGTCCAACCTTGCTTCCACGATTGCCATGGCTTTTGATGAATGCGTTAAGAATCCGGCAGAATATGAATACGCTCGCCGTTCCTGTGAACGAACTGTTCGGTGGCTGTACCGTTCTAAGAAAGAAATGGTGCGGTTAAATTCGCTCCCCGAAACCCGGAACAGGCATCAAATGCTTTTTGGAATCAATCAGGGCAGCACTTTTGACGACCTTCGGATTCAGTGTATGCGGCAAATACGCGAAATGGATTTGGATGGATATGCCATTGGCGGATTAGCTGTGGGGGAAAGTGCCGAAGTTATGTATCACATTATTGAAACAGTTATTCCTGAAATGCCGGAGGACAAGCCGCGGTATTTGATGGGAGTAGGGACCCCTGGAAATATTTTGGAAGCGGTGAAACGCGGCGTAGATATGTTTGACTGTGTGCTTCCAACCAGGAATGCACGGCATGGCCATGTGTTTACATGGGATGGATGCAGAAATATGTTCAATGCTAAATATCAGCTGGATGATGCTCCTCTGGACCCTGCCTGTGATTGTCCGGTTTGCAGAAATTTTAGCAGGGCTTATATTCATCACTTGTTCAAAAGCGGCGAAATGCTTGCCATGCGGTTGTGTGTTATGCATAATATATACTTTTTCAATTCGTTTATGGAACAGGTGCGGCAGGCTCTGCAAAATGATTCTTTTTCGGTATTTTACAGCGATCATATTTTAAAAACAAACCGAAGAATATAAGAATAGCTTGCAACAATTGTATTTTGTTGATATAATCATAACATTAAATGCGGAGGTGTATTTGTTAAATGACTTTTTTTCTAGCAGCCTCATCAAATAGTTCAGCTGGCCTGTGGTGGACTATCATTTACATGGTAGCCATATTTGGCATTTTCTATCTCATTTTGATTCGCCCTCAGTCAAAGAAGCGGAAAAAAGAAGAAAAAATGAGAAATAGTGTTCAAATCGGCGATAATATAACAACAATTGGCGGCATTGTTGGAAGAGTAGTGGGAATGAAAGAAAATTCCGAAATCCTTATTATCGAAACCGGCACGGATCGCGCAAAGATGAAAATTAAAAAATGGGCTATCGGCAGTGTAGACACCATTCACGATGACGCAGGATAAACGATAAGTCTTTCTCGTTCGGAATATTTTTTACTCCTTTCGAATATGATTTTGACAGAGGCATGAGAAAGGAGCGGTTTATCTGTGAAAAGTTCCAATTCACTTCGTCAAAAACCGGTTCTGACAGCAGTAAAGGCTATTGTGATAGGGGCTGTGTCCGGAGCAGTTTTATGTGCTGTTCTCCTTGCTTTATGCGCGCTGCTGTTTGTTACTGCGGAAAATGTTCCTCAAGATTTTTTGTCTCCTTTTGTTATTGCTGTTTCTGCATTGGGTTCCTTCTTTGCTGGATTTGTAACAGCCAAAATTCTCAAACAAAGAGGCTTAATTTGCGGCATTTTTTCTGGAATTCTGCTGTTTATTTTATTTCTTGTTTCTGGAGTTACCGCATCCCATGGAATTGTATCTGCCGAAACCGGAACGAGGTTTTTAGTCATGTTGCTTTCTGGAGGAATAGGCGGGTTAATCTCGGTTAGCAGAAAGTCAAAACATAAATAAAGACTTCCATTCTTTTTAGGGGAGTGCTATAATAGAATCGGTCATTTTGAACGAGTTTATTTCATAATAGAAAACGGGGGTTTTACGTTGAAACAGATCAGAACACTGAATCAGGCAAATTTAAAAGAGAGTGCTGTAAAGGGTGGCTGTGGTGAATGCCAGGCTTCCTGCCAGTCCGCCTGCAAAACTTCGTGTACGGTTACCAACCAAAAATGTGAAAATTCCAACCGGTAAATTTTATATTTTTTTTCGTGTAAGGGACAGGGATCTGTCCCTTCTGTTTTGCTTATTCGTCTTAAGGGAGTATAAAATGATTCATAAGTATTCGTTAAACGGTTACAATATAGTAATGGACACAAATAGCGGAGCGGTACATATTTTTGGTGATGTCCCGTTTAAAATGTTGGATTATTTGGATGACCGCGTACCGAACCAACCTCCGAAAAAAATGCTGGATGACCTAAAGGGACAATACAGTGATGAGATGATCCAGGAAGCCTACGGAGAAATCCTGGAATTATACCAAAAGGGGCAGCTCTTTTCCACCGACGATTACGACAAATTTGCCGCTCTTTTACGGAGTGCCCCCATTAAATCCATGTGCCTCAATATTGCCCATGACTGTAATTTGCGATGCACCTATTGTTTTGCGGCCCAGGGAGATTTTGGTGGGCAGCGGATGCTGATGCCTTTTCACGTTGCTAAATCTGCAATTGATTTTTTAATTCGGCATTCCGGCGCTCGGCATAATCTCGAAGTGGATTTTTTCGGCGGAGAACCATTGATGAACTTTGATGTGGTCAGACAAACAGTTGAATATGCACGCAGTATTGAAAAAGAACATCACAAGAATTTTCGATTTACCATTACAACAAACGGTATCCTCTTAAATGATGAAAACATTGATTTTATTAATAAAGAAATGTCAAATTGTATTTTATCACTTGACGGCCGCAAAGAGGTAAATGACCGATTCCGCGTTCGGGTAAATGGCAGCGGCAGTTATGATGCTATTGTACCGAAATTCCAAAAGCTGGTGCAGCGCCGTCCGAAAGATAAAGACTATTACGTGCGTGGTACTTTTTCAAAATATAACCTTGATTTTACCAAGGACGTTCAGCATATGCTGGATCTCGGTTTTCGAAAGATTTCTGTAGAACCTGTTGTCTCAGATAAGCGTTTAGATTATGCTATACAAGAAGAAGATTTGCCGCAGGTTTTTAAAGAATATGAACGTTTGTCTCAGTTGGTCATTAAACAGAAAAAAGCCGGTGATGGTTTCGATTTTTATCATTTTATGATTGATTTAGATCAAGGTCCCTGCGCCATTAAGCGTCTGAGGGGGTGCAGTTGTGGAAATGAATATGTTGCAGTTACCCCAACGGGGGATATTTATCCTTGTCATCAATTTGTCGGATATGATGAAATGAAAATGGGTAATGTGCTGAATGATACCATTGATTCAACTATGAAAGACCATTTTTCTGCGGTTAATGTATATACAAAACCGGAATGCGTAAAATGCTGGGCAAAATTTTATTGCAGCGGCGGCTGCAATGCAAATAACTGGCAGTACGAAAAGAGCGTGAATAAACCAAATCACATTTCTTGTCAGTTGGAGAAAAAAAGGATTGAATGTGCCATTATGGTTCAGGCGGCTCTGGCACAGCCAGATAAATAGGAAAGAGCAGATCTGCATAGCTTTAACATAGAAAAGCCGAATCACTCATACAATTAATTAGTGTAGTATGAGGAGTGAGATGTGTGAGTGTTATTCTTGTGCCGGCAAAAGTGAAGAAACATTCCGGATATGCTGGCGATTGCAGAAAAGCAATTGCTGTTGCCGCCAGTAAAAATAGGGCGTTAATTCTGCTTTCAATGATTTTTTTAACCGGAATGGTATTGGGTTCTCTGTATGCAAAAACAGTTGTATTCGAAGCACTGGCCCAAATGGATTTCCTGTTTGCAGGGAATTTTAAAGCTCGGACAACTCAACCGTTTGTATCAGCTTTTACAGCTTCTTTTGCCTCAGCATTCCTTTTCGTTTTGGCTTGCTTTCTCTGCGGCCTTTCTATGTGGGGAGCTTTCATGATTCCTCTCATTTTATGTTTTCGCGGATTTGGTTTAGGGTTGACATCGGGATATTTGTATGCTACGTACTTATGGAAAGGTATTCTTTATAATTTGGTGGTTATCCTGCCAGGTGCTTTTATTTGCTGCCTGTCTATCTTACTGGCAGCCCGAGAGGGGATCCATTTTTCACGTCTGCTTGCGTCGGGGCAAAGAAAAACCCCGAATGGAACTTCTTCTAGTCTGAAACTTTATATCTTGCATTTTGGCATTATATTGGCTGGAATCTGTTTTGCGGCAGGGATGGATTTTTTGCTTACCGTTTGCTTTAGCGGCTTGTTTTCTTTTTAACAATCGAAGGGGAAAGGGCAAAATGAAAGAATATGGTTTGAAATTTCAGCAATACCTGCGCAATAGGGTATCGAAGAATACTTATGACTCTTATACCCGCGACGTTAAGCAATTTATAGCATTTTTAGAAGAAAAAGGCGTTGAAGATCCCACCAACATTTCCGATGGTTTCATTAACCTATTCGTTGAGCGATTGAAGGAATCTCAAAAATCCAATGCTACAGTTGTCCGAAAAATTGCTTCCATCCGTTGCTTTTATAATTATCTTGTTAGTACAGGACAAGCCCAGGTAAGTCCGGTGAAAAAATCTTTGCATCTTGTTTTAGATAAACAAGCAAAAAAATATCCTCAGATTCTAACGGGCAGTGAAATCGAATTGCTGTTATCTTTGCCTGATGTTAAAAAAATCAAGGGCTGCCGCGATAAAGCTATGTTAGAGCTCCTTTATGCTACGGGAATACGTGTTTCAGAACTGATTGAACTCGACATAGAGGATATCAATTTGCAACTGTGTACTCTTTACTGCAACAGAAAAGGAAAATCCGAGCGAATTATTCCAGTCCATGCCGCAGCTGTGTCGGCTGTTTCAGATTATGTTTCCCGTGTTCGTTCGAAGATGATTGTTCCAGAAGGCGGACAGGCCTTATTTATTAATTTAAACGGTCGGCGATTAACCCGGCAGGGCTTTTGGAAAATTGTAAAATTCTATTCGCAGCAGGCGCATATATCTAAAAAAATCACTCCACAAACACTACGTCATTCTTTTGCTTTACATCTACTGGAAAACGGTGCTGATTTGAAAGATATTCAAAAAATGCTTGGCCATGCAGATATTTCATCAACTCAAGTTTATGTGCATCTGTTAAATGATCATTTTCGGGAAGTTTATAATCAATGCCACCCGAGGGCAAAATTAAATTAGTGAAGTTAGGAGTGATATATTTTGGGTTTATTCAGCTACAATTACGATAGACCAGGCCCCGGGATACGAAAGGATGCCCCGCCTCAAAAAGCAGTACCGCGTTTCTTTTCGATTCTGCAAAGAAAATTTTTTGATTTGATTAAACTGAATCTTCTATTTTGTATTCCAGTTGCCATCATTGCTTTTTTAATCTATCTGCTTTCGAAGTTTACTCAGAATTCCATTGTTCTTTCGCTGCCATTGATTTTTCTATCTCCATTTATTGGTGGATTAACGATTGTGACCAGAAACTATGCTCGAGAAGAACATGCATTTATTCTGTCTGATTTTATCGATGGCATAAAAGATAACTGGCGTTCCTTTCTGATAAATGGGATTTTTTGCTACCTAGCTTATCTGATTTTATCTGTTTCGATCCCTTATTATTTTAGCCACAGTTCACAAGGAGTTATATATACCGTAGCAGCAGTTATTTGTACCATTATAGCCTCCTTAGTGATTTTTGGTCAATACTATGTACCCGTAATGATTGTGACATTTGATTTGAAATATAAACAGATTTTAAAAAATTCTTTCATTTTTTCGATCCTTGGAATTAAGCGGAATCTCTTAGTTACTTTGCTTCTGGCAGTTTTGTTTTTCGCCATTTATCTTGCACAGGCAATGCTGTTGACGATCATTATTGTCTTTTTATTTTTTATTTTTCTGTTTTTTTCCTATTGTTCGTATTTAATCAACTTTGCTGTATATCCGCTCATCGATAAAATGATGATTCAGCCTTATAATAAAAAGCTGGCACAGCAAAATAGTCAGGAAAATGATAAAAATAATGAAGATCAGAAAGGCGAAGATTCAGAAGAGACAGAAGATTCTGATGAGAACATTTTTAATGATTCCGATTATAATAATAAGGACAACAACGACAACGAAAAATAATGAAATTATTTTTTAATAAGTTTTTTGGAAAATGTATTCTGTTTGACTGAAGCAAGCGGATTTGCTTTTGCAGCGTTTGCCATTTGCGCATTGGATACATGAGTGTATATTTCTGTTGTGCCAAGATTTTCATGACCCAGAATATCTTTCAGAACACGTATATCTACATGGCCTTGCTGGTACATTAGAGTAGCGGCTGTGTGCCTTAGTTTATGGACAGAATAGCCAGGACCGCCAAGGTCAATTTCAGCCAGATATTTTTTGACGATATACTGCACGGTTTTCGGGCTGATTCGTTTCTTTTGCTGACTGATAAAAAGTGCATTCCGGTCCGCTAGTCCATCTTTTGGACGCACCGCTAAATATTGTTTGATCGCATCCAAACAGGCTTCGTTTAAGTAAACCATTCGTTCTTTATTGCCCTTTCCGGTAATTTTCATGGTAGCGTTGCTCAGGTGTATATCATTCAAGTCTAATCCCACTAATTCGGAAAGCCGCATTCCGCAGTTGAGGAACAGCACTAAGATGCAATAATCCCGTCTGCTGTTTTTTCCATCCACTTTAGAAAGCAACTCCAAACTTTGTTCCAGCGTCAGATATTTTGGAAGAGATTTTTTAAGTTTTGGTGTTTCCAATTCTTCAACAGGGTTTGTTTCTAATTTTCCCGTTTTATTCGTTAAATATTTAAAAAAACTGCGCAGACTGGAGACTTTTCGGGAACGCGTGGCAGCACTGTTTTTGCGCTCCGTGCTGAGGAAATTCATATATTCAAAGACCTGTGTCAAGTCAATGGTTTTAATGAGTTCTAGATCGACGTCAGAAACAGATATTTTTTCAAAATCTGTTCCGCTGTCGACAAGACCGCGGGATTTTTTTATGTATCGAAAAAATGTTCGTAGATCTAAGTAATATTCCTCAACCGTTTTGGGTGATTTGCCTTTTATCGTGCCAATATAACCGAGAAATTCACGGATAATCGGCGGAGCTTCTGCTAAAAGATGTTCTTGCATATGATCAGATCCTTCAGTAAAAAAGTGATTTTGTCCTCCCCTTAATTATACAAAATATTTATTTTGTATAATTGTATAAAGCGAAATTTGAACCAATTAAATCCTCATATTTTTTCTTCCCTTTTACACCTTTCAAATCTTGCTTTAACCTATTTTATTAGTCTTAAGATTTTTTCTGAGCTACAGTAAGGTTTACCATGTATGATCCAGATACCCAGGAACTGGATGCATTGCTTATTGAAAATGTTGCCGGCATTTCAGTTGGGCCTGAAAAGTTTTCTTTCCCAGACATATCAACTTGGGCTGTAATATTACTATCGGTCAGTTTCGATATTTCTTCGGGTGGACCAATAACTGTTACTGTCAGGCTCTTTGTTTTTACGGATGCGGTTTTTTCAGCACTCAGGTTTTTTACAACTATATTGGAAACCAACATCTTCCTGGTGACCATACCACTTAGGTCAATGGAAACTTTCGCAGTCGGGATATTGCTTAGGTTTTTACAGGTAGATGGCAGTTCAACGTCCGCATCGAAAGTATTATTAGAAAGACTGACGACTGAAAAATCAATAGGATTTAGGCTAATTGAACTTCCAATATTTGCTAATACATCTTTTGGACCTGCAATTTCAATGGTCGACGGCGAAACAGTAATTTGGCTGGGGTTCAGTGAAAGTCCAGCGGGTTTATTGGTAAAAGTCGCAGTAATCGGAATCACTTCCCGCGGTAATACAGGGATGGAAACATCCACTTTTTCAGGATTGATTGTCAAGTCGGCCTTTTCAATTTTGTTGTCATTGGCGTCATACAGATTAAGAGTTTCGGTGAAGTTTTTCGTTTCAGTCAGTGTATCATTGATTTGATATTCAAACGCAGCACGATTCACTTGCACAACTTGCTTTTCAGGTCCTGAAATGGTAACAGCGTCGGCGCTGAGAACCGGTGAACCAACGAAATACGATGGATCAGCTTTGTATCCAGATTTATATTTGATGTTGCTCTCAATCTGAAATGTTTTTTCCCGATACCGATCCACAGAAACAAGTACTTGCTGCGGATAAACAGAGGAAACCGTATAAGCACTTAGGTTGTTCGCGTTTTGTGAAGAATTCCGGACAGTCAAAGGCAGTGTATAGGCTCCTGGTGTAGTAATATTGGCTGCGAGGGGTGCCACAACCTCAAGATCCGCCGCTTTCAGCTGGTTAACAACCATACTATTCCCTTTAACATAGACTGTTGCGGTAGCATTTGTCTGGCTGAAAATTTTCAAACCGTTTGACTGTGCTGTGGTGGAAAGTTTGACCTTAACCGGAACATTGGTAATAGGACGGGGGTGATCCTGCGTGTCCGTAGAAACCATACAGCCCCACAAAATAATAGACGCCAAAACAGAAAAAAATATGACAAATTTATTGTTATAGAACAATCGGCCTAAAATAAATCTTTTATGCTTCATAATTTTTTCCTCTTCCTGATTGAGGGAATCCAGCTTGCCTTTTTCTCGTTTGCCCCGCTTTTTTCTGATAAAAGATAGGATTCCAGTTTACTGCGAAGAGTTTCACGCGTGTAATTTCGTGTAATAATTCCATTGACTACCACAGAAATCTGCCCCGTCTCTTCGGAAACAACAACAACCACAGCGTCGGAGTTTTCGCTCATGCCAATGGCAGCCCGGTGGCGGGTTCCCAACTCAATACTGACATTTTCGTTTTTTGTCAGCGGCAAAATACAGCCGGCAGCATAAACCAAACCATCCCGGATAATCATGGCTCCGTCGTGCAAAGGGGCTTTGTTAAAAAAGATATTACAAATAATCGGCGCACTGGGAACAGCCTGAACAATAGTGCCGGTTTCTATAATATCGCCCAGTTTTGTTTGCATTTCAAAAACAATGAGGGCCCCTGTCTTTTGTTTCGACATCTGCGCAGCAGCATCCACGACTGCGTTGACGGCCTGGCGTGTCTGGCGGAGGTGCTTTTCATCTTGACTGGACGTAAAACCAAGCACCCAGCTTTTATGGCCGATGTCTCCACTTCTGCCGATCTGCTCAAGGGCACGGCGGATTTCCGGCTGAAAAACAATCAACAGGGCTATCAAAGTATATTGGAAAAAATAGCTTAGAATTGTTTCCATCATATAGAGATGGAGAAGATATGACAAACCCCACACGACCAGAAGAATCAGAATTCCTTTAACTAGCTGCCCCGCGCGTGTTTCACGGATTAGCTTGATTCCACTGTATATAATGAAAGAAACCAGTATGATATCCAATGCATCTGAAGCACGGAACTGATGAATCATTTGAAGAAATAAGTTCCACACAAGCCTGATTGCATCCATACTTTTTCCCTTTCACACTTTAATAATAAATTGCCTTTTTATTTTAACATATCTCCGAAAAGATTCAAACATTTCGTTTGTAATTTTTCGTAAGGATTTTTCTAACTGACGATATCAAGTAATAAATGTCTGCTTTGGTTGTAAAATAAGACGGACAAACCCGTACGGCGCCGGTATCCAACGTACCCATAAAGCGATGGGCGGCAGGGGCGCAGTGCAAACCTGCTCTCACGGCAATACCATAATGATCCAATTCCCTTCCGACTTCTTCGCTGGGTATTCCGTCCAAATTAAAAGAGAGTACAGGCGCATAATATCGAATGTCCGGAGAAGGAGTATAAAGATGGACTCGATCCATCCGGGAAAATTCCGCATGCAGGTAACGAAGCAATTTTGTTTCGTGTTGGCAAATGTTCTGAGGACCGTGTTGCTGTACAAATTGGATGCCCGCATGCAGACCAGCGATGCCGGGCATATTGGGGGTTCCGCTTTCCATACGTTCCGGCATTTCAGAAGGCTGGGATGCAATGGCAGATTTTGTTCCCGTTCCGCCTTCAATAACGGTTTTGAGTTCAGAGCCATTCGGTGTAATCAGCATACCTGTTCCCATAGGGCCATAAAGGCCCTTGTGACCTGCTACACAGAGGTAATCAATTCCACTGTCTGCTAAGTTGATTGGAAACACTCCCGCAGTCTGTGCACAGTCTACCGCCATCGGAATGCCATATTCGTGCGCAAGGGCAGTAATACGTTCTACAGGCAGGCGGATTCCCCATACATTAGAAGCATGAATGCAGAAAACAAGTTTGGTATTTTCCTTTAAGGCTTTACGAAAAGCGTCAACAGTTTGATCGTTGTCACCCGGGACCACCTGTGCTTCCGAAAATTCCACACCCGTTTCGGCAAGTGCGTGAAGTGGGCGCATGATGGCGTTGTGTTCCAGGCAGGATACCACAACGTGATCTCCGGGTTTCAGGAGCCCTTTCAACACATAATTGGCAGCGTGAGTACAATTCAGTGTGAATGAGACGCATTCCGGTCCAGGAGCATGAAAAAAATCTGCTGCGGCGCAGCGGCAGCGATAGACTTCTTCCGCTGCTGAAAGGGACATTTGATGGCCAGCTCTGCCTGGATTTGCACCAAAGCGATATAGTGCCTTGGCAGCCGCTTCTTGCACAGAACGCGGCTTGGGAAATGTGGTGGCTGCATTGTCAAGGTAGACCATCATTGTCCGTCCCTCCCGGCACGGCCCGAGACAGGGATTCCAGCCATCCGTAAAATTTGTTCCGCTTCATCAGTCCTAACTGGGACATAGATGCCGTAACCACAGCCGCATCCAAGTGTACTGTTCGGTAATCTTTCCACACTCGAACGAATTCCATGCTTCGCCAAAATGTCGCGCCCTTTAATAGCAAACGTTACCGAACCCACTATTATAATAGGCTTGCCCACGACGATTCCCTCCTCTGTCTTTTGGTAACAGGATATGCCGCAGGTTTTCTGTTTGACTATTTTCCTCCAGATGATGATTCAATTAAACAAACGGCGTGAGCTGAAATCCCTTGTAAGGTTCCTGTAAATCCAAGCCCTTCTTCCGTTGTAGCTTTAACACTTACGCAGTCTGAGGAAACGGCACAGGTCTCTGCAATATTTTTGCGCATTTGTAGAATATAAGGCTGTAATTTTGGTTTCTGGGCGATGATGGTCGAATCAATGTTGACAACCTTATACCCTTTTTTCAGTAAAACCAGACAGACTTTTTTGAGCAGCCCTAGGCTGTCAGCCCCCTTGAAAGATGAATCCGTATCGGGAAAAAGAGTGCCGATATCCCCTAGTGCTGCGGCGCCGAGCATAGAATCCATTATGGCATGTGTCAGCACGTCGGCATCCGAATGCCCTAGCAAACCTTTTGAAAACGGAATATTCACACCGCCTAAAACCAGTTTTCTGCCGGCGGAAAACCGATGAACGTCATATCCATAACCGATTCTCATTGCATGCTCGTCCCCTGTTTTAAAATCATTTCAGCCAGCGGAATATCCTCCGGAACAGTCAGCTTTATATTGTCGTAACTCCCTATACATAAATGAACCGGAATGCCGATATGCTCCAAAAGCTGGCAGTCATCTGTATAATCTTTTCTTTTGCATTCTGCCTCTTTTAGTGCTTTTAGATACAAATCTTTTCGGAATACCTGGGGCGTCTGCACTGCCCAAAGGTTTTCTCTTGAAAGAGTGGATACGACATTTTGGTCTCTGTCAACGGCTTTAACGGTGTCCTTAACCGGAACGGCAAGGGCAGAAGCTCCCGTCCGATAGGCACTGCGAACACACCCATCAATCAATTCCGGGCTGATAAATGGCCGGTCTCCGTCATGGATAATTAACCAATCTGTTTCTGGAGAAACTGCGGCTATGCCTGCAGCAACCGATTTTTGCCGAGTATTCCCACCGGAAATAATATGGGAAACCTTTTGGATATCAAATTTCAAAATAGTCTTTTTCATCCGCGCTGTATCCTGTTGCCGGCACACAACTACTATAGAATCAACCGTCTGTGCTGCATCAAAGGCACGTAAAGTATATACGATAACAGGTATCTTATTTAAAAAAAGGAATTGTTTTGAACTTCCCTCCCCCATTCTGGAAGAAGATCCTGCTGCAGCGATAACAGCGCAGCAAATGTCCTTGTTTGGCATAAAATTATTTTCTCCTCCCCTTTTTCTACCTGATTCGCGAAAAAATATTGAATTTTATATTCAGCTGGGTTATAGTATAAATCGAACTAATTAGAAAGATGGTGAAATTATGGAAGAATTACTTTCAAAACATGTTTCAGATTCGGAAACAGAACAAATACAACCGGTTTTTGCTGCACACCTAAATTCGGACAACCGTCTTTTCGGAGGACAGCTCGTCGCATGGATCGATATTGTGGCAGGAGCGGTAGCACAGCGCCACAGCAATCAAAATGTCACAACGGCAGCAATTGATAATCTTCAGTTCAAAGCTCCTGTCCCGGCAAACAGCTTTGTTGTCCTGCATGGCAAACTGACCTGCGTAGGTAGAACTTCAATGGAGGTTCGAGTTGACAGCTTCGTTGAAGATCTTTCAGGGAAAAGGACTCTTGTCAATACCGCTTATCTAGTTCTGGTTGCTCTGGATAAAAATGACAAGCCCACTCCAGTGCCCCGCTTGATTTGTGATACACCGGAAGAAAAGGCAGAATGGGAAGCTGGCCAGAAACGGCGCCGTTTGAGGCAAGACAGACGGATAAAAGACTACTAAAGGGTATGCTTTAATTTACAGCGTGCACGCTGAAGCGCATTATCAGCCGCTTTCGTTGTAATAGACATTTTTTGAGCTATTTCTTGGTAACTGCATCCGCCAACATAGAATCGAAGGACACTTGCCTCCATTGGTGTTAGCAGACTGGCAACCTTATGCCAGACGATTTTAAAACTTTCGCGATCCGAAAGAAGTGCTTCCGGGTCTGTTGAGACATCATTTGACATAGCGCTCACGGCAGAATTATCCGTCTCGTCGTCGCTCAGGGATATTGAATTGTTCAAGGCGTCATTTTTTCGGCCTGCAGAAGCGCGGTATGCCATAACAACCTTATGATAAATGCAGACGCCTGCGTACGTTCGAAAAGATGTTCCATTTTGCGGATTAAAAGTGCGTGCCGCATTTAAAAGACCTAGAAGACCTTCCTGACATAAATCGTCTGCTTCGACGCGTTTTGAATGAAACGGTGCAACTTTTGCCCGGATGACAGACATATACCTGACTGTAAGTTCAGCGAATGCCTCTGAGTTCCCTTGCTGTACAAGTTTTGCAAGTTTTGCATCCGGAAAAACGTATAACGTGGGGTCATGTGCATCAGTCAAAGCGAACACCTCATCGACACATCTTTATTCCCATTTCATCATACCCTAATGTGTTCCGGAAGTCAACCGGAAGAATCAAAAAGGAGTTTGCATTTCTTTGTTCCAGGTATTATAAAAATAGGAGAGGCGACATCATGGTTTCGCAGGTGTTCAGTATGGGTATTTACGGGATGAACGCTTTCCCGGTTGAAGTGGAGGCCGACCTGTCATCAGGGCTTCCCTCTTTTGAAGTTGTAGGCTTACCGGATGCAGCCGTTAAAGAATCGCGGAACCGTGTGCGTGCCGCCATGAAAAACTGCGGTTATGACTTCCCCGTTAGCCGAATTACAGTAAATCTGGCCCCTGCCGATAAACGGAAAGAAGGCCCAATTTACGATTTACCTATTTTAATTGCCCTACTGAAAGCCAGCGGTCAGCTTGATGTCGATTTAGCTGGGAAAGTATTTCTTGGTGAAATTTCTTTAGCAGGAGATGCCCGCCCGATTCGGGGTATCCTCCCCATGGCCATCTCAGCTAAAGAAAACGGGTTTCAAGAGTTATATGTACCTGAAGAAAATGCGGCAGAAGGGGCTGTAGTAAATGGCCTTTCTGTTTATCCGGTAAAAAATTTGCCGTCGTTAATCCAACACTTGACCGGTGTCCATATCATTTCTCCAGTTATCCCGCACCTTTCTGATAAAATATCATCCGCACCTGCTCCGGATTTTTCAGAAGTACGAGGGCAGGAACAGGCTAAACGGGCGCTGGAAATTGCTGCTGCAGGCGGTCATAATGTTCTTCTCATCGGTCCACCAGGTTCCGGAAAGAGTATGCTGGCCAGACGGTTGCCCTCCATCCTTCCCGATATGACGTTTGAAGAATCAATAGAGACAACGAAAATCCACTCCATTGCTGGTACAATTCCTCCAGGTATTTCGCTGATACGCACACGGCCGTTTCGGTCGCCGCACCATACGGTTTCTCCGGCGGGGCTAACTGGTGGAGGCAGTATCCCTCGGCCTGGAGAAATATCGCTTGCGCATAATGGAGTCTTGTTTTTGGATGAACTCCCGGAGTTTTCACGGGCTGCCATGGAAGTTCTGCGTCAGCCGATCGAAAATGGCTATGTCACTATTTCCCGCGCCAGCGGAACCGTGTCGTATCCCTGTTCTGCCATGTTTGTTGCGGCAATGAATCCTTGCCCATGCGGCTATTTTGGGCATCCAAAGCGGCGCTGTACTTGTTCGCCGCAGGCAGTTTCCCGTTATCTTGCTCGTGTCTCCGGTCCTCTGCTTGACAGGCTTGATCTGCATATTGAAGTTCCTCCCGTGGAATATGAGGAGCTGTCATCCAATGAAAAAGCGGAAAGTTCTGCCACAATCAGGGTACGTGTCAATACTGCCCGCGCTATTCAGAACGAACGGTTTCGCGGAACCGGCATCGCTTGCAACGCGCGGATAACGCCGGATCGGCTCCATGATTTTTGCCGGATGACCGAAAAAAGTGATGTCCTTTTAAAAACAGCCTTTGACCGTTTGGGACTTTCTGCCCGCGCGTATGACCGCGTTCTAAAAGTATGCCGTACCATTGCTGACTTGGATCAATCGGAAACCATTCTGCCGCGTCACGTTGCAGAAGCTGTACAGTATCGAAGCCTTGACCGAAAATACTGGCTGAGAGAGTTATGACGGGAAGGTAGTGTTTTTCATTGCCCGTTACACTGTCCATTCAAGGCTGCATGGCCGTTGGAAAGACGACTGCCGTCAACTATTTGAAAAAACATGCGTCCTATGTACACGTCAGCTATGAAAACAATTCCGCAGTCATTCAGACTATAAAAACAAGACATCTTAACAAGAATATTTTTGATGATTACGTGGAAATTCAAAAATTATGGATTCAAAATGAAATCGTTCGTTGGGAAGAAGCTCAAACTCACCGCTGCTCCGTTATGGATTTTGGGGCCGAAGAAATTGAATTTTACACGTGGAATTATCCCAAATCAATCGGCGTTGACTGGAATATTGGGTTAGCACTGCACAAAGAACTGGAGCAGTTAAAACATTGTATGCCGAATAGAATTTTATTCCTTGAGGCCAGTGAAGACACCTTGCAGAAACGCAAAGAAAAAGATACATCGCGTTCCAGAACTTTCTTTGAATATTACATAAAGAATATGATGCCGCTAAAAGAAGCGTGGTGCACGGCACACTGGAATGCCGATCGGTTGAATGTGGAATCAGCTTTCCAAAAAGGAAACCGGCTGTAAGGTAAAAGCATGGGTGAATTGGTGCATGGAAAATATTGAAAACTGTTAAGACCAGAATAAATAAGTCCGCTTTCGTGTCATGCGAAAGCGGACTTATTTATTCTATAGAATCTAGAACGGCAACGTCCGTCATCCGGCAAAAGCCTCGTTCTGCTTCTTTTTGTAATGGTGGGCTTCCTCCAGCATCATGTCTTTAACCTTCATCAGACGAATCTGCGTTGAGCGTTCATTCTCATCTAGTTTCATGGTAATGTACCGGATATTTTCCTGTAATTCCGGAATCATAACATGTTCCAAAGCGTTGACGCGCCGGCGTGTTTTTTCGATTTCCATTGACATTAACTGGCATGACTTTTCAACTTCTGCAAGTTTCAGCATATCCGGCAGAAGATCTGCCAGAGATTTTACGGCGGCATCAAGATCGCCGGATGTAAATGCAAATCCATACGAATAAATATCGTCGGCATCTGGTGTTCGCGTTTTATAATGAAAAACCGGAACTTCTACACTCATAACATTGCGCTCATCCATCTCAAGATAAACTTCCTGCTTGGGAGCCATCAGGGCAACATTGACTTCCTCATCCGGCATAGCGGCTCTTGCAAGGACAAAATTTTGATCGGCGGAGCGAATCCCAGCTTCGACTTTTTCACGGAGCGATTTATTTTCACGAACAAGAATCAGGAACTGCCTCATCAATTCATCTCGCTTATCCTTCAGCAGCTTATGGCCGCGAAGAGCCGTAACGAGCTTTTTTTTCAGGCGCGTCAGTTCCATTCGTGTCGGATTTACATGTGTGGCAGCCATACCATCACCCCTTGGTTCCTGTTTTACCGTAATATTGATCGAGATAGACGTCTTTAATACGCTTCAGTTCACTGCGCGGCAAGATGGAAAGAAGTTTCCATCCCAGATCAAGCGTTTCTTCGATACTGCGGTTGGTATTGTATCCCTGTGAAACATACTGCCGCTCAAATTCGTCGGCAAATTTTGCATACAGCTTGTCAATATCAGTCAAAGCGGCCTCGCCCAAGACCACCATCAGTTCCTTCGCGTCTTTCCCGCGTGCATAAGCAGCAAACAGCTGATTCATGGTGTTGGCATGATCCGCGCGCGTTTTACCTTCCCCAATGCCTTTATCTTTCAGGCGGGACAACGACGGCAACACATCAATAGGCGGTTCAATTCCCTTCCGATAAAGCTCACGGCTTAAAATAATCTGTCCTTCCGTAATGTAACCGGTCAAATCCGGAATGGGGTGGGTTTTATCGTCTTCGGGCATGGTAAGGATTGGAATCATTGTAATGCTCCCCCGCTTGCCCTTTTGTCTGCCGGCGCGTTCATAGAGTGATGCCAAGTCGGTGTACATGTAACCGGGATAGCCGCGGCGGCCCGGAACTTCTTTTCGAGCGGCGGAGATTTCACGAAGTGCATCCGCATAGTTCGTGATATCAGTCATGATGACCAGCACATGCATATCCTTTTCAAATGCCAGATATTCCGCGGCAGTCAGAGCCATACGCGGGGTGGCGATTCTTTCGACAGCAGGATCGTTGGCCAGGTTAACAAACACCACAGTACGGTCGATGGCACCGGAATCACGAAAACTCTGAATGAAAAAATTCGCCTCTTCATATGTGATGCCAATGGCAGCAAAAACCACTGCGAAGGGTTCTTTCGTCCCAATCACGCGGGCCTGTCTTGCAATTTGCGCTGCAAGATTGGCGTGAGGTAATCCACTTGCAGAAAAAATTGGCAATTTTTGTCCGCGAACCAATGTATTCAGCCCATCAATTGCTGAAACACCCGTTTGAATAAACTCCTGAGGATAATTGCGCGCTGCCGGATTCATGGGAAGGCCGTTAATGTCAAGGCGTTTTTCCGGCAAAATCTCTGGACCGCCGTCTATAGGGTGGCCCAAGCCGTCAAAAACACGGCTTAACATATCTCCGGAAACACCCAGCTCCATGCTGTGCCCCAAAAAGCGGACTTTGCTTTCTTCCAGATTAATACCGGTTGAACTTTCAAAAAGCTGGACTAGTGCATTGCCCTCATCAATTTCCAGCACCTTGCAACGCCGTTTTTCACCGTTGGCAAGCTCAATTTCACCCAATTCATTATAGGCTACATTTTCTACACCCTGCACAAGCATCAAAGGGCCGGCAACTTCCTGAATGGTTTTATATTCCCGCGGCATCAGGATTCCTCCTTTCCATTTGCAAGATCTGAAATTTCATTATGGAGATCTTTCAGAATCCCGTCATACTCCTCGTGTATCTGCCCATCTGGGACATATTTAAAGCGGCCAATCCGTTCACGCACCGGGAGCGCAACAAGCGGTTCCACGGGAATGCCCCGGTTTAAACCGTCTTTTGATTCATCATAATAGGTCAGGACCATTTTCATGATCAAATACTCTTTTTCCAGAGAAGAATGCATATCAATATCGTTAAACGCATCCTGCTGCAAAAAATCCTCCCGAATGGAACGAGCCGCTTCCATTTTCAGGCGGTCCGGCGCAGAAAGAGCATCCATGCCAACAAGTCTTACAATTTCATCCAGCTCTGACTCCTCGTGCAAAAGCAGCAAAATTCGGCCGCGCAGCCGCATCCAGTCTTCGTGAACATTTTGGTTGAACCATTTTCCAAGTGTATCGGTATAAAGCGAGTAACTGGTCAGCCAATTGATAGCCGGAAAATGACGCTTGTAAGCTAAGCTGGAGTCCAAACTCCAAAAGACTTTTACAATACGCAGCGTCGCCTGCGAAACAGGTTCGGAAATATCACCGCCCGGAGGTGAAACAGCTCCAATAACGGAAAGAGAACCCTCTCGGCTTTTGGTACCGAGCGTTTTCACACGCCCGGCGCGTTCATAAAACTGCGCAAGGCGGCTGCCAAGGTAGGCAGGGTAGCCTTCTTCGCCCGGCATTTCTTCCAGGCGGCCGGACATTTCGCGTAGGGCTTCAAGCCCACCGGGAAGTAGAATCTGCCATAAGCGCCACAGAATAGCCCATATCCCGGAAATACTCTGCAATGGTAATGCCGGTGTAGATAGAGGCTTCACGCGCCGCCACAGGCATGTCGGACGTGTTGGCAATCAGTACTGTCCGTTTCATGAGTGAATAGCCTGATTTTGGATCTTTCAGGGTCGGAAATTCGTTCAGAACATCGGTCATTTCATTGCCGCGTTCACCACAGCCGATATAAACTACAATATCGGCATCCGCCCATTTTGCCAGTTGATGCTGCACCACGGTTTTTCCGCTGCCGAACGGTCCCGGAATAGCGGCCGTTCCACCTCTTGCAATGGGGAAAAGCACATCAATAACACGCTGGCCCGTAACAAGGGGCATATCCGGCGGCAACTTTTCTGAATATGGGCGGCCTCGGCGTACCGGCCATTTCTGCATCAGGGTGACGGGATGCTCTGTTCCGTCGTCTGACTGGATGGATGCCACGCGGTCCAATACCGTGTAATCGCCTTCCGAAATGGATGAAACTGTGCCGGATATTCCGTACGGCACCATGATTTTTTGTATGACAATTTCCGTCTCCTGTACAGATCCGAGAATATCCCCAGCCACGACCTTCTGTCCTACGGTGATGCAGGGGGTAAAATGCCACTTTTTCTCGCGTCCCAGTGCGGGCACCTCCACGCCGCGATGTAGGTTATTCCCTGAAATCTGCATGATTTTATCCAGCGGACGCTGGATACCATCGTAAATACTGCCGATAAGGCCAGGGCCAAGTTCAACGCTTAAGGGAGCGCCGGTAGATTCCACCGGTTCGCCCGGCTTCAGGCCGGATGTCTCTTCATAAACCTGAATGGATGCCCGGTCACCGTGAATCTCTATAATTTCGCCGATCAGCCTTTGACTGCTGACACGCACCACATCGAACATGTTTGCGTCCCGCATTCCCCCGGCGATCACCAAAGGCCCGGCCACTTTTTTAATTGTACCGTTACTCATCATTTCACCTGCTTTATTATGATTCGCCGTTGAATATGATATCGGAGCCAACCGCCTGCTCTACAAATTTCTTTACATTTGCCATTCCAGAACCTGTGTTTCCGGATACACCCGGAATAGGAATGACAGCGGGAAAGGGACGGTCGGCATACTGCGCGATATCCTGCGCAATGGAATCTGCAACGGACTCTGTCACATAAATTACCGCATATCCGTTTTCTGCTAAATGATGCAGTTCACTGGCTGCTTCGGCTCCCTTTGCCACTGGATAAATATCCAGACCAAGCGCTGCAAAACCGTATATACTGTCCCGGTCGCCAAGCACGGCAATTTTATACATACGTCTCCCTCACCCTTTCCCGGACGGAAGCGTCCGAAAGTTGGTTCAGCTTGCCTGATAGAATAATCCGCACAATCTTGATTTCATTTTCGCGGGCAAGAAGATACGCCGCAAGAGGAGCTACTGTAAATGGATTGTATTTCTGTGGACGAATCCGTCTGATTAAAAGATTGTCGCACCAGCGTTCAAAAGCCGAAAGGGATTCTTTCAAAGCAGGGACCGCCGAATCGTAAGATGTGGCAGTCAGGTAGTCGCAGATTGAGTTTATGCCGGAAACAGCCGCATGCGCAAGGCGTTTTACGTCCAGTGTATGACACGGAGCCAGGGCTCTTTCCAAAAATTCAAGTTTTTTTCCCGTCCTGGCTGCCCGCACCGCAATGCGAATATCTGCTTCGGCAACCGTCAGTTCTGCATATTCCCTGATAACTTCATTTTCTGATTCTTTTCCCGCGGCATAAACGGATTCTAACGCTGCGCGGTCGATAATGACATCGCAGCGCTGACCGTCATGGGTATGCAGCAGCGTGTCAAATGCTTCCTGCCCGGCCGCTTGCATCCGTTTCGGCAATCTCGAAAAATCGTGTTCCTGCACTGCCTTTAAAATTGTATTTGGAGCCACCGTACCATGGCTGAAAAAGATATGCGGTACTTCCGTCTGCATACAGACTTGTTTGATAGCCGCTTTTAAATTATGAAAATCATTGGTATACAGGAATACGTTAAACTCGGATGTATCTCCTGCCAGTTCGGCAATCAGACTCCACGTCTTATCCCGTTCGGCAGCCAACATTCCTTCCGCGCCTCCCGATGTGCCTGTATCCCAGCCGCGATCTGCAAGAATGTGCAGGCATTCTTCATAAGTTTTGCAGGCCAGTAGCTGTTCGACGGCCTGAGAATTCAGCAGGGTAAGCTCTTTCGAACGGATACGTGCCACAGCATAAGTGTATTCGTTATCGGCCATTTTCAAGCCTCCGCAAACAGAAGCGCCTGGACTTTGTCTTGTATCTCGTCGCGCTTCGCGTCAAAGAGGGCGGAAAAGGAACAGTTTTCTTCCACCCCGCCGTAAACCAGAATGAAGCCCCCGTTGATTGACTGAGAATGGCTGGATACTGTCAGGAAGGCACCGTCCTTCAGAGCGGAATTTAGCTTTTTCTCAAAATCAGGAGGCAAACGCTTAAGATCTTTCGGTGAAAACAGGATTTCCCCTTTTTCGGGCAAGGCATATTTGGCGGCTACCTTCAGAATCAGTCCAAAATATTCATTTTCCGGAAGTTCGGAAAGCTTCAGGCGCGCCTTTTCAAAAATTTCACTGATAATTTGCTGTTTTGCTTTCAGAATAGTACGGCGCTTTTGCAGGTTTGCAGCGGAAGTCATCCGATCCCGTACCTCTTCCGCTTCCTGTTCTGCGCGGAGACGAATGGCCTTGCACTGCTCATTCGCCTCCGTTTCCGATTCTTTTCGGATCTGCTCGGCATCCCGGTGCGCGCCTTCCAGCACAGCGGAAATAGCAGTTTCCGATTCTTTTGAGATGTCCCGGACGATTTTTTCTAAACCCGTCATGGATCGACTCTCCCACTCGTTTTTTCGTTATTCTTCAGACTATATTTTCAGGTTTCCGATACCAACGATAGACAAAATGGAAACCAGCAGAGCAAGGATCGCATAAGTTTCAACCATAGCGGGGAAAATCATGGATTTGCCGAATTGGTCGGGCCGTTTGGCAACCAAACCGATACTGGCAACGGCAGCTTTTCCCTGATGGATAGCGGACTGATAACCGACGAATGCCATGGGCAGGCAGGCGCAAAGATACAGCAGCCCCTTCGCCGCGGAGATTGATTGGGCCGCTCCGCCGAGAATGCCGATCTGTGACAGGGCGATAAAGGCAATCAGCAATCCATAAATGCCCTGCGTGCCCGGCAGAAGCTGGAGCACCAGGACTTTGCCGAATTTTGACGGATCTTCCGTAACAACCCCCGCAGCGGCCTGGCCTGTGGCCCCAACGCCTTTTGCAGAACCGATGCCGGGCAAAAGTGCGGCAAGCACTGCGCCGAACAGCGCAAAAACAATTCCCAAACTGTTGACAAAGTTCATGATTTATTTTCCTCCCTAAATTGATAATATTGAGTGCTGGAATCAGCGGAAAACGGAGTAAATTTTCTGCCTCCGCCGGAGTAGAATTTTCCGAAAAACTCCACATACTGCAAACGGTTTGTATGCACATATGCACCCAGGAGATTGATCAGAATATTCATGATATGGCCTACAAGGAATACAACGATAAAAATAACGGCTCCGACAATTCCTCCGATTCCCCCGCCGGCCATGGCGGCCATTTTATTAACCACCGACGCAATAACGCTGGTAGCAAGCCCCAGAGCCAGCAGGCGGGAATAAGAAAGAATATCGCTTAAGTATCCCGTAATATTATAAAGACTGTACAGGCCCTTCAGGATCCGCTTAACCGGGTTGCGCGAGCTGCGCCCCCCTGTCAGGATAATTCCAACCGCACCGACTGCCGCGATATAGCCAGCTGTTTTTCCCACCGGCGCCGGAACAATAAAAGTCAGGTCAAACATGCTTACCATCATTTTTGTACTGAGCAAAAGAACGATCAGCCCGCCTACCAGCATGTACCAAAAAACCACGTCGCAGATGGCATCCTTATACTTTCCGGCGCGCCAGGATTGGTAAAAGCTGATTCCAAGCCCTGTAAAAAGATGAATGATTCCCACGAGAAAGCAAAAAATCAAAAGTTTCATAGGCTTGTTAAGCGGCTCAAACCAAATGGGCGGAAGGGTAACAGCTGCATGAAAAAATGTACTGCCGATTACAGAGACCGCGTCGCCGAAGAAACTTCCGAACATAAACCCCCAGAATGCCGTGGAAATGCCACAGAAAAAGAACATTCGGAGCGTTTTGTGGGTTGTGACGGCCATATTCTTATACTTGTGGAGCAATATTCCACAGACAAGGGTCATGATAATACCGTAAGCCGCATCGCCCAGCATCATTCCGAACAGAAAATAATAAAAACCAGCCATAATAAACGATGGATCAATTTCGCCCTTGCCCGGCAGGCTGAAAGACTCCAGCACCCCTTCTACCGGGGCGGCAAAGCCATTGTTTTTCAGCAGCACAGGCACGTCATTATCTTCGGCAGGATCCGAAAATTCAATAGCAATATCAAAATCCCGCGTGAGTTCTTCTTCCAGTGGGGCGGATTTTTCCGCAGGAACGTAACCGCACAGAAGGAAAACCCGTTTTGTTTGTACCAGGCGTCCAATTACGCCGTACTTGTCATACCGCATAGAATCGTAATCCGACAAAAACTGCAAATCGCTTCGGAAGGCTGCAAAGTTCCGAATTTCTGCCTGCTTTTGTTCAATGAATTCTTTCTTCTCGGAAATTTCTTTTTGCAGCAGGCCGGCCTGCTCTTTTGGAGGCCTGTCCGACTGGACAGACGGCCGCACAAATCCTGCGGCGGCCAGAGCGGATTCCACCTCTGCACAATCTTCTTTCTCAGCCAGCAGAAACAGACAGGTCTGTTCCGGGCCGGCGCTGATGATCTCAGCTGCAGTCGGGCCGCACTGAGGCGCATTTCGCGCAAGAAAATCATATATACTTTCCTGCGTCCATTCTTCAGGAACTGCGCCGATAAAAGCGGAAACCGTTTCTGTACCGGTAAAATCCAGCGGTACATCCAAAGAAAACCACGGCTTTAATGATTCCGCCTGCATTTCCATTTTTAAAATGTCGGCACGAGCCTGAGAAATTTCATCCGAAAGCATCCTTATCTGTTTGGCTCTGTCAACGGTTTCGTCATGCCGGGTGCAAAAGGCTTCATACTGTTTTGGAGTAGCCTGCCTTTTTCCCTCCAGCGACGCGAAGATCGGTTTCTTCTCCGGAATTTCCCGGTTGAGGATGTCCAGCGCTTCTTTTGCTTCTTTTACATTTTGGGAAAAGAGAGAACACGACGCTGCAAGATTGCTTTTTTTAAAAATATCATCTTCCTGCAGATGGAGATCGCTGACTTCTACGGCACCGAGGAACTGAAGCCGCTCCAGAATTTTTTTTCGGTCTTTCTTCAGGCCGCACAGCCGGATGTATTTTATCTGTTGAACCGCCAAATAGCAAATCCCTCCTTCTGGAAAATCAAGGGCTCCGAAGATTATGATCAGTAGAACTCAGACAGAATCAGCCTGATAGCTTCCGGTTCTTTCTTCGCGGCTTGCTCCCGAAGGACCCGGATTTCCGCCTCAGCAGCGGAGCAGATGTCTTTTTCCTTCTGTTTGTTTTCCTGCTGGACTCTGGTAATCAATGCACTGGCTTCTCTGCGCGACTGCGCAATCTTTTCAGCGGCAGCGGCCTGTCCTTCTTTTTTGGCATCGCCTACAATTCGTTCCCGCTCCGCAGCCGCAGACTTTTCCGCCTGTGCGGCATCTTCCTCGGCCTTTCGGATCGCTTCAACCATTTCCAATGCCATCCACTCACCTCACAGCTTTTTTGGTATATTTTAGGGCATATATTAGGATTATCTCTATATTTTATTGTACTGCCAATAAGATAATTAATCAATATGGAAAACATTATATTTTAAAATTTTCACAGACAGAAAAAATGGACCCCGTTTCCACGGGGTCGAAAAAGGTGAAAATGTGAAAAATCCTATTTCCGCAGAGCCTCCGAATTTTAGAACTGCTTTACTGAAAGATGGTGACAAATTTGATATTATAAAAATCACAGACCAGCAGGTTATCGCTCATTGCTTCCTGCAATAGGATGTAATTAGCACCGACGCTAAGCAGCTTCCCCGATTTTTCCAGGTAGGTATTGGTTCCTATCAAAAATTCCATCCGAATCCGCCGACCGACCTGGGCGCGCAGAAAACCGTTTAAATACTGCATACTTTCCAATGTCAGCGGCATCGGGCGGGTGGTATCCGTAATTGGCGCCGAGTCGGTTTCAGAGACTGCTCCCTGCGGCGCAGCTGCGACAGCGTTTTTCTGCCGGTAAACAGCCGTTCCCGGAATATCTGGCTGACCGGGGACGGAAACCGCCGGTGCAGCGGCAGAAGGCTGTACCGGGCAGGCACAGCGGCTGTCATATACCGAACTGAAATTTGGTAACTGACCATTCATTCTTGATTCCTCCCATCAGGTTTTTGCATATTTCTGTGTGGGGGCATAAAAGCAATGCTTGTGAATACGCGTATAATAGCTCCCTACACCGCCCGAGGGGAAATAATCAGCGCACACCGGGCTGTACGGGTTGTAATAAAACAGCGAATCGCCAACGGCACCCAGCGTATTTGCCGACAGAATCCAGTCCGCAATCTGGTAATGGATATCCTGCGGGTTCATATTGTAGACATTCTGAGGGTTGTATGTTCCATTAATGAATTCCTTCATGCAGGTGAACTGGCCGGGCTGCGTCATAATGGCGCGGAGGTTTCCCCCATTGCTGACCCGGAAAAACTCTCCGTACGGCACATTGGCCCGGTTTTCAATCACGGATCCGACCGCCCGCATTCCGGTGTCGCCCTCGCCGCCTGCTTCGCATTCGATCATTCTTGCTAAAAGCTCTCGGGTTGTATAAGGCATAAAAAACACGCTTCTTTTTTCATAGACTGTTTTCTTTAACAGTATATGCCGCTGCCTAAAAGCGGCTACCGCATCATCTCATCTATAAAAAAAGAAGCGAATCTAATTATACTGAACACCGGGTCTGCCGGCTCAGCCCGCCAGCAGAAAGTAAGAAAGCACCACCACGCCGAGGACAATCCGATAATAGCCGAAAGGCTTGAAATCGTGTTTTTTGATGTATCTCATTAAAAAGCGGATCGCCAGAATGGAGACAAGGAAGGCCGTGACCATGCCGGTCAGAAGAACTGCGGCTTCCAGCGGAGTGAAGGCAAGACCGAACTTAAACATCTTCAGGAGACTGGCTCCCAGCATGACGGGGATTGCAAGGAAAAAGGTGTACTCGGCGGCTGTTTCGCGGGATGTGCCAATCAGCAGAGCACCCAGAATCGTTACACCGGAGCGGGAAGTCCCGGGGATCAAGGCAAGGACCTGAAACAAACCAATGAGAAAAGCCGTTTGGTACGAAAACTGAGAAATGGAGCGAATCGCCGGAACACGGTTTCGGTTTCGGTTTTCAACAATTATAAACAAGATACCATAAAGTACCAGCATAAGGGCAACCGTCTGGTAATTGTAAAACAGGGCGTTGATTTTATCATTAAACAGAACGCCGATAATTCCGGCTGGGACACATCCTACAAGAACTTTTCCCCACAGCGAAAGGGTTGCTCTTTTCTGCGGGGCTGTTTTTCGGGGAGAAAATGGATTTAATCGATGAAAATATAGGACAATAACAGCCAAAATGGCGCCAAACTGGATCACAACGAGAAACATTTCCTTAAACCGTGCGGACATGTTCAATTCAATAAATTCATCGGCAAGGATCATGTGCCCGGTGCTGCTGATAGGCAGCCACTCCGTAATACCTTCAATAATTCCAAAAATGATTGATTTAATAATTTCTATCCAGTACAAATTCATCACTCACTATTTTTATTTAATCCGGAGGCTTCTATAATGGGGTAATTTCAAAATTCAATACAGCCGTACCATTAAAGGTAGCAGTCACTTTCAGCATAAACGGTGCAGGCGGAACGGCAGAAGCCGCCCCGCCTGCAAAGGACTTTTCAGATAGAGCATAAAATAGACTGAAACGGCCGCCGGATGTTTCAGTTTGACAAACCAATTTTCTTACCTGTTACGAGAAAATCCGCATAGGAAGCAGAATTATAAAAGACCTTTTTAACTGGCGGGAACATTCCTTCGCGGATTATTCAGTCTTCGCGGCTGTTATTTTCTTTGCCCAGCATTGCCGCCAATTTTTCCTGACAGTCACGGCAGACGTTATATCCCCTGTAGCCGACAATTCCATTCATCCCACCGCAAAAAATGCAGGCAGGTTCGTACTTTTTTAAAACAATCTTGTTGTCTTCATCGACGTAGATTTCCAGTGGATCTTTTTCATTGATGTTTAACGTGTTCCTTAATTCTTTTGGAAGTACGATCCGGCCGAGTTCGTCTACTTTTCTCACAATTCCTGTAGATTTCAAAAAATGTCCATCCTTTCGCTTAAAAAAATAATTAATCTATCAAATAGGACATATTATAGTATGACTTTCCAAAAATGTCAATTAGTTGCAGGAAAAAAGCCGCCACAAATCTTTTTTCCAATCTCTCCCGTAAATAATATTCCCGCTATCCGCCGAATAGTTATTATACAGGCATTTTTTGGGAAGGAGATGAACAAATTGTTAAATTATATATGGACCGGCCTGATTTTATTCAGTATTATCTGCGCTGCGGCAACAGGCCGTATTCAGCAGCTTTCCTCTGCGGTTTTAACCGGGGCTCAGGATGCCGTAACGCTGGTTATATCCATGACAGGAATGATGTGTGCATGGACGGGTCTAATGAATATTGCCGACAAAGGCGGGATCACGCTGCTGCTGTCTAAGGCATTAAATCCGCTGATGAGCTGGCTGTTTCCATCCTGCAGGAAAAACGGAAAGGCCGAACGGGCCATGTGCATGAATATGACGGCTAACCTGATGGGGCTGGGAAACGCAGCCACCCCGCTTGGCATTGCGGCGATGAAGGAATTGAAAAAAGAAAACCCAACCGATACAGCGGACAACGCCATGGCCATGTTTGTGGTCATTAACGCCTCTTCTATTCAGCTGATACCCACATTCACAGCGGCCCTGCGGGCACAATTCGGTTCAGCGACACCGTTCGACATCCTTCCTGCCGTGTGGATAACATCGCTGGGGGCACTTGCCGTTGGAGTCCTATGCGCTAAAGCTCTGGAGGGCCTTTTTGATGGATAAAATCGGTATATGGGTAATCCCGGCAGTTGTTCTGTGCATTGTCCTGTTTGGTTCTTTTCGCGGAGTTCCTGTCTTTGACGCATTTATTACCGGTGCAAAGGAAGGGCTTCAATCTTCTGTTTCCATTCTGCCGACGCTCGTTGGGCTGATTATGGCGGTTTCGATGCTGAGTGCATCTGGAGCGCTGGATCTGCTTGCTTCCTTTCTGGGACCGGCTGCGGGAGCACTGGGAATTCCCGTTCAGATTATACCGCTTGCTTTGATTAAGCCGGTATCCGGAAGCGGTGCTACTGCCATTCTGACACAGATCTACAAAGACTGCGGCCCAGACAGCTTTGCAGGGCGTGTGGCATCCGTCATGGCCGGCTCGACCGAAACAACGTTTTACGCCGTAGCGGTTTATTTTGGTTCGGTAGGGATTAAAAAAACACGCCATACTATCCCGGCAGCGGTAGCCGGTGACATAACGGCGCTGATTCTCTCTTCCCTTTCCGTCCGCTTATTTTTTCAGTAAAACGGAATTCAGACAGATTTTCTTGCATGAAAAGGACCATGTTGCTATAATATTGATGATAGTAACAGCAGACGGAAAGGGGCCGGAGCATCTTTTCCGCTCCGCTTTTATATGGGGTGGTATAGAATGACACTGGTTCTGGACATCGGAAACACCAACATCACACTTGGGGTTTATGAAGGGAAGAAGCTGCTGCTTGTATCCCGCATGGCCTCTGACCGGACAAAAATGGCGGATGAGTATGCAATTGAATTACACGAAATCCTTAAACTTTATGGAATTTCCCCCCGGCAGATAGAGGGAAGCGCTATCAGTTCTGTCGTTCCTTCTGTTGGAGGGGCTTTAACCCAGGCAGTCCGGCGGCTGACAGGAGTAGAGCCGCTCTGCGTAGGGCCAAAGACGAAAACCGGCATTCTGATCGACGCAAAATACCTGGAAATTGTCGGAGCCGATCTGGTTGTGGGATGTGTGGCCGCGGCCGACATGTTCCCGGGTCCCTGCATTGTTTTGGATATGGGCACGGCAACAACTCTTGTTGTGCTGGATGAGGACAGGCGGCTGCTGGGAGGAGCTATCGCCCCGGGGGTAGGAATTTCACTGGATGCGCTCACAAGCCGGACAGCCCTGCTTTCTTCTGTCAGTCTGGAAGCGCCGAAACATGTGATCGGCGGCAGCACGGCGGAATGTATTCGTTCCGGCCTGATCAGCGGAACGGCCTGTATGATTGACGGCATGTGCGGCCGGATGGAGCGGGAACTGGGCAAAAAATGCAGTGTCGTTGCAACCGGAGGACTCTCGCAGGAAATTATTCATCAATGTGAACGGGACATTGTTTCCTGTGATACGCTTCTGCTGGAAGGACTGCGCCTCATTTATGAAATGAATCAATAAACACAGAACAGGACCGCTGGATAGGTTCTCTGCGCCAAAAATGCACTTTGAATATGCCCATGTAAGGCTTTCAAAGCGCATTTTTGAGGTCATATTCAATATTTGTTTCTGAAAACTTGTCTGCGGCAGTTTTAAACAGCGTTTTATTTTGTGCGGATTGTTTTTTCTTCATCATCGCTGAAAAGCAGCCTGATGCACCAAAGCGCTGCTACTGCGACAAGAATATATACAATTCGGCTTCCAATCGAAAGCGCCCCGCCAAAAATCCAAGCGACACAATCAAAATTAAAAAGTCCGATAGCTCCCCAATTAAGTCCGCCGATAATTAAAATTATCAAAGCAATTTTATCAAGCATAACTTCCACCCCTTTCAGGTGTAGCGTACCCAATTCCTGTACAGATATGTGCGGCTGCCGCAGATTTCAGTATTTACAAAATCGGCTAATTGTGCTACCATCTATTTGCAAATGCAAATCGTTTGCAAATAATGCTTTGTTAGGAGAACCCTTTATGAACCCAAAATCAAAAATAGCTGCCATAGCCCTGATTGCTTCGGTTACCCTTTTGGGGAGCAGCTGCAGCAGGACGCCTGCCGTTCAGTCATCCTCCCAAAGTTCCGAAAAGCCGACGGTTGCCGTAAGCATTGTTCCGGAAGCAACTTTCGCCAAAGCCGTATGCGGCAATCTTGCGGATGTAGTGACGGCGATCCCCCCAGGCAGCAGCCCGGAAACCTACGAACCGACGCCGAAAGAAATGACCAGCCTCAGCCGCGCACAAATTTATTTCGCCATTGGCGTTCCAGCGGAATCCGCTGGTATTCTGCCAAAAGTCTCAGACATCAAAACCATGAAAGTGGTTAAACTGCAGGATGAGGTTGCCAAAGTCTATACAGACCGCAAATTTGAATCCGGCGGGCGCGATCCGCACATCTGGCTTTCCCCAAAAAGGGTAAAAGTCATGGTGAAGGTCATGGCACAGGAGCTGGAAGCGATTGATCCCTCCCACAGCAGCCAATATCAAAAGAATGAGCAGGCTTATGAAAAAAAGATGGACACTCTGGACACAAAAATACAGACCATTTTGTCTGGTGTGAAAAGTCGGACTTTTATCGTTTTTCACCCGGCATTTGGTTATTTTGCCGATGACTACGGTTTAAAAATGACTGCCTTGGAACAGGACGGAAAAGAAGCAACCGCACAGCGGATGCAGCAGATTGTGGATCTGGCGAAGGCAGACGGCACAAAAACTGTTTTTTATCAAGAGGAAATCGACAGCAAACAGGCAAAAGCCCTTGCCGAAGAAATCGGCGGAAAAACCACTGCGCTTGCTCCGCTGGCAGCTGATTACGAAAACAATCTAATCAAAATGGCTCAGACAATAGCCAGATCCGTGAAAAACAATCCGGGAGGAAAATAAACAAACATGGGCAGTATCCTTCAGATTCGGCATCTTTTTGTTAAGTATGATTCCAGCACAGTCCTTTCAGATGTGAGTTTTGATGTACCAAAGGGGGAATACCTGGGTATCATCGGGCCAAACGGCGGCGGAAAAACGACGCTGCTGAAAGCCATTTTGGGACTGATTCCCATTTATTCCGGGGAAATATCCGTTTGCGGAAAAGAACCCGGAAAAACCGGAACATGGGTGGGATACGTTCCCCAGCTCTCATTGATGGAAAGGGAATTCCCGGTTACGGTGAGAGAAGTAGTCCTTACAGGAACATTAACGCGGAAAAAACTTCTGTTCCACCGATACAGCTCAATCGACCGGGATACTGCGGCTGCGGCGCTGAGAAAGGTTGGCATTGCGGACTTGGCCGGCAGACGGATCCACGATCTTTCAGGCGGAGAATTCCAGAAAATGCTGATTGCCCGTGCACTGGCGGAAAAACCAAGACTTCTGCTTTTAGACGAACCAACGGCCAGCGTTGATGCGAAATCGCGGGCTCAGATTTTCAACCTGCTGGCGGATCTAAACCGGAGCGGGATGACCATCCTTCTCGTCACGCATGACACGATGGCTGTTTCCTCGCAGGTTCACCAAATTGCCTGCCTGAACAGACGCCTTGTTTACCATGGAGAACCGGAACTGAAAGAAGAAACCCTCCATGCAATGTACGGATGCCCCATTGATCTGATTGCGCATGGCGTACCGCACAGAGTTTTGAAAACACACAGGGAGGAAAAATAAATGCTGGCTGCTATGATACACTATCAGTTTTTGCAAAATGCAATGCTGGCCGGTATTCTAACCAGCATTGCCTGCGGTGTAATTGGCGTAATCGTTATTGAAAAAAAATTAGTTATGCTCAGCGGTGGTATCGCACATACATCCCTGGGCGGGGTTGGCCTCGGTTATCTAATGGGGTTTGAGCCGATCCTAGGGGCTTTCCTGTTCTCCATTGGGGCGGCACTTGCCATTGGAACCATCAGCCGCAAAAAATCCTCCCATTCGGAGGTTGCAATCGGACTCTTCTGGTCCTGCGGGATGGCGCTCGGCATTCTGTTTGTCTCCCTTATGCCATCCTACCCGCCGGATCTAACCTCCTACCTGTTTGGCAACATCCTTTCCGTAACGAAAACAGACCTGCGGCTGATGCTGTGCTTAACGGTGATTGTCCTGTTTGCTGTGGCGGTCCTGTTTGATACGTGGAAGGCCTATTTGTTTGATTCCGAGTTTGCACAGGTGATGGGAATCCATACGGCTTTTCTCGATTACCTGCTCCTGGTACTGATCGCGATGACCGTCGTGGTCATGATCCGTGCGGTTGGTATTATTCTTGTTTTGGCATTGCTAACCGCTCCGGCGGCTACCGCCGGTCTTCTTGTAAAACGGTTCCAGACCCGCATGGTTCTCGCGGTCCTGCTTGGAATTGGATTCTGCTTTGTTGGTCTTGCACTTTCCTACACGCTGAATATCGCTTCCGGTGCCAGCATTGTGATCCTTTCCGGCATCTGCTATTTTACCGTATATATTATTCGCAGTATCCGCGCCGGTCATGCAGGCAGTGCGGATTAAAGCAGAGCCGGGCATGAAAATATATTATTTTTTATAGCTGCTTCTTGACAAATGGCATGCTCAGAGATAATATATATAGTATTAGCTATATCGTGTACTACAATATATTAGGTGTACAAAAGGGAGGATGCATTCGTGCTGAAGCAGATTGTGAAAAGAGACCGCAGCAAAGTCCCTTTCCGGAAAGAGAAAATTGTATGGGCGATTTTCAAGGCGGCCAAAGCAGTTGGAGGAAATGATTTTTCCACTTCTGAAGAACTGGCCGACAAGGTTATAAAAATCGCGGAAACAAAATATCCAGACGGTGTTGCGGAAGTTGAAGGAATTCAGGACATTGTCGAAAAAGTTCTCATTGAAGAGGGACATGCGAAAACTGCCAAAGCCTATATTCTTTATCGTGAAAAAAGGCGTTCAGCTCGGGAGTCGAATGCGCTGATTGGGGCAACCATCAACATGTTTGGCAAATACCTGAACGACGACGACTGGAAAATCAACGAAAATGCCAATACGCAGAAATCCATCAACGGCCTGAACAATTATGTGCGTGAAGCATTTACAAAGAATTATTGGCTGCACGAAATTTATCCTGAAGAAATCCGCGAAGCGCACCTTTCGGGTGATCTTCATATTCATGATCTCGGTTTCTTTGGCCCTTACTGTGCCGGGTGGGATCTGCGGCAGCTTTTGATGGGCGGTTTCGGCGGTGTTCCAGGCAAAGTGGAATCCAAGCCGGCAAAGCATCTGCGCTCTTTTTTAGGGCAGATTGTCAATTCTACTTTTACAACGCAGGGAGAAACTGCCGGTGCTCAGGCATGGTCTTCTTTTGATACATACTGCGCTCCATTTGTCCGCTATGACGGTCTGGACTATAAATCGGTCAAACAGACTCTGCAGGAATTTATTTTTAACTTGAACGTCCCAACTCGTGTTGGGTTTCAGTGTCCGTTTTCCAACCTGACGTTTGATATTGTAGTTCCGCGTACACTGCGCGATCAAAATGTGATTGTCGGCGGAGAAATCAAACCGGAAAAATACGGTGATTTCCAAAAAGAAATGGACATGATCAACATGGCGTTCTGTGACGTGATGATGGAAGGCGACCGGAAAGGACGCGTGTTTACGTTTCCAATTCCTACCATCAACGTTACGAAAGACTTTCAGTGGGACAGTCCTGTTGTTAATAAGTTCATGGAAATTACCTGCAAATACGGCATCCCCTATTTTTCAAATTATATCAACTCCGATCTTTCACCGGAAGACGCGCTTTCCATGTGTTGCCGCCTGCGGCTGAATACAAAGGAACTGCGCAAACGCGGCGGCGGTCTGTTCGGTTCCAATCCGCTGACGGGTTCTATCGGTGTTGTAACAATCAATTTGCCGCGCATTGCCTATCTCTCCAAAACCGAATCCGAATTCCGCCTGCGGTTGTGGCGAATGATGAATATTGCGAAGGACAGCCTGGAAATCAAACGGAAAGTAATTGAAGAACAAACCGACCGCGGTCTGTATCCATATTCAGCGAATTTCCTGCGCGGAATCAAGGAAAAAACTGGGTGTTACTGGTATAACCATTTTAATACCATCGGTTTGATTGGTATGAATGAAGCCTGCCTGAACCTTTTTGGGCCCGGCCACGACCTGACGACACCCGAAGGCCAGAAATTTGCCATTAACACTTTAAACTATATGCGCGACCAAATTCGTGAGATTCAGGAAGAGACCGGTCACTACTATAACTTGGAGGCCTCCCCTGCCGAAGGTGCAAGCTATAGTTTAGCTCGGCTGGACAAGGCCCGGTATCCCGATATCATCACAGCGGGAGAAAAAGAACCGTACTACACAAATTCGACCCAGTTGCCAGTCGGCTATACGGATGATATTTTTGAAACGCTTGACTTGCAGGATGAACTGCAGTCTCTTTATACGGGCGGAACTGTTTTGCATTTCTACCTTGGTGAAGAAATCCGTGACACCGAAGCGGCCAAACGGCTGATTCGGAAAATCTTCACAAAATATAAGCTGCCATATATTTCATTGACACCGACTTTTTCAATTTGCAGCGATCATGGGTATCTAGCAGGCGAACATTTTACTTGCCCTGTCTGCGGTAAGCCGGCTGAAGTTTGGAGCCGCGTTGTCGGTTATCTGCGTCCCGTTCAGAACTTTAATAAAGGCAAGCAGGAAGAATACCGTCAGCGTAAAAAGTTCGTTATTAAAGAGGATGCAGTATGATTTTTTCCGGTATTCAAAAAAGTTCTTTGGTGGATTTTCCCGGTTTGATCTCCTGTGTTTTATTCGTACCGGGCTGTAATTACGATTGCTTTTTCTGCCATAATCGATCCCTTTTTGACGGGCCGCATGAAATTTTAAATTCGGACAAAATTTGGGATTTTTTGCACAAACGCGTCGGTCTTTTGGATGGAGTGGTGGTTACGGGCGGTGAACCTTCTCTTCAGCCGGATTTGGTGGAAACGCTTCAGAAAATCCGGGATTTAGGATACCGGATCAAATTGGATACCAACGGTTCGCATCCGGAAATTGTAGAAAAAGTTTTGAAAAGCGGTACGGCGGATTTTTTTGCTATTGATTACAAGGCTCCCGCCGCGCGGTACCAGGAAATCTGCGGGTCAGCTGCAGATGCAGCGAAAGTTCAAGAGTCCATTAGCCTTCTGATAAAAAGCAAGGCGGACTTTGAAGTGCGCACAACCGTTATTCCACAGCTAAAACAGAAGGATTTGCTGCAAATGGCAGAGGAACTTTCCCCTGTCCCCCGCTGGTGCCTGAATCGGTATCGACTTCCGGAAAAGTATCGCCCGTGTGATGAAGCGCGTGTTCATGCTACCCCGTACACACAGCAGGAAGTCGACGCATTTGCCAGAGATATGGTTAAACGGCAGCCGCATATGGTTTTGCATTGAAATAATTTTGGCTGTGGTTAAGTAAGAGATAGAGTACAATAAAGTTCG
>DHNW01000030.1 GCA_002407675.1 Ruminococcaceae bacterium UBA5406
GTTCCCTTCCGGCTTGCGGGCATATGGCGGCTCCGGAGATAGCATCCAGTACAATATAGCTATTCCGGCACCGTGCTTTGCAGGAGCGCGTAAGTTGCCATTCCCATCACGATAAATAGTACTTGCATATATTTGGACAACATCGCTGCCATCTGAAACAAGGATTTTATTACGCTTTTTAAAATCAGGTGGCTGCTTATTAGCAGGAATCCACTGCGCCTTGTTTTCCGGTTCGGCGCGGCCAATATTTTTTAATGCCCACAAAGCTACATAGCAATCAATCGGCCATAAATAAGATGGCTCCTTGTTTATCGCCGCCAACTTCATGCGGTCAGCAGCATGGTCAATTTGCAGTCTGCTGTACGGGCACGCTTTCAGTTCTTCCATCACTTTCCCTCCTTCCACTCTAATTTCTGTCCGCAGTCCCAGCAGTAATGATGCGACCGTGTTAGGATTGTCCCGCAGCGCGGGCAGCGGACTACCGTAACGCCCTTGCAGTAATGGACATTTCCGTCTGTAACTTTGCCATCCGATTCTTCTAGGATCGGTTTCTTCGGCGTCGCCTTTGCTATGGCAAGCTGGATATCAATGCCGGGCATTGTGATCACTCCTTCGCGGGTGTCAGGCGGGCTTGCCGGTGATAAGCTGTTCAAGCGGGATATGTAACTTTTCACTGATTCCCCGGAGTTCGCAAAGCCTAAATTGCCCGGGGTCACGCAGCCGGTCATAATACGTTGCCCTGCAAACCCGCGCGGCAAGTGCAAGTTCGTCTGGTTCTACTCCGGCCCGCTCCATACCATATTTGATAGTTGCGAGTAAGGCACGGTTTTTCTGGTCAGTTGCTGAAGGTCTTAACTTTGGCATGGGATCACCCGCCTTTTGCTGGTTTATTTTCAGCATGGGGCGGCAAAACAATATTTGCAGTAATGTTAAACAGGCTTGTCTGCTCAAATGGGTTATGCTTTACAAAGTTCTCCGGAATTTTGATGTTGAACTGTCTGCATAGGAGTTCTGCCATTTCCGCTATTTTTTCCGGCAACTGTCCGTTCTCCTTCATGATGGACCGCATAACTTTCAGAAAAGATGCAACCTCACCTAGTGACGTTGCTTTTGGCGTGTAACCGTTGATGGAGTATGTTCCGGTTTTGCGAAGAGTGGGAAGAACGTCATATGCAATGGTATGCTGAAATTTTTTAGCCGCTTCATTTTCAGCTTTCATAGATAAAAGGTAAAAGATAGGTTCGGGGATATATTCCGGCAGAACACTATCGCAACTTGTTGCGATGCCAAAACTTGATAAATGCTTTCGTACTGTCCTCCAGCGAATTGTCTCGTTTCCGCTTGCAGCGGTTTCAGTAAATCCCAACCCTCTTGCTGAATCTTCAAGATTCAAAAACGCTTCACCGTTTTCATCCAGATAACACCGGACGCCTTTAATGATTTGTAAATTGTTCATTATGTACCTCCGTTCGTTTTTGACTTTTGCTGGATAAGCTCGTCCAGCGCCTGCCGAAACTTTTGTTCAGCCTTTTTGGGATTTCGGTGTCCATTAAATACAGTACTAACGTATTTTGGATTGTAGCCGAGTTGTGCGGATAATTCTTTTGCTGTAATATTGTTTAGGTGCATTTTGCCTATAATTTCACCCGTCCATTGTGCAGGCATACAAAAGTAACCTCCTTTGCTTTAAAAATGTTGACCTTTGTAATCATAAGTGCTAATATATTTTTGCTGATACAATTCAACACTTAAATAATTATAGAGGTCATTTGTTACGATGGTAATCATCTGTGGCTATATAATAGCATACCATCGTAAGAATTGCAACAACAAAATGATTACTTTTGTAATATTCGTGATATTGCATATTATGGTGGGGTGAATTTTGTGTTCTATGACGTATTTAAACAACTTTGTGATAAAAAGGGCGTTTCTCCAAGCCGTGCTTGTTTGGATATGAAGTTAAGTCGTTCTCTCGGCGCAAAATGGAAAAATACTGGAGCTAATCCGAGCTTTGATGTATTGTCCAAGATAGCTGCCTATTTTGGTGTTTCCGTTGATTACTTGCTCGGCAATGACCAAAAAGAAAAGCCTGCACAAAATAATGTGCAGGTTAGGGATGAACACGATAATATCGTTGTACTAGATGATGAAACCCGTAATCTTATAGATAGTCTGCGCTCAAAGCCAGAAATGAAAATGTTGTTTTCGGTTAGCAAAAACGCTACAAAGGAGGATATTATCAGGACAGTGAAAATAATTGAAGCGCTAAAAGATAAAAAAGAGGGCGACTAACGATTGGATTATTACATTCGTTACATTGATCTTCCTTATCGAGTGAAAGGAGTTACAGTGATGGATGAGGAAGGCTTTTTTAATGTTTATATCAATGCGAGATTAAGTTATGATTGCCAACAAAAGGCGATAAAGCATGAGTTAACGCATATAGCACGAGGCGATTTTTTCAGAATTGAAGTATTAGAAAAGATTGAAACCATGTAAAAAAAGCCGCCCTCTCCTACTTGAAATAGGAAAGAGCGGCATAAGCCGGAAATTCTCGGATGGAATCTCCAAAGCATATTATAATTTCTTGGCCTCGTTTGTCAAGAAAAAGAGGGGAGACAACATATGAAAACGACAAAACTCGTTTCCAGCATTGTATCAATTGTGTTGGCGGCTGCCGGAATCTGCTATGAGCTTATAAGTCATGCGAAGAATTTCAGCGGAAAGTCCTGCTGGCTCGTAGCCATTGCAATGATTGTAGCTGGCATTATTGGCATTGTGACGCTTTCATCTAAAAATTGGACGATTGTTGCTACAGTTATCTATGCCGCTGCCGGGATATTCGGAATCATAAAAAGTTTCAAGTATTCTGGGCTGTTAATCGGAAGCATAGTCAGCTTGGTTATCGCAGTTATCTTTCTTATTTCAATCTTCAAACAGAAATATGATGTTCCAAATACAACTCAAGCACCTGCTTCCGCTTCTACACCAAAACAGTAATTAAATAAAAAGCCGCCCCACCCGGGCGCAACCGGATGAAGCGGCTCACCATCAGCAGGGCTGACAGCACACGTTTAACATGCAATTAAATTATACTGTTTCAGCCCTCAAAAATCAATAGGAGGGCTATAATTTTATGGCAAATGCAAAGCAATTAGCAAGTGGGACATGGCGGGTACAAGTTTACGCCGGAAAAGATGTAAATGGAAAACGTCAATATAAATCATTTACCGCACCTACAGAGCGAAAAGCTAACCTTGCCGCGCTTGAATGGCAGGAAAAATATAAGGAAGTACAATTAGACAATGCAAATTTAACGGTTAATGAGGCAATAGACGCTTATGTAAAACTTAAAAGTAATCTGCTTTCACCGTCAACTATTAGATTTATTGATAATGTTAAGCGTAATCATTTAAAGAATATTCAAAATACGAAATTAAACAAACTTAATAGAAACGTCATACAACAAACTATTAATGTCGAAGCAGCAAATTGTTCTCCAAAGACGGTAAAAAATGTGTATGGTGTCCTTACTGCAATCATAGGCCAATACCGTCCAGACTGGAAAATACCTGATATAACTCTACCTCAACTAAAAAAGCCGGTCGAAAAAGCGTTAAACCGCCAGCAAATAGCTAAATTATTAAATAATATAGATGGCGATATAATCGAGGTTCCTATCTTGTTAGCACTTTGGTTGGGTTTGCGCCGTTCTGAAATTCTTGCACTTAAATGGAATGATGTAGATTTTGAAAAAAACACTATTAGAATCGATAAAGCCCTTGTTCCTAACAAGGATAATAAAATGGTAGTAAAAACTACAAAAACAACTGATTCAACGCGTACATTAAATTTACCCCCCCTATATCGCAGAAAAATTGAGAGTTTTGCCTCATGATGGAGAACGGATATTTAATATAAGCGAAGGACTGCTTAGTAAGCATTTTCCGCGGTTATGTAAACGTATCGGAATAGGACGTTTTAAATTTCATGACTTGCGTCGTTCGATGGCAACAGTCGGTGTAACGCTTAATATTGCGGATAAACTTATAATGGCACGTGGAGGATGGAGCAATCCTCAAACAATGAAAAACATTTATCAGGTCGTACTCGATAATGATTTAAACGAAGCTGATTTACTCATAAATAATTATTTTGAAAGCTTACTGCCGAAGGTTGGCGAAGGTAAAAACGTGCAACACGAAATGCAACACAAGCTAAAATAATATAGGTATAATCAATGTTTTAAGCGCTTTTTAGAGGGTTCAAATCCTTCTGCCCCTGCCAAAGAATAGTAGCCAAGAATCCAGTAGTGATGCGGATTCTTGGCTATTTTCTTGTCCTTTTATAAGTGATATATAATTCCATATTCTATATCATTTATTTTCTTTTCCCTCAACTTTTCTTCCTTTCCCTTCGCATTTAGTGTCTATTTGGTGTCATAGATGATTGGAGAAGTCGAGAAGCATGTAACAGAACACGACGCTTTTGGCCTTAGCCATTGGCATCTTCCCGGTCTGAAGCTGGTAGAGCTTCTCCTTCTTGAGCGTGGCAAAAAAGCTCTCCATCCAGGCGTTGTCATAGCAGCGCCCCGTGCCGCTCATGCTTTGCACAGCCTCATATCGAGCGAGACTTTTCCGAAAATCCGTGCTGGTGAACTGGCTGCCCCGGTCACTGTGCAGAATCATGCCGCGTGCGTTGCACGCCTGGCAGGCGCCTTCAAACGCATGGATGCACAGTTCCTTTTTCATATTGTCATCTTAGGTGTTTGACCTCTGCACTTCTATGATATCCCTCCAAAAAGCAGAGAGATAATGGTAACGAATTGAGCAATGTAAAAACTGGACACAGTGAAAATGGTAGGATCCCTTGTTTGTTCGCTGCAAACGGAGGATCCTGTTATTTCCAAGCAAACCAGCGGTGACAAAAATATGTCCGTTCCATTAATCTTTTACTATTTCAGCCGCACCTTAAAAAGCGCGAAGGAGTTAGTCCTTCTACCTTTGCTATGATGTAAAATCACCTGCTTACAGTTCTGGAGCAAAGTGGTTCATTACTGCGGAATCATTATTTTAATAATAATTATTGTTATTATTATATACAAAACATTTGCCTTTTTGGGCTTAAAATTCTTCGTTTTTTCAGTAGATTTATACATTAAAAAACGTTATACTTAATGTAGAAAATTTAAGAGAAAGAAGGACTAAAAAATGTCGGACGTTTCTTTTTATCGCTGTGAAAAATGTGGAAATATCGTAGCCCTGATAAAGCGCGGAGGCGGTGTACTCTCCTGCTGCGGACAGGCTATGACAAAGCTGGAAGCCAATTCTACCGATGCTGCAAGGGAAAAGCATGTGCCGGTTGTGGCAAAAGAAAATGGAAAAATCAAAGTGACGGTTGGATCTGTACTTCATCCAATGCTGACGGAGCATTCAATTGAATGGATTGCACTGGTTTCCGATGGACAGATCAAATTATCGTACTTAAAGCCCGGGATGGAACCAAAAGCGGAATTCGATGAAGTCTCATCCGGTACAGTCTATGCTTACTGCAATAAGCACGGCCTCTGGAAAACTGATTTCTGAGAAGGCTGCTCCTTTATCAATTTCCAAAAAGGAAGACTCGGAATGCGCCTTGCGCGCTATTCCGAGCCTTCCTTTTATCTCAGCCATAATCTTTCATAGCAAACCCAATTCCATTTTCCAGGCGATAATCCGCAGAACCGATTGATCCAACCGTTTCTGAGAAATCTTTCCGGACTGTACAGCTTTGTAAAGGGCCTTGTAACTTGCGGAAATATCTGACGTAAGCAGAAAATCATTACCAGCCTGAAACGCTTCCACGACGGGGTTTTCACCTTTCGCATAATCCGCTATGGCACCCATTGAAAGAGAATCCGTCATGATGACCCCCGAAAAGCCCAGCTTTTCGCGCAGAATATCATGCACCTGTGGAGACAGAGAGGCTGGATGTTCCGCATCCATACATTCTACAATACAGTGCGAAACCATCACACATGCAGCACCGGCTTTCATTCCCGCTTCAAAAGGCAGGAAATCCGCTTTCTGAAAAGTCTGGAAACTGCGGCTGTCACGCGCCACAGCCGTATGAGTATCCGCTGTATTGCCATATCCGGGAAAATGTTTCAGCACACAGCCAATTTTTTTCTCCTGGTAAGCATGGACAGAAACTGTCACAAATTTTGCGGTATCCTCTGCGCTCTTCCCAAAAGAACGTTTATACATGAAAGCATTCGGATCCGTAGAAAGATCGCAGACCGGCGCGAGGTTGCAGTTAACGCCGAGCGACGCTAACAGTTTAGCTTTCTTGAGGGAATCGTCCCGAACAGCATCATATCCGCCTTTGCTGAAAACATCACTCGGAGATAAAAATTTACTGGGAGACAGCAGTCGGTTCCCACTAATACGCACAACGGTTCCGCCTTCTTCATCGCAGCATAAGATCATAGGAGTCCGGCTGGAATTCTGGTAGGCTTTTAAGGATTCCTTCACTTGGGCAGCGGTCTTACCCTGAAAAGTTTTCCCTGAAAGACAGTAGCCGCCCGGCTGATAATCGTCAATTACCTTTACGGCCCCGGACTGAGGACACTCAAACAAAAAAACCTGACCAACTTTCTCTTTCAGACTCATCCGGCTTAGTTTTTTCTGTGCGGCTGTTTCATAGCTCTGAAAAATTCCGCTAAGACCGGCGGCTGCTGGAACAGATGGCTGCTTAGAAGAGGAACCAGCTGCGCCGGATACCTCCGGCGACAAGGTGTCTAGGGAACTGGACTGCAAAGGCTGCGAAGAAGCTATTTGAGTCATTCCTTTTGTGGCAGGAGGAAAAATTCGGTCGTAAAATACATTTGCAAAATGATAGACACACCAAAAAGCAATAAGGAGTACACCAGCCACAACAACTGTGGTACCCACCCTTTTTATTCCATAGCCCGTTTCTCCCACCCCCATGCAAAAGGCACTGCTCTCAATCGAAACCTATTTTTTTTCAGCCATTTTTGAGCAGATCCCGATAAAGGCGAATATATTCGTTTGCAGAATGGCCCCAACTGAAATTACACTCCATAGCGCGCTGGATCAAGACTTGCCACCCTTCTTCGTTTTCATACCCTTTCAGAGCGCGCTGAAGCGCATAAATCAAATCGCCGCTGTTATACGTTTGAAACGTAAAGCCATTGCCTTTTCCGTCGCCGCTGTCTGTTACTGAGTCTTTCAGACCCCCGGTTTCCCGCACAACCGGAATCGTTCCATACCGAAGGGCAATCATCTGGGCAAGGCCGCATGGCTCGGTTCTGGAGGGCATTAAGAAAATGTCTGCGGCGGCATAAATTTTATGTGACAGTTCCGGTATAAATCCAAAGCATGAACAAAGCCTGCCGGAATACCTTTGCTGTATCTCCTTAAAGAAATTTTCATATTCCCAGTCCCCGGAACCTAAAATAACAAATTGAATATTGGTTTCCTGCATCATACGGTCAAGAGATTCTTTAATCAAGTCCATTCCCTTGTGAGGAACCATACGGGTTACCATACCAACCAGCGGAACCTTTGCGTCCCTGACAAGATTCAGCCTGCTTTGCAGTTCCAGCTTATTCGCTGTTTTTCCGGAAATATCATCTTTGGTGTAATTTTCATATAAATATTCGTCCGTTTCCGGATTGTATACTTTGACATCAATCCCATTCAGAATACCTGAGATCTTCCACTTGCGTTCCCGGAGTATCCCCTCCAAACCATAGGCATACCATGGATCCATCAGTTCCTGCGCATAAGTAGGGCTGACCGTCGTAACCCGGTTTGCGCTTTCGATTCCTCCTTTCATCAGATTAACACAGTCACCATACTCTAAAAGGGAAGTGCTTTCTTTTGGAATTCCCAGAACATCCTCAATCAGTTCTTTACCATATTTCCCCTGATATTGGATATTATGAATCGTAAATACGGTCTTAATTCCGGAATACCAGTCTTTTCCCGCATAAAAGAGACTGTAATAAACTGGAACAAGCGCTGTCTGCCAATCGTTGCAATGAATAATATCCGGTTTAAAATCAAGATAGGGCAGCATTTCCAAAGCAGCACGCGAAAAAAATGCAAAGCGCTCTGCATCATCGTAATGGCCGTAAAGTCCATGGCGTTTGAAATAATACTGGTTGTCAATCAAGTAAAAAATAACACCGCCCACATGTGTTTCAAAGACACCGCAATACTGCCTACGCCACGCCACGGGAACGGAAAGACTGGTCAGGAACTTCATGCCATCCTTGAGCTCCTGCGGAATATCTTCATAAAGCGGCATAACAACGCGGCAGCCTATCAATCTAAGTCTGAGCGCCTGCGGCAGCGATCCTGATACTTCAGCCAGCCCGCCTGTCGCAGCGAAAGGCGACGCCTCACTCGTACAATACAATACTTTCATGCTGGTACCCCCTATATTCAAAATGTTCTACCTGAAGTTTACACAAGGCTCCCTTTGGCTATCGATACCGGATACGATTCAGCCCCCAACAGCGAACGTCCATTTTGAATTACAACATCTTTATCTGTTATGACATAGTTCAGGCGGCAATCCCGCCGAATCTCGGTATCCTGTAAAATCACGCAGTTTTCGGCCACCGTCCCTTCTCCAATATGGACGCCGCGAAACAGGATGCTGTTTTTAACTTCTCCTTCTATCACGCAGCCGTCTGCAACAAGGGAATTTGAAACAGATGCGCCTAACCCATAGCGGGCCGGCATATCATCCCGAACTTTTGTGTAAATCGGCCGGCTCGGTTTGAATAATTGCAACCGCACTTCCGGCTGTAAAAGCGCCATGCTCGCACTAAAATAAGCCTGTTCCGAACAGATCGTCTGAACGAATCCTTCAAATTCATAGGCAAAGACACGGTATCCGGAAAGATTTCTCTGCAGAAAGTCCCGTTTAAAACTGTAGAGATTTCGGCTCACGCAGTCGGCGATCAGGCGCATCAACAATTCGCGCCGAATTAACATCATGCCGATTCCATAAGTGCATTCCCCGTCGATCCGGGGACTAATCAGCATGTCCTGAATGCGTCCGTCCTCCCCTACGCTGTAAACTGCCGGATTGCTGATGCTGTCCGGCAGTTTTCCCGTCCGGCAGACGATGGTAATATCCGCAGAATTTTTCAAATGATTGGCCAATACGTCGGAATAATCAATATTGCATATCGTGTCGCTGTCTGTCAGAAGCACATATTCTTCTTTAGAATTGAGCAAAAACGACCTGGCTGATGACAGAGATTCAATCCGGCTGTTCGCCACGCCGGACTCTACACCAAACGGCGGCAGAAGGAACAGCCCTTCCCGTTTTCTGGAAAGATTCCACGCTTTTCCTGAACCAAGATGATCCATCAGAGACTGGTAATTTCCTTTGGTGACGACTCCAACTTTGCTGATTCCCGAATTAACCATATTGGAAAGCGGAAAATCTATCAGGCAGTATCTTCCTCCGAAGGGGACAGAACCCATTGTCCGGTTTTCGGTCAGTTTCCTTATTTTCTCTTCATGCACACTGGAAAAAATCATTCCCAAAACATTATTCCCGCGCATAATCTCCAGCCTCCTTCAATTGATCCGCATCAATCATGGCCTTGGGCGGGATTTTCGCTCCGGGCGGTATTGTACAGCCATTGCCAACAACTGAAACACCCCATGTGCTTTTATCGGCAGTGTTCTCCGGGCGCGCACCAATCACGGCCTGTTTCCCAATCACGCAATCCTCCGCGATAATGGCATACTGGATTACGGCCCCTGCTTCAACCCGGGTATTCGGCATAATAATGGAATCGCGCACTACGGCTCCCGGTTCAATGGTAACCCCAGAAAACAGAACGGCAAAGTCAATGGTTCCGTAAACGTTGCTTCCTTCCGCTACCAGCGAATTCTGTACTTTGGCTTCCCGGGAAATATAATGCGGCGGCATAACCGGATTGCGGCAGTAAATTTTCCAACTGTTTTCGTTGAGATCCAAGGGTACCTTTGGGTTCAGCAAATCCATGTTGGATTCCCATAAGCTGTCAATCGTTCCAACATCTTTCCAGTATCCCTCAAACCGGTAAGCGAACATCCGCTCTCCCGCATTCAGCATGGCCGGAAGCACATCTTTGCCGAAATCGTTGGAAGATTTACTGTTGGCTTCGTCGGCTTCCAGATATTTGCGCAGCTTGCTCCAGGTAAACACATAGATTCCCATGGAAGCCTGATTGCTTTTAGGGTGCTTTGGCTTTTCATCAAATTCATAAACGGAACCGTCGGGATTGGTATTCAGAATTCCAAAACGGGGCGCATCTTCCATCGGCACTTCAATCTCAGCTATGGTGCAGTCCGCCTTTTTTTCTTTATGGAAAGCAATCATCTTTGAATAATCCATCTTGTAAATGTGGTCTCCAGACAGCACAATAACATATTCCGGATCGTACCGCTCAATATAGGGGATATTCTGATAAATTGCATTAGCGGTGCCTTTATACCAGTCCGATTTACGGCTGCGCTGATACGGCGGAAGCACCCGGACGCCGGCGTTTACGCTGTCTAAATCCCACGGCTGGCCGTTGCCTATGTATTCATTCAATTCCAGCGGTTGATACTGCGTTAGCACACCGACGCATTCAATGCCGGAATTCACACAGTTGGAAAGCGGAAAATCAATAATGCGGTATTTACCGCCGAACGGAACGGCCGGTTTCGCAAGGTTCTTGGTCAGAACCCCCAAACGGCTTCCCTGGCCTCCAGCCAGCAGCATCGCTACAACTTCCTGTTTTGGCAGCATCTTTTATGCCTTCTTTCATTGTTTGGCCTGATCGTTTTCTTTCGCCAGCTTTTCCCTGCCAGCTGCTTTCGCCCTGCTGTTTGGGGATCTTCGGCTGGAACTGGATTTTTTCCGCCGGCACTGCAGATAAATCACCGACAAAGGGGGTAAAGTTAGACTGACCGATTGCTCGCACCCATGCATCGGCGGCACCGAGCTGCGGATATTATTTCCATTTTTTAATCCACTCCCCCCATACCGGGCATCATCAGAGGAAAATACTTCTTCGTAAGTACCGGCGTACGGGACGCCTATGCGATAATTTTCTCTGCAAGCCGGAAGAAAATTGCAGACCGCTATAATTTCTTTTCCGGTTTTCCCCATTCTGCGGAAAGCAATCACGCTTTGCTTATAATCATCGTTGGAAATCCAGGCAAATCCTTCCCAGGAAAAATCATCTTCCCACAAAGCGGGATGCTCCAAATAAAAATGGTTGATATCCCGGAAAAAATCCCGTTGTTTCCGGTGCTGCTCGTAATCCAGCAAATTCCAGTCCAATTCCCGCCGGTAATCCCATTCCGAGAACTGGCTGAATTCTGTGCCCATGAAAATCAGTTTTTTCCCAGGATGAGCAATCATGTAACTGATAAAGGCACGCACACTGGCAAATTTCTGTTCATAGCTGCCAGGCATTTTATTGATAAGGGAATTTTTTCCGTGAACCACTTCATCGTGGGAAATCGGAAGGACAAAATTTTCTGAAAAAGCATAAAAAAAGGAAAAGGTTAAATTGTCATGGTTAAATTTACGGTAAATTGGATCCAACGACATATAATGCATCATATCGTTCATCCAGCCCATATTCCATTTGTAGTTGAACCCAAGTCCCCCGCAGTAAGTCGGTCTTGAAACCATCGGCCACGAAGTGGATTCCTCCGCAATCATCATGACCTGCGGGAACCGCGCAAACACCATCTCATTCAAGCGGCGGAGAAAGGCAACCGCTTCCAGATTTTCCTTTCCACCTTTTTCGTTTGGGATCCATTCCCCCTCCTTGCGGCTGTAATCAAGATAAAGCATGGATGCAACAGCATCGGCACGGATTCCGTCGATATGGTACTGTTCCAGCCAAAATACAGCGCTGGAGATTAGGAAACTGATAACTTCATTTTTCCCGTAGTCAAAGACCAATGTTCCCCATTCCTTATGCTCCCCCTTGCGGGGATCCGCATACTCATAGCATGGTGTTCCATCAAATTTTGCAAGGCCATACTCGTCTTTCGGAAAATGAGACGGCACCCAGTCCATAATCACACCGATTCCCGCCTGATGGCACCGATCAACAAATCTCATAAACTGTTTCGGCTCTCCGTAGCGGGATGTTGGGGCAAAGTAACCGGTTACCTGATATCCCCAGGAGCCGTCGTACGGATATTCCGTCACAGGCAGAAGCTCTATGTGCGTATAGCCCATATCCTGCACATACGGTATCAATTCCTCCGCCAGTTTGTCATAGGAAAATACATTGCCGTCCGGATAACGGCGCCAGGAACCCAAATGCAATTCGTAAATATTGACGGGCTGGTTATAATGGGGTTTAGCCTCTTTTTGGTGGAACCATGCCGCATCATGCCATCGGTAACCGGAAATATCATAATACTTGGACGCATTTCCGGGGACAATTTCATAGTGAAATGCATAGGGATCGCTTTTGAGAACATCTTTGCCTTCCGGCGTCGTAATGCAGAACTTATAAAGGGCAAACTGCTCCAGCTCAAATGGAAGCCAGCACTCCCACACACCGCTGCTGATTTTTTTCATCCGATTCGCTTTGGGATCCCATTGATTGAAGTCACCAACAATAGAAACCCCGCGGGCATTCGGCGCCCAAACGCGGCAGGACATACCTGCCTTTTCGCCGCAGACAGCCTTGTGGACACCCATGAATTCGTAAGCTTTGCAGTTGGTCCCTTGGTGGAATAAATAAAGTGGAAGGTTTTCATCTTCCGGAATATCCGGAACAGTTTGCTTTTTCACGGAAAACCACTCCTCTGGCAATTAGCCGTTTTGTTTGAATGAACTGTTATTATCATAGCATAAATTGCTAAAATATCAAGTATTTTAGCTATTTTCTTGCAATTTATCCATCTATCATACCACTTTATTGTTTATTTTGTTATAAAAATCTTCTTAAATTCTTCGAAAGCGGTCACCTGTTTTTTTATTGTATCATAATGTTAATGTCGAACTATAAGGAAGAAGCCTGCCTACCTTCGGTCCATTCATTTATTGACATATGCTTAAAAAGCCGGTAAACTAGACAGTGAACCACTGGAAAATTACTGCAACGGAGCTGATTATTTTGGCAAGACCTGTAAAATGGAGAAGAATAGAAAACATTCCGGCCATCCCGTTTTTCGTTCCTGCTGAAAACGGAGCGCCAAACGTTCCGGAAAACATCCTGAAAGTAGAAGAACTGGAGGCAGTCCGCCTGAAAGACCTGGAAGGCCTGGAGCAGGAACAATGCGCAGCCCGGATGGAGATCTCCCGGCCAACATTTCAGCGCATTTTGGTAACGGCGCGGAAAAAAATTGCAGACAGCCTGATTAACGGAAAGGTTATCCATATTGAAGGCGGTAATTTTACCCGAAACATCTGTCCAGTGAAATGCCTCGGGTGCGGCAAGGAATGGATGGAAAGTTTTGAAAATCTTGAGGCGATTCAAAAGGGAAACTACGCCTGCCCTGACTGCGGCTCCAAATTGGTCAGGTGCAACCGTGGCTGCAAAGGAAAATTCTGCCGCAAAAACTGTCAGCGCTGCAACAGAAATGAGCCAAAATCCGATTGACGTTTCCTTGCTTTTTTAAAATTTTATGTTGACATATGCTCATAACTATCTTACAATAAAATATAGGGGCGATTATTATGCTCGTCCATATCCTTTCCGACAATATCGTTCAAAAACGCGGCATTCTTGCAGAACATGGACTTTCGCTTCTGATTGAACATGAAAAGACCCGTATTCTGTTTGATACCGGTCAGTCGGATATTTATTGCCGCAATGCGGCGGCAATGGGACTGGATTTAAAAAAAACAGACGCTATTGTTATTAGCCACGGCCACTACGATCACTGCGGCGGCCTGCCTTTTTTCCCAGATGCTGCATTTCCCTAAATCTATGTCCATCCGGGCGCTTTCAAAAAGCGGTATTCCATCGATCCAGAAAAAACAAATTTTCGGGATATCGGAGTCCCGTGGACTTGGAACAGTTGCGGCTCTGCCCAGCAAAAACTGGTCTACAATCAGGGACAGACAGAAATACAGCCCGGAATTACGCTTTGCGCCTGCATCCCGTACGTTACGAATTTTGAATCCGACCCGGAGGGGTTTTACGTCAAAGAAAAAGGCGCTATTCGGCCCGACCGGTTTCCGGATGAACAGATTCTGGTCTGGGAAACGCCATGTGGCCTGTGTGTGTTTCTGGGATGCAGCCACCCAGGCGTCGTAAACTGCCTGAAATACGCCATGAAACTTTTTCCGGGACGCTCCATCGATTCCGTCGTAGGCGGGATGCACCTGAGAAATGCGAATGAAAAACGTATTTATCAGACAGCGCAGTTTTTTCTTGATGCGGGAATTCGGGCCGTTGTGCCTCTTCATTGTACGGGAATCGCCGCCATCGCCGAATTAAAGCGACTGTTAGGTGACCGATGCCGAATTCAAAGCGCGGGGGATTCTTTCGAACTGTAGATGTTTCGTTTCAAACTTTGCACGCCCAGTAAAACAAAAATAGAATTTTAGGAGGAACCATACCATGGAAAAAGTCAATGCAAATATAAAATCCTGTCTGCAGCCAATGCCAAAAATTTTGGTTTCCTGCAGAGGTGCCGACGGAAGGAACAATGCTCTGGCCGTGGCCTATTGCGGAAATTGCAGCTATGACCCGCCGATGGTTATGGTTGGCATTGTTCCGTCCCGTTTCTCTTACCATATGATTGAAGAGACAAAGTGTTTTGTAGTAAATCTGGTCGGGCCGGGGCAAAAAGAAATTTTCGATTACCTCGGCAGCCACAGCGGAAGCCAGGAAGACAAACTGGCGAAGTGCGGTGCTGCCGTAGTGAACGGGGAAAAAGTGAATGCCCCCATCCTTGCGGACTGCCCCGTAAATATCGAATGCACCGTAGTGGACTCCATAATGACCGGATCTCATAAAATGTATGTGGGCAAAATTGAGGCTGTTCACTGCGACAAATCCTATGTTAAAGCCAATAGGGATATCGACTTTTCCAAAATTGAATTGATAAAATAACTTTTTAGGAAGAAGCCAACTATGAAAATTGCTATTCCATCCGAAGGGCAGATGCTGGAAAGCCCCGTCTGCCGGTCTTTTGGAAGAACCCTGTACTTTATTGTTGTTGACACGGATACCGATAAATTTCAAGTGATTGACAACAAAGCCGCTGCAGAGCAGGGCGGAGCCGGGATTAAAGCGGCCCAAACCATTGCAGACAGCGGCGCGCAAGCTGTCGTCGTATTCCACTGCGGCCAAAATGCAGCCGATGTCCTTAAAGCCGCCGATATTCAACTGTGGAAAGCCGTTCCTGGAACGATAGCCGAAAATATTGAAAAATTCAGGAAAGGGGAACTTGGCAGACTTGGTGAAATCCATCCCGGTTTCCACGGCGGACAATAATGTCGGGCTCCGCCAAACGGAGGAATTCCAATGCATATTACTCTTGAAGTAGACGACGCGATCCGGATGGTAGACTATATCAACCGCTCCGGTAAAAGGACGTGCGCCAAAAAAATCGCCCAAAAAACTGGTGTCAGTGTTCGGTTTGCACTGAAAATTTTACGCAAACTCTGTTCCGCACAGATTATCCGCTCTTTTAAAGGGGTGGATGGAGGCTATGAACTGAATAGGAAACCGGAAGAACTCAACCTGCTGGATATTATGGAAGCCGTGGATGGAAATGTGTCTTTCAGCCGGTGTCTGGATGATAATGTTTGCCAAAAGGGACAAAATACTGTTGAATGTAAATTTCACAGTATATATGCCCGGTTGTCCGACTCTATCCGCGAAGAACTGACCAGCGTAACTTTTGATGAGATTTCCAAACTTGATGAAGCAAGTTCTACAGCCCACACATCGGAGGAAGAGAGATGCAAATAGCTGTCCTAAGTGGAAAAGGTGGAACCGGGAAAACCTTCGTCTCCGTCAATCTGGCTGTCACTGCCGGAAAATCGGTCTATATCGACTGCGATGTTGAAGAACCGAACGGATATTTGTTTCTGCACCCAACGCTGCAAAATCAACAAACGGTGGATGTTACTGTTCCGGAATTTGATGAAGGCCGCTGCATAGGCTGTCGTTCCTGTTTGAAATTCTGTCGGTTTAATGCGTTGGTCTTTGTAAAAGGAAAACCGAAAGTATTTCCGGAACTGTGTCATTCCTGCGGCGGCTGTTCATTGATCTGCCCCGCTGGGGCCATCCGGGAAACAAAACGGACTGTCGGCAGAATTGAAACCGGGCAATCCGGAACCGTCACCGTTATCACCGGTATTCTGAATCAGGGCGAAGCCTCTGGCGTCCCGGTTATTCGGCAGCTACTCTGTAAAACACCAAATGCAGAAAACGTCATTGTCGATTGTCCGCCGGGAAGTTCCTGCACCGTTATGGAAAGCATCAAAAATGCGGATTACTGCCTTTTCGTTGCGGAACCGACCCTTTTCGGACTGGAAAATTTAAAACTCGTTGCAAAACTTGCTGACGTTTTTCATAAACCACACGGAATTGTTATAAATAAAGATATGGGAAAAGAAAATCCACTGGATCAGTATTTGTCGGAACACGAAATACCGGTCTTGACACGAATTCCGTATGACATGGCATTGGCAAAGTTAAATGCAAAGGGTAAGATTGCCGTAAAACGAGAAAGTTACCAGAGCATCTTTCTTCAACTGTATAACCAGATCCGTTCTACAGGAGGAATCGAATGATACAGCTTGCAGTTCTTAGCGGCAAAGGCGGTACAGGTAAAACAACGGTTGCGTCGTCTCTGATTCGTCTTTCTGAAAACAGGGCATTTGCTGATTGCGACGTAGAAGCGCCTAATCTGCATCAAATATTCGTACATGGAGAAAAGCCGGCAGAAAAGCCTTATTATGGTTTAAAAAAAGCTGTTCTGGATCCGAAAGCCTGTACAGGCTGCGGAAAATGTGCGCAGCTCTGTCGGTTTGATGCCATTCAAAGCGGGCATGTAAATCCGTTTTTGTGCGAAGGCTGTGGTGTCTGTGAAACTGTCTGCCCTATCCATGACAAAGACGGGCATCCGGCGATCCACTTGGAAAACCAGATTTCCGGAAAAACACTTCTTTTTCAAACTGAGTCTGGTGTATTATCGACGGCTGAACTGCAGATTGGAAGCGGAGCTTCTGGCCGAATGGTTTCAGAAGTGAGGGCAAACTTATACAGTGCGCTCACGGATGAAAAATTAGTTATTCTCGACGGCTCTCCCGGAATTGGCTGCCCAGTGATCGCCTCTGTAACGGGCACCCAAATGGTCTTGATTGTAGCTGAACCGACCCTCTCTGGCATTCACGACATGCAGCGTATCATTGAAACTGCACGCCGATTTGACGCCAAAATTGCTGTGTGTATTAATAAATTTAATATTAGTCCGAATGGTACAAAAGAAATTCAAAAATTCTGCCTACGGGAAAACATCTCTGTTCTTGGCCTGATTCCATTTGACCATACCGTAATAAAAGCGGTTAATTCTGGGAAACCCGTAGTTGATTTTCCAGACAGCAAAGCTGGAAAAGTCATTCGGGAAATTTGGGGAAAGCTAGAGCCGGTACTTGCTGTCTCATAAAAGCCGAAATACATTGACTGAATCTATTATTTAATAAAAGGAGATAAAATAAAATGAAAATTGCAGTTGCATGCGACGGAATGAATGTATCCCAGCATTTTGGGCACTGTGAAGGATTCGAAATTTTTACGGTGGAAAATAGGAAGATTTCTGCCCGGAAACAATACCCTAACCCAGGCCATAAACCCGGTTTTTTGCCAAATTATTTAAGCGACCTCGGCATTAGTACGATTATCACAGGGGGAATCGGAGGCGGTGCCATCGATATCTTCAATAAAAAAAACATTGAGGTTATTTCCGGTGCCTCTGGAAAAGCAGAAGATGCCGTCCAAAATTACTTGGATGGAAATTTAAAATCTACTGGAAGCATTTGTAATAAGCATGAATTTGAAAGTAACTGCGGAGGGCATCAGTAACTTCGATTAAATTTCATAAGACAAGAAACACCCGGATGCACAGAAGAACATGTTGCATCCGGGTGTTAAATTCTCTATTTTTGAAGAAGTAAAACAGAATTAGATTATTTCAGTTCGACTTCTGCGCCAGCTTTTACAAGCTTCTCCTTCATGGAGTCGGCATCCTCTTTGGAAACGCCTTCTTTAATCGTCTTGGGAGCCGCATCGACGAGATCCTTTGCGTCTTTCAGGCCAAGGCCAGTAATTTCACGTACAGCTTTAATAACCTGAATCTTCTGCTGACCAATGCTCTTCAAAACAACATCAAACGATGTCTTTTCTTCAGCAGCCTGGGTAGCGGCAGCCGGGGCAGCAGCTACAGCTACAGGGGCAGCAGCAGAAACACCGAATTCTTCTTCCAAAGCTTTTACCAATTCTGACAGCTCGAGAACCGTAAGGGACTTTACATCTTCAACCAGCTTTGCTACTTTATCAGACATTACAAAAACCTCCAAAATTAAAATATAAGTTCATCATAAAATTCAACACAAACATCAGGCGGATTTTTTCTGCTCCGCAATCGCATTCAGGGCAACAACCAAACCTTTTACAGTCCCGTTCAATACGGTTACCAGACCGGTAATCGGCCCGTTCAAGCCACGCAAGACCATCGACAAAAGGACATCCTTTGAAGGCAGGGATCCCAGCGTATCAATTTCGGCCGCCGTAACCGCCTTTCCATCAATAAAGCCCGCTTTAACGGTAAATTGTTTGCTCGCTTTGGCATATTTGCTAAGGACTTTTGCCGGTGCGACATAATCTTCCCCATGAACAGCAACAGCAGTTGTTCCAACTAAGAAGGAGTCAAGTCCTTCTATTCCAGCCTGCTGCAAAGCCAAACGCAACAGTGAATTCTTAATAACCCGATAACTGCTTCCAGATTCACGGAGCTCTTTCCGCATTTTTGTATCTTCCGCAACGGTTATGCCTTTATAATCCACCAGCACACCGGTCTTAGCAGATTTTAAATTCTCAGAAAGATCCGAAACGAACTTCTTCTTTTCATCCAAAATCTTTTTACTAGGCAAATTTTTCACCTCCATCTGAAAAAAGGAACAGCGCTAAAACAAAAAGCCTTTTCCGCAACCGCAGAAAAGGCTTCCTTATGCTCACGCATCAAAACCTTATTCTCGGCAGGCCGGAAAATCCATTAAGCAAAAGCGCCTGCTGTCTTTGAATAAAGGACAGCTTCAATTAAATTTTGACTGGTATTTAGTATACCACGAATATACCCTGTTGTCAAATTAAGCTCCGACTTTATTAGGATTAATATGGATCCCAGGGCCCATGGTAGTCGCTACCACACAGGAACGAATATATTGCCCTTTGGCAGCCGCAGGTCTAGCTCTGACAATCGCACTGAGCAGCGCGTTAAAGTTCTCTGTCAACTTATCTTTTCCAAAAGAGACTTTTCCAATTACACAGTGGATAATATTTGATTTATCCAAACGATACTCAATTTTACCGGCTTTCGCTTCGGCAACGGCTTTTGCAATGTCGCGCGTAACTGTGCCGGCTTTGGGGTTTGGCATTAAACCGCGTGGGCCAAGGATTCTGCCGAGACGACCTACAAATCCCATCATATCTGGTGTAGTAACCAGAATGTCAAAATCCAGCCAACCTTCGTTCTGAATTTTTTGAACCATTTCTTCTGCGCCTACATAGTCGGCACCGGCTTCCTGGGCTGCCTTTGCAGCCTCACCCTTACAAATGGCAAGAACCCGGACCTTTTTGCCGGTTCCATTCGGCAGAACAATCGCTCCGCGAACCTGCTGGTCAGCATGGCGGCTGTCAACGCCCAATCTTACATGGACCTCGACACTTTCGTCGAATTTTTTAGTTCCGGTCTTGACGCAAAGGTCAAGAGCGTCTTCGGAATTATATAATTTTGTACGGTCAATCAGCTTTACGCCATCGACATATTTTTTTCCGTGTTTCATTCGTTTTCCTCCCTGTCAAGTGGTAAAATCGGATTCAAAGTTCCTCCCACTGGGGGCCGCGAAGTTTCCAATTTTATTCGGCAACTTCTACGCCCATGCTGCGCGCCGTTCCGGCAACCATGCTCATAGCTGATTCGATGGTTGCAGCATTCAGATCGGGCATCTTTGTTTCGGCGATTTTTTTAATCTGCTCGCGCGTAATTTTTGCGACTTTGGTTTTATTGGGTTCGCCGGACGCCTTGTCAATACCGCAGGCTTTTTTGATCAAGACCGCTGCAGGCGGCGTCTTGGTGATAAATGTGAAAGAACGGTCGGCATAGACCGTTATAATTACTGGGATAATCATCCCCGCCTGGCTCTTTGTGCGTTCGTTAAACTCTTTTGTAAACGCCATGATATTGACACCGTGCTGACCGAGAGCCGGCCCAACCGGCGGCGCCGGCGTTGCCTTTCCGGCAGGTATTTGTAGCTTAATAAGGCCTGTTACCTTTTTTGCCATACTTTTACTGCACCTCCAAAATTTGTGGTCGATGGCGAAACGGAAAACAGACTCCCGTTTCTCCCACAGGGGCAGAGCCCCTCATAACAAGCAGGATTAACCTGCTGATTACCAAAAATAACTTTATTCCACTGCCTCCGCCTGATTTAACTCCAGTTCAACAGGAGTTTCGCGCCCAAACATTGAAACTGTAACACGCACGCGATTTTTTTCTTTATCGATTTCTTTTACGATACCGATAAATCCTTCCAGCGGCCCGTCAGTAATCGCCACGGAGTCTCCAATCCCGTAAGAAACTTCAACTTCTTTTTTCTCAACGCCGAGTTTCGACACTTCTTCTTCCGTCAATGGAATCGGTTTGGAAGACGGTCCGACAAAACCTGTGCACCCGCGTATATTTCGCACGACATACCACGAATCATCGGTCAAAATCATTTTGACAAGGACGTAACCGGGGAAAATTTTTCTTTCGACATCGCGCTTCTTGTTGTCTTTGATTTCCGTCACCGTCTCGGTGGGAACCAGGACCTGCTGAATCAAATCGCGGAGCTGGCGGTTTTCTACTGTTTTCTCCAGATTGGAGGCAACCTTGTTTTCATACCCGGAATAGGTATGGACAACATACCATTTTGCTTCTTCAGGCAAAGAAAACACCTCCATTTACAGCCTCACGTTGCAACATTCATGATCAGTCCAAGCAAATTAACCAGCAGCGTGTCAAATCCGAAAACAAAAAGCCCGATTACAATAATTGTGACAAGCACCACGCCGGTACTTTTAAAGACCGTTTTCGGAGTTGGCCACACCATCTTTTTGATTTCGCCTTTTATGTCCTGAAAGAAATTGGAAATGCCTCTGCCGGCCCTGACAAAAAAATTTTCTTTCTTCGCAGATTTCTCGGCCATAATTTAACTGTCCCCTCCATCCGGTTTATTTTGTTTCCCGGTGTAGCGTGTGTTTCTTACAAAACCTGCAATACTTTTTCATTTCGAGCCTGTCCGGATCATTTTTTTTGTTTTTCATTGTGTCATAATTACGCTGTTTGCATTCAGTGCAAGCCATTGTTACTTTTACTCTCATAACGGCACCTCCCGCTGTACGGAAATATTTTAGCTTTTAAAAAGCCACGGCCTCCCTCAAAAAAGGGAACACAAAAAAATAAGCCCCTTTTCATGAGGTACTTCTACCTTAGCACTTTACGCGGCATCTGTCAAGTCTTATTTTAAAATTGTTATAGTTATAATAGTTATTATATCTAGGAATAGGAACTAATTGTCGGGAATAAGCCAGCCCTACGGCGCCGGAAGCGGAAACCTCCGTTTTTCGGACCGGCCGTATTATCCTAAAATTATTTCACTTCTCATTCTGGCGTTCCATTTCATTTAAAGTAGTCGCCATAATGCTTTGGCGTTTTTTGCGCTTTTCAGGTTTGACTTTTTTGCCTTTCATTTTTAACCCGGCTTTGTAGCCCTTGGCAAGCTCTTCGCTGAAAAGCGGCCTAATAACTTCAATTGCTCGGTCGCTCAACCCATTGAGCAATGCAATTGTAATGACGGAACGGACATCCATATCCCCGCTGGTATACATCCCACTCAGCAGCCCGCAGGCTTTTGTGATCAGGTCTTTCTCCGCCCCGGCTGAAAACAGCACTTCCAGCCTTGGGAGGAGGTGACTGCGCGCAAAGGAAACCGCACGAATGCCGCCGTACGCCGCTTTTTCCGCTGTAATTTCATCCTTCAGTTCTGGGAAAACAGAAACGAATCGGTTAAAAAAGAACTGCGGATCAACATTGTTGTCATCATCTTTCCGTTTCTTTTTTTTCGTGCGCACCACAGCGTTGATTTGCTGCGGCCCAACGATTGTTTCGTTGAAATCCTCGATGATGCTCTGAACCTGTTCAATCGAATCGGTTTCGGGATCATAGAGCCACATGGAAACGCTGTCCCATTTTCCGTCTGGCTTTCCGTCCTCCAGTCCGCAGGTCCTTAGTTCAAAGCGCTTTCGATTTTCCCGGTACAAGATGCTGTACGCCGACTGTGAGCCGATAAAAAGCGCCGACTGCCCGTCCTTTTCCCTCGGGGAATCCGCCGCGGGCTGAAAACCGCTTTCCTGCAGAACGGCCCCCACTTTTTCTACAACCAGGTGAAATGCTTTCTGATCCAAAATAAAATCACTCCTGAGAGCCCCCGCCAGTCCTGACAAAAGCCGTGGGAACCCCATCCGAAATTTTTCATAAACAGCCCATGTAAACGGACTCAAAGAATATGCTTATTATACTACATAAAGTATCTTTTGTCATCATACTTTTTTATACGTTCCACCCGGCAATCCACGGCGAATTTTTCAATTGCGCGGTTCCCGCCAATGTGATATGATAAGTATCTGTAGGATTCAGCTCCAGCTGGTACCGGAGCAGGCTTCGGCGGAACGGAATCTGCTAATTTGGAGGAATAGTTTAATGGGAAAGAAAAAAATCGCCGTCCTGTTCGGCGGGCGTTCTTCGGAACACGAGGTATCCTGTGTATCCGCATACTCAGTTATACAAAATCTATCCAAAGAAAAATATGAGACCGTCTGTATCGGAATTACAAAAGAGGGCCGCTGGTATCTTTACACCGGTCCCGCCGCAAAAATTCGGGACGGCAGCTGGGAACACAGCGGACAGACTACCCCGGCGTTCCTGCCGCCTGACCGGGGAACCGGCGGGCTCGTTCTATTGGCGCCGGACGGCATGAAACTGATAAAAATCGACTGCGTTTTCCCCGTTCTGCACGGGAAAAACGGAGAAGACGGAACCATGCAGGGCCTGCTGGAACTGTGCGGCCTTCCGTTTGTCGGCTGCGGAACTTTAAGTTCCGCCGTTTGTATGGATAAGGCCATGACCCACTCCCTTCTGGAAACCGCCGGCATTGCAGGGGCTAAATATCTTTGGTTTTATAAAAATAGATACCGCACCGGTTCCGATAAAATTAAAATAAAGATCAACGCGCGGCTCGGCTATCCAATTTTTGTGAAGCCGGCAGCTTCCGGATCTTCCGTCGGCATCACCAAAATCAACCGGGAAGAAGAACTGGATGCCGCTGTCGCCACCGCCGCGTCGGAAGGCAACAAAATTCTCGTGGAAGAAGCCGTTTCCGGCCAGGAAGTGGAGTGCGCCGTTCTGGGAAATTTGGATCCGAAAGCTGCGGATGTCGTGGGTGAAATTGTCCCGTCCGCTGAATTTTATGACTATGATGACAAATACAAATCCGGCAAATCGCAGCTGAACATTCCTGCCCGCATTGACGCTGAAACCGCTGCAAAAATCCGTTCAACCGCCGAACGAGCGTTCCGCCTGCTTGGGTGCCGCGGGATGGCACGCGTCGATTTCTTCGTCCGGAACGGAAAAGAAGTCCTGCTGAACGAACTGAATACCATTCCGGGCTTCACACCGATCAGCATGTACCCAAAACTCTGGGAGGCTTCGGGCCTTCCCTACAGCGAACTGCTGGATCGGCTGATCGGCTTTGCCATGGAAAAGGAAACGGATTAAAATACAGAACAAGTGCTGGAAAACGCGCCGGAATGATTTCCTGCGAGTGACGGATGAATCAATTCAGGCGCCAAAGGACGCCCGGCCGCGCCCTTTTGTTTCAGCATAGTAAGGAGATTGCAATGCAGGAAAATTACCTGATTTCGATCCGCGGACGGCAGAAAATCGACGACGAGGTCGGTGAGATCGAGCTGACCACGCTGGGATCTTATGTAAAACGCGGCGGCAGCCGGTATATTGTTTATAAAGAATATACTTCGGACGACGGTCACAAAACCCGCACGTCCGTTCTAAAAATAGACGGAAGAAAGTGCCTAACGCTGATCCGGAACGGCGGCGACAACACGCGGCTGATTCTGGAAAACGGAAGGCGGCACCTGTGCCAGTATGACACGGGGTACGGCAGCATGATGGTCGGAATCTTTACCAACCGGCTTGATTCAGATCTGGGCGACACGGGCGGAAACCTAAACGTAAGTTATACGCTTGATATCAACTCCTCCCTTTCCAGCCTAAACGAACTTTCTATCACCGTCAAGGAGGCAAAAAACAGCGATGTCCAAAATCGAACTGCAAGCAACTGATCGTTTAAAACAAACCATAACATCCACCCTGCGCCGCTGTATGGAAACCGGGAGCCTGCCCAAAGCGGACCTTCCCGATTTCACCGTTGAAATTCCTGCGGATCATACGCGCGGCGACCGGGCTTCCAACGCGGCAATGGCCTGTGCAAAAGCATTCCGCATGCCGCCCCGCAAAATTGCGCAGGCTGTCGCAGATCATATTCATCTTGAGGGGACGTATTTTGACCGGGTGGAAATCGCCGGTCCGGGTTTTCTGAATTTCTTTTTCAGCGGTCGGTTTTACACCGACGTGGTGAAAGAGATTCTGCATCTGGGTTCCGAATACGGGCGCAGCGACTGGGGCAAAAAACAAAAGGTTATGGTAGAATTTGTATCTGCCAATCCCACCGGACCTATGCACATGGGCAACGCTCGGGGCGGAGCCCTGGGCGACTGCCTCGCCTCTGTGCTGGACGCAGCTGGATTTGACGTCAGCCGTGAATTTTACGTAAATGATGCGGGAAATCAGATTATAAAATTCGGGCGGTCTCTGTCTGCACGCTATCTTCAGATTTTCCAGGGCGAAGACGCCGTGGAATTTCCGGAAGACGGATACCATGGGGACGACATCAAGGAGCGGGCCGCCGAATTTGCTAAAATACATGGAGACAAATATGTGAACTCCCCGGCGGAAGAACGCGAAAAAGCTCTTGTCGATTACACTCTTCCCAGAAATATTCAAAAAATGAAATCCGACCTTGAAAAGTATCGCATCCGGTATGACACCTGGTTCCTGGAAAGCACTCTGCACAAAGACGGAGAATTGGACGAAACCATCCAGATCCTGAAGGATCGCGGCATGACATACGAAAATGACGGCGCGCTGTGGTACCGGGCAACGGCGCAGGGGGCGGAGAAGGATGAAGTGCTGATCCGCCGGAACGGAACACCGACCTATTTTGCTGCGGATATTGCCTATCACCGGAACAAGTTTGTGAAACGCGGATTCGACCGTGTAATTGACGTGTGGGGTGCGGATCATCATGGGCACGTTGCCCGCATGAAAGGTGCTATGGATGCTATTGGGCTGGACGGCAGCAAGCTGGACGTCGTTCTGATTCAGCTGGTGCGGCTGGTGCGCGGGGGTGAAATCGTCCGCATGAGCAAACGCACGGGCAAGGCGATTCAGCTCGCCGACCTGCTGGATGAGGTACCTGTGGATGCAGCCCGATTCTATTTTAATCTGCGTGAGGCGACTTCACAGATGGATTTCGACCTGGATCTCGCGGTAAAGCAGGATTCACAGAATCCAGTTTATTACGTTCAGTATGCACACGCACGTATTTGCAGCATCCTAAAAAAGCTGGCTGCCGAGGGAATCCATCCCCGGGACTGCACGGACGGGGAACTGGCCCTGCTGACTGCGCCGGAGGAACGCGAATTAATCCGCCACCTTTCGGTTTATACATCGGAAATCATTTCTTCCGCACGCGATTATGATCCAGCCCGCATGATGCGCTATGTCATTACACTTGCAACTCTCTTTCATAAATTTTACGCGGCATGCCGCGTAAAAGGTGAAAATGAGAGCCTGACGGCGGCGCGTCTGTCCCTCTGCCGTGCCACTTCAACGGTGCTGGAAAATGCGCTTTCCATGTTTAAGATCACAGCTCCGGAAAGCATGTAGCCGAACCGAATCCTTTGATTGCAGGTGTTGAATGATCATGGATTTTTCTTTTCCGTTCCCTTTTCTGTTTGCCTGTCCAGCAAACGGCCGGCTGCCAGACAGCTTTTCAGGGTTTTCACAGCTTACAGCTGATTTTGTAAAGGCGGGCATTGATGCTGTCTGTGCACCGACTCTGACGGCAAACCGCGCCTGGCTGGCGGCTTCGGCACCGGGAAACGATCCGGAAACACTGAACGCCAAGCTGATGGGGGCGGTCCGTAAAGCCGCCGGAAACTGCCCGGCAGGCGGTCTTCTCGGCCCCACGGGGATGTTTGTTCCCCCTTTTGGAGAAGACGATTTCAACGCGATTTACTCCGTGTACCGTGAACAGGTGCTGGCGCTGAAAAAAGCCGGTGCTGATTTTCTGCTGCTGGATCGGCAAAACTCTCTGGCGGATATGCGCGCCGCGCTTCTGGCAGCGAGGAACACGGGTCTGCCGGTGCTGATCTGCCTTTCTGTTGATGGCAGCGGACACACATTGACAGGGGGAGACTTTCTCCCTGCCTTGATTACCTTACAGGCCATGGGAGCCAGCGCGATCGGCCTTTCCGGAGATCCGGAAAACGGAATCCTGCTGGAAAATATCCGGGCAGCCTCCGCCCACGCATCTGCTCCTCTCGTCTTTCTTGCCGACACGGATTCCCAAAAAACTTCCGGCCAGTTTGCAGAAGCGGCCAAACCGCTGATACAGGCAGGTGTACGGCTGTTTGGCGCAGGGCGCAACACGGATCCAGAAGACATCCGCGCCTTAAAAAACGTCCTGAAAAAAAACGGCCCGCCGAAAATTCGCAAAGAGCCGGACTGTTATGCCGCCGCCATTGAACGCGAAGCTTTTTTCCTTGGCAGCGATCTCGTTTTCAGCCAACCGATTGAGTGTACAAGCGCCCTGGAAGACGATTTGATTGACCTCGACGATGAACAGGTAAATACCGCCCTGGTGAAAATATCCAGCATAGACGACGCTGTTCTTCTTGCAGAAAGCAGCTCTATGACAAAACTGCCCGTTGCGGTCTGCGCTGAAAATCCGTCCGTACTGGAAGCGGCTTTGCGCTATTTTCAAGGCAGGTTGATTGTTGACTCCAGAAGTGCGATTGAACCGGAAGTTCTGGAACCGCTGACGGCAAAATACGGGGCTATCCTCTATTAACGGATTAACGGCTAACGATGGATTTCCCGACTATTTTCTATGCGGTCCGGCGGGACATTATCCTCCTCTGGGTTCTCATCCCATCCCTGAAAACCGATGGCGATTGCCGCAAGTGCAAGAAAGCAGGCAACAACGGCTGTTGTAAGCGCCCACCGGGTAATCCCGAATGGGCCGATTACCATGGAAATCAGCATCAGAATAAAACCGATATCAAACAGTAGGAGCGCCAGTCTTTCATCACTCATTTTTTTGATCTTCTTTCTCATTCAGGATGCAGGTAAGTTCCGCAAACTGCGCCATAGTCAGCTGTTCCGCCCGTGCCGCCGGCATTGCGCCGGCTTTCCGGATGGCTGCCTCCACCTCTTCTTTCGGAAGGGCAAGGCCCTTTGAAATGGAATTCACGGCCGTTTTGCGCCGCTGTGCGAAAGCTGCTTTGACCAGTGCAAAAAATGCTTTCTCACTGGATATCTTTACGGGAGGCTTTTTCCGAATTTTCAGCTGTATGACGGCGGAGTCCACATTGGGACTCGGGTAAAAAGAGGAACGCGGAACCGAAAACAGGATTTTGGGCTCTGAATAATACCAAACTGCTACGCTGACCGCACCGCAGGCCCTTTCCCCCGGTTCGGCGCAGAGCCGCTCAGCGGCCTCCTGCTGCACCATAACCGTCAGGCTGGAAACGGGAAGTTTCTCTTCCAAAAAACGCATCACCACGGGTGAAGTGATATAATAGGGCAGATTGGCGCAAACCGCCACATTCATATCTGCAAATTCTTCCCGGATCAGTTTTTGCAGGTCCATTTTCAGGATATCACCCCAGATAATCCGGACATTATGGCAGCCGGCCAGCGTTTCCTGCAAAACCGGTTCCAGGCTGCGATCCAACTCTACCGATACGACCTTTTGGACACAGGCGGCAAGTTCCTGCGTCAGGACGCCGATCCCCGGCCCAATTTCCAAAACACCGGAATCTTTATTCGCATCGCAAAGGGAAGCCATACGGGGGCACACAGTGGAATCGACCAGAAAATTCTGCCCAAGCGTCCGGGAAAAATGAAACCCGTGCCGGGAAAGCACAGCACGGACTGTAGTTAGGTCGGATAAATCCATTGTGAAAATCCTCGTTTCTTAATTTCTTTATGCAATAGACAGTATAGCATATCCAGACGGAGAATTCTATCCTTCGCCGATAAAGCCCTGAGGAGGGACGAAAAATGCAACGTACAGACAAAACCAATTATTACCTGGATATTGCCGAAACCGTTTCAGAACGCGGCACCTGCCTGCGCCGCAATTTTGGGGCAATCATCGTCAACCACGATGAAATCGTATCCTCCGGTTATACCGGAGCGCCGCGCGGGCGGAAAAACTGCCTTGATCTCGGGTACTGTGTCCGCGAAACGCTTGGCATACCGCGCGGAGAACGTTATGAGCTCTGCCGTTCCGTACATGCGGAAATGAATGCCATTATCAGCGCGGCAAGAAACGATATGATCGGCGCAACACTTTATCTTGTCGGTAAAGAGGCTAAAAACGGAGATTATGTTTCCAACCCCGCACCGTGTTCCATGTGCAAGCGCCTGATTATCAACGCCGGTATCCAAAAAGTGATTGCACGCACCAGCAAAGCGAATTTTACCGTTACTGCCGTTGACAGCTGGGTCCAGAACGACGAATCCCTTACCGGAAAATTCGGTTACTAATACGGAAAAAAACACGCGTTGACCGGCAGCCAAAAGCCGTTTCAAGGCGTGTTTTCTTGTTGTTTTTGTGCAGTTGCCGTCATCCGTTCCTGAGGAGGTTCAGTTAAACGTATAAAGTTCCTTATAGGGATTGCTGCTGTTTGGAGTTATGACGAAAAACGGCCTAGAAAGGATCTCCTTTTTAGAAATAGAAAAAGCCCGGCAGAACTGATCCAAAAAGCCGCTGACGGCGGCCATGTCTTCCGCTGTGGCCTTCGCAGCATTAACCTGCTTCGGGAGATCGGCAGGAAGCTCCTCACACCGGAGATACAGGCGGCCGCCGTGCATCCCCGTGCAGGAGAGGTTGCCCACAGGCACCTGGCGGGAACTGTTCAGCCCAAGCACAATAATGGTTCCTCCCGCCTGGTATTCCCCGAGGAAACTTCCTGTTTCGCCGCCGATAATAATCAGCGGCTGTTTTTCACGGTAGGCTTTCATGTGAATACCGACCCGGTAACCGGCGTTGCCCCGAACAAAAATTTTTCCGCCGCGCATGGAATAACCCGTTGCGTCACCGCTGGAACCTTCCACGAGAATCGTCCCGTCGTTCATGGTGTCTCCCGTCTGATCCTGCGCATTGCCCGTCACCCGGATAGCTCCGCCGTCCAGATAGCAGCCGAGGGCGTTGCCCGGCACTCCGTGAATCAGCAATTTTTTTTTGCTCATTCCGGCACCGATATATCTTTGCCCCATGCAGTTGTCAACCGTAATTTCCGGGTCCTTCTCTGCACGGATCTCCTGATTGAGCTGCTTAAAGTACTTTCCCTGCGCGTCAATATGAGTCATGATTGGACGCCTCCCAGCATTTCTCTGCGCCGCTCCGCGGTAAACGCCATCAGCTGCGGTTTTTTCTTAATCAGTTCATAGTCGATCGAATCAAGCGGAGTCTGCTCCCGGATAAGGGACGTATAAATGCCCGCGCGGGCCACGTCGCCGATCAGGATATAGCCTTTGAGCAGACCGTCTTTCGAAACCAGCTTTTTGTAAGTCTTCTCCGTCTGCTCCGTCCACGCTTCCCCGTCATAACTGCCCGCGGTGATAATATGCAGGCCAAAAAAGCCAATGGCATTCATCGGGATAGCCTTGTCAAACGACTTCTCACCTCCGGCCATATTGATGCCTGCCGTTTCACCCTGCAGATAAGCATTGGGGAGAATCGCCAGCACCCGGCTGGAATTGGTTGTAATATCGCGGCATTCGCAGCAGTCGCCCGCTGCGTAAACATCCGGCAGGGATGTGGCAGAATGGCTGTCGATAACAATCCCGCGCCCGGTTTTACAGCCGATCTCCGCCGCAAGCTGCGTATTCGGCCGTACGCCGACCGCCAGAATCAGCACGTCGAACGGAACCTCTCCCCCGCTTTTCAGCCTGGCCAGGCCCGGATTAAAATGTTCCACACTGTCCCCAAGAATAAACCGAATTCCGAAAGATTCAATATACTTCTGCACCATAACTGAACCGGTTTCATCAAGGATGCTCGGCAGAATCCGGTTGGCAAGATCAACAACGGCGATGGAGCGCACCCGATTCCGAATTCCTTCAGCGCACTTCAGGCCAATCAATCCCGCACCGACAATGAGGACACGGGATTCCTTCGTAAGTGCCGCTTCCAGCGCCTTCGCGTCGTCCAGTTTCATAAAAGTGAATTTCTTTTCCACCCTGTCCAAGCCATCCATCGGCGGAACAAACGGCCGGGAACCCGTGGCAAACAGCAGCCTTTCAAACGGCACTCGGCGCCCATCTGACAGAATAACTTCTTTTGCGGCACGGTTCACCTTCACGGCCCGAACGCCCAGAATCGTTTTGACACCGTTCTTCTCATAAAAATCGTCGGGACGATATTTCATCCGCTCTAAATCCGTTTTTCCATACAAAAGATACGAGATCAGCGGACGGGAGTAGACGGCATACGGCTCGTCAGAAATAACCGTGACAGAGCCTTCAGGGTCGACGGAGCGGATACCTTCAATACAGCCGACCGCCGCCGCGGAATTGCCGATAATCACATACTTCATTCCGTTTCCCTCTCTTCAAACACAATCGCACCGTTTGGGCAGCCTTTTACACAGGCCGGTTCACCAAAACGGTTATTGGTGCAGAGTTCGCATTTCTGAATCACATAGCCGTCTGGGGCAGGGACAACTGCGCCGTAGGGACAAACCAAAATGCAGGTGTAACAGCCGACGCATTTGTCCTGATCACAGTGAATCACGCCGTCACGGACGCTTAAAGCGCCCGCAATACAGCTTTTTACACAAACAGGATCCTTACAGTGACGGCAGGAAACGGCAAAGCTGACCTGATTGTCGCCCTCGACCTGAATCCGCGGATGGATGGTCACATCCTTAAGCGCTTTTACCATGTCGGTTTCTCCGGAATTGGCAAATGCGCAGTTGTATTCACATAAATGGCACCCCAGACACCATTTTTCATTCACATAAACACGTTTCATCAGCTTACTCCCCCGCATGCTTGATGCCCAAAACCTCAAGCTCTTTTTCGTTCAGACCCACGCCGCGCAGCATCAGACGGTTGCCGCGGAGCGCTTCAATGGAATTGATTCCCATGCCGCCCATCATCTCCATAATTTCGTGCTGCCAGGCGGAAATCATGTTAACCAAACGTTTGTATCCGATATCCGGATTCAGGCGTTTTACAAGATCGGGACGCTGCGTCGCAATCCCCCAGTTGCACTTGCCCGTTTGGCAGGTCCGGCACAGATGGCAGCCAAGGGCAACCAGCGCGGCCGTTGCAATGTAGACGGCGTCTGCACCCAGGGCAATGGCCTTGATTACGTCTGCGGAGCTTCGGATCCCTCCGCCTACAATCAGCGAAACGTTATTGCGGATCTTCTCCTGGCGGAGCCGTTCATCCACCGAAGCCAAGGCCAGCTCAATGGGAATTCCGACATTGTCGCGGATTCGGGTTGGGGCCGCCCCTGTTCCGCCCCGGAAACCGTCGATGGCAATGATATCGGCTCCGCTGCGTGCAATACCGCTCGCGATGGCCGCCACATTATGCACCGCGGCAATTTTGACAATAATCGGCTTCTTGTATTCCGTCGCTTCTTTTAAGGAATAAACCAGCTGGCGCAGATCCTCAATAGAATAAATATCATGGTGCGGCGCGGGTGAAATGGCATCACTGCCCTCTGGAATCATCCTTGTGCGGGAAACGTCCCCGACGATTTTTGCACCTGGCAGATGACCGCCGATACCCGGCTTGGCGCCCTGCCCGATTTTGATCTCAATGGCTGCACCGGCTTCAAGATATTTTTTATGCACACCGAACCGGCCGGAAGCGACCTGAACGATTGTGTTGGGGCCATATTTGTAAAAATCCTCGTGCAGACCGCCCTCGCCGGTATTGTAATAGGTTCCCAGTTCCTGCGCCGCGCGTGCAAGGCTTTCGTGCGCGTTGTAACTGATAGAGCCGTAGCTCATAGCGGAAAAAAGAATGGGTACTTCCAGTTTCAGCTGCGGCGGAAGATTGTCTGTTTTGATGCCGCCATCCGCATTACGTTCAATTTTATCCGGCTTTTTTCCGAGAAAAGTCCGGGTCTCCATCGGCTCACGCAAAGGATCAATGGAAGGGTTTGTCACCTGTGAAGCGTTGAGAAGTATTTTGTCCCAGTAAACCGGGTACGGTTTGGGGTTCCCCATGGAAGAAAGCAGCATGCCTCCGGTTTCTGCCTGACGGTATATCTCCTCAATCGCCTCATTGCTCCACAGGGCATTTGTGCGGAATGTATCCGGATTTTTCACGATTTTCAATGCGTGAGTCGGGCAGAGCGAAACACAGCGGTGACAGTTGACACACTTTGACTCGTCGCTCTTCATTGTTCCCGTATCCGGATCAAAGGAATGGACTTCGTTGGCGCACTGGCGCTCGCAGACACGGCAGGCAATGCACCGCTGAGGGTCACGGATGACATCATATTCCGGGACTGTATAGTTGATACCCATGTTAAACCTTAACCCCCTTTTTCAGTGTCACAATAACCGGTTCGCCGCCGCGTGGCGACCACAGTTTATCCAAACTGGGCTGAATGGTACGGATGGCACACTCTTCGCTTGCCACGTACACGGTATCGTCCTTCTCCCCTACCACCATGCTGCGCAGCTTTAACCGGTCGTTCAGTGCCATCATCCCGCCGGTATAGCCCAGCAGGATGGAAAAAGGCCCAGTAATCAGCAGACTGGAAAAGACATTGCGCAGATAGGTATAATACCGGCGTCTGTCTTCCGGCATAGCATCAATTTCACTCCAGAACGGAGCGGCAATAATATCGGCCGTTTCCCGCAGGCTCAAGTGCTGCCGGCGGTTCAGGTAGTCGATAATATAGGTGATTACTTCGGTGTCGGTCAGGAGCGTACAGGTATAGCCGTACATTTCAATGAACCGGCGGTTTGCATCATAGGATGAAATTTCCCCGTTATGCACGACGGAATAATCCAGCAGGGCAAAGGGATGCGCACCGCCCCACCAGCCCGGGGTATTGGTCGGGTAACGGCCGTGCGCTGTCCAGCAGTAGCCTTCATATTCCTCCAGCCGGTAAAACCGGCCTACATCTTCCGGAAAACCAACCGCTTTGAAAACGCCCATGTTTTTACCGCTGCTGAACACATAGGCCCCGCGCACCTGCGTGTTAATCTTCATGACAAAGCGCGCGACAAATCCCGCTCGTCCAGCCCGGTTTCCTCTAGCTTTTTGGGAAAAGGCAAAGCAAAATAACGCCAGATGGCCGGCGCATCAGTAATTCCGGTGACTTTTCGAGTCGGAATTCGCTCTGCCACGCTGATATCAAAACTAGACTGAATAATATGCTCGCACTCTTCTTTTGCGCGCACACTGTCGTAAAACACATGGAACGCATAAAGGTCCTTCTGCTTTGGATAAATGCCATAAGCGGCAAAGCCGCCGCCAAGACCGTTGGATCGGTCGTGCATCGGCGTAATGGAACGAATAATGGGTTCCCCGCTGAACCGACGGCCGCTCCGGGAAAATATGCCTGAAATGGCACATCCGGAAGGAATCCGCGTTTCGCCTTCATATTGCATAAAAGAACAGGCCTCCCTGCAAACTAACTTTTTGGGATAGAGTACGGCGCCCCTCAAAAACAGAGGATTGCCCTCTTTTTATTAGACAATTTTAGATTTTTAGAAAGTTAACTTACTTTTGTATACTTTTTATCTTAGGATATTTATCTTATTAAGTCAATAGTTTTTTGCATGATTTATGGATTCGAAATGCATATTTGTTGAAATATTCTAGAAATCAGTTCTTGCTAAAGGCTTTTATGCAATACTGTACTTAATTTATTGCATATCCTGCATTTTCTATTGACAACCGGGCACAGCGGCAATATAATATTGGTGTAATACAGCAAGGGCGCTGTAAGGTATTGAAAGCCTTATAGCGCCCTTTTTTAATTTTTTACAATTTGTATAGGGAGTGGATTCAGATGAGCAAGGTACCCGAAATATTCGGCAGCCTGGTCTTTAACGACACCGTTATGAAAGAACGGCTGCCCAAGGAAACGTACCGGGCCCTGAAGGAAACGAGGGCATGCGGAAAAGCTCTTGACCCGAAAGTGGCGGACGTGGTGGCCAACACCATGAAGGAATGGGCGCTGGAAAAGGGTGCAACCCACTTTACGCACTGGTTTCAGCCGATGACCGGCATTACAGCCGAAAAGCACGACAGCTTCATTACGCCCATAGACGGTGAAAAGGTTTTAATGGAATTTTCTGGGAATGAACTGATTAAAGGCGAACCGGACGCTTCCAGTTTCCCGTCCGGAGGGCTGCGGGCTACTTTTGAGGCACGCGGCTACACGGCATGGGACCCAACCAGCGACGCTTTTATTAAAGGAAATTCCCTCTGCATTCCAACGGCTTTCTGTTCCTATGGCGGCGAAGCGCTTGACAAAAAAACTCCGCTGCTGCGTTCTATGGATGCCATCAACAAACAGGCGCTTCGAATTCTGAGGTTGTTTGGAAACAAAAGTGCAAAACGCGTGATTACGACAGTCGGTCCGGAACAGGAATATTTTCTGGTGGACAAAGCTATGTTCGAAAAACGCAAAGACCTTGTCTATACCGGCCGCACCCTGTTCGGGGCAAAGCCTCCGAAGGGGCAGGAAATGGAAGACCATTATTTCGGTGTTATCAAGCCACGCGTGGCTTCCTTTATGGCTGACCTGAACGAAGAGCTTTGGAAACTCGGTATCCTTTCCAAAACCGAACATAATGAAGTGGCTCCTTCACAGCATGAAATGGCACCGATTTTTACAACCAGCAACATTGCAACCGACCATAACCAGCTGGTGATGGAGATTATGAAGAAAGTTGCCACCCGGCACGGGCTGACGTGTCTGCTTCATGAAAAACCGTTTGAAGGAATTAATGGGAGCGGAAAACACAATAACTGGAGCATGTCAACGGATACTGGAGAAAATCTTTTGGAACCCGGCGATTCCCCCAGGCAGAATGCCCAGTTTCTCCTGTTCCTGACTGCCGTGATCAAGGCAGTGGACGAACACCAGGATCTTCTCCGCATTTCCGTGGCAAGCGCGGGCAATGACCACCGTCTGGGCGCAAATGAAGCGCCTCCGGCTATTGTATCCATGTTTTTGGGCGACGAACTGACCGACATTCTGAAATCCATTGAAAGCGGAAAGCCTTATGTGCAGAAAGACAAAGTGTTTATGGAAATCGGCAGCGATGTTCTTCCCCGCTTCCCCAAAGACACAACCGACCGCAACCGCACTTCCCCTTTCGCCTTCACTGGCAACAAGTTTGAATTCCGCATGGTTGGATCGACCGCGTCTCTTGCCTGCCCAAATATGATGCTGAACACCACTGTTGCAGATGAACTGAGGCAGTTTGCCGACGAACTGGAAAAATCCGACGATTTTAAAGGCTCGCTGAACCAGATTATAAAAGATACGATTCATGACCACAAACGCATCATTTTCAATGGAAACAACTATGCACCGGAATGGGTGGATGAAGCGAAAAAACGCGGACTGCTGAATCTGCGCAGCACCGTGGACTGCCTGCCGTACTACATTAAAGACGAAAATATCCGTTTGTTTGAGCGGCACGGCGTTCTTTCTAAAACCGAAGTTCACGCCCGCTATGAAATTGAACTGGAAAATTACTATAAGCAAATTAATATTGAAGCCCTTACGATGCTGGATATGATTAAAAAGGATATTCTTCCTGCAACGGCGGCTTACATGAAAGATTTGGGCGCAGCAGCACTCGAAAAAAAGCAGCTTGGGCTGGGAACAGGCTTTGAACAGTCGCTGCTGACAGAAATATCCGGCTATGCGGATGAACTGTACGCCAAGGCCAAAGAACTTGAAAACGATGAAGAAAATACCCCGCAGTCAAGTGATGTCCTTGATATTGCCAAATATTACCGCAGCACAGTTTTTGCCCAGATGGAAGCCACCCGCAAACCGGCGGATAAAATTGAATCGCTCGTCGGATCTAAATACTGGCCTTACCCAACTTACGGTGAACTGCTTTTCAGCGTTGTGTAACGGGTCCTGAATTCTCTCCTCATTTTCCTATACAAACCTATATAAATATGTAATACAAAAGGGAAACATCCGAATGAACGGATCATTTCCCTTTTATGCTGCGACCAGGTCTGTAAGCCGAGTTCTGTCTTAGACGACCATCTATCTTGGCCGGGTGTTGCCACCGCGGCTCAATGCCACCTTCACGGGACGCGCCGGGCCGACGCACAAGTCCCTCTGCGGTGTTGCTCCGAATAGGGTTTGCAGAGCCGTGCAGTCTCCTGCACGCTGGTGGGCTCTTACCCCGCCTTTCCATCCTTGCCGCGAAAAACGCGGCGGTATATCTCTGTTGCACTTTCCCTGGGGTTGCCCCCGGCGGCCGTTAGCCGTTATTCCTGCCCTGTGGAGCTCGGACTTTCCTCGGGCGCGCACTTTCGCGCTGCGTCCGCAGCCGCCCGGCCTGCTCGCATAATACGCTGTAAATAGAGATTATAAAGGATTTGACGGAAAAAGTCAATAGGAACATTGAGAAATCATACGGCTCTTCAAATCCCAAAGTTTCTGAGAAAGGTCAACATAATACCGATGTGGGTTCTCGAACCGCTTAACTTCGTCCCAAAGTGTATTCACCTGGTTTTTGCAGTCCTTCTGAATCTGCTGAATGGAACGTTCCGGCATCACGCAGCGTCCATTCCGGAAAATCTGCTGGCGGATTTCAACAGCGCGGAAATTCGTAACCGTCTTGCGCTTCCAGACAAAATCGGGGTCAAAGATCTCGTATGGGCGCCCATCGTCAATCGTTTCGTCATGCAGGGTAATGACATCTCCTATCGCTTTTCCCGTATCACGATCAAATAAACGGTAAACTTTTTTAAACCCGGGCGTGGTGATTTTGGTAACATTTTCACTGATCTTGATTTTGGGTTCAATCCTGCCATCTGCCTTTTCCACGCCGCTGAGCTTGTACACTCCGCCAAACACCGGATGGCTGGAGGAAGTGATCATTCTCTCACCGACGCCAAAGCTGTCCACACAGGCGCCCTGAAGCAGCATATCGCGGATAATATACTCGTCCAGCGAATTAGAAGCACAGATTTTGCAGTCCGGGAACCCCGCGTCGTCAAGCATTTTCCTTGCTTTCCTCGAAAGATAGGTAATATCGCCGCTGTCTATCCGGATTCCGGCCGGGCGGATTCCCCGAGGGAGCAATTCTTCGTTAAAGGCACGAATGGCATTGGGGACACCGGATTTCAAAACATTGTAAGTATCCACCAAGAGCGTGCAGTTATTGGGATACTGGCGCGCATAGGCACGGAAAGCATCCAGTTCCGAATCAAAAAGCTGCACCCAGCTGTGAGCCATCGTCCCCATCGCCGGGATACCGTAATCACGGCTGCATAAAGTACAGGCCGTACCGCAGCAGCCGCCGATATATGCCGCCCTAGCGCCCAGGACAGCACCGTCCGGTCCCTGCGCACGCCGGGAACCAAATTCCATAACCGGCCTGTTGCCCGCCGCACGGCAAATTCGGTTTGCTTTGGTGGCAATCAGGCTCTGATGATTGATGGTAAGCAAAATCATGGTCTCCAAAAATTGCGCCTGGATCACCGGCCCGCGTACCGTGATAATCGGTTCACCTGGGAAAATCGGCATTCCCTCCGGAACGGCCCATACATCACAGCAGAAATGAAAATTTTTAAGATAATTCAAAAATTTTTCACTGAAAATACCGCATCCCCGCAGATAGCAAATGTCCTCCTCGGTAAAATTAAGATTCTGAATATAATCGACAATCTGCTGGACGCCAGCCATAATGGCAAACCCGCCGTCGTCTGGAAGAACACGGAAAAACATATCAAAGTAGGCAATCCGGTTTTCAAACCCGTTTTCGAAATATCCATTGTCCATGGTAATCTCATAAAAATCGGTCAGCATTGTTAAATTGGTCTTTTCTGCGTTTTGTGTCTGCAAAACACTCATCTCCTGTTTCCGGGGCTGCCGCATGAACTGCACAGAAGCTGCACTGAATTCATGAACAGTGCCCAAAAAATAAAAATTTTTAGTGACTTCCGCCACACAGGTTTACATATTATAGAATGACACGGCGGATATACGGCTTAAGCCGCCAGCTTCTCCTGCACAGCTGTTTCCCAAATGAAATCAGCAGCAGGCAGCTTTGGCCGCCATAGCCGAAGAAAACCGGTCATGAACTGGAAAAGAATAAAATCATAAATTTCAAGAATAATATAATACCTTTCAGAGAAACTAATACAAAGATTCTTTTTAAATATTAATAATATCTAAACAATTTATGGTTTATGTGAAAAATCGCCATTGTTTATTGCAATAATCTCAAATAGATATTATACTAAGGATTGTCGGCATAATAAAACGAGATTCTTCTTAATAACAAGAACTTCATCAAATTGTGCTGGACAGTTTTGTGAAAAAATGGTTGCAAAGACCAAATATGCTGTGAGGAGATGAACGACTTGAGATTGCGCAAACAGGCACTTGGAACCCGCAATTTGGTGGGTGCGCGCGTCGAAATGGCTCGTAAGAACCAGGGGATGAAACAAAAAGAACTTCTGGCTCAGCTGCAGGTCAACGGAGTTGACATGAACGCTTCTGGCTTGTCCAAACTTGAAGGGCAAATTCGCTATGTTACGGACTATGAATTAGCCGCGCTGGCCAATATTCTCAATGTCTCTGTTGACTGGCTGCTGGGAAGAGAAAAATAACAGCCATACAGAAACCCACACCCAGGGGGGAGGAGCGTTCCGTGAAAGCGGGCGCTCCTTTTCTTTTCTTAACAGCAAATCCTTTGGGCGAATTCATAGTATAATTTATTTATATCATACTATGATATCCGAGGAATAACAAGGGGGATTTCTTTTGCTTGAAAAGCACCAGCAGCTTGCCAAACTGAAACCACTGTTCCTGTTTTTCATCATTTTTACTGCGGCTTTTTTTCTCTTCGCCATAACGCTGAAATATACCTTCCCATTCCTGGCCGGGTTTCTGCTAGCCATGGCAGCACAACCCATTATCCGCTGGATGACGAAAAAGCTGCATTGGCCCAGTGCACTGTCTTCCGCAATTGCCACACTGCTCGTTTACATGGTCTTTTTTGGCCTTCTTTTCCTGCTTGGATACTGGCTGATTTATGAAATCAGCAACTTGATCTCTTACATCTCCAAACTGTCTCAAGCCAACCTGGCAGTCATTATAGAACCTATAAATTCGTGGATAAACCAGGCCGGTGCAAACTTGAAAAAAATTGATGCTGGTTTTGTAAAAGACAATCAGGAGAAAATTTTGAGCCTTGTGCAAGGCGGAATTGGTGTTCTTGGAAAAGTTCTAAGCGCAGCGCTGAATTTCTTAACTTCACTGCCGGCAATTCTCACCATGTTCATCGTCATGATTTTATCCACCTACTTTTTCTCAAAAGATATGACAGAAATCAAAAGGGTCTTCCGAAGCCTGTTTTCCGACAAAACAGCCAACAACCTTCGTTCTTACTCCCGCAGCGGAAAAAGTCTCGGTGGACGCTATGTCTGTTCTTATCTTCTGATCTACTTTATTACTTTTCTTGAAACGCTGGCTGTTTTTACCGCCTTGGGTGTCCCTTATCCCCTTGTGCTGAGTATTTTGACCGGCATTGCCGACATTCTGCCAGTGCTGGGCCCTGGAACCATCTACGTTCCGCTTGCACTGATTTACTTGGTCCAGGCCAACTATTTTCATGCCGGCGCCTTGCTGATCTGCTGGCTGCTGATTTCTGCCATCAGGCAGATTATCGAACCAAAAATCGTTTCTTCCTCCATCAGCATTCATCCTCTGACCATGCTGGCTGCTCTGTACTTTGCCCTTGTAGCTAAAAATTTTTGGATATTCCTTTATTTTTCCGTCCTGATCCTTTCCTATAAGGTTTTGACCCAAGCGGGCACTTTGCCGCATCTTTGGGGATCTGGCAAACACAGCAAGGGCGAAGAAGGGCCGAACGATATGTCTTGATATATGTAATGACATTATAGCAGAATCTTTCGGATCCGTCAATCACTCCTTGCGAAAAAGAATTATCCGAACCGTCTGGCAACCGCTTTTTCAAGCTCTACAACCGCAAGCGGAATCAAGGATAAAACAGCCACGGTAAACCACTGTGTCCCGTTCAGCGCGGCCGTCTTGAAAATAGCACCAACAGGCCGCACAACGATTACCAGCGCCTGAAGAAAAACACAGACAAACGCTGCCCCAATCAGCTTTGGGTTTGTGGAAAGGCCGGAATGGAAAACCGACCGGCTGGATCGCATATTGAACGTGTGGACAACCTGCGAGAGGCTGAGAACGGCAAACCCCATGGTGCGCCCGATAAACGGATTCCCCGGATCCGCGTCGAAGAAGACGCGCCCTATACTGTAAGCCACGAGAGACAAAGCACCAATCAGACACCCTTCCACCACAATATTGTAGACCATTCCCCCGGCAAAAATACTTTCGCCGCGGCGGGTTGGTTTGCGCTCCATAATTTTTTCATCCAGCGGTTCCACCCCCAGCGCAAGAGCCGGAAGCGAATCGGTAACAAGATTAACCCACAGCAGCTGAATCGCCGCAAGGGGAAGCGGGAGGCGCAGAAGAAACCCTACAAAAACCGCTAAAATTTCTCCGATGTTGCAGCTGATGAGAAAATGGACGGTTTTTTTGATATTTTCGTAAATTCCCCTACCCTCCCGCACAGCAGAAACAATGGTGGCGAAATTATCGTCGGTTAGGATCATATCGGAAGCCGCTTTGGCAACCTCCGTTCCGGACATCCCCATAGCGCATCCAATATCAGCCGCCCGAAGCGCCGGGGCATCGTTTACACCGTCTCCCGTCATAGCGACGACTTCACCGCGCGCCTGATACGCCCGGACAATCCGAACCTTATGCTCCGGTGAAACACGCGCAAACACTGTGTAGCGGTAAATATTGTTCCGCAGCTCATCGTCAGAAAGGCGGTTCAGTTCTGGTCCCGTGATAATTTCACCGTCATTTTCTGCGATGCCGAGTTCGCTGGCAACGGCTGCCGCCGTTGCGGCGTGATCTCCCGTAATCATTACCGGCCGGATTCCGGCCTGCTTACAGAGATTCACGGCTTCTTTGGCTTCCGGTCTTGGCGGGTCTGCCATCCCAATCAGCCCACAGAAAATCATTCCAGTTTCGAGGTCTTCCTCCCGTTTGGGAAGAATTTGAACGTCCTTGCAGGCAACACCTAAAACGCGAAGAGCCCTGGAAGCCATAAGTTCATTCTGCCTTGGTGCATCCCTGCAGTTTGTGCAGCGTGCAAAAAGAAGATCCGGTGCCCCTTTGGTTACTACCCGATAGGCTCCCCCCGGTATCCGGTGAACGGTTGTCATCATTTTCCGTTCACTGGTAAACGGGATCTCCAAAACACGGGGATATTTCTGCAAATCGGAAGCAATTATGGAAAGAGGAACAGCACGCAGGATGGCGGCTTCGGTCGGATCGCCGCGGATCTTCTTTCCCTCAATCTCGCAGTTTGTGCATAGAGCAGCAAGGCGAAGCAGTTTATGTCCTCCCGGTGAATCTTTGGGCAGTTCTCCGTCTGCCCCGCACAGTTCAACGACTGTCATGCGATTTTGGGTCAGGGTCCCCGTTTTGTCGGAACAAATGACACTGGCGCTGCCCAAAGTTTCCACCGCAGGCATCCGGCGGACAATTGCACGCTTTGCGGCCATACGGCGCACTCCGATTGCCAGCGTTATGGTTACGACCGCCGGAAGGCCCTCCGGAATCGCGGCTACCGCAAGGCTGATCGCAATCAGGAACATCTCCAGCGGCTGCACATGCTGGAACAGTCCCATCAGAAAAATCACGAGGCAGATTACCAGGGCACCGATCCCGAGGACATGCCCCGTCTGCCCCAGTTTGCGCTGAAGCGGGGTCTGAGGAGCGGACTGGCTTCCGATCAGATGCGCGATATGCCCCACCTGTGTATTCATGCCCGTCGCTACAACAGTCCCCCGGCCGTGACCCGCGGTAACCGCTGTGGCAGAAAACAGAAGATTGTGCCGGTCACCCAAAGGGGTTGCTTTTGGATAAACTTCATCGGCCGTTTTGTAGGCAGAGAGGCTTTCTCCAGTCAAAGCGCTTTCTTCAACTTTAAGATTAACCGCCCCGGTTACGCGCAGGTCAGCAGGGACAAGGTCGCCGGCTTTCAGCACCACCAGATCGCCCGGCACCAGATGCGCGGCTGGAACAATCTTTTCCTTGCCCTCCCGAATGACCCGCGCCTGCGGACTGGAAAGTTTTTTAAGTGCTTCCAGAGCCTTTTCTGCCTTGCTTTCCTGCACCACGCCCGTAATGGCATTGACAACGACAATGGACAGAATAATTATGGAATCTATGTAGTCCCGATCATGCTGCAAATACGACGTGACAAAAGAAATTCCCGCCGCTATAAGCAGGATTATAACCATAAAATCGGCAAACTGTGCAAAAAAGCGCGCCAGCAAACTCTTTTTTGGGGGTGAAGCCAGTTCATTGGCACCGCAGTCACGCAGACGCTGTGAAGCCTGCCTTTCGGTCAGCCCAGCGCTCAGGCTGGTTCCCAGTTTTTTTGCGCAGTCTTCTTTTGACAGGCTCTGCCATTCCAATCACATCATCCCCTGTTTTTTAATTAAGTATATTCGCAAATGCGCAAAAATATGGTATAATAAATTTACAATAACCTGGCGGAGGAAACTATATGGACGTCGTGATTTTAAATTATATTCAAGATCATTTTCACAATCGGTTCACCGATTGTTTCTTTAAATTTTTATCCCGGATGGGAAACGCAGGTGTTGTCTGGCTTGCTTTCGCTTTTTTTCTTGGATTCCGCTGGCACGCCAAGCGATTCGCTCTGATGCTCTTCTTTTCAATCGCCCTCGCTCACTTAATCAGTCAGATCCTCAAACCGATTATCGGGCGGCCCAGGCCATTTGTCGCATATCCGGGCAAGCCCCTGCTGATTCATACTCCCGGAGGATATTCCTGCCCTTCAGGCCACTCTGCCACCTCTTTTGCGGCAGCCACGATCCTGTGCATTGCGGATCGCCGGCTTGGCTTTATAGCGATTGTACTTGCGTTTTTCATTGCATTTTCCCGAATTTTTCTTTTTGTGCATTATCCATCGGATACGATCGTCGGTTCCATTCTCGGGGTTCTTTGCGCTGTTTTAATAATCTATTTATACTGTATGTGAGATTTATTTCCGTATAAAATAATTTCGAAAACTGAGGATACAATATCTAAATTAAACAGTTTTTTTTTCTATACATCTTGTGAATTGGAAAAGATTCTTCCAAAAAGCCCCTTTTTGTACTTGATTATTTCCCATTAATGAATTAACATTATATTACAAATTAAATTGTGAAATTAATTCACTAATTGAGGAGATGTGGAAGATGGTCAAATTCATTGGAAGCGTTGATTTCCCCGGTATTTGTTTAAAATATTACGTCTTTGGCAATTACCGGGACGGATATGGAATTCGTATCTGGAAAGAGAGCGGAGAGTGTACCAACCAATATGTTTCACGCAACCTTTTGCAGGTTTTGAACCTGGCGTGCCAGCTCCAGCGCTGCTCTGTCTTCCCTGCCAATTTATGCGAAATACTGGATGATCTGCGCTGCAGTTGTCTTATGAATTCGGTTGACAAAACCGACTGATCTTCTTATACTGGAAAAGGAAATGTTCATGAATATAAAATGAGAAGGAGATGCTGGTCTGTCATGAAAAAATATGTTTGTGAAGTCTGCGGTTATGTATATGATCCTGCCGTAGGCGATCCGGAACACGGGGTAAAACCAGGGACGGATTTCAAGGACTTGCCGGACGACTGGGTCTGCCCGGAATGCGGAGCAGGGAAAGACTCATTTTCAGAAGAATAAATCTTGCAAAGGAAGTTTAAACTGGATTATGGGCGCAATTAAACTAAGAGAAAATATTTACTCCGTCGGCGTTCTGAATCCCGGTCTGCGCGTTTTCGATATTATTATGGAATCGAAGTTTGGGACAAGCTACAATGCATATCTGATCACCGGGAAAAAGAATATTCTGATTGACACGGTACATTCGGATTTTTTTGATGAATATCTGAAAAATATTCAGAGTATTATCAGCCTTTCCAAAATTGACTGCCTGATAATGAATCACACAGAACCGGATCATTCCGGAAGTGTGGCGAAACTTTTGGCGCTGAATCCCAATATCACGGTCTACTGCACCATGCATGCTTCAAAGTGCCTGAAACGGATTACAAACCGTGATTTCAAATGTGTTGTGGTTAAACAGGGTGACCAACTAGACTACGGAGATGGCTCTCTGGAATTCATCATTGCTCCACTCCTGCACTGGCCAGATTCCATGTTCACATGGATGCCGCAGCAAAAGACCTTGTTTACCTGCGATTTTCTGGGCTGCCATTACTGTGAACCCACCATGATGGACACAACGATCCATTACCCGGAAAAATATTGGGATGAGTTTTCATATTATTATCAGGGAATTTTCGGGCCATTCAAGCCCTATGTTTTGTCTGGCCTGGAAAAAATCAAAGAGTTGCCGGCTCAGCTGGTATGCCCAAGTCACGGACCCTGCCTGACAGAAAACATTGAAAAATGTAAAGCGCTGTACCGCAAATGGAGTACGCCGGCGGCACATCCCAAAAAGCTGGTTGGCATTTTCTACGCCTCCGCTTACGGATATACCCGCAGACTTGCAGAGGCTGCCCGGGATGCACTTTCGGAAAAAAGCGATCTGGACGTCCGCGTGGATGATATTGTATCCACACCCTTTGACGAAACTGTTTCGCTGATCAATTCAGCGGACGCCGTTTTGACCGGATCCTGCACCATCAACCGCGATGCGCCGAAAATTGTGTGGGATATGCTGGCCAGTGTGGATGCCATCAATACTCATGGCCGGCCGGCAGGAGCCTTTGGTTCCTATGGCTGGAGCGGCGAAGCGGTTCCCATGATGAAAGACCGGCTGCAGCACTTGAAATTCAAATTTATCGGCGATGGTCTGCGTGTTAATTTTATGCCCACAGAAGATGATCTTTCGGCTATGAAGACTTACGCGGAAGAAGTTGCATCCAATATAAAACGGAACTGAAAATATTTTCGATTCTCTGGAATATGTGTGCGGGAGGCCAGGATTTTAAAATCCTGGCCTCCCGCATTTTCTATTTGGGAGATTTCTCCTTTTCATGACTGACTTACAGCCAAAACTTTAACGAGTCTGATCCTTTTCTTCCCACTTTTTCAGGATGCGATACGCGGAGCTATTTGTATCGTAAATTGAATAGCTTCCTTCATACAAGTTGATCTTTCCTTTGTACCCGCCAACCAATATCTTCAGGCGGCTGTCTTTTACCGGTATTTGATCACGAAATGTAAGTTTAAACTCCACAAGCAGATTGTTTTCTTCCTCAGAAGAATAATTTATTTTGTTTTCCGAAAAATCCTGTTTCAGAGCTGAGAAAAGCTCTTCTTTTTCCGTTTCATCGGTTATCGCGGTGGTCTGACCGGTCTTTTCATCGGCGGGAAGCTGGAAAGTCATACTGGCGACATCCTCCGGATCTACATAAAAAATTGCATCGCGCCCACTTTTGTAATCTGTCAAATCTGCGATTTTCTTTATAATACTTTTCATTCTTGACGTGTGTTCCGGCTGCGCCTGAAAATCATAATACTTATATATCCGCTGAAAGGTTTTACCGTTTTTCAGGTGATAAGTGAAGGTGGTCTCACATCCGCAGTTACCTTTCAGCCGATAGGGATATCCCTCTTTCCGGTATAAATCTACAATGTCCTTATGAACACTGACGGCCTTTTGGATATCGGCTGGTTTTGTTAAAACCGGCGCAATCTGTGCAATGGACTGACCACTCTGGCTGTACACCTCCTGGCAGCCAAATCCACTGACTTCGCTGTTATACCCCGATTGAATCACGACGCTGGCAACATCATCTGCATTTGGCATACGAGTATCATAACCAAAGAAACCTGTCGCCAAAATTCCGTAAAAGGCGAAGAAAAACGCTGCATATATTCCATACCATGCCATGCTTTTTTTCATATTCCGGAAACCGCGGGAATACAGCGCTTCCACCACCACATGGGCCAAAATGGAACCAATAAACACACCAAGATAAAACAGAATGCCTCCGTTCGGATCCATCAGCAAACCGAGGCCAAAACCGCCGACAGCCGTAATCAAAAAGCGGATAACCATTTTGGGAATCCGAAAAGCAAATGTGTCTTCCGCCGATTCACTCTTGCGCCTTTGGTACAGCCGCACAGAACCCACCAGCATAAGAACTGTAAGTAAAATCCACCATACAAGGTAGAACGTGGGATACAGTGACGATGTTGTCATATCACTCTCCATGAATGGCAGAAAGGGCGCCGCAAACGGAGCCAGCAGCGTAACAATGGTAAGATTGTCACCCAAATCAATATGAACCCCCGGCAGGATAACCTGAATATAATTAAAAATACATAAAATAAAAAGCGGATATCCGATATTCACACCCACAATGGAAATCATCGTATCAAAAGTTGTTCCGCTGCATACAGCCATAAGCACGGAAAAAGTAAACGCCGATGTACCCATCAGCAGCACCCACAAAAATTTTGGTGCCAAGCCTGCAAACGTCCCCGCAATACCATACGCCTGTGCAATAATACCCAAAGCCACAAAGCAAATCAGCAGCGGAGCAAACAAAACCGTCAGCCCGGTGCACCAGCGCCCTAAGAGCAGCGGAGCCCGCCCAACCGGAAGGGAATGGAACAGATCGACACTGCGCTTTTTCTGCATATATCCAAATAGAGTGACGCAAAGGATCAGCGCAAAAAGCAAAATAAGCGGTACAGTTGTCAGCGAAAGCAGCGTATTGAATAAATGCGTAAAATCATTGGCAAGAGTTTGTACCGACAAACTTTCGCCGGACGCAGAATTCTTCCAGTTCGATAAAGAAATCATACAGCTGACCGGCAGTGACACAAACATGAGGGCTGTCAGGAGAAAGAGCATTCCTTTGTTCTTTTTCATCGTCCAGAAATACGTCTGTTTCCATTCCGATCCACGGCTACGCAAGGATGTTGTCGATATCATAACCAACTGCCTCCATTTCACAGATAAAGATTTCTTCCAGCGTAAGCGGAAGGACCTCCGAAAATACCGGATGGAACGAATTGACTTTTTGCAGGACTTCTTCGCGTCCTGCGCGCGCAACCAGGCTGACCAGCGACCCGTGTGTTTCCCATTTAACGATATTTAGCGGCGCGAACGCTTCCTCGCCCGGTATATTCGGTTTAAATGCAGCCTGAACCTTGCAGATACCAAGTTTCAGTTCATCAATATCTTTTTCAAACAGGACCCCTCCCTTATGGAACAGGCCGATATGGTCACAAAAATCCTCCAGTTCGCGCAGATTATGAGACGCAATAATTACCGTCATTTTTCGGCTGGAAACCTCGTCGGAAATCAGCCTCTTCAGCAACTGACGCATTACAGGGTCAAGGCCGTCGAAAATTTCGTCCATCAAAAGATAATCCGGCCGGGCAGAAAGTGCGCAGATCAGCGCCGCCTGCCGCTGCATCCCTTTCGACATGGTGGAAATTTTCTTCTTAGCACCGATCGGAAAAATCCGGTTCAGTTTCTGAAACATGCTCCAATCCCACCGGGGATAAATTCTGGACAAAAATGTCCCCATCTCCAAGGGAGTTGACTGCGGTATAAAATATGGATAATCGGGAATAAAGCAAATCCGCCCTTTAATCCGAGAATTTTCAAATGTCGGTTCACCGTCTACTAAAAGTTCGCCTCCATCCGGCCGGTAAACCCCTGCTAATGTGCGTAAAAATGTGGATTTTCCGGCACCGTTGGAACCGACGAGACCAAAAATTGATCCGCCGTCAATGGAAAACGACATGTGATCCAATGCCGCTTTGCACCCAAAGGTCTTTACAAGTTCTTTCGCTTTGATCATTCTGGTTCTCCCCTTTCCTGAAATACGGCTGTTACCTGTTCTAGGATCTCTTCACGGGTGATCCCGCAGCCGACTGCGCTCCGGACAGCCTCCCGGAGTCTTTCTTCAATCAATTTCTTCTGCCGTTCCAGTGCCGTGACATCGTTTGAAATAAACGACCCCTTCCCGGGCAGGGAACCAATAATCCCATCCCGTTCCAGCATAGCGTAGGCTTTTTGCACCGTGTTCGGATTGACCCCCAGCTGCTGGGCAAGCAAACGCACACTGGGCAGCGGCTCTCCCTTTTTTAGCACCCCGGTGGCGGCCATCTGAGTAATAGATTGGTACAACTGCTCATAGATGGGCTGTCTGTTCGTATAATCCAGCGAAAACAATTCCCTCTCACCTCGCAAGTCTGTATTTACTGTATTATTTTAATTAGTACAGATAAAGTATATCATCTTTACGCACTTTGTCAATCCTTGCAGGGGCGTTTGTTTACTTTTCCAGCTTTTTTTGTGTGCTTCGCTTGAAATATCTGTTCCCAAAATAAGCAAAAATACCTCCGAACAAGATATTAAAATAATAAGTTATGATGCGCCACAGCAAAACAGCCGGCCAGATAGAAGACTTAAAGTAAGGCCCAAAGAACAAGTAAAAGCAGCTTTCTGCTCCGCCGGTAGAGCCCGGGAGCGGAACAAAAGCCGAGACCATTGCCACAAAAACCTGGGCGGCTATCATGGTGGTAACATGCGCGCCGCGCAGATTAAAGCTGCGGTAAATAAAATATGGAATCAGGCTGTTCAGTGTAATCTGCGCCAAAGTAAGCCCTGCGGCAGACAGATAGAGTTGCACGGAATTTCCCATTATCTTGGTCGCATCATGAAACAGCTGAAGCTCATTGTGAATTTTTTGGTAACGCTCCTCCGGGTGGCGGCACAGCTTCACCTTATGCAGAAGGTGAATTACCGCCCGAAGAATTCGATCCGTCAGTCTTTCGCTGATCATAAATAAAAAAACAGTCGCGATAAAAATGCTGTTGGCAAACAAGCCCAGCACGGTAATAAAAGAAAAATTACTGACATTTGTCTGAAAATAATGCAGTTTGGCAATGACCATAATAAGAGCATAAAATACCATGACGATTTGATATACAATCGTTTTAACCACTGCAACAGAACATGCCACGCCGGTCTCCATTCCCATGCTGTGCATTGTATAAATCTGCATCGGCTGTCCTCCCGTGGCAGACGGAGTTATGGCACTGTATAAAAGGCCCGTCATCCCTACTGTAAATGACTGCTGAAAATTCCAGTTTTTGTGAAGGTGCCGGCAGATAATATGCAAAGTAGCGGCTTCCAGCAACCAACAAGCGCCGGCAGCCGCCAAAGCCAAAATGAACCATCCCAATTGCAGCGTGGAGAGGATTTTTCCGATCGTCTCTACCCCATTGTTTGAAAATAAAAAGTAAAGCAGAAATCCTGCTGAAAAAGCTAGAGTTAAAAAAACAAACAATTTTTTTCCAAAACTGCTTTTTGCTTTGCTTGACATACCACATCTCCAAAAACAAAATAGGCAACAGAATACCTATATATTTTATAGCAATTAATAAAAATATACAAGTCTGGATTTTTGAACGATTAGACATCGCACGGGAGGGATTTTCAACGCTTACTCAAATTCCTTATCAGGCAGAAAACACGGTAAATTATGCCCAAACCTGGGCTTTGAAGCGAAACCCACGATTTCTGAATTTTGATGGAATGGGCGGTGACTGCACCAGCTTTGCTTCACAGTGTGTTTTTGCAGGCTGCGGTATTATGAATTTTGCACCGGTATACGGCTGGTACTATAAAAGTCCGGAAGACCGTACCGCTTCCTGGAGCGGAGTGGAATACCTGTATCGTTTTTTGATCTCCAACCATTCTTCCGGTCCGTTTGCCAAAGAAACGGGGCCTAACGGAATTCAGCCTGGCGATCTGGTACAGTTAGGAGACAAAGACGGTCATTTTTACCATACGCTTGTCGTTATTTCTTTATTTGCCGGCGAACTTCAGGTAGCAGCACATACTTTCGATACGAAAAAACGTTCTCTAAACAGCTACTCATTCAGCTGCCTGCGCTGTCTTCACATTTCCGGCGCAAGGCAGTGGAAATAAATTACAGCCTTTTCGGGGCAAGTCGACAGAAAACCGCAAAAATGGAACGGCACGGAATAAATCCTTTCGGCATATTATGGGGATGAATTTACAATTCAAAATATTCTGCACGAACGAAAGGAGAAAAAGTGATGAAGGTTTCCACTTCTATGGAAAATTCAATGCTTTCGGAATATACCGAAAAAGGCTGCATGAAAAATCCTGAGCCTTTTCCGAAAAATACACCGGTTGCAATGGTCTATATCCCGTTTCAGCAGTCTGGGGAGCTCTATCCGCCTGAAATTGGCCTGGAGCGCGGTACACTCTTTCCCGACCTTGACAAGCCTTTTTTAGGGGGAGGCGCTTCAAAATGACCGATCAGGAAAAGCTGATGCAGCAGATTACGGCCAATCGGTTTGCCATGCTTGAGCTGCATTTGTTTCTGGATTCACATCCCGGCGATTGTGAAACAGGCAAAAAGCTGGAAGAATACCGTCAGAGCACTCAACAGCTAATTGAAAAATATGAGGCGGCCTATGGCCCATTAAATGAAACCCCGCAGACAGCCAGCCGCTGGGCGTGGATTTCCAATCCATGGCCCTGGGAATTATCAAAGGAGGACAAATGATATGTGGACTTATGTGAAAAGACTCCAGCATCCCGTAAAAATTAAAAATACCAACCCAAAGCTTGCAAACATTATTATCACACAATATGGTGGACCTAATTCCGATTTGTTATGATTGAATTTATTTCATAAAGATACGGAGTGATTTCAAAATGATTCTTCCAAAAAGTGTTAAAAAATATACCTTGATCGGGCTTTTAAAAGCCGTTTCAAGGCATATTTTTCAGCTCTTTGTTTAGATCGCATTTGAAAGATCCGAGTCTATTTTTTCAGGAGCTTTTCAGCCGCCGCCAGCTGAACACAGACACAAAAGAGAGACATCGCCTGATTCAGCTCATTCACTGGCGGATAGGTCGGCGCAATACGGATGTTACTGTCCTGCGGATCCACTCCATAAGGATAGGTAGCACCCGCGCCCGTCAGCTTCACACCGGCTTTTCCGCATAAGGAAACGACCCGTTTTGCGCAGCCAGGCATCACATCGACACTGATAAAATATCCGCCCTTCGGCTTCGTCCATTTGCCAACATTTTTTCCGGAAAGTTCAGAGTCAAGTTTGGACAGAACAGCCCGGAACTTTGGAGCTATAATTTCGCGGTGTTTTGCCATCTGCGCCTTGACTCCTTTTAAATCTTTCAAAAAGGAAATATGGCGCAGTTGGTTCAACTTATCCGGACCGATCGTCTGATAAAAATAATGCTTCCGAATATCCGAAAGATTTCCGTCAGCAGCGGCCATGGCAGACACGCCGGCTCCCGGAAACGTTATTTTACTGGTGGACGCAAAGTAAAAAACCATTTCCTGGCTGCCCGCTTTTTCGCATTCATTCCATAGGCTAAGCAACTGATCCGGCGTATCTGTCAGGTCATGGACACAATAGGCATTGTCCCAAAAGATTCGGAAATCTTTTGCGGCCGGTTTCAGCCTGGCAAAACGCCGGACTGTTTCATCCGAAAATGTGATTCCCATTGGATTCTGGTATTTGGGGACACACCAGATTCCCTTGACCGAAGGATCCTGCACATATTTTTCAACAATATCCATATCCGGTCCATTGGAGGTCATGGGAACTGTGATCAAATCAAAGCCAAAATACTGCGTTACAGCAAAATGCCTGTCGTAGCCAGGCGATGGGCACAGGAACTTGAGGTGCTCCTGCCGGCCCCATGGCTCGCACCCGGCAAAGCCGTGCGTCATGCCGCATGAAACAGTGTCAAACATCATATTCAGGCTGGAGTTTCCGCCAACAATAACATGGCCGGCATCCACATCCATCATCTGCGCAAACAGGCGTCGCATTTCCGGCAGGCCATCCGGCAAACCATAGTTTCGGCAATCATCTCCCGTGGAAGCAAGAAAGCTGGAGGAAGAATTCAATTCATTCAGCATCTGCCCAGAAAGGGCCAGCTGTTCTACTCCGGGCTTTCCACGGGCCATATTCAGTTTCAAGTGTTTACCCTCAAACACGCGGTAAGCGTCCTCAAGTTCTCTTTTCTTTTCTTCAAGCTGCGGCTTCGGCATCAGTGTAAAATCTAACAAATGAGCATCTCCTTCGATCAAATTGCAAAAAATGCACAAGCACACGTCTATATTAATATATTAAAGCAAAAAATGCAAGCTAAATTTCATATTCCTGCAATTTTTCCTGCAATCTGAGCAGAAGATCTTCTCATATTCTAAGAAAATCGGACAAAAGGAAAAAAGTCTTACTGATTTACATATTGCGCCAGTTCGCTGTCCACTTTCTGGATATGGTTCAGGAGCCAGTTCATTAAAAAATAATTGGTTTTTGAAATGGTTGCCAAGCTTGCTCCGTTTTCGGTCAAATCCTTTTTCAGCTCCGAATTTTTTGATTTGAAATACTCGTGCATGGCCTTATGCTGTTTTGTTTTTGGGTATCCGCAGCTGTGCTGAAGTCTTTCTTCATCTCCAAAATGTTTGATGGTATAACTTTCCAAAAATTCAACGGTATTGACAATTTCATCTCTGCCCTTCCCCTTATTGCATGCGGCAAAGAGCTGATCAATTCTGTCACAGAGCTCGTGATGTTCGCGGTCAATCATTGGCACACCGATTTTCAGATTATCATTCCACATCATAATGAAAGCACCCTTTCCTTATATTCTTTCTAAATTCTTTCTAAAATTCCGCCGATCCCGCCGTTCTCGGAAATGGCAGTACATCCCGTATATTGGTGATGCCGGTCAGGTACATGACCATCCGTTCGAAGCCGAGACCGAAGCCAGCATGTTTTGCTCCACCGTAACGTCTAAGGTCCAAATACCACTGATAATTTTTCTGATTCATGTTCAGCTCGTCCATCCGGCGGCTCAGAACATCAAACCGCTCTTCGCGCTGACTGCCGCCGATAATTTCGCCGATACCGGGGACTAATAAATCAACAGCCGCAACCGTTTTTCCGTCATCATTCTGCCGCATATAAAACGCCTTGATCTGCCTTGGGTAGTCGGTCACAAAGACCGGGCAGCCGAAAACCTGCTCTGTCAAATACCGTTCATGTTCAGTCTGCAGATCGGCACCCCACTCTGCCGGATACTCAAACCGGCTGTTATTTTTCTGCAGCAGTTCAACAGCCTTCGAATAAGAAATTCGGGCAAAATCATTGCCAGCTACCCGGTTCAGGCGTTCCAGCAAGCCTTTATCGACAAAGCGGCTGCAAAACGCAATATCATCCGGGCAGGACTCCATGACGGACCGAATCACATATTTCATCATGGCTTCCGCCAGTTCCATGTCGTCATTCAGATCGGCAAAGGCTATTTCCGGTTCAACCATCCAAAATTCCGCAGCGTGGCGCTGCGTATTGGAGTTTTCGGCGCGGAAAGTCGGCCCGAACGTATAAACCCTGCCAAAGGCCATTGCCATACACTCCGCTTCCAACTGACCGGAAACCGTAAGGGAAGTATGCTTCCCGAAAAAGTCCTGCGAATAATCAGCTTTTCCCTCCGGCGTATGGGGAAACGAATCCAAATTAAAGGAAGTCACCGTAAACATTTCACCCGCACCCTCGCAGTCACTGCCTGTAATGAGAGGCGTGTTGACATAAAGGAAATTGCGCTCTTGAAAAAAGCGATGAATCGCATACGCAGCCGCCGAACGAATTCGGAATACTGCGCTGAACAAATTGGTGCGGGGACGCAAGTGCGCCATTGTCCGAAGGTACTCAGTGGTATGACGTTTTTTTTGCAGCGGATAGTCCGGAGAAGATCCGCCCTCTGTTTGGATGGAGGAAGCGTGAATTTCAAACGGCTGTTTCGCCTGCGGCGTTACCACGACGATCCCCTTGACGGAAATGGCGGAGCCGACGTTTAATTTCGACGCAGCCCGGTAATCGTCAACCTTCCCGTCTTCAAAAACGATCTGCACGCTTTGAAAGCAGCTGCCATCGTTCAGGTCAATGAAGCCGAACGTCTTAGATGCCCTGACGGAACGGACCCACCCGCAGACGGTAACTGTGTGACTTTGAAAGGCATCTATGTTCTTGTGGAGTTCTGCAATCAATGTTCTTTTCAATTTATCTCCTCCAAAAATCAGTAATTGCTATTATTTTGCTGAATCTTATCTTACACCAGATTTCGCCGATTTGCAAGAGCAGGATGCCCTCGAATCTGAAACAAACTGAGAAAAAATGCCGTGCGGGGGTTGATTTTTTTCGATGACTCCGGTATAATAGAGAAGCTGTTTCAACAGAAACCGTGTTTTACCAGTTGGAGAGGTATTCTAATTGGTAAGGAGCTACATTGGAAATGTAGTGCACCGTTAAGGTGTTGCGTGTTCGAGTCACGTCCTCTCCGCCATTTAAATCCAAAAGTGATATTCCGTTTCGATTGAACGGAATTTTGCTTTTGGATTTTTTCGTTGCGATACAAGACTTTTGCAGGACAGCGCAGTTCATGATACAATGGTAAAAAGGGAGGCTTGATCGGTATGAAATTTGACGCTTTTACCGGCGGCGTTGAACCCGGAGGGCTCCGCAGCAAAGATGAAATCCGCATATTAATCTGTTACCTGCTGACCAGTGTCGGTGCGCCGCTTGCCAAGAACGATCTAATCCAGATCATCACTGAAAACGGCCTTGCCAATTATTTTGAAGTGACGGATGCAGTCGAAGAAATGGCACAAAAGGGCATTATTCTGCTCAGCGGGAAAAATTTCTCGTTTTGTTCTGCCGGAGACTCCGCCCGCATGATTTCCAAACAGCTGGACACGGAACTTCCGCCTGCCGTCCGGCAAAAGGCACTGCGCGCCGCCATTCGACTGCTGGACAAAGCGAAGCGGGAAAAAGAAAATGAAGTGGAAATTCTGCCGGCAAAACACGGCTACAGGGTTACCTGCCATATTTCGGGCGGCGATTTTGACCTGATGGACTTTTCCCTGTACGTACCCGACCTGGCTCAGGCAAATCTGGTGAAGGATAATTTTCACCGGTCGCCGGAAACCGTTTATCGGATGCTCCTTGCACTTGTGACAGGGGATCACGACATTGCCGCAAAAATTCTTCGGAACGCCGGCAGGGAAGATCATTCCTGAGCTGGAAAACCGGCTAGTCTCTGGACGCAACCTGTTTTCCCGAGGCAAGAGCCAGCGCAAGGAAAGCGAAAGCAAACGCCAGCTCTACCCCCATGCAGGAAAGCGAAGGCGCAAGAGAAGCATAATCGAACCGGGTAAGATTGGTAAGCCGGTTATTGGCCAGCACATACAAGTAGGTCGGTGTAAAACTTGCGATTTTCAGGACTTTGCTGTTTAGATACTGCTGGCTGATGAACACACCGCCGATGAAGCACGGTCCCAGCGAAAAGATGTTGCAGGCGGCCGAAATCGCGTTGAAATTTTTCAGCAGGTTCCCAATCAGAAAGCTGAATGCCACAGTTCCCAGCAAAAATACAAAAGAATTGAGAACCATATATCCTGCGTTGACGGTAAAAAAGTTTTTGGGATCTAAAATGGCGCAGGGAACCAGCAGAACCACCCAGCAAATCAGCGAAAATACACCGTTGGCAAGCAGAAACTGCCGATTGAATTTTCCCGCCGGAAAGGAAGAGCAGAAACTGCGCCGCTTGAGGTCACGGTTCCGGTTAAACACCACCATAATGGTCCCGATGCCGGAAATCAGGATAGCCGGCAGCACATACGCAAGATATATGATATAAAACGAAGTGTAACTGCTGTCAGACAGGGTAAAGCCTTTTCCGCCTCCCGTTGTCTGATGCGATTCCAGCGTAACGGGCGCGTTCTGCGCCAAATCCGATTTCAGATGCTGAACCAGCTCTGTCTGCGTAATTCCTTTCTGACTGTCGAGATACAGGCGTGCCGTATTGAAATAACGGTCTATTTTCTGGTTGACATATGTTTCGCTGTAAGAATCCGGCACGGTTGTTGTTTCGATCTTGACATTCTCCCCGCGCAGGAACTGCTCCGTAAAGCCCTTTGGAATACGAAAAATACAGCGGACTTTGCGGAAATACAGTGCGTCCTGGAGCGCTTCGGTCTGGTCGGGAAGATCCACAAAATTCACGGATTTGGCCAGTTCCTGTTTCAGCCCTTTCACCAGCGGGGTATTTTCCGAACTAAAAAATGCCACGTCTGTTCTTTCATCGGAGTAAATGCTCTCTGAAACTGTCTGATTGGAAAAAGACACTACAACCGCGATAAGCAGAAAGATGATCATGTAAATCATCATGTCCGGAAGATTCCGCTTGAAGATTTTCATGCACAGCTTAAAGACTTGCATACTTCTGCCTCCTGATGATGAAATAGGTAAAGGTGCCAAACAAAAGGACAAAGGCGCAGAGCAAAACCATGTTCAGCGCATAGCGGGAATAGGTGCTGTAATAATACAGGCAGTAGTAGGAATCCGTCAGAAGGTTGACGGGGTTTAAATAACCGATAATCGGGGCGTTCTGCGAAATAATGTACTTCATATCCTGATACATCATTCCGGCCAAAAACGAGCCAAGCATACTGGAGCCAAACAGAACGGCTGTTTTGATCCCTTCGCTGTCCGTTTTCACCGCAGCGCCCACAAATGCGCCAAACGCAAGCCCAACCATGCTTCCAACAAAAGAAGTAAGGATCACAAGCCACGTTTTTGTGCCAAACCCAATATTCAGGCAATAGCGGAGAAAAAGAAGGAAAACAAGGATTTCCGAAAAATGGACGGTAAGGGAAGCACACATGCTGGTAGTAAACATTTTCAGCTTATGAACTGGAGCAAGGTTCACTCGCGCTGCGCGCTCCGAAAGGTTGGCCTGAATATCATTGACCTCTTTCAGGCCCCAAACGCCGCCGTACAGACACGCCATACCAATCAGCGAATAAAAATAGTTTAGAGTTTTGTCGGGAGGCGCACTGCCGCCCGATGTTTCCCGGGTGTATTCCAGCTGTTTTTTCAGGCTCTCAGCCAGCTTCTTCCCCGCCGACGGATTGGAGGACAGGATGGACCCTGCGGCGGAAGCAGTCTGCATATAGCTGTCCGCGAAAGAGCGGAGGATACTCTGCTCAAATCCCGTGTTCTGAACGGTAACGCTGATTTTCTGCCCTACGGTAAGGTAACCGAATATTTTGTGATCATCCAGAAGCTTTTCAGCCGTTTCCTTTGTCGTTTCAGTCAGAATAAAAAGGCGTTCCTTCCCTTCGGACACGCTTTTCAGCGTGGACCGGAACGATTCGTTCTTCTGATAGGCGCTGTCGTTTACAACCGCCACCGGGAACGGGTGAAAAGATTCAGCCGTAATCAGGTTAGAAAAACCCATCTTAAAAAACACGGCTAAAACAATGGGAAAAACGAGGGTCCAGAAAACAAGCGTCCGGTCACGGAGAATGCACTTGAGCCGGTTGATATAGATATGCTGAAACATTTTTCCGCCCCCCTAATCCCGAAGCTCTTTGCCGGTCAATTCCAGAAAAACGTCGTTCAGCGTAGGCAGTTCGGTATAAATTCTGCCATAGGCTACTGAATGTTTTTTCAGAAATTCAAGGACATTTTCAAGATTATTTCTGTTCTTTTCAGACTTGACAACCAGCCGCCCGTTTCCGTTTTCCACAGAGACGACACCCGGAATCCGCCGCATCTCTTCGGCGTACTCCGGCTGGATGTCCGTACTTTCCACCGTGATGGTCTCACCGAGCGAGATCATATCTTTTAATTCTTCCTTGGTGCCGTCGGCGATAACCGCGCCTTTATCCAGAATCACAATTCGGGAACAGATCTGCTCGATTTCTTCCATATAATGGGAAGTATACACAATGGTGGCACCTTCACGGTTCAGCCGCTGGATACCTTCAAGAATATTATTCCGGCTCTGCGGGTCAACTGCGACCGTTGGCTCGTCAAAAAAGATCAATTTGGGTTTATGGGCAATCCCGCAGGCGATATTCAACCGGCGGAGCAGACCGCCGCTCAGTTTTTTCGGCCGGAAATTCTGAAAATCATCCAAACCGACAAAGCTGACGGCCTCTTTTACAAGCTGCTTCCGCTTTTCCCTGTCCCGGACATAGAGGCCGCAGAAATAGTCGATATTTTCAAGAACCGTCAGCTCGTCAAACACGGCTACGTTCTGCATAACGACGCCGATATCTTTTTTAATATCGTACGCATCCGGCGCCATGGGCTTCCCGAAGATTTCAACGGAGCCTTTATCATATTCTAACAGGGACAGCATACAGTTAATGGCGGTCGTCTTCCCCGATCCGTTTGGACCCAGAAGACCGAGTACCTCGCCTTCTTCAACATTCAGCGAAAGATGATCCAGCGCCAGCAAGTCTCCGTACCGTTTTACAAGATCCTGCACTTTGATAACCATTCAAATCCCTCCTCTTGTCGTTCCGGATCTATTGTAACACAGGAAATCTTGCGGAAGTAAGTGCCAAACGTCAGACTTTTTTCATGACAAATGTCAGAATGCGGGCCATCCGTTTTGTTTCCGGAAACATCCTCTCATAGTACCCGTAAAAACGGGAAAAAATTGCCCTGCAGAGAGCAACTTTTTCAAAATTTTTTTCCGGACCGCTCAAGACAAAGGAAAAGGGACCGCCGCAGCTTTATGAGCTGCGGCGGTCCTAAAATTCTTCAAATTAAGCAGAAAAAGCCCGCTTACCGTAATCAGTCACTGCTGAACGGCAAAAGCGCCAAATGACGCGCTCTCTTGATGGCAATGGTCAGTTCCCGCTGATGATGGGCACAGGTACCTGTTACCCTGCGGGGCAGAATCTTTGCCCTTTCAGAAATAAAACGGCGCAGTTTGGCCACGTCTTTATAATCAATCGTATCGACTTTATCCACACAAAAACTGCAGACCTTCCTGCGGCCCTTGCGGCCGTTGTATCTGCGGGGCCTTTCCTGCCGGTCGCTTCTATTATCAGCCATAATCTCTCTCCTCTCACAATCAATCTTTTCAATTAAAACTAAAACGGCAAATCATCATCCGTTGGTATTTCTTCAAAATCGCCGGTATCTCCGCTGGAATAGGCGGGTGCAGACTTTTCATCCTGCGGAGCGGCAGACGCCGTTTCACTGCTGCTTCCCGATTGGGCAGGACGGGCAGCCGGCTGGGCGCTTTCGCGCTTCGGCTCGGCGAAATGAACGTTATCTGCCACAATCTCAAAGGCTTTGCGCTTGTTGCCCGCCCGGTCGGTATAAGACCGGGTCTGAATGGATCCCTGGACGGCGGCAAGCTGCCCTTTGTGAAAATACTTGCAGACAAATTCGGCCGTGTTCCGCCATGCCACAATGTCGATAAAATCGGTCTGGCGCTCTCCGCCTGCCTTGACATAGGAACGGTCGACCGCAAGGGTAAAACTGGTGACCGAAACGCCGTTCGGCGTATGACGAAGTTCTGGATCGGCAACCAGCCTTCCCATTAACACAGCAACATTCAGCAATTCAGGTCACGCATCCTTCTTTTCCTCAGTCTTTTGCTCCGGATGCTTGGACGGTTCTTTTTTAACCGTCAAAGAACGGAGAACACCGTCGGTAATGTTATAAACTCTGTCGAGTTCTGCAGTAAATTCCGGTAAACTGGTAAAGCTAATCAGCGTATAATAACCTTCTGTTTCTTTGTTGATCGCATAAGCCAGCCTGCGTTTTCCCCATTCGTCAACATTGTCGACCGTCCCGTTTGCTTCGATCAATTCTTTAAACTTTTTAATGGTCGCAGCGATCCCTTCTTCGCCAAGTTTGGTGGAAAGGATAAACACGGTTTCATAAGAATTTTGTTTTTCAGCCATAATTGCACCTCCTTTTGGACATAAGGCCACTTTTCCAGGGGCAAGGACAGAGCCGCCGAAAAATGACAGCTCAACTTATTTATTATACCAGCCGAGCGGATTTTCGTCAAGGGCAGATTTTCTTCGAAAGGTGCCTGCCGGAACAAAGCCGGGGATTTTTTACAGAGTTTTGCTCAATTCTTTTAAATAGGCCCGGAACTGCACTCCGATTTCGGGATGCTGAAGGGCAACTTCAACCTGCGCTTTCATAATGCCGAGTTTATTGCCCATATCATACCGTTTGCCTGTAAAGGCGACTGCCACCATTCCGTCACGCCTTGCAAGGGTGCGCATCGCATCGGTCAGCTGGATTTCGCCGCCCGCCCCCGGCTGAGTTTTATCCAGGATATCGAAAATATCCGGCGTAAGCACACAGCGCCCGAGGATGGAATACAGGGACATGACCTGATCCGGCGCAGGCTTTTCGATCATGTCGGTGCAACGGAACAGGTTGTCATGCAGAGGTTCCACCTTCAGAGAACTGTATTTTGAGATATCCTCTTTCGAAACACGGTTGACACCCACAACGCTTTTTCCGTATTCTTCATATGCGCGGATCAGCTGGGAGCATGCCGGGTCTTTCCCAATAATGACGTCGTCCCCGTACAGGACGGCAAACGGCTCGTCCCCCACAAACGAACGCGCACAGCCAACCGCATGGCCGAGGCCGCGGGTTTCTTTCTGCCGGACAAAATAAATATTTGCCTTGTGTGCGATTTCAATGATCTCATCCAGGATCTTCTGTTTTTCCGGCCCTTTGTTGGCCAGGCGTGCTTCCAGCTCGGGGACACGGTCAAAGTGATCTTCGATTAGGCCCTTGCCGCGGTTGGTGATAATCAGGATATCTGTGATTCCGGAATGGACCGCTTCTTCCACGATATACTGAATGGCAGGTTTGTCGACAATCGGAAGCATTTCTTTCGGCATGGACTTTGTTGCAGGAAGGACCCGTGTTCCAAGGCCGGCCGCCGGGATAACCGCTTTGGTGACTTTCATGAAGTATACCGCTCCTTATTTTGAATTCTGACCGCTACAGCACCTGAGGGAAAATGACGAAATACAGGAACAGGAAACACAGCCCCAGGCCGGTTGCCAGCGCAGCATTGACGCCGCCTTCTTCCTGATAATGAATGTCGGCTTCCGCAGAAGATGCACAGGTTTGATGAATGGAATGTACTTTCCCCAGACAATACTTCATATAAACCCGATTAGCCAGAAAACCAATAATCAGCCGGACAACTAAGCGAGCAAGAAGGATAAAGAAGGGAACCATAAACAGCAGCATCTGCTGGTTCGGCAGGGAAGCAAGGAGATTAGCCATCTGCATTCTCTGCGCATTCGTCAGAGCTGCTCCCACATCTGAAACGCCGATCTGAGCTAAAAGTCTCAGATAAATAGGATATGAAAAATACTGCCAGACATACAGGTAAAAAAACAGCATGGCACCCATCAGGAAAGAGAGAAGCGCCCCGGCTTTGTATTGTTTGCGGTAAAGCATCCAGAGCCCTGGGAAAAGGAAAGAGGAAAAATTGAACCGATTCCTCCGAAAGTGATCCAGATTCACAAAGACCGGCAGATAATACTGGGTATTATTCTGCACCATTTTTGCCATATCAACAGCCTGAACTCCGCCGATCGTATCTTTTGGGTTGACACCGCCCATCGGATCAAACTGGAACGGCATAGGGCCGCTTCCGGGCGGATATCCTCCCGGGGCAGGGTTCCCGCTGTAAGGCACTCTGCCATACGGCGGCGTTCCACCCGCTGCACGCGGATTCCCATTTGGCTGCTGGCCGGCAGCACCGCCGTCTTCGGAAAAAGGCTGGCCGCAGTGCGAACAGAAAAGCGCCTTGGAAGGATTTGGCGCGCCGCAGCGCGGGCAGCGCTTCGTTTCGCTTTCACTTTCCGCTTCCCTGCGGGGAGGAGACCAGGCAAAGGAGGTCCCATGGCGATCCTCAAAAACACATTTTCCAGCTTTTTCGTAACAAGCCCTGTGGTAGGGTGCACCACACTGAGGGCAAACGACAATATCGTCATTTTTTGTAAATGCCTTTCCACAGACAGGGCATTTTAATCCCACATAATCCATTTTCAGAACCTCCTATCCGTTTCAGATCCATTGTATCGAATCCGGACGAAAACTTCAATCTTTTCAGGAAAAGTTTTATCGTTATATCCGCATATCGCGTATAATTCGGTTTTCGGCAGGCAGACTAGTTTTTGGATGGAAAACGATTGCGTTTGCCGTTTGTTCCGTCCCGCCGCAGGAAAGCTATTGGCATTTCTGCGGCGTTTTTTTATTTATCTGCCGGCTAAAATGTCATCTGGCCGTCCTGGGTATCTCCCGGTTTAAGGAACGAACCGGGTGCCGGGAGTTTTTTGCGGAAACGATCCGGACGGGGCAGCATTCCTTCCCGGAATGGGCACGCACCGGCCAGCCGGTCCCCTTTCCGGAGCGTCATTACGGCCACACCCTGCGTATCCCGCGCCGACTTTGCCTGCAGGGCGCCGGTGTGGAACAGAAGTGCTCTTCCTTTGGAGGAGGTCAGCAGGAATTCACCGTCCTCGGCGATCTGCGCACAGCATACCAGACGGGATTTGCCGCTGTATGCATTTTTCAGGCGCTTTCGCTTTGTTTTTGTCTGATAGGCCGCCATATCCACCTTGGCTACTTTTCCGTTTTCAAAGAAAAAGAGCATATATCCGGAATAATCGAAAGTCACCTCCATAGAAATGGGGGTCTCCCCTTCTTCCATACCCAGACGGGCGGAAAGAAACTCCCCGAGGACACTGGCTTTGGTATCCGAAAAATCGGATGCACGTGTTTTGTAGACGGTGCATTGATCCGTAAAGAAAAGCAGCTCTGCGGAATTTTTGCTCTCCATCTGCTGAACGACGGCATCCCCTTCTTTTAATTTCTGCTCACCGCTCATTCGGAGCGACTGCGGCGTTATCTTTTTAAAATACCCGTCCTTCGTAAAAAACAGGCAAACGGGGTAATCGGGAATTTCCTCTTCCGGCAGATCTTCAGTTTCGTCGGAGAAGACCAGCATGGTGCGGCGCGGCTTCCCATATTTTTGAGACACTTCTTCAAGTTCAGACAGGATAATCTGATCAATCTCTTCGCTGCTGCTCAAGATTTTACGGAGGCGGGCGATCTCCTTTTCCATCTGCGCGGTTTCGTTGGTCCGCTTCAGAATATACTCCCGGTTCAGATGGCGCAGCTTGATTTCTGCTACATATTCTGCCTGAGGCCGGTCAATGGCAAAGCCGATCATCAGGTTTGGAACCACTTCTGACTCCGCATCGGTTTGGCGGATAATCCGAATGGCTTTGTCGATATCCAGCAGAATCGCCTGCAGGCCTTTCAGCAAATGCAGCCTATCCTGGAGATCATCCAGATCAAACTGCGTCCGCCGCCGAACGCACTCCCGGCGGAAAGCCGTCCATTCGTGCAGAATTTCCCGGATTCCCATGACGCGGGGCACCCCGCCCACGAGGACATTAAAATTGCAGGAAAAGCTGTCTTCAAACGGCGTCATGCGGAACAGCCGCTGCATCAAGCGATCCGGATCCGTGCCCCGTTTCAGGTCAAGGGTAATTTTCAGACCAGCCAGGCCGGTTTCATCCCGGATATCCGAAATTTCACGGAGTTTTCCCTGTTTAACAAGCGCGACCACTTTTTCAATAATAGCTTCGACGGTCGTGGACGGCGGAATCTGCGTAACATCAATGCAGTTTGCCTGTTTGTCGTAGGAATAGCGTGAACGGACGCGGATCGATCCCCTGCCGGTCCGATAGACTTTCTCCATCTCCCTGCGGTCGTAAAGAATCTGGCCCCCTCCTGGAAAATCCGGGGCCAGCAGCGTGGAAAGGATATCGTGCTCCGGGTTTCGGATACAGGCGGCCGCTGTTTTGCAGACTTCGGAAAGATTAAACGGGCAGATGGAACTTGCCATACCGACAGCAATGCCGGTATTGGCATTGACCAGCACCGAAGGGAACGTTACCGGAAACAGGGTCGGCTCCTTCGTTGTATTGTCATAGTTATCGACAAAATCGACCGTATTCTTTTCAATGTCGCGGAATAATTCGCGGCAGATGGGATCCAGCCGCGCTTCCGTATAACGGGAAGCCGCACAGGCCATATCGCGGGAATAAAATTTACCAAAATTTCCTTTGGAATCCACATAAGGGTGCAGCAGAGCTTCGTATCCGCGGCTAAGACGCACCATCGTATCGTAAATAGCGGATTCGCCATGGGGATTCAGCTTCATAGTCTGCCCGACGATATTGGAACTTTTCGTCCGGGGTCCATTCAGGAGCCCCATCTTATACATTGTGTAAAGCAGTTTCCGGTGGGACGGTTTAAAGCCGTCGATCTCTGGAATAGCACGCGACATGATGACGCTGACAGCATATGGCATATAATTCGTTTCCAGCGTATCCGTGATTTTCTGCTCCATAACGGTGCCGGCACCCTGGATGACACCGTGGACACCCGGGTTACGGGACCGGGTTCCGGAATTTGATTTCTTCATTGATTGATACAACCCCTAAGCTCTAGCTCAAATCGGCCAGTTCCAAATAATTCCGGCCGTTTTCCGCAATATAGTTTTTTCTGCCGTTCAGGTTATCACCCAGCAGAAGGTCGAACACCCTGCCGGTGCGTTCGGCATCTTCCGGCATTACGCGCACCAGGCGGCGCGTTGCCGGGTTCATCGTGGTAAGGTTCATCATATCCGGCTCATTTTCACCAAGGCCTTTGGAACGCTGAATCGTAAACTTCGTATCTTTCAGCTTTTTGAGGAAATCTTCCTTTTCTTTTTCTGTATAAGCAAAATAAGTTTCCTCTTTCGTCTGGATTTCAAACAGCGGAGATTCGGCAATAAACACCTTTCCATTTTCAATAAGGGCCGGGGTCAGGCGGTACAGCATTGTGAGGAGGAGAGTGCGGATCTGATAGCCGTCCACGTCGGCATCCGTGCACAGGATAATTTTATTCCAACGCAAAGAGCCAAGGTCAAACGACGAAAGGCTCTTATTGGCTTTGGACTTGACCTGAACGCCGCAGCCGAGCACCTTAATCAAATCGGTAATAATCTCGCTTTTGAAAATCCGGCTGTAATCCGCTTTGAGGCAGTTCAGAATTTTGCCGCGGATGGGCATAATCGCCTGGAAATTCGGATCGCGCGCCTGCTTGCAAGCACCGAGAGCGGAATCCCCTTCCACAATAAAGATCTCCCTCTCATCGACATTGCGGCTCCGGCAGTCTACAAATTTGGCTACACGGCTGGTCAGATCCATATTGCCCGTCAATTTCTTCTTCATATTCAGGCGTGTTTTTTCCGCATCCTCCCGGCTGCGTTTGTTCACAAGCACCTGCGCCGCGATTTTTTCGGCATCAAGCGGATTTTCGGCAAAATAAACTTCCAGCTGGTGACGGAGGAATTCCGTCATTGCCTGCTGGATTCCCTTATTCGTGATGGCCTTTTTGGTCTGATTTTCATAAGAAGTACGATTGGAGAACGAAGAAATAATCAGGATGAGGCAGTCCTGAACGTCATTAAATGTAATTTTGCTTTCATTTTTATTATATTTATTGGTTTGCTTCAGGTATCGGTCGATCTGATACACAAAAGCGTTGCGCGCGGCCTTATCCGGTGCACCACCATGCTCCAGCCAGCTGGAATTGTGATAATACTCAAGGACAGGACTCCTGTTGGAAAAGGCAACTGCCACATTGATCTTCACATTGTATTCAGGCTTGTCTGCACGGTCGCGGGCTTTGCGCTCCGACTGCCAGAACTGAACAGGCGTAAGGGCGTCTTCACCGGCAATCTCCCGGGCATGGTCCACAATTCCGTTTTGATACAGAAACCGGGTTTCTTGAAACCCGGCTTCCGTTTGGCTGCGAAAAAGAAAGGTAATTCCCTGATTCACAATCGCTTGCCGCTTCAGGGTATCCAAATAATATTCCTCTGGAACAGAAATATCTGTAAACACCTGCAAATCCGGCTTCCAGCGGATCCGGGTTCCGGAATCCCTGCCGGAATACGGCTCTTTAGTAAGCCCCCCAATATTTTCACCGTGCCGGAAATGCAGTGAATAACGCATTCCATCACGACGGATGTCAACATCCATATATTCCGAAGCATACTGGGTGGCGCAAAGGCCTAGGCCGTTAAGGCCGAGGGAATACTCATAGCTTTCATCGGCATCGTTGTTATACTTGCCGCCGGCATACAGTTCACAGAACACCAGTTCCCAGTTGTAGCGCTGCTCGGAATGGTTAAACTCAACCGGAATGCCGCGTCCATGGTCCTCCACTTCTACCATGCCATCGGCAAACCGCGTCACGGTAATTTGGCTGCCAAATCCTTCGCGGGCTTCATCAATGGAATTCGATATAATTTCAAAGATGGAATGTTCGCATCCCTCGATCCCGTCCGAACCGAAAATAACGGCCGGACGCCGGCGCACACGGTCTGCGCCTTTTAAGGCGGATATGCTTTCATTCCCATATTCTTTTTTTACGGTCATACTGATTTTTCCTCCACAGGAATAAAGTTTTCAGATCATAAAGCACAGGAGAATATCCACATAGTAAAAAGGGAATGACCCTGCATTCCCTTTTCCTATTCATCCGGCTGGCTTATTCCGCTGAATCAGTTTCCGGGGGCACATCGACAGCCTCCGTTGGCTGGGAACCTACATCGGCATCAGGCTCCCAGCCCTTTTCCATTGCTTTTGCGAAATCTTCTCCGCTCATCTTTTCATTTTCAAAAAGGTACTTGGCAATCTGGTGAAGCTGATCCATGTGGTCTTTTAAAATTGTTTCTGTACGCTTGTACGCCTCAGTGATCATACGCTTAATTTCGTGGTCGATCGCACTGGACGTCGCTTCGGAATAATCGCGGATATGGCCCATATCGCGGCCCAAAAAAGGTTCGCTTTCATCCCGGCCGTACGTGATGGGGCCAAGTTCATCCGACATGCCGTATTTGGCAATCATGCTGTGAGCCAGTTTGGTGGCACGCTCAATATCATTGGAAGCGCCTGTAGAAATATCGTCCAGCGTGAGAGATTCGGAGACTCTTCCGCCCAGCATAACAACCAAGCTCTCTTCCATCTCCCGGCGCGTGCGGTAAGAGCGGTCTTCCGTGGGAATTGACATTGTGTATCCGCCGGCCATGCCGCGCGGAATAATGGAAATTTCATGGACGGGGTCCTGCGTCGGGCAGTAGTAAGTCGCGACTGCGTGGCCCGCCTCGTGATAAGCCGTCAGTTTCTTTTCTTTTTCGGTCATAACATGGCTCTTTTTCTCAGGACCGACGACGACTTTGATCGTGGCTTCTTCCATTTCTTCCATGGTAATCGCCCGATGGTTCTTTCTTGCCGCCAGAAGCGCAGATTCATTCAGCAGATTTTCGAGGTCAGCGCCCGTAAAACCGGCCGTGGATTTGGCAACAGTTTTCAAATTCACATCGGGAGCCAGCGGTTTATTGCGCGCATGAACTTTCAGAATGGCCTCGCGCCCTTTAATGTCCGGATAGCCCACCATTACCTGGCGGTCGAAACGTCCCGGACGCATCAGGGCCGGATCCAGAATATCGGGACGGTTTGTAGCGGCTATCATAATAACGCCCTCATTGGCGCCGAAGCCGTCCATCTCAACCAACAATTGGTTCAGGGTCTGCTCACGCTCGTCATGGCCGCCGCCAAGGCCGGCCCCGCGCTGGCGCCCGACCGCGTCGATTTCATCAATAAACACAATGCAGGGGGCATTTTTTTTCGCCTGTTCAAACAAATCGCGGACACGGGAAGCCCCTACGCCGACGAACATCTCAACGAAATCAGAACCGGAGATGGAAAAGAACGGAACGCCTGCTTCACCTGCTACCGCACGGGCCAGCAGAGTTTTACCGGTGCCCGGAGGGCCCACAAGCAAAACGCCTTTGGGGATGCGCGCACCCAGCTCGTTATACTTCCGCGGGTTTTTCAAGAACTCCACGATTTCGCGCAGTTCTTCTTTTTCTTCATCCTCGCCGGCCACATCTGCAAATGTAGTCCGTCGTTTTTCATCGGCCATCTGCTTAAATTTCGCTTTTCCGAAATTCATCTGCTTGCCAGCATCACCCATGGTCGTGTTCAGCCGCTTCATGGCAAACCACCAGAATGCAAGCAGAACAACAAGAATAATAATCGTCGGCAGAAGGCTGGCAAAAATCGACGTATCGGCAGGACGTTTCAGTTCAACCGACATTCTTGCATCCGGATGGGCTTTATTATATTTTTCCACATATGGCTGAATGGTCTGCTCCATCAGCTGCCAATTCGGTGCGACATAAGAGATCTGAGTACCGTCTTTCAGAAGGATATTCATTTCCCCATTGCCGAGGTCCATTGTATACTTTGAAACTTTCTGATCCTGAAAATCATAAATGATCTCGGAATACTTATGGCTCTCTTCCGGGTGGTTGGAACCGATCATAACCAGCAGGATCATCAAAAGAACAGGTATCCCGATAAACAGTGCGATATTTTTTAATACCATTTTATTGTTATTATCCAAACGTGATCCACTCCTTATATGGGCCGACCAAAAAGAAAAGGTCAGCCTCCATAAACTGCCGGCTTCAGGATCCCGACAAATGGAAGATTTCGATATTTCTGGTCGTAATCAAGCCCGTAGCCCACGATAAACTCGTCGGGAACAACCGCCCCAACATAATCGGCGCTGATCGGCACAGTGCGGCGCTCCGGCTTATCAAACAGGGTGCACAGCCGCAGGCTGCTGGGGGAACGGGATTTCAGTAATTTAACAATATAATCTAAAGTCATGCCGCTGTCAAGGATATCTTCAATCACCAGGACGTCATACCCTTTCAGATTGATATCCAGATCCTTGACGATTTTGACAACCCCGGATGTTTTGACGCCGGAACCATAACTGGAAACAGCCATAAAGTCAATGCTGCACGGAATAGTCACCGCCCTCATCAGGTCGGACATGAACACAACCGAACCCTTCAGGATGCTGACCATCAGAAGATTTTTTCCGCTGTAATCCCGGCTGATGCGTGCGCCCAATTCCCGCACAATTCCCGCCAGTTTCTCACTGCTGAAAAGCACTTCCTGAATATCATCGTTCATTGTATGCTGCACCGTCTACTTGCACTCCTTAATTGTAATTTCTGCAATGGCCCGCGAATTCAGGGAAGCACGCGCATCTTCCGAAACGCCAATCCCTTCAATCCAGACGATCGTCCCCCCGATTTCTAAAACGGCTGTATTGCCGCGCTGCGGGGCCGGGATTTTTTCTTCATTGAATAGTTTTTTCAGCGTTTTGGTCACTCCGCGGCCGGCAGGCCGGAAAACATCCCCGGCGCGTTTGTTACGGACAACGCCAGTGCTACTAAGTATTGTATCATAGTTAATCAGATTATTAAATATGAAATTATTAATTTTCTTAGGATTTTTCACCGACCCAGGCGGAATACGGGATACCGAAAGCGTCCTTCCATCCGGCAAAACAGTCCCCTCAGGATGAAAAGGGACGCTCCAGGCATACGGTTCCGGCCGCAGCTGCGGCCCAACAAAAAAAGTATTGCCGGATACTGAGCATTGTATTCTGCCTGCCACCGTTACCGAACCCCGGCCGCACCGGATCATCCGTGCAACATCCATAAGATTTCCGAAACTGAGCCGCGGGGCGGAAGAACCGCCTACTGCAAGAAAAACGGCACGCAGCAGCACCGGCTGGGGAAGTCCGCGCAAAACCGCCAGGCTGTACCCTCCCCGCTGCCTGGCCTCGCGGAGCTTTTCGCGTGCCAGACGCTCGAAATAAGATTCGTCGCTGCGCAGAAGGCTGGTGGTACGGCGGACGCACTCTTCAAAAGCCGGGTTCACTTCCTTGAGGGCAGGAACCGCTTTCAGCCGGATCCGGTTCCGCGCGCAGTCCGCAGAAAGGTTCGTGCTGTCGGTGACATATTCCAGCCCGTAAAACGCACAGTAGCGCTCCACTTCGGCCCGCGTAATCCCAATTAAGGGACGGACAATATTCCCGCGGACGGGAGGAATACCGCACAGGCCGCGCGCACCTGCGCCTTTTGCCAGATTCATCAGCACTGTCTCCGCGCTGTCGGAAAGTGTGTGGGCCGTTGCAATGCGGCCGCCTTTTGCGCACAGGCGCCGGAAAAAAGAATAGCGGACCCCGCGCCCGCATTCCTCAATTCCCTGGGAGCGCTCCTCCGCAAGGCTCCGGATATCCGCGCGGAGAACCCGAAGCTCCACATGATTCCGACTGCAAAAGGAACGGACAAACTGCTCATCCGATTCCGCTTCTTTCCCCCGAAGCTCATGATTGACATGGGCAGCAATCAGGGAATGCCCGCGCGGAACGGCGCGGCGCATCAGAAGATGGGTCAGCGCTATGGAATCCGCGCCCCCCGAAAGCCCAACGACAATCGGGCAGGCATCCGGAAACATATTCCACTCCTGCACGGCGGCCGTAATTTTTCGCTCGATCTTCTCAATATCATCCTTCACGGCGGATAACCTCCTGCGCAGTAAAGCGCATGTATTCACCCTGCCAGTGGAGCGGGATCGTCCTGGTTTCGCCGTGGCGGTTTTTAGCGACAATACATTCGCTCTGGTTCCGGTCGCCGTTTTCATCCGGCATATCCTGGGAATCCTGATAATAATCGTCACGGTACAGAAAGAGAACAATATCGGCATCCTGCTCAATGGAGCCGGAATCCCTCAGATCCGAAAGCACAGGGCGGTGGTTGGTCCGCTTCTCACTGTCTCTGGCCAGCTGGGAAAGCACCAGGACCGGGACATCCAGCTCTTTGGCTAAAATTTTGAGGCCGCGGGTAATCTGCGAAATTTCCTGGACACGGTTATCAATCCGATTGGAAGCCGTCATCAGCTGCAAATAGTCGATGACGACAAGGTCAACATCTTTCAGTCGGCGAAGCTTCGCTTTGATCTCCGGCACCGTGATAGCCGGGTTATCATCAAAATACAGCTGCGTTTTGGATAGAATGTCGCCCGCTTCAATCAGGCGGATCCATTCCTCTTCACTCAGTCTGCCTGTGCGAAGTTTGGTTCCTTCCACAAGGGATTCGGTGGAAAGGAGGCGGGACACAAGCTGCTCTTTGCTCATTTCCAGTGAAAAGAACGCAACGCGCTTGTGCGATTTGACCGCTGCGTGGCGGGCAATATTCAGTGCAAAGCTGGTTTTGCCCATCCCAGGCCTTGCCCCGAGGAGAATAAGGTCCGTTCGGTTCAGACCGGTGATGGTGTCGTCCAGTTCCTTGATGCCCGTGGAAACGCCGCGGTAAAGATCCGCATCCGGGGAATTCAGCTTATCCAGACGGTCAAACTCATCGACAATGATTTCATCCACACGCTGGAGACCCTGCATATTTTTTCCCCGCCGGATATCGAAAATACGCTGTTCAGCGGAATCCAGCAGAGCAGAAGCATCCGCTTCTCCTGCAGACGCTTCTTCAATAATATCCCGCGCCGTGGTAATCAGCGTGCGGACATCGTATTTATCCCGGACGATTGCAGCATAATACTCCACGTTGGAAATCGAAGGAACCAACTGAGCAAGCTGAAGCAAATAGGATTTTGCGTCCGCTCCGTCGGAATCTCCGCCCAGTTTCAGGCGCTCCAAAACGGTGACAAAATCAATCGGTTTGCCTTCCGTGAACATCCCGAGCATGACGGAATAAATCCGGCTGTTGCTGCTGAGATAAAAATAATCGGGCCGGGGAAGGATCTCCGCGACGCGGTCCATGCAGGAAGAATCCAGAAGGACGGCGCCGAGGACGGACTGCTCCGCCTCAAGGCTGAAAGGAAGGTTCAGTCCGCTGTAACCGGCTGTTACGGAATCATCCAAATCACGTTCCCCCTTTTCCCCTTATTCTCCTTCCCCAACCAGCACATACAGTTTTGCAGATACACCCGCATACAGCTTCACTTCACACTCGTAAGTGCCATATGCCTTGATATCCTGTTCCAGCACGATTTTCCGCTTATCGACATCCACATGAAAACTGCGCTTAAGTTCATCCGCAATCTCCTGCGCCGTAACGGAACCAAACAGTTTGCCGCCCTGCCCGGATTTCGCATACAGTTTTAAGGTTTTTCCGCCGATTTCTCCTGCAATCTTGCGGGCCTGCGCGGTTTCTTTCTTGACGCGGTATTCTTTGGCTGCCTGCGCATTCTTCAGTTCATTCATCACCTGCGCGTTTGCTTCTTTGGCCAGTTTGCGGGGAAACAGATAATTTCTGGCAAATCCGTCACTGACCTGTACCAGATCCCCCTTTTTTCCAGTTCCTTTTACATCCTGAAGCAATACTGCCTTCATAAAATAAAAACCTCCCTTTACGATTTACGGGAATTCTGCACTGTTTTCTGAATAGCGGCGATCAGCTGTTTTGTCGCTTCTTCGACGGTGACGCCGCTCAGCTGGGCCCCGGCCATAGTGAGATGGCCGCCCCCGCCAAGCGCTTCCATAATCAGCTGGACATTGACATCCCCGAGCGACCTGGCCGAAATATTGACAACGCCGCCCGCCGGAAAAAGGACAAACGACGCGTTTACGCCCCGAATGGAAAGGAGCTCGTCCGCTGCCTGGGCGGCGGATATGCGGATATCGGGAAATTCGGAATCCGCGGATGCTACGGCAAAGCTGCCAAAAAGACGCGCGTTGGAAACAATCCGGTATTTTGACTTGTAGGCGTCGATAGAATCGGAAAAGAGACGTTTAACATTAACGGTATCCGCCCCTTTTCGGCGCAGATAAGCGGCCGCTTCAAACGTACGGACACCTGTTTTCATCACAAAGTTTTTCGTGTCCAGCATAATACCGGCCAGCAGGGCCTCAGCTTCTGTACTGGTAAGCATTTTGTCACCGATATACTGGACCAGTTCGGTAACCATCTCGGAAGCCGAACTGGCAAATGGTTCATGGTAAAATACCAGCGCGTTCTCAATGTGCTTCACCATCATCCGGTGGTGGTCAATGACTACCACGCGGGAAGCCGCATTGAGAAGATCAACGCTTTCCACAAAATCGGGCGAATGGGTATCCACCACAATCAGCATCGTTTTCGGCGTCACCATCATCATGGCTTCCTGCGGTGAAATAAAGATCCGTTCATCCGGGTAAGCATTTTGAAGGATGGAAATCAGCGGACCGGCAAGGCTTTTCTCGCGGTCAACTACAATATGCGCCGGCCGTTTCAGAGTTTTTGCCGCCGCATTCCACATACCCGCGGCAGAACCGATACAGTCCAGGTCAGAGTATTTATGACCCATAATGAAAACCCGGTCGCTTTGCTTCATATCGTCGGAAAGCGTGGCAGCGAAAACTCTTGTGCGCACCTTGTCACGGCGCTCGACACCCTTGGACAGGCCGCCAAAAAACTCATATGTATCGTCCGCCTGTTTGACGGCCACCTGATCGCCGCCGCGGCCAAGTGCCATATCAAGGGCCTTGCGGGCCCAGACGTCCGCTTCCTGAAGCGTGCCGGCACCGCGCGCAACACCGAGGGAAACTGTGGCATTCAGCCGTTCCCCCGAATGGACGGCGCGGACCTTGTCCAGCACCGGAAACCGTTTTTCAACCGCCTGACGGATATGGCATTCATCTGTTAAAATGAAAAAGCGGCCGTCGTTCAGCTTCTTTAAAAAGCCACCCATCCCCTGCGCCCATTGAATCAGGATGTCTTCCACTTCGGAAGACATCCTGGCGCTTTCACTGTTAGTAGTGCTTCGGGCAAGCTCCTCATGGTTGTCAAAATAAGCCAGGATCGTAACCGGGCGGCTTTCCTGAAGTTCTTTTTCCACCGCACGGAAACGGGTGTTCTCGACAAAATACAGGATACTGCACGGCTCAGCTTTCACACCATAAACCACAAACCGGCGCTGCCCCCCCGCAACGTCGGTGCCTTCCGAATCCAGAATTTGCTGAACGGTGTTAGGATAAATATACTTAACGATGTTCTCCCCGCGGCATTCCCGGCGGTCGCTGACCAGATTCCAGAATGCGTGGTTAACCCAGATGATATCGCCCGCATTTCCCACAACGGCAACGGGCAGCGAAAATTCCTGCAGCGCACGGTACCGGTCTCCCGAAAGGATAGTTCGGGCACTCTTGGCGGCAACGGTGACATAAGCGTGAAAATGTGAAACGGAAACCAGGACGGCCGCGACCGAACCGGCCGCAAGGGCTACCTCCAGATAAAACACCGTCCGGTTCCAAAACCAGCTGACACACGCCATAGCAAACATAACCGCGGAAATCAAAAGGAAAACCGGAGACGACGCCCAAACTTTTTTTTTCATCAGATTTTCTCCTTATGTCTGCTTCGAATTCCATCCGGCCTGCACGCAGTTCAGGGAGCTTCTTTATTCTTCCATAATAATAGGCAGGATCATGGGACTGCGGCGGGTACGGTCATACAGCAACCTGGAAAGCGCATCCTTGATCTTGGTTTTCAGCGTACCCCAGTCGTGCACCTTGCCGCCGGCACAGCTTTCCAGCACCTTGGTAACCACATTTCGCGCTTCGTCCATCAGCGGCTCGGACTCCCGCACATAAACAAAACCGCGCGAAACAACATCCGGCCCGGACACGATATGCCCGTCCTCTGAAGAAATCGTACACACGGCGACAATCAGGCCGTCTTCCGCCAGGCGCCTGCGATCCCGCAGGACAATGCTCCCCACGTCGCCGACACCCAGTCCGTCAACGAGGACACGGCCTGCCGGAACCGACGGCAGCCGCTTCATATAATCCTGATGAAGCTCGACCACATCCCCGTTATCTCCGATAAAGACGTCTTTGGGCTGCTTGCCCAAAGCATAGGCCAGCTGCGCATTTTTACGCAGGTGCTTCTGCTCGCCGTGCACGGGGATAAAATACTTCGGTTTGACAAGCGACTGAAGAAGTTTAAGTTCCTCCTGACAGGCATGGCCGGAAACATGGACCTCATACATGGATTCATAGATAACCTGACAGCCGCGTTTCATCAGCTCGTCAATAACATTTCCGATTGTCTTCTCATTGCCCGGGATAGGCCGCGCGGAAATGATGATGAAATCTCCCGGGCCGACTTCCACTTTACGGTGATCCGCAAAGGCCATACGCGTAAGGGCACTCATCGGTTCACCTTGGCTGCCGGTGGTAACCAGAACAATTTTTTCCTTGGGATATCGGTTAATGGTATCAAGGTCGATCAGGACCCCTTTGGGAACATCCAAATATCCCATCTCAATGCCGATACTCATAACGTTGACCATACTGCGGCCCGAAAGCGCAACCTTGCGGCCGTACTTGACTGCGCAGTTAATAATCTGCTGCACGCGGCTGACGTTTGACGCAAACGTGGCAATAATAATGCGGCTGTGCACGGCTCTGCTGAATAGAATATCAAACGAGTTGTCTACCTGGCTTTCCGACTTAGTATAACCCACCCTCTCAGCATTGGTAGAATCACAGAACATACCTAGGACGCCTTCTTTGCCCAGCTCGGCAAAACGGCAGAGATCCGTCATTTCCCCCTGCGTAGGTGTACAGTCAATTTTAAAGTCGCCTGTATGAACGAGAGTGCCCGCCGGCGAATGGATTGCAAGGGCCACAGCATCCGGAATAGAATGGTTGACGTGGATGAACTCAACATCCATGCAGCCGAGGCGGATATGGTCACCCGGACGGACGCTGACCGCACGCACTTTGCCGGAAAGGCCGTGTTCTTTCAGTTTATTGTTCACTAGGGCCAGGGTGAATCTGGTGCCGTAAATGGGGAAATTGAACTTTTTCAGCAAATAGGGCAGCGCCCCAATATGATCTTCGTGGCCGTGAGTGAGGACAACACCCCGAATTTTGTCGGCGTTGCGCTCTACAAATGTAAAATCGGGGATCACCATATCCACACCGAACATATCGTCATCCGGAAAAGCCATCCCGCAATCCACAATAATCATGTCATCCTGGCACTCAAAGACGGTAAAGTTCTTTCCGATTTCATTCAAGCCGCCCAGAAAATAAGCGCGGATCGCCGGTTTCTGCGAATTTTTGCGGGTTCCCTTCCCCTGCCGGCTGCCGGATCGGCTTTTTGAGGCAGACTGCGAAACTTTCGTCGAAGTTTTGCGGGCTGGTTCCTCAGACGAGAAAAGCGGGGCCGCCGTCTGCCTGGACGCAGCCGGCGTTCTCTTCGGCTGGCGCTTTCTGCGCGTACGCGGCTGAGCTGACGGCTCTGAGCTTTCTGCGTTTTCTGCCTTTACGACGTCCTTCTTGGCATCTGTCCGTTTTCCAGAATGGTTTTTAGGGCGCGTCTGCTCACTGCGCCGTTTCGGCAAAACCACCTTTTGATACAAACCGGTATGAATTTCGTTCCCCGGCTGCTTCTGTGGCTCTGTCTCGTCGCGTTCCACCTTATTTTGTTTTTCTTCTGTCACAAAATAACCTCCATTTTTTGATAGGCATGCCAAACGCCCCTGCCGGCAAAACGGGCCAAGCGGGCGGACATCCCTGTTTTTTATCATTTGTTATGACTCGAATATAATATTTTAATAAAAATATTTTTATAAATTATAAATTGATCCATTTTGTATTACACCGAGCCCATACAAAATGGGAATTATCAAACTTTAAGCCTTAATTTAATCCTCAAAAAAGAAAAAGTTTCTTTTTTAATTGTACTCTTACCCGTAATTCCTGTCAAGTTCTTTTACCGATCAAACCTAGCATTCCCTTTCTTTTTCCAAATAAACGCTTTTCGCAGCGGCGGAGCCGGTTTGTGCGGTTTTTCGATCTGTGCTATAATCAGCGCAGAGATCCGAAAGGGAGGAAATTATGAAAAAGGTTGAGATCTACACCGACGGAGCATGCAGCGGAAACCCCGGACCGGGCGGATGGGGTGCCATCCTCCGCTACGGCGGCACGGAAAAGAAGATCAGCGGCGGGGCTGCCGAGACCACCAATAACCGAATGGAGCTTATGGGAGTTATTGAAGCGCTCCAACGCCTCAAAGAACCATGCGAAGTCGTTTTAACGAGCGATTCAAAATACGTATGCGACGCCATTCAAAAGGGATGGGCGGAAAACTGGAAACGGAACGGCTGGCGAAAATCCGATCATAAACCGGCCCTGAACGCCGACCTGTGGGAAAATCTGCTGGGGCTTTTAAAAGTCCACTGCGTAACCGTGCAGTGGATCAAAGGCCACAGCGGCCATCCGGAAAATGAATGCTGTGACCGGATGGCCGTGGCCGAATCACAAAGATATAAAAAATGACAGCCAGTGAAAAATGAACCCGCGGCGGCATTTTTCATTAGGAAGAAAACTTTCTAAAACGGACAAAAAGGTCTATTTGCCTTCCTGTCCTTTTAGAATATCCCGAACAGCATCCTGCTTTGCAAACAGCGCACAGCCACCGTCGTGGGGAATGTCAGTCAGCCCGTTCTTTTGAATCCCGTAAAACAACGGCGAGTCCATCGCTTCCGCCAGCGTATGTTCTTTTAACCCAATGTCGGAATACGGCGAAAAGGGACAGGGTTCCGCCCCGCCGCGGGCGTTAATGTGGAAAAATCCGCGCCCCGCCGCGAGACAGCCGCCCAGGGCTTTTTCATCACCCGGAAAGCTGAAAAAAAGGATTGGCTGCCGCCGGCTTCTCAATTTTTTCAGCTGGTCAGCAAGGAATCCGCGGTCCGCGTCGTTCGGCGCAAGATCCTCAGTTCCCGGCACGGCGGGGACATATTCCACGTAGAAAATCAGTTTGCAGCCGTTCGCGCTGAGCCGGTCCACAAAATCGTCCGCCGTGATGTTCGGCAGATTTTCACGCGTCACCGTTATGGAGCATCCGTAAAAAATTCCTTCCTCTTTTATTTTTTTCATCACATCCGCCACCCGGCGGTAAACCCCGGCCCCGCGGCGGGCGTCCGTTTCCGGCGCATCCCCTTCGACACTCAGCACCGGAATGAGGTTTCTGCTGCGGCTGAACAATTTCAAATATTCCTCATCCAGCATCGTGCCATTCGTAAAGACCGGGAAAATGACATCCGGCACTTCCGACGCAGACCGAAGGACGTCTTTCCGGAACAGAGGTTCACCGCCCGCCAGAAGAACGAATGAAACGCCGAGGCCGGCAGCTTCCAAGAAAATTTTCTTCCAGCGGGGCGCCGGAAGCTCTTCTGATGCCGTATCCGCGCAGACATGGTTCGCCCGCGCATAGCAACCCACGCAATGCAGATTGCACTGCGACGCGATGCTCGCGATCAGGAACGGCGGAACATGCCGCCCGGCTTTCTCGGAGCGGCTCCGGATGTCGGAAGCCTTTTTTTGCACATGCATGGAGCGGATGAAAAACGCGCTTTCCTTCGGATTGGATGCGGTATTTCGTAAAGCATCCCGGAGCAGACTTTCAATGGACTGATTCAAATATTCGGTCAGATTCATTCTTGATCCTCTCTTTCCGTTTTGCAACGTCCGATCTGGCAAGCGGGGGATTGAAGATAAAAAAAGCTGCAACATAAAAATGCTGCAGCGCATGAGGAAATTCAGTCGATCTCGACAGAAACCTTTGTGTTGTTTTTGCTGGCAGCGGAACGCATTACAACTCGGATGGCCTTGGCAATGCGCCCCTGTTTGCCGATCACCCTGCCCATATCGTTTTCTGCAACATGGAGATGATACACGACCGTGCCGTCTTCCGCCGGATCGTCAGCATCCACGCGGACCGCGGATGGATCTTCCACAAGCCCCTGTGCTATTGCAATCAGCAATTCTTTCATCGTATTGAACCTCCGGGTTACAGAACGTCATGCTTTTTAAACAATGCCTTTACGGTATCCGTCGGCTGAGCGCCGTTGGCAATCCATTCCTTTGCCTTGTCTGCATCTACCTTGACAACAGACGGCTCCTTGAGGGGATCATAATAACCAATTTCCTCAATAAAACGTCCGTCGCGCGGAAAACGGGAATCGGCAACGACAATCCGGTAAAAGGGGGCTTTTTTGGCACCTACCCTGCGCAACCTGATTTTTACTGCCATATTTTTCACCTCCGAAATTTGTTTTATATATCTTCACCGGCAAAAAGCCGGATGAATTCTCTTTACTGAAACGGTACCCGCATGCCGGACAAACGCTTCCGGAATCCCTTTTTGCGCATCTGTTTCATGACTTTCTGCATCTCGCCGTAGCCTTTCAGCAGACGGTTGACATCTTCCACTTTCATGCCGCTGCCCGCCGCAATGCGTCGCTTGCGGGACGGGTTGATGACCTCGGGTCTTTCCCGTTCCTTTTTCGTCATAGAAAGGATAATGGCTTCCGTGCGGTCCAGCTGATGGTCGTCGATATCCACGTCCTTAATTTGCTGGGCAAGGCCCGGAATTTTATTAAGGACGTTCTTCATGGGCCCCATTTTTTTCATCTGGTGCATCTGCTCCAGCAGGTCGTTCAGATCCATCCCGCTGTGCATCATTTTCTGCGCTGTTTTCTCGGCGGCTTTCCGGTCGAGGTTCTTCTGCGCGTCTTCAATCAGCGTGAGGACATCGCCCATCCCGAGAATTCGGGAAGCCATACGATCCGGATGAAACACTTCAAGATCAGACAGTTTCTCGCCTGTACCGGCAAATTTAATGGGCTTGCCCGTTACCGCACGGACGGAAAGGGCCGCCCCGCCGCGCGCGTCGCCGTCCAGTTTCGTAAGGATGACACCGGTGATGTTCAAAAGGTCATCAAAAGATTTGGCCACATTTACGGCTTCCTGCCCCGTCATGGCATCGACAACCAGCAGGATATCCGTTGGATGGACGGCGTCACGGATTTCTTTCAGCTCATTCATCAAAGCTTCGTCGATCTGGAGACGCCCGGCGGTATCAATCAAGACAATGTCATTCCCATAATCTTTTGCGTGGGAAATAGCGGCATGGCAGATTTTCACCGGTTTTTCCGTCCCCATCTCAAACACGGGAACGCCCGCCTTTTCGCCGATTACCTGCAGCTGCTGAATTGCCGCCGGGCGGTAGATATCGCACGCCACAAGAAGCGGCCTGTGGCCCTGGTTTTTCAGCATCAGCCCAAGTTTGCCGGCGTGCGTTGTCTTGCCGGAACCCTGAAGGCCGCACAGCAAAACCACGGCGGGCGGCGAGGAAGGGCTGTTGAGGCGGGTTTCCCCGCCGCCCATTAAGGCTGTGAGCTCTTCATTGACGATCTTAACAACCATCTGTGCGGGAGTCAGGCTCTCCATGACCTCGGCGCCGACGGCGCGTTTGCCGACTTTGGCGACAAAATCCTTCGCGACTTTATAATTGACATCGGCTTCAAGCAAGGCAAGGCGGATTTCCCGCATGACTTCCTTCACGTCCGATTCGCTCAGTTTGCCCTTCCCTTTCAACCGTTTGAAAACGGTCGAGAGCTTTTCAGAAAGACTTTCAAATGCCAAACGAGTCCCTCCTTACAGTTCGGAAAGTTTCTGCACGGTCTGAAGAATGCGACCGGCATTCCGGCCGATTTCCTGCGAACAGCTCCCCTGCACGTTGTATTGCTGAATACGGCCGGCCGCTTCCCGGATTTCTTCCAGGCCGCCGCGGACCTGCTGAAAGCGCCGCGCAAAGCCGAGGCGCTTTTCCATCTCCAGCAGCTGTGATTCCGCGCGCTTGATGGCGTCGCGCACCCCCTGCCGGGTGATACCCTCATTCTCGGCAATCTCGGAAAGGGACAGATCGTCATTATAATAGAAATTGACGACTTCACGCTGCTTGTCCGTCAGCATATCGCCGTAAAAGTCGAGCAGGAAAGAAATTTTCATGTCTTTGGCCATTGGAAGCACCTGCCTTGTAAAGCTCTTGTTCTTTACACGTATTGGATTATACATTAAAACCCAGTGCGTGTCAAGGGATATTTCGCCGGTGGGACGCGGCTGCTGAAAAAAACTTTTCGAATGCCCGCTGCTATGGTATACTGGACAAAAAGTATAAAAAGGCGGCGATCATTTGTATCAGACATGGGAAGAACTGGAAAGTGCCTGCCTGAACTGCAAAAAGTGCGGCCTGTGTGAAGGCCGCACTCATGTGGTTTTCGGCGCCGGGGCACAGAACGCAGGCGTCCTGTTTGTTGGAGAAGGACCCGGGGAACAGGAAGACCTGCAGGGAAAACCGTTCGTCGGGCGCAGCGGGCAGCTCCTGGATAAACTGCTGGACGCGGTGGATCTCAGCCGTGAAAAGAACATTTACATCGGCAACATAGTAAAATGCAGGCCGCCCAAAAACCGCGATCCCTTGCCCGAAGAACAGAAAATGTGCATTGATTGGCTGCGGAACCAGACCATGCTGCTGAAGCCCAAAATCATCGTGTGCCTGGGCCGCATTGCGGCGATGAAACTAATCCGGCCGGACTTTCACATCATGAAGGAACACGGAAACTTTACGGAGAAAAAAGGCGTGCTGATGATGGCTACACTTCATCCGGCCGCCCTGCTGCGCAACCCCAACAACAAGCCCGCTGCTTTTGAGGACTTTATCCGGCTGCGCGAACAGATGGATCAGTTCGGGCTTGAATAGCGCCTACCGGCAGGAACTGCGCCCGCAGGAAACCTCAAAGACAAGAATCCCGGCGGACGGAGGCGCAACCTCGGACGGCTGGTAATAGACGGCGGCGCCTTCCGGAGTAAGGTAATAGTTCTTCGGCCGGAAATGTTTCCGGAGCCTGGCGCGGTAACCGCTCCGGTAAAAGCCCGGCTGCTCTTTCATTTTCCGGTCGGCCTGGCGGAATATTCCGCGCAGAAGATCCCTGCGGTATTTCAGCCTGGAATGAAAAAAGCGATAAAGTGGAAGCCTCCGGCCGGACGGCAGGCTCCAGGTATCGGAAAACCGCACGGCAGCTGCGCTCTCCCCGCCGGTCCATTCGCAGCAGTCGCGGAACAGGCTCAGAAAGCCGCCGTCCCGGCAGGTTACGGTATATTTCATTGCAGCGCGGTACGGGTGAAACGGATAACCTTGTTCCTGGGAAGCCCGGCAGTCCCGGGCAGCGCGTTGGTACAGGGTTTTGGAAGCATGCCGGTGAAAATCCGCAACCTGGGTCCGGATACGGATATTGATCCGGTCCTGCCCTTTCCAACAGGGAAAGTCCGTCACCTCAGGATATTGGACAGAAAGGGACAACACCGGTATCTGACGATCAAAATACTGCCATTTCATGCTGTGCATGAGGATGGAAACCGTTCCGTTTTCAGTGTCCACATTTCTCCCCTCCTTCCTTCATTTTATGCGGATATGAAAATTATGGAACAGAAAAAATGAATGAACACAAATCCAATAAATTTAAAAGAAAGTTATTAAGGAGGAAAGGCTATGCGCCTGATACAGATTCATGAAAATGGGATCTTTATGACTTTTGCCGTAACGGACAGCGAGCGGCTTCGGCTGCTGCACTGCTCCGCCCTGCCCTGCAGCGAAAGGGACCTGGCGGGGCTGAATCCGGAAGAATTCGCACCGGTCGAAGCGGAAGTGACGGGAGACATAAAGCCGGAAAGCAGGCTGGGGAACCAAATGGTCCATACTGCGCCCGGGTACCGGCTCCGTTACCGCTCTTGCACAGACACCGTCAACGCGGCCGGACGAAAGCTGGAATTTCACACCGCAGACGAAAAGACTTCGCTGGAAGTCACCCTCCACTACCAGTTTTTCAACGGGATTCCGGCAGTGCGGTGCTGGACGGAAGTCCATAACGCGGGTACGGAAACGCAGGGGCTGGAATGCGTCACGTCGTTTTCCCTGCACGGGTTCGAACGGGGCGGATTGCTGCCGTTCGACAAGAAAATGCGCCTCGGCCTGTTCCACAACGGCTGGCAGAAAGAACTGGCGTGGGAAGAGTATACCTTCCCGCAGCTGGGGCTTTCCAGGAGCCAGCAAGCCGGGCGGGACCACGGTTCCAAGATCATTTCCGCAAGCAACACGGGGAACTGGTCCACTCAGGAATACATTCCCATGGGTTTGATTGAAAACCAGGAAACCGGGGAGGAACTCTGCTTCCAAATTGAGCACAACGGCTCCTGGCACTGGGAAATCGGGGAGCTGGAAGGCATGCTTTACCTGAAAGCCTGCGGCCCGACGCAGCTGTACGCGCAGTGGTGGCATGGCCTGGCCCCGGGCGAAACCTTTACCAGCGTTCCGGCAGGGGTTGCCGTTGCCGCAGGAAGCCGGGACGAAGTTTTGGACGCTATAACGGAATACCGGCGTGCGATCCGCCGCCCCAACCGCGACGACGAACGCATGCCGGTCATTTTCAATGACTATATGAACTGCCTGTACGGCGATCCCACTACGGAAAAGGAGCTCCCCCTGATTGACGCCGCCGCGGAGGCCGGGTGTGAATATTACTGCATCGACTGCGGGTGGTATTCCGACGGACGCTGGTGGGACAGCGTGGGTGAATGGAAGCCCTCTGCCGCCCGCTTTCCCGGCGGTCTTGGTGAAGTGACGGACTACATCCGGAAAAAGGGCATGATCCCGGGGCTGTGGCTGGAGCTGGAAGTCATGGGCCTGAACTGCCCGCTGACAGCAAAGGTGCCAGACAGCTGGTTCTTCCAGCGCCACGGGAAAAAGATCAGCGACAAGCACCGCTACCAGCTCGATTTCCGGAACCCGGAGGTCACTGCTTTCGCAGACGGGGTTGTTGACCGGCTGATCCGGGATTTCGGGATCGGGTACATCAAAATGGATTACAACATTGAACCCGGGACGGGAACGGATCGGGATGCCGGCAGCGCCGGGGACGGCCTTTTAGGCCACAACCGGGCTTATCTCGCCTGGCTGGACGGTGTGTTTCAGCGGCACCCCGGCCTTGTGATTGAGAACTGCTCCAGCGGGGGCATGCGCATGGATTACGCCATGCTGAGCCGGTACAGCATCCAGTCCACCAGCGATACGGAGGACTACCGCATGTACTCCACCATTGCGGCAAATGCACCCGGAGCGCTCACGCCGGAACAGGCAGCCATCTGGTCATACCCTCTGGAACACGGCAGCCGGGAAGAAACTATTTTCAATATGGTCAATGCCCTGCTGCTCCGCATTCACCAAAGCGGCCGCCTGGATCAGATCGACTCGGATCGCAGGCAGCTGGTAAAAGAAGCAATTTCTTATTACAAGGCAACGCGGGAGGACCGAAAGGATGGGCTCCCATTCTGGCCGCTGGGATTATCTCACTACCGTGATCCGTGGGCGGCGCTCGGAATCTGCGGCAGGCAGAAGACATACCTTGCCGTCTGGCGCCGCGAATCGCCGGAGCCGACCATCCTGCTGCCGCTGAAACGCTGGACGGGACAAAACCTCTCCGTCCGGTGCGCATATCCTTCGGACGGCGGCGGATGCGAACTGCTGTGGAACAGCCGTTCCGGGATGCTCTCGGTCACCCTGCCCGGCCCCATGACGGCAAGGATTCTGGAAATTGAACCGGCTTCTCCGAATCAGCCGGAGAACGCCTGAGGACAAACGGAGTCAGCAGGACGGGCGGCCGGCAAGGGGAGCCTGAATCTGCCCCAGATCC
>DHNW01000024.1:0-108611 GCA_002407675.1 Ruminococcaceae bacterium UBA5406
CTCTTCCGCAGCGCCCTTTCCGTAAGGCGCTTCTCTATAATACCAAACTCTTTCCTCCTTGTCAACCCTTTTTCTTTACTTTTTTTTATCTTTTTGCGCCTTTTCTTGCTTTTCACGTGTTTTTCGACCGCTGCGCTCATAAAAACTGCTTATTGATACGCAATATGTACGGTCAAACCTCGGTCGGATTTATCCGTAATATACGATACATGATCGAAATCAATTGTCTTTCCCGCCTGGCCGGCAGCATTTTTCAGCCATGCAGACATTTTATAAGGCGCTTTCGACATCATGCCGGATATCAGAATATCATAATCCGACGCTTTGTCAATATAAAACGCTATGGAAGTTTCTCCCGACTTTAATTCCGGGATAAGTTCGCCAATGACAGCCGTATCTTCCGCACTGCTGAATGCGGATACATGGATTCCCTTTTTTTGAAAATAATTTTCCTCTGTCGCAGTGCATTTAGGCAGAAAAAGATTAAACTGAATCTCAGAATCACAGATTTGTTTGGTTGTCAAAGAAGAAACCAACGGTGAAACCTGATGGGTTAATTTCAATACAGAATCCGGAATGTTAAAATAATTATAAATCAAAACCGTATTATCGCACCACGTAACATCAAGGTTATACCAATTACCGTCTATTTGCATGACATTCCACATGTGGTTCACACCATCGCTGCTACCTCTGAGCAAAGCACACTTCAGCCCCACAGATTCAGAAAGCAGCTGCATGGCACGTGAGTAGCCTTCGCAGACAGCCTTGTTGTCTACAAGCGCACCATAGGACGTAAACGCCTGCCAACGGCTTGAATCTGTTACGGCTGCCGTATCATAGCTGCAATGGCTGACCAGATACTGAAAAATAGAATTTTCCCTGTCAAATTGGCTAAGTCCCGTAGGGATGGATTTTACAGCGGAAGCAAGAACATCGCTCAATTTTTGAATGGCAGCTTTGCACTCACTGGGCGACAGGACAGAATACAGCTGCAACACCGTCTGGCCATTTTGATACCCATAGGAATATCTACTTGCAATCCAAAATACTTTGGGATGGTCGTCCATATACGCCGTTAAAGATACGCGTATCTGGGCTTCCGAAAGTTTCTGTGGAACTGTAACTTGCCCCATCGGATAAAGGCCTGAGGAATTTTTCTGCAAGGCTATCTGCGAAACGCTCTCATTAATTAATGTGTACAGAGTTTTTTCCGGCTGACTGGAAAGCGCCTGCAAACTGCTGTCCTGTTTGATTGCCGTATAATTGGCCGTTGCCAGTGCACCGCTGACAATTTTCTGAGTCGCTTCCGCTTTGGGAGGGAGTTTCGCATCAAGCAGTTTTGTTTCCCGAACAGTTGAGGAATGCTGAGTTTTTTTCGGGGCTGAAGAAGACACAGCTTTCTTTTGTGCTGGTTTAATAGCACTTACTGTCTTTTTTTTCACTCTGGAACTTTGTATTTCAGAAGAAGACGGGGCAGACAGAGTGACTTGTGAACTGGAACTGGAAGACAGATTCTTTACCTGTTTCAAGATATTCTTTTCTGAAGAACATCCTGAAACCGGCAGCGCTAAAATACAGACAGCTAAAACCGATGCAAGAGCCGAGCGAACCCAGCCATGACAATTCTGTTTAAAACCAGCACGTTGTTTTCTCAAGCAAAACCCTCCCTGCAAAAAAGTGGATTATAAAATATATCAGCTGCTATAAAATTTTTCGGTTATTGGTTATTATTGATATCAGCACTTCAATCTAAAACAGGTTTTCCAAAAAATTTGTCATGGATCACGGCCACTGCTTTATCAGCATCTTCATAATCAATCAAAACAGAAATTTTAATTTCGCTCGTAGATATCATATGGATATTAATATTGGCTTCATAGAGCGCTTCAAACATGTGCGCCGCTGTCCCTGCGTGAGACTCCATCCCTGCACCCACAATAGACACCTTGGCAACGTTCTCGTCATAAAGCACTGTTGTAGCACCGATCAGTTCTGAATATGGGTCGAGAAGATCAATGGTCGGTTTCAGGTTTGCATGGCTTACGGTGAAACTGATATCTTTTGTCCCATTTCTGCCCACAGACTGAAGAATAATATCAATATTGATGTTTTTCGCAGCCAGCTTTGAGAAAATTTTAAAAGCAAGGCCTGGTCTGTCCGGCACGCCGATAATGGAAACCCGGGCAACATCTTCATCCTTTGCAACACCGGTTATCAGCATTTCTTCCATTTTGTTTGCAGCCTCCCTAACAATCGTTCCCGGTTTGCTGGACATGCTGGAAAGCACTTCCAGTTCAATGCCATACTTTTTGGCCATCTCCACCGACCGGTTATTCAGTACCTGCGCCCCTAAAGAAGCAAGTTCCAGCATCTCATCATAAGAAATAACAGAGAGTTTCCGGGCATTTTTCACTTTGCGGGGATCCGCCGTATAGACCCCTTCTACATCCGTAAAGATCTGGCACAGATCCGCATGCATTGCTGCGGCAATAGCAACGGCGCTGGTATCAGAACCGCCTCTCCCCAGCGTAGTCACATCTCTGTAGCGATTAATCCCTTGAAATCCGGCTACAACAACGATATTTTTTTTATCCAGTTCTTTTTGAATTCGATCCGGTTCAATTCGTTTAATCCGCGCACTTCCATACGTTGAACTGGTTACAAAGCCCGCCTGCCAGCCAAGCAGAGACACCACTGGAAAACCCAGTTTTTCAATTGCCATGGCAAGCAGGGATGCCGACATCTGCTCACCGGCACTTAGCAGAACGTCCATTTCCCTTTTGGACGCATTCTCGTTGACTTGGGCTGCTTTAGCCAGTAAATCGTCCGTTGTGTCCCCTTGCGCCGACACAACAACAATCACATTATTGCTTTTTGCATATGTTTTGGTCACAATATCCGCCACACGAAACAGCCGCTCTGAGTCGGCAACGGAACTGCCGCCGAATTTCTGAACAATCAGGCTCATAAAATTCCACCCTCCAATATTATTGGGTCAGACGGTATTCTGTGCTCCGCCCTATTCCGTGAAAATCTTTGCCCCTTCTGGATCCGTTCCAAGGGTCTCAATTTTCCAACCATCAATTCCTCTTTTTTTCATCCGGGAAACTGCCTGACTGGAAAACGCATCCGCCTTGTCCACGGCAACCATAGAAATGATCGTAGGACCTGCTCCGCTGATATAGGTGCCGAGCGATCCCAGCTCATAGCTCATGCGGAAAACATCATCCAAATGCGCTATCAGACCTGCACGGTAAGGCTGATGGATTTTATCCTGCACCGCAACACGAAGATTCTCCAGCCGGCCGGAAAAAAGAGAAGCCGTCATCAGAGCGGAACGGGATAAATTATAAACCGCGTCGCTTCTGGAATACTGCTGCGGCAGAACCGACCGCGCCTTTTCTGTCTTGAGTTCAAACGGCGGAATAAACAGCACAAAGCGGATTTTATCCGAAACCGGCACACTGACACTGTATACCCGGCCGGCCTCGATAGCCGAGGCCGCAAGGCCTCCTTCAATCGCAGGAGTCGTATTGTCAGGATGTCCTTCGATCTCGGCTGCCAGGTTCGTTAGTTCCTGACGGTTCAAAGGGCTCCCTAGAAGACGGTTGGCACCGGTAATTCCCGCCACAATGCAGGCGGAGCTGCTGCCAAGCCCGCGGGCCATTGGAATATCATTTTTCTGAACGATTTTCAGCCCGGGCAGCTCGCGGCCGCACTTTTCATAAAGGCGTTTTGCCGCCCAAAAAATCAAATTGCTTTTATCCCGTGGGACAACGACGTCATCCTTGCAGGAAATTTCAAGAGTATCCGACTCTTCCATCCAAACCTGGTTATACATTGTCAGCGCGATTCCGAGGGAATCAAAACCGGAACCAAGGTTGGCACTGGTAGCCGGAACCTGAATACGTATCATTTCAACATCCCCGAACTCACAGATCGCCAATACGGATCGTGTTTAATATTTGAATTCCTTCCTGCGAAGCCTGCTGCAGCTGCTGGGCAATTTCCTTCTCTTTCATTTTCTTTGTAACAAAGGCAACCTCTCCCGGCTCCGGCACTTTTCTGGAAAGGCGTTCTACCCGGCCGAATAGTTTGTCAACTGTTTGAAAAGCCGAGAACTCATCCGCGGCTTTTCCCCGGACAAACATGGCCGTTTCATATTCGCGGTAGTCTTCCACATAATCCGGCGAACCGTCATCCCAATACAGATATTTGCGTGCTTTAAAATGCTTCACACAATCAATCACATCCGCGACGACGGCGCTGGCCGTTGGCAGTTTCCCGGCTCCTTTTCCATAAAAGACGACGTCCCCCGTCGAATCGCCCCGTACCATAATTCCATTGAATTCATCATCTACATTGGCCAGCTGGCTTTCCCGAGATAGAAACATCGGGCAAACCATGATCTGAATTTTTCCGCTGTCTGTCTTGCGGACCATTCCGATCAATTTTACCACGCCTCCCCATGAGGCGGCATATTCGACATCGGCAAGCGTGATTTTAGAAATCCCCTCCGTATGAACCTGGTCGGGATAAACATGCTTCCCGTAGGCCAGGGAAGCTAAAATACAGATTTTCCGGCAGGCATCGAGGCCCCCCACATCCGAAGAGGGATCGCGTTCTGCATAACCGAGCTTCTGTGCCATAGCCAGCGATTCCTGAAAGCTCATCCCTTCGCGGATCATTTTGGTCAGAATGAAATTAGTCGTACCATTCAGAATACCGGCTATTCCGATTACTTCATTGGCGGCAAGACACTGGCTGATGGGGCGGATAATGGGAATTCCGCCGCCAACGCTCGCTTCAAAGAGAAAATTCAGATTATTTTTCTGAGCAATCTTTAAGAGCTGAGCGCCCTTCATTGCCACTAATTCCTTATTGGACGTTACAACACTTTTTCCGTTTTCAAGGCAGCTTTTCACATATTCGAATGCCGGGTGCAGCCCACCCATCACTTCTACAACGATCCGCACCTCCGGATCATTCAGAATCGTATCAAACGATTTTGTGAATTTGCCCGAATACGGGCTGTCTGGAAAATCCCGCCGATCCAGGATATATTTGATTCCGATCCGCTCTTTGGCCCGGCTGGCAATATTGTCGGCATGCTTGGACAATATTTCCACAACGCCAGAACCAACTGTACCGTAGCCCATCACCGCAATTTTTACCATAGACTGCACTCCTTGTTCGAATGGTTTCCCAATCATTTCTGCATAGACACTGAACTCTTTCGCTTTACCAGTTTACCATGTTTCTGTAAAGGTTTCAACCGCAAGTAATGCAGAAGGGAAAAACGGTCTATGGCGAATTCTGCTTCTCGCCGCTGACGGCTGACTTCTTCCCTGATTTAGCACTGCTGTTGGGGGGCATCTCACTTTCGGGAGACACCTGAGATCCCGAAACGGAATTTTCTGGTTCGGACTGCGTTTCTGAGGCAGCACCGGATTCAATCGGTGCAGACGATGTTTCAGGAACCTGACTTTCCGGAAGTGCACTTTCCACCCCGCTTTCCGCCCCGCTGGACGGACTGGATGAAACCGCACCCGCATGACTGATATCGCATGTGGCCGGAAGATTATTCTTATCATACCAGCCCACGCCGGTCTGCGTACAGACACCCGAATTTGCCAGAAGACCGCTCTGCTGGCAGTAAACAGCCGATACAACGTTGGAATCGAACGTAAAGTCTTTTTTCTTCTTGCCTTTCAAGTAATTTTCCATAATGGTCTTCCAAACTTTTTTGGCTACGGACGCCTGGCCGTTATCCAGCTTTTTGGGAGTCTTATAGCCTGTCCACACGCCCGCCACGGCATAAGGCGAACCTCCGACAAACCAGCTGTCTTTTTCCGCATCTGTCGTACCGGTTTTGCCAAAACAGTCCCAGCCGCTGATATTGGCAGCGGTCCCGGTGCCGTTCGTCACAACGCGCCTGAGCAGCTTGTTCATAATGGTCGAAGCAGATGACGAAATCGCCTGTGTAGGGACTTCATTCCGGTTATCGAGAACCACGTTTCCATCATGGTCGGTCACATAATAATAGGTATACGGCTGATAATACTTGCCGCCGTCTCCGAAAATCTGAAATCCGGCTGTCATTTCACGGACTGTTACACCTTTTGTAAGACCGCCGATCCCCATAGCCAGCGTTTTGTCCGTCGGTTCCAGGCTGGTGAATCCCAGCTTCTTTGTCATAAAATCAAATGCTGCCGCAGGTGTTACTTTTTTAAAAAGACTAATGGCCGCAGCATTGTAAGATTTACGCAAAGCAAGATCCACCGTGATATTGCCATGATAGACTCTATCCCAGTTTTTCGGGCCGGCTTTGTTTCCGCTCCAATTCGCCTGCGGTTCATCACTCAGGAGAGTGGAATAATTGGCAATTCCAAGATTGATTGCCGGCCCGTAAACTGCAAGCGGCTTTATGGAAGAACCCGGCTGTCGTTTTGCGTCCGTTGCGTTATTGTACCAGCGGTTGCCCGTTTTCTTCCCGCGCATTCCGACTATTGCCATCACGCGCCCCGAATAATCCATGGCAAGGTAGCCGCCCTGAAGGTTCGGATACGAAGACGGAAAAACTTTGCTGCTGCTGAATGCGCTTTCTGATATTTGCTGCATATTCTGGTTCATAGCGGAATATATCGACAAACCGCCATGATAAATCATATTGATCGCATTGCTTGAGGAACAGTTATAGGCTTTCATCAGACCATCTTTGACATCTTCAATCATCGCGTCTGTATACCAGTTCCACACATCGTTTTCATCAACCACAGTTTCTTCTTTTTTACCCACAAAGGCCATGTGCTCCGACTCCGCGACGGCAGACTGGTACTCTGCATCTGTAATTCTGCCTTGATCGTGCATGGCCTTCAGAACAATCTGCTGGCGCTTTTTGTTTGCTTCAGGATGCAGAAACGGATTATTGGCCGTCGGATTCTGTGTAATTCCTGCAATAGCCGCACACTGGGCAATATCACATTTTTCAATGTTTTTCCCGAAATAAAGGTTTGCCGCAGACTGAACGCCGTCGCAGCCGTTCCCAAAATTGACCACGTTCAGATAAGCCGTGAGGATTTCCTGTTTTGTATATTTTTTTTCCAAGTTCAGCGCTCGGAAAATCTCTGTGACTTTTCGTGTAAGACTGACTTCATTGTCCCCGGTTATATTTTTAATCAGCTGCTGCGTAATGGTGGATCCTCCATAGCTGCCGCTGTTGCCGCCGATAAGATGGAACAGGTTGGCTGCCGCACTGAAAGTCCTTTGCCAATCGACACCCTTATGCTCCCAAAACCGTTTATCCTCAATGGAAACAATCGCATCCTTCATTGCCTGCGGAATTTTGTCATAGTCTACCCAGATCCGATTTTCATCGCTGCAGATACTGGCATATTTCACCGGATGGGCACTGTCGTCATCCGGCCCATTGACATAGATAAAAGAAGTATAATTCAGCTGCAATTTATGAAGGTCAAAATCAATGGAGGAGTCTTTCAAACTGTATATAAATGAAACTATCGCAGCAAAAACGATTACACCTGCAATCAGCAAAATGATCAAAATCGTCAGCACAGCTTTCAGGAACATGCCCCATACCGATTTGCCGGTGCTGATATGATCTCCCATGGTATTCCGGGCACCTGAAAACTTGCTGATATCTGTTTTTCTCACTGATACCACCTTCCCGGCAAGCGATCTGCCTAATCTGATGGAATGTATATTTTACCAATATTTTCAAAATAATAACTCCGAGGTGATTCTGTTGAAAAAGACTCTCATGCTGCTGATTAGCACAGCGGCTTTGATTACCGTACTGCTGCTTATACAGCTTCCGGTAAAGCAGCGCACAGCCTCCCCGGCCTCATCTTCTGAAAAAAGCACGTCGTATTATTTTAGCTCAAATGATACTTTAAGTCAAGAAAGCAGTAGCACTGTGAAAGCGAACGCCAAAACCAGGGATTCCTACACCATAAAAATCTACCACGGCCATATAGGAGTATTCAAAAATAAACAAACAGAACCGTTCCGTGAGTATAACACGGAGATTGACGTCCTTCCGGAGCAGGATCAGCAGGATCTTGCAGCAGGGATTGTCGTATATTCCATGGAGGAAGTGGAAAAAAGGATTGAAGATTACGACGCATAAAAGCGCAAAACGGGCACCAATACGCAAAAGATCAACGCATTGGTGCCCGCTTTTTGAATCGAATTAATGTTTCTTCTTTTTTGCCTTGTGAGTATTCTTCTTGCCGGATTTTTTCTTTGCAGCCGCTGCAGTTGTTTTAGGCACTGCTGCGGACTCCGGTGAAGTGGTTTCAGATTGCGGTGCAAGCTGCGCATGCACCTGCTGCTGTTTGCTTGCCTGAAGTGCCAGTTTCTTGGTCTTATGGTTTTCCCACATAACAAATAGCGGGCTAACAATGCAGACAGAAGAATAGCAGCCGCTTATAACTCCAATCATCATCGGCAGTGCAAAAGTCGTTATGCTGGAAAGGTTATAAAACATTCCAACGACCAGCACAGTTGCAACTGCCAAAACAGTCGTTCCGGCTGTATACAGTGAACGGGTAAACGTTTGATTGATGCTGGTGTTCGCCAAAACATCGTATCCCGTTTTCGGCCCGTACAATCTGCGGTTTTCACGGATACGGTCATACACAACAATCGTATCATTCAGCGAATAGCCGAGAATCGTCAAAACAACGGCAATAAAGTTATTATCCAGCGGAATGCGGAAGATAATGAAAGTAAAGTAAACCATGGCAACATCATGCAGCAATGCGACAATCGCAAAGATTCCTGCCGCCGCACCACCGATCCTGCGGAATCGCAATGCCACATAAAGATCCAAAAGGACAAATGCAATCAGTATGGCCACAATGCACTTCTCAAAGAACGTGCGGCCCATGGATGGGTTAATGGAGCTGGCCTCAATGCTGGTAAACTTTGCGTCCGGATAAACCTGATTCAAAGCCGTGTTAACAGCCTTTTGAGTTTCGGGAGAAATGGAATCTCTTCCGGCAAAGGAAAGCGTAATATTATTCGCTTTCCCCGTGCCGCTGGCCGACCTTACATTTTTGTTGATCGTCACAGCAACATCGCGGTCAACAGCTTTCTCTACCGCCTGTTCAATCTTGTTGGGCTGAACTTCACCGCTGTAGGAATACTTAATAACCGCTCCGCCCTTAAAATTGATGTCCAGTTTTGTGCCGAAAATTCCATTCGCAATCAGGCCAACTGCAATAACCCCAAGTGAAATAGCAAAATAGATCCTGCGGTTCTCATAGAACCGGATTTTAAAGGCTTTGCCTGGCACGGTTCCGCCATACAGCCATTTATTGCGTGCAAAGCCAAACCGGGAAATAGACTTCAGCATCAAACGGGTTGTCCCAACGCCGAACAGGAAGTTGCCGATAATGCCAATCAGGAGGGTATAGCCGAAGGAGTAAATGGAACCGGTCAGCGAAGCGCCAAACCAGTAGGAAAGAATGTTTTTCGGCCCGAATACCAGCATCAGCAGCAGGGCAACGATAACCGTTGTAATGTTACCGTCAAAAATGGCCGAAAAGCTGTTTTTATCGCCCTGTGAAATGGCATAATCTAATGTTTTGCCGGCCCATAGTTCCTCTTTAATGCGCGTGTCCGTAATGATGTTCGCGTCAACGCCCATCCCAATAGAAAGAATGATGCCGCAGATACCGGGCAAAGTCAGCGTAAAGCTGTGGATAAACGGAAAATAACCGGAAACCGCTGCAAATGTAAGGGCAATCTGACCGAGCATGGAAATATCGGCGATCAGCCCGGGCAAACGGAATATCAGCAGCATGAAGACCGCAACCAGAATAAACGCGATCAGACCGGCCAGTTTCATGGCATCCAGGGACGACATGCCAAGCGTCGGGTTAATCGTGCTGGAACTGGTTACCGACAGCTTGAACGGCAGCGCACCGGCATTAATCTTGTTGGCCAGCGCCGAGGCGTCCGCCGCTGTAAAGCCGGTGGAACCGCCGTCAATCTGGCATTTTCCCCCGGTAATATGCTGCTCGACAACCGGCCAGGAAATCGCGGTGTCATCCATCCAGATAGAAATGGTTTTTCCGACTAATCTGGCCGTCGCATCGGAAAATTTCTCCGCACCCGCCTGGCTCAGCTTCAGCGACACAACATAAACGGCTTTGCCGCTATCGTTCGTCGTCATTTCCGGGGTGGCTTTGACAATATCGTTCCCTTTCAAGATGATATTGGAAGCCGTTACCCCTTTAGGCGTTTTATATACCGGGTTCCCGCTGGAACCTGTGGTCTGGGTTGTGTATTCAAACCCTTCACGAAACGTCACCTGCGCTGTTGCGGCAAGCTCCTGAATCGCTTTCTGCGGATCGTAATCCTTTTCGTCCGTTTTCCAGGGGAACCGGACAATGATACGGCTGTGATTATAATCGGTGTAAACCTCATAATCGGTAATGTTTTCACCAATCAGACGCTCTTTGATAATTGATTCCGCGGAATCCATTTGGGTATTCGTCGGTTTACTTTTCGTAGCCGGCGAAAATGTGGCTTCCACCCCACCCCTGATATCAGTCCCCAATCTGATATCTTCGGCACCTTTAAGATACGTGACCGTATTGTCCCCATTTTTTCCTTTAATTCCAAACCAGGAAGAGTAAAAGAAAAAGGCAATGAGGAGGGCAACGATGAAAAACACAGGTTTTGCTACTCGCTTCATGCATAAATCCTCCAATTTATTGGTTTTCCGCGAAAATTCGCAGACGTAACAAGATTAATTATATTGTGATGTTTCCTAAAAGTCAATCGCTTTGACGTGATATTGGACAAATTGGTTGTTGAACGGTCAATTCGGTTCTTTGCTTGCGCTACGGCTCCGTATTTTTGGATAAATATTCCGACAGGATTTCACATGCATGCCGCATCATCTTTTTATCGCAGGCAGCCTGTTTCAATTCCGGCATGAATACTGTCCGCTTAACCAGACGGAATTTGCAGGTCCCCTTCGGTGAAGGCATCTGCTCGAAAACGATTTCTTCACGGCCGTGTGTTTTTCCTTCTCCGGACTTGTCGGTTATGTAGCTCACCGCGGTAAAAGTGAACGGTTTTTTCGCTGCCATAGACAGATCACCTCACAATACGTGTATTCCTGCCGCGGATTGTCCTATGTTTGGTTTTTAAGGCTTCATATTTCTATCTTTTCCGGACTAAATATAGAAACAGTAAAATATAAATCGTATCTAATATGGTATATCATTGGAAAAAGGAGATTCCAAATGAAAATCGCCGCCGCCTATATCCGCGTATCCACGGACGGCCAGCTTGAATACAGCCCAGACAGCCAGCTGGAAAAGATTCGGGAATATGTAAAGAAAAGCGATATGATACTTCCCGATAAATTTATTTTTCGGGAAGAAGAAGGCGTCAGCGGAAAAGTGGCAAAAAAGCGGCCGGAATTCATGCGGATGATCGGCACAGCCAAAAGAAAACCAAAGCCGTTCGACGTGATTATTGTCTGGAAGTTTTCCCGCTTTGCCAGAAACCGGCAGGACAGCATCGTCTACAAGTCCATGCTTCGGAAACAGTGCGGGATTGATGTGGTGTCCGTTACTGAGCAGATCGGTGACGATAAAATGTCGATCATCGTCGAAGCCATGATTGAAGCCATGGATGAATACTACAGTATCAATCTGGCCGAGGAGGTCCGGCGCGGTATGAATGAAAAGGTTACCCGCGGAGAACCGGTGGCTGCCCCCGCCTTCGGATATTTTATGAAAGATAAAAAATATTATATTGACCCCGACACAGCCCCGGTGGTTAAAATGATTTTCAGCGAATATATCGGCGGAATGGGCTGCCGGGCAATTGCCTCCCAATTAAATGCCATGGGAATTCAAACAAGGCGCGGCGGACGCTGGGAAAATCGGACGGTGGAATACGTCTTACGGAATCCGGTTTACATAGGCAAGATTCGCTGGAATCCAAACCGGAAAACCCGCAGAAACTTCGACGATCCCGGTATCATCACTGCCGACGGCGGCCATGAACATCTGTTGGACGACGAAACCTGGAAAGAAGCTCAAGCCGCTCTGGTGGAAAACAAACGGATGTATGGAAAAAGCGCCGGCCGGAAAAAGCCGGCTGCCGTGATGCTGCAGGGCCTTGTAAAATGCAGCAGCTGCGGCAGCACTTTGTCCAAAGGTGCAGGAAATTCCCTACAGTGCACCGGATACGCTCATGGAAAATGCAGCGTTTCACACAGTATTAAGATAAACCGGCTTGAAGAGATGGTTCTGACCGCCATTGAAGCAAATTTGAAAGCAAGCGATATTGTTATAACCAGAAAACCAGCCCCAAAAACAGGATATCAGGCTGAAGTCATTGAGAAACAGATCGTCCGGGAGCGGCAGAAGCTGAGCCGAATTAAAACCGCTTACGAAGACGGCGTCGATTCACTGAACGAATACAGAGAAAACAAGCAAAAAATTCTGGAGAGAATCACTCAGCTGAAAAACTCTCTGCCGGTGCAGGACATCCCTCAAAAACGGATGGATATTAAAAAATTCTGCGGACAGCACAGAGATCTTGTAAGACTGCTGCGCGATCCCCATATCGGTGCAGAACAAAAGAATCTGATGCTCCGGTCTTTCGTCGATAAAATCGTATTTGACAGGACGAAAAGCCGAGTAGAGATATATTATTATTTGTGACGATCACAAATGGGGATATGGTGGACCAGACGGTGAAATTGGCGCTTCGCTGCGCTATTTAAGCCAGCGTTACAGTATGCCCTACCCCGAATTAAAAGCAATCCTTACTGATATTGGCACCGAAGAATCGGCTCCATTAAAGTATCAGTTAACATTTCGTACGGATGCTAAACAGTAAAAAAGCCAGAGAGTACTTAACTCCCTGACTTAATGTTTTGGAGCTACTGGTCCGACTCGAACGGACGACCTGCGCATTACGAATGCGCTGCTCTACCAACTGAGCCACAGTAGCAAACTGATCTTACTTGCCTATTATACTAAACAGCAGGCAGATCGTCAAGTCTTTTCCAAAAAAATGTGTGTTCTGCAATTTCTCCCCCGGTCTTGCAGAAATGACCATATGGAAAATACTCTATTCGCTTAAGAAAGCATCCACCAGAAGCAAAGCCGCGCCAACTGCGCCAGCCCGGTCGCTGTACCGGCTGAAATGCAGATAATCTATAGGCTCATGGAAAGAATTCATCGGAAGCAGTTTTTGAGTTAGCAGATCGCAGTCTTGTTTCAGGTAAGGGACAATCTCGCCTCCGATAATGACATCCGAATCAAAAATTGTACGGATATTATTGATTCCCGTTGCTAGATAGTCAAGATAGGTATCCCATTTTTCCAGGGAAGACGGGTTTCCCGTGTGGACAGAGGCAAAGAATTCATCAATGTCATGAAAATCGGGCTCCGTGAGAAACCGGGTGGAGCAGTACGCTTCCAGGCATCCCTTCTTCCCGCAGGAACAGGTGCGGCCTCCTTTTTCAACTGTCATGTGCCCAAACTCTCCTGAACGGCCGTTGATGCCGCTGTAGACTTTGTTTCCGATAATAATAGAACCGCCGACGCCCTTGTTGACGGAAAGGAATACGGCACTTTCCACTTGATCCATCTGCCAGATTTCGGCAAACCCGGCCAGGTTTGCCTCGTTGTCCGCATATACCGGGCAGGAAAAATACCTAGCGATAACGTGCAGGGGTAAATTGCGCACCTGCAGGGTCGGGCTGTATTCCAGAAGGCCGGTCTTTGTATTGAACAGACCCGGCAATGCTATACCCACACCCAGCAGCAAGTTTTGGTCGATTTTACTTTCCGTAAGAAATGCCCTAAAATAATCGGATATTTTCTGATAATAGGTATTTTCATTCCGAAAAGGTTCTCGAACAACTTTATAGAATAAAACCTCTTCCCCCAGATTGATCAGCACCAGACGAAGATGGTTCTGTGTAATTTCAATTCCCGCGGAATATTTCGCGTTGTAAACCAGAGAATTGGCAATCGGCTTCCGTCCCCCCGAGGACTCCATCGTCCCTGTTTTCTGAACCAGGCCGCGCTCAGCCAGTTCCTTCAGGATCAGGGAAACGGTTGGAACGCTGAGACTCAGTCCTTTTGCAATGTCCTGTTTGGTCGCTTCATGATGCGCATACAGAAATTTTATAATTTTCTTTTTATTCGTATCCCGGACCTGTAGATTGTTCACAATAAACTCCCGCTTTTCCTCAATAAACTATGATTGCTATTGTAGCATGAAACGCATGCAAATTCCAGAACCCTAAATCGGGATTTTTTCACTTTTGCCGCAATTACTTAAAATATGGATGTAAAAAATAGCAAATACAGAATTCATAAGTGGTAAATTTTCCGCAGTCCATCCGGCAATTTTATTGACAGTACACAAGGATCGTGCTAAAATACTTTTTATTATAGATTTGCAAAAGACAAATCGCTATTAGGCCTGGCACTGATGATTCAGCCATAACCTGAAGACATGATTCAGGGCCTAAAATATATTTTTCAGGAGGGCAGAAGTTACATATTATGAATCAAAAGAAAATACTCCCGGTCACGGGCAACGAATTCCGCCGTTTCGGAAGGATCGTTACCGGTTTTGACCTGGCGGAACTGGTTACACAGATGAAAACAACACCGCTGCCAGACAGCGGAACGGTTTATACTGCCATGGATCCGAAGCTGGAAAAACTACCGGTTGCCAAAGAACTGGAAAAAGAGGAGTTCGGCGGTCTTCCCATTCAGATCGGCTACTGCAATGGGCACAATGAACAGCTGAACGCGCTGGAATACCACCGCTCTTCTGAACTGAACCTTGCGGTAACCGATTTAATTCTGCTGGTTGGCTCCCGTGCGGATGTTGATCCGGTACGGAATACCTTTGATACTTCAGCGACAGAGGCTTTTCGGGTCCCGGCCGGCACAATGGTAGAGCTCTATGCCACCACGCTGCACTACGCACCGTGCGGCATTGGCGGGGCTGGATTCCGAGACGCGGTCATTCTTCCGCGCGGAACGAACCTTCCGCTGGAACAGAAACCGTCGGGAACCGGTGAGGCAAGGCTTTTGTTTGCACGCAACAAGTGGCTGATTGCTCACCCGGATTCGGGGCTTCAAAAAGAGGGAGCGTTTGTGGGGCTGACCGGGGAAAATATTGATCTTTCCTCCCCGGAATGGGAAGAAGGGAAAGAATCATGAAAAAAGTTCTGCTGGGCGTTGATGTAGGCACATCCGGATGCAAAATTCTGGCTCTGGAAGAAACGGGAACAATTCTGGGTTCGGTTGTGGAAGAGTATCCCTGTTATGCCCCCCAGGAAGGATGGTCGGAACAGGATCCGGAAGACTGGTGGAAAGCGACTGCCGCAGGGCTGCGGAAAATAACTGCGGATTTAAAGGGACAGCCGATTGCGGCGGTCAGCTTTTCCGGTCAGATGCATGGCATGGTGGCACTGGATAAAAGCAACCGGGTTATCCGCCGGGCTATTCTCTGGAATGACCAGCGGACCGGGAAACAGTGTGATGAAATCACCCGGGCCGCGGGCGGTTTGGAAGGACTTCTCGCCGTCACAAACAATCGGATGCTGACCGGATATACCGGCGGAAAAATCCTTTGGATGAAAGAAAACGAACCGGAAAATTATGCGAGGACGGCGGCCGTTCTCAACCCAAAGGACTATATTCGTTTTCGGCTGGGCGGTGAACTGGCAACCGACGTATCCGATGCTTCAGGCACAGGGTTTTATAACGTAAAGGAACACAGCTGGGCGCATGATCTTATTCGGAAAGCAGGGCTTGACCCGTCCATCTTTCCAAAAGTGCTGGAATCAACCGACCTTGCCGGCCGCGTTGGGAAAGAGGCCGCCGCTGAAACCGGCATCCCAGAAGGAACGCCGCTGGGCGCGGGGGGCGGAGACGCCGTAATTTCCACTACGGGCCTCGGGCTGGTCCAGCCGGGGCGCGTGGGCATAACGCTCGGCACCTCGGGCGTTGTTGCAATGGGTCTCCCTTCGTTTCTGCCAAATCCGGGCGGAAATTTACAGGTGTTCTGCGGAAATGCTCCGGGTGCTTACAACGCTATGGGAGTCACGCTGGCTGCGGCCGGTTCTTACCAGTGGTTCCGGAATTCCCTGGGCACTTACGAAATGGCAGCGGCCAAAAAAGAAGGCAAAAGCGCTTTCCGCCTGCTGGATGAAGAAGCGGCCGCTGTTCCCGCCGGATCCGACGGGCTGATCTTTCTCCCCTACCTCACCGGCGAGCGGGCACCCATCAATGATCCTGACGCAAAAGGGGCTTTTCTCGGCTTGACTTCCCGCCACCAAAAGGGGCATTTTGCCCGGGCTGTGCTGGAAGGGGTTGCATTTTCTCTGCGTCAGGTTTATGATCAGATTCAAAGTATCGGCACCAACATCATTTCCAAGGAAATTGTTCTGGCAGGCGGAGGAGCCAAAAGTCCGTTATGGCGGCAGATCTTTGCCGACGTCTTCCAGCTGCCCGTCCGTACGGTTTATGGAAGCGCAGAGGGCGGTTCTTTTGGGGCAGCTCTGGCCGCGGGGGTTACCGCAGGCATTTGGGCAGACCTTTTGGAAACCGTACCGCTTATCCGCATGGAAAGCACCACACTTCCGGGAACAGAGAATGCCGGTCTTTATGAATCCCAATACCAGATTTATACCCGGTTCTATGGCGCTCTGAAATGGAGTTACCGCACTCATTTATAAAAAATCAAGGAGGCTTCTTCTGATGTTTCAAAACATACCCCAAGTGAAATTGGGAATCGTTGCCGTCAGCCGCGACTGCTTTGTGATCTCTCTTTCCGAAAAGCGGAGAAAAGCCATTGTAGACAGCTATACGGCCGCCGGCGGTTCTATTTACGAGGCAAAAACCACCGTTGAAAACGAAAATGACATGAAAAAAGCGCTCGATGAGGTCCGCTCCGCCGGCTGCAATGCCCTCGTGGTCTTTTTGGGAAACTTCGGGCCGGAAACTCCCGAGACAATGCTCGCCAAATATTTTGACGGCCCCGTTATGTATGTGGCTGCTGCTGAAGAATCAGGAAAAGATCTGATTAACGGCCGGGGCGACGCCTACTGCGGAATGCTGAACTGTTCTTATAACCTGGGATTGCGGCAGATTCCGGCTGTTATTCCGGAATATCCAGTGGGCACTGCCGAGGAAGCAGCCCGCATGATTGCCGATTTTGTTCCGGTTGCCCGCGCTGTTATCGGTCTGAAATCGCTGAAGGTCATTTCGTTCGGCCCGCGTCCGCAGGATTTCTTCGCCTGCAATGCACCGATTCGTCCGCTGTTCGATCTGGGCATTGAAATTCAGGAAAATTCCGAGCTGGATCTTCTGGTCTCCTACCGGTCACACAAAGACGACAAACGGATTCCGGATGTTGTCAGCGATATGGCAAAAGAACTTGGGACCTCCGGCAACCGGTATCCGGATCTTCTGCCGCGCATGGCACAGTTTGAACTGACATTGCTCGACTGGGCGGAACAAAACCGTGGCTCCCGCCGCTATGTGGTCTTTGCAGACAAATGCTGGCCCGCATTTCCAAAAGAATTCGGGTTTGAACCTTGCTACGTGAACAGCCGCCTGACTTCCCGCGGAATCCCCGTAGCGTGTGAAGTGGACATTTACGGAGCGGTAAGCGAATATATCGGCGCCTGCCTGACCGGCGACGCCGTTACGCTGCTGGATATTAACAACAGCGTTCCAAAGGATATCTTTGAATCCGAAATTCAAGGAAAATATCCGTATACTCTGCATGATACTTTCATGGGATTCCACTGCGGCAATACACCGTTCTGCAAACTGGCCAAAGGTGCATCCATCAAATATCAGCTGATTCAGAACCGACTGCTTGAAAGCGGCGGTGAACCTGACTTTACGCGCGGAACCCTTGAAGGCGATATTGCCCCAAGCAAAATCACTTTCTTCCGCCTGCAAAGCACCTCTGATGCCAAACTGGCCGCTTATGTTGCAGAAGGCGAAATTCTCCCTGTGGCAACACGGTCCTTTGGGGGCATTGGTATCTTTGCCATTCCGGAAATGGGCCGATTCTACCGCCATGTGCTGATCGAGAAACATTTCCCGCACCACGGCGCCGTAGCATTCGCCCACGTGGGCAAACCTCTCTTTACGCTGTTCCGCTATCTGGGGATTCCGGATATTTCATTCAATCAGCCAAAAGGCATGCTTTACAAAACTGAAAATCCGTTCGGTTAAATAACAGCGAATTTTGGGAAGCAGTCATGCATTAGGCTGCTGTAAATAATTTTCCATTGAGTCTGCTGCAAAAACAGGCCTAAAAAGCCGGGGAGCCATACCAAAAGGTTTGGGCTCCCCGGCTTTTTGTTTTGAATGCGCCATAAAGTTCATTTTCAAAGCCAAACCGTTTCATTCATAATCGGTCAAATCAATATATCATAATAAAATACAGCAATCCGTAATAAATGATATTTAGCTAAATTAACAAAAATTAATAAAATATTGTGTTATATTGCTAATATATCTACAAATCTATTGACAACTGAGCAGAATATATTATAATGTAATCAGTCACAATCAGTCAAATCAATCATAATTCGGTCAAGCATTGTGAAAGGGATGAAAAACAGCTAAACAGCCATGTATGAGGAAGAACGACTACAAAAAATTTTTGAATATGTTCAAAATCAGACGCGTGCTTCCGTCCATAAACTCTGCCAGGTTTTCGGAGTTTCCGAGTCGACGATTCGCCGTGACCTAACGGAATTGGAAAACAGGAAGTTACTCAAACGGACGCACGGTGGAGCTGTCTGCCTCGATTCCGTTGGAATTGAACCGACTTATAATGAAAAACAGAACAAGCAGCAAAAAGAAAAGCAAATGATTGCCCGCTGTGCATCTGGTTTCATTGAAAATGGTGATTCTATCCTAATTGATTCCGGTACGACAACACTCTGCCTCGCCCCGCTTTTAACAAAATTTAAAAAACTAACCGTTGTTACGAATTCTATTTTGCTGATGCAGCAGCTTTCTTCTTGTTCCAACATCGTTCTAATATGCGTCGGCGGAATTCTTCGAACCAATACAATGGCTTTGGTTGGACCGACGGCAGAAGAAACCATCCGTCGTCTGCGTCTTGATAAAGCATTTCTTGCAACGAATGGAATTGAAACGGACATGGGACTGACCACACCGAATTTAATTGAGGCCTCCGTTAAAGCGCGAATGATTCAGGCTTCAGAACATGTGTACGTATTGGCCGATCATACAAAAGTCGGGCGCATTTCTTTTGCTAAATTCGGAACACTGAATGATATTGATGGATGCATAACCACACATGAAATCCCGGCGGAACAGCAGCAAGAATTTGAACAAAAGGGAGTCCGGCTTTATTTTGCGGACGAAAATCAAGAACAGAACGGAGGAATTTCCGGATGAACAGATCTGTATTAACCGTTGCACTTAATCCATCTGTTGATAAAACGGTCACGGTTGGCAGGCTGGCACCGTATGGGCTGAACCGCGTGCAGCAGTCTGAAATTGATCCGGGCGGCAAGGGAATCAATGTAGCGCGGGTGTTGCAAAGTTTTGGCGATGATGTGACGGTTACTGGATTTCTGTCTGGTCACACGGGGAAATTTTTGTTTGATTGCATACAGCAGGATAAAATCAAGACGGGTTTTCTGGAAATTCCAGGAGAAACGCGCACCAATATTAAAATCTTTGACCAAACCGTCAAAAAGACAACAGAAATTAATGAACAGGGAAATCATATCGCGCCGGAAGAACTTGAATTATTTCGGAAGAAATTTCTCTGCCTGCTCCCCACTGTCAGGGTTGTTGTTATAAGCGGAAGTCTGCCGCCAGGTGTGCCGCTTGATTTTTACGCGGAGCTGACAGAACTGGCAGAAAGATCCGGGGCCAAAGTGATCCTTGATGCAGACGGCGAAGCGCTGCAAAAAGGTATTGACAGCCGGCCATTTGCTGTCAAGCCGAATATCCACGAACTGACAGCCTTGATTGGGAAACCGCTCAAAACAGAAAAAGACGTGCTGGAAGCTGGCCGGAATCTTCTGGAAAAAGGTATCCGCCTTGTTGTTGTATCTCTGGGAGCCGACGGTGCAATCGCTCTGGACCCAAGCGGTGCTTTTAAAGCGGATGTTTGGAAAATCACAGTAAAGAGTGCAACCGGGGCGGGTGACTCCATGGTAGGAGCATTGGCTGATGCGGTACTCCGCGGAATGTCTCTGGAAGAAATCACTCGCGTAGCAACCGCAGCCGGAACTGTAACTGCATCCAAGCCCGGCACACAGCTTTGTACCGGGCCGGAAGTGAAGAAAGCACTTCCACTGGTAACATTGCATCGTATTAAATTTTAATTCAGTAATTTGAAAGGGTTGAAAAAAATGCTGCAACAAGAATTTGTAATGCGCTGCCCGCAGGGATTCCATCTCAGGCCTGCTCAGGTTTTGATGGAATCCATCTCAAAATTTAATTCAACGGTTACGCTGAAAAAAAATGGAACGGAAATCGAAACGGATGCAAAGAGTATCCTTGGCCTGATGAGTCTCGGGCTCGAAAATGGCGAATCCGTTACGGTCACAGTAAATGGTTCAGATGAACAGCAGGCAATGGACACTGTTCGGAAATTATTCGAATCAAATTTCGGAGAATAATGTAAACTTGGGTTTACAAGAAATAAAGGAGGCTGTTCAGTTTATTATGGCAGCAAGAACATTCCATGGCATTGGCGTATCGGAGGGAATCCGAATTGCGAAGGTATTCATTTATCGGCAGCCGAAAGCGGATTTCAATCGAAATGTCCCGCCGGAAAAGATTCCGGACGAGACAAAACGCTTCAAAGCTGCCGTCCGGGGCGCCGATCAAGAGATATCCGGACTGATCAGCCACGCGGCGGAACAGGTAGGAGAAAAACAAACCGGTATTTTGAAAGGGCAGAAGTCTATTCTGGCCGATCCGGCTTTTACCCCGGAAATTGAAAAATTAATCACCGGTCAGCATTTCTCAGCGGAAAAAGCGGTGCGCCAGTTAACCGATCAGTTTGTTACTCTTTTCTCTAATATGGCAAATCCTTATATGAGAGAACGGGCAGCAGACGTACGCGATGCAGGGAACCGCCTGATTCGCTTTTTGACCGACCCTTCGGGCAAATCTCTTTCTGACATTCATGAAAAAGTCATCCTGGTTGCGGATGATCTTTCCGCTTCGGATACGGTACAGCTGAACCGAAATTATGTGCTTGGCTTTGCGACGGAAAAGGGCGGAAAAACAGCTCACACTTCCATTTTTGCAAAATCGCTCGGGATTCCTGCGGTTGTAGGTGCTGCGGGACTTCTAACAAATATCCGGAACGGAGATACGGTCATTCTTGATGGAGCAAAAGGGCTTTGCATCCAGTCACCGGATCAGACAACGATAAAAAGTTATCAGCAAAAATATGAAAGTGAGCAGAAGCAGCGAAGACTGTATGAATCTTTTTCTCACAGAAAGATGGCTTTAAGGGACGGCGGCCGAGTTATTGCCGCCGCTAACATAGGTTCTTCGGCAGATATCGAATACAGCCTTGGGCAGGGCGCCGAAGCAGCCGGGCTGATGCGGACAGAAACATTATTTCTATCCCGGACCAATGCTCCTACCGAAGAAGAACAGTTTTCTGAGTATCGAAAGGCAGCGGAGGCGTTCGCAATTGCCGGACCGGGTGAAGTCATTATCCGAACACTGGATATTGGGGGCGACAAGGCTGCGGGATATTTCAACATCCCGCAGGAAGCGAATCCTTTTCTCGGCTTGAGAGCTATTCGGCTTTGCCTGAAACGGGTGGATATCTTTCTGACTCAGCTCCGGGCTATTCTGCGGGCAAGCGCGTTTGGGAAAATCAAAATCATGTTCCCAATGATTTCCGGAATTGAGGAACTGCGGCAGGCGAAAACACTGCTGCAGCAGGCAAAAGATGAACTCAGCAAAAAGGGAATCGCTTACGATCAGAACATCCAGACGGGAATTATGATCGAAATTCCGTCAGCTGCGCTGATGTCTGATGCTCTAGCAGCAGAAGCGGATTTCTTCAGTATCGGTACAAACGATTTGACGCAGTATACTTTAGCGGCAGATCGGAGCAACCAAAGTGTTTCGGATGTGTATGATCCCTTTGATCCAGGTGTCCTGCGTTTGATTCGGATGACTGCCGAAGCAGCGAAGCGGCACAATATTCCAGTTGGAATGTGTGGAAACATGGCAGGAGATCCTGTTGCCGTTCCTTTGCTTGTCGGCATGGGGATGGATGAACTTAGTATGGCGGCCGGTGAAATTCCCAAAACAAAATATACACTGAGTAGATGCAGCCGAAAAGAATGTGAAAAACTAGCAGAAAAGTCACTGCACTGCGTTTGTGCCCGAGAAGTCCATAAAGCCGCAGAAGATTTTCACGAAACTTTGTTTCATGTTTCCAATGATACCGGAGCAAATTAAACAATAAAGCAGGGAAAGGAGAATAAGCTATGAAAATCAATGAATTACTGACAAAGCCGGGAGTAAAACTTAACTTTTCTGCCGCAAACAGAGACGAAGCGATTGACGAACTGATCGAATTGCTGGATGCGGAAGGATGCATCAGCGACCGTGCGGCGTTTAAAGAAGGAATTATGGCACGGGAACGTCTCAGTTCGACTGCCGTTGGAGGGGGAATTGCCATTCCCCATGCAAAAGTGGATGCGGTGAAAAAAGCAGGGATTGCTGCAATCACAGTGCCTGCAGGCGTAGACTACCATACTCCGGATCAAAAACCGGCAGATCTCCTGTTTATGATTGCCGCGCCTGCTTCCGGCAGTGATATTCACTTGAAAGCTCTGCAGCGCCTTGCCGTTCTTCTGACGGATCCGCAGTTTAAAACGGAGCTGATGCAAGCTGCGAATGCTGAGGAGTTTTTGAGACTGATCACAGAAAAGGAAGAGGAAAAATTTTCGGAGAAAAAAGCCGCCGAACCGACGGTGAGTTCTTCCGAACCAGAGGCAGGGCAGAAAACTTACAGCGTTTTGGCCGTTACCGCCTGCCCTACCGGTATTGCGCATACGTTCATGGCGGCAGAGGATTTAGTCAAAAAAGCAAAGCAAATGGGAGTTTCTTTAAAGGTGGAAACAGATGGTGCCGACGGTACTGATAATGCCCTGACATCGGATGAAATTGCCGCCTGCAAAGGTATTATTGTTGCGGTCGACCGCGAAGTCGAAATGGACCGATTTGACGGAAAACCTGTTGTGAAAGCAAGCGTGTCAGCAGGTATCCGTGAACCGGAAAGACTGATTCGTAAGATCATGGAAGGGCAAGCGCCGGTTTACCACCGCACATCCGGCTCTTCCGCAAAGACAAACAGCCGTGACGAAAGCGATACCGTCGGTCACAGGATTTACAAACAACTGATGAACGGCGTTTCCCACATGCTTCCGTTCGTTATTGGCGGCGGTATTTTGATTGCCATTGCATTTCTGGTTGATGCGGCAAACGGCGTAACCGGCGGGCCAAATTTTGGGTCGACAACGGCAGTGGCTAAGTTTTTGAAAACAGTCGGCGGTTTTTCATTTAATTTAATGCTTCCTGTCCTCGCAGGTTATATCGCTATGGCGATCGCTGACCGGCCTGGTTTAGCCGTTGGATTTGTCGGAGGCATTCTTGCCATGAATGGAAGCACTTTTGCAAATCCAGCGGGCGGAAAAGTCAGTGCGGGTTTTCTTGGCGCTTTATTTGCCGGTTTCATTGCCGGGTATTTAGTTTTAGGACTGAAAAAGCTTTGCAAATGGCTTCCAAAATCACTGGAAGGAATTAAATCAATTTTAATTTATCCTCTTGCCGGTATTTTCTTAATCGGTATTGTTATGGCATTCTTGAATCCGGTTATGATCTGGATTAATGATGGTATCACAAATTTCCTTACAGGGTTAAACGGAAGCGCCGCAATTGTGTTGGGTCTTATCGTTGGCGGAATGATGGCTACTGATATGGGAGGACCCATCAACAAGGCAACTTATCTGTTCGCTGTAGCTCAGCTTGCCTCTCCTGGCTCCAATGGAATAGGATTTCAGATTATGGCTGCAAGCATGATTGGAGGAATGGTCCCTCCTTTGGCCATTGCCTTATGCACAACCCTTTTTAAAAACCGTTTTACCCCGCAGGAGCGTCAGTCGGGAATTGTTAACTATGTAATGGGGCTTTCTTTTATTACGGAAGGGGCGATTCCCTTTGCAGCAGCGGATCCCCTGCGTGTAATTCCTTCTATGATTGTTGGTTCCGCAATCAGCGGGGGAATTTGTATGGTGTTTGGCTGCCAGCTGCATGCACCTCACGGTGGTATTTTTGTTCTGCCGACTATTTCCAATCCGCTTGGCTACTTTTTCGCACTTCTCGTCGGAACGGTTGCAGGATGTTTGCTGCTTGCGCTTCTGAAAAAGCCTTTGCCGAAGGAAGTTTATGATGCAAAATCAGGAACAGAAGCAAACAGCGATTTGTTTTAAAGCATTGAACCGTACACTTCCTTCAGATTATTAGGCTGAACTCAGGTGTTTTGAAATACTGCGGCAAAAATTTCATTCAGCACTTCTTAATTTTTCATGGTTTCCTTTTCCCCCGGCAAAGCCGGGGGATTCTTGATATGAAAGCAAATGGCAGGCCTCATCCTCCATATATCATAAGAAATTTTTCCCTGAAAAAGGGCTGACACCATAATGAAAAACAGTGTCAGCCTGAAAAAAGCATCACAACTCGTTACCAGAAGAGGATAAGCAAAGGAGCCACATAAACAGCCGCAATAACCAGCCCGAACAAAATCGTAAACAAGGTCATGGCAACATGCTCACCGGTTTTCCAATGCTGTGCGCAGCGGCGTTTCGATATTCGGTATAAAATGATCAGGCAGAGAAGTCCAACCGCAGAAAGGATCACTCCCATTTGAAAGCCCGGCGGAATATACGAAAGGCAAATACGGTTCACACCCTTTTGGAGAGGAATCGCCATGAATGTATCAAACACAAGGTAAATTGGGGTACTCATTCCATTGACAGAAGCCGAATACCCACTGCCGTAATTGATTGGCAGAAAGAGATATTCACCGCCGCTATCCGCCGTAACCGTCCCAGATATGGAATTTCCGGACGGCTGCAGGGAAGCCTGCGGCGTTGCTGCAACAGCAGTGCTAAGAACATGATCTCTCAGGCCCGCAATGCCAAAAGACTTTACGGATACATCCCGCAGAATGCCGATCTGGACCGAAACGGTCTGATTGGTAAAAGTTCCGAGATTGATAAGACCGTTATCCGGCTGAGTAGGGTAATCGATCTGCAGCATGGTTCCGTTGACCGTAATGGAAAAGCTGGAATTGATTGGTTCATACAGCCGATTGGAAAGCTGATCAAAACTATCAAAATACAGCGTTTGGGTTCCGGAAACCGGAATTTGATAATCGACCGTCCCCTCATAACCCGTATCGCTGAGGGTAAAGCAGTATCGGCTCCCGCGGGTCATCGTGACATTGTCATACGACGACGGTTCATATGGCACGAAAAGATCTTCGTCCGTATCAAAAAGGGAGTGGAAAAGAGATTCCTGCAGCTCAAGCCGGGTACCGCCAGAAAGATTTTTCAGCGTTTGAATTTTATCGGTTCGGAAAGGGAATCCAATGGAAAGGGATAGATTGTTTTTTACAATGGAATACAGACCGTTGCCGTATACGGCATTTTGACCCTCGGGAATTCTGTCGGTCCTTTCAATTGTATACCGGTTCCCTAAAACCGCGTCGGTCAATTTTGTCCCTCCGTTGGAGTTAACTTCCATCCAGTAGGACGAATAGCCCAGCTTTTTCATAGCAAACATATAATTTTGGGAAGTAAGAGAAGTGTAGTGCGACAAAGAATTGTAACCCATGCTCCCAATCAGATTTACGTCAAAAAACTTCTGTTTCATCTTTACCCGGTACAGGGAGCTGTCGTCGATTCTATCGCTGAGATCCAAAATTGGGAAATAGTACTGAGCGTTGTTCCCAGCGGATGCAATATAAACGTTCGAGTAAAACACGGCCTCCACAACGGCAAACGAGCAAAGCAGAATGGAGAAAAACATCTCTCTGATTTTTCCATAATGATACAGAAGAAAAAGAATCAGGTAAGCAAGCACACCTGTTACGGCAAACAGCAGAAGCAGACGAAAACTTCTTTCATCCCCCCACAAAGTCCTCGTGTAGACGGTGACATCCCGATAATCCAGCTTTAAAATTGTCCCTGCGCAGAACATTACTGCCGCCAGAGCTGCCAGGGCAATCCCGGGAAACAGTTTCCCTCCTGAATATTCCGTTCGAGAGCCCTTGATGAATGAAATTACCGCAGCGCAGAGAATCAGTCCGAGAAAAACCGGGATATACCCATACCGCACCGGAAAAGACTGATAACTTCCAGTCTGCCATATTTTATTAATCGGTTCAACAAAAATAGGCAGAAACAAAAGGACCATCATACACAGCAGCCAACGGATACCCTGATTCCAATAATTCCGCAGATAAAGGACCATAATCATACCGGCAAAAACAGCGGCCGTGCAGAGAAGGACGGGTACCGTTGTGTCCAGCTTTGCCCAAAATCCGCCCGCGCGCAAACTGGAAACAACGTTTCCCATACGGGCGGATGAAAGGACCTGCAGCAAAGAGGGAAGCCAAACGACTCCGGTCGCTAAAACGGAAGCAACCGTGGCAAGCCCGAAGAGCAGGACATGCCGGCCGCGCTCCCGCTTGGGAACAAACAGGAAGAGATACACCCCGGCTGCCAGAATCAGGAAAATGACTACCATATAGCACAGGTAGAAATTCACAGCCAGAATGGCGGCAAACACCAGGGAATATAAAAGAAATCTACCCTGATGAAACAGCCGATCCAAACCCAAAAGCAGAATTGGGAACAGACACATCACATCAAGCCATACAATATTCTGATAATAAAACATGGTATAGCCGCAGAAAGAGTACATAACTGCCAGGGCGCTGACCTGTAAGAAATTCAGGCGTGGAAACTTGGCCCGAAAAAACAGGCTGGCTGTTACGGAACAGGCAGCCATCTTTAAAATCAAAAGAATATTGACCAGATAATAAATCTGAGCTTTTTCGGTAAAAAGGACCAAAAAAGAAAACGGGCTGGCAATAAAGAACAGAAATACACCCCAAAAGCTCATGCCGCCCGCATTTTTTAAGTTCAGGAACATATTTGCTTTTCCCAGCAGAATATCCTTAAAATCCATCAGGAACGGGATAACCTGCTGGTTCATATCGCACCAGGAAATCGTCCCCGTTCCGAATGGAAACAGGCGTGAAGCGGCATATACGGAAAGCATGATGGACACTACCAGCCCGGGAGCCACCCAATAGCAATGTTTCTTTGATATCAACCGTTTTCCTTCTTTCCGTTTCAGCCATACGGTTCAGTCTGCCAGGATAACTTTATGATATACTTTTTTCCCCTTTTTCAGAACAATATGATCTCCCGCTGATTTCCGAAAGATTTCCGGTGTCAGTTCTTCGCCCGGGCCGGAAACTTTTTCGCCATTCACCAGAATGCACCCTTGCGCAACAAGCCGCCGTGCTTCCGCTTTTGACGGGGCCAGCCGGGTTTTGACGAGCAGGTCAAGAATGCCGATTTTCCCGTTTACAAAATCGGACGTGGAAACGGATGTGGACGGCATATTTTCCGTAGGAATTCCTTTTCCAAAAATGGCGCGGGTCGCGTCGCGCGCTTTGGCAGCCTCTTCTTCCCCATGGATCTGCCGGGTGACCTCATAGGCTAGAAGTTCTTTCGCATCATTCAACTGCTGCCCTTTTAAAGCGGATATTTCCCGAATCTGCTTCATCGGAACAAAAGTAAGGAGCTTCAGGCACTGGGTAACATCATCGTCGCCCACATTCCGCCAATACTGGTAAAAATCAAACGGAGAAGTCTTTTTCGGATCCAGCCAAACGGCACCCTTTTCCGTTTTGCCCATCTTTTTCCCTTCGCTGTTTGTCAAAAGGGACACGGTCAGACCGTAAGCATCCTGATTCTCCTTGCGGCGGATTAGCTCTACACCGCCGAGGATATTGCTCCACTGATCGTTTCCGCCAAGTTCAAGCCGGCAGCCGTAGCGCCGGAACAGTTCCAGAAAATCATAGCTCTGCATAATCATATAGTTCATTTCAAAGAACGACAGCCCGCGTTCCATACGCTGCTTATAGCATTCCGCCGCCAGCATCCGGTTAACAGAAAAACAGACACCAATATCACGCAGAAACTGAATGTAATTCAAATTGGAAAGCCAGTCGGCATTATTGGCCATAATGGCTCTGCCTTCCGAAAAATCAATCAGGCGAGACATCTGCTTTTGAAAACAGGAAATATTATGCGCGATTTCCTCTTCTGTCATCATTCTGCGCATATCGGTTTTTCCGGTTGGATCGCCGACCATCCCTGTTCCTCCGCCAAAAAGCATAATGGGCGTATGCCCGGCTCGCTGCAAATGCGATGCCACCATAATCGGGATAAAATGCCCAACGTGAAGACTGTCGGCTGTTGGATCAAAACCGATATAAAAAACCGTTTTTCGGTTGTTGAGAAGATCTCTCACTTTTTCTTCATCGGTCACCTGAGCCACCAGGCCGCGTTCCTTCAGTTCTTCATAAACTCCCATGCTGTTTTCCTCCAAATTCATTCAGGGAGCAATGAAAACGCCCCCTGCAACTTTTTGCAGAGGGCGGAAACTTCCGCGGTACCACCTCAGTTTACCGCAGCCTCACGGCGGCGGCCTTAACGGGTACAATGCCATACCCCTGCGCTGTAACGCGCGCACACGGCCGGGCTTACTAGATATAATTTCAGCCCGGCAGCTCCGGGATGTATTTTCAGCCGACGGCCGCTCCCTTTTCCATCAAATAAGGGCTTTCTGTGCCGGTATCACCAGTTTACTTTTTCCCATCAACACTGATTTCCGTTATTATATGCGCTTTTGAAAGCCTTGTCAAGCCCCGCATACCGGCTGCCTGTCCGCCGTTTCCAAATAGCACTGCGGAAACCCTTTTCCCTCTACGTAAAAGTCAGAAAACAGAAAAAAGCCCTGCCAGTCAGCAGAGCCCTTTTCAGGCGGATTTTTGGGTTTTCTGTCTCTTAATGACTTTCAAGCGGGTAAATTCTTCCCGATCCTTTTCTTCCAAAGCGTCCGTAATCCGTTTGACCGTATCTTCAAAACGCGGGATCATAATATTTTTCAGGGCATTGGCGCGCTTCTGCGTTTTCTTAACCGCGTCGGCAAGCCGATAAACACTATTTTCCACTTCCGCAAGTTCAGCAGTCAGCCGCTTAACCTCCAGAAAACTGTTGTAAGCCTGATCCAGAAACGTATTGGACGACTGCAGACCGAACGGAGCCGGAACCGTCTTCTGGCGCTCGAGAGATACCATGGGAATCTCAACGCCCATCACACTGCGATAGGCAACGTTCAAACCATTTTCAATAGGAACGGTCTGAGCCAGTTCTTCACAGATACCCAGTGTAATATTGGCACGCTGAAGCATTTTGTAAGCATGGGCGTAAGCCTGATCAATTTTGCCCTGAATCTGCGTTGCGCGGTCAATCAGCGACATCATTTCGCGGATCAGAATATTCCGTTTGCGATCCAGCAGATCGAAACCTGTCCGCGATAGTTCAAGGGATTTTTTTGTTGCAAGCAGATTTCCTTTCGTTGGGACAATCTGGTTGTTCACGCGTTATCCGCCCCGCTTTCCTGCGGCGAATCCGTTTTCTGATCCGCCGGAATGCCCGCCATGCTAAAACTCTTCTTTGCATCGGCGCTCGCGGCTTTCGCGCGTTTTTTCGCTGGTTCATAGTATTTGTCCAGCGTTGCATCGTCTACACGATCCAGTGTTCCGCGCGGAAGAACCGAAAGAAGCTCCCAGCCAAGATCCAGGCTCTGATCAATTGTGCGATTCTCATGGGCCCCCTGGCTGATAAATTTGGATTCAAACAGCTTCCCGAACTGGATATACTGCTTATCTTCCGGCGACAGCTCTTCTTCACCGATAACGGATGCAAGGGAACGCGCATCCATCACTCTGGCATAGGCCGCAAAAAGTTGATTTGAGAGTGCAGAATGGTCCTCACGGGTATACCCTTTTCCGATGCCGTCTTTCATCAGACGGGACAGCGAAGGAAGAACGGAAACCGGCGGATAGACGCCCGAGGAATCCAGGGAACGATCCAGTACGATCTGGCCTTCCGTAATATAACCAGTCAAATCCGGAACCGGATGGGTGACATCATCATTCGGCATAGTAAGAATCGGAATCTGCGTGACAGAACCGGGCTTGCCGCGGATCATACCGGCCCGCTCATACAGAGATGCCAGATCGGAGTACAGGTAGCCGGGGTATCCTTTCCGGCCCGGGATCTCACCTTTGGAAGAGCTGAACTCCCGCAGTGCCTCCGCATAGGAAGTCATATCCGTCATGATGACAAGAACGTGCATTCCAAGTTCAAAAGCAAGGTATTCAGCGACCGTAAGCGCACAGCGCGGTGTCAGAATTCTTTCAATGATCGGGTCGTTGGCCAGGTTCAAAAACATAACAACCCGCTGAAGGATTCCGGATTCGTCAAACGAACGCCGAAAATAATCCGCAACGTCGCTCTTGACACCCATGGCCGCAAAGACGATGGCAAAGTTCCCGTTTTCTTCATCGCTGATTTTTGCCTGGCGCGCAATCTGCACGGCAAGTTCATTGTGCTTCATGCCGGATCCGGAAAAAATTGGGAGCTTTTGCCCGCGAATCAGCGTCATCAGAACATCAATTGTCGAAATACCGGTGTTGATATAGTTTTTCGGGTACAACCTTGAAACCGGGTTGATTGGGGTTCCGTTGACATTGGCCGTTTTGACCGGAAAGATATCCCCCAGACCGTCGATCGGCTGGCCGGAACCGTTGAAAATGCGGCCTAAAATTTCCGGGGAAAGGGACATTTCCATGGGGTGACCCAGCAGCCTGGTGCGTGTATTGGTAAGAGAAATCCCGCGGGTTCCTTCAAAAACCTGAATTACAACGCGCTTCCCGTCCATCTGCACAATTCTGCCCTGGCGCATAGTCCCGTCGTCCAGATGGATATCGACGATTTCCTCAAAGGAGGCATTGTCAATATTGTCAAGGACGATTAAAGGGCCACTGATATCTTTCACTCCAATATAATCAAGAATCATAATAAACCGCCTTTCAATGAAGATTTATGAGGAAATTTGCTTTGCGGCGGTTATGCCGACACAATGGCTGATAAAGTCTGATCAATGTCTTTTTTATAATCGTCAAACATTTCCAGTTTATTATTGGGAATGTCATATTTCATTTTGGTTAATTTGTCAAACAGGCCGGATTTGATGATCCCGGAAATCGGCACACCAGCCGAAATAAGGTGTTTCGATTTGTGGTAAAGATGGAGAATGACTTCCATCATCCGCTTCTGCTTATCCAGCGGGACATAGGTATCTTCCGCATGAAAAGCATTCTGCTGCAGAAAACCGACGCGGATAACCCGCGCAATTTCAATCGTCAGCTTCTGGTCGTCCGGCAGAACGTCCGAACCAATCAGCTTAACAATTTCCATCAGTTTGTTTTCCTGCTGAAGGATCTTGTTGATTTCTTTGCGGTATTTAATGAATTCCTCTCCCTCATGCTTTACGTACCATGGGTTGAGATCCGAAAAATATTCGCTGTAACTCTGCATCCAGTTGATCGCCGGATAATGCCTTGCGTAAGCAAGATTCTTATCCAAAGCCCAAAAACAGCGGGTAAAACGTTTGGTATTCTGCGTAACGGGTTCAGAAAAATCCGAGCCCTGCGGAGAAACGGCACCGATAATGGTGACCGAACCGACCGTACCGTTCAGATTGTCAACGATTCCGGCCCGTTCATAAAATTCAGAAAGCCGGCTCGGCAGGTAGGCAGGGAATCCTTCTTCGGCGGGCATCTCTTCCAGCCTGCCGGAAATCTCTCGGAGGGCTTCAGCCCAGCGGGAGGTGGAATCCGCCATCAGAGCAACGTGATACCCCATGTCGCGGTAATATTCCCCAAGGGTAATGCCGGTATAAATAGAAGCTTCACGCGCGGCCACCGGCATGTTGCTGGTATTGGCAATCAGGACGGTGCGGTCGGTCATCGGCCGGCCGGATTTCGGGTCGATCAGTTCAGAAAACTCATCGAGGACCTGGCTCATTTCGTTTCCGCGCTCTCCGCATCCAACGTAGATAATGATATCTGCGTCACACCACTTAGCCAGCTGGTGCTGCGTCATGGTTTTGCCGGTTCCGAATCCTCCGGGGATAGCGGCTGTTCCCCCTTTCGAAATAGGGAAAAGGGTGTCAATCACGCGCTGGCCGGTAATCAGCGGGATCGTGGGCTGCAGTCGGCCAGCTATGGGGCGCGGGCTGCGGATAGGCCATTTCTGGCAGAGGGTCAGAGAATGTTCCTGCCCCTCGCCGTCGGTTAAAACGGCAATCGTGTCGTTGACCCGGTATTTCCCATCCGGCGATACTTTGGAAATCGTTCCGGAAAGGGTCGGCGGAACCATGCATTTATGCCGAATAATAGGCGTTTCGGGGCATTCCGCGTAAATATCCCCTCCTTTTACCCGGTCACCCGGTTTGATGCAGAGGGTAACGTCCCACTGCCGGTCTTCATCCAAAGAGGGAACCCGGCTGCCGCGGGAAATAAAAGGCCCAGACTGTTTTGCGATTTCTTTCAGCGGACGTTCAATCCCGTCAAATATATTATTGAGGATACCGGGCCCCAGTGTAACATTCATAGGGCTCCCCGTCCCATAAACCGGTTCCCCGGGGTGCAGGCCCGTTGTCTCTTCATAGACCTGTATGGTGGTAAGCTTGTCAGATACACCGATAACCTCTCCGACCAGGCGCTCATTGCCGACAAACACCATTTCCATCATGGAAAAGCTCCGGGAATTGCGGACGGTTACAACAGGTCCGTTGATACCAAAAATTAAATCTTGTGTGTCCATAAATTCATCTCCGATGCGGCTTATTCCCGGTTCGATTATACGACGGACATGCCGGAATTCTTTTCAAACCAGCTCTTCTGGTCTTCCAGCAGGGAATCAAACGATTCATCCGCCAAAACACCCATCTCAGGATGGAAGGCTTTCAATCCGCCGATTTTAATAGAAGCATCCGTTTCAAACCGGCAGTCTAGCCCCAGTGCTTCCCGGATGGCAGCCTCGTATTTTTCATCTCCGGACTTCAGTCGGACAACGATTCCCGGACGGCCGAAAATTTTGGCAAACCGGCCGGCTGACTTTTTCAGGAAGGAAACATAGCCTTCCTGCCCGGTAAATTTCTTGAGCTTCTGCGTGGCTTTCTGGAAAACTTCCTTAGTTATTTTTCCCCGCTTTTCCAGCAGATCCCGGCGGGCGTCCATCTCGCGCTGCGCCATTTCGCGGGCAATGCCATTCCGCATTCCCTGCGTTTCTTTTTGAATCAGCTGATAGCATTCCGTGAGGACTTCAATCTCAGCCTCTTCCAGTTCTTTTCGTTTATAGTCTTCAATTTCATTTTCAATTTTTTCCCGCTGCTCTTCCGCATAGTGGTTGATAGCAGACGAAAACTTGTCTTTTTTTTCCTGTAAATCAGCCATTTCAGCACCCCCTTGTCCGGCTGAGAAACCGTTAAATTTTTACACCTATTGCTTCGCGGACATAGCGGGTAATGGTATCCTTGGTACATCCGTTTCCGTGCCGGTCGGGAATTTCGACAATCAGGGGGCGGCGGCAGTTCAGTTTAATATTGTAGACTGTGGAAGGGCAAAGGGAAAGAAGCCTTTCCGTAATAAGCACAACCGCAATATCCTCCTGATTAACAGCGTCTTGCAGCGCCTTCTGGACTTCGGCGGCCTGATGGACAACAACGCCCTCAATCCCGGCCAGCCTCATCCCGATCTGCGTATCCACATTGTCGCTGATTAGATAAAAGCGCATAAGCGTATTCTCCGTTTCTGCAATGCCGGGATGCTATATTTTCTGCAGCATCAGAATAGCGACCAGCAAACCATAAATGGCAATGCCTTCGGCCAGTGCCACAAAGATCATCGCTTTACCGAATACTTTCGGATCTTCTCCCGTAGCGCCGATCGCAGCAGGAGCTGAAGCGGCGACAGCAATGCCGCCGCCGATGCAGGAAATACCGCAGGCGAGTGCAATGGCAAGCATACCCGTTCCCTTCCAGGAATTATCGGAAGGCGCCGCGGCAGACGTAGTCGTTGTGGTGCTGGGAGCCGCCGGCTGAGTCTCAGCCGCAGAAACGACTGTTGGGACAGCAATGGAGAGCAGGCAGACCGCAGCAAACGCGACAATCTGCATGACAACTGCCTTCCGACGCTGAGCACCGTGCTTCACAGCGCGGATCGCAAAGAAAACGGACAAAATCAAAAACACAATCGGAAGGCAAATAAAGAGAGCATTCATAGTTTTTTCCTCCAAAATAAATTAAATGTATTTCAGACTTCCTGCCCAACGACAACCGGTGTAAACGGCCGACCGGAACCGTCGTAGAATCTGCTGAACATTTCATAAAATTCCAACCTAAGCGTCTGGACACCAGACAGCAAGCCTTCCAGTGCAATAACGAACGCATTGCCGCCCAAAACAATCAGAAAATAAGGAATTCCCAGAAGAGCACCGGACGTCATATTGGCAAGGGTAAAGACAACCAGCATCATGCCCGCATGAACAAGGACAAACGCACCGACACGGATAAAACTGATGGTATTTGTCAGAAAACTGAGGAGAAATTCAAATACCTCGAAAAAGTTCTCCATAATATAACCGCCCCAGCTTTCCGGTTTCCAATCGGGGCGCCCTTCCACAAGACCGCCGAGAACCTCACGGAACAGCATGGAAAGGAGCGGAAGACAGAAAAAGCAGATCACATAAGGTGTGGTGATGACTTTCCGGTCCAGGGCAATTTGGGCGATCAGCCCAAAAACAACCGACGTGTAAAACACCAGCCCGGCAATTCCGTTCGGGCCGAAAATCCCGTTTGTATATTGCTTCCGCTTGAGGCATGAGACAATATTGGTCAGGATAGCGGCAATAACAAGGAAAACCCCGAGCAGAACCGCAAAATAAACCACCTGCGTTGTAGAATCCATGACGGAAATAGGTTTACGGGGCAAACCGAAAATACCTTTATACATTGGATCCAGCGCATGCTCGAACCCGAATACGGAACCGAAAAGCGTACCGAAAATGGCCGACGAAATTCCGCACGGAACCATAACCCGGCCGAGGGCGGACTTTTTCTTTTTCCAAAGCAGCCATCCGGTCAGGGCCAGCACAAACCCCTGCCCCAGGTCGGAAAACATAATTCCGAAAATCAGAAAATAGGTAATAGCGACAAAAACAGTTGGATCCATTTCCGTATAGGATGGAATCCCATAAATATCGACGAAGAATTCAAACGGGCTGAAAATCTGTTTGTTCCGCAGTTTGACCGGTGGGGAGTGGGCCAGCACTTCCGGGTCTGCCGCATCGTCAAACGTATACTTTACGGTTTCAAGCCGGTCGAGCCGCTCCTTCAAAAAGTTTTCCCGGTCGGCTGGAATCCATCCGGTCAGAATGAAATTATCTCCATATCTTGCCGCATGCCGCCGGATACCGAAATAAACGGCTCTCTCAGAAAGATAGGAATATACAGCACAGATACCGGTTTTCTTTTTTTCCCAGTAAGCACTGATCTGCGAGTCGATTTCATCCAGCCGGGACTGCTCCTTCTTTTGAAGTGCGCGCAGATTTTCCAGAGTAGATTCAATACTTCCGCTGAAATCGCTCAGCGAAGTCCCTTCAAAGTAGAGGCTCTCAAAAATCCGGTCGACACTGTCGAGCATTTCAATGGGAGCGCAGTACATCCCCCAATAGCGGCCGGCTTCCCGGCTGCTTGGGAAAAAAGCTACAAAAGGATTACCGCTGTAATCTGACAGCTTCTCATAGCTGTCTTCAGGAATACTCCCGAACCGAATCTTGATGAACCGGCATTCACGCAGTTCTGTTAGATCCAGATCCAGCCCGGCAAAGTGGCTGATCCGGCCGATTTGCATCCCGTATGTTTGAATTTGCTTTTCGGTCTGCTGCCGCTGATCAATAAACCCGGAAACGGAATCAGCAAACTGCTTTACCGCAGATTTCCAATCCTGAACCGGGCAGTTTTGAACCCTGCGGTGGCGGAGCCTCTCTAATTCCGTTTCCCGATGGATCTGCCGGGCCGATCCTCGTATGGAACCGAGAGCACCGGAATATGGACTTGTCTCATTTAATGGAGAAAACCCAGAAGTGTCAGAATAAAACGAGAGCGCATTGTCAGGGTGAAAGACGCCGGATCCTCCCAAAACTTCGGTCACTGTATCCAGCTCATACATTCTGCCGATCACATTCAGCGCCTTGATTTTAATAACAGCCAGTGGAATCACTCCTTTCTCCGGTTATCCGGATTTATTCCTGGATCTGAGCACCTGCAGAAATCAGAAGTTTTCTGATTTCGCCGGGGGAAAGCTGATAGCGGATTCCTTCAACAATTGTGATGATATCTTTCATTTCCGCCTCGCACAGAAAAATGTAGGAAATCAGGACAACCGTTGGATGCGTGGAAAAATCAATGTAGTGGCAACAGATTTCGTAGTTCATCCTCATGGGGATCTCGCTCAAATAGGACCCTTCCAGCTTGAAAGCCTTTCTGCCGATATCTGTGCGCTCCAGCGCCGCCTGCACCCCTTGCTCGGAATCCGCACTTACCATTTCTTCCATGGTTTTTCTGCTGAGGGCACCGGAAGGCAGCAGCAGCTTCCGGATCGTCTGCGGGCCGCAGCCGTAGTTGGTTTTCAGACGTATAATCCGGACATAGTTATGCAGATCCATATAAGCGTTGAAAATGGTGAAAAGCTGTTTGCGGGTACCGCCGAAGAAATGGCTGCGGATAATGTCCAGAATACCGGAATAAAGGTTAAAATAAAGGGCATGTTCCGCCCCCGCATAGTCAACCAGTTTTCCATCTTTCGGTGAAAAAGGCTCCAGTAATTTTCGATAGGGCGTACCCTCCAGGGCACGCAGCAGCTCGGCGTATGTCCGGACCCGCGAGAGGACTTTAAAATCGAGCCGGGACTCATGAGAAAGATAAGAAAACTGAGGATAAGAGCGTTCTTTGCGGACCCCCGCATTGACCGACAGGATCGTATGAAGAACAAACTCGATCTCCTCGTGCTGGATAAAAAAGCGGGAAAAATGCCGGTCCACCTCTACTTCATACTTGCAGAGGGAAGCATAGTCGCCGACCAGCTTCTGTTTCAGCCTGGCTTCCAGCTCCCCGCGGTGGATCTGGTTTTCCATAACGCCCGCCAGTGCCTGGCTGTACGCGGTATGGCTCTTTAAATATCCGGCGACTTCTCCAACCGTGCGGCATTTCAGCAAATCGTTGTAATCCGCCTGCTTCAAACGCCTGCCGTACATCGTGCGCGCTTTTGCCAGCACTACATTGGAAGAAAGGGAATTCAGCATTGCCTCAGGCCCCCAAAACGCGGTTTACGATCTCCGCAACCCATTTGTCGCCGTTTTTTTGATAAAGGCCGTCCAGATTTTTTGACAGCCCGGAGAACTTCTCTTTTTTCTTTTCCCACTGGGCCTCAGCCACGGCGCGTTCCTGCGGTTCAGCCTTTTCAATATGCTTACGAACCCGCTCCAGATAATTGGCGTGTATCTGTTCGCGTTTCTGAGCAATTTCCTTCTGTGAATCCACTTTTTCCTTCTGCGCAGAATCGGTGATCCGGCGGGCCTTTTTATCCATTTCAACAATCTGCTTCATAAGATCCTGCATGACAACACACCTCTATGTTGATAAAAATACCGGCGCAATATTCTAGTTTTCCCACTGGGGAGAACAAATATGACCTGCACTTGCAAAAAAGCGCGGTCTTCAGTTTCTCAGGCTTTGAATGGGGGCAGGGAACCTGCCGCCGCGCCGAATAAATTTCGAAGGCGAAAAACGGTTGACCTCCATGACGGGGCCCCCGCCCAGAAGCCCGCCGAAATTCAGCTCGTCACCCGCCTTTTTCCCTATTGCCGGAATCAGGCGGACAGCCGTCGTTTTGGAATTGACCAGCCCAATGGCCGCTTCGTCGGCAATGATGGCTGAAATGATTTCGGGGGAAATGTCGCCGGGCACAATAATCATATCCAGCCCTACCGAACAAACCGAAGTCATCGCTTCCAGCTTTGTGATTGAAAGCGAGCCTCGGCGGGCGGCGGCAATCATGCCTTCGTCTTCCGTGACGGGGATAAAGGCGCCCGAAAGGCCGCCGACGTGGGAGGAAGCCATGACGCCGCCCTTTTTGACGGCGTCATTCAGAAGCGCAAGTGCCGCCGTTGTTCCATGGGCACCGCAGCTTTCAAGTCCCATTTCCTCCAGAATGCGGGCGACCGAATCGCCGACCGCCGGGGTGGGCGCCAGCGAAAGATCCACAATCCCAAACGGCACGCCCAGGCGGCGCGAAGCCTCCTGCGCGACAAGCTGGCCCATGCGCGTCACTTTAAACGCCGTTTTTTTAATCACGTTGGCCACCTCGGCCATATCGCAGTCACCTGCTTTGGCAAGGGCAGCCCGCACAACTCCCGGCCCGGAGACACCGACGTTGATTTCACAGTCCGGCTCGCCCGTGCCGTGAAACGCACCAGCCATAAACGGGTTGTCCTCCGGCGCATTGCAGAAGACCACCAGTTTTGCCGCTCCGACACAGTTGTTATCGGCCGTTGCCTGAGCCGTCTCCAGAACAATTTGGCCCATCTTTTCGACGGCATCCATGTTGATGCCGGCTTTGGTTGTGCCGACATTGACGGAGGAGCAGACATATTCCGTCTGGCTCAGGGCCCGGGGAATACTGTCGATCACCGCACGGTCGCCCGGGGAAAAGCCTTTGTGCACCAGGGCGGAATAGCCGCCGACAAAATTAACGCCGATCGTTTTTGCCGCACGGTCCAGCGTAAGGGCAAAACGGACGGGATCCCCTTTGGGGCACGCAGCGGCCACCATGGATATCGGCGTAACGGAAACGCGCTTATGAATAATGGGAATCCCGTATTCCTTGCTGATATCTTCCCCCGTTTTAACCAGATTCCCGGCGCAGCGGCAGATTTTGTCGTATATTTTATCGCAAGCCCTGCCGATATCTGAATCAATGCAGTCCAGAAGGGAAATTCCCATCGTGATAGTCCGCACATCGAGGTTTTCATTATCGATCATATTTATTGTTTCCAGAATATCATGAGTATCGATCATATTCCGCGGAACCTCCCCATCCAGTTATATCCGGTGCATGGAGTTGAAGATATCTTCATGCATGACATGAACGGTCAGATTCATTTTGGAGCCGGCGTCGGTCAGTTCATCGGCAAGCTGGCTGAAAGGAACCGTGCATTTTGTGATATCAACCAGCATAATCATAGCGAAAAGATCCTGCATGACAGACTGGGTTACTTCCATAACATTCACATGGTTTTCCGCACAGATAGCCGACATCCGCGCAAGAATACCAACCATGTCTTTCCCGATTACGGTGATTACGGCTCGCATAAATCATTCTTCCTCCCCGGCTGATTCGGTCGCCGTGTTATAGTTTTACTATAGGAGCTTATTTCCGTTTTGTCAAGAGAATCGGGGCCTGAAAACGGGGGTAAAACGGGGACTTACAGAGGAAATGTCAAACTGTTGAAAAAAATGGCAAATGGGTAAAATGAACTATTTATGATGTATCTGTATTTCTCCGCGGTTTTATGGTACACTAGGGTATCATTCTTTGGAGAAATACCAACTAACGAAAAAGGGGCGAAGCCGGCGGAACCACACGCCCGGTTCCTCCCGAAGGTGCCAGGAGGCAGATCATGAAATACCGATATCTTTCCGACAGCCATGTGCATACCGACTGCTCGCGGGACGCGGCAGACTCCGCCATGATGATGGGCGAAAGAGCCGCGCGGCTGGGCTTGTATTCCCTGACCATTACGGATCACTGCGAATGCAATGTCTACCGCTCGCAGGGATACGACAAATCCATCCGCCAGTCAAATTTTGAAGCCCGCAAAGCTGCGGCATCGTTTGCCGGGCGGCTGCATATTTATTCGGGGGTGGAACTTGGGCAGCCCCGGCAGGATATTTCCGCCGCCGGCGACGCTTTGGACGGATGCCGGTTCGATTTTGTTCTGGCTTCCGTTCACAGCATCCGGGGCAAAGAGGATTTCTACAGTCTGGACTATGCTTCCGAAAATATTGACAGTCTGCTGGAAAACTATTTCGACGAAATTCTGGAAACAATCGAATGGGGGCAGTTTGATTCACTGGCCCATCTGACCTACCCGTGGCGGTACATTGTGGGGGAGCACCGCATTCCCATCCGGAAAAAACGCTGGGCGGGCCGGATTGATGAAGTGCTGACGCGTCTGATTGAAAAGCAGAAAGCACTGGAAGTCAACACATCCGGCTTTCGGCAGAAACTGGGGGAACCGATGCCGGGTCTGGACGTCCTGCAGAGGTACCGCGAACTGGGCGGAGAACTGGTTACGCTGGGTTCCGACGCCCACCGCTGGGCGGACGTGGGGGCCGGAATCGAAAGGGGCATGGAGCTTCTGAAAAAAGCTGGGTTCCGGCGTTTTATGATTTACGTTGACCGGCAGCCCCACGCGCTGCCGATTGACTGAAAAGGAGAGTGTTGAAAAATGGATCAACTGCTTTCGCTGCTGAGCGAAAACGCAAGGCTTTCGACCGCGCAGCTGGCGGCCATGCTGAACAAAACGGAGAATGAAGTCTCTGACCAGATTGCGGAATACGAAAAAGCCGGCGTCATACGGGGATACAAAGCCCTTGTAAACTGGGAAAAGGTGGACAAAAACAAAGCAAGCGCTTTGATTGAACTGAGGGTCTCGCCCAAACGCGACCGCGGCTTTGACGAAATTGCAGGGCGAATCATGCAGTTTGAAGAAGTGGAAAGCGTCTACCTGATGTCCGGCGGATATGACTTGGCGGTGAAAGTCCACGGCAAGAGCATGCAGGATATTGCCATGTTTGTCATGCGCAGACTCTCGACGCTGGATTCTGTCCTTTCCACTACAACACATTTTATCCTGACTCGTTACAAGGACGGAGGGATCATCCTGAACCCTGACGAGGAAAAGGATGAGCGAAGGAGTGTCTTCAGTGATTGATTACCGCGCCGTTTTGAACCGGCAGGTGCAGGAACTGAAGCCCTCCGGCATCCGGCGGTTTTTCGATATTGCCAATGAAATGGACAATGTGATCTCCCTCTCCATCGGCGAACCGGATTTTCCGACGCCGTGGCACGTGCGGCAGGAGGGTATCCGCACACTGGAAGACGGAAAGACCTGGTACTCGCCCAACCGCGGTTTTCTGGAACTACGTGAGCAGATCAGCCGCTTTATGGAGCGGCACTACCAGCTGGCATACGATCCCAAAACTCAGGTGGCCGTCACCGTGGGGGGCAGCGAAGCGATTGACCTTGCCGTCCGGTGCCTAATCAACCCGGGAGACGAAGTTCTGATCCCGCAGCCGAGTTTCGTCTGCTACGAACCGCTGACCCGGATGGCACACGGCGTGCCCGTTATTGTGGAAACCCGGCAGGAAGACCGTTTCCGGCTGACCGCGCAGGAACTGCGCGGGAAAATTACCCCGCAGACAAAAGTGCTGATCCTTCCCTACCCCAACAACCCGACCGGAGCGGTGATGCACCGCGCGGATCTGGAGGCAGTGGCGCAGATTGTGCGGGAAAACAGCCTGATGGTGATTTCAGACGAAATTTACAGCGAACTTACATACGGCGACGCGCGTCACGTTTCGATTGCCTCACTGGATGGAATGAAAGAACGCACCGTGGTCATCAACGGTTTTTCCAAAACGTTCGCCATGACGGGGTGGCGTCTCGGCTATGCGGCAGGACCGGAAGAAATCATCGCCCAGATGGTCAAGCTGCACCAGTACGGCATTATGTGTGCGCCGACAACGTCCCAGTACGCGGCGGTTGAAGCCCTGAAAAACGGGGAAAAAGATATTGCGGAAATGCGCCGGCAGTACGATATGCGCCGCCGCCTGATTGTGGACAGCTTTAACTCCATGGGTCTGCCCTGCTTTGAACCGGAAGGAGCCTTTTATGTTTTTCCCTGCATTAAGAGCACAGGGCTGTCTTCCGAAGAATTTTGCAGGCAGCTGCTGTACGCCGAGCGGGTCGCGGTGATTCCCGGCAACGCTTTCGGCGACTGCGGCGAGGGATACGTCCGCGTTTCCTATTCCTATTCCCTGAACCATATTACGGAAGCCCTTTCCCGCATTGGGCATTTTCTGAAGACGAGACAGGCGGCGCCATGAAAGACGCCGCCTATGCAAAAATCAATCTGTCGCTTGACATTACCGGGCGCCGCGCAGACGGATACCACACGCTGCGCACGGTGATGCAGAGCATTTCCCTCTGCGACACGGTGACCCTGCTGGAAGGGAACGCAGGGGAAATCGAAGTGACCTGCTCCGGCGGCGCGCCGTGCGGAAAGGGCAACACCGTCTACCGCGCTGCGGAAGAGTTTTTCCGCAGTACAGGGAAAAAAGGCGGCGTTTCCTTTCGAATTGAGAAACGGATTCCGGCGCAGGCGGGCCTGGGCGGCGGAAGTGCGGACACCGCCGCCGCCCTGCGCCTTTTAAACCGGCGCTTTCAGGCCGGCCTTTCCGCGGAAAATCTGCGGGATATCGGCTTTCAGGCAGGAGCGGACGTACCGTTCTGCGTGGAAGGCGGCACTGCCCTGGCCGAAGGGATCGGCGAAAAGCTGACAGTGCTTTCCCCCCTTCCGGAATGCTGGATTGCCGTCTGCAAACCGCCCGAGGGCATCAGCACCCGAGAAGCGTATGCGGCTTTTGACGCTCGGGGCCGGACGGAAACCGGCAGCGGTTCCACCGAGCGGCTCCTCGCCGCTCTGAAAATCGGCAGCCTGCCGGCTGCGGCCGCCGGCCTCGGCAACGCATTTGAAGCAGGAAACGTGCCGGAGAGCGTGCGCGCCATCAAGGCCCGTATGGTTTCGGCCGGCGCGCTGGGAGCCTGCATGACGGGAAGCGGCTCAGCCGTATTCGGCCTGTTCGGCAGGGAAGCGGAAGCACGGCAGTGCACAGACAGCCTGCGCAGCCTTTTCCCTCAGTCTTTCCTGTGCCGCCCGATCCGAAGTTACGGTTGACATCCGTTTCCGGGCGCTATACTATATATATAGGAAGTGTCCGGCACGGGTCAAGAAAGAGCCCGGCCGGCAATTGAATCATGGAAAATGTAAGACTCGGAATAGATAACAGGGAGTGTTATGGATGAAAACAGTCATGGAACAAATCGCAGAACTGAAAATTGTCCCCGTGGTAAAACTGGAGAAAGCGGATGACGCAGTCCCTCTGGCAAAAGCGCTGATCGACGGGGGAATCCCCGCGGCGGAAGTCACCTTCCGCACCGCCTGCGCCGGGGAAGCGATTGCGGCGATTTCCAAGAAATTTCCGCAGATGCTTGTGGGCGCCGGTACGGTCCTGAGCGTTCAGCAGGCCAAAGCAGCGATTGCCTCCGGAGCGAAATTTATCGTCAGCCCGGGATTCGACGAATCCGTCGTTCGGTTCTGCCAGGAAAAAGACGTGCCGGTTTTGCCGGGATGCGTCACGGCAACCGAAGTGCAGAAAGCCATTGCCATGGGGCTCAACGTCCTGAAATTCTTCCCGGCCGAAGCCTCCGGCGGATTGAAAACAATTAAGGCCCTTTCCGCGCCTTTCGGGCAGATCCGCTGGATGCCGACAGGCGGGGTCAACCTGAAGAACCTGACGGAATACCTTTCCTTCCCAAAAATCATTGCCTGCGGCGGAAGCTATATGGTGAAAGGTGCCGACATTGAAGCCGGGAACTGGAGCAAAATCACCGATATCTGCCGCCAAACGATCCAGCTGATCCACCATGCCGGCGAACCGGCGGAAGAAAACAAAAAGTTCGGCTTTGAGATCCTGCACATAGGAATCAATCAGAAAGACGGACAAGAAGCGGCGAAAAACGCGGATACCCTGAAAAACCTCTTTGGATTTGAAGAAAACGAAACCCCGATGTCCATCTTTTCAAGCCCCCGGATCGAAATCATGAAAAACAAGGGCGCCGGGGAACACGGCCACGTTGCCGTTGGAACCAATGACGTGGAAGGTGCCAAAAAGTACCTGGAAAGCAAAGGCATCAAATTCAACGAAAGCTCCGCAGCCTATACGCCGGAAGGAAAGCTGAAGCTGATCTATCTCCAGGACGATATTGCCGGATTTGCATTCCACCTGATCCAGAAATAACTGACAGAAATATCTTTCGCCCCCCTGGTTTTCACCGGGGGGCTTTTGATATTGGTGAGAACTGGGCCCGGAAACCGTGGGAGCTGCAGAAGATCGAAGGGCCGGCTTGACAATTCCGGTCCATTTGAATTACAATGAATTGATAATATTGGGAAACAAAGGACAACTTCGACGATTGGCAGGTAAAACATGAAGATTGGATTAGATGTCGGTTCAACCACTATAAAATGTGTTGTTACAGATGAAGCCGGCAAAATATTGTATCAGTCCTATGAAAGGCATTTTTCCAAAATCACGGAAAAAATGACTGGGCTGCTGGAAAAAGTCAAGAGCAGCGTGGTGCACGGAAACAAAGCGTCCCTGACGGTCTCCGGTTCCGCCGGGATGGGCATCTCGCAGACCTGCCACCTGCCGTTTGTACAGGAAGTGTACGCAACGCGGATTGCAGTGGGCAAACTGATCCCCGACGCCGACGTCATCATTGAACTCGGCGGAGAGGACGCCAAGATCCTGTTCCTTTCCGGAGGGATGGAAGTGCGGATGAACGGCTCCTGCGCAGGCGGGACCGGAGCCTTCATTGACCAGATGGCCACACTTCTGAACGTTTCCCTCGACGAAATGAACCGCCTGGCTGAAAACTACGAAAAGATCTACACCATTGCGTCACGCTGCGGCGTGTTCGCCAAATCGGATGTGCAGCCCCTGCTGAACCAGGGCGCACGCAAAACCGACATTTCGGCCAGCATTTTTGCCGCCGTGGCCAACCAGACTATTGCGGGGCTGGCGCAGGGGCGGCCGATTGAAGGAAAAGTCCTGTACCTCGGCGGGCCGCTCACCTTTCTGCCGCAGCTGCGGGCCAGTTTCGACCGCGCGCTGGGCATCACCGGGATCTGCCCGGAAAACTCGCTCTACTTTGTGGCTTTGGGCGCCGCCTACTGCAGCGCTGAGGAAATCGACCTGGACAAAGCGGTTGAAAATATCCAAAAATACGGTTCGACGGGGAACTTTCTCTCAATTCCTCCCCTGTTTGCAAACAAAGAAGAATACAGCGAATTCTGCCGCAGGCACGAGGGGTGCAAAGCGCCCCGCGGCGACATTGAAACCTACGAAGGCGGCGCGTATCTCGGCGTGGACGCGGGCTCTACCACCGTCAAGGCCGTCCTGCTGGGGAAGAAAGGGGAAATCCTGAGCTCTTTTTACCGCAGCAACTCCGGGAACCCCGTCCCCATTGTCAAAGACTACCTGCTGGACTTGTACCGCAAATACCCGAAAATCACCATTGAAAGCAGCGCTGTGACCGGATACGGCGAAGAACTGCTGAAAAATGCGTTCGGCATTGATTTCGGCATTGTGGAAACCGTTGCCCATTTTACGGCGGCGAAAAAGTTCCGGCCGAACGTCGATTTTGTAATCGACATCGGCGGGCAGGATATGAAATGCTTTAAAATCCGCAACGGCGCCATTGACAATATCTTCCTGAACGAAGCCTGCTCCTCGGGGTGCGGCTCGTTTTTGCAGACATTTGCCAATACTCTCGGCTACAGCATTGAGGATTTTGCCAAACTGGGCCTGTTCGCCAAGCATCCGGTGGATCTGGGGTCGCGCTGCACGGTTTTTATGAACTCGCAGGTCAAGCAGGCCCAAAAAGACGGGGCCACAACCGCAGACATCAGCGCGGGGCTTTCCGTCAGCGTAGTGAAAAATGCCATCTACAAGGTGATCCGCGTGCCGAACGCCAAAGAACTCGGCCGGAACATTGTGGTGCAGGGAGGCACGTTCCTGAACGACGCCGTGCTGCGCGTTTTTGAAAAGGAGCTGGGCGTGGAAGTGACGCGGCCCGACATCTCCGGCCTGATGGGGGCCTACGGCGCCGCGCTTTACGCCATAAAAAAATCGGCGGGAAAAAGCGGGATTGTCGGCACGGATGAGCTGGAGAATTTTAAGCACGAGGTCAAGGTGACCAACTGCGGCCTGTGCAGCAACCACTGCCGCCTGACCATCAATATTTTTGGAGGAAAACGGAGGTTTATCGGCGGGAACCGCTGCGAAAAACCGGTAACCAAACGCTCCGGACAGGCGGAACTGGATATGTACGCCTACAAACTGGGGCTTCTGCGATCCTACCGCCCGGTAAAGGGGTCCCGCGGGAAAATCGGCATCCCCATGGGCCTGAATATGTACGAACTGCTCCCGTTCTGGCACGCTTTCTTCACAAGCCTCGGCTTTGAAGTTGTCGTGTCCCCTCTTTCCAGCCGGGAACTGTATGTAAAGGGACAGGCTACGATCCCGTCCGACACAGTCTGCTTCCCGGCCAAGCTGATGCACGGGCACGTGCAGGCTCTGGTGGACGCCGGAGTAAAAACCATCTTTTACCCCTGCCTTTCCTACAATGTGAACGAACACCTGGGCGACAACCACTATAACTGTCCGGTCGTCGCTTATTACCCTGAAGTGATCAGTGCCAATATGCGGTGCCTTGACGGCTGCAACTTTATCCACGATTATGTGGGCCTGCACCGCAGGCATGATTTCCCGAGAAAATTCGGGGCCGTCCTGCGGCGGAATTTTCCCGACATTACGCAGGAAGAAGTGCGGAAAGCCGCCAAAGCAGCTTATGCCGCATACGCGGACTACATGGAGAAGATCCGGGCAAAGGGAGACGAAATGATCGCTGAGGCGCGCAAACGCAAAATTCCGATTATCATTCTGAGCGGCCGCCCGTACCACCTGGATCCGGAAATTAACCACGGCATCAATAAGCTGATTACCAGCCTGGGAGCGGCCGTAATTTCGGAAGACGTGGTAAGCTGCAAGGAAAAGCGCTTTCACACGCAGGTGCTGAATCAATGGACATACCATGCCCGGCTGTACGCCGCCGCAAAATACGTGGGCAGTCAGCCGGATATGAACCTTGTGCAGCTGGTTTCTTTCGGGTGCGGCGTGGACGCGATTACGACGGACGAAGTGCGGCGGATCCTGGAGGAAAACGGCAAGATTTACACACAGGTGAAAATCGACGAAATAACCAACCTGGGTGCGGTGAAGATCCGGCTGCGCAGCCTGTTCGCCGCCCTTGAAAAATAGAGGTGGAACTAATTTGGCAAAGCTGAAGTATAATAGAAAAGGGCGGCTGCTGTTTACAAGGGAAATGAAAAAAGACTACACGATCCTCGCCCCGATGATGGCCCCCATCCATTTCCATCTGATGATTGACGTCCTGAGGAACTGCGGATACAAATTCGAACTGCTGGATACAAACGGCCCCAATATTGTGCAGGAAGGCCTGAAATACGTTCATAACGACGCCTGTTACCCCGCCGTGCTGGTGATCGGCCAGTTTATCGACGCGCTGCACTCCGGAAAATACGACGTAAACAAAACGGCCCTGGTGATCACGCAGACCGGCGGCGGCTGCAGGGCTTCCAACTATATTCATCTGCTGCGCAAAGCCCTGAAAAAGGCCGGGCTGGAACAGGTGCCCGTTATTTCGCTGAATCTTTCATTTCTGGAACGCGACCCGGGATTCCACGTTACGCTGCCCATGATCCGTAAATTCATTGCAGCCATGGTTTACGGCGACGTGCTGGTGCTGCTGCGCAACCAGACGGAAGCCTACGAAACGGAAAAGGGCGAAACTAACCGAAAAGTTGAAAAATGGTCGAAGCACCTGACCAGCCTTTTCAATGCCGGAAAAGGGCTGTCCCTTACCCAGGTGAAAGAAAACCTGCATGAGATGGTAAAGGATTTTGCTGCCATCCCCATTCAAAAAGTTCCCAAGGTGAAAGTGGGCATCGTAGGCGAAATCTATGTGAAATACTCCGCCCTCGGCAATAACAACCTGGAGCAGTTCCTGCGGGACCAGGACTGTGAAGTCAACGTACCCGGCCTGATGAACTTCGGGCTGTTTAAAGTTGACAACCGGCTGGAAGACATTAAGCTGTACGGCGGAAATCCCTTGAAATACTTTTTTGTGAATATTCTGATGAACTACCTTGTACGGATGCAGAACATTATGATTGAAGCCGTCCGGAGCGAACCGCGCTACCAGCCGCCGGAACCTTACGCCCACACCAAAAGCCTGATTAAAAACGTGATTGGCTACGGCGATAAAATGGGAGAAGGCTGGCTGCTTACCGCCGAAATGCTGGAACTTTCTGAACAGGGATACGAAAATATCGTCTGCGCTCAGCCGTTCGGCTGCCTCCCGAACCATATCAGCGGCAAGGGAATGATTCACAGGATCAAGGCCATCGATCCGAAATCCAACATTGTGCCGATCGACTACGACCCGAGTGCTACCCGGGTAAACCAGGAAAACCGGATTAAACTGATGCTGGCTGTGGCAAGAGAAAAGCTGCAGAAAGAAACCGGAGCCGGCAGCTTTTAAATATTGACAAGATGTTGTCATAAATTTGTCTATTTTACCGTTTTTAACCATTTGCCATAAATCTGCTTGTATTTTTCCCTTTAATGCCATATAATTATATTTGTTCCGAATTAAATAAAATATTCGTAATGCCGACCAGTAAAATAGCAAATCCGATGAAAGTCGTGAGACGCAAAGCCACGGGGCTAAACTGAAAAGCAGGCCAGCCGGTTGCACAGGAGGCGTTCGTTGTGAGGGGAAAAGTATTTGGATTAGCGGCAGCAGCCTGTCTGCCACCAGTGATGATCCTTGCCGTTATAACGGATGGATTTCAGAGATCGCTGCTCACATTGTCTGATCTGATTTTTCCTGTGGCTGTCCTGATTACAACGTATGCCTTTGTTTGGATAAGGTTTGTCACCGTGCCGGTGGAACAGTTTATTAAAACAATCAAGCGGGCTATTGACGGTGACTACCGGGCCCGCTTTTCGTGCAGTGACGGCAATTTTGCAATGAAGGAACTTTCTGCCGACTTTAACCGCCTGATGAGCTGCGTGGAAAGCCAAACGGAAGAACTGACGAAAAGCAGGCGGCTGCAATGCCAGCTGTATGAAAATGAAAAAGTTTACCGCTCTGCACTGGAAATTACCTGCGAAAGGGTTTTGGAAGCTGACCTGACCCATAACCGGATTATCTATGGAAATGCGGCTTATAAACAGACTTTCCCGTTCCTTCACACAGCTATGTTCGATGAAATGGTGCGTCTGCTGGCGGAAAAAACCGTTTACGGCGAAGACGCCGAAAAATTCTACGGGACGTTTTCACGAAACAGCCTGCTGGATTTTTTCCGGAAAGCCGGTTCTTCGGAAGTTATGCTGGAATACCGCCAGAAAACGGCAGACGGAAGGCTCCGCTGGTTGTCTGCAACCGTTGTCCTTCTGAAAAGCGGTGAAAATTCGGGCTTGAAAATTATTGGGTATGTAAAGGATATTGACGAACGCAAAAAGCGGGATCTCGAACTGCTGAGGCAGTCGCAGAAAGACGGGCTGACCGGGCTTTACAATAAAACAGAAACCCAGTCACTGGCTGAAGCCTACCTTACAGGCGAAGGCGCCGGAAGACGCCACGCCGTCGTTATGATGGATATTGACAACTTTAAGCGGATTAACGATACGTTCGGACACACGCGGGGTGATCAGGCACTGGTAAAGGTCTCACAGGTAATTCAGGAAGCTTTCCGCTCCACGGATATCGCCGGCCGTGTGGGCGGGGACGAGTTCCTTGTCCTGATGAAGGATGTAGAAGCGGAAAGCGCTCTTTTGGAAAAGCTGAAAACCGTGCAGCGCCTGTTCCAGAAAATACGCTTAGACGGGGAAACGTCCCCAGTCAGCGGAAGTATCGGTGTCGCTTTGTACCCTGACGACGGAAAGACATATGAAACCCTGTATCAAAAAGCGGATGAAGCGCTTTACCGCTCAAAGCGGAATGGAAAAAACCGGTTCAGCCTGTATGGGAAACCATAAGAAAACACGGAAGCCGTGGGGTTGATCTGCCTTTCCCATTCCAAAGGAAAAACAGGCTTTTGCCGCAGGAGAATATCCTGCGGCTTTTTTTGTTCGGACACAGAAAAGAAGCGCTTCCGTTCCCGAAACAATTTTCTTATTCCGCTTGTAGGGCAGCGCTATTCGGATTATAATAATAAAGGAAAAGCGCCCAGAATAAAAGACGGAGGTTTATTTATGAAATATCCGCTGGTAACTATGAAAACCGATCACGGCACGATCCAGATTGAGCTGTATCCCGACGTTGCACCCAACACGGTGAATAATTTTATCTCTCTTGTAAAAAAAGGGTTTTACAACGGCACGACGTTCCACCGGATCATTCCGAAGTTTATGATTCAGGGCGGAGATCCCAAAGGGAACGGCACGGGAGGACCCGGCTACTGCATCCGGGGTGAATTTAATTCCAACCACTTCACAAACGACCTGAAACACACACGGGGCATTATCTCCATGGCTCGATCCATTAACCCGAACAGCGCCGGCTCCCAGTTTTTCATCATGGTGGATGAAGCGCCCTATCTGGACGGAGAATATGCTGCCTTTGGAAAAGTTATTTCCGGTATGGAAGAAGTGGATCGCATTGTGTCTATGCCGCGCGACTACGACGACAAGCCGCTTGAAACACAGAAAATCGTTTCCGTAACAGTTGATACATTCGGAGAAAATTACAAAGAACCCAAGAAAGGTTAAAACTGCATGTCTTTATTCCGCAAATTTATTGGATACTACCACCCTTACCGCGCCATATTCTTTTTCGATCTTTTGTGCGCGGTGGTGCTTTCGGCAATTGACGTATCATTCCCCCAGATCCTCCGGTGGCTGATGAACGGCCTCTTCCGGCTGGACACAGCGGCGCTTCTGAGCGGCCTGCGGATCTTGGCGCCCGCGCTGCTGATCATGTACCTTGTGCGTTTTGGGTGCCAGTACTATATCACCTCGTGGGGGCATATCATGGGCGCGCGCATGGAAAGCAACATGCGGCAGGATCTGTTCAACCATTACCAACGCCTGTCTTTCTCATATTATGACCGCAACAACACCGGCGAGATGATGAGCAAGCTGGTTTCCGATCTGTTTGATATTTCCGAACTGGCGCACCACGGTCCGGAAAATATTTTTATCTCATTTTTAAAAATTATCGGCTCGTTTATCCTGATGATGACCATCAACATCCCCATGACGCTGATTCTGACCGGCGTGACACTTCTGATGCTCTTCTTCAGCCTGTATAAAAACAAAAAAATGCGCGCCATTTTTCTGGACAACCGCAAAAAAATTGCGGGGGTCAACGCACAGGTGCAGGACAGCCTGGCAGGAATCCGCGTTGTGAAATCGTTTGGAAACGAGGAGCTGGAACAGCGCAAGTTTGAGGACAGCAACCTCCGTTTTTTGGATTCGAAGGTAAGCAGCTACCGGATTATGGGAAGTTTCCGGGCGGGGAACAGCTTTTTTGAAGGGATGCTTTACCTGACCGTGCTGGTCTGCGGCGGGATCTTTGTGGCCCGCGGCTCCCTGAGCGTCACGGATCTAGCCGTATATGCCCTGTACATCAATATCTTCGTCAACCCCATTGACGTACTGGTTGAATTCACGGAAATGTTCCAGAAAGGGTACTCCGGATTCCGCCGCTTTGTGGAAGTGCTGGAAACCGACCCCGATATCAAGGACAAGCCCGGAGCCAAAGATCTGGCCGGCATCCGGGGCGACATTGAATACCGCGACGTATCTTTCAGTTACGATGAATCGGAAAAAGTCCTGAAGCGCATCAATCTCCACATTCGACCCGGGCAGACCGTGGCGCTGGTGGGCCCTTCCGGCGGAGGAAAAACGACGCTCTGCTCGCTTCTTCCGCGTTTTTATGACGTGACATCCGGCAGCGTGCGGATCGACGGCAGCGACGTGCGCGGCCTGCGCTTAAGTTCACTGCGGAATGCGATTGGGATCGTCCAGCAGGACGTTTACATGTTTACGGGAAGCATCCGCAGCAACATTGCCTACGGTAAACCGGACGCGACGGATGAAGAGATTATGGAGGCGGCGCGCAGCGCCGGTATCCACGATTTTATCAGCAGCCTGCCGGACGGGTACGACACGTTCGTCGGCGAACGCGGGACGCGGCTGAGCGGAGGGCAGAAACAGCGGATCGCCATTGCCCGGGTATTCCTGAAAAATCCGCCGATCTTGATTCTGGACGAAGCCACCAGCGCGCTGGACAACGAAAGCGAGCGCCGCGTGCAGGAATCACTCGACCGGCTGGCGAAAAACCGCACGACTATTGTCATTGCCCACCGGCTGAGCACCATCCGCAACGCCGACCGGATCGTTGTGATTGCTGACCACGGGATCGCCGAAAGCGGAACCCACGGGGAACTGCTCCGCAAAAATGGGATTTACGCCAAATACTATAACATGCAGTTCGACGGGAAAGAAAAAGTTCCCGCCGCGGCAGGCTGAAAACGGAGGACGCCATGAAGCTGATTTCCTGGAATGTAAACGGCCTGAGGGCCTGTATGAACAAAGGGTTTCCGGAGTTTTTCACAGCAGGCAGAGCGGACGTCTTCTGCGTGCAGGAAACCAAAATGAAACGGGAGCAGGCCGAAATTTCTCTGCCCGGCTACTTTCAGTACTGGAACTCCGCGGAAAAGAAAGGGTACTCCGGCACGGCCGTTTTCAGCCGTTCGGAACCGCTGGCGGCAAAGTACGGGATCGGCCGGCCGGAATTCGGCGGTGAAGGGCGGTGCATTACGCTGGAATTCCCTGAATTTTACTTAGTGAACGTCTACACGCCAAATTCGCAGCGGGGGCTGGCACGCCTTGCCTACCGGATGGAGTGGGACGACGCGTTCCGGGGATACCTGAAAGGGCTTGACGCAGAAAAACCCGTTGTTGCCTGCGGCGACATGAACGTCGCACATGAGGAGATTGACCTGAAAAACCCGAAGAGCAACCGCACCAACGCGGGGTTCACCGATCAAGAACGGCAGAAAATGACGGACCTTCTCGGTGCGGGCTTTACCGACACGTTCCGCCTGCTGCACCCGGACGAAACCGGCGCCTACACCTGGTGGTCCTATTTATACCACGCGCGCAGCACCAACGCCGGATGGCGCATAGACTATTTTCTGGTTTCCGACCGGCTGAAAAACCGCGTGCGGGAAAGCAGTATCCTGTCTGCGGTAACCGGAAGCGACCACTGCCCGGTGGAACTGAGCCTGGCTTGAACAAAAAGAGGGGGTAAATTTATGAAACTGATGTTTTTCGGAGCGGACAAGGCGGTAACCGGAAGCTGCCACTGCCTTCAGGCCTGCGGGAAAACCATCCTGGTTGACTGCGGCCTCAACCAGGGACTGAACGAAGAGGAAAACAGCCGCTTTCCGTTTGATCCTGCGCAGATTGACGCCGTGCTGGTGACCCACGCGCACATTGACCACAGCGGACGGCTGCCTCTCCTGATCCGGAACGGGTTTCGGGGAAAAATATATGCCACAGGCGCAACCTGCGACCTGCTGGGCATCATGCTCCGCGACAGCGCCCACATTCAGGAAGTGGACGCCGAGATTAACAGCCGCAAAGGAAAACGCGCCGGGCATGAACCTGTTACTCCGCTCTACACGGTATCCGACGCAGAGAAGGTGCTAAGGCATCTGGAACGCTGCACCTACGGAACGATGGTACAGCTGTGCGACGGAATCCGGTTCCGCATGGTGGACGCGGGCCATTTGCTCGGATCGGCCTCCATTGAGGTCTGGGCTGCTGAAAACGGTCAAACCCGAAAAATCGTTTTTTCCGGCGATATCGGAAATTTGAACCAGCCCATTATCCGGGACCCTCAGTATATCTCGGAAGCGGATTATGCGGTAATGGAATCCACCTACGGAAACCGGGAACACGATCCGATTGTAAACTACATCCCCCAGCTTGCCGAAGTGTTTGACCGCACGTTCGCGGCAGGCGGAAACGTAGTGATCCCGAGTTTTGCCGTTGGGCGCACGCAGGAACTTTTGTACTTTATCCGCGAAATGAAGGAAAAACATCTGGTCAAAAGCAACCCGGATTTTCCCGTGTATGTAGACAGCCCGCTGGCTATAGAGGCAACGAAAATCTACAGCGGTGACCTGACCGGCTACGCCGACAAAGAAACCGTACGCGTGATCCGGAACGGGTTCCGCCCGATCCAGTTCCCGAATCTGCATACCTGCGAAAGCGCGGAGGAATCCCGAGCCCTTAACGACGACCCTGCGCCGAAAGTCATCATCTCTTCCAGCGGCATGTGCGAAGCAGGGCGGATCCGGCACCACCTGAAACACAACCTGTGGCGGCCCGAGTGCTCCATCGTTTTCGTCGGCTACCAGGCCGAAGGGACCCTCGGCCGCATCCTGATCGACGGCGTAAAGCAGGTCAAACTGTTCGGCGAGGAAATCTCCGTGAAAGCGCAGATCCACAATTTCAAAGCCCTTTCCGGCCATGCGGATCACAGCGGCCTGCTGCGGTGGGCCGGCGCTTTTACGGAAAAGCCGCGGCGCATATTTGTGATCCACGGCGAGCAGACCATCTGCGAAGAATTTACCGACGAGCTCAACCGAAAAGGATACCGCGCCTGCGCCCCCAATTTTGAGGCGGAATACGACCTTCTGGCAGACCGGATGATCAGCGAAGGCATTGCGCCGGAAAAGCTGCATCCAGAGGGGGCCAGGCGGCACCTATCCTCCGCTTTTTCGCGGCTTCTGGCGGCCGGCGAACGGCTGCTGCGCGTCATTCAGCACAACAAAGGCGGCGCCAACAAGGACCTTGCCAAATTCACGGGCCAGATCAACTCCCTGTGCGACAAATGGGACCGCTGACCCACAGACGGCGGGTTTCCGTTTCAGATAAGAGGGAAGGCCCCGGGAACGCTGGTTCTGGTTCCCGGGGCCTTCCTTTTTTTGCTCAGGTGTTCCTTATAATTTTTGGAATCCGTCTTTATCCACGCGGGCAATCAGGAGAGGGCGTGGCTCCGGCTTTTCCGGCCGGATGGCAATGGCACCCAGAAATGTCCGTTCCGCCGCCGCGCACAGATCCCCCGACGATGAATACAGGACGGCAAGCGGGTCCCCTTCCCGGATGGGATCTCCGGTTTTCTTCTTTAGGATGATCCCGGCCGAGGGATCAATCACATCCTCTTTTTTCTTCCGGCCGGCCCCCAGTTCCATGGAAGCGATCCCGCACTGCTCCGCATCCATGGAATACAGGAATCCGGACGCGGGAGCCCTGACAATGTGCTCTTGTTTTGCCTGCGGGAACCGGGACGGATCGTCCAGCACGGAAATGTCACCGCCCTGAGCCGCCACCATTTCTTTGAATTTGCGGAACGCGGTTCCGTCCGCCAGACACTGCTGCGCCGCAGCGCGGCAGGCCGCCCGATCCCCTTTCCCGGCTAGGACAAGCATATCGGCGGCCAGCTCCACGCTGAGAACCGTCAGATCTTCCGGACCCTCTCCCCGCAGCGTGCGGCATGCCTCGGCAACTTCCAGTGAATTTCCAATCGCCGAGCCGAGCGGCTGGTTCATATCGGTAATCAGTGCCACCGTCCGGCGGCCCGCGCTCTCGCCGATGGAAACCATCGTCTTTGCAAGGCGGACGGCGCCGTCCACGGTCTTCATGAAAGCGCCGCTGCCGGTTTTGACATCCAGCAGAATACAGTCGGAACCCGCGGCAATTTTTTTGCTCATGATACTGGAAGCAATCAGCGGGATGCTGTCCACCGTATCGGTCACGTCGCGCAGGGCATACAGCTTCTTGTCGGCCGGGGCCAGGTTCCCGGACTGCCAGATTACGCTTGCGCCGACTGTGCGCACAATCTCGAGGAAACGCTCCCGGCTGATGGAAACCTGCATTCCCGGGATGGATTCAAGCTTATCGGCGGTCCCGCCCGTATGGCCGAGGCCGCGCCCGCTCATTTTTGCAATGCGGACGCCCCGCGACGCCGCCATGGGAATGACAATCAGCGTTGTCTTGTCCCCTACGCCGCCGGTGCTGTGCTTGTCCACCTTGACGCCCGGAATGGAGGAAAGATCCGCTGTTTCACCGGACGCAGCCATACAGCGCGTAAGATCCGCGGTCTCCCGGTCTGTCATCCCGCGGAAATAAATGGCCATCAGCAATGCGGAAGTCTGGTAATCCGGAATAATGCCCGACACGCACCCGCGGATGAAAAAGGCGATTTCTTCCGCAGAGAGCTCCCGCCCCAGTTTCTTTTTTTCTATTAAGTCGTACATTCTCATATCAAGGTTCCCCTTTCCCGCCGGTTCCGCGGAGATTGCCCGGACCGAAGCCGACCGGAAGCAGCTCTTCGAGAAGATAACGGCGCGGCTTTCCGCCGGAAGCAAGGACAATCTGAAACACGTGCGGATCACAGAACTCCATCATGACCTGCCGGCAGACACCGCACGGCGGGCACGGCTCTTCCGCAGAACGGCCCTGCGCGCCGCCGGCAATGGCGATCCGCAGAAACCGGCGCTCTCCTTCGCTGACCGCCTTGAAAAACGCCGTCCGCTCCGCACACACAGTAGGGGTATAGGAAGCGGACTCAATATTGCAGCCGGTATAGATTTTTCCGCTTTCAGCAAGGAGCGCCGCCCCCACAGTGAAACGGGAATAGGGCGCATAAGCAAACCGCCGGGCACTTTCGGCCCGTCGGAGCAGTTCCCCGTCATCCATTTTCCGCACCTTCTGCCGCAAGCTCCAGAGCAATCTTCATCATTCCGGTAAAACCGGTTTCCCGCTCCTGCGCGGAAAGGGCTTCGCCCGTCAGAGGGCAGTCTGAAACAGTCAGCAGGCAGAGCGCTTTTTTCCCGCACCGCGCCGCATTCATATACAGGGCCGCGGCCTCCATCTCTACGGCAAGGACGCCCATCTTTTTCCATGCGGGAAGCGCCTGAGGATCGTCCCCGTAAAAAACGTCGGACGAAAGGACACTGCCAACCGCCAGACGGGCTTTTCTGCGTTCGGCAATCTCCACGGCGCGGCGGAGAAGGCCGAAATCCGCCACGGGGGCAAATGTGCCGGGAAGGCGGTACTGCGCCGCATAATGGGAATCCGTGCAGGCTCCCATGGCGGCAATCAGATCGCCCACGCGGATCCCGTCCGCGATTCCGCCGGCTGATCCAATGCGGATAATGCTTTCCACCCCGTAAAAATGGTACAGTTCATAGGTATAAATTCCGACGGAAGGCATCCCCATGCCCCCGCCCATAACCGAAACCCGGCGGCCCCGGTAAGTACCGGTGTAACCGAGCATATTGCGCACTGTATTAAAGCAGGACGGGTTTTCTAGATACTGTTCCGCGATAAATTTTGCGCGGAGCGGATCGCCCGGCATCAAAACGGTTTTGGCGATCTGCCCCTCTTTGGCCCCGTTGTGCGGCGTGGGCGTCTGGGATACGCTGTTTTCCATAGTCTCACCCTCCGAATGCTCCCAAAATTTTTTGTGGCTGGTTTCCTGCTTATTATACAGTTTTTTCCTAAAGCTGTAAATACAATCGGGAAAGCCGACCGGCCTCTGATTTTCAACCGGTTACCTCCTGGAAAAGTCCTTTCGCCCGTTTTCTCTTCCCCTCTCCGGCAAAAGGCGGTATACTATGGGCAGACGGGGTGAAGCGGAAATGAAGGTAAACATTGAAGTCGTTGACGGGCTGGCTGAGGATGAAGTTCTGATCCGCTGCGGCCGCGCGGATGAGAAAATCCGGAAGCTGTACCAGTCGGTTCTGGAACAGGCCCGGCAGGAAAACAAAATTGTGTTCTACAAGCAGAACCGGGAATTTTACTTTCCGCTGGACGACATTCTATTTTTTGAAACGGAAGGCGACCATATTTACGCCCACACCGCCGACGACGCTTACCTCGTGAAATACCGCCTGTATGAGCTGGAGGGGATGCTTCCCCGGAATTTCGTGCGGTCGGCAAAATCCGCCATCGTTAATGTACGGAAAATCTATTCGGTAACACGGAACCTGGCCGCTTCCAGTTTAATTCAGTTTACCGGCAGCCACAAGCAGATCTATGTGTCCCGGTACTACTACAAAGAGCTTCGGCAGCGGCTGAGGGAAAGGGGTCATTATGAAACATAAAAAATGGTTCTGGGGAATTTTCTTCCTTCTGGCAGCGGTCTTCGTCATTGCCTGCCAAATGGGATCGTTCCTGCACATCGGTTTTCTCAGCGTTCTTGCGACCGTTTTGCTGGCCGGCCTTTTGATACAGAGCATTGCAGACCGCAGCTTTTTCGGAGCTTTTCTGTCGGCGGCGCTGCTGTACCTGATTTATCAGAAACCGCTGGGCTTTCCCGTTCTTTCTTTCTGGATTTTGCTTCTGGCTGCGATTCTTGCGTCCATCGGGTGCCATATTCTTTTCCGAAACCACTGGAATATCCATTCCGGCTGCCGCTGTTCCGACATATTTGAAGCGGGATCTTCGGAAAACCTCGACGGAAACCATGTATATGCCCGAACAAGATTCGGCGAATCCAGCAAATATCTGCACAGCCAAAACCTGCAAAAAGGGGATTTTGAGGTTTCCTTCGGGGAAATGCAACTCTATTTTGACCAGGCGCAAATCAGCCCGGAGGGGGCGGAAATCCAGCTGAGCTGCAGCTTCGGCGCCATGAAACTGTATATTCCGCGGCAATGGCATGTTGTCAATCGGCTGAAAGCCGGTTTCGGCGCAGTGGACGCGGGATCTTCGGCCTTCAGCCCGGACGGGAGCGCACCCACGCTGACTGTGACCGGCAACGCATCATTTGGCAGTATTGAAATTCACCCGGTCTGAAAGCGACCTTTTCCGCAGGCGGGAAATCTTCCCGCACAGCCCGCAAAACTGTAGTATGTAGTATAATGAAAGAGAGCCCGAAAGCCTGACAAAAAGGAGAATATAAAATGAAGTTTTCTGAAATGCCGTATCAGCGCCCCGACCTGAACGAAATAAAACAGAAATACGCCCGGATCACCAAACAGTTTCCGGAATGCAAATCCGCTGATGAACAGTACCGGCTGATTTTGGAGCACGAAAAACTTTCCAGTGATTTTCAAACCATGAACACCATTGCTTATATTCGCAACAGCATCAATACAACCGATCCGTTTTATGAAACGGAAATGGCGTTCTTTGATGCCAATAACCCGGTGGTGCAGGAATCCATTCAGAACTTTTACCGCGCAGCCGCCCAATCCCGCTTTAAGAGCGAACTGGAAAAGAAGACCGGGAAGATTTTCTTTACCAACATCGACCTCGCGCTGAAATCTTTCTCGCCCGCCGTCATTGACCTGATGAAACGGGAAAACGCGCTTGTAACCGAATATGAAAAACTTCTCGCCTCCGCAAAAATGGACTTTGACGGAAAAACGCTGAACCTTTCTGAAATTCAGAAATACACGATTTCTTCCGACCGGAGCGTCCGCAAAGGCGCGTGGGAAAAGTCGGCGGGATTCTTCCTTGCCAACTCGAAGAGGCTGGATAAGATTTATGATGAGCTGGTGAAAAACCGGACGGAACAGGCCAAAAAACTGGGCTACCAAAATTATGTGCAGCTCGGATACGACCGGCTGGGGCGCAACTGCTACGGACCGGAGGAAGTCAAGGCTTACCGCAGGCAGATTGTGCGCGACCTTGTGCCCATGATTTCTAAAATCAAAGAGCGCCAGGCGAAACGCCTCGGCCTGCCGGACATCAAATTCTACGACGACAGCTGCCTGTTTCCGGACGGAAATCCGGCGCCGAAAGGTAACCGGCAGGAACTTGTGAAGCAGGCCCAGAAAATGTACCATGAAATGAACCCGCTGACCGGTGAGTTCTTCGACTTTATGGTAAAGAACGAACTTTTCGACCTGGACAGCAAAAAAGGCAAGGCGGGCGGCGGATACTGCACTGATCTGCCGGCCTACAAAGCGCCTTTCATCTTCGCCAATTTCAACGGAACCGCAGGCGACGTGGAAGTACTGACACACGAAGCCGGCCACGCTTTTGCAAGCTATGTTTCGCGGGATATGAAAATCCGTGAAACCAGCTGCCCAACCATGGACGGTGCGGAAACGCACTCCATGTCTATGGAACTGTTTTCAAGGCCGTGGGATCGTTTGTTTTTTGCGGACGAGGCGGAAAAATTCCATCAGTACCAGCTGGAAGCGGCCCTCGACTTTATCCCCTACGGATGCCTGGTGGATGATTTTCAGACTACGATGTACGAAAATCCGGAACTGACGCCTGCCGAGCGCAAGCAGACCTGGCTGAAGCTGGAAAAAACATACCGCCCGTGGATCAACTTTGACAACCTGCCGTTCTTCTGCGAAGGCGGCGGCTACCAGCGCCAGCACCATATTTACTCTTTTCCGCTGTATTATATCGACTACTGCCTTGCACAGACAACTGCGCTGGAATTCTGGTCGGCCTCTGAAAAAGACTGGAAAGACGCATTCTCCCGCTACCTGACTTTCGTTAAGGCTGGCGGCACGAAAACTTACGTAGACCTTGTTAAACTCGCGGGGCTGGAGCTTCCTTTCCACGACGGGTGCATCCGGAATCTGTGCGGAGAGATTGACCGTTACCTCTGCCGGTAAATGAACCTGTCCGACCGAAAGCTTTCTTTTCGGCCCGCGCAGCAGTTTAACCAGTCAAAAGGGCCGCATGGATGCAGAAAAGCATCCATGCGGCCCTTTTTGCGAACGGAAATCTCAGAATCAGTCTGCCTGCGCGGCCATCCGCCGGTAATAGCGGTACCGCCTTGCAGCAGCACGCTCGGCCTGCTGCATGAGGGCTTCCGCCTTATCCGGGAACGTCCGATTCAGGGACGCATAGCGGACCTCGCCCTCCAGAAAATCACGAAGCGGCAGGGTTGGCTCGCGGGAATCCAGCACAAACGGATTTTCGCCCCGCTCCCGGCGCTGGGGATTATAATGGTACAAAGTCCAGTATCCGCTCTGTACAGCCAGCTTAGATTCCGGCTGGGCATACGCCATGCCCTTGACAATACCGTGGCTGATGCAGGGAGCGTACGCAATGACCACGGACGGCCCCGGGAACGCCTCCGCCTCTTTCAGGACACGGATGAGCTGGTTGGGGTTTGCGCCCATGGCGACCTGGGCAACGTAGATATTTCCATATGTCATGAAAATCGCGCCGAGGTCTTTTTTGTCCGTCTTTTTGCCGGAAGCGGCAAACTGGGCAACCGCCCCGGCCGGGGTGGATTTTGACGCCTGCCCGCCCGTATTGGAATAGACTTCGGTATCCACGATCAAAACATTGACGTCGATTCCGAGGTTCAGGACATGATCCAACCCCCCGAATCCGATATCGTATGCCCAGCCGTCACCGCCGTACATCCACATGGATTTTTTGGTGAGCTGGTCGCTTTCGTGCAGAATCTCTTCGCAGAGCGGGCGATCCGCTTCCGCGCGGTCGGCGCGGACAGCCGAAACCACTGCCTCGGCGCGCTCCCGGGTGCCTTCCGCCTGGCGGTACCCATTGATCCACGCCTTCAAAGCGGCTTTCAGCGGTTCATCCCCGGTCTGCCCCGCCAGCTCTTTAACGCGGGCAGCCAGATGCTCGCGGCGCTGCTGGGTGGCAAGGCACATGCCAAGCGAAAACTCCGCGTTGTTTTCAAACAGGGAATTGGAGAAGGCCGGCCCGTGCCCGCACCGGTTCTTCGTATACGGGACGCACGGCGCCGCGGCGCCCCACGCCTGCGTGCATCCGGTGGCGTTGGCAAGGATCATCCGGTCGCCGAACAGCTGGGTAAGCAGTTTCATATACGGAGTTTCACCGCACCCGGCGCACGCCCCGGAGAACTCCAGAAGCGGCTGCTGGAACTGGCTGCCCTTGACTGTGAATTTATTCATCAGGCCGTCTTTCGGGGAAAGTGACAGCGAATAGTTCCAGTTGGCCTGCTCGCCCATCTGGGATTCCAGCGGCTGCATCTCAATGGCCTTTTCCGGAGCCGGGCAGACCTGCTCGCAGGAACCGCACCCGGTGCAGTCCAACGGATCCACCTGCACGCGGAATTCATATCCTTCAAGGCCTTTTCCGGCTGCTTCCACCGTGGCATACGATCCCGGAGCACTCTGCTTTTCCTTCGGGGTCAAAAGGAACGGACGGATGGAGGCGTGCGGGCAGTAATAGGAACACCAGTTGCACTGGATACATTTTTCGGGATTCCATTTCGGCACCATGACCGCTGTTCCGCGCTTTTCATATTTTGAAGTCCCAAGAGGAACGGTGCCGTCGGCCGCGTCTGCAAAAGTGCTGACAGGAAGCCCGTCCCCTTTCTGCGCATTGACGGGAATCAGGACATTCTTTATGTAATCCGGCAGGGTCTTCTCCGGGGCTTTTGCAGCCGAATCCTCCGCATTCTTCCAGTTTTCCGGAATTTTCACTTCACGGACTTCATCCGCGCCGCGGTCAACGGCGGCTTTGTTCATACTGAGGACTTTTTCACCTTTGCGGCGGTAAGTACTGTCGATTGCCTGCTTCATGTAGCGTTTGGCGTCTTCAATGGGGAGAATGCCGGCCAGTTTGAAGAACGCAGACTGGAGGACAGTGTTCGTCCGGGTACGCAGGCCGATTTCTGCCGCAATACGCGTTGCGTCGATTATATAGAAACGAATATGGTTCTGAGCCAGATACCGCTTGACGGACGCGGGCAGCTTTTCTTCGAGCTCTTCCGGCTTCCAGCCGCAGTTCAGCAGGAATGTCCCGCCGGGCTTCAGGTCGGAAAGGATGTCGTACCGGAACAGGTAGGTCGGTTTATGGCATGCGACGAAATCCGCCTTGGAAACAAGGTACTCCGAACGGATCGGCTTTTTCCCGAAGCGGAGATGCGAACGGGTCACGCTCCCGGATTTTTTCGTATCGAATTCAAAATAGCCCTGAACATACTGATCCGTATTGTCGCCGATAATTTTAATGGAGTTCTTGTTGGCGCCGACGGTTCCATCCGAACCGAGGCCCCAGAACTTGCAGCTGACAGTATCCGGATCGCCGCTGTCCACCGGTTGGCCGACCGTGAGGGAATGGTGCGTAACATCGTCGCGGATTCCCACGGTGAAATGGTTCATCGGTTCCGGCTGCTCCAGATTGTCGAAAACCGCAACGATCTGCGCCGGTGTAACATCTTTGGAAGCCAGGCCGTACCGGCCGCCGTAAATGTGCGGGCTGTGGTCGCGGTTGGCAAAAACGGAGCACACGTCTTCATACAGCGGTTCGCCCTGCGAACCGGGCTCTTTGGTGCGGTCCAGCACAGCCAGTGCGCGGACGGTCTTCGGCAGAGCACGCAGAAAATAGGACGCCGAAAACGGGCGGAACAGCCTAACCTGAAGATAACCGACTTTGCGGCCCTGCTTTTGCAGGAGATCGACGACTTCCTGCGCTGTGCCGCTGACAGAGCCCATGGCAACGATTACATATTCTGCATCCGGTGCGCCGTAATAATTGAAAAGATGGTAGTCGCGCCCGGTGATCCGGCTGATTTCACCCATGTACTTTTCCACAATGTCCGGGATAGCCTCGTAATAGCGGTTGGCTGCCTCACGCGCCTGGAAGTAGATATCCGGGTTCTGGACCGTGCTGCGCTGAATGGGGTGATCCGGGTTCAAGGCGTTCGCACGGAACGCTTCCAGGGCCTTTTGGTTCACCAGGGGCCGCAGGTCTTCGTAATCCATGACTTCAACCTTCTGGATCTCGTGCGAAGTGCGGAACCCGTCAAAGAAATGCAGAAACGGGACGCGGCCCTCAATGGCAGCCAAATGCGGCACGGCGGTCAGATCCATGACTTCCTGGACGCTGCCGTCGCAGATCATGGCAAGGCCGGTCTGCCGGCAGGCCATTACGTCCGAATGATCCCCAAAAATGGAGAAAGCGTGAGTGCCGACGGTCCGGGAACTGACATGCAGAACACCGGGAAGCAGCTCGCCGCTGAGGCGGTACAGGGCCGGGATCATCAGCATCAGCCCCTGCGAAGCGGTATAAGACGTAGTGAGGGCCCCGGCCTCCAGAGCGCCATGCATAGCGCCGGCTGCCCCGCACTCGCTTTCCATCTCTACCAGACGGACCGGCTGGCCGAAAAGGTTCTTCTTTCCGTTCGCGGCCCAGACATCCACATGCTCCGCCATCGGCGAAGACGGCGTGATCGGGTAAATGGTGGAAACTTCCGTAAACGCATACGAAACATATGCGGCAGCTTCATTTCCGTCCATGGTTTTGGTCTTTCTTTTCATTGTCATCCGTATTCCTCCTGTATTCTCCTGCCAAATCACCGGGCAGTGTATTTCCGGATAAAAAATTGCTTCATCTAATATTTAACACTATATAATGTAATGATAAAAATGTCAAGAAAGGAGCGGGTGCGGTTTTCCGAAAGAATTGTATCCCGGCGGCGGAAATGATAAAATAAGAGCCAAGGGGAGGGAGCCGGCTGTGACGGAAGAAAAAATGGAAGACCAGACCGCCCTGTTTTTGTGCTGCCTGATATTTTACCTCTGCACGCCTGAGTTCGGCGCCAGGGTTCTCCCCGTCGTCCTCGCCGTCGCCTTCACGGCTTTCAGTATTTATTTCAGCCGCGCAGAAATCCAGGCGGCATTTGCCGCGGGGTATATTGCCTGGTGCTTGTTTTTGCCGGGGATGACCGCGTTTCTGCCTGCAGTATGCTACGCCGTGCTGGCCACCAAGTACCGGTATCTGTGCCTTACGGGCCTGATCCCCCTTATTTCTTTCTGGTGCCATTCCAGCACGGCAGCCATTGCGGGGACGGTGCTGCTGCCCATTCTGGGGCTTCTGCTGGAACACCGGTCACTGGAAGTGGAAACGCTGAAGCAAAAGTCCAACCATCTGCGTGACAGCGGCAAAGAACTTTCAACAACGCTGGAGCGGCAGAACCGTAAGCTTCTGGAACAGCAGGACACCGGTATCCGGCTGGCTACGCTGGACGAACGCAACCGGATTGCGCGCGATATTCACGACAGCGTGGGGCATCTGCTTTCCAGCTCAATTCTTCAGGTGGGCGCGCTCCTTGCCGTAAACCGGGACGAAAAGCTCCGGGAAAACCTGCTCGCGCTGAAAGACACCCTTTCCAGCGCCATGGATGCAATCCGGAGCAGCGTGCACGGGCTGTACGGCGAATCCATCGACCTGTACGCCCAGATAAACCAACTGGTGCGGAATTTTACATTCTGCAAGCTGGATCTGTGCTATGAACTGGAAAGCGAACCGCCGACAAAACTGAAATACGCTTTTATCGCCATTACAAAGGAAGCGCTGACCAACATCGTCCGCCATTCGGACGCAACCGCTGCCAAAGTTACTTTTCACGAACACCCCGCACTCTACCAGCTGATTATCTCAGACAACGGGCATGTGAAAAACTTTGATCCGGACGGCGGCATCGGCCTCAAAAATATCGCCCAGCGCGTAGAATCGTTTCACGGCAACCTGAATCTGCTGACGCGGAACGGATTTACAGTCTTTATTTCTATCCCGAAGGGGGACATAAAAAAATGAAAGTCTTGGTTGTTGACGATGACCGGCTGGTTTCTTCTTCGCTGAAAACCATTCTGGAAGCCGGCGGCGTAGAAGTGGCCGGAACCCTGAACAGCGGAGAGCAGGCTGCGGAACAGTATGAAACCCTCCGCCCGGACGTCCTCCTGATGGATATCCGGATGAAGGACATAACGGGGCTTGAGGTGGCGGAAGCGATCCTGAAACGCCACCCGGATGCAAAAATCCTGTTTCTGACCACGTTTTCCGACGACGAATACATTGCCAGAGCTCTGCAGCTCGGTGCAAAGGGATACATCCTCAAGCAGGATTTTGAAAGCATTGTGCCATCTGTAAAAGCGGTCTATCTTGGCCAGCGGGTTTTCGGCGACGAAATCGTATCACGCCTGCCGGCCATGAAAGGCGGAGCCAAACCGGATCTCGGAGAATACGGGCTGAACGGACGGGAGCAGGAACTGCTGACGCAGGTTGCCAGCGGGCTTTCAAACCGGGAAATTGCCGAAAAGCTGTTCCTGAGCGAAGGGACCGTGCGGAACTACATCAGCGCTCTGCTGGAAAAGCTCGGCCTGCGAAATCGGACACAGCTGGCTATTTTTTACTATCAGCATCAGTAACCGGACAGAAAGGCATATGAATGGAATTTTATGAACAAGCGGAACGGAGTATCCAGAAAAAATACCGCAGAGAACTCTGGATCCCTTTCCTGACCGCCGTGAAAAAATACCGCCTGATTGCAGAGGGCGACCGAATCGCCGTATGTATCTCCGGAGGAAAAGATTCGACCCTGCTGGCAAAGTGCATACAGCACCTGCAAAAGTACAGCGATTTCCCGTTTGAAGCAGAATACCTTGTAATGGATCCCGGCTACAGCCCGGAAAACCGGGAACGGATTGCGGAAAATTCGAAAGCGCTTCATATTCCGATTCGTATATTTGACACTAAAATATACGATATTGTATCAAGAACCGGGCGTTCCCCCTGCTACCTGTGCGCGAAAATGCGCCGGGGATGCCTTTACAAATTTGCCCGGGAACTCGGCTGCAATAAAATTGCGCTCGGGCACCACTTTGACGACGTAATTGAAACGATCCTGATGAGCCTGCTGTACGGCGCGGAAATCCGCACCATGATGCCGAAACTGCACAGCCTGCATTACCCGGGAATGGAACTCATCCGCCCGCTGTACCTGGTAAGGGAAAGCAGCATTGCCGCATGGGAACGCTACAACGGGCTTTCATTCCTACGGTGCGCCTGCCGGTTTACAGAACAGTGCGCTGCGGGCTGCGGCGGCTCCAAACGGCAGGAAATGAAGGAGCTGATCCGAAAACTAGAGGCGGAAAACCCGAATATCGGCAAAAATATCTTTCACAGCGTGGAAAACGTCAATTTGGAGACCATTATCAGCTACCGGGACGGAAACGGAACCCACAGCTTTCTGGACGGATATGAGACGGCTGCACCGAAAGGGCTTAGTTGATGCACTCTGTTTTTTCTGCTATGATTGGGAAAGAATACTTGGGAAGGTGACAGAATTGCGCATTACAGTCATCGGGTGCGGCCGCTGGGGAGGATTCCTCGCCTGGTATCTGGACCGGCTGGGCCACACGGTAACGCTTTACGGCCGGGAGAGTTCTCAAAAGCTGAAACAGTTTCGGGAAACCGGCACCAACGGGCTGGTAACGCTGAACAAAAACATCCGCCTGACTTCCGGCCTGCGGGAAGCGGCGGATTCCGCGGAGATCCTTGTGATTTCCGTCGGCGCTCAGGGGTTCCGCTCCCTGATGCAGCAGCTTGCCTGCCAAGATCTCGGCGGAAAAACCGCCGTTCTCTGCATGAAAGGGCTGGAAGCCGAAACCGGCAAACGCCTGACGCAGATTTTTGAGGAATACGCTCCTGAGGTCCCCGTGGCCATTTGGGTCGGGCCGGGGCATGTGCAGGATTTTACCCGGGGAATCCCAAACTGCATGGTAATCGACAGCAAAAGCATGGAAGTCAAGAAATATCTAGTCGGAGCCTTCTCCAGCGGCCTCATCCGCTTTTACTACGGGGACGACCTGCTGGGGAATGAAATCGGCGCCGCTTCTAAAAACGTGATCGGCATTGCGGCTGGCATGCTGGACGGGCTGGATAAAACCGCCTTGAAAGGCGCCCTGATGTCGCGCGGGACACGCGAAATTGCCCGGCTGATCAAGGCCATGGGCGGGCGGGAAATCACGGCCTACGGCCTTGCACACCTCGGCGACTACGAAGCGACGGTGTTTTCCCCCTACAGCCATAACCGGAAATTCGGGGAACGGTTTGTCCGCGGGGAAAGCTACGGCGAACTGGCAGAAGGCGTGGCTACAACGACAGCTCTTTTAAAGCTGGGAGACGAATACGGCGTGGATCTGCCCATCTCCCGTGCGGTGGACGAAGTGATTAACGGCGGCAGGGAACCCAACCGGGTTCTTTCTGACCTGTTTTTGCGAAGTCTCAAGATGGAATTTTAAGTTGACAAAATTAGTATAGAATCTTACAATAGAAATCGGGCAGAAATCGGAAAAAGTCATAGAGGAGAATTTCAATGAGTGAAGAAAACTGCAACCACAACTGTTCCTCGTGCGGGGAAGACTGCCCCTCGCGCAAAAGTCCCGCGGATCTGATTGAAAAGCCGAATCCGCTGAGCCATGTTGGAAAAGTGATCGGCGTTGTCAGCGGCAAGGGCGGCGTGGGCAAAAGCCTAGTTACCTCGCTGCTGGCGGTGCTTTTAAACCGGCGCGGCCTTCACACAGGTGTGCTGGATGCCGACGTGACCGGGCCTTCCATCCCCAAGGTATTTGGAGTGCACGGCAAAGTGCAGGGCAATGACCACGGCATTTTCCCGGCAAAAACCAAAACGGGAATTGACATCATCTCAGTAAACCTGCTTCTGGACGACGAAAGCGCCCCGGTTGTCTGGCGCGGGCCGCTGATCGGCAACATTGTCAAGCAGTTCTGGACCGATGTCATCTGGGACAAGGTAGACTGCCTGTTTGTCGACATGCCGCCGGGCACGGGCGACGTTCCGCTGACGGTTTTCCAGTCCGTGCCGGTGGATGGAATCGTAGTCGTCACATCACCGCAGGAGCTGGTGTCACTGATCGTTTCCAAAGCCGTGAACATGGCAAAGATGATGAATATCCCCATTGTGGGAATTGTGGAAAACATGAGCTATGTGAAATGTCCGGACTGCGGAAAAGAAATTAAGGTCTTCGGGGAAAGCCACCTGGACGAAACGGCTGAAAAATATGACCTGAACATCCTCGGCAGGCTCCCGATTGACCCGGACGTCGCCCGGAAATGCGACGCGGGCCTCGTGGAGAACATTGAGGCTCCATGGCTGAAACAGGCGGCGGACGCTGTGCAGAACTTAAAAAGAAAAGATTCAAAATAAGCGCAGAAATACCGGGGAAGCCGGATTGGCCGCCCCGGTATTTTTTTGTCTTTCCGAGCCGGTTCAGAGATAGCGCCCGGACCCCGTGTCGAATATGCCGCTGTCCGTAATGCGCAGGGCGGGAATAACCGGAAGAGAAAGAAAAGACAGGTTCTGGAATACGTCGATATTCTCAGGAACTCCCATCCGGTGCGCGGCGGCGGCCATCTCCCTGAGTTCCCGGCTGACATCGGTATCCCGGTCATCCGTAAACAGACCGGCAATATTCAGACGGACGGTTTTCACCGGGCGGCCTCCCCGCACCAGCGTATATCCTCCCCCGCACGATTTAAGCTCTTCCACGGCGGCCATCATGTCGCGGTCGTTATCCCCTACGACGATCAGGTTGTGGGCATCGTGCGCAACCGTGGACGCGGCGGCTCCGTTTTTCAGCCCGAATCCCTTCACAGCCCCCAGCCCAATCCGGCCCGAACCGTCGTGCCGCTGAACAACGGCAATTTTCAGAATATCGCCGGAAGGGGCAAAAAGGCCGTCTTTTTCGGGCAGCGGCAGCATCAGTTTTTCCGTTTCAATACTGCCCGGAAGGATGCCGATCACCGGGAAAGGTTTTTGCGCCTTCATGGCAAAACAGCCATCTCTCAGCGCGGGGATGTGTACGCTGCGGGTCAGCCGCTCCCCCGCCGGGGTCTTCGGGAAAGCATCCGGGAGCTCCGCCAGCGGGACGCCGTCCTTGTAGACATCACAGATGGAAACCGAATTCAGGTCGTCTAGAATCACGAGATCCGCCCGGCAACCGGGCGCAACGGCCCCGCGATCCTGAAAACCGTAGGCGCGGGCGGTGTTGATTGTAGCCATTTTCACCGCCAGGACGGGATCGACCCCCAGTTCAATCGCCATCCGGATATTCCGGTCAATATGGCCGTTTTCTTCCACGTCGTCAAGATGTACGTCGTCCGTGCAGAAAACAAACCGGTCGCACGAGACGCCGTCGCGGAGCGCGCCGCCCAGCACGGTCCGGAGGTTCTTTGCCGCCGAGCCTTCCCGCACCTGCACGATAAACCCGGCGCGGAGCTTTTCCAGAGCCTCTCCCCAGGATGTGCATTCGTGGTCGGTCTGCACACCTGCCAGACGGTATGACTGGAGTGCTTTCCCAGAAAGGCCCGGCGCGTGGCCGTCAATCACTTTGTCTTTCATCAGTTCGATCTTTTCCAAAAGTCCGTCGTCTCCCGCAGCCAGCGCGGGGGCATTCATCACTTCTCCCAAACCGCAGACGTGCGGGTCGGAACGCAGCCTGCGGATTTCATCCGCTCCAAATACGGCTCCATTGTGGTCGGACGGGCTCAGCGGCACACAGGAAGGAAGGGCGAAAAAAACGTCCAGCGGAGTTCGGGCGCTGTCCTCCATCAAATAACGGACCCCTTCCAGCCCGCATACATTCGCAATTTCATGGGGATCTGCAATAACCGCCGTTGTTCCGTGCTCAAGCAGTTTCGGCGCCAGGATAGAAGGCGCCGTCATAGATGATTCCAGGTGCGTATGCGCATCCATGAATCCTGGAACAACGGTCTTTCGGCTCATATCTTTTTCACGGGCGGCAGAATAGTGCCCTACGCCTGCAATATACCCGTCTTTTACGGCGATATCGGCTCGGAACAGCTTTTCTGAAAAGACATCCGCGATCCGGGCATTTTTTAAAACGAAATCCGGCTCCAGGCGGCCCAACGCACAGGCCATCAGTCTTTTTTTCACGCTGATATCCATGGATGCAGCACCTCACAATTTTTAATGAATCCTTTAATAATTCATGGAATGAAACAAGCAAATTATTCCAATAATGACCTTGAAAATGGTTTATTGTAGTTAGAAACAGAATATGGTATACTAAACTGTGAATTTTTACCGGAGGAATCATGATGAAAAGGAACCGGTACGCAAAACTCGCCGCCTTTGGAATCGCCGCCGCGGTCTTTTCTGCCTGCCTGGGTTTTGAAAACCCTGCCGCAACTACGGCGGTTATCGCCGGCGAAGTGGGGGAACCGGCGTCAGCACCGTCTGCCAGGCCTGCGGTGCAGGTCTGCTCTGCCGCACCCTCATCCTCTTCGGAAATCCCATGGCAGGCCTGCGTTTCGGAAACGCAGGAAGCTGATCCGTCCTTTTTGGACGACGCCGTTTTTGTGGGCGATTCTGTAACGCTGAAACTGAAATACTATGCCGCCGCCCGCAGAAAAAAAGATCCGTCCTTTTTAGGGAAAGCTAAATTTCTCGCCGCCGGCAGCATGGGAAGCGGAAATGCCCTGCAACCCGTGAGTGCCCAGTCGATCCACCCGCTTTACAACGGCAAAAAGGCTCCTTTGGAAGACAGCGCCGCCAAAATGGGGGCCAAAAAGATCTATATTATGCTGGGTATCAACGATATTGCTCTGTACGGGATCGACCGGTCGGCAAAGAATTTGGAAAAACTTGCGCTCCGATTTCTAAAAGTCTGCCCGGACGAGGAGCTTTTTATCCAGTCCGCTACGCCTATGGTCCGGGAAAAACAGCTGAAATCACTGAATAACAAAAATATCGCTGCCTATGACAAAGAACTGCTGGATATCTGCCAGAAACGAAAGTGGAACTATCTGGATGTTGCGTCTGTGATGCAGGGCTCAGACGGCGCCCTGAAACCGGAATACTGCAGCGATCCCGGTATCTTGGGCATCCACTTTACCGACACAGCGTGCAATGTGTGGGTCCGGTACATTCTGACCCACACCGGGAAAGAGACGGGAGGCTGAAATGAAAAAAACACCGGTTGTCCTGCTGGCCTGCATGATACTGCTGCTGGCAGGCTGTTCCAAATCCCACACAAAGAGTGCCGACCTGACCCAAGTGATGGCGGACATGAAGCAGAAAATTTCCAATACACAGATGACGGATCTCTCTGCCGACGACCTGATGCCGGATTACGGAATTGACAGCGGCGACGTAAAACAGTTTGCCATCTATATTGATTCCACCGGAACCAAAGGCGACGAAATCATTCTGATGGAAGGGAAAAACAGCGCAAGCGCCGACCGGATTGAAAAATGCCTGAACAAACGGTACGAGCAAAAAAAGACGGAAATGAAAAGCTACCTGCCGGAAGAATACGCCATGCTTGAAAAATGCCGGGTTCGGCGGGACGGAACATATGTTGCCATGATCGTTTCGCCCCAGCATGAAGACCTGGAAAAAATCTATCTGGATGCTCTGACTCCCCGGGCGGAGAAAAACTGCCTGCGCTGTTTGGGGGCAGCGGTCCGGATACGGCAAAAGCCAGCACCCTAAAAGGCGCTGGCTTTTTTAGCGCGGAGACTGTCAGCGGTTCAGCCTGGCGCTGGAACCCTTGTGCATCGCAGCCCGGACTTCCGGCTCGGTAACAAGGTTGAGGTCGCCGCCGATTGTCAGTTTGAGCACGCTGGCGGCAATGGCGAACTCAATGGCCTCCTGGGGATCCATCCGGTGCATCAGGGCATGAATCAGGCCGGCCGCAAAAGCGTCTCCTGCGGCAACGCCTTCCATGACGTGAATGCTGGATACCGGGGTCTCATAAAAGCGGCCTTTTTCCAGCAGGATTGCCATCCAGTCGCTCTTTTCGACAGAATAGATATTACGCAGAACGCTGGCAACCATTCTGCAGTTCGGGTACAGTTCCATGATCTTCTTCATGCCGCCGCGGAAACTTTCAATCTGCTCGATGCCGCGCGACATATCCCCGTCAAACACAGGGAGCCCGAGGGTCGCCTCAAAATCTTCGTCGTTTGCAATGCAGATATTTACAAAAGGCATCAGCTCTTTCATTACGGACTGGGCCTTTTGGGGTGTCCACATTTTCCCGCGGTAATTGAGGTCGGCCGCAACGGTAATCTTATGATCTCTGCAATAGGCAAGCGCATCTTTCAGCGCTGCGGCCAGTTCGTCGGAAATGGCCGGGGTAATGCCGGAAAAATAAAACACATCAATGCCGTCCAGCAGAGCGGGCCAGTCGAATTCCGTGCGTCTGGCCGCTGCAATAGAACTGCCCGCGCGGTCATACACCACGCTCGTCGGCCGGATGCTGGTCCCCTTCTCAAAATAATACGTTCCCAGCCGGGGACCGCCGCGCAGGACACGGCCGGTGTCGACGCCAAAGCGCCTCAGCGTGTTAAGTGCTGCCTCGCCGAGCGGATTTTCCGGCAGTTTCGTCAGATAAGCCGCATGGTCGTGGAAGAGGGAAAGCGAAATGGCAACGTTGGCTTCGGCGCCGCCATAGCTTGCTTCGAATGAATCCGTCTGCAAAATGCGCGAAAAAGCCGGCGGCTTAAGCCGCAGCATCATTTCTCCAAATGTAAGGACTTTCAATGAATAACCTCCTTAAGTACGCCGGATACGCGAAAATTCCCCCGGCATGCCTGCCTGAAAAACAAAGCCCAAATGCACATACCGCAAAAAGGGGAGTAAAACCGTATTCCGGGACGATTCTGTCTTTACCAGTATAAATTTAAAACCGACTCCTGTCAATAGCGCCAAAAGGCGCCCGGCACAGGACTTTTTTTGCCAAACTAAGATCACCTTGCCTGGAATTTTGAGACAAACAAGGTATCCCCTTTGCCCACAGAAGCGTAAAATACCTGCTCCGGGCTATCAGCCCCCTGGCTCTGGAGCTGTTTTTGAAGCCACAGCTGGTCATGGCAGCTAGATTTAAGATTTTCCGGAATAATTTTGCCGTCTACGATTATATCGGCGGGAAAGTCATTCTCCGACTTTGGTATTTTCGATTCTCCGGCAGTAACCGGGACCCGATCCGGCTTTAACAGGACGGACAGATGGCCGTCGTTCTCAATGACGGCATAATCCACATCTTCTACATAAAAAACATTTTTTTCCCGCAGCAGCATCATTAGTTTGCTGACGCTGATTTTAGCCCTCGAGAGGTTCTGGTCAAGAAGCCGCCCCTTTTGAATCAGAAAGATCGGTTCCCCTTCTTCCATCTTCCGGAACCAGGAGCTTTTTAGATTCAGCATATCCGTAAGCAGGACAAGGCAGGTGATGGTGCCGGCGGAAACAATGCCCAGCAACGGGGAACTCTCTGGACCAAGGGATATCCGGACTGCCAGTGAACCCAGAATCACGCCGATAATAAAGTCGAAAAAAGTAATCCTGGAAATCAGTTTTCTTCCAATTGACCTTCCTAAAAACAGCAGGAAAACATACGCGATTACACTTCTCAAGACTGTAACGGCAATTTTCTGAACCATGGCGCACCTCTAAAATTCCGGTTACCCGCAGCTGTTTCAGCCGGAGCCGGTTCCTGCCTGTCGGCTCCGGCTCGCCGGATATCCCAGCAAATTTTGCAGGAACATCCATAGTATTCTGAGTCTGGAAAACATTTATGCTCCGGAGCAAAAACGTTCCCATGGCACTGCGGCGAAATATGCGGAATTTTTTGAAAAAAGGTCAGTCCGTTACATTTACAAGTTTCTTGAGCGGAGCCGGTTCTTTCTGTTCCCTGACCCGGCAGCCGGAAAATTGGATATTTTCCCCGTTTTCAGCGGAAAACGCCGGGCCGACAGGATGGGAAACCGTCACATTGCGGAATACAAAGTCTTTCACATTGCAGCAGAAAAAGCCCATCTGGCTGACCGGATCAAAGTCCGCCAGCATATCCGGCATCCCGGGCTGAGCCCCTTCCTGCATGGCAACTGAAATATTGTCAAGGGTCACATCCTCAACCGGCATCTCTGCAAGCCCATAGAAAAATCCGGCCGCCGCTCGGACATTCCGGGCTGTGATATTGGAAAAATGGATTCTCCGGAAAACCGGCGTTGCTTCCGTAACCGGATGCGGTTTCTTATCCCGGACGGACTGCTCTTTTCCGCCGGGGCCGCAGTAATAGTACAGGTTGCAGATGAACGGGCAGAGAACCCCATCCATGACAAGATTCTGAACACGGATATCTTCGACCGCTCCCCCGCGCCCGCGCCGCGATTTAATGCGGATCCCGCGGTCGGTTTTTTCAAAAACGCAGTTGCTTACGACCACATTGCGGATTCCGCCGCTCATCTCGCTTCCAAGCACGACGCCCCCGTGCCCGTGGACCATGGTGCAGTTGGTGATGGTGACATTGCGCGTCTCGATCCGCTGCGGCAACGCTTCCGTCCCGGATTTTACGGCAATGCAGTCGTCTCCGACGTCAATATGGCAGTTGGAAATATGAACGTTCTGGCAGGAATCCGGATCAATGCCGTCCGTATTGGGCGAATCCGCAGGGTTCCGGATCGTAACTCCGGTCACCGTAACCCCGTCGCATTCAATCGGGTTGATGGTCCATCCCGGAGAATTGACCAGCATAAGATCCCGGACCTGGACATTCCGGCAGCGGTGAAAACTGATGAGCTTCGGGCGGGGATAATCCAGCGTTTTTGACCGCGCCAGCTTCCACCAGGCTTCCCCCTGGCCGTCGAGGACGCCCCTGCCGGCAACGGCGACGTTTTCCGCGTTCTCCGCATAGACACAGGGCATATGAACCTTGCGCGATACACCCTCCCATTTGGAATTCACGACGGGGTATCCGTCCGGATGATCAGAAAACAGGAGCCGGGCTCCGGCTTCCAACAGAAGCGTCATATTGCTTTCGAGCCGGATCGCCCCGGTCAGAAAATTCCCCGCCGGAACAAAAATCGTTCCGCCTCCCTTTTTTTCGCAGGCTGCAACGGCAGCCGAAAAAGCATCGGTGCACAGGGTCCGTCCGTCCGGCACCGCGCCAAAATCCAGAATATTGATAAAATCCGTCTGATTCACAGCAGATTCCTCCTTACCATTCAGACTTTTCAATGACAGGCTCCGTATCAATCGGGCCTTCCCCCATTATATCCCGCCCCCATTTTTTACGCTATCCGCATTTTGCTTTTTTACGTCGGAATCATGCGGATCTTGCAGATAGATTTTTCTTTCGGCTGTTGACAGGGGCAGAAGCTTGGCATATAATGTACTTGTTAGTTAAGTACATTATATTACATTTAAGAGGATGCAGGGGATTCACGGTGGAAATTATAATCAGCAGCAACACCAGCAAGCCTATTTATGAACAAATCACCTCGCAGATAAAAGCGCTGATTATGAGCGGGGAACTGCGGACGGGTGATCCGATCCCTTCCATGCGGTCATTGGCCAAATCCATCCATGTAAGCGTCATTACCGTGCAAAAGGCTTATGAGGATTTACAGCGGGACGGTTTCATTGAAACAGCCGTCGGACGGGGCAGCTTTGTTTCGGCACAAAACAAGGATTTTATTCAGGAAGAACAGCAGCGAAAAATCGAAGAATATCTGCAGGAGGCCGCCGACACCGCACGCACCAGCGGTATATCCCTCGGCAAACTGATTGAACTCCTAAGCATGTTTTATAATGGGGAGGAATCGTAATGGAGCCAATTATGCAGGTTGAAAATCTAACGAAGCAGTATCCTGGATTTAAACTGGATCATGTGTCGTTTTCCATTCCACAAGGCACGATTATGGGACTGATCGGAGAAAACGGCGCTGGTAAAAGCACCGTGATCAACGCTGCCTTGGATTTAATTCATAAGGATGAAGGAACCGTTAAATTTTTGGGCAGGGAACTTTCTTCGGATCCCAAACGCATTAAAGAAAACATAGGAGTTGTGTTTGACGAAATCAATTTCTACGGCACTCTCACACCGGCTAAAATCGGAAACATTTCAGCAGCCGCCTACCGGCAGTGGGACGAAAGCGTCTATAAAAACCATCTGAAAAAGCTGCAGCTTCCACCTCATAAAGAGATCAAGACATTCTCAAAGGGAATGAAAATGAAGCTGAGCCTTGCCGTTGCGCTTTCTCACAAACCGAAGCTTCTTATTCTTGACGAAGCAACCAGCGGGCTTGACCCGGTCATGCGGGATGATTTTCTGGATCTGTTTTTGGATTTTGTACAGGATGAAAGCCATTCCATCCTGATGTCATCCCATATTTCGACGGATCTGGAGAAGGTAGCGGATTACATCACCTTTATTCATAAAGGGAAGATCCTGTTTTGCAAGCCAAAAGATGAACTGCTCTACCATTATGGAATTATCCGATGCGGGACAGCCCAGTTCGGCGCCATCAGCAAACCGGAAATTCTCGCTTACCGGAAACGTGACTATCAATGGGACGTATTGGTGGCCGATAAAGAAAAAGCGCGCCGGAAATACAAAGCGTCCGTGGTAGACAATGCTTCTATTGATGATATCCTTCTCTTATATGTAAAGGGAGACCAGGTAAAATGAAAAGTTTAGTTTTAAAAGATTTATATAACATCGGGCATAATGTTAAATCCATGGTTTTTATTCTGCTGGTCTTTGCCTGCATTTTTATTCCTTCTCTCGGAGCAGAAGCCTATATTATTATGAGCGGCGTTCTGTGCAGCATGATGGTAAGCACTACGTTCGGTTTTGACAGCAATTCCAAGTGGACGAAATACGCCATGGTGACACCGATTACCAAAAAAGAACTGGTGGGCAGCAAATTTGCCGTTCTGCTGATTTTTTCGGCTGGCGGCGCAGTCTCCGGCCTGGTTATCGGCTCAATCGGCGGTATTCTCACGCATAAGGTCATTGTCGGAAACATCCGTGATGTCTTGACTCTGCTGCTGACCGGCCTGCTGAGCCTGGTAATTGCGGAAATCATTGGAGGCACGTCCATTCCTCTTCTGTTTCAGTTCGTCGCAGAAAAAGCCCGTATGTCAACGTTTGTTTCCTTTGCAATTCCCTTTGCAGTTTTCTTCGGTATCTATGCCATTTTAACCTTATTGGGCGTTTCATTTTCAGATAACCTGATTTTTATGCTGATATGCCTCTCTCCGCTGACAGCATTGGTTTGGAATCTGGTGATGTACCGGATCAGCTATGCCGTGTTTGAAAAGAAGGAACTCTTATATTAGGCAGAAACTCTGCAAAGCCGGGAAAATCAGGGAATCTCTGCTTTTATCAAAAGCCGGAACAGTCCGCCCATTTTGGGGAAGGCTGCTCCGGCTTTTTTGATTCAGATCCGAATTCTTAAAAAGATTCCGGACCATCAGTTTCCGTAATATTAATAATTTGTCTTTTTCCAAACAGCACAGGAAAGCAGCATGACAATTGGGAAAATTTCCAGCCGGCCAAGCAGCATGTCCATAATCAGAGTGATTTTTGCCAGAGGCCCAAAACCGGAATAGTTCCCTGCGGGGCCGACGATTCCCAAACCGGGTCCAATGTTATTCAGGCAGGCCACAACCGACGAAAATGTTGTGTCAAAGTTAAAACCATCAATGGAAATCAATAAAACCGAAAACGCAAAAATAACAACATACAAAATCAAATAAACATGAACAGAAGAAAGCGTTTCTCTGTCTATTGTTTTTCCGTTCAGCTGCACTGTGGTAACAACCTGCGGATGAAAAATGCGCTTTAATTCTTTATTTGACGTTTTCAAAGCGATAATTACCCTTGAAACCTTTACGCCGCCGCCCGTTGAACCCGCACAGGCACCGCAGATCATCAAGAAAAGCAAAATCATGCGTGACAGCTGAGGCCAGCGGTTAAAATCCGATGTTGCAAATCCGGTCGTTGTTATAATGGAAGAAACCTGAAAGAAAGCATACCGGAACGCTTCTGCAAGAGTTGGGTAAACTGCTTTGTAAGTATTCATTGTAATAAGGAAAACAGCAGCACCAATAATACAGAGATAAACCCTTAACTCTTCATCGTGAAAAGCTTCATGGTATTTTTTTGTAAGAATCAGAAAATAAACATTGAAATTAATACCGAACAGTATCATGAAAATGCCGATAACGTAATCAAAATATGCGTTATGATATTCTCCAATGGACGCATTTTTAACGGCAAACCCACCGGTACCGGCTGTTCCAAAGGAGTTTACCAGGCTGTCGAAAAGCGGCATTCCGCCCATTATCAGCAGTACGACTTCGGCAACCGTTAGGAAAATATAGATCAAATATAATATTTTGGCGGTTTGCTTGACTTTGGGAACAAATTTATTTGTGGACGGGCCAGGGGATTCTGCGCGCATAATATGCAGCATAGAGCCGCCCGAAAAAGGAGTAACGGCAAGCAGAAAGACTAAAACTCCCATGCCGCCAATCCAGTGTGTAAAGCTCCTCCAAAACAGTATTCCGCGGGGCAGCGATTCCACTTCATTCAAAATACTTGCGCCCGTTGTCGTGAAGCCGGAAACCGTTTCAAACAAACAGTCCAGAAAAGAAGGGATTACACGGCTGAAAAAAAAAGGAAGCGCCCCGAATACAGAGATTAAAATCCAGGACAGCGCTGCAATGCACAGACCTTCCTTCATATAAATCAATTTGTTTTCCGGCTGTTTCACCGTTGCTGGAATCCCGATTGCCAGCATCAGAATAATGGCGGCCAGAAAAGCAAAGAAAGGCTTTTCTTCATGATAAAAAAAAGAAATCAGAGCCGCCGGAATCATAAAAAGAGCTTCAATTTTTAGTACAAGGCCCAAAATATACTGCAACATTCTGCTATTCATAATCCATATCTGACCTCATATCTGACCGAAATTAAATTATACATTTTATTGCTTTTTATCGTTTTATTGCTTTTTATCGTTGAATATATCATTCATATCGGTGAATTTATGATCCATCGTAACGATAATGACAGAATCACCTTTTTCAAAAGTGGTATCCCCGTGAGGGACAACCAGCCTGTTCCGATGCACGATCGCCGCGATTACAATGTTTTGTTTAAATACAATGTTTTTTAAAGGCTCGTTCTGATGCATTGTGTTTTCAGCCACAATGAATTCCAATACTTCAGCGCGCTCATTTGCAATCCGCACCAGCGCGTTTACTCGGGAACCCAGAGTGTTTTGCATGGCACGGACATACTGCACAATTTTATAAGCCGTTATCAGCTTGGGGCTGATAACGCTGTCAATATCAGTATCTTCAATAACATTCATGTACTCGGTGCGGTTAATTTTTGCAATGACCTTTTTAACACCCTGTTTCGACGCATACATGGAAACGATGATATTTTCCTCGTCTATGTTCGTCAGTGCTATCAAAATATCGGTGTTTTTGATTTGTTCTTCCTGCAGCAGGCTTTGTTCGGTACCGTCGCCGTTGATGACTAAAGCTGCCGGCAGCAGCTCGCTGAGTTCGCGGGCACGTTCCCTGTCCTTTTCAATAATCTTTACCTCGAGACCCATGCTTAGAATGTACTGGGTGAGGTAATAGCTTATTTTTCCTCCGCCGACGATCATAACTCTGCGTACTTTATGTTCTTCGTGACCGGCCAGTCTCATAAACGCCGCAATATCGCTCATCTTTCCGGTCACATGGATTTTGTCATCTGCTTCAAAGACATCATTGGCATTGGGAATAAAGATCCTGCCTTTGCGTTCAAAAATGCACAGCAGGATATTTAATTTGTATTTTTCATGGATTTTCTGGACTTTTTCCCCACAGATTAAGCTTTCCGGCATGACTTTGCACTCAACGAGTTCCACTCGGTCTTTGACAAGACTTTTGACAGAAACTGCGGATGGAAAATTAATCATCCGCATTATTTCGCGCGCGGCCGCTTTTTCCGGATTGATCGTCATGCTAAGCCCAAGGTCTTCTTTCAGGAATGCAAGCTGCTCTGCGTATTCTGGATTTCGAACTCTGGCAATGGTATGCTTGGCTCCCAGCTTTTTGGCAAGCATACAGCAAATAATATTCACTTCATCGCCTGATGTAACTGCTATCAGCAGATCTGCTTTATCAACGCCCGCTTCCTTTTGAGCGACATAACTGGCCCCGTTTCCCTGGATACCAATAACATCAAGTTCTTCAACGGAACGTTCCAGTGTTTCAGGAGAGTTATCGATCAAAGTCACATCGTGGTTTTCTGTGGAGAGCTGAGAAGCCAATGTGTAACCGACTTTTCCATCTCCAACGATCACAATTTTCATAAGAATCTTTTTCCCCTTGCCATTTATAAACCCTATTCGTTTGCAGAGCATCCCGCCGTCTAGCGGCAGCCTTTGCAAACCAACTAAAAAGACAAGCCAAAGATGACTTGTCTTTATTTGGTGGAGGAGGATGGATTCGGACCATCGAAGCCGTAAGGCAACAGATTTACAGTCTGCCCCATTTGACCGCTCTGGAACTCCTCCAAATAAACCTATATAATAAAAAAACTTATTATTAAATGGAGCTGGCAGAGAGACTCGAACTCACGACCTGCTGATTACAAATCAGCTGCTCTACCAACTGAGCTACGCCAGCAAACGGCTGTTTTAACAGCGCTTTACTAATATATCATTTTGCCTTTTGTTTGTCAAGACTTTTCAGAAAAAAGTCGATATTTTGCGAATTTTCTGAAAAGAAACGCCGGGGGGCCCCCGGCTGCCTTTTTCGCTACAGTCTGTCGATCTCATCCATCCACAGCCTGGCCGAAGCGTCGCTTGGCATTCTGAAATCGCCGCGCGGCGAAAGCGTAACGCTGCCGACCTTGGGACCATCCGGCAGGCAGGAACGTTTGAACTGGCTCATGAAAAAGCGGCGGTAAAATTCCTTCATCCATTTTTTAACCGCAGCGGCATCATAGGAATCCGAGAAAGAAGCAACTGCCATCCGGTAGATTTTAGAGGGCGGAAACCCAAACCGAAGCATATAATAAAGGAAAAAATCATGCAGCTCATACGGGCCAACAATGGCCTCCGTCTTCTGAGCGATTTCTCCATTCTCCGGTGGAAGAAGTTCCGGGCTGACATGGGTAGCCAGCACATCCTCCAAAACCGTGCGCAGACCTTCCGGGCCTGTAACAGCTGCGTGGTGAACCAAATGCCGAACCAGCGTCTTCGGGATGGAGCAGTTCACGCCATACATGGACATATGGTCGCCGTTATAGGTTGCCCAGCCGAGGGCAAGTTCCGACAGATCTCCTGTCCCAATGACAAGACCGCCGCATTGATTGGCCAAATCCATGAGGACCTGCGTACGTTCACGCGCCTGGGCGTTCTCGTATGTAACGTCCCGCAAAGCTGAGCTGTGGCCGATATCGCGGAAATGGAGGGAAACACTTTCCCAAATAGGAATTTCCCGGAATTCAGCGCCCAAAAATTCCGCCAGGCGCTGTGCGTTGCTTCGGGTACGCCCCGTAGTGCCGAAGCCAGGCATTGTCACGGCCAGAATACCGCTGCGGCTGAGATGCTGCATATCGAATGCACGCACCGTAACCAAAAGCGCCAAAGTGGAATCCAGCCCGCCGGAAACACCGATAACTGCGTGTTTGCAGTGCGTATGCGCCAAACGTTTTTTCAGGCCCCACGCCTGCATGTTCAGGATCATCTCGCAGCGCTCAGCAAGATCCGCCTGATCATCCGGAACAAACGGATGCGCAGAAAACTTCCGTTCCACCTGGAACCGGGGCTCTTCCATGGAAAACGGTACGGTATGTATGCCGCCGCTGTTATGCCATGTCGTCATGCGCAGGCGTTCCTGAGAAATCCGCTGCAAATCGACATCCGCGGCCGTCAGCCCGGAAGAAAACTGTTTCGATTCATTTAAAACCGTCCCGTTTTCAGCAATTATATTATGTCCGGTGAAAACCAGATCCGTTGTGGATTCCCCCGCCCCGGCGTCGGCATAGGCATAGGCGCACAGAAGCCGGCCGGACTGGATTTTTACCAAATTGCGGCGGTACGAAGCTTTTCCAATCATCTCGTCGCTGGCAGACAGGTTAAACAGAACCGATGCGCCGGCCTGCGCAAGCCTTTCGGAAGGCGGAGAAGGAACCCAGAGATCCTCGCAGATCTCCGCTCCCACCGTTAAACCGGGAATGGTTTCACAGCAGAACACAAGGCTGCCCAGCGGTACATTCTGCCCGCAGAGACGGGTTTCGGCATAATCCGGCCCCGGAGTAAAATGGCGCGATTCATAAAACTCACTGTAATCCGGAATATTGCGTTTCGGCACAAGACCGAGAAGTTTTCCCCGGCACAGCACCGCCGCACAGTTGTACAGCTGCGCCCCGCATGCCACAGGCAAACCGACAAGTGCCATCAGATTCATATTCGCTGTCTGTTCCAGAAGCTCCGAAAGGGCACGTTCCGCCCCGGCTATCAGCGTATGGTCACGGAAAAGATCCCCGCATGTATAACCCGTAAGACACAATTCCGGAAAAGCTACGGCCCCCACGCCGCGCGATTCACATTCGTGCATTAAGTTTAAAACCGAATTTTTATTATATTCGCAGTCAGCGACCCGGATTTCCGGTGTTGCAGCGGCAATTCTGAAAAAGCCATCATGATTCATTGGTTGTTCCCCCGTTTTCAGCCGGGCTGTCGACCTGACTGCTATGCTCCGTCTGGTGCTTCAATTCCATCTTTTCACGCCTTTTGTCAAACCCGGCAAAGAATGCGCCTACTGCAATACAGGAATAATAGGCCAGCAGCCTCCACAGCAGCATGGCCTGCGTAATAATGCTGGGTTTGAAAAAGATTTGAAAAATGATCAGGAAACTGCCTTCTGCCGCCCCGGCCGCCCCGGGCAAAGGCGTATAGCTCGAAATCATGGTCACAAAGCTCTGCGCCGCAATCATGTCAAAAAAAGGTGCTCCCGGATTATGAAACGCTTTATAAATAAAAAACGGCACCGAGAACATGGATATCAGCTGCATAAATGTACAGCCGTATATCCGAATGTTCAGCAAACGGTTCCCTTTCATGGCGGTATTGTTTTCCAAATAGAAGTTCAGCTGATCCCGAACCTTTTTTTCGGCTTCCTCCGGATTTTTGATCAGGTGGATCTTTGTAAGCAACCACACCACACCGTCAATCAGGCGCGTTGTGAATTTTGGGCTGTAAGTAAACAGCAAAAGAAGAATAACACTGGCGGCCTGATACAAAAAACCGATAAACGCCAGAGCCATAAATCCTTGAAATTGGCTGCGGAAAAATCCGTACCGGATCAGGATAACCACCAGCGAAAAGCAGGTAATCGTGGTCTGGTATACCAAAAATTTGCGCACCAGCGTCGAAATGGCAATACCGGAAGAAACCCCCTGCCGAATCAGCGACACCAGCTGCATAGGCTGGCCTGCGACGGCATACGGGGTCACCGAATTAAAATACTGGCCCACCATGGTCACTTTAAAAGCATGAATATAACCGTAATCCGACTCATAAGCATGACAGACAAGGGACTTGATAACCATCGCATCCATCGCCCAGCTGAAAGCCACACATCCAGCCGCACCCAGCAGCCAAAACAGATTCAGCGTTGGGATGCTGTTGATAAGAACGACAAGATTATTACCGGAAATACAGAAATAAGCAAGGAGAGCCAAAGACAGCGCAAAAAGCGCCGCCTGAAATATTTTTGATGATTTGCTCTGATTCTTCATCATGTGCCGGAACCCGCGGCCTCCTGTCTCGCCCCGCAACGCAGCCGTTTCAGCGAATGGAATAATCCTTTTCCAGCTTTTCCTGCGGGGAAACCACACCCGGCAGGCTGTCAAACAGCAGCACCGGGTTGAATTCATCGGATGAACAGCATTTAATCGCTTCGGAAACTCTCCGCATGTTTTCCATGCAGCCTCTCATACATTTTTTCTCGACGTGCAGTTTTAATACATACAAATAACAGCAGTTGCAGGTTTTTCTGGTAAGAGCCTGGTAGCTTTTCCTGTATTTCCGGTACATACCGTACTTTTCCAGCGAAAGGCGAATCATAGCAACCGCGCGGATAAAATCGTTGATCTTCCCGGCATTCATCGTGGCCAAAGTGCTGGTCGGATGCTGGTCATAATAATACAAGGGGCGGTCAATTACCGCCACACGGTCAGCATGGGCAAAAACCCGGTACGACGTGGCCATGTCTTCGAAGCACATGGTCGGAAACGTGATACCGTACCTGGTAAAAAGGCTGCGGCGGTACAGCTTGTTCCACACAAGGCTTTGGATCTGCAAGTCGTGCAGAAGTTTGTTCATAGCCGTTGTTTGGTCAAACACACCCTTGCAGCGGAAAGGATATTCCAACAAAAAATCATTTTCGATAAAATGATAATAATAATAACAGCAGGCAATATCGGCGCCGCTGCTCTCGCAGGCGTGGTAAAGCTCTTCGAGAAAAGTCGGTGCAACGTAGTCATCGCTGTCTATAAAAGCAAGGTACCTGCCGCGTGCCGCACGCATTCCGGTGTTCCGCGCCCGCGACATGCCTCCGTTTGGCTGACTGATCACATGAATAAAGCTGTACTTCCGGGCGAAATGTTCCAAAATTTCCGGCGAGTCATCTGTAGATCCGTCGTTAACCGCAATCACCTCAAAATTGCGGAACGTCTGCCCCAACAGAGACGAAAGGCATCTTCCCAAAAACTTCTCAACATTGTAGACAGGAATCACAACGCTGATTTCAGGTATAGGTTCTTCTTTCGCCAAATCAGTTCCTCCCTTTGCAGACGGCCACCCTGAGGCCGCAACTTTTTTTGGATAAAAGAGCCGGAGCCGAATACTCCGGCATAAAAAGCCTCTACTATAATTTTTACAGAAAAAGCCTCAAAAGTCAAGCCTAATTTTTACATTGCACGTCAAAAAATTATTTTTGACGGTAACGGGCAGAAACTGTTCTATGCAGCCGGTTTTTGTGAACCCGCCGCGGAATTTTGTAATTTGGAAAGGTCGGTGCCCTTTCCGTAGGAATACTGCGCGGAAACAGGGCGATAATAGGAAGACGGAAGCGCCTCTGTTTTTACGGCCCGTCCGTTTTTATAATAGGTGCGCTGTGCAGACGCACGGTATCCCAGATGGGCTTTAGCCGTCCGGCAGACGACGCCGACGCCGAGGGAATCGTCTTCCGTGTACTCAGCCTTTTCCGGCGCGGGAATCGTCTGAGTAATCCGGGAACTGACCTGAATTTCATCGTAGTCGGGCGGAAGGTAGCCGTAAAATTCTGCTGTAAGGACCCTGCCTTTTGTATGGGTCAGAATGTAAACCGGATACTTGGAAGGATTCCGGAATTTCATATCGAGATACGGATAGCTGATCGTGGCATCCTGCCCGATCGGGCAGTAGCTGGATGGAATCCGGTGATTGGACCGCTCGGTAATCTCCATGCCGGAACGCAGAGCCGCGCCGTAAATGGTTGTGGAGGCCTGGCAGGCACCGCCGCCGTACTGCTGGACATGCCTGCCGTTCACAAGCGCTCCCGCGGGAAGGTAACCGTGGGCTTTATCGCACGGCCCCACGGTGCCGAGAAACGAAAACGTCCCGCCGGACGGGACGCAGTGTCCGCTGACGGCGGCAAGCGCCCGCGACATATTATATGTCCCGCTGCTGTTGTTCTTCGACGTTGTGCTGTACGTGCCGAGTTTTTTCAAGCGGCTTTTCAGCTGCGAAAGCGTCATGCTGAACGGAACAGTTTTCGCCTGCATTTCCGCCGAACCCTCGCGCGTGCCTTCCACAATGGCTTTCACATCCGACCAGAGAGCGGACGTATCCACCGAAACGCCGGAAACACCGTCTTTGCAGGTGAATTTTTGAGTGGACGCATCAAACGAAACGACGGACGGCTCCACAGGGTCCCGCGAAACTCCTGCCGCAGCTTCTTCCACTTTTGCCTTCAGGCTTTCTTCTTTGAGAACAGAAGAGATGGAATAATTTTTCGGATTCGTTTTCAGCGCACAAACTTGCTGGTAGCGCTGTTCCCGATCACCGGAACGGCCATAGGAATAAGCCTCTTTCAGGACCTTATCCGTATCGTAGGTGAATTCCATATCGTCCTGCGTCCACTTCCACACTTTTCCGCCGTATGTAACTTTCACACAGTAAGTCCCGCGCGCATCCTGTTCTTTTGCTTTAACCGCCTGCTGAGCCTGCTGGTACGTCATTCCTCCCAGGTGGACCCCTTCAACGGAAATCCCGCTGTAAAAAAGGTCTGTGTCCAAAACGGAGGAAACCGCTTTTCGGTGCTGACAGGCATCATAATACTGCTTTCCAAAAAAAGCGCCGATAACCGCACACAAAACCAGTGCCGTGGCTATGGCAATTACCCCTCCATGCTTCTTCCCTGTTTTTCCAAGACCAGACGCACAGTTTTTGGCAAATTCTTCAGCCATTGAGCCACCCTCCTGTAAACAATTTCAAAAATTGAGACCCCTCTGTTTCCTATTATATCTTGCTGACGGATACAAGTAAAGTTACAGGCCTGACATCTCCGCCGGCGGGATTCTGGATTCCACGGTAAATATATGCTATAATGACAACCGATATTTCCTGAGCGGCAAACGTAGAAAGGAAGCAAAGCATGAAAATACTGATCCTTACAGCGGCCACAGGAGGCGGGCATCTGAGGGCTTCCCGTGCCATTAGCAGCTATATTGAGCAAAACGATCCCGGCTCCCGCGCAGAAGTTGTGGACGCCATGAAAAGCATTGGAAACCTGCTGGATCGAACCGTGTGCGACGGATACCATATTCTGGCAATGAAAGCTCCGAAGCTGTTCGGAAAACTGTACCGGGCAACCAACCGGAAAAGCCCGCTTGCGGATTTGCTGAACCGGTTCAGCAGCATGTTCAGCCGGCTGCTTCTTCCGACGATTGAGAACAGCCGCCCCGACGCTGTGATTGCCACCCATCCGTTCGTTTCGGAAATGGTGTCGCACCTGAAAGCAACGGGGGACGTGACCGTGCCCCTGATCACTCTGATGACCGACTACGGGCCGCACCGCGCATGGCTGGGGGACCATGTGGACGCCTACGTGGTCTCCAATGCGGAAATGATTCCTGAAATGGAAGCCATGGGCGTGCCGAAGGAAAAAATATTTCCGTTTGGAATTCCTGTGGGAAATGTGTTTTTTACAAAAGCGGACAAGCCCGCCCTGCTGAAAAAATTCGGCCTTGACCCCGACTTGCCCATGATTCTGATTATGGCCGGCAGCTTTGGGGTCACCAATATTCTGGGCATCTATCAGCAGATCGTCCGAACGGACATTCCTTTCCAGGTTGTTGTCATTACGGGCCGCAATGACAAACTGTACGCTGCTTTTTCCGACGCGGTGGAAAACAGCCCGAAAAAAACGAAGCTGGTTTATTTTACCGACGAGGTGGAAAACTACATGCATGCCTCCGACCTGCTGATCACCAAACCGGGCGGGCTGACTGTTTCCGAAGCGCTGGCCTGCAGCGTTCCGCTCGCAGTATTTGATGCCATTCCCGGGCAGGAAGAGGATAATGCAAATTTTCTGCTGACGCATAACATGGCCGTTAAACTGGAGCCAGGCTCCGACTGCGGTGAAACCGTCCGCTCCCTGCTGGAAGATAACCGCCGCCTGGAGCAGATGCGCAGTTCCTGCGCCGAATTTGATAAATCGCATTCCACCCACGACATTCTTGCCCTGACCCGCAAGCTGTGTGAGAACAACCGGCCCGGCTGAGGCTTTTTTCGGAATCCAGATTTGGGTGCGGCACACCCCTTTTTCAGTCCCTGCGGATAATTCCCGGAAGACAGGGGAAAAATTCTGAAAAAGGGGTTGATGATTACGGCTTCAAAGTGGAAATATGTTTGGCGGATTTTCGTGATCCTGCTGCTGAACCTGCTGATAATTGCCGTAGTGACAAGAGCGGGAGGTACGGCACAGACGCTTTCAAAATACGGTTCAACCGGGACGGAAGTAAAAAAGATCCAGACAAGACTGAAACAGTGGGGGTACTATAAAGGCTCGGTTGACGGCATATACGGAACCGCAACGAAAAATGCGGTGATTTATTTTCAGCGGAAAAACGGGCTGACACCCGACGGAGTTGCGGGACCGGCCACGCTGGCTAAAATCGGCATTTCCTCCTCCGGAGGAGGCGGCGCGGGCGGGTACGGCGCCAACGACGTTGGCCTGCTGGCGCGGGTCATCTCTGCTGAGGCACGGGGTGAACCGTATGTGGGACAGGTAGCCGTGGGGGCAGTTATTCTGAACCGCGTGGAACACCCATCCTTCCCCAACACCCTTGCGGGCGTTATCTACCAGCCGGGGGCATTTTCCTGCCTGAACGACGGCGGCATTAACGCACCGATTGCAGATTCCGCTTACCGGGCGGCGCGCGACGCCATGAACGGATGGGATCCCTCCGGCGGAGCGATCTACTACTACAATCCGGCAAAGGCGACCAGCTCGTGGATCTGGTCGCGCCCGGTTATTACGATCATTGGCGACCACCGCTTCTGCAGCTGACAAAAATTCCTGTTCCCGGCAAAAAGCGGGCTGTCCCAATAAGAAGGAGACAGCCCGCTCAGTTATTTAATATCTCAGTCTTTTTTGAAACCGCGGAACAAATTTTTCACCTGTTTCACATAAGAGACATTCACGTCATCGCTGGAAGTATCTTTCAGGATCATCAGGTATTTTCCGCTGTCGGAAAGAACCGCGTCCACTTTCTGATCCATCAAGGTAAACTGCCCGCTGTCTTTAACCTCGGACAGCACTTTTTTTGCCGTACTGTTCAGGTTTGAGGAAGCAAATTCATATAATTCAAGGGTTACATTGTCCTTGCCGTTGTAGCCGTACTTGTAGCGTACCCCGCTTTTTGCACCGATAAAATCGGCGCGCATAGTCTCCGGCGTACCGGACACGGAGGCGTCGCCCACCAGATATTTTTGCAGACCGGCAAGATTGTCTTCAACGCTGCTTTCTTTGACTTTATCGCTGAGGATAGCCGAGGACGCCGTTTGGGAATTCGTATTCGGCGCAGCCGAACTCTCAGGGCCGCCGACATCGCCTACACCGCATCCGGAAAGCGAAACGGCCAGCAGGGCCGCTATGGAAATCATCCAGATTTTTTTCATTGCTGCTATCCGCCTTTTCCTTGTTTTTTATTCATTTAAAATACCGGCTGCAGGAGGCCCGGCCATACTTCTTTCTATTATCGGCTGTTTGAAAGCGTTTGTCAAGGCACGTCCCATTCCCATTTTGCGGCCTCATCCCACCATTTTTCGGAATTCTTTTTCGCTGACCCCTCCTGCTGTGCAAAGAAGATCCTCAAGCGCCGCCCTCACGTTTCCGCTGAAATACAGGCCGCCCGCCTCTTTTTCCCACGTTTCGGCGGTGCTGTACAAATAGGTATACCAGTTCGGGTTCAGCCGCCTTCCCCTTGCAAACGCCGTAATATACAGGTTTTCCAGCAAAAAACGGAAAGATCTTTCAAACACCTTTTTATCCATGTCCAAAGATGCTTTTAAAACGTCCTTTTCTGCTTTTCCCGCAGACCGGAGAGCGTCATAAACCTTTTTGCTGTCCGCGTCCATCGGCGGAAAAACTTTGCAGCGCTTTAGAAGATCATACGCTTTCCGTGACAGAAAAGTGGATCGCTTTTTGTAAATCATGCAATAGAACACTTCATGCAGATCCACAAGTTGAATCAAGTTTTCCTCTTCGTAACCAAGCCCTGAAAGGGACGGCAGATCCGGATTTTCATTGCAGAGGAGAATCCCGTGTCTTTCAATGAAATCGAGGAGCTGATCCCTGCGGACTGTGTCCGCAGGATGAAATACTTCAGGTTTCAAAACTTTCGCGCGAAGGATGCTTCCACAGTTTTTGCAGATTAAGTATTCCACTTCGGAGCAGTCACGCGACGCGGAAACAGCATATTCATCCGCAAAAATCCGTGCATTGCCCAACTGATAGCCAATACCGATATTATCGCTTTTGCAGTACGGGCAGACTTTTCCATCCGGCTTCGTTCCTTCCATCATTCAGCACCTTCTTGGAAAAAACCTTTATCTGTATTATAGCCAAAAAGAGGAACGGTTGTCAATCGGAAAAGGGACGCTTGTTTTGGCGCAAAGCGTCCCTTTATTTTGACGGTAACTTTTTTTCCGCATAGAAAAGTTACCCGCCGAGAGTCACGTCGCAGTCCTGATACCACCGGAGGGCGTCAAGAAATTGGGGAGGCTGAAAATCCGGCCAGTAATCGTCCACAATATAAAAATCGGCATAAACCGACTGCGCGGGAAGGAACCCGCTCAGCCGCCTCCGGCCGCCCCAGCGGATCAGCAGATCCACCCGCGGGATTTCTTCCGAGCGAAGGCGGCCGTTTTCTTTCAGGCCGTCCAGATCCCACTTCCAGTCGTAATTGACAAGAAAGTTCAGGTTGATTTTTCCCCGGCCGAAGCAGACCCGCCGGTTGGCATACTCCAGCAGTTCGGGCGGAAACGCCGGGGAAGCCGTGTTGCCGATCACAAGCAAATTGGCGTCTTTCCCGCTGAGCGTGCGCACCGCGTCCACGCAGGCATGGGTAAACGCCGCGCGCTGATCGGGCGCGCGCTTGTTGTTGTCTTTGGTAAACCCGTAAAATGTAGCTTCCCGGATCCCATACTCCAGCATCATCTCATAGAGCCTGAAACCCGGCGCAATACCATACCGGTAGCCGTCCTTTTTGGGATATCCGTGCCGAACCGCCCAGCGGCGGTTCCCGTCTGGGATAACGCCGATGTGGGCAGGGATTCTCTGAAATGATTCCATAAATGCGCCTCTTCGCAGATTTCATCTTTCTCTGCCGCTTATTTTGCCCGGCACGCCGCATTCTCATACGCACACCGCAAAAAAGCGCCGGCTTCCGCCGCATAACAGGCAACTGATCTGTTTTTTGTGGAATTTTGCAATTGAAAGGAGCCGGAATCCGTACTACAATGAAACCGAAGCGAGAAACAGCGGAGTGATTTTTTTGAAATGCCTGTTTTTGTCCACGGCCACGGGACAGGGGCACAACTCTGCGGCGGCCGCAATAGCGGAATATATGAAGACACAAGGGTGTAAAACCGAGTTTCTGGATATTCTGAATCTCGGAAAGCGGGACTACTCCCGGCCCGTATCAAAACTGTACGCCAATATAACCGTACATACGCCTCTTTTCTTTAAAGCCCTGTACCTTGCGGGAGAACGGGTTTCCTCCAGCCGCAGGCGCTCCCCGATTTACTACCTGAATGCGCTCTGCGCAGGCAGGCTGCTAAAGGAAATCCAGCGTATCCGGCCGGACGTGATTGCCTGCACGCACATTTTCAGCGCGCAGGCGGTAACCTGTCTTCGCGAAAAATACGGGCTGAAAATCCCGGCGGCCGGCGTGGCAACCGACTACACCTGTATTCCGTTCTGGGAAGAATCCAGGCTGGACGCCTACGTCATTCCCGCCCCGGCGCTGACGGATGAATTTGCAGAAAAGGGGATTCCGCGCGGAAAAATCATCCCTATTGGGATTCCCGTAAGGGCACAGTTCCAAAAAAAGCTGCCGAAGCAGGAAGCCCGGGCGGAATTCGGCTTAACCGCCGGCCGCATATTCGTTGTTATGGGCGGCAGCATGGGCTACGGCGACCTGCGGGGACTGGCACGGGAACTGCTGGCAGCCGTGCCGGATTCGCAGGTTGCCGTCCTGTGCGGAAACAATCCAAAAAAATTACGGGATCTTACGGGAGCGGCAAATGTCATTCCTTTTGAATATATTGATACTGTGGGAGATCTGATGGATTCGGCGGACGTTATTCTGACAAAGCCGGGAGGGCTTTCTTCCACGGAAGCCCTGGTCAAACGTATCCCGACTGTGCTGACGCGGCCCATCCCCGGCTGTGAACAGCGGAATGCCGAATATCTTGTATCCCTCGGCGCCGCCGCCTATGCGGGCGGAAACCGGGAAGCCGCAAGGGAAGCACGCCGGCTTGCCTGCGATCCTGCCGCGGCCGCAAAAATGATCCGGGCGCAGGAAAAATACATTGCGCCCGGCGCGGACAGGCAAATCGGCGACTTCCTTATGGCACTGGGAAAATCCTCTGCGAAAGGGTGAAAAGAGATGGAAAACCCGAACGCTGTCTGCGCCCTGTACACGCTGGCAGGCTTTCTGTCCGGATCCGTCATGTTCTCGTACCTGATCCCCAAAATCTTTCTGGGCATCGACGTGCGGGATGCAGGCCCTGACCGCAACCCGGGGGGCATCAATGCCATGCGTGCCGCGGGGACCGGAATGGGGCTGCTGTGCATTGCACTGGACGTCCTGAAAGGGTTTATACCCGTGTTTGCCGCGGTGCAATATGCCAGGCTCAGCGGATTCCGGCTGAGCGCCGTCGTAGCGGCGCCCGTGGCAGGCCACGCGTTTTCACCCTGGATGAACTTCAGGGGCGGTAAAGCCATCTCCCCGGCTTTTGGAGTACTGCTCGGCTTGATTCCGATCAGCTGGATCGTATTTCTGCTGGCCCTGTGTACTCTTTTTTTTAAGTTTATTGTGGTTATATGCCCGGATTCTTCCTGTACGTGCCTGAGCTTTTTCACCGCGTTTCTGCTTTCCCTGTTTTGGGAACCAGCCCGCTCCATTAAAGCCGCTTTTCTGATTGTGGGGCTGATCGTTACCTGTAAAATTAAAAAAAATCCGGACGAAGGCGAACACAGCGTCCGTTTCGGCTGCTTTACACTGTTTTTGGAGAGAAATAAAGTCCGGGTGCGCAGATAATAACGGACGCTGAGCCTATTCATCCGAGCCAATCCGCGCGATGGCCCGGTCATTTTTTTATTCCATCAGCTTTGACAGGCTTTTGTAATCCGGACGACCGGCGGCGTCCATAAGGTAAGCCGATTCGCCGGCATCTTCGTCCCGGTTGGCGTTCAAGGCTCGGATTACGGCATTGGCACCCAGGATTCCAATACCGTGCCCATAATACTGGTTCCCGTTAAGGTCAATCACATTTTCCCCCTGCCACTGAGGGGTAAGGGGACTGACATCCGGATTCATGAAATACCGTCGGTCACCCGGAAAATAGTCCGCTCTTTTTTCCATCCAGTCGATCCCGCGGAGCCGTTTGTCTACCTTTTTCCAGTTCATAAGGAAAATATTCGGGAAAAGTTCGTCAAACCGTTTTTTCCCGTAAAGATGAAGAAGCGCACCGTAAAAAACGATTACCATTGCCGTGGCGCATTCCGTGCCATAGGAAGATCCGTTCTGAAAAATATCTCGGATGGCTTTGGACGGCGAAACACCGTCTTTCAGGCGAAATCCTCCATCCGGCGTGCGATTCCAATAAACCGGATTGCAGGTGGTATCGCGGAAAACAGCGAAGTTCAGCCCGCTCCGATTCAGTTCCTGCGCGGCAGCCACGGTTTCCGCGCGCAGCAGAAGTTCGAACTTGAGCTGTCCGGCGGTGTTATAGGAATACTCTGCCCTGCTTTCTTCCATAACGGAAATGATTGCATTTTCACCGCTGCCCGGCGGATATTCCGTAATTTCACCGGGCTGAATGGTTTTGCCATCAATCCGGATCATACGCTTCCTTCCCCTCCGTTTTTCGCAACCGCAATCTGTCTCCTGATCGGATAGCGAATCCAGCGGTTCCAGTAGAGGGGATTCTTTTTCCGCACTTTCTGAGAGAAGCTGGACAGAAGCGCCTGTTCTTTTTCCCCTGCTTTTTTAAAATCAGGCAGACAGCCGCGCTCTGCCTCTGTCAAAGGAGTCAGGGGACTGTTGCTGTCCGGCCGGACACGCCGGCACAGATACTTGGCGGCTATGTTGACGGAACAGACACCGGGCCGGCTGGTTTCGTTGAAATTTTCGCCGGTAAAATACAGGCTGGAACTGTTTTCATCCAGCCAATTAAGGTAGGAGGCATACTGCCTCCGGCCGCTGGGCGGGTTTTCGGCCGGCAGGTGCAGGAGGACGCGTGCAAGACGGACGTCCTCCGGATGGGGAGAGCGGAGATAACCTGCCACAGACCGGAGCGCCCGCGGATCCCTGGACTGGAACAGCGCCCAGACAAGATCGTGCAAATACGCGCCTTTCCGATTCCGCCGGAAAATCAGCTGCGCAACGGTTGGAATAAGCTCAGACCTGCGGTACTTCTTCAGGAGGATTGACGCGGAAACATCGAGGATCTGATCAAAATCACCGCTCAGCCCGTCGTCCGCCGCGCCTGTGCGGAACATCCACAGCAGGGTGCCGAGGACGGGGCCGGTCAGCGAAGTCCGGCCAGCGGTTCCGTTGGCTTTTTTCCCGCCCAGAATTACACGGCAAAGCCGCGCCGCCGTCCGGTTTCGTTCGCTGAGCGCTGCTTCGTCTCCCCCGGCGCGTATGCCGGGCAAAAGAAGGAAAAAGGTTCCAAAGGTCAGGTGCGGATCATTGATCTGCAGCAGGGCATACGGCTTCCTGCTGTTTTGGAGCGCGCGGAAATACTGCCGGCACGCCTCGGCTCCGCGCGTTCTGCGAACGGCATCCAGAGGACTGGACGCGGCGGGTTCCATTGGGGTCATAGTAGGTTCTCCTTTTTTCCGGTTTGGATGTTACTGCAATCCATACTATTGAAAAAAAGGCGGTTGGTGCCTGTACGCCCCGGCGATTGGCACAGAACAGAAAAACGCCCTCTGTTAAAGTACAAAATACTTCAGCAAAGGGCGTTGATCACCGGATCCGATTCTGTGTTCACGAATCCGAAAAAGGCTCATCCGTTCCGTATTGTTAAACGAGACGCTTCAGCACTAAAAGATAGACGTCATTTTCTCTCATGTCTCTTTGAAACTTAAACTTTCCATTCTGACCGACACTGACGATTTGTTCTTGAACAGGGGCTCCGCTGCAACGAGGGTATCATAAGCACGCCCGCCGCCGACACAAAACTGATAGAATCTACTCATTGGGCCTGCAACGTTTTGAATGTCAATATTGATTTGTCTCATCTAAAGCCTCCAAATATAGTATTTCCTGCGGCAGCTGCCGCAGGAAATCTTCCATTTTGCAGAATTACTTTGAAGCTGCTTCGCGTGCAGCCTGAAGATTATCGGCTATTTTTTGATCTGAAGCAATAACCTTGTCGTATCCCAAACCTTTTACTGTCGTCTGCATATGCTTAAGCAGAGAGTCGAACTCAGATTGATTTTTCGCAAATACCATCTTCCAGGAATCCTGAACGATAATCGCTTTGCACTGGTTGCATATTGTGTCAACCTCCGTACCGGACGCCTCAGGGATATATGAGTTGCCCGGCGCAATTGAAAGCATATTGTTTTTCTTAAGGTATTCCATTGTTGTTTTTGCACCCATCTTTTTCTGCCAGGAAGTGTCCAGCATCGTATTGTTATCCGCAAGATAGGAATCCCACATCGTATAGTTATAGGGAAGGTTGGTATTCGGGTCCGTGTCGGTTGTCAAAACAGCCGTGTAATTCAGAGCGGAGATACCGTCTTTCCAGGTCCCGGTTCCCCATTTTGACGGAACGTCAATGGCTGCGCCTGACAGTGCCTTTTTGCCGAAATCAGTCAAAACGGCTTTGCCGTCTTTCATTTCCCAGGTTAATCCTTTGGGTCCGCAGCTGCCTGTCGTTTGCGTACAGGATGACTCCACACCTTCCGGAGAATAGAGCCAGTCAATGAAATCGAGTATTCTGTCAGGATCCTTCGCTTTGGAGCCGACGGCAATTACGTAACCGTTCCCTGATTGACTGCAGCCGTTTGAGTAGATCTTTAAGTTTTTAAACGGCGCAAACATAAATCCTTTTCCGGCTTTCTTATGTTCAGTCGTGTTATAGGCGCCTTGCCCCAGCCACGGCCACAGGGAATAAAAGATCTGGCCGTCCTGATATTTCGCAAACATAGTGTCGTAATTCTGTGTTGTGGAATCCGGGTCAACAAGGCCCATTTGATTTGCTTTAAACATATATTTTAAGGACGTTATGTAATACGAATTTTCGTCAATAACGCTCTGCCTGCTTTTACCATCGGAAGAAACCAGCAGGAAACGCGTGCCGTTAAGATCGTAACCGTAAAGATTGCTCATCTGAGCATTATTCATTATGTTGCCGTCCCAGTCTTTAAAAAACGAGAAGCCGTAGGTCTTTTTACCGGAATCACTCTTTGGAAACTTTTGCTGCATGGCTTTCAGTACGTTCAGCATGTCATCCATCGAGTTGATTTCCGGGCTCCCGATGGCGGTGTAGCAGTCCCAGCGGATGTACGGTCCATAAGTCGGATCATTACAGTCAGACGAAGTGGTAGCACTTTGCTTGGAAACTTTGCTTGGAATTGCATAAATCTTTCCATCTGAAACAAGGCTCTTGACCATTTCAAGCGCTTTCGGATAAGCAGATAGATTTTTGTAGTTTTTAATCTTATCTGTCAGGTCGAGGAGGAGGCCCGCTTTTGCAGTGTTCAGCAAACGTCCGTTTTCTGAGCCGGTCATGATAATATCGCCCAGGTTTCCTGCTGCGGAACGGGTGTTAAATAAGTTATCTCCGCCGCCTGCTACATTCGGGGCAATAATGTTTAAACGCATATTGAATTTATCTTTTACAATTTTGCCGAACCAGCCAGACTGAACCCCCTGATAGTTTGCCTGCGTATCAAATACATCTATCTGGATAGTATCCTTGTATTTGCTGGAACCGGAAGTTCCCGTCGAGTCGGATGCCGCTGTCTGCGCGGCAGGGTTGGATACTGCCGAAGAATTTTTGCACCCGGCCAGCGGGCTTAGAGTACACAATGCGGCCAAAAGGCCAATTAAAATCTGCTTGTTGAATTTTTTCATTCGAATTTTCCCTCCATGAATTTAATAAAATAGTTATTCGTTTTTTTAGTAAAAAGTCTGCTTTTAAGTGCACAGTTAACCCTTGACGGCTCCAATCATAATTCCTTTGACAAAATATCTCTGAAAGAACGGATAAACAAGAAGAATTGGAATGATCACAATTACAGAAACTGTCATTCGAATAGAAGTTGGAGTTTGCTGAGATGCCAAATTGGCAATTGAGTTTCCACTGAGACCCGGGTTGCTTTTTATCAGCATTGCGAGTGAATTAGCTTGGTTGATGTAGTTATAGAGCAGATACTGCAGTGAATACAGGTGTGGATCCGTTACATAAATCAACGTATCTTGAAAAGAGTTCCATTGGCCAACGGCAGAAAAAATTGCAATGGTCGCAAGAATGGGTGTGCTGATCGGAAGTACCACTTTAGCGAAAATTTTTAGAACTCCCGCACCGTCAATCGCAGCTGCTTCTTGCAGGGACTTCGGAGTGGACTCTATGTATGTTTTCACAAGGATAATATTGAAAGGCTGCACAACGGCCGGCAGAATGTAAACCCAAAAATTGTTGGTTAATCCAAGATTATAATTGATAATAAAACATGGAATCAAACCGGCGTTGAAGTACATCGTGATAATTACAAACCGATACCAGAATTTTCGTTTCCACATTTTCTCCTGGGTAAACATGAAGCCCAGAAAAGCAGACGCAAAGACTGTACAAACTGTTCCGATTACTGTTCGGAGAATGGAAATAATAAAGGAATCCCGCAGACCGCTTAATTGGAAAACCGCAGTATAATTACTCCACTGAATCTGCTGTGGAAACCAGTTAATACTTCCGTTGGCGCTAAGCTGATTTGAACTGATGGTATTAATAAACAAGTAATAAAACGGATAGACACATAAGATCGTAATGATAATAAAAACGGTGTAATTAATAATATTAAAAGTCACGTCGCCAGCTGTGTATCTTTTTTTTGCTTTTGGGGACGCAACGTCAGCGCATTTTTTTTTCACAAATGAAGCCATGCTTTTTCCCCCTTAAACGATCGATTCACCGCGCGTTATTTTCGAGATTGCATTGACGGTGACAAGCAATACAACACTCACAACGCTTTTCATCATACTGAGTGCAGTAGACAGCGCATAATTGCCATTGCCAAGGCCAAGATTGTAAACATAAAGATCAAGGACTTGAATGTGCTCCATGTTGAAGGAATTGTGAAAAACGTAATACTGATCAAGACCGTTGGACAAAAAACCTGCGACGGAAAGCATCAACAATACAAAGTAGGTTGGCAAGAGCCCCGGAATGGTTATATGCCAAATCAGGCCGAAACGGCCTGCTCCATCGACTTTTGCCGCCTCATAAAGTTCCTGATCGATACCGGCAAGGGAAGCTAGGTACATAATGGCGCCCCAGCCAAGCCCTTTCCAGAGGCCCCATAAAAGCATGGAAAGCCATGTGTGATTGTCGCTGTCGAGAAAATGAATCGGCTGCGAGATAAGCCCCATGGACTGGCCTACCGTATTAACCATACCACTGCTTGAAAACAGCGAAAAAGCAACGGAGTAGACCAAAACCCAGCTGATGAAATTTGGAAGCGTTGTAAGCGTTTGCACCGATTTCTTCAGCCAGCGGCAATGAATTTCATTAAGAAAGATAGCAAAAAGCATGGGCAGGGGAGAAGTTAGAATTCCAAGACCGCTCATGGCAAACGTATTGCGCATAACCTTTAGAAATTCCATTACCTGCGTCTTATTCAAAAACAAAAACTTAAACCACTTCCACCCGACATAAGGGCACTGCGAAAGTTTCAGCGGCGGGGTGTAGTCAAAAAAAGCATACGTCCATCCATACAAGGGAAGATAGGAAAAAATAAATAGCAAAATTAGAAAAGGTAAAATCAGCAGGAACATTTTGTAGGATATCCATTTGTTCTTTTTGACTGCTTTCCCTTTTGAAGCACTATGATGCTGCATTTCTAATGACCTCCTTATTAGAAAAATTACATGGTTGATCTGCTAACGGGCAAAACAATCCGGAGAAGAAACAAAATTAAGATATTCACATGATTTTCATTAAAAAAATATGTAAAACAGGTCTTCTCACTGTTTACTTTACCATGCTGCCTAAAGAATTCCTACCTGATGAATTAGATATTTTTACTATAAAAAATGAACTTATTGGTAACCTTATGGCAAAAGGGCAGGCCGCCGAAACCAGTTTTGCGCGATTGGCAGTTATGCCCGAAACTGTTCATTCAATTTGAAGTCATGACTGCCAGAGAAACGAGTGGCTTGCATAAGCCTTTAATAGTTCGCTCAATAATAAATGTTGGGGTGCAGAGAATAGAGCTTTGAAAAAAGAGTAAAAAAGCAGAGCATATTCGATGAAAAACCTCTAAAATGGAAATTGTCAACATCACCATTTTGGAGGCTACCGATATGCTCTGTAACTATAATACTGAAAGCTGCTTAAAATTTACGAGGGTATCGTAAAAACGTCAGACAGGGACAAGATTAAGGTCTTGAAACGCAATGCTTTTGGTTACCGCAACTTCCGACGCTTTCGCAATCGTATCCTGCACATGTTCTACTATCCAATACAAAAAGGAGTGGTGTAAAGCCACTCCTTTCGGGTTACTATTTAAAAAGTTATTTGTGGTCAACTTTGTTCATGTGCTTAATCAGATCCAAGACCTTGTTGCTGTAGCCCCACTCATTGTCGTACCAGGCAACCAGCTTCACAAAGTGGTCATTCAGCATGATACCGGCTTTTGCATCAAAAATAGAGGTGCGAGGATCACCCAGAAAGTCGGACGAAACAACCATATCTTCTGTGTAACCGAGAATCCCTTTCAGTTCTCCTTCGGAGGCTTCCTTAACAGCTTTGCAGATCTCGTCGTAAGTGGTCGGTTTTGCCAGACGAACTGTCAGGTCAACCACGGAAACATCCAGTGTCGGAACACGCATGGACATACCGGTCAGCTTTCCTTTAACCGACGGAATGACAAGCGCGCACGCTTTGGCAGCACCGGTCGTAGAAGGAATGATATTGCCGGCCGCTGCGCGTCCGCCTCTCCAGTCCTTCTTGGAAGGCCCGTCAACCGTCTTCTGGGTTGCTGTTGTGGAATGGATCGTAGTCATAAGGCCTTCAACAATGCCAAACTTGTCGTTGATCACTTTGGTAAGAGGAGCCAGGCAGTTTGTCGTGCAGGAAGCATTGGAAACGACATTCATGTCCTTCGTGTAAGTGTCGAGGTTTACACCGCAGACAAAAGTCGGGGTAACAGAGTCTTTTGCAGGAGCCGAAATAACGACCTTCTTTGCACCGGCCTTCAGGTGGGCAGATGCTTTTTCGGTTGTCGGGAATACGCCGGTAGATTCAACAACATATTCTGCGCCGATTTTTCCCCACGGAATGTTGGACGGGTCTTTCTCAGCGTAAACATTGATCTTGGCTCCGTTAACAACCAGCTTGCCGTCTTCAACTTTGATATCACCGTTGAAATGGCCGTGCATTGTGTCATACTTTACCATGTAGACCATGTAATCCGGCGCAATGAACGGATCATTAATTCCGACGATTTCAAATGTTTCCGGCTGCGAAACGGCGGCGCGGAAAACCAGACGGCCGATCCGGCCAAAACCATTGATGCCGATTTTAATAGACATAAATTGTAACCTCCTGAAATTTAAGATTCTATATGCTATTCTATAGCAATTCCGGTAATATTACAAGCCATTCTGATATTATTTTAACTAACCTTCGGTCCTTTTCCGGGTAGGAACTGCTTTTTCTCCCATTTCTACAAATTTCTCTTCTCCGCAATAGGATTTTTTGAGAAAGACCGCACACTCCAGCAAAGCATCCTGCGAATTTTCGCTGTCACCTAAATTGTTTTTCGGCCCGGCTGCCACCTGGTTTTCGGAAATACTTTTGCTCTCCTCTGCCGACCCCTGCTCCGGCTCCGCCTCTGCTTTGGACGGCTCTTCCGACCCATCGGAGGCCGGCGCAACATAAGCCATTGCCGTATCCGCTGTTCTGGAAACTGCTGAAAGAAAAACCAAAATGTAGACCGCCATAACCAAATTTACCATGTGCAGACCCACAGGGAAATTTCCCATGGCACCCAGCCCGGAAAAATAGGAGATGCAGTTCGGCACGGAAGTGGAGAGTGCCATGGCCGCTGCGGGAAACCCGAATAGAAAAACGTTCCGCCCGCTTTTTTCCGTCTCAAGGCCAACCAATAATTTTGCCTGTGAAAACAGGAATAAAAGCAGAAATGAAACCGTAAGAGTATGATAGAGATTTTCAAGACGGTTGGCCAGTGCCGCATAACTGACAAACATGGATATCAAACAAAGACAACCCCATACAGACGGAAAAATTGCCAGCATGGGCCGCTTTTGAAGAATTGTTTCCCCCGTGGCAAAATCATAGGCTGCCGTAAGGAACGTTACCGCCGCCAAAAGCCCTGCCGCCGAAAAAATCCGATCCAGCACCTGCGTTTCGGAAGATTCGGTGAAAAACAGACCTGCAAGGGACTGACCGGCAATAATGACACCCGTTAATGCCGCAAGCGCAGCCGTACCGGCGTGCTTTACTGTGGGAACGGCTGTCTTGTTTTCTGTGCCGCGGTAACCGAAAACCATCAGAATTATTAATGATGCCAGCAGTAAAACAGAAACAATAGCAGCTGTCCGGCCTTTGTCTGTGTAAAATCCCGTCTGAAAATCGGAAAACTGAAAAAATTCAACCAAACGCACTGGCAGTACGACAGCCATGGCAACAGCCAGAGCAATCCAGGCGCGTTTCATAGGCAACTCTCCTCCTAAATATGTTATCTCTGGCCAATGGGAACATACGGCTTGCTTTTGGAAAGGGAACGGTAGGCCGGCCGCATAATTCTGTTGCAGGTTGACATTTCTTCTATCCGGTGGGCACACCAGCCTGCAATACGGGAAACGGCAAAAAGAGGGGTAAACAGGTCGCTGGGAATTCCCAGCATCTCATAAACCAAACCTGAATAAAAATCCACATTGGCACACATGACTTTATTTTTCCCAGTAACCCTGGCAAATACCTTTGGGGCCAGCCGCTCTACACGCTCAAACAGCTGTAATTTTTCCAGCATACCGCACTTGGAAGCAACCTTTTCAGCCTGCTGGCGCAGAATAACCGCCCGCGGATCGGACAGCGTGTAAACCGCATGCCCAATGCCATAAATCAGACCGGAATGGTCAGCAGCCTTTCCCTCCAGAACTTTTTCGAGATAAGCGGACACTTCGTCGTCGTCGGCCCAATCCTTAACCTGTTCCATCAGTTCATTCATCATCATCATCACCCGATGGTTGGCACCGCCGTGACGGGGCCCTTTCAGAGAGCCGATCGCCGCAGATATGGCAGAATAAATATCCGTACCGGTGGAAGAAAGAACACGGGTTGTAAAAGTTGAATTGTTGCCGCCGCCGTGTTCCGCGTGAACCATCATACAGATATCCAGCAGCTTGGCTTCTTCGTCGGTAAACACACGGTCCGGCCGAATAGCATTCAAGATAGATTCCGCCGCAGACTGTGTCGGATCAATTGGATGGAAATACATGCTTTTTTTATCGAAGTGCCGGCGTTTCACCTGATAGGCATACGTCATAATCGTAGGGAGGCGAGCAATCAGCTGAATGGACTGGCGCATGTTGTTTTCAAGCGATGGATCATCCGGGCTGTCATCATAAGAATACAGAGCCAAGACGGAGCGCGCCAGTTTGTTCATGACGTTTTTCGAAGGTGCTTTGATAATCATATCCTCGGCAAAATATTCCGGAAGTTCCCGGCTGTGGCTCAGGATACTGCTGAAATGCTCCAGTTCGCCGCGGGTGGGAAGTTTGCCAAACAGCAAAAGCCACGCAACTTCCTCATATCCGAAACGATTCTCTTTAACACAAGCATTTACTATGTCATTGATATCAATTCCGCGGTAAGTCAGCTTTCCCTTGTCTGGTATGCGCTCGCCGTCGGCAATCAAATAGCCATGCACATTGCATATCAAAGTCAAGCCCGCCATAACACCTGTGCCGTCCGGGTTGCGAAGCCCGCGCTTAACATTGTAAAGGTCAAATTTATCGGGCGCTATTTTATTGTTTTCCCGGTATTCACGGCAAAGTTCGCCCAACTGAGAATGATCTGTTTTTGCCTGATCTTCTTTTGTATGTACGCCCATCAGTTGCATCGCCTCCAACAAAAAACGTAAAAAACACAGCCGCCGTAGGACCAAAATAGATGCGGCTGAACAATTTCTGTTAATTTTTTAATGTTTATTAATTTTATTGTATATCAGGCGAAAAGTAAAGTCAAGCATTTCCAGGCTTCTCTGGTAATTTTTTTGCAGTAAATCTCATTTATCGTTTCATTATTATAGGCATATCCTGCTTTTTTATAAATTTATACTCTATATTTTGAATAATTCAATGCCCTTTTATGTAAATATCATTTGCTCTGAGGGGGAGAAACGATGTACAAAAAAAAAGGAAATATCCTGCTGGGACTTTTACTTTTTCTGGCCATGTTTTTCATTCCGTTCCTGGCACTGGGCGGAAATGCTTCCCGAAAGCCAAGCGGCACTTCCGAAAATTCTCAAAAACCGGAAAAGCGAAACGGCAATTCGTCCGGTTTTCGGATCCTGGATACTTCCACAGGCAAAATACTGACTGTCCAGGACCGTCCATTCCTTTACGGCGCCGTTGCAGCAGAAATGTCCCCGCTGGCCAATCAAGAAGCACTAAAGGCGCAGGCGGTTGCAAGCTACACCTACTACAGCAGGCTCCGGAAACAGCAAAGAAAATCTCCTTCTTCCTCTCTGCATGAAGCGGATTTTTCCGCCGTCCCCGAAAAGTGGGAAACTTACGTCTCTCCCGATGTAATGCGCAAACGGTGGGGAGATAATTTTCAAAAATATGACCAGAATATCTCAAAAGCGGTGGATGCCGTTTTCGGACAGATTCTGGAATACAACGGCCAGCTGATCGACGCAACCTATTTTGCCATTTCCTCAGGAAATACGGAATCCGCTGAAAATGTGTGGGGCGGAACCGGATATCCCTACCTTATTTCTGTTGCCAGTCCCCTGGACGTATTCGCGGGAGGTTATGAAACCACGGTGACTTACTCCGAGCAAGAGATGAAAACACGCATTCTGCGCACCGCCCCGAAAGCAGATCTGAGCGGCTCAGCCTCCGGCTGGATTGGAGCAACAGAATGCTCTTCCGCTGGCACCGTAAAAAGCATTCTGCTGGGCGGACAAAAACGATCCGGAAATCAGGCACGCTCTGCGTTTAACCTGCGCTCCGCCAATTTTACTGTCGCCTATGCCGACGGAAATTTCACTTTCACAGTCAAAGGGTATGGACACAACGTGGGCATGAGCCAGGCCGGTGCGCAGGCCATGGCGAAGCAGGGAGCCGATTATAAACAAATTCTTGCATGGTATTATCCTTCCACAGCCCTTGCAAAACAAGGCTGAAGGCAACCCCCAACCGAATCAAGCTCTGCCCCTCCCGGCAAGCAATTCTGGTTACCGATTCAGCTTATTCGCAATGGAAACATCGCAAAGCTGTTTAATACTGTAGACCGCCGCCGACTGCGTAATTCCATTCTGTTTTATATACTTGTAAATATCCAAATTGTAGTATCGAAGATCAATCATGTGAATCTCCGAAAAATTTTCCGTAAGATATGGGATCATGCTGTTTGCAAAAGAATCCTTCAGGAGAAGCAGCTTCCCGCCTTTTGAAGAGGGACAGCGGATAACCGTCACGGCAGGATTGCCGCCGAGATAAACCGAATATTTGTCTTTTTTCTTCAAATATTCCTCCCAGTATATTCCCTGGTGTGTCACGGAACCAATCTGCTGGGTTACCGACGCCTGATCCTTCCGATAGGGTAGCTCCATGGTATCCGGCTGCTGAGCCGCATACAGAGCCTTCGAATACAGCGACCCATAAAACGGCCGGCTGACGCGGCGGTATTCAAAATTCGTCTGGGGTGCAGGCGTAAGGCCCATGGCCTTAACAAGGGCACAATAGCCCACATAAGCGCCGCGCGACGTCCAATGGTGATCCGTCTTGAAATAATAGTCACAGCCTGTTTTTTGCAGGCTGAGAGCGTCAAAGACGTCTACCACCGACGTGTTCTGCCCCGCACCCTTTTTCAGAGTGTCCAGCTCCGCGCGCTGATCGTGGTTCGGCGCGGAATCCGGAAGGTTCTGCCGCTGCTCCTGCGATCCGGACGGAACCGGCAGGATTGTCAGCGGGATGCCGGCTTTCTGCGCAAAGCCGTCCAGCGCTGCGGCGTTCCTTCGGAACGTACCTGCCGTATCCGGCAGGAGGACTTCATATATATGACCCTGACGGCCGAAATACACGCCGCCTTCCGCCGGTTCCGCCGAATAATCCGAAGCAAGATCCCGCCTGCCGGTGAGAAGCTGCCACGACGTATTCAGTTTCACAAACGATTCGCGGAGCATGAAATGATCGCCGACATACTTCCCGGCGGATTTCATGAAGCTGCCGTCCTTCAGGGTATCCAGCGTAAGGTTTGGAGGATCCTCCAGCATACGGTTCTCATCCGCAGAAAAAGACCGTTTGGGGGCAAATATCAGCCATCCATCCCCAACCACAATGGCAAGTATCAGCACGCAGGCAGCAAACACCGAACCGCGCGGACATTTTTGTTTTTTCATCTTTCTCACCTCCAAAACCAATCTATACCGACACGGGCACGCAAGACGTGCGCGGTGACCGGCAACAGCGGGCGCAGAACCACGGGCGGGAACCGCAGGCTAAAAGCGGAAATACTGGAACGGGCTGCAGGGATTGCAGACCAGATAGGACAGCGACACCACAAACATGCCCGCAAAGCCTGCGCACCAAACGGCGCAAAGGCCGGCCGAAACGGGCGGCAGAAACGCGGGTGGACTATCCAAAATAAAAGCGAAAATACAGGAACGGGCTGTATGTATTGCAGACCAGATAGGAAAGCGACACCACAAACATGACCGCAAAGCCTGCGCACCAAACGGCGCAAAGGCCGGCCGAAACGGGCAGCCGAACCACGGGCCGGAACCGCAGGCTAAAAGCGGAAATACAGGAACGGGCTGTAGGTATTGCAGACCAGATAAGACAGCGACACCACAAACATGCCCGCAAAGCCTGCGCACCAAACGGCGCGCCCCGCCCTGCCGCCTGTGCGCAGGCTGCGCGCCAGACGAGCGGGAAGCGGCGACGATCCGAACGCGGCAACGGCCAGCAGCAGGCCGAAGGTTACAAGCGAATAAGTCCCCAGGCTGTCTGATCCAGGGGCAAAGCCAAACATAGCGGCAAGCGCGGAAAACGCCGCAGACAGCTGCGTATGACTGAAAAACACCCATCCAACCACGGCCGCCACAAAAGCATAAAGCCAACTGAAGAATTTTGGAATCCGATCCAGCCACTTTTGCAGGAACAGCTTTTCGCAGATGATAAGAAGCCCCCAATAAGCGCCCCAAAAGGCGAAATTCCATTCCGCGCCGTGCCACAGACCCGTTAAAACCCACACTATGGCAAGGTTGCGAACCATTTTCAAGCGGGAACAGCGGCTGCCGCCCAGCGGGAAATACAGATACTCGCGGAACCAGCCGCCGAGCGTCATGTGCCAGCGGCGCCAGAACTCCGACGCACTGCGCGACACATACGGATAATTGAAGTTCTCGGGCAGTGTAAATCCAAACATATGACCGAGGCCGACAGCCATATCCGTATATCCGGAAAAATCAAAATAAATCTGGAACGTAAACGCAAGCGCGCCGAGCCACGCCGAAAGCACCGACGGACTGCCAAAATGCTGAACCCGATCCGCAAGCTGGGCAAGCTGGTCGGCAAGCATCACTTTCTTGAACAGGCCGAGCGAAAACCGCCGGCATCCATCCACAAACTCCGGCATGGCTGCCTTTCTGCCGCGAAGCTGTGCCTGTATATCCTTATACCGGATAATCGGACCGGATATCAAATGCGGAAACAAGGAAAGGTAAGTTCCGAAATCCACCAGATTCCGCTGAACGGGCGCGTCGCCGCGGTAGAGGTCGACGGCGTAGGAGATGCTCTCAAACGTATAAAAGGAGATGCCGATCGGGAGCGACACCTGCGGCGACGGGATGGGAAGCCCCGTTACGGCCTGAAGCGTCCGCGCTAAAAGCCCGGCGTACTTGAAAAATCCCAATATCCCCAGATTGACGCAGACCGAAAGGGCAAGCACCGCCTTTCTGGCGCGGCGGCTCTTCCTGCCGGCCATCAGAAGCCCTATGACATAATCGAACAGGACGGCAAACAGCATCAACAGAATAAATACCGGCTCGCCCCACGCGTAAAACACCAAACTGAACGCAAAAAGGCAGCCGTTTTTCCACTTCGACGGAACCAAACGGTACACCAGCAATACTGCCGGCAAAAATATAAATATGAACGTTATGCTGCTGAATACCATGTCATCCCGCCTTACTCTTTTTACCCTTCCCCTATTGTATCGAAACCTTACGGCTTTTTCAAGAGCCTTTCACCTAACCCGTAAAAACAGGGAAAAGTTGCCCTCCGGAGAGCAACTTTCTCTATATTTTTTTAAATTTTTTTTCAGTGCGTTTTTAAAATCAATTCTGTAACTTTTTTAATTGCACTCAGGCCGTGCAGGCCC
>DHNW01000024.1:108815-109289 GCA_002407675.1 Ruminococcaceae bacterium UBA5406
ACCTAATCGCTCCCCCCTGCACCTCTTGGCACCTCCCATCCAGCAACAGGGTACCGATTAGCAAAGATATTTTCATGGACGAAAGGGCAAGGGAAAGCGGACTGCCCTAAATGGGGCACTGACGGAATTTGTAGAATCTAATCGAGTGCGTCCCAAAAGGGGAATGAAAAGTTATGATTTTCGCTCTGCCATAGGCGTGGACGCCGAAGGCGCGAAAGGCGCTGTGCGCCCCCGGCGGGAGGGGCACCTAACCGCTCCCCCCTGCACCCCTTGGCACGCCCCATCAGGCAAGCAGAGACCAATCGGCAAGGATATTCTCATGGACGAAAGGGCAAGGGGAAAGCGGACTGCCCTAAATGGGGCACGGACGGGATTTGAAGAATCCTATCGAGTGCGCTCCCAAAAGGGAAAACACTCTTTTTCGTATTAAAGATTCTGTTAATTTTTTTCTTTGCACTCAGGCCGTGCAGGCCC
>DHNW01000024.1:109456-220161 GCA_002407675.1 Ruminococcaceae bacterium UBA5406
AAGCGCGCACAGGGGGGAGCTGTGAACTCCCGGCGGGAGGGGCACCTAATCGCTCCCCCCTGCACCCCTTGGCACCTCCCATCAGGCAACAGGGTCCCAATTGGTTTACGGGTTTTCATGGACGGACGCACCAAATTTGGCTGGGTGCGTTCGGGAGTATTTTAATTTCAGTCCCACACGGGAAAACGATCCATTTACACCATACGAAAGGGTGGGCCGAAGAAAAAGCGCTTTGCGCCCAGCACAAGGCGGCGGCCTGAGCTCTTCGCCCAAACCGCCGCTACGCAAATACAACTTACTAATTTTGTTGAGTTTGTTGTTGTTTAATCAAAGGGGTCACGCTTTTCAAGATACTCACGCTACCGTGAGGACTGCCATACGAACACCATTGACGTAAACGCCATGGCCGCCCTTGGCTGTCTTCGACGGAACCGTTACCTTGAAGTAGTAGTTGCTGCCACTGTGAGACCTAAGAGCAATTGTGCCAATCCCAGCAACCTGGAATGTCGGCTGCTTTGGAGCCGTGGCCTCAAACTGATAGGAAGAACCTGCCTTGACAGTAACCTTGGAGGTATCCAACGTCACATCGCTGCTGATTACAAGAATCGCAACTTTTGTACCGCCAGCATACACACCGTAACTACCAACCTTCGCCGCTTTCACTTTGAAGAAGTACTTATTTCCGGAAGCACCCGCATAGGATACCGCAGCACCTGCACTTGCAACTGCAAAGCTCGGTTTAGAACCATCTGTAGAAGTAATTGCGAACTGATAGGTCTGACCTAACTTCATAGCCTTGTTGCCTGTGGTATCAGAAATGAATTTCTGAGCCGGAGTTTCAAGGGCTGTCAAATTGCATTCAGCCTCATCATAATCATCGTCTTCGTCGCCGTCTGCATCAATCAGTTTAGCAACCAACGTAGCTTTATTCTCATCGGCGAAAGTCTTATCATAGTCCACGCACTTTACAGAAGCGGAACCATCTTTATTCTTTGTCAATTCGAAAATGCCATCATTGTCTTCCAAATCCCAATCAATTGTGTAACCGGTCGGAAGAGACGTACCACCCGGATATGCTCCAGCTGTAAAGGTATCGCTGTAACCCTTTGCAATTTTGCTGGAAGTCTTGTTAATTGCAACACCAGCAAACTTCAAAGAATCGATCTTGAACGTATCGGTTGTTTTACCTTCCGATTTTACAAGAGTATAACCAAACGGAGTAATATCATCCGTATCTACATTGTCATGAGCCGCTGTAAAGACTGTCTGACCTTTTGCCAATGTCTGATCGGAAAGCTTCAAAGTGGTATCAGCCGCACTGTTGCCAATGTAGAGGTTACCAGCTTTGACAACCATTGTGCCAGCGCCATCCAAATCCTGAACATTAACTTTACCGTCAAACGTAACTTTGCTTTCGTCATCAATGCTGATAGCATCAATGTCGATGTCGCCAGTAACCGTTACCTTTGCATCTTCATCGTTGGTGGAAAGGGTTGCGCCTTCGCTGTCTGCATGAATCGGAGCCGGAATTGTACCCTGGAAATCATCGCATTCAACTGTGGCATCACGATAATCGAAATCGAAACCCTTTATCGAAACATTGTCGCCTGCAAGAGTAACTGTAACATTGTTAGAAGTCGGTTTAATTGTACCGGCCGTAATCTTGGAATCCTCGGAATTAATGGTTACATTACCGTCGCATGAAATATCACCTGTAACGATATTATACTCATCGTCCGTTGCATCCAACTCAACCGTGCCATCACAAGTAATGGAACCGGTCTTTCCGCTTTCTACCTTTACCGCAGCGGAATCTGTCTTATCATTCTCGCATTTCAGATCACCGACTGTAGCATTGGAAGTAACATTGATTGTTCCATCCTTTGTATCAATGTCCCCGGCCTTTGCGTCGTCAACATTTACATCACCGACGTCAAGGTCAATCCTGGAAACATTGCCATCGGAAACTGTCAAGGAATCAACTTTACCAGTAATCTTTGTTACATTTGCCTTATCAGCAACCGTAACCTTGCCATCGCTTGAATTTGTGTTAAAGCCATCGAAATTCACTTCATAATTTGACACGTTAATCCTATGGACATCACGTGTTTCGCCAACTTTAGTGTGATTATCTGACGTCAAACCGGAAGCATACAGATACGTTTTACCTTTTTCTTTGCCAAGCTTGTTAAAGACGCTCGAACCAATCTTATCGGCTGGAGTAACTTTGATTGTCTTATTAATCTTGACTTTAACCTTGACATCTTTCGTATCTTTAAACAGTTTTGAATCTTTGCCGAATTGAGTCATCTCAGCGGTAAAAGTAATGTTACCGGAACTTGCACCATCTTTTACGCTAGCTTTGACAGCCGAATAGCCCTTGCCATCTCCACTTTCAGGAGTTGCGATCAGATCGGCTACGACTGTTCCCTTTTCGGTTGCACCATCAAAAGCCGTAACAGCCATCTTTGTTGTCGTATTGCCAGCCGTATAAACAGCCTCACCCGGGGTTACTTTCGTATCGCTTGTAGTCGCTTTTGTTACATCTGGACCAACTTTGTAATAATATTTCCATGCACCGGTAGAAGTTGCATCCGATTTAGCTGGATCATTATCAGCTACAGTGATATCAACCTTACCATCACCATCTGTGGCGGTATTTGCAGAAACCGTTGCACAATCAGCCGCTACAACTTTACCTGTTGTGGTAACCGTAATCGTAGCTGTTACAGTATCCTTCGCGGTTGTACCATCAAAATCAAAAGCAGTAACAGCGATTTTATCGTTATTAGATGCAGAAGTGGTTGACAAATCGATCCCCTCAGCCAGCGTTATTGCCGTATCGCTCGTAGTAGCTTTTGTTACAGCTGTGCCAACTTTGTAATAATACTTCCAAGCACTCGTGCTGTTAGCATTCTCTTTAGCCGGGTCATTGGCAGCTAAAGCAACATCAAGCTTCTGAGAATTATCTGCATTCACTGTGACAGTTGCACTATCAACACTGGCTTCAGTAATATCCGAAGCGGAATACGTGGTTGTGCCGGCACTAACTTTTGGCGTACCATTTTCAACGCTATGAGTATAAGAAGTACTGCCATCCTTGGAACTTGCATCCCCAAGGACAATATCATTGTTGCTGCTCTTCAATGTATAATAGATGCCTGTATCAGTAGCATCTGTTACTTTGTCACTGTCTGCCACTGTTTTGTAAGCTACCCACTTTGGAAGAGCACTTTCTTTCTGCGGCTCAGCCTTGTAAACTGTCAACAATTTAGAATCAGTGTCATCCGTGCCATTATTAATCTCGTGTTTTGCAGTTTTGGCATCGAAATCATCGCTTAACTCAGCGCTCTTCTTGCCCTTTGTTCTGTCTCCATCGTCTCCATCATTGACTGTCGCTTCGCCTGGAGTTACAGAAGAATCTTCTTCAGCAAGCGTAGCATCGCCAATTACCGCGCTGTCTTTATCCACAGCATGAATGGTAATATCGGTGCTTGCCTTTACCGTAATGTCATTGTCGTCGTCATCTGTGTACGTACCTTTGTACAGGACAGCGATAACTTCTTTCCCTTCGGAGCTGCTGCTTCTCAGGCTCAGCGTAACATCGCCGTCATCGCTGATATCCCATTTTACAACCCTGTCGCCGGAAACATGGGAAATGGAAGAAACTTCAATATCGGAAGCCTCCTCATGATCTTTTGTTTCAAGCGGAACACTGCCTGTGTAAATTAGGGAATCGAAATCCTTTACTTTGAGCTGATCGCCGCTTCCGCCATTTACGAGGTAGAATGTGTCCTGATCGGGATCGTCCTTCAAAACTCCGGATACAGTCTTATGACTGCTCGCGGAAGCGAAGGTCGCCGGAAAGCTCGATACCACAAGTGCTGCTGCCAGCACGAGGGATAGAACTTTTCCTCTGATTTTGTTCATCCTTTTTGTCCTCCTTAAAAATAGTCGTTGTGCATTTGCGTGTGCCTATTGGAATTTAACATACATGTACGTCATGGGTGTTAAAGAATCCCCTGACTGTTTGGCCCAAACCCCTCCGCTTTTACCCCCTTCCGGCTCGCACAGAGTCAAAAGCAGAGGGCACAGAGCCATCCATATGTTTAATTGGATTATAAGATATTTAGCATATAATGTCAAGTACAAAATGGATATAAATTTTTATAAATTTTGCAGAATCAATACGGAAATTACAGGTGCAAAGCCAAATATCCCATTTTCCCCGGAAGAAAAAGGCAGCCCGGCCGCCCTTCCCCGAAATCACCTCCGGCACGGCTCCCATTGTACCATATATCACCGGGAAATGCTACATAAATCAGGATGAAATTTTTACCTGATTCTAGACATTGCGGACATCCCGCGCCACCGATCCCATAAATACGCAGAAGAAGCAGGAATTAGAACCGGGAAGGGAATCAGCCGCAGAAGCAGCCGCGCACGCCCAGCGGGGTAAGCACGCGCACGCCGCACGGGGGAGAACCGCGCCCGGAAGAAGCAAACGGGCAGGCAACCGCCAGAGCGGGGCGGGAAAGGCTGTAACAGACCTTCAGGCGGCTGCAGCACCCGCCCGACTGGAACGCCGCACAGGAGGCGCAGGACGTGCAGTGGCACACGCCCGGCATGGCGGCGTAAGCCGGGGAAACGGCGCCCGCGGAACCGGAAGCGCCGGAGCTTATGAGAATATGGTCGGCGGCAAGGGAGCCGAGAACGGGCGAAAAGGAGCTTTGGGAACCGTGGTGGGGAGCTTTGAGGCAGAAATACCCCTCGCGGAGGGACGGGGCCACGGCGGCGATTGTCTCGGGCGGGGCGTCGCCGGTCATAAGGATATCGTGCGGAGAAAGGCGCCCCCGGCGGTTCTGGAACACAACCGAAGCGGCGTTGAGCGCCTGCGAATAAAGGCGCTGAACCCCCGAAGACGAGAGGAAACCCGCGGCACGCCCCGCAAACGGCAGAAGGCGCAGCGACGGCACCAGCCCCCCCATGCGCGCCAAAAGCCCCGAAGCCGCCGACACCCCCGGCCCCGAAACCGGCGAAGACGCGCAGAAAGACCGGTACTGCGCGCAGAAAGCCTGCCGGAGGTTTAAAAACTCCCGCGCGCACGGCGGCAGAACCGGCGAGGACATGAGGGCATCCAGACGATCCACCGCGGCGGCAAACTCCGGCGCAAACGGAAAATCTTCTTCCGGAGGCCAGAGAACCTCATACTCCGCGCCGCCAAACGGAAAAACATCCCCCGCGCGCACCGGGAAAACACGCTCCGCGCCCGCGCGCCGCACCGCACGCCGGAACAGCCGCAGAACCCCCGTATTCACCTGCGAATACTCGGTCGCACGGCTTAAAAATACATAGACGTACAGCGCAAATTCCAGCAAAAGAGGCCGCCCCCCTCCGCCGACCGGCGACACCGGCAGAAAAAGACGGTCAAAATACAGCGGGTCCGACCGCAGAATATGCCACAGGCCGCAGATATGATCCCGGTGGCAGTGCGTGAGCAGAAACGAGCGGCGGCGCGCCCCCGCATACAGCGGCATGAGCGAGCCGCGCACATAATCGAAAAAATTCACGTTCCCCGCGCGGATGATCCGGCTGGAACTGCCGCAGTCCACCATAAGGATCTCGCCGCCCGAATCCAGCACAATGCACTCGCCGCGCTCTACGTCGTGCAGGTCTATCCGGAAGCTCACGCGCCGCCCTCCTGCTCCTCAGGGCAGAACTGATCCTGCCGCCAGACGCCCGAACGCACCGCCCGGCCCCCGCGGTACTCGGTTCCGCCGCCGTCGCGCATGCCGTCTTTCCAGCCGCCCGTATATAATAGGTTTCCCTCCATATCAAACGCCGAACCGTACCCCGTGGCTACGCCGTCTTTCCAGTGGCCGACAAAAATTGAGCCGTCTTCCGAACCAAACGCCACACCCATGCCGTGCCGCAGGTTCCGCCGCCATCCGCCCGCATAGCAGAGTCTGCCCGACTTATAATAGTATACGCCGAAGCCCTCGCGCTGGTCTTTGCGGTACCCGCCTTCATACGCGGTATGCCCATCGGCCATCTGCGTGCGCCCCTGCCCTTCCCGCAGGCCGTCCAGCAGCCTGCCGAAATACAGGTAGCTCTCCATAGAGCTGACAACAATCCGCTGCGCCGGTATCATCCCCGCTACCGGCACCGGCACTGCCGCCGGCACAGCCGCCGGCACAGCCGCCGGCACAGCCGGATCCGATTTTCCGGAGACAGGCTCCGGAAAATGCGCGGCCGGGGGCGCGGAGGAAGCGCCCGCAACCTGCACGCCGCCCGACAAACCCTTGCGCGCGACGGCGTACTTTCTGCTGCCATCCTGCGGGGCGCTGAAAAGCTCATGGTCGGCAAAATATTCCCGTTTTGCAGACACCGGAACAGACGCAGGCACAGCCGCCGGCACTGCCGGTTTTACTTTTCCGGACACGGGCGCTTCCTTCTTTTTATGTACGGGCGCAACCGGGGCGGCGCCGTCGTTGGGGATCACGCGGAAATCCAGCTTTTCATCCGGCCCGTCCGGCCACTCCGGAATCAGTGAATCCTTGCCGTCTTTCAGGCGCCGGAGCAGGGACAGGCGGAGCTTCCGCTCCTCTGCCGGGCAGAAACAGAACATCCCCGCGTCCGTCCGCGCGCAGACGCGGGGCTCGCCCGCCCGGCCGTCCACATAGCTCTGCGCCGCGGAGCCGGGCTCCATCGGGCAGGGCAGCAGAAGGGTGCGGGTGTATTCCCCGGAACCGGGGTCGCACTCCAGAAGGGACAAATTCTCCCCCTCCGGCCGCAGAAGCGCCGCCGGGCGCGCAGGGCCGCCGCTGTAATACGCGGTCTGAATCCAATGCAGACCCGCGTCATAGGAGGCCGCGGACAGGAGATCCCCCGCCGGGCTGTGCGACATCAGCCGGAATTTTCCGCCCGGAATGGCAAAAGCCTCCTGCAAAACCTGCCGGCCGCACTTCTTCTTCCAGCGGAAACAGCCCGGCGCAAACCGGTAGCGCACACAGACCTCAAGGCCGCTTTCCACCGCGCGGACATTCCCCCGGACGGCCCGCCCTTCCGCAAAATATTTGCGGCGCGCGTAATCCAGCAGGGACGCGCCGTCCCCGCCGCCGTCAAACGGCCTGCATCGGACCGTATAGAATTCCATGCGCCTGTTCGGTTCAGGCATAGCTCCAGCCCCTTTTCAAAATCCGGTATTAAAATCCATCATTCCGCAAAGAATAAAGTGTCCTTTTATCTCTATCCCTTCCGTTTCCGACTATTATCTACTATTATCTATAGTAATAAAAGTAATCCGTTTTGTCAAATATTGCAAGGAATATAAAAAAACTGCGGCGGAAAATGAAAAATCCGGGCCGCAGAAGCGAAAAAATGTGGTAAAATAAAGAGAAAAAAAAGAGGCGGAAAACTTCCGCCTCCCGCCGGCTCTACCGGAACATGTCCTGCACGTTGTCCAGGAGCTCGCCGACATTGCGCATCGTGCGGCCGGCGCGGTGCTTAAAGCTGCGCCCCTGCCGCATCCGGCTTCCGATTGCCGCGATAGCTACGCCTGCGGCGATCCCGGCCCCGACGCCTTTTGCAAAACCCATTGCCTGCTGACGCATGTTATAAAACCTCCATATACAGTTAATTAAGCTGATGATGAAATCAATCCCTTTCATCATTCTGCCCCTTTCCCGGTGAAATATTGTAGTGAATTGCTGGAAGACCCGCGGTAAAATTTTAAAGGAGAACTTTCATGGCTGTTTTGAATATTGTACTGGTAGAACCCGAAATCCCGCAGAACACCGGAAATATCGCGCGCACCTGCGCCGCCACCGGCGCAAAGCTGCACCTTGTGCGCCCGCTGGGATTTTCTGTGGACGACAAAAGGCTGAAACGCGCCGGGCTGGATTACTGGCATCTGCTGGATATCACCTATTACGACAGTCTTTCCGATTTTTTCGCCCGGAACCAAGGAAATTTTTACTATTTTTCAACAAAAGGCCGAAACATCTACTCCGACCTGCGCTACCCGGACGGCTGCTACCTGCTGTTCGGAAAGGAAACCGCCGGCCTGCCGGAAAAACTGCTGCACGACAACCCGGAAACCTGCGTGCGCATTCCCATGCTGAACGATCCCGGCGCGCGCAGCCTGAACCTTTCTAATTCCGTCGCCGTGGGAGTCTACGAAGTGCTTCGGCAGTGGAATTTTCCCGGCCTGCTGTGCCAGGGGCAGCTGAGGCAGTACCGGTGGTGATTTTTTACGGCAAAATTTTCCGGGTACGGTAAAAAGCGGAGGGAGACGGCTTGAAAAAACGCGGTAACCGTTGTATAATCGAGATTGTTATAAAGTAAACAAAGATAATATTTAATGGAAAAGGAGAGGGTGGCATGAACTACCTCAATAAAAAGACCGTCGAAGACATTGACGTGACGGGCAAAAAGGTCCTGGTGCGCTGCGACTTTAACGTACCGCTGGACGCAAACGGCAATATTACGGATCCGAAGCGCATTAACGAAGCGCTGAAAACGATCCGGTACCTGATTTCTCACAAGGCGAAAGTGATCCTCTGCTCTCACCTGGGACGCCCAAAGGGTGAATTCAACAGCAAATATTCCCTCACACCCGTAGCCGCCTACCTGACCAAGGCGCTGGGCCAGGAAGTGAAAATGGCGAAGGATGTCGTAGGAGAGAGTGCGAAAAGCATTGCCGCTTCTCTGAAGGAAGGCGAAGTGGAACTGCTGGAAAACGTCCGCTTTGAAAAGGGCGAAGAAAAGAACGACCCCGCGTTTGCAAAACAGCTGGCTTCGCTCGCCGAAATCTACGTAAACGACGCGTTTGGGACGGCGCACCGCGCGCACGCTTCCACCGCCGGCGTAGCAAATTATCTGCCTGCGGTCTGCGGCTACCTGATCCAGAAAGAAATCACCGTGATGGGCAACGCGCTTGCAAACCCGAAGCACCCGTTTGTGGCTATTCTGGGCGGTGCGAAGGTTTCTGACAAGATCGGCGTGATCACGAACCTGCTCGACAAGGTTGACACGCTGATTATCGGCGGCGGCATGGCCTACACCTTTATGAAGGCGCTTGGGTATTCCGTGGGCTCCTCCATCTGCGAGGACGACAAAGTCAGCCTGGCAAAGGACATTATGGACAAAGCCAAGGCAAAGGGCGTCAAGTTCCTGATCCCGATTGACAACGTAATTGGGAAAGAATATAAGGAAGACACCGAATTCCGCCGCGTGGACTCCGACACGATTCCGGACGGCTGGATGGGCCTGGACATCGGCGCAAAATCCTGCGCGCTGTTTGCAGAATCCATTCAGGGCGCGGGCACTGTGGTCTGGAACGGCCCCATGGGCGTAAGCGAATGGGAACATTTTGCTTCCGGAACGATTGCCGTGGCGCAGGCGGTGGCCGACAGCGGTGCGACTTCTATTATCGGCGGCGGCGATTCTGCCGCGGCGATTGAAAAGCTCGGCTTTGCCGACAAGATGACCCACATCTCTACCGGCGGCGGCGCGTCCCTCGAATTCCTCGAAGGCAAGGTCCTGCCCGGCATTGCCTGCCTGAACGATAAATAAAACTTTTCGGAAGGGGGCGGGTCTGCGGATTCGCCCCCGCCGCATAATTCATCAACGAAAGGGAAATTATCTATGAATAAACAGCTGCGGAAAGCCGTGATTGCCGGAAACTGGAAAATGAACAAAACTCCGGCCGAGGCAAAAGAACTGATGGAGGGTATTAAGCCGCTGGTGGCAGATGCAGGATGCGGTGTTGTTGTGTGCGTGCCGTATGTGGATCTGGAAACGGTCCTGGAAGCCGCAAAAGGGACAAAAATCGGCGTGGGAGCCGAAAACTGCCACTGGGCGCCTTCCGGTGCGTTTACCGGTGAAATCTCTGCCCCCATGCTGAAATCAATGGGCGTGCAGTATGTGATTATCGGCCACAGCGAACGCAGGACCTATTTCGGCGAGACGGACGCAACCGTCAACAAGCGCATCCGTGCGGCGCTGGATGCAGGCCTTCAAGTAATCCTGTGCGTCGGCGAATCGCTGGAACAGCGTGAACAGGGCGTGACGGGCGAACATGTGGCCATGCAGGTTAAAATCGCACTGAACGGCGTTTCGAAAGACGAACTGAAAAAGATGATTATCGCCTATGAGCCGATTTGGGCCATTGGGACAGGCAGGACAGCAACAGCACAGCAGGCCGGCGAGGTCTGCGGAACGATCCGCTCCGTGATTGCGGGTCTGTACGGCAAAGACAGCGCGGACGCATTCACCATTCAGTACGGCGGCTCCATGAACCCGAAAAACGCGGCGGAACTGCTTGCCCAGCCGGACGTGGACGGCGGCCTGATTGGCGGCGCTTCGCTGAAACCGGCAGATTTCGCCCAGATTGTTCAGGCGGCGGGAAAATAATCGGACAAATGATTCCAGAAGGAGTACCGGTATGAAAAAACCATTGATCTTGATCATTATGGACGGATTTGGGATCGGGCCGGAGGACGGCAACGCCATTAAGGCCGCAAACAAACCGAACCTGGACCGCCTCTTTTCCACCAACCCCACAACGCAGATCGGCGCTTCCGGTCTGGACGTAGGGCTGCCGGACGGGCAGATGGGGAATTCTGAAGTGGGCCACACAAACATCGGCGCAGGCCGCATTGTATACCAGGAGCTGACCCGGATTACAAAATCCATTAAAGACGGCGATTTCTTTCGGAATCCGGCCCTGACGGGCGCCGTCGATCAGGCCGTATCCTCCGGAAAAGCCCTGCACATCATGGGGCTGCTCTCGGACGGCGGCGTACACAGCCACAACTCCCATCTGTACGCCCTGCTGAAGCTGGCCAAAGAGCGCGGATGCAAAAAAGTGTTTCTTCACGCTTTTCTGGATGGGCGCGACGTGCCCCCCAGCTCCGGCAAAGGGTATGTGGAGCAGTGCCAGAAGGAAATGGATAAAATTGGAGTTGGCAGAATTGCAACCGTAATGGGCCGTTACTACGCCATGGACCGCGACAACCGCTGGGACCGTGTGGAAAAGGCTTACGCCGCCATGGTCTACGGTGAAGGCGTAACGGGCAGCAGCCCGGAAAAGGCCGTGGAAAACTCCTATCAAAATAAGGTAACCGACGAGTTCGTCGTCCCCGCTGTCTGCGAAAAAGGCGCGGAGATCCAGCCCGGTGATTCCGTTATTTTCTTCAATTTCCGTCCGGACCGTGCCCGCGAAATTACGCGCGCGCTGGTTGACCCGGACTTTAAGGGATTTGAGCGCAAAAAGGGCTTCTTCCCGCTCCATTTTGTCTGCATGACGCAGTACGACGCCACTATGCCGAACGTAGACGTGGCCTTTGGGCCGGAAAAGCTGAAAAACACTTTTGCCGAGTATATCTCCGGCAAAGGCCTGAAACAGCTGCGGATCGCCGAAACCGAAAAGTACGCGCATGTGACGTTCTTTTTCAACGGCGGCGTGGAGACCGTATATCCGGGCGAAGACCGGGCGCTGATTCATTCCCCGAAGGTAGCAACCTACGACCTTCAGCCTGAAATGAGCGCTTACCTGGTAACGGACGAGCTGCTGAAACGGATCGACAGCGGCAAATATGACGTGATCATCCTGAACTACGCCAACTGCGACATGGTTGGCCACACGGGTGTTTTCAGCGCGGCAAAAGCCGCCGTTGAAGCCGTGGACAAATGCGTTGGAAAAGTTGTGGACGCCATCCTGAAAAAAGGCGGCGCCGCGCTGATCACTGCCGACCACGGAAACGCCGAACGGATGCGGGCGGAGGACGGTTCGCCCTTTACAGCACACACAACCAACCCCGTTCCGTTCTGCGTAGTGGGATATCCGTGCAAACTGCGCAAAGGCGGCCGGCTGGCTGATATTGCGCCGACCATGCTGAAAATTCTCGGGCTGCCGCAGCCGCCGGAAATGACTGGAAAAAGCATAATCGAATAACGGCAGCGGAGAAAAAGGCCTTCCTTATTAAACAAAGGGCAGGGCGGCGGTTTCCCGTGTTTTGGGAACCGCCGCCCTCCTTTGCATTTTCAGGCAGGATCTATTCGATCGACAGAATCACAATGGATTTTATAGAAAAGGAAATACAAGATGCGTTTTTTAAGCTCGTTTAACCGTTTTGCCGGGAAATGGATGCCGGCTATTGTTATACTGAGCCTGTGTACCGGAGTGTATTTTTCGGATCAGTTGGGCGCGCTGATTGTAACCGTGCCTTATGTTTTTGCTTTTATGACCTTCAGCGGTTCGCTGAACTCAGGTTTCCGGCAGATCCTGGGGATTGCTAAACACCCGCTGCCGCTGGCGGGTACGTTTTTAGCCGCCCACATTGTCCTGCCGCTGCTGGCCCTTGGCCTTGGCAATCTCCTGTTCCCCGGAAATCCTGACTTGATCACCGGAATTGTGCTGGAATTTTCCGTCCCGTGCGCCGTAGTCAGCGTAATGTGGTCGGACATGAACCACGGGAACGCCTCCCTGACGCTCTCTATTCTGCTGGCCGACACGCTGCTGGCGCCGCTGGTGGTCCCGCTCAGCCTGCGCCTGCTGGTCGGATCAAACGTGCAGGTGGATACCTTGAGCATCATGCGGGATTTGGTTTGGATGATTGCCCTGCCCGCGCTGATCTCCATGCTGCTGAACCAGTTCACGGAAGGGCGCGCAGGGAAAGAGTTTTCACCGAAACTGGCACCGTTTGGTAAAATGGCGCTGATCTACATTATTACAATCAACTCGACCCGCGTGGCACCGTACCTGAAACATATGACACCCACGCTGTTCGGCGTAGCCGCCACGATCCTGGCAATTGCCGCAACCGGCTACGCCATAGGCTGGATAACGGCCGCCCTCATGCGGCAGGGCCGCGAAGAAACCGTCTCTATGACATTCGGAAGCGGGATGAGAAACATCAGTGCGGGCGCCGTTCTTGCCGCGGCCTATTTTCCGGCAGAAGTGATGTTTCCCGTGATGATTGGCACCCTGTTTCAGCAGCTTTTAGCCTCGCTGTTCTCTAAAATGTTAAAAAAGCGCTATAATTGATTGAAAATTGATAAAAGCCGCCCTGAGAATACAGATTCGACAGAATTTTCACTCAAAAGCAACCAAAAAGTTTTATAATTGCTTTATAGATTTAAACTTTTTGGGAATGAGATTCATGAATCAATTAGTCCACGCCGAAAAAACAGTTCCAACAAAATTTTTTGTTTTTGTTTCACGGGAAGGTGATGGATTTTCTGGAAAGGTTTACAGTTCTTATTACAGGAAGACCTACCCATTTCGGGATATCTGGGAATTTCTGCATGCCGTCTACGGCTTGCTGGAAAGCGTTCAAATTCCCCAGCCAGTGGTGAAACTTCGCAGCTTTGGGTTTCGGTTCCATAAAATCAAGCTCAGAAAGGCGGCAGATATTTTGGACTCGGACATTCAATATACAGACACAGCAGATGAAAAAAAAAACACTTTTCTTATTCATATCCAATTTCGCAGGAATGCTACCTGGCAGGGCAGCATTACCTGGGTTGAAAAAAACAAAACACAGCATTTCCGAAGCGCATTTGAAATGCTGAAACTTATGGACGAAACCAGCCATCCCGGAGTCCTGGAAAAAGTTCAATGGGATAATGAGCCGGCCCCAAAAGAGGAATAACCGTGCCGGAAAGCGGCATTTTCTGCCTTATTTCAGCAATTTTCTGATATGCTCGGAAACAGGTTCCGGCAAATCACCACGCTGCTCCATTTGCAGCAGCCGGTTTTTGATGTTCTGCGGCAGCATATGGAATGTTTCACTGTCCATCTGCATCAGCATATCCAGAAACTGCTGATAATCGTCTTCGGCCTGCCCTGGATCTTCGTCGGCAGAAAAGCAGTTAAGCAGATCTTCTTCGGCACGGTCCAACAGGGAAAGGTTCTTGTTTACCTGAACCCGGATGCCGGTTTGGCCGGCAAATCGGCGCAGCAAGGCTTCTGTGCGCCTGTCGCGCACCTGTATTTCCGACGGCACCCCGGAAACCAGCATGGAATCAGCCAGCGCGGTAATGAATTTTTCCGCATGGCCGGCGTACCTTTCTACAGGCTGGCTCGGGATAACAAGGCCCGTCCGGCAATTGACGATAAGCATCAGGTACGGGAAAACCGGGGCTTTCTGCGGCTCTTCTCCCTCTTCAGCCCCGTCTTCATCACTGACAGCATCCGGAAGCATGACCAGTTCGCAGGCCCATACGAAACCCTGCTGCTTTTTTCTTTTGAGCCTTGCCAAAAGCAGCTCGTCCCGGATAACCGGCGACGGGTAAATCTTTTTCTCTTTTGCCGGCAGCGCAACAGCACTCCATTTGTAATCCGGCCCATCTTTTTCCAGCAGCGGAATTGTTCGGTTATACAGCGCGCCTTTCTGAAACCCCAGCGCTTCTTTTTCTTCTGTTTGCAGTTTCTGCGAAACCTGAATGGCCGCTGAGAGCGCTTCATACAGGTTCTGCTGATCCGCTTTCTCCTTCAGCTTCCAGGGATAGCAGGACGGCCTGTACCGTGTAAATTTTGGGAACGAGTTCCTGCCGCGGTAAGTGATGCCGTGCGCCTTGGCATAACGCCGCGCTTCTTGGGCTTCACCCGGGCTTAATTCAACTTTATTTTCAAAGGAACATTGTACGCAGTCCTGGGACACCATCTGCTCAAACTGTTTCATCTCAGAAGTTTTCTTTGCTGCTTCCCCCAGGTTTCGGTAAGAGTCAAGGCCCGCCCTGCCGACATAAACCGCCAGGGCAATATGTTCGCCGAGTTCACCCATGACGCAGCAGTAGCCGGTCTCCCCGCAGGACAGCCTGACCGCGAACAGTTCCGTATCAAACAGCTGTTTCCACAATTTCGTCTTTTTATACCGCATAGCAATGTCATACAGCTCTTCTGTTGGCATATTAGCTTTCTCCTTTTCCGTCTTATAATGTGATAAATAAAACTCCGTTTTATTTTATCACAATCTCTGCCGTTCAACAACTGTGCGCCGAGGCGGGAAATATTCTGTAGACAGAAGGGAGAAAACCGGAGCAGAAAGCGTTACGGCACTTTCCGCCTGTGAGTCCGGAGAACTCTTTCACTGATACAAAACGATACAAAAGCAATGAGGCACAAAAGGACGGCGGCGAGGAACAGGACAAGCGGCGGGCTGAGCTTTTCCAAAAAATCCGGATGGTTCTTCCAGCCCAGCGCATACGCCGCAAAGGGAAACAGGGTTGGAAGAAGGACAAAAAGCATTAAAATATACCGGCTGCTCTCTGTGCCGAACCGGTAAGAAACCGGGATGACCACGCACCCGTACAGAAGCGCATTGAGGAAAGAAAGAATCGAATAAAGCCCCGCGGTGCGGACGTCGGCAATGTGAAAAAGGGACGCGAGCATCCCGGCGGCAAAAACCGACACGCCGGCCAGCAAGCTCATCAGCAGCAGAAAAAGATATTTGCTTCCGGCTTCCTGAGCGCCGGAGACCGGAAACGCCGTTACGTTCTTCCACCAATTACACGACTCATCCATACTCATTGTACGGGAAACCTGACACGCAAACAGAAGAGAAAGGACAAGGGCCAGAACCGGCATAAAATACGTTTTGTTCTGCGCCGTTACCACAATCGGGATCAAAATGGGAATCCAGGCCGCGGCGCGGATATTCTTTCCAACCAGGTAAAGATCTTTTCTGAACAATCCTTTCACGGCATGACATCTCCCTTGATATACAGCAGCATAATGTCATCAAGGGTAGGAACCCGCCTTTGGCCGGGAACCGCCCCGGAATCCGCGCTGTTCCGCAGCAGAACCTGATAAACACCGTTCCGGCAGAGCGACGCGATCCTATTTCTGCACCCGATTTGCCGGAAAGCTTCTTCCGAACACTGGATCAGGATATAATTTTCTTTCAGATTTTTAAGGGACTCATAAAAAATCAGCTTCCCCTGATGCAGGAAAGCCACAAAATCGGCGGTTTTCTCCAGGTCGCTTGTGATGTGCGTCGAAAAGAAGACGGACGTCCTGCCCTGCGCGACAAATTCCCGGAGGACAGCCAAAACATCGCTGCGGACAACCGGATCCAGCCCCGACGTGATTTCATCCAGAATCAGAAGAACCGGATGATGCGACAGGGCTGCGGCAAGCGTCAGTTTCACTTTCATCCCTTTGGACATCTGCCGAATCGTCCTGGACGGGCTGACCTTGAGCCTGGAAAGAAGCTCAAAAAACTGCCGGCTGCTTCACTGCGGGTAAATTCCGCGCATAACCGAGTCCAAATTTTTGGGCGTCAGGCTCGGATGGAAACAGCATTCATCCACGGCAAAACCGATATCCCTTTTGCACCGCAGCTCCTCTTTTTGGCTGTCCCTGCCGAAAATGCGGATGCTGCCGCCGTCCCGTTCGATCTGGTTCAGGATCAGGCTGATCAGCGTTGTTTTGCCGGCCCCGTTCTCACCAATCAGGCCGACAATCTTGCCATAAGGGATTTTCAGGGAAACGGGGCCAAGCCTGAAGTTCGGATATGCTTTTGTCACACGGTCGATTTCGAGGATAGAATCCATTTTTTCCTCCTGGCTTTTTCAGCATGGAATTTGCTGGAATATGGTTTTGAACCTGAATTAATGATAAGGCTTTCAAAGAATATTGCAATCCGTATAAAGGGTGGTATGGGCCATTTAACCGGCAAAACAGGGCACCTTCTGAAAATTCTTTCATTTTTTGCGTATTATCAAATATTCAACAAAAAAGGAACCTGCACAAAGGCAGATTCCCTTTTGTCCGGCTATTAGGAATATAAAATCAGAGTGTGCCGAAAATGCGGTCGCCCGCGTCGCCGAGGCCGGGGACAATATACCCGTACTCATTTATGTGGTCGTCAATTGCCGCACAGTAGAGCGGAACGTCCGGATGGGTTTTCGTGAAAACCCGGATTCCTTCCGGAGCCGCAATGATACACATAAATTTGATGCTTTTCGGGTGGCTGCGCTTGATGATGGTCACGGCATCGCAGGAAGAGCCGCCCGTCGCCAGCATCGGGTCCAGCACAATCACTTCGCGCTGATCAATGTCATGAGGAAGTTTGCTGTAATACTCGACCGGCTTGAGGGTATCGGGGTCGCGGTAAAGGCCGATGTGGCCGACTTTGGCGGCCGGCACCAGCGACAGCACGCCGTCCACCATCCCGAGACCCGCGCGCAGGATTGGGATAAAGGCAAGTTTCCGTCCGGAAATAACTTTTGTTTTAGCCACTGCAACCGGGGTTTCCACCGTTGCGTCCTCCAGCGGAAGGTCGCGGGTCGCCTCGTAGCACAGCAGCATGGCGATTTCACTGACAAGCTGCCGGAAATCCTTTGAGCCGGTATTTTTATCGCGCAGATAAGTTAATTTATGCTGAACCAGCGGATGTTTAATGACAAAGACCTGATTCTCCATCTTTGAACCTCCAGAATATGATTTATATTTCGCCCCGTTCAATTGCGGCGATCTCGTCAATGCGGCGCTGGTGGCGGCCCCCGTCAAAAGGAGTATCCAGAAACAGCTTTGTAAATTCGACTGCCTGCTTTTCGTCAATTACCCTGCCGCCGAGGCAGAGGACATTGGCGTTGTTGTGACGGCGGGTAATTTCGGCGCAGTAGGCATTGCTGCAGACCGCCGCACGGATACCCCGGACCTTGTTGGCTGCCATGCTCATCCCAATGCCCGTCCCGCAGCACAGAATTGCTTTCTCTGCATGGCCTTCTGAGACAAAGCGGGCCACTTTGGCAGCAATCGGCGCGTAATCGACTGACGTTTCATCAAACGTTCCAAAATCCCGGTATTCAATTTTGCAGGAATCAAGATACTTTTTGATTGCTTCCTTCAGGCGGTATCCCCCGTGATCGGTTCCAAGTGCTATCATTTTCTGCTTTCCCCCATTTTCTTTTTAAGAGCACGCTCCGCCTGGGCGGGGCGCAGATAAACCGGCCTGAGGCCGCCGGGCGAAACGGCCTTCCCCTCCCGGAACGCTTCTTCAGCTGCTTTGGCTACGCCGCTTGCCCGCTGATACAGAAGCGTCTCCGGCGGAAGGACCGCCCCGAGCGGCTCAAACCATGGACTATTATAGCATAATCCGGCCCCGTCACCAACCAGAAATAAAGGTCCCGCATACTTTTTACACTCTTCGGCCAGCGCCTGGACGGAAACTGCGCGGTCTGGAACCAGCCGTTCGGCGGTTTTTCCGTCCACCCGGAAAACCGCGTTGTACACCTGCCCGCAGCGCGCATCCATCACGGCGCAGACCGTGCCGGACAGGTGCGCGAGGTTTTCCGCCATAGCGCGGAGGGTTGAAACGCCTATGCACGGCGTATTTTTGGGCATGGCGAGCCCTTTCACGCTGGCAATGCCGATCCGGATTCCGGTGAAGGAACCCGGCCCGGTGGAAACCGCAAATAAATCGACGCTGCCGATATCCGTCCGGGTATTTTTCAGCAGACCGCCGATCATGGGCATCAGCGTCTGGCTGTGCGTCAAGCCGACGTTGCAGTAAAACTCCCCGAGGATCTTCCCCTCCTGGGTCAGCGCAGCGGAAGCGGCCGCCGCCGAAGAATCAACCGCCAGAATTTTCATGGATCCATCCCCTCAACTGTTATGATACGCTCGTTATCCGACTTTCCGCGCTGAAAACAGATCCGCACGGCAGATTCCGGGAGGGCATTCTCAATATTCTCGCTCCACTCGACAACCAGCACGCCGCCGGTTCCCAAATAATCGAAGAAGCCCGTTGAATAGAGGTCGTCCCAGCTTTCGACGCGGTACATATCGAAATGATACAGGGCCAGCCGCCCATGGTATTCATGAACCAGGGCAAAAGTCGGGCTGGAAACGCCCTGCGGGATCCCGAGACCGCGGGCGATCCCCCGCGTCAGCGCCGTTTTTCCCGCGCCCATGCCGCCGAAAAGGGCAAGCACCTCGCCGCCCTTCAGGCCGGCCCCGATTTTTTCGCCCAGCGCTTCGGTCTCTTCGGGGGAAACAGTTGTAAATTTCTGCATAATGTCACACCGCTCTTAAAAAAGTCCCGTAATTTTTCCGTTTTCGTCCACGTCGATCTTCTCGGCGGCGGGATGCTTCGGAAGACCCGGCATGGTCAGGATATTACCCGCATAGGCCACCACAAACCCGGCCCCGTTGTTCAGCCTGAGACTGCGGATGGTGATGCGGAAACCTTTCGGCCGGCCGAGGAGTTTCGGGTTGTCAGAAAGGGAATACTGGGTCTTGGCGATACAGACAGGCAGGCTTCCTCCGCCGAGCGATTCGATCTCCCGCAGCGATTTTTGGGCCGCGGCGGTGTAATCCACGCCGTCCGCCCCATAAATTTCGCGGCAGACCGTTTCGATTTTCTCCGGGATAGAGGCATTGTCCGGGTACAGCACATGAAAAGAGGAAGGCTGTTCTGCGAGGGCGCAGACTTTCTGGGCCAGATCCGTGCCGCCCTTTCCTCCCTGTGTGAAAACATCGCAGAGCGAAAATTCCGCGCCGTTCCGGCGGCAGTAATCTCCAATATAATCCAGCTCCGCCTGTGAATCATTCTCAAACCGATTGACAGCCACCACGACCGGAAGGCCAAATTTTTTGAGGTTGGAAATATGGGCGCCGAGATTGGCAATTCCTTTCCGGAGTGCCGGAAGATTTTCTTCGGCCGTTTCGTTTTTGGGCACGCCGCCGTTGTACTTCAGCGCGCGGGCCGTCGCAACCAGCACCGCCGCGTTCGGCTTCAGCCCGGTCAGGCGGCATTTGATGTTGAGAAATTTTTCTGCGCCGAGGTCGGAGCCGAAACCGGCCTCCGTGATGCAGTAATCCCCCAGTTTGAGCGCATAGCGGGTGGCGCGGACGGAGTTGCACCCGTGCGCGATATTGGCGAACGGCCCGCCGTGGATAATGGCCGGCGTGCCTTCGAGCGTCTGAACTAAGTTCGGCTTGACGGCATCTTTCAGAAGGGCGGCCATGGCGCCTTCCGCTTTGAGGTCGTGCGCATAGACAGGCCTGCCGTCATAGGTGTACGCTACCAGGATTTTTCCCATCCGCTGTTTGAGGTCGGCCAAATTTTCCGCAAGGCAGAAAGCGGCCATCACTTCCGTAGCCACCGAAATGCAGAAAGAATCCTGCCGCGGCACGCCGTTTGCCTTGCCGCCGAGACCGGAGACAAGGCTGCGGAGCTGACGGTCGTTCATATCCATGCAGCGCGGCAGGAGAATCCGGCGCGGATCAATCCCGAGTTCGTTCCCCTGCTGGATGTGGTTGTCGAGCAAGGCGCAGAGAAGGTTGTTGGCAGAAGTGATGGCGTGAAAGTCGCCGGTAAAATGGAGGTTGATATCCTCCATCGGCACCACCTGCGCATACCCGCCGCCGGCCGCCCCGCCCTTGATGCCGAACACCGGGCCGAGCGACGGCTCCCGCAGGGCCAGAACGGCTTTTTTGCCGATCCGCGCCATGGCTTCGGCTAAACCGATGGAAATGGTTGTCTTGCCCTCGCCCGCAGGGGTCGGGTTGATGGCCGTTACCAGGATCAGTCTGCCATCCTTCTTTTCGGCAAGACGCCGGTACAGCGCGTCATCCAGTTTGGCCTTGTACTTCCCGTAGGGTTCCAGCTCCTCTTCACGGATCCCGGTCTCCGAAGCGACCTGCGTGATGGGTTTCAGCTTTGCCCTCTGTGCAATTTCAATATCTGAAAGCATTCCCGTTTTTCCAGCCTTTCCAAACAAATTACAAAAATTATACCACATTTTCGATAAAATAGGAAATACCGAAGGACGCCTTGCAAGTTCGGTCATTCCATTCTATAATAAGTCGGTATAAAGCGAATTCAGAGGTGAAGTCATGCGGGGATTCAAGTCAATCGCCGATTATTTCAGGCGGACAAACAAATTATACTGGCTCCTGATGGCGGCGATCTCCGCCTACAGCCTTTTGCTGCTGAAAACGATCCCGGCGGCGGATAACGGAAAGAGCTATTTTTCTACCATGCTGATCGCGGCCGTAATTGGATATCTGGGAGCTGTTGCCCTCACGCTGATCGACTACCACGATATTGCCAGTTTATGGTATATTGTTGCGGGTTTCTGCCTGTTCCTGATGGTCTATACGCTGAAATTCGGCAAGGCGGTCACAAACAGCGGCGGTGTAAACGCCAGGGCATGGATTTACGTCGGCAGCCAAAGTTTTCAGCCGAGTGAACTGGTTAAAATTGGATTCATGGTAACATTTGCTAAGCATCTGTCAATCTTAAAAGAACGCGGCCTGCTGAAATCTCCGCTTCACGTCCTTCTGCTTGCCGTTCACGCCTTGATCCCCATAGCTCTTGTGCATCTTCAGGGGGACGACGGCGCGGGAATCATCTTTTTCTGCATGTTCCTCGCCATGGCGTTCGGCGCCGGAATTCAGTGGAGGTATTTTGCGGGCCTGTTTGCCGCCATCTGCGTTGCCGTGCCGGTTGCGTGGAAATATGTTTTGGCGGATTACCAGAAACAGCGGATTCTGGTGACGTACCATCTGGATGAAGACTCCGAAGCCGCCCTGACCTATGCCTGGCAGCAGATCCAGGGGCGTACGTCCATCGGAAGCGGCGGCATGTGGGGGCGCGGCCTGTTCCAGAGCCCGCGGGTGAACAGCCGGATTGTCCCTGTGCAGCAGAGCGACCTCATCTTTTCTGCCGCGGGCGAACAGCTCGGCTTTATTGGGTGCTGCATGATTATCCTCCTGCTCCTGCTCCTTTTGTGGCGCACACTGCGCATCGCGCGTAAATCCAACGACCTGCTGGGAAGCGCCATCTGCCTGGGATTTTTCGGAATGATCGCAGCGCAGACAATTTTTAACCTTGGCATGTGCCTCGACCTGCTTCCCGTCATGGGCGTAACGCTCCCGTTTTTCAGCTACGGCGGTTCGTCCGCCGTCTGCCTGTACTTCGGATTTGGGCTTGTACAAAGCGTGGCCATGCATCACGATACGCCGGATCGGCTCACACTGCAGCACGTGGGGAAACCCGGCCTTGCGCCCTGACGTTCACTGCGGGAAGATCAGGAACCGGATGGAGCGCTTTCCTGCACGGCAAGCGTGCCCGTTTCGTCATCCACAGTAATCCGGCTGCCCGCCTGCGCGCCCTGCGGAAGTTCTGAAATGGGAATGGCAAAAAGCCTGTTCCCATTTTTATTTTTGCTTTTTTCAGGTTTCTCGGTGTCTTCACAGATGGCATAGCCGTTTTCCATCCGGTTGATTTTTAAAGTTTTCATAGAGGATCCTCCCTGTCTTTTTTTGGAATTCCGTTACTTTTCAGTTTTGACCGACAGGGACTTCCCGTCGGTTAAAAAAATCAGCGTTCCGCTGACATCCGTCCGGTAAACGGTAACGCCGGACCGGTAAAGCCGCCGCAGCACGGAAAATTTGGGCAGGCTGCTGGAATCTTCCCCGACGGAAACCGCCGCAAAACGGGGCCGGACCGCGTCCAGGAATTTCTGCGCGGTGGAAGTGCTGCTGCCGTGGTGGCCGACTTTCAGAACGTCGGCGGACAGGCTCCGGCCGGAATCCAGCAGGCTCTGCTCCTCCTCTTTTTCAGCGTCGCCCATCAGCAAAAAGCGGATTTTCCCGTAAGAAAGTTTCAGAACGATTGAATTGTTGTTGGTGCTGTTCCCCGGGACGGCAGGGCCGAGGACTTGAATGCGCAGGCCGCCGAGGGAAAATTTTTGACCGGCGGAAGGATGCTCTGCCGCGAGGCCTTTCTGCTTCAGAATTTTTTGGACGCTTTGGTATTCCTCGGTGGAAGGAATCAGCTTTTGGGGAATACCCGGGGCAAAATAGCGCTTGACGGGGAATTCCTGGAGAATTTGCGCCAGCCCGCCGATATGGTCGCTGTCGGGGTGGGTATTGACAACCAGCTCCAGTTCCTTCACCCCGCGCCGTTTGAGGTAGGCGGCCACACTGGCCCCGCGGTCGGCGGTTCCGCCGTCCACCAGCATATTTCTGCCGCCGCACTCCACCAGAATGCTGTCGGCCTTGCCGACATCCAGCACATGGACGGAACACGGCACAGAATCGGCGCCGGCGGAAAAATCCCGGAGGCCGAAGAAAGTGAAAACACGGTTCCAGACAGTGCCGGCGGGAAAGACAGCGGCGGCGGCAACCGCCGCCAAAACAGCAAGCAGGACAGCCAGCCGGATTTTGAAGCGGCGGCCTTTCCGCTTCCCGGCCGGGTCAGGAATCTTTTTCTTCATGGCCGGCGGCTTCATCGGATTGGCGCATATTCATTTCCAGCCACTGCTGGTACGTAATGAGCACCTGCCGCGGCTTAGAGCCTTCGTGCGGCCCCACAATGCCCATTTGCTCCATCTGATCCACCAGCCTGCCCGCCCGGGCATAACCGAGGCGCAGCCGCCTTTGCAGCAAAGAGGTGGAGGCCTGTCCGCAGTCTACAACGCATTTGACGGCTTCCGGCAGCATGGGATCGGTGTCGTCACCCGGCACACTGGCACCTGAGCTCTTTTTGTTCTCTTCCGCGGCGTTCTTATCAATCTCTTCGGCAATTGCTTTGCTGTAATCGGCTTCCTGCGATTTTTTGACGAAACCGACAACCGACTCGATCTCGCTGTCGCTGACAAAACAGCCCTGAATCCGCTTGGGTTTTTGAGATCCGACAGGAGAAAACAGCATGTCGCCGCGGCCGAGCAGTTTTTCGGCGCCGCCCATATCCAAAATGGTGCGGGAATCCACCTGAGAAGACACAGCAAAAGCGATCCGGCTGGGGATATTTGCCTTGATGATGCCGGTGATGACATCCACGGAAGGGCGCTGCGTGGCAATAACCAAATGCATTCCGGCAGCGCGCGCCATCTGAGCCAGACGGCAGATGGAATCCTCCACATCGTTCGGCGCCACCATCATCAGGTCGGCCAGCTCGTCAATAATGATGACGATTTGAGGCATCCGCTCCATAGGCTGCCCGTTTTCGTCCTTAAAATCACGGGAAGCGGCAAGCGCGTTGTACGCCTTCAGGTCGCGCACGCTGTTGGCCGCGAAGGTCTTGTAGCGCTTGAGCATCTCTGTTACGGCCCAGCTCAGTGCACCGGCGGCCTTGCGCGGATCCGTCACAACGGGGACCAGAAGCTGGGGGATGCCGTTGTAAATTCCCAGCTCCACGACTTTCGGGTCGATCATCAAAAGCCGGACTTCATCCGGGGTGGATTTATACAGAAGGCTGATGATCATGGAATTGATGCAGACGGATTTGCCGGATCCTGTGGCGCCCGCAATCAGCAGATGCGGCATTTTGTCGAGATCCGCGACGGCGACTTCTCCGGCGATATCACGGCCCAGCGCTACGGTCAGACGGCTTTTTGCCGCGGCAAAGCTGTTGCTCTCCACCAGCTCGCGCATCCGCACAACGGTATTCTTTTTGTTAGGGACTTCGATCCCCACGGCAGCCTTGCCCGGAATCGGGGCTTCTATGCGGATTCCGGCGGTTGCAAGGTTCATGGAAAGGTCGTCGGACAGGTTGGTGATCTTGCTGATTTTAACGCCCGCCGCAGGCTGGAGCTCATAGCGGGTGACAGCCGGGCCGCGGCTGTACCCCACAAACGAAGTCCGCACGCCGAAGCTGTTGAGGGTATCAACCAGCCTGCGGCCATTCGTCTGGACTTCGCTGATGACGTCCTGCTCCCCCGGGCCTTTCGTGGTTGCCAGCATGGAAACCGGCGGGAAATGATAACTCCCGTCTCCCGGAGGCGATTCAGGCGGAAGAACTGGAAGCGGAACTTTTTTCTGTTCCCTTGGGGGAACCGGTTCCGCCGGGGCCGGCACATCCGGCACCGGATCGGCTTTGGGAAGATCATCAGCCGGTTTGGGGGGATTTTCCGCCTTCGGCGCGTCTTTTGCAGGCTCGGACGGCTCGCCGCCGATATTGAACACTTTTTCAAGCCGGTTCAGCTTCTCGCTTTTTTTCGGCTTTGCCTTCTTTTTCCCCGGCGAACACACGGGATGCATGGGAAGGCTGTCCCCGTCCAGCGGAACATCAATCTCCGCTTCCTCCCGGTTTTGCTCGATCCGGCGCTCGCGGGCAAGGCCAATATTGGAGGCCACCACATTCGCCGGTTTGGTAAGGGCGCGGAAAAGCTGGATAAGGCCTGTCCCCGTCAGAATCATAACGGCTGCAAAAAGAGCAAGCACCAGCACAATCCGGCCGCCGAGCAGCCCCAGCCCCGCCACCACGGGAATCCCGAGCAAACCGCCGAAAAACCCGGATCCGGCATGGCCGACGCCTTCCGTATAAAGCGTCTTCAGCCTGCTGAAATAAAATGCCGCCGGGCTGAGCTTTGAATCTGCCGGAGCGGCGGAAGGAACGGAAAACGCGTATACAGCCGCGCAGAACAGGAGAATCACCGCAACCATCAGCGCCATTTTTCCCCGGGCACGGCTTGTCTGCTTTTCCAGCGCGCCGCTGATTGATATGTAAAACAGGAGAATGGGCCATAAAATAGCGCAGTGGCCAAACAGCCCGAGAAGGACGCTGTGAAACCAAAGCCAGACATGGTCGCCCGGAATCAGGATCAGGCACGTCATCAGCGCAGCTGCAGAAAACAGGAGCACCGCGTTGCGCTGGACACGCTGCTTTTCGGCCAGAACATCCCGCGCCGGCTGGGAAGCCGACGGAGCCCGGACGTGCTTTGGGGCGGGCCGTTTCCGGCGGCTTGCCGTATTTTTTTTAGGTGGACTTTTCCTAGCCAACCGAATCACCCTGCTTTTCAGAAATTGAGCCTGGCACCGGTTACCGCGTTGACTCCGGTGTGATGCTCCAGAATCCCCAGAACCAGAACCACGGACCCGAGGATCAGCGTATAAACAACAAACACGCCCAGATGGCTGGCGGCGCACAGCCTGCGCACCAGCCGGATTGCCAGAAAACCGACCACAGCGGCAGCGGCCATGCCCGCAAGCATTGCCGCCAGATCGGGCCCGGCAGGCCGAACCTGAACCTCCCCGGCTTCCATAACGGCGGCAGCCACAATGGGTGGAATTCCGACAACAAACGAATAATCCAGAGCCGCCCTGCGGCTGATCCCGCGCATCAGGCCGGCCGAAAGGGTTGAACCGGAACGGGAAAGGCCCGGAAACACCGCCGCTGCACACTGAAACAGGCCGACGGTCAGCGCATCGCCCGCCGTATATTCTTTTCTGCCCGGATTGGGCCGCCCGCCCGGCCGGACGCCGCGCTTTTCCGTCCGGCGGGACGCGCGGATGCCCAGAGCAAGAAGAATCCCGGTGGCAATCAGCGAACTGCCTTCCACCACAATGTCGCTGTCCCCCGCCCAGCGGGAAGCAAAATCTTTCAGGGCCATCCCCGTGCCGGGCACGGGCAGGAACAGCAGAAACAGCGGAACCATGCCCAGAATCAGCATGAACAGCAGGCGGCGGCACGGATTTACACCCTTCCAGCAGAACCGGCCGGTGCAAAGGTCACGCACCACAAAAACCGCTTCGCGGATCAGGCGCCCCACCAAACGGTAATAAACGGCAAGAACCGCCGCAAGAGTGCCAAGGTGAAGCATCACGTCAAAATACAGTGCATTTTCTCCGCCCCCCGGCTGCATCCCCAGAAAATGCTGGCTCAGCGAGAGGTGGCCGCTGCTGGAAACAGGCAGAAATTCCGTCGCGCCCTGAAGGATGCCTTCCAGAACAGCCTGCAGAAACGACATGGGACAGCCCTTCTTCAAATATGTATTGACGGCCCTCGGCGGAGCCGCCGGATTCAAACGGGAATCCCTCCCAGCTGTTTTTACTTTTTGCCTTCCGCGGCCTCTGCTTTGACTTTCTCTGCTTTTTTGTGCCTGGCGTCTTTCTTTTTGCCGCCGTCAATCATCTGATACAGGCAGCCGATGGCGTCAGACAGGCTTCCCATGGAATCGATCAAGCCTTCATCCACTGCCTGCGGGCCGTCCAGCACCGTGCCGATATCGAGGACGAGTTCGTTTGTATTCATCATCAGTTCATCCATGCGTTCTGCAGAAATGTGGGAATGCCGGGTAATAAATGCCGTGATGCGCTGCTGCATCCGCTCAAAATAGTCCATTGTCTGCGGAACGCCCAGCATCAGGCCGTTCATGCGGACCGGATGGATGGTCATGGTGGCGCTCGGGACAATAAACGAATGCTTGGCGGCCACGGCGAGCGGAATCGCAATGGAATGCCCGCCGCCCAGAACAAGGGATACCGTCGGCTTTTTCATCCCGGCAACCAGCTCCGCCAGAGCCAGCCCGGCCTCTACGTCGCCGCCCACCGTATTCAAAAGCAGCAGCAGGCCGTCGATATCCCTGGATTCTTCAATGGCAACCAGCTGGGGGATCACATGTTCGTATTTTGTCGTTTTGTTTTGGGAAGGCAGGATCGTATGCCCTTCAATCTGCCCAATAATGGTCATGCAGTAGATTACGTGCCTGCCGTCGCCCGTAAGGATGGAACCCGTATCGACGATCCGCTGGTCGCCCTGCCGGGCTTCCCGGTTTTCTTCCTGTTTTTCATCGCTGGTACTGTTTTTCATGAATAGTCCGCCTCCCAATAACCTAGTTTTTCCATGGGAAGCGGGATCATACGCTCAGAGAGCGTTTGGAACAGAAATTATATTTAATTTTATTATACCATTGATAGGTTTATTCATCAAGAAATTCATCAAAAATGAAAAAATAATTCTATTCTGAGCGTTAAGCGATTGACAATATGCCAATTTTATTACATAATGTCTATATCAATGGATGGCTCTGCGATCTTTTTTTGCATAGAAGACGGTCGAAAAATGCGTTTGCACCGGCCGGGATATGCAGAAAGCGCTGCCGATAAAACAGGAAAAGAGGGTCCCGTATGGGTGACACTTTGGCACAGAAAATCATCAGAAAACACCTAATCAGCGGCAATATGGAGGCCGGAAGCGAAATAGGCCTGAAAATTGACCAGACCCTGACGCAGGATGCAACTGGAACCATGGCATACATTGAATTTGAAGCGATGGGCGTTCCCCGCGTCAAAACGGAACGTTCCGTTGCGTATGTTGACCACAATACTCTGCAGACCGGTTTTGAAAATATGGACGACCACCGGTTCATTCAGTCCGCCGCAAAGAAATACGGGATTTACTTTTCCCGGCCGGGCAACGGCATCTGCCACCAGGTTCACCTGGAACGCTTCGGCATACCGGGAAAAACGCTGATCGGCTCCGACAGCCACACCCCTACGGGCGGCGGAATCGGGATGCTTGCCATTGGGGCAGGCGGCCTGGACGTGGCAGTGGCCATGGGCGGCGGCCCTTACTATATCCCCATGCCGAAAATTCTGCGGGTGGAACTGACCGGAAAACTGCCGGCCTGGGTCGGAGCAAAGGACGTGATTCTGGAAGTCCTGCGGCGCCTGACCGTAAAAGGGGGCGTCGGAAAAATTCTGGAGTACGGGGGCGAAGGAATCCGGAGCCTCTCGGTGCCGGAGCGGGCAACCATCACCAATATGGGCGCCGAACTGGGAGCGACCACGTCGATTTTCCCGTCGGATGATATTACGCGGGAATTTTTGGAGGCACAGGGCCGCGGGCAGGACTGGACGGAGCTTTCGCCCGACAGCGACGCCGAATACGACGAGACCCTGCAGATTGACCTTTCTTCTCTTCAGCCGATGGCGGCGTGCCCGCACAGCCCGGATGCTGTGAAAACCGTGGACGAAATCGGGCCGATCCGGATCGACCAGGTCTGCATCGGCTCCTGCACCAACTCATCGTACCGCGATTTGATGCGCGCAGCATCCATCCTGAAAGGCAAAACCGTTGATCCGCGCGTCAGCCTGACCATCTCGCCGGGCTCCAAACAAGTGTACCACATGCTGGCGAAAAACGGGGCGCTGGCCGTTCTGATTGACGCGGGCGCGCGGATCCTGGAATGCGCCTGCGGCCCCTGCATCGGGATGGGGCAGTCCCCCAATTCCGCAGGTGTGTCTCTGCGGACGTTCAACCGCAATTTTCTGGGGCGTTCCGGAACAGCGGACGCGCAGATTTATCTGGTCAGCCCCGAAACCGCCGCCGCTTCTGCTGTGGCCGGAGTGCTGACCGATCCCCGCACGCTGGGTGGGGAAACGCCCATCGCCGCGCCGGATCGCTTTGATATCGACGACAACATGATCATCCCGCCCGCCCCGCCGGAGGAAGCGCCCAGCGTGAAAATTATCCGCGGGCCGAATATCAAGGGATTCCCGAAAACATCGCCCCTGCCGGAAACCATCGCGGCGAAGACCCTGCTGAAAGTGGGCGACAACATCACGACGGATCACATTATGCCGGCCGGCTCCAAAATCCTGCCGTACCGCTCCAATATTCCGCGCATGTCGCAGTTCTGCTTCACCGTGTGCGATCCTGAATTCCCGGAGCGCTGCAAAAAATACGGGAAGGGGATTATTGTGGGAGGCTCGAACTACGGGCAGGGCTCCTCGCGCGAACACGCCGCGCTGGTGCCGCTGTACCTCGGAATCCGGGCCGTAATCGCCAAGAGCTTTGCCCGAATTCACTGCGCCAACCTGGCAAACGCCGGAATCCTGCCGCTCGTATTTTTGGATGAAAAGGATTACGACGGTATTGACCCAATGGACGAGCTGGAATTGCCGGATATCCGCGAAGCAGTTGAGAAAAAACAGCGGATTTTCGTCCGCAACCGCACAAAGCACACGCAGTTTGAAGCGGCGGCGGCGCTGAGTGACCGGCAGCGGAAAATGGTTCTGGCCGGCGGGCTGCTGGACTACACCCGTGAACAGGCCGAAAAGGGATGAAAAAATGGAGACAGCTGCAAAAAAAGGCCTGACTGGAAATCAGATCAAATGGATCGCCATTCTCACCATGCTGATTGACCACATTGCGTGGGCATTTGTACCTTTCGGCACCGCTGCGGGGCAGTCTATGCACGTAATCGGGCGCATTACCGCGCCCGTTATGTGCTTCTTTATTGCGGAAGGATACGCGCACACCCGGAACGTGGGGAAATATGCCCTGCGCCTCGGCGTTTTTGCTCTGATCTCTCAAATCCCGTTCACGTATTTTGAAACGGGGCATCTCCAATTTCTGTCTCTCGGCAATAAATCGGCAGGCTTTAACGTCATCTATACCCTTCTGCTCAGCCTGGCGGCAGTCTGGGCATGGGATTCCATCCAGCGGAAGGGACTTCGGGTTCTGGCCGTCGCCGGGCTGTGCCTCCTCGCCGTGCCGGGAGATTGGATGTTCATTGACGTAATTTTTGCGCTGGTTTTCTGGGTAAACCGGGACCGGTTCCGGGATCAGGCGGCCTGGTTCTCGGTTTTTGCCGCGTGCACGGTGATCTTCTGCTGCGTGGGAACGGCAATCGCCGGCGGGCATTTTTACTCGCAGCTCTTCCAGGCCGGCCTGTTCCTGTGCCTGCCGGTCTTATCCCGGTACAACGGGGAACGCGGTGGAACACCGAATTCAAAATGGGCGTTTTACATCTTTTACCCGGCGCATCTTTTGGTGCTGGGATTTCTTAAATATGGATTCTAAGGCAAGCCAGACTGCCGGGAATACCAGATAAAATCAGGAGGAATAACACATATGCCGGACAGGATTCAGATGGCCGCTCCGCTGGTGGAAATGGACGGGGACGAAATGACCCGCATCCTGTGGAAAGAAATCAAGGAAATATTACTGGAACCCTATATCGACCTGAAAACGGAGTATTACGATTTGGGTCTGAAAAACCGTGACGCAACCGGAGACCGGGTAACGGTTGAAGCGGCGGAAGCCACCAAAAAATACGGCGTGGGCGTAAAATGCGCCACCATCACCCCAAATGCCGACCGCGTGAAAGAATACGGCCTGCACCAGATGTGGAAATCGCCGAACGGCACGCTGCGGGCCATTCTGGACGGAACGGTTTTTCGCACTCCGATTCTGGCGAAGGGCATTCCGCCGCTGATCCCAGGCTGGAAAAAGCCGATTACGATTGCGCGCCACGCCTACGGCGACGTCTATAAGGCCGTTGAGATGGATGTTCCGGCGGGGGCCAAAGCGGAACTGGTTGTCACCAGCCCCGGCGGCAGTGAAAAACGGACGCTGATCCATGATTTTCAAACGGCCGGCGTCATTCAGGGCCAGCACAATTTAGACCGGAGCATTGAAAATTTTGCAAAATCCTGTTTCCAGTATGCTCTGGAAGAAAAGAAAGATTTGTGGTTCTCTACAAAAGACACCATATCCAAAAAATACGACCGGCGGTTCCGGGATATTTTTGATAACCTGTACGAATCCGTCTACCGCAAAAAATTTGAAGAGGCCGGAATCCGGTACTTCTACACGCTGATTGACGACGCTGTGGCGCGTGTGATCCGCTCGGAGGGTGGATTCGTCTGGGCCTGCAAAAACTACGACGGCGACGTAATGAGTGACATGGTTGCCACGGCATTCGGGAGCCTGGCCATGATGACCAGCGTGCTGGTTTCTCCCGACGGCGTATACGAATATGAAGCGGCGCATGGCACTGTTCAGCGCCATTATTATAAATATCTGAAAGGCGAGCAAACGTCAACCAATTCCATGGCTACTATTTTTGCTTGGACCGGCGCTTTGAAAAAACGGGGAGAGCTTGACGGCATCCCCGGGTTGGTCCGATTTGCCGAAAATCTGGAGAAGGCGGCCCTGCGCACGATTGAAAACGGCGTTATGACGGGCGACCTGTTCCGGATCTCCAGCCTGCCGAATAAAACGGCGGTGGATACAGAAACTTTCCTGCGGAAAGTCGGCGAAACGCTGAATAATCTGGAATAAGCCGTTTGCCCACAGGCAAAAATGAGGGAGGAGTTTCTTATGCCAAGACATGAAAACGTATCCATGTCGGTTATCCGGCGGCTGCCGCGTTACTATCGATTTTTATACCACCTGAGACAGGAAGGCGTAACTAGGATTTCATCAACGGAGCTTTCCGCAAAACTGGGGCTTACCGCCTCACAGATCCGGCAGGATCTAAACTGCTTCGGCGGATTCGGCCAGCAGGGATACGGGTACATGGTAAGCCAGCTTTGCGACGAAATCGGAAAGATCATCGGCCTTGCCAACGGTTACAGGGCCATCCTGCTGGGAGCGGGAAACCTTGGGCGTGCCATCGCAATGCACCTGTCTTTTGAATCGGAAGGGTTCAGGCTGATTGGGGCGTTCGACAACGCACCCGATAAAATCGGGGTTCCGCTTGGAAAACTGGTTGTGGAGGACGTTGCAAACCTGGAAAATTTCTGCAAGACGAATAAGCCGGTTATGGCCGTGCTCTGCGTGCCTCGGGGTTCCGTTGAAAATTTGGCCGACGAGCTGTATTCCTATGGAATTCGGAATTTCTGGAATTTCAGTCATTATGACATCACCCTGAAATATCCTGACACGCTGGTGGAAAACGTCCATCTGAACGACAGCCTGATGACGCTTTGCTACCGCATTTCACACACTCCATAATTCCGGAAAATAAGATGATGCGCCTTAAAAGAGCTTTCTACGGCTCTTTTAAGGCGCATTTTTGTGCATTGAACCGAGGGCTGCTGGGAATCCCTTTCCACTGGATCCGCGGAAACTCTGAAAAGCCAAAATAATGGAGGGGCACCCTGCGCTAACGGCGGTAAATCTCTTTCTGGCGGATCATGTTTTTGCTGCCGAAATACGTCGCCAGAAAATAGGCGCCGTACACCACAAGAATGATGATTGCCGTGATAAAAGAACTTTGCCGAACGTCCAGCCCGCTGAGGTTCAGTTCGCTGGTGGCGACGTGGATGCCGACCGCGGAATGAACGACCGCCAGCAACAGGGGAAGCAGGAAATACAGGGCGATCTGGAGAAACAGTGCATGGTTGACCATGGTGTCCTCCGCGCCGAGCCTGCGGAGAAGGCCGTAGCGCTCCGTATTGTCGGAAGCCTCTGAAAGCTGCTGCAAAGCCAGAACGGCTGCCGCTGCAATCAGGAACACAAGGCCGACATACAGCGTAAGATAGGAACCAATCGCCGCGTTCCCTGAGGCACGCCTATACAAGCCCACTTTCGTATTATAGTAATCGTAGGGGCGGGAAACCGCATGCCGTGCCCTGGCTTCTTTTGTGTAGACATGGTCCAGCACCTGCAAAAATTCCGCGTCGCTGACGTCCTGCCGGTACTGGATATTGAGGATCTCACTTTCTATTTCTACACCGGGAAGCCGGAGAAACGAATCCGGAACAATCAGGGTCCCCGAGTTGCTTTTGGTGGACATATCCAAAAGGGCCTCTTCCAGAATCGTATCCCGAGCCGGGACAGGCGTTTTTCCGCCGTATGAAAAACTGCCGCCGCGCCGCAGAAAGCGGTTATACAAGGGCATTAGTTTCTGATAATTGCAGAAAACCGCGTACTGGCTTTTGCCGAGCGATACCGGCGGCTTTCCCTGCAGGCTCAAAAGGCGGTTGCAGTCCGAAAGGGAAATCACTGTAAGCGGCATCGCATCCATCTGCTCTTCGGGAAGCTGCCCGGCGTCGTCTTTGCACATCAGGCTGCCGATCCCGATATTATTTTCTTTTCCGTTGGTAAGGACATAGCAGGTAACCTGCCCGCATCTTTCCGCGTACCGGTCAAGATCAATTCCGTCGTTTTTCAGCTGCTGCGCAAGGCTGCGAATCTGCTTGTCGGCGTCGTAGGCGTGGTAAAAATATTCGAGGGAAGCGTCAAACGGCGTTGTTTCTTTGAGATCCGCCGACAGGGAACCCGAGACACCGATCCCTACGGAAAGCGCACTGATCGTGAAAAACAGCATCAGGCAGATGACCGATACGGAGACAAACGTGGTGTTGATCTTGGAATGGAACTGCCGCAGGACAAACATATTCAGGTTCCGGAAATACAATTTTCGATTGGACTGAACCGCACGGAGCAGAAGTCCGGAAAGCGACAGGAAAAACAGCAGCGTGCCTGCGCATCCCAAAACAATGGAAGCCGTAAACCAGGGCGTAGAAGACGACAGACCGCTTTTTATCACCATGCGGTAGGCTGCGGCAAGGCAGGCGACGGAAAGCAGGAAAACCAGAACGGAAACCCACAGGCGGCGGATATGGAATTTCTGGTTCTTCCGGCCCGCGTTAAGCAGGCTGATCAGCTTTACCCGTGAAACGGACAAGACGTTGAAAAGAATCACTACAAGAAAAATAATACCGAAATACAGAAGGGTTTTGCGGAATGCGCTCTGTGAAAAGATAAAGCGAAACGACGTCATGTCGGCTTCAAACAGCCTGGCCGTAACCACCGACATGCCCTGCGAGGCAAATACGCCCAGCACCAGCCCCGCCGCCAGCGAAACCATACCAATGAGGAACGTTTCCAGCGTGATGAGGATCGGAATTTTACTCTTTGGCATACCGAGCACCATATATACGCCCAGTTCATGTTTCCGGCGTTTCATCAGAAAGCCGTTGGCGTACACGACCAGAAAACCGAGAACCACGGAGATAAAGACGGAAATATAATCCATGGTGCGGATTAGCGTCTGCGACAGATCCCGGCGGTCTTCGCTCAACTTCAGCAGGGAGGTCTGCGCGTCAATGGAATTGAACATATAGAACAGGCAGACACCGAACAGCAGTGTTAAAAAATAGATGGTATAGTCGCGCATGCTTTTGGTGACGTTCTTAAAAACCAGTTTAAAGAACATTGGAATTGTCCCCTCCCAGCAGCGTCTGCACTTCAATAATGCGGCTGAAAAACTGTTTGCGGGTATTGTCCCCGCGGACAATTTCGTTAAAAATCTTCCCGTCGCGCAGGAACAGGATGCGGCGGCAGTAACTGGCGGTGAACGCGTCGTGCGTAACCATCAGGATAGTTGCCAGGAGATTTTTGTTAAGGGTTTCGAGGCTTTCCAGAAGCATCCGGGAAGATTTAGAGTCCAGCGCCCCCGTTGGCTCGTCCGCAAGGATCAGGGTCGGTTTTGTCACAATGGCGCGGGCGCAGGCAACGCGCTGTTTCTGCCCGCCGGAAATCTCGTACGGGTATTTCTCCAGAATATCCCCGATCTCAAGCTCTTTGGCCACCTGGCGGACGCGCACGTCGATTTCGGACGCAGGCGTGCGGACAATGGTGAGCGCAAGGGCGATATTTTCATAGGCCGTAAGGGTATCCAGAAGGTTGAAATCCTGAAAGATAAACCCCAGCTTGCGGCGGCGGAAAGCGGAAAGCTGCCCGGATTTCAGGCAGGTGATATCCCTCTCTTCAAGATAAATATGCCCCGCCGTTACGGCGTCAATGGTGGAGAGGCAGTTCAGCAGGGTCGTTTTGCCGCTTCCGGAAGCGCCCATGATGCCGACGAATTCACCCGCCCGCACCTCAAAGCTGATGTCATCCACGGCTTTTGTCACGCTGCCGCGGCTTCCGTAGTATTTTTCCATGTGTTCTACTTTTAAGATGGGTTCCATAGACGGTCTCCTTTCTTCCGGAATCAGTATACCGGAATCCGCGCCGCCGTGCCATTGATCTTCCTTACAGTTCTCTTACAGTTTTGTAAGGTTCGCCGGTGCAGGGGAATCCACCACGCCGTACATTTCACTGACAGGGAACACAATGGAAACAGCCGTGCCGGAACCTTCCAGCGATGCGGCGGAAATCCCGAGGCCCATCTTATCACAGAGTTTTTTGCACAGGTAAAGGCCCAAACCGGTGGAATGCGCGGTCTGGCGTCCGTTTTCGCCGGTAAATCCTTTCTCGAACACGCGCCCAAGGTCGCTTTGGGGAATACCGATTCCGTTGTCTTCCACCGTAAGCGCTGCGCTGTTCCCGTCCTGTGATCCGCAGAAGCAGAGCGTGGGGCGGGCGCGGCGGTATTTGACGGAATTGATGATAATCTGCCCTAGGATGAAATCCATCCATTTGACGTCTGCCGAAACGGCAAGATCCAGCGATTCGGTTTCAATCTGGACACCGTTGGAAATCAGCAGGCCGGCGTTCTTCTTCAGGGCGGAGGAAACCAGATCCCGCAGGGTGCAGCGCCTGAGCACATAATCCTTTTCTACGCTTCCGCTCCGCGCGTAAAACAGCGCCTGCTCGACATAATTTTCTATCCGGTAAAAGTCCTGCTGCAGGTCGCGGGAAAGTTTGCCGGGGTTATTTTCCAGAATGAGGCGGCATGCGGAAATCGGGGTCTTGATCTCGTGCACCCACGATTCTACATACTCGCGGTAATCGGCGGTTTCGCGCCGGCACTTCCCGACTTCGTCGTTCATAGACTTCGCGGTGGAACGCAGTGCCTCACAGAGGATTTTCCCTTCCGGAAAATCCGGCTCCGGAAGCATTTCGGAAATCAGGTACTTTTTATCCAGCCGCTTTAGACTGGACAGCAGATCCCGGTAAAAAGACCGCCTTTTGAGGTACTCGACCGCCAGAGCGGCCGCCTCGCCAAAAAGGAACAGGGCAGACACATAGGCGGCGGCATAAGGACCCGCCTTCAGCGCCAGAAGCAGCACGGCGGAAAAGGCCGAAACCAGCACCACTACGGCAATAGAAAGCCAGCGGCTCTTCAGAAAATCACGCAGACTCATACAAGATACCCCCTTCCCCGCTTTGTAACCAAATAGTCTTTGAGGCCGATACTCTCCAGCTTCCGGCGAAGCCGGTTGACATTGACCGTAAGCGTATTGTCGTCTATGAATTCATCGGTCTGCCAGAGGGCGTTCATCAGCTCCTGCCGCGACAGGATCCGCCCGTGGCTGCTGATCAGCAGCGAGAGAATTTTCACCTCGTTTTTGGTAAGCTCCACCGTTCTGCCGCCGCTGCGCGCCGTACCGCTCCCGTAATCCAGCTCCAGCCCGCGGCAGGAAAGCACCTGCGGCGGAGAAGCCGGATACGCACGCTTGAGGACGGCTGAAATCCGCGCAAGGAGAATCTGCGTATTATAACGGTTTCGTGATGAAATCGTCTGCACCGAGGTTCATGCTCATCAGCTCGTCCGCGTCGGTATCACGGCTGGTGACGACGATCACCGGGATCTGCGACTTCCGCCGGATCTCCCGGCAGATGCAGTATCCGTCGGAAACCGGCAGGTTCAGATCCAACAGCACAAGCTGCGGCTTTACCCGCAGAATTACATCCGCCATATGGGAGTAATCGTCCGACGTACGGCATTCATACCCATATTTTTTCAGGACTTTTGATAGTTCCTCCCGGATTTCGGCGTCGTCCTCCACCAAAAAAACAACAGCCATTTTTCTGCCCTCCCGCCGCAGTGCCTCCGGGGACGTTTCTCCGCCGGAAGCGGTTTTTTTACAAGTTTTTTGCAAGTATCGTGAACTTTCTGGAAACAATATCTGTAATTGGACCAATGACCTTGACATATCCATGATTCTATAATATAGTTTTAAATATCAGGTATAAGAGTATTGAAAAAAATCTGCCCGCTTTATTTGGAGGAGGCATAACTCCATGGCCGGTTCCATCTGCATCTTTGGGGATTCCCTGACAAAAGGAGTCGTGTTTGACAGCGTCCTAAAAAAATACACGCTGCTGAAAAACTGCTTTGCCAATCTAATTAAAAACAGCGCAAATGTTGCGGTAAAAAACTATTCCAAATTCGGCAGCACCGTTTCCAAAGGGCTGGAAATGCTCTACCGTCATCAAGACGAACTGAAAAACTACGATTACATTGCGCTGGAATTCGGCGGCAATGACTGCGACTACAACTGGGCGGAAGTTTCTGCCGCGCCGGACCAGCCGCACCAGCCGAAAACGCCGGTGAGCCTTTTCATTCAGAAATACACCGAGATGATCAACGTTGTGCGGCGCGGCGGAAGCCAGCCGGTTTTGCTCTCGCTCCCGCCGATTGACGCTAAGCGGTATTTCGCGTGGATTTCCCGCGGACTGAATGCGGACAACATTCTCCGCTGGCTGGGCGACGTGGAACACATCTACCGCTGGCACGAGATGTATAACCTGGCCGTCTGCCGCCTTGCAAAAGACAGCGGCGTCCCCCTCATTGATATCAGCAGCGTATTTCTGGGAACCAAAGGGTACCAAAAACTCCTCTGCGAAGACGGAATTCACCCCAATGAAGAAGGGCACAAGCTGATTTCCCGGACGATTGAAAGCACAATCCGGCAGTACCAGAACGCCTACGCTTCCTGAAAACAGCACAGACCGGAACGGCGGGCCGCGCGGCCCGCCGTCCTTTTATTTTTTCCCCGCGATATCCCGCGCAACGACGACACCGGTCACCGACGCCTGCATCAGGCCCCGGGTAATGCCCGCCCCGTCGCCGATGGCGTAGAGATTTTTGATCTGGGTTTCAAAATTCTTTTTAACGTCAATTTTGGAAGAATAGAACTTGACTTCCACGCCGTAAAGCAGCGTATTCTTGGAATACAGGCCCGGGGCAAGTTTATCAAATGCCCGCAGGGACTCCACAATACTGGTCAGGTGGCGGTGCGGAAGGACAAAGGAAAGGTCCCCCGGAACCGCCGTCTTGAGGGTCGGCACGGTGGTCGACTTTTTCAGGCGCGTCTCATCCGTCCGCCGCCCCAGCAGCAGATCCCCGAGACGCTGCACCATGATTCCGCCGCCGGTCAGCATATTGCCCAGCTGCGCGATATACCGGCCGTACTCGATCGGCTGATTGAACGGACGGGTAAACCGGGTGGAAACCAGCAAGGCAAAATTGGTGTTTTCAGTGCGGCGCTTTTCTTCGGCGTAGGAATGGCCGTTTACGACGGCAATCCCCCCGCCCGTTCCGGTATCGTAATGCTCTTCACTGACAATGCCGCCCGGGTTCATGCAGAATGTGCGCACCCGGTTTTCAAAGGTATCCGAATAATAAACCAGCTTTGCCTCGTACAGATGCTTGGTAAGGGGATCCATCACCGCATTCGGAACCTCGACACGGACGCCGATATCCACCTCGTTATTGTCGATCGAAAGGCCGTTTTCATGGGCTACACGGCTGAGCCACCCGGCGCCTCCCCGGCCCGGGGCCAGCACAACGACGGGAACCGAAACGGTTTCTTCCCCTTCCGGACCGGAAAGTTTCACGCCCGCAGCAGCGCCGTTCTCCGTAAAAATAGTTTTTGCGGTGGTCTTCTCGCGGAACTCAAAATTCGGGCGGGAAGACAGATACTCGTACATCGCTTTCAGCACCTGATAGGAATATTCGGTGCCCATGTGCCGGACCGGGCAGGGAATCAGCTGAATATTTTCTTTTTTCGCCTGGTAGGCGATTTTTTCCGCAAACTTGTCATTTTTGCCGTATACCTTGTTCGGCGCACCGAAATGCAGGTAAGTGCCGTCTACATAATGGATTAGTCCCCGGGCGGTTTCAACCGGCATATAATCGGTGATATTGCCGCCGACCTGTTCCGAGAGGGACAGTTTGCCGTCGGAAAAAGCTCCCGCGCCGGCCCAGCCGTTCATAATGCTGCATGTGGCACAGTGGGCGCACGCACCCGTTGTGCGCGCGGGGCAGGCCCGGCGCTCAATGGCGCTGCCGGAATCCACTACCAGCACCCGCTTTTCAGGGGCGAGCTTATCCAACTCCAGCGCGGTAAAAATTCCTGCCGGTCCCGCACCGACAACTACGATATCGTAATTTTTCATATCTGTCTCCTAATATCTTTAAGTCCCGGCAAGCAGGTCTTCCAGCGCCTGCCGGAACGCCTCGTCATCCTGTTTGGACCGTTTGCAGTTTTTGCCGGCCCGGCCGCCTGCGCGGCGGATTTTCTGGCCCAGTGCGCGCTCGAAGAGCAGGCGGTCCATATTTTTGTCGCTGTAAACCAGCCCGTTCTGGTTCAGGGCCTTTGCCCCCCTTGCCAGGGACATGGCCGCCACCCCGTAATCCTGCGTGACAACAACATCCCCCGGCTGGATCAGGTTTACCAGGCGGATATCTGCGCTGTCCCGCCCTTTGTCAACGGTGATCACCGTGCTGTAGCCGTCGTCCAGCACATGACTAGTATCTAAAAGCATGGTCACGGGAATCCCACGCCGCCGGGCAATTCCAACCAGGATTTCCTTAACCGGACAGGCGTCGGCATCCACAAGAATTTTCATGGGCAGACACCGGTTTTTCCGCCCGGCAGTTTTTCCAGCAGCGGGGCGACACCGTCCAGCGTTTCCACACAGGCAAACAGCTTTCCGCGGAGGGCTTCATCCGGCTGAACCCGGTCAGGCACCATAACCGTCTTCATCTCCGCGCGGATTGCAGCCGTGCAGCCGTTCGGGGAATCCTCCAGCACCATGCAGTTTTCCGGAAGCACGCCGGTTTTTTCCGCCGCCGTTAAATAAATCTGCGGATCCGGCTTGCTTTTTTCAACCATATCGCCGCAGATGACTGTTTTAAAATAGGGAGAGAGCCCAGTTTTTTCAAAATACCGCATCACCCGTTTGCGGGAAGTGGACGAAGCAACGGCCATTGGATAACCGTTCTGCCTGAGATACTCCAAGAGCTTAAAAAGGCCGGGTTTAACCGGCACGCCGTGTTCCTCAATATACTGATCGGTCCGGCCGCGGAACCGCCGTATAAATTCCTCATAAGGGAACCGTTCCCCAAAATGCCGGCGGAAAACCGCATCGGAACTGCCGACGCGGATCCCCATAACATCCGGCATAATGGCTGAAACGCCCGGATAGCCCAATTCTCCGCCGATTTCGTCCCAGAGCTTTGCCGTCAGGTTTTCTGTGTCGAACATCAGCCCGTCCATATCAAAAATTACCGCTTGTATTATTCGATCCAACCCATCATATCCTTCCGCAGGGGCACTGATTTTTATTATACCAGAATCCCTGGGAAAAGTTAAGGGCGCATTTCTCATGCGAACTTCGCAATATATCCTCCAACGAATACAAACAGAATAATCAGGGGGAGAACAAATTTAACGTAGCCGCGCGCCCACCGGGGAAACTTAGCTCCCCGGCCGGCGTTGGCTTCCGCAAGGAACGAATCCCATCCCCAGCCGCAGCGCGACACGCAGAACATCACGTAGACCAGCGCACCCAGAGGCAGTAGGTTGTCGCTGACAAGGAAATCTTCCAGATCCAGCACGGTCGAACCGGCTCCAAACGGCTGGAAAAAGCTCCAGATGTTATACCCGAAAACGACCGGCAGCGACAAGACGATCATTAAAACCACGTTGACGGCGGACGACTTTTTCCGGCTCCATCCCCAAAGGTCCATCCCAAAAGAACAGATGTTCTCAAAAACCGCAATGACCGTAGAGATGGCAGCAAAAGCCATAAACAGGAAAAACAGGGAACCCCACAGGCGCCCGCCCGCCATGTGGTTGAAAACATTGGGAAGGGTGATAAAAATGAGGCTGGGGCCGCTGTCCGGGCTGACGCCGAAAGCAAAGCAGGACGGAAAGATGATCAGCCCTGCCATAACGGCCACCAGCGTATCCAGGGCGGTAATGCTTATGGACTCGCCCAGAAGCGAACGCTCTTTTCCGATATAGCTGCCGAAGATTGCCATGGAGCCGCACCCGACGCTCAGGGTAAAAAATGCCTGCCCCATCGCCGCAAAAATAACCTCAAACGGCCCTGATGAGGCCATTTTTCCAAAGTTGGGCAGAAGATAAAACCGCAGGCCCTTCTGCGCGCCGGGAAGCGTGAAAACATGGATCACAAGAACGATCATGATAACGAACAGGCTGCTCATCATGACTTTAGTGATTTTTTCCACACCCTTCTGCAGGCCGAGGGAACAGATGCCGAACCCAAAAAGGACAGTGAAAATCATCCAGCCCGCCATCTCGCCCGGATTGGCGACCAGCCCGGAAAAAGCCTGGCTTACATCTTTGGCGGAAAAGCCCTCGAAACCGCCGGAAACCATACGGCTGAAATAATCGAACATCCAGCCCGCAATCACCGTGTAAAACATCATCAGAAGATAATTGCAGACCATGGCAAAATAACCGAACCAATGCCACTTTGTCCCTTCCGGCTCCAAAGCACGGAAAGAAGATGCCACACTTTTCCGGCTGGCGCGTCCGACGGAAAATTCCATCACCATAATCGGAAGGCCCAAAATCACCAGAAACACCAAATAAATCAGAACAAAGGCCGCCCCGCCGTATTTCCCGGTAATGTACGGGAATCTCCACACATTCCCGAGGCCGACCGCGCAGCCCGCCGAAACCAGCAGAAAACCAAACCGGGAAGAAAACGTCTCCCTTTCCATATACTCTTTCCTCTCTTTGCGGGAAGAAAAAAAGGGCCGGAATTGCTCCGGCCCCAGCCAAAAAACATAGCTGTTCTTGCATTTTGCACGTCCCGCAGCTTACTATAATTACGATAATTATAGCATGCTTTACCGCTATGTCAAGTTAAACCGCTGATTACTTGAATATGGAACAGGACATAACCAAACCGGCAAAAACAATGGAAACCATAGACAGCAGTTTGATAAGGATGTTCAGCGACGGACCGGACGTATCTTTAAACGGATCGCCGACCGTATCGCCGACAACGGCGGCCTTGTGGGCGTCGCTGCCCTTTCCGCCGAGTCTGCCGCCTTCAATATATTTCTTTGCATTGTCCCACGCGCCGCCGGCGTTGGCCATCATCACAGCCATAACAAATCCCGTGACAAGCGCGCCCGCCAGCATGCCGACAACTCCGTTCACGCCGAGAATCAGCCCGACGATAATGGGGGAAGCGATGCCGAGGACGGCGGGGGCGACCATTTCTTTCTGCGCCGAGCGCGTGCAGATATCTACACATTTGGCATAATCGGCTTCCGCCTTGCCTTCCATCAGACCGGTGATCTCATGGAACTGACGGCGGACTTCGGCGACGATGCTCTGCGCAGCCCTGCCGACCGCGTTCATGGTGAACGAAGAGAACAGGAACGGCAGTGCGCCGCCGACAAACAGGCCGATTAATACAATGGGGTTGGTGATGTTGACGTTGAGCTTAAAATTCGCATCCCGAACCTGAACCGCGTGCATATAGGAGGCGATCAGCGCCAGCGCCGTCAGCGCGGCGGAGCCAATGGCAAAGCCCTTGCCGGTTGCCGCCGTGGTGTTGCCGAGAGAATCCAGCGCGTCGGTGCGCTCACGCACTTCGTCGCCGAGGTCGGCCATTTCCGCAATGCCGCCGGCATTGTCCGCCACGGGGCCGTAAGCGTCCGTTGCGAGCGTGATGCCGAGCGTGGACAGCATGCCGACCGCAGAAAGGCCGATGCCGTAAAGTCCGCGGTTAAAATCAGCCGCGCCGCCGGAAACAAAATAGCTGGTCAGAATGGATGCGCCGACGATAATAACCGGGAAAAATGACGATTTCATCCCGAGGGAAAGGCCCCCGATAATGACCGTGGCGGGGCCGCCGGACGAATCCGAGGCCAGATCCCGCGTGGGCTTATATGTATCCGAAGTAAAGTATTCCGTGACAACGCCGATCAGGATTCCGGCAATGAGCCCGGAAAGGATGGAGAAATAAAATCCGAGTTTATCGGGTCCAAGGCCGTAGTAAACCACCGGGAAAGAGATCACCGCAATCAGCGCGCCGCTGATCCAGATACCGCGGCGCAGCGCCATCAGCAGGTTCTTTTGGGTAGCCCCTTCTTTCGTCTTGACGAAAAACGAACCGACCATGGAAGCGAGGATCCCAACCGCCGCCATGACCATGGGAATCGTGACTCCTTTGAACCCGAGGCCGGCGGCCGAAGCCAGCGCAGCCGTGGAAATGATGGAACCGACATAGGATTCATAGAGGTCGGCGCCCATGCCGGCTACATCGCCCACATTGTCGCCCACGTTATCGGCAATCACGGCAGGGTTGCGGGGATCGTCCTCCGGGATGCCGGCTTCTACCTTGCCCACAAGATCTGCCCCAACGTCGGCGGCCTTGGTGTAAATGCCGCCGCCCACACGGGCGAACAGCGCCATGGAGGAAGCGCCCATGCCGAACGTCAGCATGGCGGACGTAATGGCCTCCACCTGAGCATCTTCAAGCGTCTGGCCCGCCGCAACCGCAAGATTCGCGGGGTTCGCATACCAGAATTTCAAGAAATAATACCAGAAGGAAAGATCCACAAGGCCCAGGCCGACAACCACAAAGCCCATGACCGCACCGGCTGAAAACGCCACGTGCAGGCCGGAATTCAAGCTGCTCCGTGCGGCGTTAGCTGTACGGTCGTTCGCATTTGTTGCGATTTTCATGCCGATGAAACCGGACAGGCCGGAGAAAAAGCCGCCGGTGAGAAATGCAAACGGGACAAAAATCGTCAGAAGATGGTTGAACGCCATAATCAGCAGAACCACAAACATAACGGCAAAGAAGATCGCCACGCCTGTGTACTGCCGTTTCAGGTAGGCATTGGCGCCCGCCCGCACCGCGCGGGAAATTTTTTTCATCCGTTCAGTGCCTTCATCCGCTTTTAACACCCGACGGGCCAGGTACCATGCAAAAAGCAGGGCAACCACTGCGCCGATCGGAGCAAGGAGCGTTGCTTCCAAAGAAAAAACCCCCTCTTTTTGTGCCGTCCGGTCAAGTCAGTCTTTTGGATTCGGGCGGCAACTGTGATGCCTTTATTATAATATGTATAGAAAAATTTTTCAATTGTATTTTACAATTATGGAGTATTTGACGAAAATATTGCATTTTTTTGTCGTAAAAATCCATGATTACCCATTTTGAAAATTAACAAAACATTGACGGGCAGAAGCGCGGATGCTATACTCAAAGCCACAGCGGCGGATGGTTTTTCCGCCGTATTCCAATATGGTATGGGGGAAATAAAATGACCTACGAGGAACTTTTAACCCGTGCAAAAAAAGGAATGGCTCCAAACTGCCGTGTCTGCCGACAATGCGACGGCATGGCCTGCCGGGGCGAAATACCGGGCGCCGGCGGCAAAGGAACCGGCGAAGCGTTTATCCGCAATTTCCGGCAGCTTGCCAGCATCAAAATCAATATGGATCTCATTTATGAAGATCAGGGGCAGGACACGTCCGTGGAACTGTTCGGGCGGAAATTTGCCGCCCCGGTGTTCGCCGCTCCGATCAGCGGCCTGAGCCTGAACTACAACGGATACCTGAACGAACGCACTTACGCGGAAGCGCTGGTCCCCGGGTGCCTGGACGCGGGATGCGCTGCTTTTACCGGAGACGGCGCCCCGGACAATTTTCTGACGGATCCGCTGAAATCCGTAAAAGCGGCGGGAGGAGCCGCTGTCCCAACCGTGAAACCGTGGGACAGCGAGACCCTGCGCGCCAAAATGGATCTGGTAAAGCAAGCGGGTGCAATGGCCGTGGCAATGGACATTGACTCGGCCGGGCTTCCGCTTCTGGCGGCCGCAGGGAAACCGGTGCGCGCCAAAAGTGTGGCCGAGCTTTCTAGGATTGCCGCTTACGCGGAAAGGCCGTTTATTCTGAAAGGGATCATGACTCCTGTCGGCGCGGTAAAAGCCATTGAATGCGGTGCCTACGGTATTGTCGTTTCCAACCACGGCGGGCGGGTAATTGATCAGACACCCGCAACGATTGAAGTCCTGCCCGATATTAAAAGTGTCGTACGCGATAAGGTTAAAATTTTTATTGACGGCGGATTTCGAACGGGCGCCGACGTTTTTAAGGCGCTGGCGCTCGGTGCGGATGCCGTTCTGATCGGCAGGCCGTACGTGGTTGCCGCCTGCGGAGGCGGCCGGGAGGGCGTGACGCTTTACACCCGGAAAATCATTTCGGAGCTGAAAGGCACCATGAAAATGACCGGCTGCGCCTCGCTGGACGATATTACGCCCGACAAAGTAAGGATTCTCTGAACCGTTCCGCGCAGGATTTACCGTTCAGCCTGAACCAGCGCCCGATCGTAAGCAGCCTTTGTAACGGAATCAAAGCAAACCATCCGGACCGTTTTGACCGTCCGGTCACTCTGCAGAAATTCTAAAATGGCAGAAACGGCGATCCGCGCCGCGCGATCCAGCGGGAAGCGGTACACCCCCGTGCTGATGGAGGGAAACGCCACCGTTTTGCAGCCATGCTCGGAAGCGAGCCGGAGACAGGAAAGGTAACAGCTTTTCAACAGGCCGTCTTCCCCATGTCCCCCGCCCCGCCACACCGGGCCGGGCGTATGAATGATATACCGGGCCGAAAGGCGGTGCGCGCCCGTGATTTTCGCCTTTCCGGTCTCACAGCCGTGCAGTTTCCGGCATTCTTCCAGAAGGCCCGGGCCCGCGGCCCTGTGGATCGCTCCGTCCACTCCCCCGCCGCCCAGCAGGGAGCAGTTGGCCGCATTGACAATGGCGTCGGCTTTCTGTTTCGTAAGGTCGCCTAAAACGATTTCCAGCATAATACCCATCTCCCGGCTTTGATTATAGCATCAGCAAAAAAATCCGCAAGGCGTAAAAGCCCCGCGGATTTTTTGCAGCCTGTCCTAAAAAACACGATCAGTCCAGCATCGTCAGAATATCCTGCTTGCTGCGGACACCGACGGACGTCTGGGACGGCTGGCCGTTCCGGAAAACCATCAAAGTCGGGATGCTCATCACATTATATTTTGCGGCAAGCTCCGGCTGTTCATCAACATTGATTTTGCCGACTTTGTAGCGGTCGTCGGATTCGTTGCCGATTTCATCTACAATCGGCGACACCATGCGGCAGGGGCCGCACCAGGATGCCCAAAAATCCACCAGGACCGGTTTATCCGAACTTAAAACCGCAGAATCGAAATTATCTTTTGTAATAGTTACAACAGCCATGTTTATTCTTCCTTCCGTATTAATATTGTTTTGCTGTGCTTTTATTATATCCAGCCGGATGCCATTTGTATGTGATAAAATCACAAAAGAAATTATATTTTTAAAATTCGAAACAAATGTCCCGCTCCTTGACAAGAAAAAACGTCCATGTTATAGTATCTCTATCTAGGAATACTATAACATGGTTCCCGCCTTGGGCAGAGAAACCTATGAATGGAACCTGCCGTATGGGAAGAAGGGAAAACGGATGGACGCCGTACCGCTTTTGATGAGCTTTGGGCTGACAAGCCAGGAAGCTAAAATTTACTGCGCTCTTTCTGCCGAAGGAGAACTGACCGGCTATGAAACGGCAAAACGGACCGGAATCTCCCGCTCCAACATTTACACCGCGCTGGCCGGCCTGGTTGAAAAAGGGGCCGCCTGCCTCTGCGAAGGGACTTCCACGCGCTATTCCGCCACACCGGTGGAAGAATTCTGCGGCGGAAAGATTGCCGCCCTGAAAAAAAAACGGGACACGCTGGTGAAAATTATGCCGGAGCGCAGGAAAGATACCGGCGGATACCTGACGGTTACGGGCGAAACAAACATCATGGCCAAAATGAACGCCATGATCCTCGGCGCACGGAAACGGATTTATGCGTCCATGTCCGCCGGAATCCTCCGGCGCATCCTCCCGCAGCTGGCCGGCGCGGCGGAACGGGGGCTGAAAGTCGTGTTGATTACGGAAAAGCCGTTCGAGATGGAAAAAGCCATTGTATACCATGCGGAAAAAAAGCGGCGGCAAATCCGGCTGATTGTGGACTCGGACTGCGTGCTGACCGGTGATATTGACGAAGGCGAAAATTCCACCTGCCTGTATTCCAAGAAAAAAAATCTGGTTGATCTTTTTAAGGAAAATTTAAAGAACGAGATCCAATTAATCCAATTGACGGAAGGGGAAAAAGGTTGATGAAAAAGCCGTTTGTTTCACCGGAGCAGCTAAAAGTAATTGCCAGAAAATATCCGACTCCCTTTTACCTGTATGACGAAAAAGGGATCCGGGAAAACGCCCGGAAAGTCCGCAAAGCATTTGCCTGGAACCGTGGGTACCGGGAATTCTTCGCAGTAAAGGCGACACCGAACCCGTACATTTTGCAGATCATGAAAGAAGAAGGCTGCGGCACAGACTGTTCTTCCCTGACCGAGCTGATGCTTTCGGACGCGGCCGGCTTCAGGGGAAAGGACATCATGTTTTCTTCTAACATGACGCCGGACGCCGATTTCCGGCTGGCGCGGAAACTGGGCGCCGTCATCAACCTGGATGATTTTACGCATATTGAAATTCTGAACCGGCTGTGCGGGATTCCGGAAACCATTTGCTGCCGCTACAATCCGGGCGGAGTTTTTCAGGCCAGCAACGCCATTATGGACAATCCCGGAGAATCAAAATACGGGTTCACCCGCCCGCAGCTGACCGAGGGCTTTAAGAGGCTCCAGCAGCTGGGAGCAAAACAGTTCGGGCTGCACGCGTTTCTCGCCAGCAATACAACGGGCAATGAATATTACCCGGAACTGGCGAAAATCCTGTTTCAGACGGCGGCGGAACTGCACCGGGAAACGGGCGCGCACATTGCGTTTATCAATCTTTCCGGAGGCGTGGGGGTTGCCTACCGGCCGGAGCAGAAACCGGCGGATATCCTGAAAATCGGCCGCGAAGTCCAGAAAGTGTACGACGAAATTCTCGTCCCGGAAGGGATGGGCGACGTGGCCCTTTACACCGAGATGGGCCGGTTCATGCTGGGCCCTTACGGCTGCCTGGCGGCAACGGCAATCCGTGAAAAACATATTTACAAGGAATACATCGGGCTGGACGCCTGTGCGGCGAACCTGATGCGGCCTGCTATGTACGGCGCTTACCACCACATTACAGTATCCGGAAAAGAGGACTGGCCCTGCGACCATAAATACGACATTGTAGGCGGCCTGTGCGAAAATAACGATAAATTCGCCATTGACCGCATGCTCCCCAAAATCGACATGGGAGATCTCATTGTAATCCATGATACGGGGGCGCACGGCCACTCTATGGGCTACAACTACAACGGGAAACTGCGTTCGGCCGAAATTCTGCTGAAAGAGGACGGCAGCACCCAGCTCATCCGGCGCGCGGAAACCCCGGCGGACTACTTTGCAACGCTGGATTACCCCGGCCTGCCGAAAGGGGACTCTCATGCCGGCAAATAACAAGCGCGGACCCGAAGAAAAAAGACGGCGCTCTGTGTTTCTGCTGCGGATTGCCGCCGTACTGGCAGCCCTTGTTTCCGCCGAAGAGATGATTCCCTATCTGGTTTTGAAAATTCAGGAACAAAACGGGGCCAAAGCGGATCCTGCCACCGCCCTGACCGCCCGGCAGAACGCTGCGCAGGCCGGCCAGCATCTGGCAACCGGCATTATCTGCCTGCTGCTGTGCGCCGCGGCCCTGATTGCCGCTCATTTTATGAAAACGAAAAACAAGGAACCATAACGGCCGGTAAAAACACCCTGAAAGGCTGAACTGCCATTCAGGGTGTTCTTTATTTTATTTCCCGTGCCGCGCGCCAAACCGAATGGGTATTCCCGGAAAAAACGGAACATATATTTGCTACGGAGCAGCCATTCAAATTTCATGGAAAGGCGTGGTATTCTTGTTCCTTTACACCGTAAGGCCGGGGGACAGCCTCTATTCAATCACGCGGACCTTCAACACCACCGAACAGCCGGTCATCGACGGCAACCAGCTGAGAAACCCCGGCCAGCTGGTAATCGGCCAGTCCCTTGTAATCCCCGTGGAAAACGTCCGCCACACTGTGGCGCCGGGGGAAACCCTCAGCGGAATCTCCCGGCTTTATCAAATTCCCGCCGACGCAATCTTGCAGGCAAATCCCGAAATTACCAATCCATCGTTTCTCCGGGCCGGGCAGATTCTTATAATTCCATCCCCAATGAAAATTCTGGGGACGAAACGGGTGAACGGATACGCTTTCCCCTCGGTCAACCTCGACACCCTGAAAAAAGTTCTGCCGTGGCTCACCTACTGCAGTATCTTCAGCTACCGGGTCAGCCCGGACGGCTCCCTGGACAGCATTGCAGACGAACCCGCCATCCGCACAGCACGCGGCGGCAGCACCGCACCCATTATGGTCATCACCAACATCCGGGCCGAGGGAGGATTCAGCAGCGATCTGGCCCAGTCCGTTCTTTCCAGCGACGCCGTGCAGAACCTGCTGCTGGACAATATCCTCCGTATCCTCAAAGAAAAGGGATACATCGGGCTTAATATTGATTTTGAATATGTATACCCGCAGGACAGGCAGGCATACAACAATTTCGTTCAAAAAGCAGCCGCCATCCTGCACCCGGCCGGGTATATTCTGACCACTTCCCTTGCACCCAAAACAAGCGCGGGGCAGCGCGGGCTGCTGTATGAAGCACACGATTACCCGGTGCACGGAAAGACCGTTGATTTTGTCGTCCTCATGACCTACGAATGGGGATATACTTACGGGCCTGCCCGGCCGGTTGCCCCTTTAAACCTTGTGGAACAGGTCATCCGGTATGCCGTTTCAGTTATACCCCCCGAAAAAATACTGATGGGAATTCCCAATTACGGCTATGACTGGACGCTTCCGTTCGTCCGCGGAACAGCTGCAAAACCCCTTACAAACCCGGGTGCGGTGGAGCTGGCCGCCCGTGTGGGCGCACGGATCCTGTTCGACGAAAAGGCGCAGTCGCCGCACTTCAGCTACTACAGCAACGGGAAAAGGCACGAAGTGTGGTTTGAGGACGGGCGGAGCATCAACGCCAAGCTGCGGCTTGCAGACCGGTACGGCCTGGGAGGCGTGAGCTACTGGACTGTCAACAGTTATTTTGCGCAGAACTGGCTGGTGATGGATTCCCTGTACCGTGTCAAAAAAGTAATCGGATAGCGGCCCGGGCCCTATTCCCCGGAAAGGGCAAATTTTTCGATTGCATAGGCCAGACCGTCTTCATCGTTTGTGCCGGTGATAAAATCCGCCGCCGAGCGCACCCAGCCGGCGGAATTTCCCATAGCAACCGACCACCCTGCATACAGCAGCATGCGCACGTCGTTGCCGCTGTCACCCACCGCCATAACCTGCGAAGGACTGATGCAAAGGTTGGTGCAAAGGTATTTCAGCGCAGTCCCTTTGCTGCACGACGCGGCATTCACTTCAATATTTTCTGTCCCGGAAGCCGAAACGGAATACTCTTTCATGGATCTCAGGCGCTCCCGTATTTCGGTGCGGAATTCATCCGGAATATACGGGACATTGACTTTTTCCAGCGGAATATTCCCGGAAGCGATAAAGCCGGGCAGATTATCCACAAATTCCTGCGACCGCATGATGTAGTCATGAACGCGAGGCGGAACGCCCGTCTTTTCGAGGCGCTGAAGCGCCGCACGGTCTGAAAACGACTTTCCATCGCGGTAGGCTTCGGTAAAAAGTCCATAATCCGCAAAGAAACGGAGAATCCGGTTGGATTCTTCCATCGTCATCCAATCCGTATAAAGAGTGGAATGATCCCGCAGGTCGATCAGCGAAGCGCCGTTGGAAGTGATGGCATACCGCACGCCCGGTATGGAAATAGGTTCCTGGGGAAGCATTTTGGCGACGCGGCCCGTTGCGGGGACGAGAAAGATCCCCCGTTCCACCGCTTTCTGCATGGCCATCATCGTCCGTTTTGAAACCGTTCCGTCTGATTTGAGGGCCGTTCCGTCCATATCCACGGCAATCAGTTTAATGATCATCCGGCACCGCCTCTTCTGTACCGGAAGACGAACCGCTCCGATTAATTTTTTCCGCAAAAGCCGTTATTTTTTCTTCGGAAACCGTTATAAAATCCGTTTTCCCGTCCGGAACCGGAATTCCGTTCGACAGTGCGTATTTTTTAGCCAGATGCCGATCAAGCAGCCTCTCCAAAAAATTCAGCTTCGTAAAATAAAACGCTCCCCCTAAAGCCGAGACCGGATCGGCGTGGCGGATCAGGCTGGGCGTAAAATTCCGGGAAAGGTATTCCTTTTCATCCTGTTTGCTGTCTGAAAAGCAGGCAAAAAAAATCCCCAAAGGCTTTTGCAGCAAAAGATCCCCGTATTTTGCGCAAAAATCTTTTATTTCTTTCAGGACAGAACATCCATAAATACAACTCCCGATGATAATCCGGTCATACGCCGCGGGGCTGGGTACCGGGCCGCTCTTCAGATTGAACACGTCGGCGCGTCCATCAAGTTTTTCCGCAATTCTGCGGGCACACTGCTCTGCCGTGCCGTGGACCGTTGCATAAACAATTAAAGTCGTCAATTTCTTTCACCTTTGTCTGTATCGAAGTTTACAGCAAAAAATGGAATGGATATGTGCAGCAAAACTGCATAATCTATTTGCGGCAGAGAAAATATTATTTCTCGCTTAAAATATTCAAAGATATTTTCCCTGTTAGGGCAGGCTGAAAGCCTGCCCGGTCTTTTTTTATCCGGAATGTTTGGAAAGCCGCAGCGAAATTTTCCGGAAGAACCGGCGGCCTGCATTATGTTGAAAAATATAATTCATTATTTTACAACCCGCCCAAACCGTGCTATACTGGAAAACGCTGTGTGCCCCCGCAGAAATCATAGCTGCTGCCCTTCTGTTTTATGATTTTATCACCACTTTATTACTCCACCTTATCATCTTTCCGTCATTATTAATTACATAAACATAGGAGAAGATTTCAAATTGAAAAAAGCATTTCTTTACATCGCCCTGGCAACTTTCTTTTTCAGCACTATGGAAATTGCTCTGAAACTCTGCGCGGGAAGTTTCAATTCCATTCAGCTCACATTTCTGCGATTCCTGATCGGAGGGATTGTTCTTCTCCCCCTCGCTATTCGGGAAACGAAGCGGAAAAAAACCGCATTCCACCGAGGAGACTGGGCATTTTTGGCACTGACCGGATTTATCTGCGTTGTCGTCAGTATGGTTTTGTTCCAGATGGGTGTGGTTTATTCCCCGGCCTCGATTGTTGCCGTGCTCTTCAGCTGCAACTCTGTTTTTGTCGTGCTGTTTGCTTTTTTAATCCTGGACGAACGGATTCACCCCCACACAGCCATATCCGTTGTGGTCTGCCTGCTGGGAATGGTGATCCTGATTGACCCCCTCCATTTTTCGGGGAATACCGCAGGAATTATCCTGTCGCTCGGGTCGGCGGTCACATTTGCGCTGTACAACGTAATCGGACGTCTGCGCAGCGAAAAATACGGGGGAATCACCTTGACCTGCCTCAGTTTTCTCTTCGGCTGCGCGGAGATGCTGATCCTGATTGCCGTAAGCCACATTCCAACGGCGGCACAGTGGTGCAAAGGCAACGGCCTGTCGCTTTTCGCCAATATCCCGGTTGCGGACGGAATCAGCCTCGGCACGCTTCCCGGCCTGATCTATATTGGAGTCTTTATTACCGGGCTTGGTTATACCTTCTATTTTCTCTCAATGGAAAAAACGTCGGCGGCAACCGCTTCCCTTGTGTTTTACATTAAACCCGTTCTGGCTCCTCTGCTGGCCATGGCCATTCTGGGTGAAACGATCACTCTGCCCATGACGGCCGGGATCGTGCTGATTATTATTGGTTCGCTGATCGCATTCATCCCCGGCATTCGGCTTCGCAAAGGTCAAAGCCTGAAAGAGGATGTGCGTGAATTGGAGACGGAATTTGAAGCAGAAACCGACGAAACAACCATAAAGCCGTAAAATACTTCTTCCGGAAGAATACCGTGCGCATTGGCTGCGCACGGTATTCTTTTACCCGAAGACAGCGATCAGCGCTTCAGCGCAACCAGCCGGGCGCTTTTGCCGGACGGCTTTGCCCCATTTGCCACCGTCACTTTTGCCTGAACCTTTTCTCCTCCTGAAACCTGAAAAACGATATTCGACGTTCCCGGATTTTTCCCGGTAATCCGGTACAGGCGCATTCCGTCTGATCCCGTCCGGTAAAGCTGAATGCCAACGCAGGAACTGTTCGTAGCAGAGACATTCAGGTCGCTGCCGCCGAGCCCGCGCACCAGAAGCCCCATGCAGTAGCTGGCGCCCGGGCGCAGCGTATAGCTCGCCGTATCCAGCAGAACACCGCTGTTGACCGTTACAGACATCTGCTGCCCCGCAATATCAATGATCGTTGAACCCGCACTCACGCCGGTTACGGTATAAAGCCAGCCTGGATTTTTAACGGCTTTCCCTGCGCTTACCGTTGCAATGGACGGGTTGTAGGAGACGGCCTCCGGCATCAGGGCAGCCGAGGTTTTTGCCAGAACTCCGTATTTGTTGCCGACAAGCAGGGACACCTCGCTGGTATCCAGCGTAAGATCCGCCGCCTGTTCGTCATACCCGGTGGTTACAATACAGGAATCCGCCCGGTATTCCGACAGGCAGTTGCCCAGCCGGTCGGCAAGATATACAACCAGAACGGCACGGTGTCTCCCCGACGACTCGGATGCGGAAACTGTACAGCTGTTTTTAGACGAATCCGCGGAAATAGAAAACGCGGAGGAATCCCCATAGAGCTTCCAGACGACTTTGGTCCCGTCCGCATACTGGGACAAAGAAGGATGGACGGAGGCGGATATGGTCTGGGGGGTTTTCGAGCTTACGGCGACCGAACTTTTATTCATCTTGATACCTTCCGACGAAGGCAGTGCAAGTTTGAACAGATCTTCTCCGCCGGAGGTACTTGAATCCAAATCATAGCCAAAAACCTGGATGTCGCTGGGCGATACTGCGCTTTCATCGGCTTGAAAAGCGACTGTGCCGTTTCCAACCGGGTTCAGAAAAACCAGTTTTGGGGTTCCGGCGGCTCCTTCATGGAGCGTCAGCTTTCCGGAATAGCAGCAGAGCGTGCCGGGGCCTTCCAGAGTGTCCAGATCCAAGGTGGAATACGTCACCAGTTCTGCACCTTCCGGAAGGTACAGGGTTTCTGCCGACACTTTCTGATCCAGGATCAGCTTGTCTTTCGAACTGAGCGAAATTCCCTTTAATTCGTGCAGAACCGGCATTTCACCCGTATACCCGTTGACTTTCAGCGTGCCTTCTTTGCTGCCTTCAATGCTTTTCGTTTTCAGCGAACATGAAGTAAGGGAAATGCTGTCCGTTCCTGTGATGCTCCCTGAGACTTTCACGGTCGCACTAGACAGGATTGAGATATCTTTTCCTTTGATGGAACCGCCGACGGAAACCTTGCCGCTCAGGCTGATCTCCCCGTCATCGGACTCCACATCGTGCCGGATCGTGCCGTCCTTGACAGAGATGTCGCCGTCCGCAACCACCGACTTAACCGTGCCGCCCGTGATGGAAACGGAACCGCCGCAGTCAGCATCCCCCACCGTGCCGCCGGTAACGGTCAGTTTTCCTCCCTCTTCTACGGTAACGCCCTTCACCGAGCCGGCTTTAACGGTCAGATTGCCGGAACAGTTCGGGGCATCCTTATCGGTAACATCCGTAAAATTATCCGGATCCCATGTTTTGCTCCAGTTCGAAGAAGAACCGATATATGTCTTGGTGCCGTGCATATCAATCACCTGATCCGACTCGGCCGCGCGGGCGCGCGGAGCCATTGGCAGACACAGCAGAAGCAGCGATACCGTCAGTAGTGCGGTCCATGCTTTTTTCAATGGTAATTCCCTCCCGTTAGATTTCCAGTATATTCCCCGTTTTCTTGTTTAAAACTCATAATATTCTATTTTATTATAGCCTTTGAATCAAAGTTTTTCAAGGAAAAAAAGGTATTCCGGAAAAATCCGGCGGAAGGGCGCTCCCGGGTTTCCCCAGGGTGCCTTCCGCCGGATACGGATACGGAAGATCGGACAGGCTTATTGCAGCAAATATTCCGTATTGTCTACAAGAATGGATTTCACGTCGTCCAAATTCAGGATTCTGGTAAAATATCCGGCTACAACACTTTTATCACCGGGATTCCGTTCAGCAGACATCTCCGTGACCAACGGCATCTGCTGCCCCAGAACGGGATCAAGAATAACTTCTCCCTGCGCCCGGATAGCATCCGAACTATTGCTTTCGCCGGAATCAGATTGAACATTGGATTCCAACAGCTGGATTTTGGAACCGTCTTTCATTTGAATGGAAACCTCCGGATTCGGGATCTCATGGGCTTCTTTCTTTTCGCTCCCGATCACCATTACGCCGAGGGACGAAAGCTGAACGCCTTCCGGACGGTAATTCTTATTTTGATATTTTTGGGCGGGAATGGCAACGGTCTTCACCGCCATGGAATGCTCCACCGGCACTTCGACTTTCAGACTTTTTTCTTCCTTTTCCGAAACGACGAAGGTAGAAGCAAGGCAACTGCTCATACTGTCTGTTTGGATATGGTAATAATAAATTCCGTCTCCACTAAAATCATCCAGCGCCTCGCAGGAATAGTTCAGATCATCTGCATCAGGCGACTTACCCTTCATGGATACAGAAAACAGACTGAACGGATCGGCCGTGATCTTCTTCCCCTTCAGGCTTTTCAGCGAAACCACCAGATCGGTTTTGTAACCATCTGACAGCAGGCTTTCCACCGTCATTTTATAATTCTCATCCGACGCGGAAATCCGCGGGGAACGGATATCGCTCTCAGCTGTCTTGGCACTGGAGCCGAAAATAGATTTGAAAAAATCAGGGCCTCCCGTCGCCGCGAAAGCCGTAACACTGAGCAGGCACACCGCCGCGGCAATCAGGCCAATCCGAAGCGGCATCTTTTTCTTCACAGCCCTCACATTGCTCCTCTCTTCCGGCGCAGGAATACCTGCGAAACCGTCCGGGCAGCTATGCATTTTCGCTCTGGCAGCAGCCGCTATACTGTCCGGCGACAATTGCGGCCCGCCGTTTTCCTCAAAATCAATAGCGGAATAATACCGGCTTTCAAGATGTGAACACAGGTCACTGATTCTCACTTGCTTTTTCATATTCCGTGCATCCCCTTTCCTTCAATATTTTTTTCAGCTGTTTTCTGCAGCGAAACAATTTCGTTTTTACAGTGGCAGGATTGATCAACAGATTTTGAGAAATTGACCTAAGCGGTTCGCCGTAAAAGTAATGCCGCACAAAAATTTCCCGATCCGGTTCCCGAAAACCTGCGACGGCGCTGTTGAGAAGAGCAGCCTCTTCTTCCGCTTCCACCGCCTCATCCGGACCGCCGGCAGAAACGGTCAAAATGTCATCTCGAAAAGGAACCGGGTCCCGGCCGCTTCTGCGCAGGCGGCTCCACGCGGCATTGCGGGCAGCCTGCGCTATATACGGCTTTAGTGACTCACAGGCTTTCAGACTGTTCCGGTTCTTCCATACGGATAAAAAAACGTCGGCGCTGAGATCCTCCACATCTTCCGGAGAAAAACGGCCTCCCCCAATTCCATTCAGGACTGCCGAAACATACGGCAGATACCGGGCAACCAATTCATCAAAAGCGTTTTCTTCCCCGTTTTGCAGGCGGCTGACAATATCTCTGTCATTCACAGAACCATCCTCCTTTGCACGTGCAACTAACAATACGCATCAAACCGGAAAAGGTTTCAGTTCGGCTGAATTTTTTCAATAACAGTAAAATAATAGACCGAAATCTACGAAATTCTGTTGACTTTGAAGTAACTTTGTTGTATTTTGGAATTACTAAAATAAAACGAAGAAGAAGGCATCCCCCGAAAACACTGACACCGGAACCCACCTCTGCAAATCCTCAGTACGGAACTCTGCCCTGCCAGAAACTCAGCGGATATAGCTTGACACCCAAACCCGAAGCATTAAACACAGTGCTGAACCTTGAAAAAATTTCTCAGCAGCCTTAAAAGCAATAGATTTTGCAGCATATGTGCAGCATGATTCAAATTTGCGTGATCTCGTCGAAACAGAAGATCCGGAATGTCTCAGCGGCTGTCAAGGGCTGCCCTCCAGGCAACTGAGAAAGAAGGAAACGGGAATGAAAAGGTTTAGGCCTCTGAAGCAGGAACTGACTGCAGCAACGGTTGCAATTGTCCTTCTGACCGCAATTCTGAACCTGGCAATCGGTATTTTTTCAAGCTACCGGAGCCTGACGAAAAACGTGGAGGCAGACTTAAAATCCATCAGCCAGACGGCAAAAGTAGCCATTAACAGTTCTCTGGATTCGATGAAAATCAATATCCGTTCCGCCGCAAAATCCGACATGATTGGAAAATCAGGCGTCACCCGAACTGCCGTGCTTGCTATGCTGGATCAGCAAAAGCAGCGGCTTGGCTATAAGACGCTGAGCCTTGTCACGTCTGACGGTGCCATCATCAGCAGCGACGAATCTCTGAACGGCAAAAACGTCGCCGGGCAGACTTATTTTAAAAAAGCGCTGGACGGCAGCACCTTCATTTCCAGCACGACATACAGCCCCGACAAAAAGCTGTGTGTTGTCATCTGCACACCGGTGGCCAATAACAATAATTTCAAGGGAATCCTCATGGCAACTTTGGATTTCCAAACCTACAGCCAGATTATTAAAGGCATTACGATCGGCAAAACCGGCAACGTTTTTATTTTGGACAAAGACGGAACCATGATCGCCAATGTGCGCCCTGCTTTGGTGGAAAAGCGGCAGAATTTCATCCAGTTTGCTGAAAAAGATTCCTCCTACGCTTCGGCGGCCGCCCTATACAAACAGATGATCGCCGGCAAAAGCGGTTTGGGAACTTATGCCTACAAAAGCGGGAAACGGATCTGCTACTACGCCCCGCTGAAAAATACAAACGGCTGGTCTTTCGGTGTTGTGGCGCCCATTTCTGAAATGACTTCATCCATCTGGATTACCGTCATTGGGCTGGCTGTCTCTTCCCTGCTGTGCATTCTGCTGGGGGTTCTGCTGGCTTCCATGCTGACAAAATCGATCACCGAACCCATTTCAATTGTATCTCACCGGCTGAATCTGCTAGCAAAGGGCGATCTCCAGACGGATACAGTCAAGGTTCAGGCAAGGGATGAAACCGGGCTGCTGGCTTCTTCCCTGAACCAGACCATCATGACGCTCCGGAGATATATTGCGGAAATTACGCGGGTTCTGCACGAAATAGCCCAGGGAAACATGCAGGTAAAAGTTCAGCAGAAATTTGTCGGTGATTTTATCCCTATTCAGGAATCCCTTTCGGCCATCATCCAGTCTCTGAAAGATATCCTGACAGACATCACCAGGGCTTCGGAACAGATCGCAACCGGTTCTGCACAGGTTTCAGACGGCGCCCAATCCCTGGCACAAGGTTCCACCAAGCAGGCGCGTTCCGTAGAGGAGCTTTCCGCATCCATGACGGAAATTGCCGGCCAGAGTAAAGGAACCGCACAGCATGCGGCCGGAGCCAGCACCAGCGTGGGCGAAGTCCGCGCCGAAATTGAAAACAGCAACCGGCACATGGAAGAAATGGTAAATGCCATGTCGCAGATTGAGGAATCTTCCAGCCGGATTGAAAAAATCAATAAAACGATTGAGGAAATCGCCTTTCAGACCAATATTCTGGCCCTTAATGCGGCTGTGGAAGCGGCAAGGGCCGGCGAAGCGGGAAAAGGGTTCTCCGTTGTAGCGGACGAAGTCCGGAACCTCGCCAATAAAAGTGAAGCCGCGGTCAAGGAAACCGCAGCGCTGATTCAAAGCTCCACGGAGCAGATCCAGCAAGGGACCCAAACCGCAGATGAAACGGCTCAGCTTCTCCGCCAGGTGGTGAAAAGCATCCAATCGGTTTCCGACAACGTAGACCGGATTTCACAGGTGTCCCGCCAGCAGGCGGAGCAAATTGACCAGGTGCAGACCAGTGCCGCGCAGATTTCCAGCGTTGTGCAGACAAATTCCGGGACCGCGGAAGAAAGTGCTGCTGCAAGCGAAGAACTGTCTGGTCAGTCACAGGCGCTGAAAGCTCTCGTGGGAAAATTCAGGCTGTAAAAAAAGCCCCGTGCCCGGCCGTCTTCCGGCGGCGGTTCTGGCACGGAGTTTTTATTTAGGCTGTTCTTTCAGGCAATCTGTTCCGGATTATCATACTGTGACAGGTACAGGTCATAATAATATCCCTTTTTCGCCATCAGTTCGCTGTGGGTGCCGCTTTCCAGAATCCGGCCGTTATTCACATAACAGATGCGCGTGCAGTTTTTGATGGTGGATAAGCGGTGGGCAATCAGGAAAGAAGTACGGCCTTTCAGCAGGGTGGCGATCCCCTCTTGAACCAGCTTTTCCGTCGCGGTGTCAATGGACGACGTCGCTTCGTCCAGAATCAAAATTCTCGGATCTGCCAGCAGGGTGCGGGCAAACGCAATCAGCTGTTTCTGACCCTGGGAAAGGCCGCCCCCGCGTTCCTTGACTTCTGTCTGGTATCCGTCGCTCATGGCAGAAATGAATTCGTCGGCATGAAGGATTTTCGCGGCGCGGACCACTTCCTCATCCGTCGCATCCAGTCTGCCGTAGCGGATATTGTCCGCAATGGTGCCGGAAAAGATGAAACTGTCCTGCAGCATGATCCCCATCTGGCTGCGCAGGGAATGCAGCGTTACTTTCATGATATCGTGGCCGTCAATAAGGACTTTCCCCTGCTCCACATTGTAAAAACGGCTCAGAAGGTTGACAATTGTCGTCTTTCCCGCCCCTGTGGGGCCGACAAAGGCAATGCTTTCACCGGGATGCACCGTAAGGCAGATATCGTGCAGAACATTCCGCCCCGGCTCATAGGCAAAACTGACGTGGTCGAACTGCACTTCCCCTTTGACCGGAGGAAGCTCAACGGCCCCGGGCACATCTTCAATCACAACCGGCTCGTTCATTGTTTCAAAAATTCGCTCCAGATAAGCCGCGGCATTGACAAAGTTGTTATAAATGTTCCCCAGGTTGATAATCGGCTGCCAGAATTTCGACGCGTAAGTCCCCATGGCGAGGAGCACGCCGAACGACGCCATTGGGTTCATCCAGTAAGCGCCGGCAATATAAACCAGCATGAAAATCAGCTGGGAAACAATATCCACGGAAACCCAAACGGTATTGGAAATATAAATGGCGTGCATCCATTTTTTCTTCCGCCTGTCCAGCAGCCCGTCCAGCGTCTGCATATTGCGCTTCTGGCGGTTGAAAAGCTGCACAACCTTTGCGCCGTCGATCGACTCCTGAATATAGGCATTCATATTGGAATTGGTATTGGAAACTTCCTGCCACGCCCGGTGCTGTTTTGGTTTAATGAACCAGACAAACGCGGCTACCACGGGAAGGCCGGCCACCGTTACGGCCGCCAGGGACGCACTGACGCGGAACATATAAAAAATAATAAAAACAATATTGATGATTTCAATGATGAAATTCAGAAGGCCGTTAGACAGGACATCCGAAACATTATTGACATACTGCACTACCCGCACAAGGATTTTGCCCTGCGGCCTGTCGTCATAATAGGAAAAAGGCAGTTCCTGCAAATGGTGGAACAGATCGGAACGGAGGTCATAAATAATATTCTGGCCGACTTTGGCAACAATCACGGTGCGGATGGCATTAAAAACGATGTTAATAAGGATCGTCGCAACCAGAAGCAGGCACAGGCGGACAAGATACTGCACATCTTTTTTCGGGATGGCCACGTCAATGCCCTTCTGGATGATCATGGGGCCGGCCAGGCCGACGACGCTGCCGAAACCGCTGAGCAGAAGCGCGGCAAGCATGCTCCATTTGTAGCGCCCAATATATTTGGCGCACATCTTCACGGTTTTGACGCTGAACGTTTCTTTCAGGTCTTCGTCGATATCATAGCGGTTACGCGCCAAGGTGAACTTCCTCCTCTTCAACGCTGTTCTGCAGCGCCCAGATACGATAATAATAACCGTGTTTCCGGAGAAGCTGCGCATGTGTTCCCCATTCGATAATGCGCCCGTGATCCAAAACGATAATCTGGTCGGCGTTTTTCAGGGAAGAAATCCGCTGGGCCACAATCATTTTCGTGCATGGGAAATCAAGGGTCCGCAGCTGCTGCTGGATAAATTTTTCCGTTTCCATATCCACCGCCGAGGTCGTATCGTCCAGGATAAGGACGGACGGCTTCATGGAAAGGGCGCGCGCCAGGGCAAGCCGCTGTTTCTGCCCTCCGGAAAGCCCGACCCCGCGTTCGCCGATCAATGTGTCGCACCCATCTTCCAGTTTGCGGGAAAAGCCGTCGGCAGCCGCCGCTTTCAGGTATTTAAGCGTTTCTTCCCGCGGCTGATCCGGGTTGCCGTAGGCTACGTTCCCCACAACGGTATCGGAAAAAAGGAACACTTCCTGCGTAGCGACGCCGATTGAGCGGCGCAGCGACTCGAGGGTATAGTCCTGAACATTTCTGCCGTCCAGAAGGACTTCGCCCTCCGTTGCCTCATAGACCCGGTCGACCAGGTTGACCAGCGTTGTTTTCCCAGAACCGGTGGAACCTGTGATCCCCAGCGTCTGGCCCGGGGCAATATGAAAATTCACATGATCCAGCAGGGGCGCCCCGTTAATCCGGAACGAGACATCCCGGAATTCCACGTCTCCGTGCAGCCGCTCTTCCGGGGCATACGCGCCCATGTGGTCTATAATCGACGGCTGCGAGTAGAAAACCTCAATCACCATGCGGCAGGAAGCAAAAAAGCGCTGCATGTCGTTAATGAGCACACCGAGGTTCCGCAGCGGGTTCGCAAGCGCCCACGTGAGGGAAGAAAACGCCATCATGTCGCCGGCGGTGATAGCCCCTTTCATCATAAAGATACCGCCGACTAAAAGCGACGTAACCGTGAGCGACTGGGAAAGCAGGTCAATGACAGGCTGAAATTTGACGCCGACATAAGTGGTTTTCAGGTTTTTGTCCCGGTATTCCTGATTGCATTTCCGGAATTTCTCTTCTTCAAACGCTTCATTGGCAAATGCTTTGACAACCCGGTTGCCTGCAATGTTTTCCTGAGCGACGGTATTCAGGCCGGCGAGCTTCGCACGCAGGTCCACATACATCGGCCCGATCTTTTTGGAAAACAAATAAGTGATCAGCATAATAAACGGTGTAATGGCCGCCATGCACAGCGTCAGGGGAATGTTGACCGTGCAGAGATAAAGAATGGTAACTGCAAACAGCACAATCGAATCCACCGCGCTGTACGAAATCCACGCACAGAAATGCCGCACCGTATCCAGATCGCTGGTGATACGGGTCATCAGGTCTCCGGTACGGATGCGGCCGAAAAATCGGTAATCCTGTTCCTGGATGACATGATACATTCGCCGGCGCACATCGTCAAGCATCTGCTGACTGTTCTTTTCAAGGCAGACAATCATCAGATACCGCAAAGCCACACGCACCACTTCTACGACAAGCATTGCCGTAAGGATCGGCATGAGCAGCTTTACATTTTTGGGCACAATCACCTCGTCGATCAGCTTTTGGGAAAGCATCGGGTTGATAACCATCATAGCCGAAGTGACAGCCGAAAGGATCAGTCCGACAACGAATAAGCGGCGTTTTTTACCCATATATTTCCAAAGCCATTTTAACTCAAACATAGCGTTCCTTTTCCGCGCACTCCGGCGCACCGGCATATTTCAGGACGAGTGTTGATTTTTCATATAGTAAGGATTATAATCGGTTGAACTGGAAAATGCGTGTCAGTTCTACAGTTTCTAGTGTCAAAAATTGCTGAATGAAAGGATTGAAGCCTGCGATGATCCAAGGGATGTACCAATTCTGCAACGACAACGGGCGGTTCCCCTCCTGCTGGGAGAGCCGCAATATCGGCTGCATGCCGCATTTTCACAGCAGCGTGGAATTTGTTTACGTGACAGAAGGCGAAGTGGGTGCCATGTTCAACGGCCGCCAGCTCTCCATCCGGGCCGGTCAGTTTTTTCTTGTTTCCAGCTATTCTGCACACTCTTACCGCAGCAGTGAAAGCAGCCGGTACCATTCCATTGTGATGGTTGTGCCGCTGAACTTTGTGCCGCTGTACGCGCCGCTGCTCTCTAAAAAAGTTTTCAGCCAATGTTTGAGCGGCGACGCCGTTCTGAACGGTGAAGCGCTGCACTGCCTGCGGATGATCCTCAGCCTGGGCCCGTGCGACGACGAAAATGAAAACCTGACACGCAGTTACATCTACGTGATTCTCGGCCTGGCTATCCGCCGAATCGGGCTGGAGGACACGCCGCAGGACCGGTTCCTTTCCAAAAAAGTGCTGATATACCTGCAGGACAACTATCTTTCACCGATTACGCTGGATTCTCTCTCCAAAGAATTCGGATACAGCAAATACCGGTTTTCCCATATCTTCAACCAATACCTCGGCTGTTCCCTGACGCAGTACCTGGATTCCCTGCGGGCCCGTCACGCGGCCAACCTTCTGCGCATGAGCGACGCCCCTTTGCTGGAGATTGCCATGAACTCGGGGTTTGACAGCGTGCGCACGTTTTACCGCAGTTTTAAAAAGAATTACAGCATGACGCCCACCCACTACCGGCAGACAACTACGAAATAGCCGGAACTTTACCATACGGAACCGCCGGGAAAACCGCCGTACTCCAGAACCCGCCGCAGGCGGGCGCGGGCTTTTTTAAGGTGCCGTGAAACTGTGGATGTTGACACCCCGAGGGAGGACGCGGCCTCCCTCATCGTCATCCCTTTGCTGTAGTACAGGCGGACACACTGGAGCTGACGGGCGGTCAGCTCCCCGACGGCCGCCTGCCGCAGCGCGCGCAGCATCCGGCGGCGCCCTTCGGAATCCCCGGAATCTCCGGCGCGGGCGGGCAGGCCGCCGCCAAACCGGTCAAGGCTGAGACACGGGCCGCGCCTCAACGTGCCGCACCCCTTTCCACCAGCATCCGGCCCGTGTGCAGGCATTCGAAATACATGGCATCCAGCATAGAAACCCTACGGAACAGGAGGATCTCATCTTTTCCCGAAAGGCCCTTCAGCTGTTTCCGGAGAGGCGCCGTATGACGCTTGAGTTCTTCTGCTTCCCGGAGGTACTGGAGACCCCATTGCCGATAATTCATTTTTCATGGCCCCTTTCAATACACAATACGTGTAGCAATGTTTTGTAAAAAATGAATCCTGCGGAAAATTCCGGGACTCTGTTTCTTACCCTAGCAGAAAATTATGGCTGTTTCAAGACCTTTCAGGCGGATTTTTAGCCAGAGGGACAGAATTGGGACTCTCAATTTTTAAGGACAAAAAAGCTCTTGCATAAACACATATTGTGTGGTATAATGGCCGCACAGAAGAAAGGGGAAACGGAAATGCAGCGCGGAAAACTGAAGCAGCTCCGCCTGGAGCGGGGAATGACACAGTCACAGCTTGCCAAACGCCTGGGCGTTTCGGCCTCCGCCGTAGGCATGTACGAGCAGGGGCGCAGGCAGCCGGACGGCGACCTTCTGGCGCGGATGGCTGCCGTGCTGAATTGCAGCACGGATGAACTGCTGGGCGTGGAGCGCGGGCAGGAAGTCGGCGACGTGATTGACAGTTTTGCACGGACGCTGGAGCGGCAGCCGGGCCTGATGTACAACGGGGCTCCGCTGACGGCTTCAGACCGGGAAAAACTGGTCAGCGCAATCCGCATTGCCGCGGCCATCTCTTCCCGGAAAAAGTAAAACGTCACCGATCGGGGGGAATGTGGAAAATGAAGCAAATTGAAAAACTGGCGCATGGGCTGACCCAGCAGTACGGGACCTCGTCGCCTTTTGAACTGTGTGATTACCTGGGTATTGACGTTTTTGGGCCTGAGCTGCCCGCGCGGGTAAAAGGACTGTGCTTTCAGAATCAGGAGGGCGGCTCGGTGATCCTGCTGAACCGCACCCTGGAAGGGCAGGAAAAGAAGTTCTGCTGCGCGCACGAACTGGGGCATGTGCTGCTGCACCCGGGCCTGAACGCCCAGACGATGGCCGACCTGACCAACCTGTGCGTGCCGCGGTACGAACACGAGGCGGATTTTTTTGCGGCCTGCCTGCTGATTGACCCGGATCTCGACGAATGGAGCCAAAGCTATGATCCGCTGACAGTGGATCAGATCGCCTGTCTGTCCGGTCTTCCGAAGCGGGTTGTGGATCTGCGCTTTAACGGCGCAGGAAAAAGGTAGCACTTGCCCAGGGCTGCAAAACGTGTTAAAATTGGCATGCAGAGCGGGGGGATTCATCCATGAAAAGAAAGCTTTTAATCCTGCTGCTGGTGGCACTCCTGCTGCTCCCGGCGTTCGGCTGCAAAACGAAGAAAGCCAATCCTGAAGACAGTGTAGTCGGAACGTGGCAGGATCGCTATGGATTTACGAAGTATCAGTTTACATCCAACGGAAAAATGAAAATGGAAGCACTGAACCACGGATTTAAAGGAACCTATCAAGTGGACGGAGATAAGATTACCATTCAATACCACGTACTGATGAAGGACGTAAATGACACTTATACACTGAAACTGGACGGAGACACCATGTACTTGAACGACGATAAATTTACACGAAAAAAATGACGCGCAAGAATTTTTTCGGAGCGGCTGACAGGATAAAAATAGATGCAGCACACAAAAAGTGCTGCATCCTTTTTTTAATACGCGGCCTGCGGGCTTTATTTTTTTGTAAAAATGCTTTTCACATCCCGGCGGAGAGACGCCGAAGTCAAATTGACGGCCGCTTCTTCCACCGCGGACAGATACGCTGCGGCAAGAACCGGGTACGCCGCTGCCGCGGGTCCAAACAGCCTGTACAGAAACGGAAAGCAAAACAGGAGAAAACCGGCCGCCTTATTGGCATACGTGTGCAGGCAGGCAAGCGTCCGGAACCGGATATATCCGACGGCGAGAGAAAAAAAACGGATCAGCAGAATTCCGGCGATCCAGCCCAGAATCCACGCCATGGAAAAAAGCACCGGCAGAAAGCACCAGAACGCGGCGGCAATAAATACCATGTCGGAGGCACTGTCGAGCATGGCCCCCTTTTTGCTGACGGCACCGGTTTTTCGGGCAAGAAAGCCATCCAGCGCGTCGGTCGCCCCGCAGAACACGTAAACAGCAAAGAACGGCGCGGAAAGCGGCTTCAGAAACAGAAGCACCGCACTGCCCAGAATTCTGAGGCATGTTACGGCATTGGGGATGTGCTTTCGGAGCCATTCTGCACGGTGATCTCCGCTTCCGATCCAAAAACGACTTTTCATATTTCTTTGAGATCCTTCTTGAAATACACCAGCTGTTTCCCGCACTCATCCGCTTTCAGCACGCATTCCACCCGGCAGCCGTCCGGCTCACATTCTACGGATCTCCGGACGGGACGGCGTTAGGAGCGCTTTTCACGCAGGCGCCGGAAAAAATCGGTCAGGAGGGAAGCGCATTCCTCTTCCAGAACGCCGCCGACCGCTTCGGGATGGTGATTATAGGGAAACTGGAACAGGTCGACAATGGAGCCGCAGGAACCGGCCTTTGGATCGTGCGCCCCGAACACAACCCGGCGGATACGCGCGTTGATGGCCGCACCCGCGCACATGGGACACGGCTCCAGCGTAACGTACAGGTCACACTCGGGAAGCCGCCAGCCGCCAAGGGCCGCGCAGGCTGAGCCGATCGCTTCCAGTTCGGCGTGGGAGAGCGCGTTCCTCACGGTTTCGCGCCGGTTGCGGCCCCGCGCAACCACGACGCCGCCGCGGACAACCAGAGCTCCCACCGGGACCTCTCCCTCGGCCGCAGCTTCACGCGCCAGCCCGATGGCCTGCCGCATGAAAAACTCATCCCCGCTCACAGATGCACCATGGTGTAAACGGACTGGGTCAGCATGACCAGCACGAAAACGATGGCTCCCGGGCTGGAAAACATGGCGCCGAACCTCGACGAAAACGGTAAAATATCGCCCGTGCCGCCCCTTTGGGAAGGTTTCCGTTTTACGGCAAGCAGGATCAGAGCCGCTATCCCCAGGCCGACAATGGCAAACGCCGTGACGGTATAGAATTGGGAAGCGGCCTCCGCTCCCTGATACCTTGTAATCATTTGCAGGGTAAAAGAAACGGCATTATTGATAAAATGGATGAGCATGGAGGGAAGAAGGGAATTGGTCCGCACAACGGTCAGCCCCATAACCAGCCCGCAGAGAAAAGCAAACACCAGCTGAATAAAATTGCCGTGGTAAAGCCCGAACAGCAGAGCCGACACCACGACCGCAAATCCGTCGCCGTAGCGCCGCAGGCTTTGCAGGATCACGCCGCGGAACATGATTTCTTCCACAAACGGCGGAAGCACACAGACGGTGATCCCGTACAGGATCAAAACGAGCGGATCGTCGTTGAGGGGGGACTGCGGCGTTGTTCCGCTGTAGCCGAACGACTTCTGTATTTGGGCAACTGCGTCGGCCGGGTAATTAGCCAGCGAACAGACCATGCTGCCGAACAGGACATACGCGGTCACTTCCCACGCGGGTGCCCGGCTGAACGGCAGGGCAGCATCCAGCGGAATATGTTCGGCGGAAAAATAAAGGAACGCGGGAACGGAAAGGCCGAGCGCATACCCCACGGCCTCCAGCAGGTAATACTGAACGGGCTGGAACCCGCTGAACTGTGAATAGGAATAATTGTAGGCAACGCCGGTAAGTCTGAGGTAAAGAACACCGGCCTGCATAAACAGGTACATCAGCAGGATGCCCGCAAGAGCTGTCCAGCAAACCCGGTTGGACGAACGGCGGATTTGCCTGCGGCGCTCACTGGCAGCCGCATAATAAGGCGGATATCCGCCGGGCCGGTACTGCCATCCGGTTGGATCGTACATATTGTTATCTCCTGATTTCAAATTGGTGTAAACAGGGAAACACCTGCACGCGGCAAACGGAAGGCCGCGCTCTCTTTTTATAGTATCACCTGCGGAAAGGGTTCGTCAATACGGAAAATACATTCCCTCGCCCGCGCCTGCGGCGGATGGGACAGCGGGAAAAGTCTTGAAAAGATCTTAAAAAGCAGTTACAATAGAGTAGCCGAAAAATAAGGAGGAATATTTTGCAGCAATCACAGGAAAACAAAATGGGAACTATGCCTGTCTCCCACCTTATCTTAACCATGTCTGTACCGGCAATACTGTCCATGACGGTACAGGCCTTGTATAACATAGTGGACAGTTATTTTGTGTCACAGATCAGTGAAAAAGCGCTGACCGCGGTTTCTCTGGTCTTCCCTATGCAGTCGCTGCTGATCGGGGTTGGGGTCGGCACCGCCGTTGGCCTGAATTCGCTGATTTCACGCAGGCTCGGTGAGAAGCATCAGGAAGAAGCCGATTCCGCCGCAACGCACGGCATTATCCTCGGGATCTTCAACTGGATCCTGTTTTTTCTGATCGGGCTGTTTTTTTCCCGGCCGTTTATCCAGTGCTTTTCTTCTGACACGGCACTGGTAAAAATGGGGACCCAATACATGAGTATTGTCTGCATGGCATCGCTTGGGGTTTTTATTGAAGTCAACATTGAAAAAATCCTTCAGGCGACAGGGAATATGATTTACCCCATGGTGTTCCAGCTGATTGGTGCTGTAAGCAACATTATCCTGGACCCGCTTTTTATTTTTGGGATGATCGGATTCCCGAAAATGGGGGTAGCCGGGGCCGCGGTGGCCACGGTGATCGCGCAGACGCTTTCTATGTCGGTCGCGCTTACCGTCCTGTTCACGAAAAACCACGCGGTAACGATTCAGTTTCACGGATTCCGGCTGAACCCGAGGACCATCCGGAATATTTATTCCGTCGGTTTTCCATCTATTATCATGCAGTCCATCGGTTCGGTTATGGCCGTGGGGATGAACGCCATTTTGATCGCCTTTACTCCAACCGCGGTGGCGGTGTTCGGCGTATACTTCAAGCTGCAGTCTTTTGTCTTTATGCCGGTCTTCGGACTGATGCAGGGAGTTATGCCGATTCTGGGATATAACTTCGGCGCGCGCAAGCGCAGCCGCCTGATGAAAACCATCACCATCAGCACGGTAACGGCCGTGGCGATTATGACGGCGGGCACTGTCGTTTTTCTTGCGGTGCCGGATCGGCTCCTGCTGATTTTCAACGCCACGCAGAATATGCTGGATATCGGTATCCCCGCGCTGAAAACGATCTGCCTGAGCTTTATCCCGGCGGCTGTGGGGATCTCGTTTTCAAATGTATTTCAGGCAATTGGGCACGGGTTCAGCAGCCTGCTGATCTCGGTTCTGCGTCAGATGGTGGTTCTTCTTCCGGTTTCCTTTTTTCTGGCTCGGTTCGGGCTCTCTTACGTCTGGTACGCGTTTCCTCTGGCGGAAACCGTTTCACTGATCGCCAGCGTTTTTATTTTCCTTCATCTGTATCGCACGTGCATGAAAAATCTGTAGAAACCAAAACGGACGGGCGGCTAAAACCGTCCGTTCATTTTTTATGAATTCTTTTTTTGTTTCACATCCGAAGAAAACATTTTTTTCAAGGTTGCCGGATCCGCCACACCGGTAACCGTCATGCCGTTGAGGTACTGAAAATCTTTTACTGCCTGTTCGGTGCCGCCGGCATACAGGCCGGTCGGTTTCAGGAACATATAGCCGAGTTTGTCCAGGCGGTTCTGCATCTTCAGAACATCATCGCTCTTCATACCCTTTTTCAGCGTCTGGTCCAGATTCAGCACGGAAGAAGAAACCGCAGGGGAAGTGCTTTCAGTTCCGGATGAAGTGCCGTCCGCCGGCACACTCTTGAGCAGTTCCGGATAAACCGTGCCCGCCATAAAACTGACGGCGTCTACCATCCGGCCGCCCTGCAGTTCCATAAAAGACGGATCCATCTCGTAGATTTTCCCGTTCTTGACGGCTGAAAGTTTCTGGCAGGAATCGGAGGACTGGATCTTGGCTTTGAGCCCTTTGGGACAGAAAATATACTGCGGGTCGGCAAGAAGCAGCTCTTTCATGGAAAAGCTGCTGCCTTGGCCGCTTTCTGCAGAGTTGAGCAGGCCGGCCGCCTGGATCAGGCTGCCCGCCAGGGTATCGCCCGTCGCGGCTTTCCCCTCCAGGCTGTACAGATAAACCACCGTAACCGGCTTATCATTTTGGGGCACCATGCGTGTGATGTCATCAATCGTTTCCAGCACGGAAGAAGCGGAGCTTTTCCCTTTTTCATACCCGGTTTTAGCCCCTTTCAGCGCTGAGCCCACTTCAGAATACAAACGGGAGAGATCCGAACGGCTGGACGCAGACTTGAGCGTCAGCACCGTGATGCCGTCCTTTTCCATGGCGGACTGCTGGGCGTCTGTCAGCGCGGAATCGGTGAATACCAGACTGGCGCCGAGAGACTTGATTCGGTCGGCATCGCCGGCCGTTACGTTCGGCAGGGCGGAAAGGTCGCTCTGCGTACAGGACGCGCTTTTCGCCTTGAGGCATATTTCATAATCGGACCCCATCTCCAGAATGATATCGGCGATATTGGGGGAAAGGACCGCCACACCGGACGGTTCATTCCGGAGGGTAATATCCCCAATGGTAACGGGGAAGTCTTTTTCACCGGCACCCGACGAGATATCGGCCCCGCGGGAACATCCGGCAAAAATACAGAAAACGGAAGCCGCACTTAACAGGACGGCCAGACATTTTTTGAGCATCGTGTTCTTCCTTTCCAAAAATCAGGCGGGATCCCGGGGCCGGATTTGTGCTTCCAGCGCCCGGATATACTGGACGGCGCAGCGCGGAGACCGGCCGCCGCGTGCAATGGCCCACCGCTCTGCCCCGGCCTCCAGCTGTTCCGGCTCAATACGCAGGCCGCGCCGCTGCGCCAGACTGCGGACAATCGCCAGATACTCTTTTTTATCCGGAAGAGAGAAACAGATGGAAAGGCCGAAACGGTCCGCCAGCGACAGGTTCTCCTGGATGGTATCATTGCGGTGAATTTCGTCGCCCTCCCGGTCGGAAAATGTCTCGCGGACAAGATGCCTTCGGTTGGACGTGGCATAAACCAGTGTATTTTCAGGGCGGGACGCCAGGCCGCCCTCCAAAACCGCTTTAAGGGGCGCATACGACGCGTCGTCATGCGTAAAGGTAAGGTCGTCAATGAAAATAATAAATTTCAGCGGCAGGCCCGCAAGACGGCCGGCCAGCGCCGGAAAACCGGAAAGGGCTTCCTTGGGCATCTGGATCATGCGCAGGCCCTGCGGATAATACTCGTTCAGCAGCGCTTTGACGGTCGAAGATTTTCCCGTGCCGCGGTCGCCGTACAGCAGGCAGTTGTTGGCGGGCAGCCCCCGCAGAAAAGCGGCTGTGTTCTCGACTGCCATCCGGCGCTGAATTTCGTAGCCCGACAGATCCGCCAGCCTGACCGGGTCGGGATGCGCCACCGGGCGGAGAGTCCCGTCACGCCAGAAAAAGGCGCGGCGGCGGGCAAACAGGCCGCATCCATTCTTCCGGTAATATTCCGCCAGCCTGCGGGCACGGCCTTCTCCTTTTCCCCGGAGCGGGGGGACCGGCTCCCCGGCTTTCCACCCGGGAAGGCGCAGGCCCTCCGCCCGGCCGGCAAAGCCGCTCCCCGAAAGGACGTCTTCCGGTGAAAGGGCGGCGGCATCCAGCAGAATCTCCAGGTCACGGGAAGCGGCTTCCAGAAGCGCCGGGGGAAATTCCGCCGTTCCGGACGCCGCCATACGCGAAAAGGCATTGTCGTCATCCAGGACAGGCTCCGTCAGGCAGCGTGAAAGGCTGTCACACCCGTTCTGCTCGCAGAGAGATGCGGAAAATGCGCCCCAGGCTTCAAAGAATTCCCTTTCGGATCCTTGGGGCGCCCACAGCAGCCGGTAAAACGCCCGGGGCACCGCTTGGTCCAATACCCCGCGGAAAACGGAAAGGGACGAAAGCGCAGCCGCGGCCCGCTGAATCTGATTCATCTGCAATCTCCTCCCTGAATAAAGCACCTGCAGGAAAATAAATCCGCACGCTTCCTGTCTGGTATTGTCTTATTTTACGCTGTTTTAGGCAGTGGTGTCAAGTTCGGCCGCAAACCGGGTTGCACGTCTTCAAATAATTTGCTATGATAAAACGAAACGGGGGTGCCGTTCTCGGCCTCCCCTGATTCTGAAACGAAAGTGACTCGATATGAAATTGAAAAAAACACTGGCGGCGGCAGCCGCCTGCGCCGTCTTATTTCTGACGGCCGCGTGCAGCGCAGGAACCGATGCAGGCGTCCTGTTCCGGGAAGCAAAAATGGGCGCGGAACAGATGAAAAGCTGCAGCGCCTCCATGAAAAGCACCCTGGTCTTTACGGCCAATGGCACCCGGCATGAATTTCTGTCTTCCTCCGCCATGACCTACACGGCGGATCCCTTCGCACTGAAAGCCGTTCAGTCCTCGCAGAACGACGGGCAGAAAAGCAGCAGTGAAACCTACACGGTAACTGAAAACGGCGGGCTGTGGTTCTACGGCAAAAACGCCGACGGATGGCAGAAAACCAGCGCGGCCGGGCTGGACACTTCACCGCTCCAGCAGATCGACGTACTGACCCTGCTCCAGTATGTTAAAGATGAAAAATACGTGCGGGAGACAACGCTGAATTCCCGGAAAGTACATAAAATCGAACTGAAAATGGACAGCGGCGCCCTGCGCAGCACAATCGAAAATATAGTGACGGCTTCCGGTATGGCGGGAGATTCCAAAACGATTGTGCAGACGCTGCTGAACAGCGCCCCGCCGGTATACGGATACGGCTATATTGACACGGACAGCGACCGCCTCGTCCGGATTGAACTGGACACGTCCCAGATCCTCGATCAGGTTTTCCAGAATATTGACGGGAGCAGTGTGACGATCCATGTGACGAAAAGCATTATTTCCGGAGATATTTCCAATATTGGCAGAGCGCCGGCGGTCGCCCTGCCGGAGGACGCAAAGGCCGCTTCCTCCGTACAGGCCTGCGGCTGAACACGGGCCTTATTTAAAGGCCAAGGTCTTCCTGGGCCTGCTTCAAAAGGGAGATCCTGCGCCGGTAATCCGGGAGGATTTTTTGCACCTCCTCATAGAAATGAGGCCCATGGTTTTTCTGCCGGATATGCGCCAGCTCATGGACAACCACATAATCCGCCGCTTCCGGCGGAAGAAGGGCTATGCGGTACGAAAAGCAGAGCCGGTTTTTTCCGCTGCACGAACCCCAGCGGCCCGCTGCCGAAGTGATCTTCACCCCAGCGGGCACGGCACCCATTTTTGCGGAATAATACATTACCCGGTCCCGGACAAACAAGGCCGCTTTTTCTTTTAGCAAAGCCACCTCTTCCGGCGAAAAGCTCCGGGCGTTCCGGTTCTTCTTTTCCTGCATGGCAATATGCTTTTCAATCCACGGCCGGTACTTTTGGGCCATGGCGCGGATATCCCGGTCAGCCATAAAGGACGGGGCCTTGATCCGGATGCGCAGATCTTCTGTGATAGAAATGGAAACCGTTTTGCGCAGTGATTTCTGAATGTCGATTGGGTATTCCATCTGAAAGTCCCTTTCCAAATTTGAATGAATCTTTTATAAAATGCCTTTCATAAAGAAAAACAGCGCGGAACTGAAAATTCCGCGCTGCCTGTTATTCAATGATTATTTTACAAGGTTCTTGATTTCTTCGGCGAAATTCTCCTGCCGCTTTTCAAGGCCCTCGCCCTTTTCAAAACGGGCAAAATCGGCGATCCGAATCTCTCCGCCGAGCTGTTTGGAAACCTGAGCGGTATATTGCTTAATGGAAAGTTTATCGTCCTTAATGTAAGCCTGATCGACCAGGCAGACTTCCTTGTAGAATTTGTGGAGCCTGCCCTCAACAATCTTGGAAGCGATTGCTTCCGGCTTGCCGGACTCCAGGACCTGCTGCTTCAGGATTTCCTTTTCGTGTTCCACCACGTTGGCGGGCACGCTGGATTCATCCAGATATTCGGGGACGATCGCCGCAATCTGCATGCAGACATTTTTGGCGTATTCCTTGAATTCCGGTTTTGCGGCAATTTCCGGCGCTGTTTCAAACTTCGTCAGCACGCCGATTTTCCCGTCAGCATGGTTGTAGGCACCGACAACGCCGCCCAGTTTCCGGAAACGGCGGACCTTGATATTCTCGCCGATTTTCAGAATCTTTTCTTTCAGAATGGCATCCACCGTTTTATCGGAGCCGGCCGCCTTGCACTGAAGCAGGGCATCCACGTCGGCAGGAGAAGAAGCAAGAACCGTATCCGCGCACATTTTAACGAAATTGCGGAATTCCGCATTCTTCGCCACAAAATCGGTTTCTGCATTCACTTCGATCACCACGCCGGAAGTTCCGGCATCGTTCAGCACGGCATAGGCAATGCCTTCCGCCGCAATTCTGCCCGCTTTTTTAGTGGCCGCAGCCAAACCCTTTTCCCGCAGGAAATCAATTGCTTTATCCGTATCCCCGTCGGCCTGCGACAGGGCTTTTTTGCAGTCCATCATTCCGCAGCCGGTTTTTGCACGAAGGGCTGCAACATCTTTCGCTGTAAAAGCCATATTCTATTCCTCGCTTTATTCAATGTTCAGGAAAGTCCGGTTTTATTCCGCAGCTTTCTCGGTGTTTTCCGTTTCTTCGGCTTCCGCTTCCTTTTCATCGGCAGCCGCCGCGCCCATCCGGCCTTCACGGCCTTCGATCACCGCATCCGCCATGGTCTGCGAAATGAGCTTGACAGCACGGATCGCGTCGTCGTTGCCGGGGATCACATAGTCGATTTCGTCCGGGTCGCAGTTTGTATCGACAATTGCGACAATCGGGATATGCAGTTTGCGGGCTTCCGACACGGCGATCCTCTCTTTGCGCGGATCAACAATGAACAGCGCGCCCGGAAGATCCTTCATATCCTTAATACCGCCGAGGAACTTTTCAAGTTTTTCGATTTCCAGCTTCAGCTTGCTGACTTCTTTTTTCGGCAGAAGGTCAAACGTCCCGTCCGCTTCGAGGGTCTTCAGCTGGTTGAGGCGGTCAATCCGGCGGCGTATGGTGCGGAAGTTGGTGAGCATGCCGCCCAGCCACCGGGCGTTGACATAAAAGGCACCTGCGCGCTCAGCTTCGGTTTTAATGGACTCCTGAGCCTGCTTTTTGGTGCCGACAAACAGCACGGACTTGCCGTCCATGGTGATGTCGCGGATAAAATTGTAGGCCTCTTCCAGTTTGCGCACGGTCTTCTGCAGGTCAATGATGTAGATTCCGTTGCGTTCGGTAAAAATATAAGGGGCCATTTTCGGGTTCCACCTTCTGGTCTGGTGCCCGAAATGGACTCCGGCTTCCAGAAGCTGTTTCATGGATACAACTGACATTTTACTAAATCCTCCTTGGTTTTTCCTCCGCCGTGCATTTACAGACGATAAAACCCGGTTTTGCCGGGCACCGTTCGTCCTGCACAGGCGTGTGTTGTGCGGGGTTATTATAGCATATCCGCCGCGGAAATTCAAGGCTCCGGTTCCTGCCCCTACCGGCCGCCGAATACCGCCCCCAGACCGCGCGGAGGCCCTTTCGTCCGGCAGAAGCTGTTGTAGTTTACGAGGATGGTATCATCACCGATAACCTGAATATCCTGCCAGCGGATCACAATATCGTCTTCACGGCCGAACAGGCCGAAAAAACGAAGCCTTCCGTAAATCACAATTGCCGCCACCCTTGCGGTTGAGGTGTCGATTTCAAGGTCGCACACGGTGCCCAGCCGCATGCCGTCTTTTACATTGATGACTTCTTTGTGGCGCATGTCGTCTATCCTGCAGTTCACCGCCCCCACCTCCCGCTACCATGTGTATGCCGGGGAAAGGGGTTATTTGATAAACCGCGGAAGAAATGTTACAATAAAACCGATAATCATCGGTCCCCACCGCATGGAAAAGCCCGCGCGAAGAGCCGCGGGCCGTTTTTTTAGATTTCCTTTTTTATTTTGTCAAGGGCCGCTTTTTCCAGCCGGGAAACCTGAGCCTGGCTGATCCCGATTTCTGAGGCGACCTCAACCTGCGTCTTCCCCTGAAAATACCGCATGGCCAGAATGTTCTTCTCCCGTTTGTTCAGGTTTTTAATCGCTTCTTTGAGGGCAATTTCGTCCAGCCAGTTGTTGTCATCGTTGTTGTCGCCCACCTGATCCATCACATAGATGGTGTCGCCGCCGTCGGAAAAGACCGGTTCGTAAAGGGAAATAGGCTCCACAATAGACTCCAGGGCCACGACAACTTCTTCGCGGGGGATATCCAGTTCCTTTGCAATTTCTTCCACGGTCGGCTCGCGGCTGTTCTTCGCGATCATTTTTTCTTTGACCTGCATGGCCTTGTAGGCGGTGTCACGCAGGGAACGGCTGACCCGGATGCTGTTGTTGTCCCGCAAATACCGGCGGATCTCACCGATAATCATGGGGACGCCGTATGTGGAAAAACGGACCCCCTGATTAATGTCAAAATGGTCGATCGCCTTGATCAGGCCGATGCAGCCCACCTGAAAAAGATCGTCGAGGTTTTCGCCGCGGTTGGTAAAGCGCTGGATGACGCTGAGGACCAGGCGCAGATTCCCCCGGATCAATTCGTCGCGCGCCTGCATATCGCCGTCCTTGACCTTGCGCAGCAGTTCCATTTTTTCCTTCTCGGTAAGTACCTTCAGTTTCGACGTATTGACGCCGCAGATTTCAACTTTATTGTACTGCACTTCGCATCCCCCCGTGGCGGTTCTATTTGCCAGTATTGCCATATTGCGGAGGTATCATGCAGGAGCAGGAGGAAATAAAAAACGATCTTTTCGACATATTTCAGTTGAAAGCGAGGAATCGGCATGGAACTTCAAATTCCGCCGCAGGTAGCAGCTGTTCTGGATGCATTGGAACAGGGCGGCTTTGAAGCCTGCCTTGTGGGCGGCTGTGTGCGGGACAGCCTTCTCGGCAAAGCCCCGGAAGACTGGGATATTGCGACTTCGGCGCGCCCCGAAGACGCCGAACGCGCGCTTTGCGGCTTTCGGGTCCTTGAAACGGGCCTGAAACACGGCACGGTCACGGCCCTTTCCGGCGGGCTGCCGGTAGAGGTCACGGCGTACCGGATTGACGGCCGCTACTCCGACGGGCGGCACCCGGATCAGGTAGCGTTTACCGGAAGCCTTCAGGAAGATCTGGCCCGGCGCGATTTTACGGTCAATGCGCTGGCTTACAGCCAAAAAAAAGGGCTGGTGGACTGTTTCGGCGGACGGAACGATCTGGAGCGGAAACGGATCCGCTGCGTGGGGCAGCCGGACCGCCGTTTTCAGGAGGACGGCCTGCGCATTCTAAGGGCTCTGCGCTTTTCTTCCGTCCTTGGCTTTTCGATTGAAAGGGAAACCGCCCGGAGCCTCATCCGAAACCGCGCCCTGCTGGACCGCATCGCCCGGGAACGGATTCAGTCCGAATTCACCAAAATGATCTGCGGGAAAAACGCTGCGCAGGTCATGCGGAAATTCCGGGAAGTGGTGGCGCAGTTTGTCCCGGAAATCCGCCCCTGCTTCGGCTTTGACCAGCACAACCCCCATCACCGCTATGACGTTTGGGAACATACGCTGCACTGCGTGGAATCCGCTCCGCCGGAACCGGTGCTGCGCCTGACCATGTTCCTGCACGATATTGGAAAGCCCGGCTGTTTTACCCGCGACGCAAAGGGAATCGGCCACTTTTACGGACATGCCTCCCAAAGCGCCGAACTGGCCCAAACCATTCTGAAGAGGCTGCGCTACGACAAAAAGACAGTCCGGACGGTCGTGGAGCTTATCCGCTGCCACGACCTCCCCCTGCCGCCGGACGAGCGCTTCCTGCGGCGGCGGCTGAACCGCCTGGGCGAAGAAAAGCTGCGCCTGCTTTTCCAGGTGGCAGCCGCGGACACAATGGGCAAAAACCAGGCGGACCGCAGCCGGCTGGAAACCCTGAAAAACGCCGAACGCCTGCTGGACATGATCCTGACGCAGGAACACTGCTTTTCGCTGAGCAGCCTGGCGGTCGGGGGAAAAGACCTGCTGCTGGAAGGCATACCGGAAGGCCCCGCCGTGGGAGATATGCTGCAGACCCTGCTGAGCGCGGTGATCGACGGGAAATGCTCCAACTCCCGCACGGAACTGCTCCAATACATCCGGCAGCTGAAAGGCGGGCATCCATGAACCCTGCTTATATTGAACACCCGCTTCCGCCGGTCTTTGACGAAAACTCCCGGGTGCTGATCCTCGGGACTATGCCGTCGCCCAAATCCCGGGAATACGGATTTTACTATTCCCATCCTAGGAACCGCTTCTGGCGGATCCTGGCGGAACTTTACAGCAGCCCCCTGCCCGAAACAAACCAGGAAAAAACGGCCCTGCTGCTCCGGCACGGGATCGCCCTGTGGGACGTGCTGAAAAGCTGCCGCATCCGCGGGGCCGACGACGGAAGCATCCGCGATCCCGTCCCGAATGACATTGATGGGCTGCTGAAGAAAACCGGCATCCGGAACGTCTTTACGACGGGAAGCAAGGCCGCCTCGCTTTACCGCCGCCTCTGCCTGCCTAAAACCGGCCTTGCGGCTTTTGCGCTGCCCTCCACAAGCCCCGCGAACTGCCGCCGGTATACCTATGAAATGCTGCTGGACGCCTACCGCGTGCTGCTGGACCATACAAAATGAAAACAGGGGGATCCCTTTCCGCCGAGGGGTTCCCCTGCTGTATTTCTTTCGGATGCCGTGATCAGCTCACACGCTCCAGATCTTTTTTGAGGCGCTGGATAATCCGCTTTTCCAGGCGCGATATGTAGGACTGCGAAATGCCGAGCGAATCGGCAACTTCCTTTTGGGTATGCTCGCGGTTGTTGTTCAGGCCGAACCGGAGCTGCATGATCTTCCGTTCACGCGGAGCAAGACGGGACACCGCGCTTCGCAGAAGGTCACGCTCCGCTTCTTCTTCAATATTCAGGTTGACGGTGTTCTGGTCGCTGCCGAGAATATCCGAAAGAAGAAGTTCGTTGCCATCCCAGTCCACATTGAGAGGATCGTCAAATGAAACTTCGTTTTTCAGCTGGGCAGCCTTGCGCAGATACATGAGAATTTCATTTTCGATACAGCGGGAAGCATACGTGGCCAGCTTAATGTTCCGCTCCGGGCAGAACGTGTTGACCGCCTTTATGAGGCCGATCGTCCCAATGGAAATCAGATCTTCTACATTTGCGCTGGGGGATTCGAACTTTTTTGCTATGTAGACGACAAGCCGCAGGTTGTGGGTGATGAGCGGCTCCCGGGCGTTGGGAACCCGGTTTTCAATGTTGCTCATCACCTTTTCTTCTTCCTGCTTTGTTAAAGGGGGCGGGAGGGTCTCGGGCCCGTTGATGTAATGGATTCCCCTTCCCGGACACAGCCGGCGGATCAGCCTTGCCATCCATTCCCATATCCGTCTTGTTCTTTCCATATTCCTCATTTCCTTTTGCCGCTGCCGCCGCGGCTTTATTTTACCGCCCGGCTACGGCCAGATTCAGCCGGACGTTTTTTGCAGAAGATCAGGGTTCAGGAGCGCATCGCAACCATCAAATCCGATTTTGGAAACGGCTATGTACACGCGGGGAACGGAAATGACCCTTTTGCCGGAATAGATCGTCATCTGGTCGGGCCGAAACGCCTGCAGAACCCCGCTGCCCGATACCGTGTGAAAGGGAACCAGGCGCAGATTCAGGCTGTTTTCAGGCGGGATAATCCTCTCAACGGCCGCTTTGCGCACCACCGCGACCGGTTCGTTGGAAAACGGCTCCCGCAGGGAATTCCCCGTGTCTACCCGGGCCGTGCAGGAACAGGAAACACCGGCGCGGGAGACGACGATCCGGCAGAACAGCTCTTTGGGCATCTGCCGGCCCGTAATCCGATTTACCAGCCGGATGATCAGATAGCACACAGCCGCCAGCAAAATCAGAAGAACCGGGGAAATATTGAAATAAACGATGGAATTCCGGATCACCAGCCCCTGGGGGGCCAGAAAATACCACAGGGCAAGCATCAGGCCCGCAAACGCAAAATTCATGACATAAAATGCTGCCGTCTCGCGGACGAGGCTCCGGATTCCGTGAAATCGAAACGCCAGCAGAACAATGCACACGGACATCAGCAGTTTTACCGCAAGGGAAAGAAAAGCCGGAACGTCCGGCAGCAGAATAAAGAGGGAAAGAAAAGCCCCCAGCGCGGAAGCGGCCGCAAGCCTGCCGCGCCTGACCGGCATGGCAAGAAACCGGGATGTGGCAAGCAGGAGAAAATAATTAATGAAGAAATTCACCGCTACGAGGACATCAACGTAAATCGTCTGCTTCATCCGCATCGCTCCCCCGTCGGACCGGTTTTCATTATAAGGCGGTCCGTCCGCTGTTTCTGTCAGAAATTGTTCCGTACCTGCATAAAACTTTGCACAGACACTGGCACCGCAGAAAATACAAATCGGATATTGACAATCCCGCCGAAAATCAGTATAATAGGTAATGTTGCAGTTCTTGTATGGCTCGGTAGTTCAGCTGGTTAGAACGCTAGCCTGTCACGCTAGAGGTCGTCGGTTCGATCCCGATCCGAGTCGCCAGTTTGCTGCTATGGCTCAGTTGGCAGAGCACGTCCTTGGTAAGGACGAGGTCACGCGTTCGAATCGCGTTAGCAGCTCCAAAAAATCCCGCTTGGCTCTAAGGCTAAGCGGGATTTTCGATATTCATTTGTTGGGGGAAATTGATGTACCACTATTTTGAGGCTCTTAACACGCTTTGTACTTACTCTGCCTCTGCCGAAAACGGCTTGGATGAGCAGGGGTATGTAAAAACGGAAAACAAGTTGCTTACCCGGGATATCTTTTGCTTAAAAAACCGAAGGTACAAAAATGGATAATATTTTATAAATTCATGGTATTAGATAACAATCAAATAACAGAAATATATTAAGATATTTGATGCTAAAAGGATGAAAAGTGCTGGGTATATTTCAGTAAGCAAAAATTATTCAGAACGGCTTTCAGGCCGTTTTTTCCGTTTTATGGGGAGAATACGGCGTTCTTTCTCAGCGGTGAAACCATTGTTTGCACAAAGACTTGCCAATATGTGCTATAATAGACCATCCCTTCGCTATAAATTCATAAGAAAATAGGTGAGAATGATCGACTTCTTTCAGATATCCATGATCTTAATTTTTGCTTTTATTTTTATTACCGGTTTTCATGACGAAGGCAACCTAATTGCAACAATTGTTGCTTCGCGTTCCCTGAATGTTTTCCTGGTTTTTATCCTTGCTTTCTTCTCACAGTTTTTGGGGACTTTGTTTCTTGGAACCAAAGTCGCGGAAAGCATGGTCTCCGGCATTCTGAATCTTGGCTGTGTGCAAAAAAGCCCGGGCGGGGTATCCGCCATGATATGCGCCTCCGTTTTGGGTGCAACGGTTTGGAACCTTCTTACGTGGGTCGGAAAAATTCCGTCCAGTTCTTCCCATGCCATTGTGGGCGGACTGCTGGGTCCTTTTGTCCTTCGGTACGGTTTTTCGGTTATCAATGCAGACGGGATTATTTTCAAGGTGCTCCTTCCCCTGTTTACATCGCCCATTATCGGCTACGGTTTCGGGTACCTGATATTTAAGCTGAACCAGGCTTGTTTTTTGGGGAAAAGCATTCGGGTAAAAAACTGTTCCAGGCCGTTCAGATTGCAACGTGCATTTTAATTAATGCTTTTCAGGGTTCCAATGACGCCCAGAAAGGAATGGGGATCGCCGCCCTGCTGCTGATGACGGCCATAGGCGGAAATTCTCTGCGTATCCCCAAAAACATTGTGTTTCTTTCCGCTTTCTTCATTGCGTTTGGTCTTGTCATGGGCGGGATGAAAATGATTAAAAGCGTTGGAACCAGAATATTCAGTGTAAGGTCGCTGCATTCCGTCAGCGCGCAGATGGCGTCTATGCTGGTTGTTGCGGCGGCGTCTCTGTCCGGTTTCCCCGTCAGCGGCACCCAGATTGTGAATTCTTCCATCCTCGGAGTTGGGGCGGCCGACCGTCCCAATGCGGTTGGGTGGATTTATGCAAAAACCATGCTGGTTGCATGGTTTGTTACAATTCCGGCATCATTTTTGCTGTCTGCGGGATTTTATCTAGTCTTCCGCGGTTTATGAAGGTGGTATTGAAAATGAAATTAAAAAAAATAATAAAAGGGAATATTGATTTTTTCCGTCTGCTTCAGGAGCAGTCGGAATATATTGTTCAGTCCGCAGAGGCTCTGGCCGCTTATACGCAAACTTTAAAGCCGGATTACGCACGAAAAGTTGAAGCCCTGGAAAAACAAGCCGATGCAAAGCGAGCGGAACTAATCCGGGAGCTGAATAAAACCTTTATTACGCCCTTTGACCGGGAAGATATTTTCATGCTCTCGAAATGCCTTGACGATGTTTTGGATTACTTTAAAACGACAGTTCTGGAAATGGAGATCTACAAAATCGACTACGCGCCGGAGCTGGTTAAATTTATGGACGTCCTGAAAACGGCCAGCGACGATATTAATCAGTCCGTCCGCAATATGCACCATAGCCCGGCCACAGCGATGCAGTATGCTGTCAAGGCAAAAAAGTGTGAAAACCAAGTGGAGTTTCTTTACCGAAGCTCCGTTGCGTCTCTTCTGGAAAATGACGACATAAAATACATCATTAAAATGCGCGAACTGTACCGACATTTAAGCAACTGTGCAGACAGAATTGATCAGGCTGCCGATGCGATCTGCCATATTTTAATGAAGGAAATATCATAAAAAATAAAATTTTAGGAAATATTTTTAAATTTTTATAACTTTTTTGCTTTACTTTGCTTTACTATATTTTGAAAATCTGAAAATTAGTGATTTTTTTGAGGGCAATTTATGATATTGAAAAGTAAATAAATGTTTATAAATTTAATTTACTTTTAATATTTTTTTGATTTATACTGATTTTTTATTAGATATCTATGGAATATATTATTGTAATAGTGTATTATAATAAAGCAGAATAAAGGTAAAAACTCTTTGGAATATATGAGTATGAAAGGGTGATAAAAGCACTATGAAAATCAATCGTCTTGATCAAATTGATCAATATATAACAGCAAATCAGACTGTTTCTTTGGATAAACTTTGTGAAGTTTTTGGCATATCTAAAAACACGGTTCGGCGTGATATTAACGACCTTGTCAAAAAAGGGAGCGTCAGAAAAGTCTACGGAGGGGTTACGGCAGAAAAACGGGCATTAGTGCCGTTTGAAGAACGGAATATCAAATACAGAAAGGAAAAGCAGATCATCTGCCAGAAAGCTGCGGAATCGGTAAATGACGGGGATGTAATTTATATTGATTCAGGAACGACAACCGCAAATCTTGTGGACTTTTTAAAAGGAAAAAATATTACGATTCTCACACAGAGCCTGAACGTTGTGCTGAACGCCCTTCCTTACAGCGAACTGAAAATATTCCTGCTCGGCGGAAACCTTATCCGCGACACAAATTCCTTCAGTATCCTCAACATGAATATTCTGGAGCGGTACAACATTAACAAGGCCTTTATGGCCGCAGCAGGACTCTCCATTGAAAATGGAGTGACAAATTCTTCTCCGCTGGAGTATGAAATTAAAAAGAGCATTGTCAAAAAGAGCGATAAATCCTATCTGCTGGCTGACCACAGCAAATTCGGGAACTCATCTCTCATGACGTTCTGCCGCCTGGAGGATATCTCTTGTATTGTTACGGATCGGGAACCGCCGAAAAAGTTCCTTTCCTTTTTCGAGAAACATTCCATTGAACTGAAAATAGCCAATGCTGCCGTGCAGACAGTATAGAATAGACCGGATTTTTATTTTACCCATTTCCACGCAACGTATTTTTGAATCAACTGGCTGGCAGACAAGCCATATTTTTCAGCAGTTTCAGCAATCATTCTCTTCAATATCAGGAATCCGGTCCCAAACGGATCCTGAATCTGTCTGATATATTTATCCAGCCGCTTTAAATTTGCCACCGTCATGACTATCGACCTCCTTAAAAATTCTGCATAGATATTATACTACACAATGCAACAATGTTCGACAAAAATAAATAAAAATTTGTATCCTAAATAGGGTGCTTTCACGTTTTGACCGACGTGAAAGCGCCCTTTTGCAATCTGCTTTAGCAGGTTTCGCAAACGTCTTGCCGTTTGGGAAACGAAAATCCGCGCGCTACGCGCGTGAGATTAAAAGCTTAAGCAAAGAGCATCACCTTTCTGATATAATGGCGAGTGTTCAAGCCGCCAACCAACAGAAGAAAGGTGATGCTCCATGGCAAACAGTTTAGCACATACAAAATGGGTGTGCAAGTATCATATCGTATTTGCTCCGAAATATAGGAGAAAGATTATTTACAATCAGCTGAGGGCTGATATTCAGAAAGATATAAGGGACTTATGCAAATGGAAAGGAATAGAGATAATAGAAGGTCATATGTCCGGGAAGCTGCCGAAAAATGTTTCAATTCATCAGTTTAAAATTTCATATAATCCCGCGGAGAACACCCCTCCACTTTTTTAAACACCTTACTGAAATAAAATGCGTTCTCAAACCCCAGGTCATTGGCGACCTCATATATTTTCTTATCGATATTGTTCTGATGATCACGAACGCTGGGCCGGGGACAAAAACACTGGTGCTGGTTTTTCATATTTACAACCTGGCATTCAAAGAGTGGAATTTAGGGTATGCAAGCGCGGTTTCCATGCTATCACTCTCATCCAGTTTCACTACGAACACGTGAAAACAGCGGAGTAAGCGAAAGGAGAAGGATATTTATGGCAACGCATCGGCTTCGTCCCGGAAAAATTCTTATTTATTTCATCCTGATTCTGCTGGCGCTTATCATGCTGCTAGAATACCAGATCTACTGGTCGATTATGCTGCCCCTCTCTAAACCGGCGCTTTCGACACTTACCATTTTCACTTTTGTAAACACATGGAACGATTTTCTCGGCCCGCTGATCTACCTGACAACAACAAACAAAAAGACTATCCAGATCGGCCTTAGAATGTTTATTTCCCAGTATTCCACCGAATACGGGCTGATTATGGCGGCGTCGGTCGTGGTGCTGATTCCGGTTCTGATTGTTTTTTTGAGTTTACAAAAATTCTTCGTGCAGGGAATCGCAACCAGCGGCCTGAAAGGGTAAACGTCTGTTTTTCTGCACGCGCCGCAGTTCTATTTTTTTTTCGCGATACAGCAATTCCCCTGACGCAGGAAAATGCCTGCATCAGGGGAATTGTAACTTTTATCCGAAATCGTATTGGGGTTATTCAACGCCAATATTTCTCAAAGCACAGTGAATCCGGGACACGTTGAGGCAGAGTGCGCACCCCTTCGTTTTTAACACCGCCGGCCGTTCAAGCATAAAATATGACAGACCATCATGTATTCGGAGGGATTCTATTGGAAAGATACGCTATTCTGATGGCCGGCGGTTCCGGGCTGAGGCTGTGGCCGTTTTCCCGGAAGAAAAAGCCAAAGCAGTTCATCAGCGCAGACAGCGGCCCCTGCATGATGCTGGAAACGCTGGAACGGATCCGGCCGGTGGTTCCGCCGGACAACTGCTTTGTGGTAACCAGCCGGACCCTTGAAGAAATTACCCGGAGCACCCTGAAAGGCACTGTTCCGGAATCGAATATCATCCTTGAACCCATGCCAAAAAATACGGCCGCCTGCATCGCATACGCCGTATTTACCCTAAAAAGCAAAGGGATCGACGGGGTCCTTTGTTTTTTCCCGGCAGACGGATATGTAAAAAATCGGACTGAATACTGCTCGGCGGTCAGCCGGGCCTATGCGGCAGCCGAACACACAGAAGGGCTTGTGGTGATCGGCCTCAAACCGAGCCGCCCGGCCACCGGGTACGGGTATCTCCGCATTGGCCCCGGACGCCCGGACGAGGCCCGCCCGGTACTCCGGTTTGTGGAAAAGCCGGATCGCAGCACAGCGGAAAAATTCCTGTCTTCAGGCGATTACCTGTGGAACAGCGGGATTGTGGCCGGCAGGCTTTCTTCCTTCAGCGCGCATATCCGGTCTTTTCTTCCCGAACATTCCCGTATTTTTTCGGAAGCCATGGAAAATCCGGACGGGCAGGCTGCCGGGCCGTCCATTCAGAAAGCATACTCGGAGATTCCGGATCTTTCGTTCGACAAGGGCGTTTTGGAAAAAAGCGGTGATATTGCTGCCGTTGAAGGGAACTTTGACTGGGACGATATCGGCAGCCTGGAGGGCCTTGCTGTTCCGCTGCGGCCCGATCCCGACGGAAACCGGGTAAAGGGCGCTTTCTTCGGCATGGATACAAAAGACTGTATTATTTACGGGAACCAGACTCTGGTCGCCGCGATAGGAATGGAAAACGTGGTCATTGCCCTGACGGACGACGCCATTCTCGTCTGCCCGCGCAGCCGGGCTCAGGACGTGAAAACACTGGTGGAAAGGCTCAAAAACAGCCAATACAAGCAATTCTCGTAAAATGGCAATTCGAAGGGGAGGCCCGTCTGTATGGACAAGAAAAAAATGACCGAACTCTACCGCACGATGGTAAGAATCCGGATGGTGGAAGAAAGGATCGCGGCGGAATACAAATACGACGAGATCAAAACGCCGATTCATCTTTCCATCGGACAGGAAGCCGTTGCGGCGGGGGTCTGCACCCATCTGAAAAAAGACGACTATCTTTTCGGCACACACAGAAGCCATGCGCAGTACCTGGCAAAGGGTGGGGATTTAAAAAAGATGATCGCGGAACTATACCTGCGCAGGACCGGATGCTCGCACGGGCGCGGCGGCTCCATGCACCTTGCCGCCCCGGAAGTTGGGATTCTGGGGACCTCGGCCATTGTGGGCGGCGATATTCCCCTAGGAACCGGGACCGCCCTGGCGTCAAGGCTGAAAAAAGACGGAAAAGTAACCGCGGTGTTCTTCGGCGACGGGGCTGCCGACGAGGGAACCTTCCACGAAAGCCTGGGATTCGCCGCGCTGAAAAACCTGCCCGTCCTTTATGTCTGCGAAAACAACCACTATGCCATTAATTCCAGAGAAAACCGAAGGCACCGGAATCTGAATATTGCCCAGTGGGCACAGGGGTACGGTATTCCAAGCCGGAAAATCAACGGGAACGACGTGGTGGAAGTTTCAAAAAATGCAGAGAAAGCAATCGGCCTCTGCCGGAAAGGGGAAGGCCCCGTCTTTCTGGAATGCGGCACCTACCGCTGGAAAGGGCACATCGGCACGGTGGACGACGTTGGGGACGGCTTCCGCTCCCGGGAAGAATACGACTACTGGCTGTCAAAATGCCCGATCCGCTGGTACAGGGAATACCTGGAATCCATCGGTCTGTGGGACGATGCCAGCGAGAAAGCCCTCCGGGAGCAGATTTCAGCCGAAATCCAGGATGCGTTCTTGTTTGCGAAGGCTTCGCCGAAACCTTCGCCGGACGAACTCATGGATTATGTTTATGCCAGTTAAGGCACCAAGGGGGAATTGAATTATGTCCCTTAAAACTGTTGAGGCCGTGAAAAATGATATTCCTGTGACGGATAATAAATCCGAGGAAGACAGGGTAATTTCATTCAAAGATGCGATTTTTGAAGCAACGGATCAAGCTATGGCAAGGGATCCCCGGGTGTTCGTCATGGGCGAGGGCGTGGACGATCCGACCGGGGTGTTCGGAACCACAAAAGGGCTGCAGGACAAGTACGGCACGGAAAGAGTGTTTGACACGCCGATAGCAGAAAACTCCCTGACCGGCTTTGCCGCCGGCGCGGCAATGGCGGGCCTGCGACCGATTTTGATCCACAGCCGGATGGACTTTATGATCCTCTCGCTGGATCAGCTGGTCAACCACGCCTGTAAATGGAGCTACATGTTCCATGGGCAGGTAAAAGTCCCCCTTGTCGTCCGCACGATCAGCGCACGGGGATGGGGCGCGGGCGCACAGCATTCCCAATGCATCCAGGGGATGCTGATGAGCGTGCCGGGGCTGAAGATTGCGGCGCCCGCGACGCCCTACGACGCGAAAGGGCTTTTGATTTCCAGCATTCTGGATGACAGCCCGGTCCTGTTCGTGGAACACCGGTGGCTCTACAAAACCACGGGCCGCGTTCCGGAATCCCTGTACTCTATCCCATTCGGGACGGGCGCCGTCCGGCGGCCCGGCAGCGACGTAACCATTGTGGCCGTATCCTATATGCAGAAGGAAGCGCTGAAAGCGGCCGAGGAGCTGGAAACCGAAGACCATATTTCCGCCGAAGTGATTGATCCCAGGACCCTGAAGCCCCTGGATGAAAAAATCATCTTCGGCTCGCTCGCCAAAACGGGCCGGCTGATTATCGCCGATACCGGTAACAGAACCGGCGGGGCGGCTTCGGAAATAGCGGCGGTCGTCTCGGAAAAGGCGTTTTCCCTGCTGAAAAAACCGATTGTGCGGATCGGCTGCCCCGATGCTCCGACACCGGCCAGCGAAATTCTGGAGAAAGCCTATTACCCGGATTCCGGTACAATCCGCCGGGAAGCGATCCGGCTGATGAAATGAGGCGGCGAAACTATGGATAAAATCATTGCCGAAGACTGTCTGCGGTATCTGCCGGAGATTGACCTGTCGCCCATGAAAGGGAAAACCGTGCTGGTCACCGGCGCAAACGGGATGATCGGAACCTACCTGATCTATTTCCTGCACCTGGCCAACGTGCGGCAGAACGCCGGCATCCGCATTGCCGCCGTGAGCAAACATCCCCCCTGCCGGAAACTTCGCGGCCTGTTCCCGGCAGGCGGAGAAAATTACCGGTTCCTCGCCGCGGATCTCGCCGGACCTAAAGAGACAGAGATCCCCTGGAAAACGGACTATATCATTCACGCGGCAACTTACGCACAGCCGGAAATTTTTATGAAAAACTTCTCCGAAACAATCCGGCTCAATATTTTCACAACCGAAAGCCTGCTGAAAAAAGCCAAAACCGACGGCGCGAAATTTCTGTTCCTCAGTTCTTCGGAAGTTTACGGGAACCCGGATCCGGCGCACATCCCCACCCCCGAAGACTACCCGGGGCTCTGCTCCCCGCTGAGCCTGCGGTCGGTCTACGCCGAATCGAAACGGGCCGGCGAAACCCTCTGCTGCGCATACCGGAAACTGGAGGGCGTCGACGCGAAAATCGCAAGGATCTTCATGAGCTACGGCCCCGGTCTGACGATCCGGGACAAACGCGTGATGGGGCAGTTCCTGAAACAGGCGCTGCTGGAACGAAGAATTACCATGCTGGACGACGGGAAAAAAGTCCGGACTTTCTGCTATATTGCAGACTGCGCCGGAATGCTGCTGAACGTGCTGATTTCGGGGAAAGACACGGTCTACAACGTGGGAGGGACGGACCGGATCACGATACGGCAGCTCGCCGAAGAAATCTGCCGCCAGACGGGCAGCTCCCTGACCGCCGGTCACCCGCGCCTTCCTGCGGAAAAAGAAACGGCTGTTTCTCCGGAAACGGTCGAACCGGATCTGACGAAAATCCGTTCGGAATTCAGGCTGCCCCCGTTCCTGCCGCTGCGGGAAGGGCTTGCGCGCACAATTGAATGGAACCGGGCTCTGCTGGAAAAATAGTGGGCATTCAAATGCTCTTCATTACACATACAACAAATTCCTATCATACTATGATAGGAATATTTTTTTTGGTGAGGTGATTCCAGCGTATGGCAAAAGACAGGTTCCTGCTGATCAAAGCCTGGAGTTATATTTTGTGGATGGATATGGACCACGTTCTGAGCCAGCTGCTGATTGCAGAACTGACGGACCGCACCCCGGTTATTTACTGGCCCACCTGCTGCCTGCATAACGGCTACATCCACACAAACGGCTTTGAGCTGTATTTTGAGCCCGTATCCGACTACACAATCTTCGACGTGGCAAATTCGGACTACACCTTTTACCCGCCCGTATGGGATGAAAACAACCTTCTGGCCGACGATCCTTCTAAAGAAACCTGGGCGTACCGGAACATTGGAGATATGCTGACCTGCAGCGCCAACGTGCTTGTCGGGGACGTTTATTTCGATATGTACAGCCTGATTCCTTTCATTGGGAAAAACATGCCGGAATACGGCATGACGGTGCGGCAGATCTACCGATACCTGTTCAAAAAGTACATCCGCATCAAATCCGACATCAGGATTGAAATTGAAGGATTCTATAATTCCTGGCTGAGAGAGCATACGCCGGTGCTGGCGGTCCACGTCTGCCGGCCCGACCAAAACCAGATTATTCTGAAAAACAACGGCAGGGAAAAATACCGGTACTTTTCAAGAAGCTACCGGAAAGACCCGAAAAGCCCCATTGAAAAAAAAGCAAAAATCAGCCCATGGCCGTGGAAACGGAAAGCACTGGTGCCGAACGAAGCCTATCACAAAGAAATCCGGCAGCTGATCGAAAAATACGACATTCAAAGAATTTTTCTGATAACGAACAGCGTTGAGATCCTGAACGAATACCGGCAAAAATACGGCTCCATGGTTGTGGCGACAGACTGCAAACGGATGACGGACGACGACACCGACTCTTATCTTGAAAATCCCATGGTAAAAAGGCGCCGGGGGATTGAAACCCTGAAAGACGCCTGCCTGGCCGCAAAGTGCGAATTTTTTATCGGCAACGACTTTTCCAGCCTGTCCCAGGCAATTGCCTACATGAAGGAATGGGACAGCAGCAGCGCAAAGCTGCTCTACTGGAAAGTGGGAAAAAGAAAATACCCGATTAACCGGCAGATTCTCACTTCTTCCCGGCGGCAGAACATTTTCCAAAAGGCCGCGGCTTTTCTGCGGAAACGTTTTGCCAAATAACCTGAATTTTTACGGAGGTGAAAGGATATGCCAAAAGAACGTTTTCTGCTGATAAAAAGCTGGGGATGCGGATTCTGGTCCGACGTAGACCACGTGATGGGCCAGCTGCTCGCCGCCGAACTGACGCACCGGACGCCGGTCATATACTGGGGCCCCAACAGCCTGTACGCAAAATCTTTTGATACGAACGCTTTTGACCTGTATTTTGAACCGGTCTCGGAATACACCATACGGGATCTGATCCGGCCCGGATACAAGTTTTACCCATCCGTCTGGAATGCGCGGAATATCATGATTGAGGATCTTGACAAGATTGCCTGGTCACAGCGCAACCTGGGCGATATGATGAGCAGCGACGCAAATGTGGTAGTCAGCGACGTACATTATTTTGTAAAGCCCATGATCGACTATATTCCGAAGGATCACTGGGCCTACGGGATGACGCCCCACCAGATCTACCGCGGCCTGTTTGACAAATACCTGAAGCTCAAACCGGATATCGAACAGGAAATCCAGAATTTTTACATGGCAAACCTGGAAAGCAAGGGGCCGCTCCTCGGTGTTCACATCCGGGGCGGAGACAAAGTCCGCGAAGTGGAAAATCTGGCAAAGCTCAACAAAAGGTATGTGCGGGAAATCGACCGGTACGTAAAAACATACGGAATCCGGAAAATTCTGCTTCTGACCGACTGCAAAGAGATCATTAAGAAATTTCAAAAGCGCTACGGCTCCATGCTGGTATTCACCGACTGCAGAAGAAGCGAACTGAACGACACGCGCAACGCCGCGCACCTGCAGCCTTACCGGGAAAAACGGCAGAAGGGAATTGAGGTTATCAAGGACACCTACCTCGCGGCAAAATGCGATTTCTTCATCGGCAACGGGTATTCGAACGTCTCTTACGCGGCAAAGCGGCTGAAAGACTGGCCGGAAGACCATATTGTGCTCTTTTACAGGGATCTGAAGAAAGAGAAAAAGCTGGCGAAAAAGAGAACCCGAAAAGACGGAAAGCGCAGGATTGAGGAACTGATGAACCACCGGTCGGAATATCCGGAATTCTATGGAGGTGTAAATACCTATGCCGACTAACCGCTTTCTTTTTATCAAGGCCATCGGACACAGCATCTGGGCGGACGTTGACCATGCAATCTGCCAGGTTTTTGCCGCCGAGCTTACCGGCCGGATTCCCATTGTCTTCTGGGGCATGGAAAGCATGTACAGCGCTTCCATGGATGTGAATTCTTTTGAACTTTTCTTCCAGCCGGTATCAGACTGCACCCTGGAAGACGCGCTGAAACCTGAATTCACGTATTTCCCGCCCAACTGGGAATATGGAAACGTGCTGGCGGAAGACACCGACAAACTGAAGATGAAAAACAGGAGCTTGAAACAGCTGATGGAGAGCGACGCAAACGTTGTCGTGAGCGACGTCTACTATCCTCTGCGGGCCATGCTGCCGTGGGTGAAAAGCGGCCACTGGGCCTACGGGAAAACGCCGGTCCAGATTTACCGGACCCTTTTCAGCCGCTGCCTGAAGCTCAGGCCGGAAATCAAACGGGAAATCCGAAAGTACATGAACACTCACCCGGATTTTCGGGACGAAAGACCGATTATCGGCGTTCATGTGCGGGAAAATGCAATTGTGAACGAAGTGGCCCAGCTCTACGACCTGAACGAATTCTATAAACCGCGGATCTGGGATTTTATCGTGCGGTACAACGCGCGGCATATCTTCCTGATCACCGATTCGAAAAAAATGTTCCGGGAGTATAAAAAGCTCTACGGGAAAAACGGCCTTCTGATGTACACGGGCAGCAAAAAAGAACTATTCCGGCCGCGCATTATGACCTGCCTGCTCGATTACCCAAACAAGCGGCACAAAGGGGTTGAGCTGGAAAAAGATACGATCGAAATTATCAAGGACACCTACCTTGCCGCCCAGTGCGATTTCTTTATCGGGAACGGGTACTCCAACCTGTCAAACACCGTCATGAGGCTGAAAGACTGGCCGGAAACCAACATTCGCCTTTTATATTAGCCGCCTGAGTTTTTGAGAAAAGAAGGGGGTTGCCATGGCTCAGAAACAGAAACATTACCTTGACTATATCCGGGAACAGTGCCCCGGACTTTCGCTGGAAGACGCCGCGTTCAATTTTTTGGACGGGACGCACAGCGACCTTGTTACGATAAATAAAAATACGGTATTCCGGTTCCCGAAATACGACTGGTCCACCTGCTACCTTACCAATGCGGCCAGAGCCGTCCGGCTGGCCGGAAAGCACGTGGACATGGCGCTGCCGAATCTTGTTCAGCTGGAAGGCGGAACCGTAACTTACCGTTTTCTGCCGGGCAGGCCGCTGCTGCGCCGTGAACTTGTGCAGAACAAAAATCTGGAACAATACAGCATGGCAAAACAGATCGGGCTGTTCTTAACACAGCTGCATTCCATCCCGGTTGAAGAGGCAAAAGCCGGCCAGCTGGAAGACCGTTTTTCTGACAAGGATCACGCGTACTGGGAAAACCGCTGCCGGGAAATTCAAAAGAAGCTCTTCCCCTACTGTGACCATTCCGAGCGGAAGGCCATCCGGCTGATCTTCCGGAACGCCCTTGAAACGGAAGGGTTTTTCAGCGGCCGGCCGGCGGTTATCCACGGAAACCTGAGCCCGCTGCATATTCTTTACGACGAAGAAAAACACCGGATCAGCGCCATAACCGGTTTTGGCTCCTGCTGTATTGGAGATCCCGCGATTGATACCGGCTGCCTTCTCGCCTGCTACGGCAAAACCTTCGTCTTAAGGGCCGGCGAATATGATCCCGCCATCCAAGAGCAAATGGAAAGGGCCAAATTCTATGCTGCCCTGCAGCGCCTTGAATGGGCGGAGGAACTGACCGACAGAATTACAACCCGCGACTTTACAAATTTCAGGATCAAATTTTCGGAGCCATGTCTCCCGTAGCCCCTGGCCCGCCCTGCCCGGCACGCATTGGCACAGGATAGTGCCCGGAAACATAGAATGTCAAAGAACCTTGAATCTGACTGTTAATTTTGATATAGATAAGGGGTACGATATGAAGCGGGCATTGATTACGGGAATCACCGGGCAGGATGGTTCCTATCTTGCGGAATTCCTGCTGAACAAAGGATATGAAGTGCATGGGATTGTGCGCAGAAGCAGCTCTGTCAACACACAGCGGATCGATCATCTAATCCGGGAAAACGGGGAAAACGGGGCCTTTTCTCTTCACTACGGCGACCTGAGCGACGCCGGAAGCCTGAACCAGCTGATCCAAAAAATCCGGCCGGCCGAGATCTATAACCTGGCCGCGCAGAGCGACGTGAAAATTTCTTTCGACGTGCCGCAGTACACCTCTGACATCAACGCCTTAGGAAGCCTGCGGATTCTTGACGCCATCCAGGAAATTGATCCAAAGATCAAATACTACCAGGCGTCATCCAGCGAACTGTTTGGGAAAGTGAAAGAGATACCGCAGACGGAAAAAACGCCGTTCTATCCCCGAAGCCCGTATGCAGTTGCAAAGCTGTACGCGTACTGGATTACGGTGAACTACCGGGAAGCGTACAACCTGTTTGCCTGCAACGGGATTCTTTTCAACCACGAGTCACCCCGCCGCGGGGAAAACTTTGTCACGCGGAAAATCACGAAGGGAATCGCCAATATTCTGAACGGAAAACAGGACCGCCTTGTGCTCGGGAACCTGGACGCCAAACGCGACTGGGGATTTGCCGGCGATTATGTGGAGGCCATCTGGCTGATCCTTCAGCAGGAGAAACCGGACGACTATGTCATTGCAACCGGAGAAACCCACACGGTGCGGGAATTCTGCGAACTGGCATTCCGCGAGGCCGGGATCCGTTTGCAGTGGATCGGAACGGGGCTGGACGAGAAGGGAATTGACCGGGAAACGGGAAAAGTGCTGGTTTCGGTCAGCAGCGAGTATTTCAGGCCCAGCGAAGTCGACTTTCTTCTCGGCAACCCCTCCAAAGCAAAGGAAAAACTGAAATGGGCACCGAAAGTTTCCTTTGAACAATTAGTAGCCATGATGGCTGCCAGTGACAGGCAGCCGGCAGAAACCAAATAAGCCGCTTACGCTTTGGGGAGGGATATCACTTGGAGACAAACAGCAAAATCTATGTAGCCGGTCACACCGGTATGGTCGGTTCCGCACTGGTCAGAGGCCTGAAGCGGCACGGGTACCAAAACATTGTTACCCGGACGCACCGGGAACTGGATCTGACGAATCAAGCCGCCGCCACGGACTTTTTTGAGAATGAAAAGCCGGAATATGTTTTTCTTGCCGCCGCAAAAGTGGGCGGGATCTACGCAAACAGCGCCTATCCGGCCGATTTCATTATGGAAAACATGCAGATCCAGTGCAACGTGATCCGCAGTGCATACCAGAACCAGGTTAAAAAACTAATGCTGCTCGGCAGCTCCTGCATTTACCCGAAACTGTGCCCGCAGCCGATTCAAGAGGAATATCTCCTGACAGGCGCCCTAGAGCTAACCAACGAAGCCTACGCCCTGGCCAAGATTTCCGGCATTAAAATTTGCCAGTCATACAACCGGCAGTACGGTACGGACTATATCTCCGTTATGCCGGCCAGCCTGTACGGCCCGTACGACCGGTTCGATCTCAACAATTCCCATGTGATCCCTTCCATGATAATGAAATTTTACCGCGCAAAAGCAGAGAAAAAGCCGTATGTGGAATTATGGGGCACCGGAAACCCCCTGCGGGAATTCTTATATGTTGACGATATGGCGGAAGCCTGCATCGGCCTGATGGAGCGGTACGACGGAAATGATTTTTTGAACATCGGCTCCGGCAAAGAAATCAGTATTCGGGATCTGGCGGAAACCATCCGGAAAACCGCAGGGTTTGAAGGCGGAATCCGGTTCGACTGCGAAAAACCCGACGGAACGCCGCGCCGGGTGCTTGATAACTCCAAAATCCTTCAGACAGGCTGGAAACCAAAGGTCGGTATGGAGGAAGGAATCCGGAGGGAATACCAGTATTTTCTGGACTGCATCGCCCCCCGTCTTAAATTCTAACTTCATAAGGAAAGGTTCTGCCCCCCCTTGGAGAAGGCAGAACCTTTTTTGTGATTATTTTTCTTCATCGGCCGCGCCGGAACGGCTGCTGATCTGGCCCAGAATATCAAGCTGCGATTTGAGCAGCGCCTCGTTTTTCACTTTGAACGTATACAGTTTTGCCTGAATATCGTCATACGAGAACTTAATCTTATTGACCTGCCGATAAGCGTCGTCGACCAGCTTCTGGGACGCTACGCCGGCCTGATCAAGGATGTCTTTCGCTTTTTCATTCGCATTTGAAATCATTTCGTCGCTGGTATGCTGAGCAATGATCAGGCAGTGCTGCATGGATTCCTCAATGGTTTTATAGTGATTAACTGTTTCGGTCAGCAGATCAACCTTGCTTTTTAAATCCAGCGCTTCCTTTTCTCTTTCATGGTAATCAGAGACGATTTTACGGATGGCCTCGTCTACGCTGCTTTTGTTATAGCCGCCAAACACCACCGAACGGAAAACGGTATTTTCCAATTCTTCCGGGGCGTAATTCATGCCGTTCGACCTCCCATTCCCATCAAATACGCCGCAGGGAAACGGTATCATAGAATACTATGAGAGGACGCATTCATTTATTCCGGTTTACCAAATAAAGAGAGACTTGTCCAGAAGGCGGAGGACAGCCTCCAGATAAAAATAATCGCCGTAGATAATGGGGGCGATATCGTCCGGCTTTTGGGCATGGTAGTTTACCATGCCGTTGGTCACCATGCCGTCTGTCTCGGGGTTCCAGTCGCAGAAACGTTTGTCTACGGCCTGAAGCATCCGCAGCGCGCCGCTCTGATAGAGCGGCTTCTCGTATTCGCCCACCCATGAGGCAATTTCAAGCAGGCCGCAGGCGGCGCACGCGGCGGCTGTGGTATCATAATACACCGGTTCCGCCGGCGCGCGGAAATCCGCGAGGGGGATATTCCCCGTCATAGCGACGTTGGCGAGGAAATAGTGCGCCACGCGCTTTGCCGCATCGAGGTACCGCTGTTCTTTCGTGTGATGGAAAGCAAGCGCAAAACCGGTGATGGCCCACGACTGCCCGCGGCTCCAGGAAGACCCAGGTGCATACCCCTGCCCGCCGGGCGTTTCCAGCAGATCGCCGGTCATAGGATCCAGCACACCGATATGACTGCAGCTACCGTCCGGGCGGATCAGCTTCTCAAGAACGGTGTCGGCATGCGCTTTCGCGATGGCGGTAAAGCGCGGATCCTTCTCTGTTTCACCCGCCCAGAACAGAAGCTGGATATTCATCATACAGTCGATAATGATCCAGCCCGACGTATCCCCGGATGCCGAATTATCGTTCCACGCGCGGATGAATTTTCCCAGCGGGTTATACCGGCCGGCAAGAAGATTGGCGGCATGTTCGCCGCGCGCAAGGCTCCTGGGACTCCCGGTTACCCGGTAATCGGCTACCGCGGTGGGCAGGTACATAAACCCGACGTCATGGTGAAGGCCGCTGTATTCCTCAAATGCGCGGTCCAGCTTGCGCTCAACCCCTTCGGCCGCTTCGCGGTACTGGGTTTCACCCGTTGCATGGTACATCTGCCAAAGGATGCCGCCCCAGAAACCGTTCGTCCACCAGCTGACGTCCGTTTCGGCCAAATCCCTGCCGTAGCGCCCTGTTTTTGGATCCGGCGTATAGACGATTTTATCGCCGCTGCGGGAACACTCCGCATTCAGTTTCGTGCAGATTTTTTGATAGGTTTCGTCTGCCCACTCCTTATCTTCGCGGCTGAGATTATATTTCATACCGTAATTCTCCCCTTCTCCGACCGCCGGAAAGCCACATGGCGCACGCAGCGGTTTTATTTTTCCTGAAACAATCGAATTTTCATTTCTATGTTTTAACAACTTTATTTTATACTATTATACAATAAAAAGCGGGAGCCGTACAGATGCAAAACAGATTCTGCTTTTTTCCCCCCCGCATGGCTCAGCCTGCCGCCGGAGGGCGGGGCTTTCCATCCTCCTGCATCTGGCGTGCAATCCACGCCATTAGCAGATTCACAATTTTTTCCTGCTGGCGGGCGCTCAGCTCCATCCCTTTCGGCACGCGGTACCATTTATTGAGGCATCCCCGGCAGCAGCAGGCGCAGGCGTGCTGCGCCAGAAAAACCGGGTGGCCGTGCATGGGCGTCTGCCGGCCGTCGTTCGGTATGACAGCCGGTGCCAGCCGCTGCCGGACAAAATCCTGCGCGTGGCGGCGGATCGTATCCATGCCTTTTTCCCGAACATATGCTTTGTCTTTCTCTTTAAGAGTGAAACTGGACCGAAACTTAGAAGTCTGGAGTTTTGCCAGTGCTTCCTCGATTGTCTGCATGCTTTTTGCCTTCTTCCTTGTTTACCGCTGAAGTATCCCGGCAGGTTTTCTGTACTTTCGATTATACCGCCAAACAGGTCTTTCCTCAAACGCTGAACTGCATCCGGAATGCTTTTACCCGACTTCCGGTTTCAAGAATGTTCATGAAAAGTTTAATTTTAATTACATAATAAAAAAATAAAAATAATTTTAATGTGGTAATATGAAGTATTATAAATATTAGCAGTTGTATTCGAGGAGTGCTAATGCCGTGCAGGTTCATATAAATTTCTAAAAAACCTAGGAATTGTCACAATATGAGAAGGAATGCATAATACTTGAACCAATAAAAACCTAGAGAGAAACGCGGAAAAAGAAACAACCTCTATGAATCGATAAAGTTGTTTGATTCAGAAAAATACTCAGCCTTAGCGCTTCGGACACAGAACAAAGCAAGCCCCGCACAACAGCTTGTGTAGCAAGAAAGGAGACCAAACGATGCTATTTGAAAATAAAACAATCCGTGCAGCAATTTTTGACATGGATGGGACAATGTTCGATACAGAAAGGCTGCGGCTGAAAATGCTGAAACTCGCATCAAAAGAAATCGCCGGTGTAAGCATGGATGACCAGCTGCTGATGGATTCCCTCGGCCTAAGCGCGGTATCCGCAGAAAAGCTTGCCAAAGAACGGTATGGCAGCAGCTACCCCTATCAGGAGATCCGGCGTCGGGCTGATGAACTGGAAGTTGAATCGGTCCGCAAAAATGGAATACCCATTAAAAAAGGGCTCTTCGGCTGTCTTGAAAGATTAAAAAAGAACGGCGTACTGCTGGCGGTTGCAACTTCAAGCAGACGTACCATTGTTGAAGAATACCTTCTAAATGCCAATGTCATGTCCTATTTTGATATTATCGTATGCGGTGACGAGGTCAGCCATGGCAAGCCGAATCCGGAGATATTCCTGAAAACAGCGCAAAAATTGAACTGTGATCCAGCCAAATGCTTTATTTTTGAAGACTCAGAGAACGGCCTGCTTGCCGCATCACGAGCAGGGGCCTGCCCTATTTTGATAAAAGATCTGAAAGAGCCAAGACCCGAAATTAAGTCTCTGGCCTACCGATCCTATCAGAGTATGCTTGAATTTGTCGATGCGCTCGCCGGATACACAGAGGAATTTCCCGTTCCGAAGCTGAATGAAGTGTTTCCCCAAAAATTCAACGATGCGCAAATCGGCATTCACGGATTCGGAGCCATCGGGGGAGGATACCTCGCCCAAGTGTTTTCCTACTGGGACGGCTACACCCGGCCGGTGAAAATTGTCGGCGCAACCCGAAACAAATTTACCCGCACGGTTGTAAATACATTTGGAAAATATACTGTTCACTACGATGATGCCGCGTTTGATCAGACGATCGATCACATTCACCTGATTGATATGGACAGCGAACCTGAAATGAAGGAAATGTATGCTAAGTCAGATATTATAGGCCTCTGTCTGCCAGAACTGGCTATCCCGGCCCAGGCCTCCATGATTGCCAAAGGGCTTTTAAAACGGCACTGGGAAAATGGAAATGATCTCACGATCCTTATCGTGCTGAATCGGATTGGCGGCGGAAAATATGTGGAAAATCTGGTTAAAAAGGCTCTGCTGAGTTTAACCGACCCTGACACAACAGATACGATTATGGCAAAGACCTATTTTTGTGAATCGGTTGTTAACCGGATTGTTTCTAAAGTCCCTCTTGACTTACAATACAAACAAGTACAGATGAACATAAGAACTTTAAATTTACCAAGCGGCCTAATTTCCGGAAGTGAAATTCCATCCGGCCCCAAAAACAGCAAAGGGCAAAAAAAGATGAATGTACCGAGCGTTTCTGTTTCTAAAGAATTGAAGAAAACTTCAAAATTTGTACAGAAACTTTCTAATATTAACATTACGCTGTTTAACAGCGGCTCCCTCATGACCCTGTACACAGACCGGCAAAGCCCGCTGCTTTGCCACCTCAGACAGATCAAAGCGGTTGACAACATCAGTGAATTGCAGGAACTAAAAAACAAGCTGTCCAACGGCCCTCACGCCATAGCAGCCTGGTATTCCAGCCTGCTGGGCTACCAGACAATAGGCCAGGGCATGGGTGACCGGCGTGTCCATGAGCTTGTGGAAAAATTAATGAAAAATGAGATTAAGCCAACCGTTCTGAAACTCATGCCGAAAATTCCCGAAGACGCCATTGACGCTTTTATTGACAGTTTTCTACAACGCTGCAGAAATTCTTTTAAGGATCCATGTTCCCGAATCGGACGGGACCCACTGCGCAAACTGCAAAGGCATGAACGCATTTTTGGCATGATCGAGCTGGCTCAGTCCGTCCATATTAGCACACCCTTATTGGAATTCGGAGCCGCAGCCGCCCTGCTGTATGCAATAACCGCGCAGGACAAAGGCGGCAAAGAATGCAAACTTATTCAAGATCTGTATGAGAAAGGACATTCTGTACGGAACATTCTGCTGTATAAAGGTCTTTATAATGGAAAGCCATACAATTGCCTGCATGAACCTGAAGACAACGCACTAATCGGCCGAATTGAAAAGAAATTCAACGAATTAAAAACCCAGGCAGCTGAAAACGGCCGCTTGTAAAAAATACAACAATTACTCTGAAGCATACAACAACTTCAAGGATACATATGACGATAAATACAAAGTTACGGGATCGGAATTGGACGACAAAGTTACGTCGCTGGAAAATACCCTGAAAACCGATCAGTACAATCTTGAAAAGGCGAAAAATTATGCCATTGACCCGGAAACCAAATGTTGCGGCGCACTGACCGTACAGGTTTCCTGACAGCTTATCTGGTTAACCTGCTGAACGGGTTTATTCCCGCCGGAATTTTTGCTATAATAAAACCGACTTTCTAGACGGGAAGGGCGGTTTTATGCATTCGGAAGAAATTGATTCCCTGATACGGGAAAGACAAAAAGGAAAACAGCCCCGCCGGAAAAGCCAGATACCGTACGCGCTGGCTCTGCTTCTTTTATCCTGCACGGGGGCTGTTTTTTTATGGGTTTTTAACCGCGGCGGCTTAATCGTGTTCTGGATTGTCGGGATAGCACTGGGAATTGTCCTGCGATATTCCCGGTTTTGCTTTGCGGCGGCTTTTCGGGATCCGTTCCTGACCAAAAACACCGGCCTGATGCGCGCTCTGCTGCTTGCCCTGATGGTCAGCACCACAGGGTTTGCCGTAATTCAGCACCGGTTTTTGCAGGCGCACCCAAATGCGGGCTACGACGCCATCCCCGGCCGGATCAATTCCGTTGGGCTTCACACCGTGCTGGGGGCTTTCATCTTCGGCATCGGAATGGTCCTGGCGGGCGGTTGCGCTTCAGGGACCCTGATGCGGATCGGGGAAGGGCATGCTCTGCCGTGGTTTACCCTTGTGGGTTTTCTGATCGGAACCACCCTGGGGGCAAAAGATTACCCGTTCTGGTACGGGCGGATTATTCAAGGGTCGCCGGTTGTTTATTTTCCGGAGTACATTGGTTTCGGCGCCGCTGTTCTGATACAGATAGCCATCCTGGTTTGCCTGTACTGGCTTGCGCGGCGGTACCAGGACAAAACGCTGGGGAAGGAAGGGTAGAAAAATCATTATGGGAGTCAAAGATTTGGACTGTCTTTATGAAGTTTGCCCCATTCCTTTAATCAAAGCCGTCCGGGAGCTGAAAAAAATGGCCCCGGGCGATATTCTGGTGGTTCATTCCGATGAAAGCTGCGTTGGAGTCATGATGAAAGAATGGGCCAGCCAGCATCACTATTCCCTTCGGATTGTGGAAAGCGGTGCCGGTGAATGGGAAATTTACCTTCAGAAACCTTAAAAAAGGAGAAAAGGAAAAAGGTTGGGCTCATGAAACAGTGGCTGAAAAAACCGTGGCCCTACTGGGCGGGGGGAATCCTGCTGGGCGCGCTGAATGTGGTTCTGCTTGCGGCAAGCGGCTCCGCGTGGCAGGTATCCGGCGGCTACCTGCTGTGGGGAAGCGGGTTTTTGGAAAAACTGGGTCTGAAACCGTTTCAGTGGGATTATTTTCAGGTGTATAACACCCAGTATCAGAAAATCATTGCAAACCATTCCGTTTTTCTCAACCAGCACACCCTTTTGAATCTTGGAGTTGTGGCCGGTTCATCCATCGCGGCGCTGCTGTCTTCGCAATTCAAGATTGGAAAAATAAAAGGCATCAAGCAGGCCGCCTTTGCCCTTCTGGGGGGAATCCTGATGGGGTACGGTTCCCGGCTGGTGGGCGGCTGCAATATCGGCGGATTTTTCAGCGGGATCCCGTCGTTCTCGCTGCACGCCTGGGTGTTTTGGATTTTTATCGCGGCGGGCGCATGGGTGGGGACGAAAATTCTGCTGAAATTTCTTACATAGCCGCGGTTCAGCAGAATCCCCGCTTATTAGAGCAGATAAAGTTCATAAAATTTTTTTTCCGGCGCAGAAAGGACGGAGCCTTTTCGGTACGCGACACTGTAGTGGAAAAGAATTTTCAGACGGGCGACCCGGACGGACTGAAGGGCGCCCGTTTTCAGCTCTTTTTTTAACATCAGTTTCGGCAGAAACGAATACCCCTTCCCCGCGGAAATGGAGGACTTGATTGCGCCGGGGGAATCCAGGTTGTAAATAATATGCAGGTCACGTAAGCTGACGCTTTCTTTTTGCAGGGCTTTTTCCAGCAGATACATGGTGCTGGAATTTTTTTCCCGCAGAATCAGCGGCAGCTTTTTTAATTCTTCCAGCGAGATTTCTTCTTTTCCGCTGAAAGTCCGGCCTGCCAGGACAAGTTCGTCCGGAACGATCTTTTGGGTAACGATTCCATCCGTTCCGGGATAATCCTGAAGAATGCCGAGGCTGATGGTATGATCCAGAAGCCTTTGAATGACTTCTGCGGAATTCATCAGTTTAACGTGAATATCGACATTTTTATAGACTTTTTTAAAAAGGTAAATGCTGCATGGAAGCGCATATTCTCCTACGGCATGGCAGGAACCAATTATCAGCTCTGAATTTTTTTCCTGAAGGCTTTTCAGATCCCGCCGAACATTTCCCTTCAGGGAAAGGACGGTTACCGCGTAATTGTAGACCACTTTCCCCTCTTCCGTCAGCCGGACCCCTTTGTTGCTGCGCTCCAGCAGTTCAGACCCCATCTCGTTTTCCAGGTTTTTCAGCTGCCGGCTCAGCCCCGGCTGTGTCAGATGAAGGGCTTCTGCCGCCTTTGAAATGCTGTTGTACTGAACGGCCGCATAAAAAGATTCCAAATATTGAAAATCCACACGTCTCACCTCCCGCCCCGCTGTGAGGCCTCTTTCTTTATATTGTAGCATTGCTCCCTAAAAAAATGAAGTATGCCGGGAAAAGATTCATAGCAAATCCTTATACAGCATAACAAACGGTTATTGGGATTCCAAAACTGTTTGTACTATAATGAATATGTTGTTTGAGATTTAATTAACAAAGTGCTGAAAAAGAAACGGAGGGGACGGGATGCCCGGCCATCGGAAAACCATGGCAGAAAAGCTTCTAACGGTCGGGGCTGTTGCGGTTATTCTGGCTCTCTGGGCCGCCGCGGCAGCCTTTGGGTGGGCTGACCCGAAGCTGATTCCCTCCCCGCAGTCCGTTTGGGAAGCTTTTCTGGATATCCTGCAAAACGGCTACAAAAACCACACTCTTCTTCAGCACATTGGTGCAAGCCTCGGCAGGCTGCTGGCGGCGTTTCTTCTGGCGGCGGCCGCCGCAGTCCCGCTTGGCCTGGCAAGCGGGTATAATTCCAAGATCAGGGCTGTCTTGGAACCGATTGTCGAATTTTACCGCCCCCTCCCGCCGCTGGCTTACTACACGATTCTTGTCCTGTGGCTTGGAATTGGAAATCCGTCCAAAATCGCCCTTCTTTTTCTGGCGTGTTTTGCACCGGTTTACGTCTCCTGCGTTTCGGCAGTTCTTGGAATCAACCGGGACTTTCTGAACTGTGCGTATGCGGTCGGGGCCAGCCGGCGGCAGGCGTTTTTTCACGTGGTATTTCCGGCCTGCCTGCCCGGCGTTCTGACCGGGCTGAGAACAGCGCTGGGAGTCGGCTACACGACCCTTGTTTCAGCGGAGATGGTGGCGGCGACCTCCGGCCTTGGCTGGATGGTGCTGGATGCCAGCCGGATGCTGCGCAGCGACATTGTTTTCCTCGGCATTATTATCATGGGAATTACAGGAATCCTGATGGATCGGTGTCTGCGGCTTCTGGAACGCTGGCTGGTTCCTTGGAAAGGAAAAGAATGAACAAAAACCGGAGGATGAATAGCATGAAAAGGAAACTGATTCGGGCAGGGGCCGCATTTCTGGCGGCGGCCCTTCTGCTGACTGGGTGCGCCGGAAAAAAAGCTCCCGTATCCGGCGGAGCACAGGCGGCTTCGTCCGGCGAACCGGAGACAGTCAATATCGGCACTCAGCAGATGCCCAACGACGAGCGGATTGCCATTGTGAAAGGCTGTTTTCAGAAGGAACTCGGGGTTAAGGTCAAGATCATGGAGTTTCAGGCAGGCGATATCCGCAACGCCATGATTGCCAAAAACATTGATTTTGCCCTCCTTGGTTCTTCGTCCGCCGTCCTTGGAATCGCCAACGGAATGGATGCGGAAGTGATCTGGATCCATGAGGTCCTGGGAGACGCGGAACAGCTGGTTGCCCGAAACGGCTCAGGGATTCATTCCATACGGGATCTGAAAGGCAAAAAAGTTGCCACGGCTTTTACATCAACGTCCCATTACAGTCTGCTCCAGGCTTTGAAAATGAACGGCGTCTCCGAAAAGGACGTAACCCTTCTGGACATGCAGATGCCCGATATTTACGCCGCATGGCAGAACGGAACTATCGACGCGGCATACGCGTGGGAACCTACGCTTTCAAAACTGCTGCAAAGCGGCCATTCCCTCCTATCCAGCAAGGATCTGGCCGAAAAGAAAATGGCGACGTACAATGTTGAAATTGTCCGAAAAGAATTTGCACAGAAGTATCCGGATCTTGTCGCCAAATACATCCGGGCACTGAATGATGCCGTGGAACTGTACCGGAAACATCCGGATGAGGCTATGGAAGCCGTTGCGTCAAATCTGAACATTTCCAAAGCCGAAGCGCAGAAACAGATGGAAGGTTCCACCTGGCTGGACACAAAAGAGCAGCTTTCTTCCAGCTATCTCGGCACAAGCGCCCACAAGGGCGCTGCCGCAGCCTCCTTTGCGGATATGGCTGATTTTCTGTATGAACAGAAAAGCCTGCGTTCCAAACCGTCTTCTTCTACATTTGAACGGGCTGTGAATCCGTCGTATGCGGAAAAAGCCCTTCAAAGCACTGCGGGGTGACAAAAACGATGGACACCCAAAACCGGGAGGAAAAACCTGTTCTTTCCCTTCGGGGTGTAAATTTTCGCTATACCGGAAAAAAAAGCAGCGTGACAGCTCTGCGGGACATCAGCTTCTCCGTGAAAAAGGGCGAGTTTCTCTGCGTCCTCGGGCCGTCCGGCTGCGGAAAAAGCACCCTGCTGAGGATCATTGCGGGATTACTGCGGCCGACATCCGGGGAAGTCCTGATGGGAAACCTGCCGGTAGAAGGCCCCAGCTGGCACCGCGGCGTTGTCTTTCAAGCGCCAACTCTCTACGCCTGGCTGAACGTGCGGGACAATATCGCCTTCGGTTTGAAAATGAGGAAATTTCCGCAGAAAAAGATTCGTGCCATAACGGACCAGTTTATTGATCTGGTCGGGTTAAAGGGCTTTGAAACTCAAAAGCCCTATGAACTTTCGGGCGGAATGAAACAGCGGGTCTCCCTGGCGAGGGCTCTGGTGAACCAGCCGGATATTTTTCTGATGGACGAGCCGTTCGGGGCGCTGGACGCCCTGACCCGGCAGAACATGCAGGCTCTGGTCCGCAAAATCTGGGATAAAACGGGGAACACTTTCCTGCTGATCACCCACGATGTGGACGAATCACTGGCCCTTGGCACCCGGGTGATGGTCCTCTCCAAAAGCCCCGGAAGAATTCTGAGCGAATTTTATCCGGACTTTACCCGCCGGTTTTTAAACGGCAGCGGAGAAAAAGTCCGGTATCTGCCGGAATATATCGAATTGCGGGAAAAAATTCTAAAGGAAATTATCGGGCAGAGCGGGACGGCGGAGGATCTTCCGGCTCCCTGAAAGGGCAGCTGAAAGACCGGCGGCGCTCTCGTTTTTAGATAAACCTCCAGGGTTAGCCTAGAAAAAATGAAAGGGCTGGTGGTAACGGACAAAATAAGAAAAATGAACGGGAAACGAAATCATTGAGGAGTGAAATTATGAACAAAAAAGAATGGATTTGGGGATTTGCGCTTGCCGTCCTGGTCTTTCTTCTCGGCAAAGCATTTTTAGAGCCGGCCATGCTGATCCGCTTGATGATCGGCCTCGGTCTGGGCTACACCCTGATGAGAGCTTACACCGGCTTTGCCGGCAGTGTGAACCGCGCCTGCCGGACCGGTTCGACGAAACTGATGCGCGCCCTGATGCTGATGTTTTTCCTCAGCAGCGTTTTAACGGCGGCTTTTCTGATGAAAGGGAATGTGACGTCTTTCAAACTTCACGTAGACCCGATCACCTTCGGCCTGATGCTCGGCGGCGCAATGTTCGGATTCGGCATGGCCCTTTCTTCCTGCTGTGCAACCGGCGTGCTGACCGACCTGCTTTCGGGGCTGCCGAGGGCTTTGACGACGCTGGTGTTCTTCTGTCTTGGGGTTTACCTCGGGTTCCCGGTTCAGCATTCGGCTTCCTGGGTCCGGAATTCCTGGTTTACCACGCCCACCGGAAAAAATTACTCAGGCGGCGTATTTCTGCCGGATCTTTTCCTGTGGGACGGTCTGCACGGTTATCTCGGCGCAATCCTTTTGACGGCACTGTTCTGCGGAATTGTGGTCGCGCTGTCTTACCGCTATGAGCGCAAACGCAAACAGGCAAATACATACACCGGCAGCGACACGGAAATCATGCAGGAAAAAGAAGCGGCACTGGACAGCAAAAATTACCGCCTGTTCAGCCAGGAGACCTACCGCCGCATTTTTGCAAAGCCCTGGACTCTGGTGCAGGGTTCCGTGGTTCTCAGCATTCTGTTTGCCCTGCTGATGGGCCTGACAAAAGGCGGCTGGAGTGCTTCGACTCCCTACGGGGTTTGGTTCGGGAAAATCCTGATCGCATTCGGCGCTTCCCCGGATTCCATTGCGGCTTTTGCAAAAATGAAACCGGACGCCTACCTGACCCCGTTTTTCCAGGATGCCGTATCTGTGCAGAACTTTGGCATTCTGCTGGGCACAGCGGCTTATCTGCTGATGGCCGGCGTCTTTACCAAAACATTCCGGGACGGCCTGCACATGACGTTCCGGGAAGGGCTTGTGTTTGCTCTCGGCGGCCTGTCCATGGGTGTTGGAACACGGCTGGCAAACGGATGCAACGTGGGCGCACTTTACACACCGATTGCGCATTTCTCCCTTTCGGGCTGGATTTTTCTGGTGTTTTTGGTTCTTGGGGGAATTGTCGGCAACCTATTCGGCAAAATCGCATTCAAAAGCAAGGATTCCGGCGGCCTGCTTGGGTAAGCATGCAGAAAACCGACCGAACCGGAAATGGGAACTATTGAAAAAGGAGCCATCATTATGGGAAAACGTATCCTCATTGTCGGGGGAGTGGCCGGGGGAGCTTCTGTAGCCGCCCGGGCCCGCCGCCTTGACGAAAAAGCTGAAATTACTATGTTTGAAAAGGGACCGAACGTCTCTTTCTCCAACTGCGCCCTGCCGTTTTACCTGAGCCGTGTTGTTAAAAACAGCGGCAGCCTGGTCTTGATGAGCCCGGAGCAGTTTAAAAAGCAGTACAACATTGAGGCCAGGGTCAATCAGGAAGTGACTGGAATCGACCGGAAAGGGAAAACCGTTTCGGTCCGGGATCTGTCTTCTGGAAAAGAATATCAGGAATCATACGACAAACTGGTTCTGTCGCCGGGAGCAACACCGGTTCTTCCGAAAAGTATTGAAGGGATTGGCGGCGCCAACGTCTTTACCATCCGGAATGTTGTGGACATCCGCAGGCTCGACGAATACCTTCAGGCCCACAGCGTACAGGATGTGGCAGTCGTAGGCGGCGGCTTTATCGGCGTGGAGGTAACGGAAAACCTGTGCTCCGCCGGCAAGAACGTCAGCCTGATTGAGGCTATGGATCAGATTATGGCCCCGTTTGACTACGACATGGCACAGATCCTCCACAAAGAAATGCTGGATCACGGTGTGAACCTGATTGTCAGCGACGGTGTGAAGAAGATCGGCAGCAATTCCGTCGAACTCCAGTCCGGCAGAAAAATCCCCGCCGGTGCGGTCGTAATGGCGATCGGCGTCCGTCCGGAAACCGGCCTCGCAAAAGCCGCCGGGCTGGAAATCGGAGAAACCGGCGGCATCCGGGTGAATCACAACTATCAAACAAGTGATCCCGATATTTACGCCGTCGGTGACGCCATTGAAGTATACAATCAGCTGACCCACAAGCCTTCCCGTCTAGCTTTGGCCGGTCCGGCCCAGCGGCAGGCAAGGGCGGCGGCCGACCATATCTACGGGATTCCGCACAACAACAGGGGTGTGATCGGATCTTCCGTCGTAAGGGTCTTTGATCTTACGGCAGCATCAACAGGCCTGAATGAAAAAACAGCGAAGGCGGCGGGAATCCCATACGGCTTTGCCTATGTAATTCCGCAGGACAAAGTCGGGCTGATGCCGGAAAGCAGCCCCCTGCACTTTAAACTGCTGTATGAATACCCGACCGGAAAAATTCTCGGCGCCCAGGCAATCGGCAAAGGGGAAGCAGACAAGCGCGTCAACGTGATTGCCGCCATGATCTCCATGGGAGGCACCCTGGAAAACCTGAAAGAACTGGAGCTTTGCTATGCCCCTCTGTTCAATACGGCCAAGGACGCCGTCAACCATGCGGCGCTGGTCGGCCTGAACCTTCTGTACGGACGTTTCCGCCAGGTTCCTGCCAGCAAAGTACGTGAACTGGTGGAAAACAACGCATTTATCATTGACGTCCGGGAGAAAAATGAGTACGCCATGGGCCACCTGATTAATTCGGTCAATATCCCGCTCAGTGAGATTCGGAACCGCCTGGATGAGATTCCAAAGGACAGGCCGGTCTATCTGCACTGCCGGAGTGGACAGAGAAGCTACAACGCCCTGATGGCGCTGCAGAACCTCGGGTATCACAACGTCATTAATATTGCCGGGTCTTACCTGGCCATCTGCTGCTATGAATATTATCAGGATCAGGTGACCGGCAGGAAAAAGATCGTGACAGAGTACAATTTCAACTGACATACAAAATAAAAAACGCAAAAACAGCCAGCTCAGCGGAATACGCCGGGCCGGCTGCTTTTTGATGCGCCCAAAACAGGCTTAAAAATGGTTCCCCTGCCACAGGACAGGAAACCGTATTCCGTTTAAGCAGGAGAATGGCGCACAGGCAGCTCATTGATCTCAAATAAAGCTTTTTATAGGCCGGTTAAACGGCTCCATTTCGCGGCTTCCCCGCGCGCCCTGAAGGCGGTTCTTGGCAGCGGGAAATCATGACCAAAGGAATCCCTATTACGAGAAAAAACAATCACCGGTGATACTGCAAATATACAGTATCACCGGTGATTGCACTTCTGCTGGAGGCGTCACCCAGATTCGGACTGGGGATGAGGGTTTTGCAGACCCTTGCCTTACCACTTGGCTATGACGCC
>DHNW01000001.1 GCA_002407675.1 Ruminococcaceae bacterium UBA5406
GGATTTTAAATGTCTGCTGGCTGTAAAGATATGCCGCTGACGCTGGAACAAGTAAAGCAACTTAAACCCGGAACACCGGTTATCATTGTATGCAATGACAAATTGGAAAACATCAAAAATTTTGGAATCAACTTTGAACTGAACTATTGGGGAGATGGAGATATAGCTGACGGCACCATCAAAGTCTACGCCCGCAAACCGGAAGGGAGAAAAAAATGATGGAAAAACTGAAAGCGTGCCCGCACTGTGGAGGAAAAGCCGTATTTGAGCGGTTCAACAATCCTAAAAACTGGTTTGTTGTACGCTGCACTGTATGCGGCTGTCAAACGGATGGCTTTCGCATAAACCATGATGACGCTACTGACGCACAAAACAAATCGGCAAATGCTGCTGTCTGGAACCGCCGCGCCGAACCGGAGAATAAGCCGCTGACGGCGGAAAATGAGGAGTCGAAAGGCCGTTTTGCTGGGAGCGGAGAAAAAAGTGAATACATAAAGGTACCAAACAATTTATCCAGGGAATTACTCATTAAGGAATTTGGTATCAGCGCCGTAGAATGGTACGAAAGCTATCTGGCCGATAGAATCAGCCTTGGAAAAACATATCTTAATCCGCAAAAAACAATCTATCTGTGGGCCACACGCGACAGGGAGACTGGAGGAGGCTGGTTTAGCCGGTTGCCGCGTCAATACGATGGACACAAAAGTAAAGGACATGGAGGGTCGTAAGATATGGTACACACCGTAAATAAGCCGCTGACGCTGTTTAGCGCGATCGCGGAAAGCCCTAAAGCACTCGCAAAATTTTTGCGGGCAGTTGAAATTGGCAAAATCAAACTTGATAGATGCTTTTGTAAATCGAATTGTGGAGATGATGATGGCTGCCCGCATGAATTGCAATGTATCATAAATTGGCTTAACCAGCCTTACGCCCGCAAGCCGGAAGGGAGTGAAAACAATGAATGATAAGAAGGAAGAAAACAAGCCATATGAACACTGCGAAAGCTGCGAGTACAAAGGAAATCATTGCCATGTGAACGACAAATTTCAGCGCCTTCCGCGCGCAGAAGGCGGCCTCGGGCTGTGCATCAAAATTGGCGGACGCGGTAATTAAAAAAAGAAGGGAGAAAAAACCGATTATTTGAACCGGACAATTACTTTGCAGGAGGTAAACAATGAGTGATCTGGAGCAAACGGCGGTTAAGCGTATTCGTTTGGCTGCAAAAATGTCACAGCAATATTATCAAGAGCCGTTGCTTATTTGCAATTCGGGCGGCAAAGATTCTCTTGTACTTCTTGCCATTGCCAAAGCGGCAGGGATTAAATACGAGATGGTGCATAGCCACACAACGGCTGACGCACCGGAAACTGTAAGATATGTGCGCAGACAGATATACGAGCTTGAATGCGCGGGAATCAAGACCGAAATTCATTACCCAGTTTATAAAGGCAAGCGTACTTCCATGTGGGCGCTGATTCCACAGAAGCTGATGCCTCCTACACGTTTTGCAAGATATTGTTGCAAAATCTTGAAAGAAACGACCGAGAACCACCGCTATATTGCTACAGGAGTTAGAGCCTCAGAAAGCAAAGGAAGGGCTGATTCCGCAGAATTTGAGACCCGAACATCTAGGAAAGCAGACAAGGGAAGATTTAGCTATGAGCATACGGCGGAAGTATTCAGCGAGGCGCAAACGCTTCCAGATGTGTATGACTGCCAGCTCATAACCGCGTGCAAAAAACACAAGCAAGTGTCTGTATTGCCAATAGTCGATTGGACCGACGAAGATATATGGAATTACATACGCTCAGAGCGTCTCAAATATAACCCGCTATATGACTATGGATATGCTTTTGACCGTGTCGGTTGTATTGGCTGCCCTTTAGCATCACGAAAAAAGCGTTTGGCCGAATTTGCAAAACATCCAGCGTACAAGAATATGTACATCCGTGCATTTGACCGGTGCATAGCACGGCGCAAAGCACTCGGGAAACACGGAGTTACCGACAACAAAGACTGGAGTACGGGAGCAAAAATGTTTGACTGGTGGATGGAGGACAAAAACCTTGAAGGCCAGGTTGCATTTGAAGGGGTGAAATCAGAAGGGAGCGGATTGCAAAATTAGCTTCGCTATATTCCTTTCTGTAAATCCGCTCGTCCAAGGAAATACGCCTAATGAAGGATTGCATTCAAGAGCTTAAAAAACGAGGGGCAAATGTTGTTCTTGTTGACCCGAAAAGAGAATACAAAATTCAGAGCCACGTTCCAAGCAGATTAACGCAGATAAAAGGAAGTGAGAATCCGAAAAAATACGATTGATCAAGCACTGGTGGAACAATGCCTGACAATGGAACCGGACCATATTTACAATAAGGAGAAATGATTTTGAATGTTTACATAATATGGGCTTTAACCGCTATTGCGTTGGCGGTTACTGTTCCACTGGCCGCCCGGGCAGTTCGATGAAACATTTACAGGGGGAGAATGTGATGATGCACTGTCAAACAAAGCCGGAAATCTGTGTTGATATATCAGCTGCAAAAATCCGGAACTGGGGCAGCTGCTGCCAAAATATGAGGGCCTACCTTCAGCCGGGAGGACATCCCCTTCTGGATACCCTGCAAAGCCGGGATGGGATAAAAATAAAAATATATCTGGATAATGAAACATAGTGAAAGCGGTTGATTGATTCAGCCGCTTCTTTATTTTAAACGCAGAGCAGCGGGGCCGAGAGCCCCGTTAATGCGGCCAGGCCCCTAAAAGGCCCGACGGTTGCAAGCCCGCAGAAATCTATATTTTGAGAAAAGGAAGGAAAAGAAAATGTCAGGATTTCAGGGAAAATTCAGGCGCAGAAAGACGAACTTTGCAGCAGTGTCAAATAATGCTTTACAGGATTCCAGTCTTTCGCTGAGGGCGAAAGGGCTGTATGCCATGATTCAAAGCTACATCAATATTCCGAGTTATGACCTTTACAAAGGATATCTAATGAAAATCTGTCTGGAAGGAGAAAGAGCCTTCAATGCTGCGTGGAAAGAGCTGAAGGAACATGGATACCTAAAACTTTACCGGATGCCGGGAAAACAGTGTGGCCGGTTTGTATATGAGTATGAATTGTTGGACACAGCCGACCGATCATCTTCTTCCACAATAAATCTCAACTCTCAGGGTAAACCAATCAAGCCAGCCAAACCGAAAAAACATGATTTGAATAAAGGTGATTCTGAACCCCCACAGAAAGCCTTAGAAGATAGAAGCGACCACCCCCTACAAAATGTACCCTATGGTCAAAGCGTACCAGAAACCCCAAAAAATGAACCTGACCATACCCTACATTTTGCACCCTATGCTCCATGCACCCCATGCTCGGAGCACCCGGTGCTCAATGTGGGCAGTAAAAATAAAAGTGATTTTAATAAAAATGACAATAAAAAAAATAAGGGTAATGGTCAGTCAGTCTATCAGGAAGAAACAGGAGAACCTTCTGTGACGGACGGACAGACGGACGAAATCCGTGAAGCTTTGAAAGAGCAGATCGACTACAGCTATTTTGAGGATAATCTGCCGGAAGAACTGCCAGGGGTAAATGCTCTGCTGGACTGCATGGTGGAAATGCTGGTAAACCCGTCCACGTCCATCAACAGAGTGCCGCAGAGCCGCCATGCCCTGAAGCGGTACATAGAAAAGGCCGATTCGGATACGGTCAAAGGATTTCTGGAACACATGCGCGGCTGTCCCATGCGAAAGGTAAAAAATATCAGCGCCTACTGGAAAAGCGCCTTCATCAATTTCCTGCGGGAAGATAATTTTGTCCTCCAGACGGTTTAGAGGGAGGACGGAAGAATGAAAATCACAAGAATCCAGTTCCGCAACATTCACGGAGATGAACGGCTGAGAGCGCTGGCCAGTATCACGCTGGACGGTGTGTTGACCATTGATGATATTGCCATTGTCCAGCTCGGCAGAGGGTTTACCGTGCGGTATCCGCGCAACCGGTACCGGCAGTATATCGTGCTGCCCCGGACGCCGGAGGCGACTAAGCGGATCGAAAACAAACTGCTGCACAGTTACCGGAAATTTCTGTGCGGCGAAAGGGGGAATACGACGTGAATGCGAATGAAGAAATGTGCCTGTGCTATGGATATACGAGAGGCCGGACGTGCCGCCAGTGTCTAGACTGGAAGAAAGAATACTGTAGCAAGACAAACAAAAAGGCCAAATGCCCTGCTTGGGGAACAGCTTGCGGAAAATTCCGGCGGAATCCGGATGTATTGGCCATTGACTGAACAGGCAGGAAAAGCGGAGCAGCTCTTCCTGCTTTTATTTTGCTGATTGGGAAGTGATTGCTATGGAAAATGAAGATCAAACAGCCGCTGAAGCCCCCAAAGACCGTGCCTGCGACGATCCGGATGAATGGGAAAAGTATTCTCCCTCTGAACTTGCACGGGCATGGTATCAGGAAGAGGCCCTATACGGCCAGTCTGATGAACTGCCTTCTGCCGGAGATGAAGATGTACTACAGGCGTATTTAGATGCGGCAGGGCGCGGAAATATCTGCGCCCAGTTTGCTGTGGGAAAAATGTATCTAAATGGAATAATGGCGGAATATAACCCGTTCCAGGCAGCGCTATGGTTTTCCCGGGCTTCCGCAGCGGACAGCCCATTTGCCAGCTATGAACTTGCTAAAATGTACGAATCCGGAACCGGCATGAAAGCCGATTCAAGAATGGCAGAAGAACTGTTCCAAAAAGCGTATACCGGATTTTTGAAAATTCATGAACGATTCCATGACCCGGCAGTTGAACTGAAAATATCGGCTATCCGCAGCCGGGGATACATATTTTCCGATGTTCCAGACGGAAACCGGCAGGCTCAAGCAGCAGTGAAGGCCGTTACTGCCATACGTCCGATCAAGGCAAGAAAAATCACACGGGCATCAAGACGGAGATACAGGCTGCCGCGCCGAAAAAGAAAGCATCCGGATGGCATAGACCGCATGGAACTGCTTAACGGAAAGTTAGCCCGGTCGAGAAGCGTACCATGCAGCCATTCTGATCTCCATACAAGGCTGCCTTTTCCTTCCCAGTCTGCTGCTGGTGGGAGCCAAAATTCCGGATTTCTGCCTAACGGTATCGCCCCGGTCCCGGAATTGGGAAAACAGCTGCCGACTTTTCCGCAACTTGATATGGAGGGTTCCGTTCAGGCAGATAAAGAGTATCTGCCACAGTGCGAAAAGGCACCTGACGATTCAGATCAAACGGAAACCACAGACAGTTCGATAACTGCCGTTAATGGCAATATCAGCCCGGAGTCTGGCGAGCCGCTAAACAATAGCTCCGGTGCAGCAATTCCGCAAGAAAAGGAGGATACATCCACGGAGCTGGAAAATCATCCGGCAGCTGTACCTGCCGCCGTTCCAGATCCTCCTGTTTTAGAAACGGCTCCGGATCCCAATCACTCCGAAGCCAAGGGCAGCGTCTCCGACCCGAAAGGAGGTGAAGAGGATACGGAGCAGGTTTTCGGGTATAAAGATCCTCAGAATTTCAAAGACGCTTTGCATATTCTTGAAAATTTTCCAGCGGAACCGGGTGAAACCTGCGCAGTGCTGAATGAGGGTGAAGTAGTCTGCGGTCAAATTGACCGCATTGAGATTTATCAAAATGCCCTTTTGATTTCTGCAATGGTTGAAGATCTTCGCAGACCGTATCCTGTTTCTTTGGTTGGGAAAAAGATTTTTATTGGTCCTGAATGCTGTCAAGAAGCGCAGAAAGCCGCACAAAAAAATTAATTTTGGAGTGTGATGGTAATGAAGCTGATCCAGTGCAGAAACTTTTTCCGGATCTACCCAGGCGGGCGGACAGCCTATGACACCAGCTAGGATTCCGGAAGCAGGCAGGTAAAAAATAAAATTATGGAGGTACAAAATGAAACAAAAATTTTTATCCTTTCTGGATGCTGCAAGGCGGAAAAAGGACGCCTTTGCGGTAAAGGCAAGAATTGAGGCAGGTTCCGCCGCGGCGGCCCTCACGGATACCCGCGGGGAACAAAATACATCAACCTCGGGCCTTGTTATATTTGCACTCATAGCAGTCGGTGCGGCAATTCTTTTTTTCAACAAGAAATCTCCAGCGTTCTTCAGCAGCCTGGGGGATAAACTCAAAGGACTGTTCAATTTGTCGTGATGCTGTGGATTTTAGCGGCGGTTCTGGCCGGCAGCGCCGTCAGTTTTATTTTCAGCCGCCGTTTCCATGACGTTCACCGTCCGGCGGCGGCCCTGCCCCTGTCCGTCTTAGCCTGTATCCTGCTGGTGCGGGCTTTCGGCGATCCGTGGAAGACTGCCAAAGGTTTTCTGCTGGCGGAATCCCTGATCTGCGCCGGTATCTGCGACGGAATCAGCCACGAAATTCCGGACTGGCTCATGCTCCCGATGCTGGCGGCAGGATTTCTGGAATTTCAGCCCGTCCCGTCTGCGGAAGGCTTTTTCGGCGTGTCCCTGCTGCTGTATCTGATAGCAAGGATAACGGGCGGGAAAGCCTTCGGCGGCGGGGATATTAAACTGATGGCGGCGGCAGGCTGGGTCCTCGGCCCGTACGGCGCTGTTTTCGGAGCGCTGTTGGGCATGGCCCTTTTTTTAATTGTCCGCCTTGTATTTTACAAACACAAAAAGCAGTATTACGCGATGGCACCCTGGCTTGGAGCCGGGTGTTTTTTTGCGTATCTGCTTATTCCGATAGGAGGCATTCCATAATCCATGAAAAAATTATTCCGAAACCGGACGTTCCTTGCCGCGGCGGCCATTGTCCTGGCTCTGCTGATCTGCTTTGTGGCCGCGCCGTCCATGAATGCGGCGGCAGGAAAGAAAGTTACCATTGTCCGGGTTACCAAGGACATCCCTAAAGGCACGCAGCTGACAAAAGACATGGTTCAGGAGGTTCAGGTCGGCGGATATAACCTTCCGGACAGCGTTATTAAAACAGATTCCGGCGCGGTTGGAAAATATGCGGATGCGGCTTTTCAGCCGGGTGATTATATTTTATCCACCAAGCTGTCCGACAAAGCGCCGGATACCGGCCTTTCCAGCCTGGACGGTTCCCGGCAGGCCGTGTCGGTGACCATTAAGGATTTTGCGGACGGGCTGTCCGGAAAGCTGGAAACCGGGGATATTATTTCCCTGTATGTGGCCGGATATGGCGATATGAAGACAACACTGAACCCGCCGGAACTCCAGTATGTAAAACTGCTGGCGGCGACAACCGACAAGGGCGTTGACAATACCGGCGGGAAAAAAGATAAAAAATCGGACGACAGTTCGGACGACGATATGCCCGCCGCGCTTACGGTGCTGGTTTCTCCGGCACAGGCCGTGAAGCTCGTCGATTATGAGCATAACGGGACGCTGCACGCGGCCCTCGTTTACCGCGGGCCGGAAAAGAATGCCGAAAAGTTCTTAAAGCTGGAAGACCAGTACCTTGCTCAGGCTCAGGCGGCTGAAGCAGGCGGCGCCTCGGGAGGAACCGGCAATGGAAAATAAAGTGACCGCCGTATATGGAAGCCCGGAAAGCGGAAAAACCGTCACCGCGGTGAAAATAGCCAAAGCGCTGGCAGATCAGAAACAGAATGTGATGGTTGTCAGCTGTGACGATCAGGTCCCTCTGATTCCCCTGCTTCTGCCGGATATTCAGGACGCGCCGTCCCTGGGGAGTGTCCTGGCTGCCGACCAGCTTTCCCAGATTGACATCCTCCGGCACTGCGTCCCCTACGGGAATAACCCGTACATCAGCCTGCTGGGGTACGGCAGGGGCGAGAATATCATGAGCTATCCGGAATACGGGTTCCAGCGGGCTTCGGAACTGATCGGCGCCCTCTGCCGTTTCGAGGATAATTATGTACTCGTTGACTGTTCCTCCAGCTTGGACAATTACCTGACGGCCGCAGCGCTCAAACAGGCCGGAGTCACGCTCCGGGTCCTCAATGCCGACCCGAAAAGCCTGCTGTATTTCCAGTCTGCCGCGCCTCTCCTGAGGCGCAGCCCGGAGTACCGGTACGACAGGCAGGTCTGCATCCTGAACAACGTCCTTCCGTCGCAGGATACGGAACCGGCCCGGGAACTGGCCGGGGAAATACCGTATATCCTTCCGGCCGTCCCGGAGCTGAAAGAACAGTATGATTCCGCGCGCCTGCTGGATACCGTGTTCGGCAGGACAGCGCGGCAGTACACTATGGAGATTAAAAAACTTGTAAAGGAGGTGCTGACCGGTGAACCGGAACATGGAATTGTACGGCGGCGCAAAGAAGCCGATACCGTTTCCTGAACTGCTCGATCAGGCACAGAAATATATGTCGGCCAGTTACCCGAAACTGATGTCGGAAGAAAACAGTGCGCAGAAACGGGAAAAGATGCTGTCCTGCCTCCGGAAATTCATTTCCGACCGCAGCTATGCGGTTGACGGGATGGATGATGGAGATGCTGCTTTACGTTTATATGAAGAAATGGCGGAATTTTCTTTTTTAACTCCCTACTTTAACTATGTAAAGCCAGGTATTGAAGGAATCGAAATTAATTCCTATAAGGATATTCTGATCAAACATGTAGGCGGGTGGAAAGAAAAATCAAAAGAACATTTTCGAACACCCCAGGACGCCAAAGATATTTTTAACCGCCTTTTGCGAAATGCGGGTTATAAACCAATGGATGATGGAAACCCCCTTGCCCGCGGCAATTTAGGTTCGAAGATCAGAATCACAGTTAATAGCGGCGGCGGGACTCTCGATGATGATGTAGGCGTCTGCGCCAGTATCCGATTTATAAACCCCAGCGGTCTCACGAAGCAAGATATTATTCGGAACGGTACGATGAATGCTGAGATGTTTGATCTTCTCAGCATGTGTTACCGATATGGAAGATCCATGCTGCTTGCTGGTCCAACCAACGCAGGGAAGACCACGCTTATGAGCATTATTATGGAAGATGCTGTGCCGGATGAGAAAAAGCTTATTACCATAGAGTATGGAGACAGAGAATTCAATTTGGTAAAGCTTAACGACGATGGCACTGTTAAAAACAATGTCGTTCATATGAGAACAACGGATACGATTACTCCGCAAATGCTTTTGGAATTTTCCATGACTATGAATCCTGAGTTTCTTTGTATGGCAGAGATTCGCGGTTCTGAAGCGTTTGAGACCATGGAAGCAGCATTAACAGGGCATCCCGTAATCGGTACGGTTCATGTGGACTGCTGCAAAGACATCCCTGATCGTGTGGTACAGCTTGCCTCAATGAAATGCGGCAACCTGAGTGATACGACTTTGTACAGAATGTTTTCAAAAGCCTTTCCCATCCTCTTTTATGAACAACTGATGGAAGACAATGTACGCAGGGTAACAGAAATTTATGAATGCTGCATGGATGGGACCAAACTCGCCTTTCAGCCGCTATTGTTGCCTGCAATGAAGTAAAAAACGGCAAAACTATTATTCACGGTCAATTTAACAAAAAAGGAACCATTTCCAAAGAGCTTCAGTATCGTCTCCGGACAAACGGAATCCCGGACAGCCTTTTGAAAAAAATTGTGGGAGGCGGTGCCGCATGACCGCCCTGTATTTTACGGCATTCCTTTTGTTTGCGGCCGGAATCCTCCTGGCTGCCGGCCAGACGCCGTTCGGGTTTTTGTCGTCCGTTTCTACAATGCTCCCCAGGCGGAAAGTCAAGATGAAAGAGCAGATCCGGCGCAGCGTCAGCCCCAAAAAGCCGCGCGGGATTCAAAAGATTGTGCTGGATGCAAAAAATATCCTTCAGGTCACTAACCGGAGCGGAAAATTTGCCACGCTGTGTTCGGTTTCCTTTGCTCTCCTGCTGGCCGGCATTTTCTTTGCGTCCCTGATGGGGAATGTCTACCTGATGCCCGTCCTTGCCATTGGGTTCGCCCTGATTCCGTTCCTGTATATCCTGCTGTCTTCTTTCGGGTACAAAAAGCGGCTGAATGTGGAACTGGAAACGGCCCTGTCCATGGTAACGGCGGAATATATCCGCACGGATGATATTATCGAAGCTGTCCGGGAATCCATGGATTCCTGCCAGTCCCCGGTGCGGGAAGTCTTCCGGGAATTTGTCGGGAACGTCACATCCGTCAGCGCGGACGTCGTGCTGGCGCTGGAAAAGATGAAAAGCCGGATTGACAACGGCGTCTTCCGCGAATGGGTGGATGCGGTAATCCTCTGCCAGAGAGACCGGACCCTGAAAAGCACGCTGACGCCGATTGTCCGGAAGTTCAGTGAGATGCGCTGGGTGTCCGGTGACCTGAACCTGGAGCTTTACTCCCCGCTGCGAAACTTCCTGCTGATGGCGATGATCCTGCTTTGCTCGCCGTTTCTGCTGTCCGGGATGAACGCGGACTGCGGCAATATCCTGATGCACACGCAGAAAGGCCAGGTCATCCTGGCGGTTGACGCGGCCGTGTTTTTCTTTTCACTGATCCGCGTTATCCGCCTGACCCGGCCGATTGAATTCCGGAGGTGATCGTTTGTTTTTACTGATTTTATTTTTCCTGTGTTTATCCGCCGGGCTGTACTTAATCCTGTGCAGCGCGGCCCGGCTCCCCACAATCGGCACAACCATGGCGGCCATGAAGGCCGTGCATCCCAAAGAGCAGAAAAGCAGCCTTCTGCACGCTGTTGTTTCCCGGCTCTCCGCGGCCCTGGCCCGCAGAATCAAGCTCAGTGAAAGCCGGAAGGACGACCTGCAGATAAAGCTGAAAATGGCCGGAAGCTCCGTTGCCCCGGAATACCATGCGGCAAAGACTGCGGTCAATCTCTTTCTCTGGCTGGCGCTAGCCGCCCTGCTTGCCGTGATTTCACCGTTTCTGGGGGTTATCGCCGCAGGCTACGGAATCTATATGATGACCCGGGATATCTCGTCGCTGGACAGGGCCGGGAAGGCCCGGCGGGACCGGATTGACGCGGAACTGCCGCGCCTTGCGGCAACGCTTGCCCAGGAACTTCAGTCGAGCCGCGACGTAATCGGAATCCTGGCGTCTTTTCTGCCCAGCACAACGCCGGAATTTCGTGACGAACTGCAGATTACGCTGGCCGACATGCGCTCCGGCTCCCCGGAAAAAGCGCTCTGGCGGATGAACCGGCGCGTCGGCAGCATTATGCTGAGCGAGATTGTCCGAGGCCTTCAGATGGTTTTGCAGGGCGACGACGCCGTTTCGTATTTTCAGACCCTCCAGAACGATTTCAAACAGGCTGAAATTCAGGGCCTTAGCCTGGAGGCAAAGAAAAGGCCCGACAAAGTGCGGGTCTATTCGTTCGCCATGCTGATCTGTTTTATGGGAACGGTTATGGCCGTGATGCTTTTGTACGCCTATGCAAAACTGCGCGGCATGATGTGAGGTTTGCCTATGACTATGAAATTTAAAAAAATACTGAGATCTTCCAAAGGGGAAGGGATGATAGGGGGCGCGGCCATCCTCCTGTTCAGCTGTTTTGCGATTGCCCTTGCGTTTCATCTATTCCCGGTCTTTCTGGCCAAGCAGCAGCTTGACACCTATGCCGGCGAACTTTGCCGGACGGCGGAGATGGCCGGGCGCGTCGGCCCGGAAACGGCGGAGCGGGAACGGGAATTAACAGCCAACACCGGCCTGTCCCCGAAGATAACCTGGTCACGCACCGGGGATATCCAGCTGGGGCAGAAAATCACCGTAACCTGCACGGTATCGCAGGATATCGGCCGCCTGGCCGGAGTGGGAAGCGTCCCCGTTCCGCTGACGTCGCGGTCATCCGGAAAAAGCGAGGTGTACTGGAAATAAAAAAGATATTGAAAAGCCGGCGCGGCTCCGGCCTGATTGCGGCCGCTGCGGTGTCCTTTGCCATTCTTGTGCTGGCATCCGTGTTTCTGGAATATTCCCGCCTGCAATCGACGGAACGCGATGTGCGCGATGCCGTCCAGGCAGCGGTTACGGAAACCTGCGAAGAACAATATGCCGGTTTGTATGACGGAGTCCGGGAAGGATATTCCGGCGGGTACCGGAAGGCCGGCGGAAGCTGGAGTGAAAGCCTCTCCGCCGCCGACGTCTATGCCCGGCTGGACGCCAGCCTCGGCACCCGGAAAGACGGCAGCACCCATGTGAAATATGCCGGCACAGACGTCAATTACCGGCTGTCCGGCCTGTCGGCGCAAATTACAAACGCGCCGTTTGCCCCGGATGGAAAAGGTGCCGGGCAGCTGGCCTGCACGGCAGAGATCGACCTTCAAATGCCGCTCATGGTCCGTCTTGGCAATATCACGCCGCTGCACGGCCGCATAACGGTAAAAAGCGGCTATACACCAAAGTTTTAACTGAAGGAGGAAAAAATGCTATATGAAAAAATATAAGAAACATATCCTGATTGTCTGCCTGCTGCTCCTGCTGGGAATTTTATTCCTCGTAGTAGGCACGTCCGCCCAGTCTTCCCACTGGAAGACACCGGAGCCGTCTGCTATATTGCGCCCTTCGGCTTCCTCGGGGGCAGGGCGGAATACAGGCCGGACGCTGGAAGCAGATGCCGGCAGTCTCCATATCGGCCCGATCGGCTCCTTTGCCGGCATTGCCCATCCGGGCAGTTCGAAATTCGACGATTCCGTATCAAATACCGGTGAAGGGACAGATGCCGGGGACAATTCCGGAAATGCCGGTATCCCGGCGGGCGGAAACGGCAGCTTCACGCCGGTTGTTACCGGCACGATTACAGGGAGTTCCGGGCGCGGGCAGGAAACCGGCGGTGCCGTGTCTTCCTCCCCGTCTTCCGGGACGTCCTCGGAAGCGCCGGTTCCCGCAAAACCGGATCCGGGAAGTTCGTCCAGCCAGGCCCCGTCTTCTTCCGGCAGCAGTTCTGCCGTATCCTCCGGAGGTACGGAAAACTCTGGTTCAGGCGGCTCACCGTCACACCACCATCACCACCGCACGGTGGCCATCACGGGGGTGTCTCTCAGCCAATCCAGTGCATATCTGGAAAAGCCGGGCAACACGGTTACCCTGAAAGCAACGGCTGCCCCTGAAAACACAACCCAAAGCAAGTATGTCACCTGGTCATCCTCGGATAATACTATTGCCGCCGTGGACAGAAATGGAAAAGTGAGGGCAGTCAAAGGCGGGAAAGCAAAAATCACGGCAAAGACCGTCAACGGGAAAACAGCCGTCTGCAATGTGACGGTACGCATCCCGGCTGCAAAGGTAACCTTAAACCTTGAGAATAAGGATATTGAGATGGAAAAAGGTTCGTCGCTGGTGTTGGCAGCAGTTCTAGAACCAGCTGACACAACGGATCAGCTGACATGGGCAACATCCGACAGCAATATCGTTACCATTGATACGGATGGAAAAATCAATGCTGTGAATGCCGGTACGGCCACCATCACAGCCAAGGCCGGGGACGTTTCAGTGGAGTGTAAAGTTACGGTTGGTATCTCCATCAGTAAGTTGGTGTTGGATGACACGGATTTCACCCTGAAAAAAGGGGAAAACAAGGCTCTGACAGCCACCATAGACCCACCGGACACAACAGAAGACAAGACGGTTATCTGGACGTCTTCAGACAATGCCGTGGCCGCAGTTGACAAAGACGGGAAGATCACAGCCGTTGAGGGCGGTACGGCGGTCATTACGGCGCAGGCCGGGAAACATACGGCCCAGTGTACCATTACAGTTATTGTTCCAGTAGCTGGTGTTTCTTTTGAGAAGGATGCTCTTACCATGGAGCGGGGGACCTCCCAGACGCTGAAACCGGTTATTACGCCGGAAGATGCGACGGACAAAACACTCGACTGGGTTTCCTCTGACGAAACCGCTGCCACAGTGGACATGGACGGAAAAGTTACGGCAGTTGGCGCGGGACAAGCAATTGTCACAGCGAAAACCAGCGACGGCGGATTTACCTCGCATTGCAAAGTTACGGTTGTCGTATCAATCTCTGAAGTTCAGCTGGACAAAGACGCGGTTACACTGAAAAAAGGTGAGGGCACGTCCCTGACTGCGACAGTCCTTCCTGCCGACACGACGGAGGATAAGACGGTTACCTGGACGTCTTCAGACAATGCCGTGGCCACAGTTGACAAAGACGGAAACATCACAGCCGTTGAAGGAGGAACGGCGGTCATTACGGCGCAGGCCGGTAAAAAGTCGGCCCAGTGCAAAGTGACGGTGATTGTCCCGGTGACCGGAATATCGTTGGATCATGACACGCTGACTCTGGCAAAGGGTACGGAATCTTCCCTGAAAGCTGTTTTCCAGCCTGCCGACGCGACTGATACCGGAATCACATGGATATCAGACAATCCGGATATTGTGTCCGTTGACGATGCCGGGACCCTCAAAGCCCTGAAAACCGGTACGGCAGTTATCTCCGCTACGTCGCATGACGGAGGATTCAAGGCACAGTGCAAGGTTACGGTTGTAATCCCGGTCACCGGCATCACGCTGGACAAAACTTCTCTGGGGCTGATAAAAGGGAAATCGCAGACATTGACGGCCGTAATTACACCGGAAGACGCAACGGATAAAGGTGTTGCCTGGACCTCCAGCAATCCCAGCGCAGCGTCCGTTGACAGCACCGGAAAGGTTACGGCAGTCGGCGGAGGCACGGCAACTATTACTGCCACATCACAGGACGGAGGATTTACGGCAACATGCACTGTCAAGGTAATCGTCCCTGTTACAGGTATCAGATTCAGCCAGTCGTCCGTTTCGGTTAAAAAGGGCGGTTCCATAAGGCTGTCGCCAATTTTCACTCCATCGGACGCGACCAATCAATCTGTAAAGTGGACTTCCTCCAATTCTTCGGTAGCATCCGTGTCCAGCTCAGGAACTGTTTACGGAAATAGTGAAGGTTCCTGCACCATTACAGTCACTACAGCAGACGGAGGATTCACGGCAACCTGCCAGTTCACAGTTAAGCCCAAGGTTCCTTCAGCCCCGACTAATTTGTCAGTCTCCATTAATAATAGTGGAACTATATCAATTTCATGGGATAGCCCATATTCATATTTACCAATTACATCGTATACAGTTCAAGCCGGCTCTGTTACAAAGCAAACAACATCTACTTCAACTAGTCTTTCCTATCCAAATGAAGGGGCAGTTACTGTATCTGTTAATGCAAATTGTACCAATGGATCAGGACCTGCGATCTGTCATACTTATCGAATAAATAAAGAAAGTAAAGATTATACCACTACGGAAAGAGTAAGAGAATACGATAAAATCCCACGTTATAACAGTAAAGGAGATTTCATAGGCTTTGATACGCATAGTTCATATCATATTGTGACTAAAACGGTTGAGCATCATCATACGGAATATAACATAGCTAGGATATCATGATGTAAAAGTGTATATTGGGAGTGCCCGGCCGTTTTCCCTTTGCCAGAAGTCTTCATGAAAACTAGAAAATAGGTTGAATTTATCCTATTTTCTGCGTATACTATGAGGCAGGGAGGCGCTTACCATGAAAATTGATACAAACAGCATGGTATCCAT
>DHNW01000026.1 GCA_002407675.1 Ruminococcaceae bacterium UBA5406
ACAAGATTAAGGTCTTGAAACGCAATGCTTATTGGTTACCGCAGCTTCCGACGCTTTCGCAATCGCATCCTTCACATGTTCTACTATCCAATACAAAAAGGAGCAGCTTGACGCTACTCCTCGCTGCTTCCATTTTTGGGTCCACCCCAACTTTTGACAAAGAGCCTCTTTTTTCACTTAACTTTCCGTTTTTCTGCCGAGTTTTGTGTGCGGATGGCGGCCTCTGCCCACGGAGGACGCAGGAATGCTTGATATTTTTGGAAACGGTTAGTATAATAAAGTAAGCTGGTTTTAGCACGGCAGGGGAGCGAGAGCGCCTGCGTGCCGGGACCTAGATGGACGGAGGGTATGGATGACAGCGGAGGAATTTTACAGGTCGATTCGTGGGAAAAAAGTCGCATTCTGCGGCCTGGGCGGCAGCAATCTGCCGCTGGTAAAAATTTTTGCTCAGAAAGGTGTGCGGGTTACGGCCCGGGACAGGCGCCCAGAGGAAAAACTTGGTGAGACAGCCCGCACACTGAAGCAAATGGGCGTGCGGCTGATAACAGGGGAAGATTACCTCAGCAACATGGATGAGGACATTATTTTCCGGACTCCGGGAATGCGGTACACTCTGCCGCAGCTGGAAGAGGCCCGCGCGCGCGGCGCGGCGGTCACCAGCGAGATGGAGGTCTTTTTTGATCTCTGCCCCTGCCGGATTCTGGCGGTAACCGGCAGTGACGGAAAGACGACGACAGCCACCATCCTGGCAAAAATTCTGGAAGCGTCCGGGGAAAAAGTCCACCTGGGCGGGAATATCGGAACTCCGCTCCTGCCGCGGCTCGAGACCATTCTGCCGGAGGATCTGGTTGTAGCCGAACTTTCCAGCTTTCAGCTCATTTCCATGCGGCGAAGCCCGGATGTGGCCGTGGTGACGAATGTTTCGCCGAACCATCTGGATATTCATAAGGATATGCAGGAATATGTGGACGCGAAGAAAAACATTATCCTGCACCAGAATGCTTTCGGGCGCGCTGTGCTGAATGCCGACAATGAAATTACGGCTTCGTTTTCAAAAGACGTGCGCGGGGCGTGCATGATGTTCAGCCGCAGGCACCCGGTCCGCTTCGGCGCCTGGATGGACACGGACGGCGAAATCAGACTTTCACTGCCGGGAAAGGAAATCCGCGTGATGAACGCTTCGGATATTAAAATTCCCGGTCTGCACAACATTGAAAACTACCTTGCTGCTGTCTGCGCCGTGTGGGGGTTTGCCGGCGCGGACAAAATCCGTGCCGTGGCGCAGACATTTCCAGGGGTGGAACACCGCAACGAATTTGTGAGGGAGCTGGACGGCGTGCGGTATTATAACGACTCCATTGGCACAACACCGAGCCGTACCATCCGCGGAGCCCTTTCGCTGTTTAACCGGAAAATCATTCTGATTGCCGGGGGATATGATAAAAAGATCCCGTTTGACCCGCTGGGGCCGGCCATCATAAAGAAAGTGAAAACCCTGGTGCTGATGGGTGATACCGCCCCGAAAATTGAGGCGGCGGTGAAAGCTGCCCCCGGGTACTGCGAAGGGACCCCCAAGATCCTGCACGCTTCTTCGCTGGAAGAAGCGGTAGCCCTCTGTCGGGCAGAAGCCCAAAAGGGCGATATCGTGTCACTTTCACCCGCCTGCGCCAGTTTCGATATGTTCCCAAATTTTGAAATACGCGGTGAGCGTTTTCGGAAGATTGTAAACGGTTTAAAATAACGGAATGGGAGTAAGACAATGCAAGAATTAAAAGAACTGGTATTCCGGCTTTGCAAAGCTGGCGGAACACCGGGCGATGAATCCGCCGCTGCCGCCGCCGCGGCGCAGAAATTTCCGGGATGCGCGGAAACGCACACAGACGCGCTGGGAAATCTTCTGGCTGTTATGGGAGATCCGAAATCGAAAAATCACATTTTACTGGATGCACACCTGGATCAGATCGGGCTGGTTGTAACGCGGATTGAAAAGAATGGTTTTCTGCGGGCAGACCGCTGCGGCGGTACGGATCAGCGGATCCTTCCGGGAACGGCGGTCACAGTCTGCGGAAAAGAGGAACTGCATGGAATTGTCTGCTGCATGCCCCCGCACCTGACCGGCGGCGACAGGGACAAAGTGCCCGCCCCTGATAAAATGGCCGTTGATATAGGACTTTCACGGGAAGAAGCGGAAAAACGGGTCCAGCCCGGCGACCGCATCCTGTTCCGGACGGAGCCGAAAAGCCTGCTGGGGACCCGGATTACCGCCCCGGGGCTGGACGACCGCTCCAGCGTAGCGGCACTGATCCGCTGTGCGCAGCTGCTGACGGAAAAACCACCGCGCTGCCGCGTGACTTTTCTTTGCAGTACGCGGGAGGAAGTCGGCGGGCAGGGAGCCGTTACGGGCGCATACGGAGCCGATCCGTCTCAGGCAATTGCCGTAGACGTTGGCTTTGCAGCTCAGCCCGGCGTTGAACCCGAGAAATGCGGAAAGCTCGGCGGCGGGCCCATGATTGGTTATGCCCCGGTTCTGAACCGGGGCATCAGCGAGAAACTGGTGTTACTGGCTGAAAAGAGCAAAATGCCTTACAAGCGCGACGTAATGGGGGAGGATACGGGCACCAACAGCGACGATATTGCCGCGACCCGTTCCGGCGTTCCGACCGGCCTGGTTTCCATCCCGCTGCGGTATATGCACACGCCGGCGGAAGTCGTTGATTTGCAGGATGTTGAAAATACCGCGCGTTTGCTAGCGGCGTACATAAGGGAGGCCGAATAATGGCGGACTGGAATTTGCTCGAGAAACTGTGCACCGCGCGCGGGATCTCCGGCAGGGAAGACGAAATCCGTGCTTTGATCCTGAAGGAAATTAAATCTTGCGCCGATGAGATAAAAATCACCCCGCTGGGGAATATTGTCGCGTTTAAAGCAGGAAAACAGCACCCGAATACGAAGCTGATGATCAGCGCACACATGGATGAAGTGGGGCTGATTGTGACACACGTTACGGACGAAGGACTGCTGAAGTTTGAAACAGTGGGCGGAATTGACCGCCGCATCCTCCCCGGGAAATCGGTTACAGTGGAAGACGGCATTTCCGGTGTAATTGGCGTCAAGCCAATTCACCTGCTGGAAAAAGATCAGATAAGCAAAAGCGTCCCGCTGAAAGACCTGTATATTGACATTGGTGCTTCTTCTCGCGAAGAAGCGGAATCCTGCGTAAAACCCGGCGATATGGTCACGTTTGATTCTTATTTTGACCGGCAGGGCGGCATGATTATGTCCAAGGCTCTGGACGACCGTGCCGGATGCGCTCTTTTGATCGGGATGATGAAAGCCCAGCTGAAATACGACACGGTTTTCGTCTTTGCCGTGCAGGAAGAAATCGGACTGAAAGGGGCAAGAACCGCGGCTTTTTCCGTTGCACCGCAGGCGGCAATTGTTGTGGAATCCACAACAGCGGCGGATGTTCCGGGCGTGGAAGAAGACCGGCAGGTTTGCCGTTTGGGCAAAGGACCTGTTATCTCCTTTATGGACAAGGGCACCATTTATGACCGGGAATATTACCAGCTGGCTTTTCAGGCGGCTGAAAAAGCCGGAGTTCCCTGCCAGGCGAAGCAGGCGGTCGCCGGGGGAAACGACGCAGCCGCCATCCATGTTTCGCGTGCAGGAGTGCGCACGGCGGCGGTTTCCCTTCCCTGCCGGTATCTGCATGCGCCGTTCGGTATGATTGCGCAGGAAGATTATTGTTCTGCCGGACAGCTGCTGATTCAGTACGCAGAAATGATCGAAGAAAGGAATGCAACATAAGAATTTAATATGCTGAAACTTCTTGATTCATTACAGCAACTCGCTGTATCGGGGGATACCCCATTTGGATGCAAAATCCGATCCGCGGCGGCCGCTTACGGAGTTGAAAAACGCATTGCGCAGTTCTGGTCGCAGGAAGGCGGCACGGCTCTGGCTAAACTGGATGACAGCGCGATCTTGGAGGAAGGCGGGCAGACAGACTGGGAGGAACTGGCCGCCTTTCTTCCGGCGCTTGATTTGCAGTGCTTTTCCTGCACGGAATCGGCTGCCCGCAAAATGAATCTGCCGGTTTCTTCCCGCGGAGAGATCATGCTTCTGCACCCTGCCGGAGATTCGGAAAAAGCTGCGGCAGACCTGGAGACCAATCCCAGTCTGCGCGACATTTATGAGCTGCTGGACAGAGTGCGCACCGATACGTTTGCACCGCCGGAATTTGAGCCGTTTTATATGGATCTTTCCTACCGGATCCGCCGCGGCAACGCTTTTTCAGTTGGTATCCGCCGGGAGGGGAGACTGATTGCCTGTGCGCTGTGCAGCGCAATGACGGAACGGTCGGCGATCCTTTCCGGGGTGGCCTGTGCTCCAGAGCTCCGGCGGCATGGGTTTTCCGGATCCGCCGTGCGGGGGATTTTGTCGATCCTGAAAAAACAGAATGTCTACATTTTTCGGGCGGAAGGTGAAAACGAAGAATTTTACCGGAAGCTGGGTTTTCAGCCGTACGGTTCCTGGGCAGAGATGAAGCGGGCTCCGGAAAAGCGGTAATGCGGTAATTCAAAATGTTTCACAACATGCTTTGAAGGTATCTTCCATCAAGGATGAAGGCTTTCGATCCCATAAGTTTGCTGCATGGTCAAAATCCGGCAAAATCGGAAGGTTTCGGGAAGAGGGAGAAATAATTTTGTATCCATATTTTAAATTTGATTCAAAGATTGAAACAGCGGCAGAAAAGGCAGAAAAACTGGCGAAGCCGTATTTTCGCCGCATTGAGGAGACCGCCGATTGGAACCAGCAGAAGATGCTGGCGGCTTTTATCCGCAACCGTGTAAGCGAAAGCCATTTTACCGCGACGACCGGTTACGGTTATGATGACCGCGGACGCGAGACGTTAGATAGAGTTTACGCTGATGCATTCGGCGCGGAAGATGCCCTTGTGCGGCATAACTTTGTGAGCGGAACCCATGCCCTGACTGTGGCGCTGTTTGGCGTCCTGCGGCCGGGCGATACCATGATGAGCGTTACGGGGATTCCGTATGACACACTTCGCACTGTGATCGGCCTTACCGGCGACGGGAACGGTTCCCTGAAAGAATTTGGAATCCGCTATGAGCAGGTTGATCTCCTTCCGGACGGCAAGCCGGATTACGCGGAAATTGAACTGCGCGTCAATCCGAATGTTCGCATGGTGTATATTCAGCGTTCGCGGGGCTACAGCCTGCGCCCGTCCCTGTTTGTGGAAGAGATCGGTAAAATTGCTGAGATTGCCAAGCGCAGGGCGCCGGACTGCATTGTAATGGTGGACAACTGTTACGGCGAGTTCGTCCAGCGCGACGAACCGGTTTCTCATGGAGCTGACCTGATGGCGGGCTCGCTGATAAAAAATCCCGGCGGCGGCATTGCACCCACGGGAGGGTATATTGCCGGCCGGAAAGATCTGGTGGAAAGCTGTGCTTACCGCCTGACTACGCCGGGGACCGGACGGGAGATTGGTGCAACCCTGGGTAATAACCGCGAGCTTTTTATGGGTGCGTTCCACGCGCCGATGGTGACGGGGGAAGCCCTGAAAACCGCAGTCTTTACGGCGGCACTGTTCCGGCAGTTCGGCTATGACGTTTCACCGCAGTATGACGAGCCGCGCGCCGACATTATCCAGACGGTGATGCTGAAAAGCGCCAAAGCTCTGATTGCGTTCTGCCAGGGGGTGCAGAAGGGCGCGCCGGTTGACTCGTTTGTTTCTCCCGAGCCATGGGATATGCCCGGCTATGACTGTAAAATCATCATGGCAGCCGGGGCGTTTACGTTAGGGGCATCCATTGAGCTTTCGGCGGATGCGCCGCTCCGCGAACCCTATGCCGCATGGATGCAGGGGGCGCTGAACTATCCAAGCGGGCGGATGGGAGCCATGCTGGCGGCTCAGTCTATGTTGGATCAGGGCGCCCTGCAATTTTAATTGTTGTAAATTGGCCGTATTTAAGGTATAATAATTTCACGCGGTTTTCCGCGTGTCTTTGCGGGTGTGGTGGAATTGGCAGACACGCAAGATTTAGGTTCTTGTGCGAAAGCATGCAGGTTCAAGTCCTGTCACCCGCACCATTCAAATCCGAAAGGGTTACCCTTTGCTCTTTGTCCCCCAAGTTATATATTACTTTTACCGTATTGTCCTCGTATACATAAACAGCATGTACAAAGGAATAAAGCAGATATTTATTTCCGCTTTCACTTTTTTTTGATTTTGTAGCAATTTTATCAAGCCAAGCAGATACGGCTTCTTTTGTATATGTAGGAGAATGCATTGTTTCTGCCTCAAGCAACTGGCTGTCCAATAAGTCAGACTCTTTTTCCAGTTTTTCCAGTTCATCTTTTGTAGTCCTTGTAAAGATTCCTGCTTCAATAGCCTTAATAATATTGCCTTTTTCGTTTTGGTTTTGCTTTATTTTTTCTTTCAGACCTGTTATTAGCTGTACATTTTTTTGCCTTTCATCATCCTGCTGCAAAATTAAATCAACTAGTGCTTCCCGAAATTTCTTTGATAATATATATTCTATAGTGCAATTTATAACAGCATTTTCAATTGTTTCTTTTTTAACATTTGATTTACTGCACGTTCTCAGACGCTTTTTTGTGCTGCACTCATAGTAAGAATACTTTTCATGGTTTCCGCTGCTTTGCCCTACCATTGCGCCGCCGCATTCGCCACAGAAAATTTTTCCTGATAAAAGATATTCTATTTTTGCTTTATGCCTGGCTTGGGCATGTTTATTTTTTTGCATTCTTTCTTGCACTGCGTTCCATTCATCCTTTGAGACAATTGCGGGAATTCCATTAGGAATGCGGATTACCTTGTCTTGTGGCTTAGATGCGTGGCTGTTTCGCTTTCCATTTTCAGATGGTATCTTGTTGTAAGTGAAAATTCCAATGAAGCGTTCATTCCTCAGCAACTCATGAATGGAGTTTTTACCGAAGCTGTTACCTGCTGCTGTCTTTCTGCCCTGCCGGTTCATTTCGTCAATTATTTCGGAGAAAGACGACCCATTTGCATACATATGAAATATCTGACGAATTGTTTCCGCATTATACTCATCAATGGAATACGTTTTGTCTGGATTTACTCTGTACCCCAGTAGCGGCCTGCCTCCGGTATGCTTGCATTGAAGCGCCACGCCAATACGCCCCCTAGTTGTTTTTTCCATAAGATCGTAAATGTAATATTCAGCCATTCCTTCCAGAACGGACTCCAATATAATTCCCTCTGGGCCGTCCGGAATATGTTCCATTGCAGAAACTACTTTTACACCATTTTTTTTAAGTTTGACTTTATTAATAGCGCTTTCATTTCGGTTTCTGGCAAATCGGTCAAGTTTCCAAACAATGACTGTTTCAAATAGTTCACTGGAGCTGTCTGTAAGCATCTTTTGAAACTGGGCACGGTTATCGGTTTTTCCGGAAACGCAATCGTCACGATATATATGAATAATATGGTAATCGTTATCAGCAGCATATTTTTTACAATCTCTAATTTGATCATCAATGCTGGTCTCTTTTTGCGCGTCGCTTGAATACCGCGCATAAATAACAGCCCGCTTCATATTACTCTCCTTGATTTTTGGGAGCAGAAACAGTATAATATTTTTGCAAGTAATTATGCTGTTAGCCCTACTGATAGTAAGCCGCTTCATCCGGATAGTGACCGGGTGAAGCGGCTTATTTTTTTATCCCATTTTTTCTTTTATCATTCGGATTTCCCGCGCGTTTACCCTTGATAGGGTATCATTGGTGTCAACGGTCTTCTCAATACTCTCTATTGAATCTTTAACGGACTGGATTTTTTCGCTATCAAGCTGATGCGCGTCAAACAAGGCGGACAGTTTCTTACCAACGTCGTTTTCCAGAGTGAGATTGATCTTTAGCTGTCCTTCATTAAGGCCGGAAATGTCAGATTTCATGCCGGACATATCCTGCTGCAAAGACTTTTGTCCTTCATTAAGGCCGGAGATGTCAGATTTCATGCCGGACATATCCTGCTGCAAAGACTTTTGTCCTTCATTAAGGCTGGAAATATCAGATTTCACGCCAGACATATCCTGCTGCAAAGACTTTTGCCCTTCTTTAAGGCCGGAAATGTCAGATTTCACGCCGGACATATCCTGCTGCAAAGACTTTTGCCCTTCTTTAAGGCCGGAAATGTCAGATTTCACGCCAGACATATCCTGCTGCAAAGACTTTTGCCCTTCATTAAGGCTGGAAATATCAGATTTCACGCCGGACATATCCTGCTGCAAAGACTTTTGCCCTTCATTAAGGCTGGAAACATCAGATTTCATGCCGGACATATCCTGTTGCAAAGACTTTTGTCCTTCATTAAGGCTGGAAATGTCAGATTTCATTGACGATACATCCTGCTTGACTGGTTCGACCTCCTCTTTTACTATTTGCCTGATTGCCTGGAACAGTTCATTATTCTCCATGTACATTACCTCTTTTTGCTATTTTCCTTTCCTATAATTGGTTAAAGCAATTATACGACATCCTCAGCCTCGGATTTCGTATATTCTGGTACGAAGGTAAAGCCCTTGACCGCTCCCAAAGCCGCTTCTCTTCCCTTGCGGTTCAGCTTGTGGAAATCGGACAGGAGAGATTCGTCGGAGGAAGAACGCTTCATATCAGAAAATTTAGTAGTGCCACAAGATATTTGCTCTGGCTCGTCAAAGCCTTGCAACCACATGGGTGAAACACCTAATTTAAGCGCAATATTCACAGCGCTGTCTATTTTAGGGATTCTCTGCCCTAAAGCATATCTATTTAGTGTTTGAGGATTTTCACCGGTTAGTTTTGATAGCGCATCATAGGTCATTCCATTATGCGAATACATATATTCTTTTAGCCTATTTGCAAAATTGCTAACTTGTTTCATTTTGTTCTCCTCTTGTTTAATATCACCATTATAATACAGCCTATCACCATTTGCAATAAAAACATAGAAAAAGTGTTGACATTATAACCATATGGTGATAAACTGTAGCTGTAACAGAAAGAGGCGGTTTTATGATTAATACAGACCTTTTAAGAGATAAAATCTATGGCAAGTTTCACAGCCAAGCGGCATTTAGCCGCAAAATTGGATGGGGCGTAAATCGTATTAATAAAATCTTAACTGGTAAAAGCATACCAGATGTAAATGACTGTGCAGACATTGCGTCTGTGCTTAACCTTTCAAGAGAAGAGTACATAGGAATTTTTATACCCTGTTTATCACCAAATGGTGATAAACAAAACGAATCCGCTTAGAAAGGCAGATGCAAGCGAATGATGGAGCATGTAAACGTAGACGATATCTCGCCGGAAAAAATGCGTGAGTTTGCACGGCTTATGTATGAAGCGTTCAAAGAGGATACAAAGAAAGAGGAAGCCGAAAAAACCACTTAATTAAGAATACTCCAGAGACAAAGTGAAACACAATTGCCGAATAATCATCAGCGTTCAGGCTCCCGCCTTTTGCGGAAATCATCCGGAAAAGGCGAGGGCGTGG
>DHNW01000015.1:0-99101 GCA_002407675.1 Ruminococcaceae bacterium UBA5406
CACATGTTCTACTATCCAATACAAAAAGGAGCAGCTTGACGCTGCTCCTCGCTGCTTCCATTTTTGGGTCTACCCCAGCCTAGAAAACTAGTACAAATTCACTTTATCGGCTTTCTAAAATTGATCTGCTGGAAAACGCAAAACCCGCAGGATCCTAGGATTCATGCGGGTTTTTGTTTGGTGCCGCTGGCCGGACTCGGACCGGCACAGTATTGCTACCGAGGGATTTTAAGTCCCTTGTGTCTGCCAATTTCACCACAGCGGCAAATATGAACAACTATTTTTTAGGTTAGGCAACCAAGTGATGCATTGCTATAAACATCTCATAATAAAGCAAGAAGATTATATCATAAATTTTCAATAAAATCAATGGAGGACCAATAAACGCAGATAACCGGCCGCACCTTTTGGCCTCAACGAACTGAGTAAAAAGGATTTTCTTAAATTTTTTGTCTCTCGGCACGGCCGACCTTAACTGCGGTTCATTGAAGCGAAGAAGCGGAATTCGGATAAGTGTAATTATATTTATTATACCGCACCGCATTGTAATCGTTGTAATTGAATACGTTGGCTTCACCCAGACGCCGATAAAACAGCCCCGTATAAAATTTACCGCCCGCCTGATTCCAACGGATCAATTCCGAACCAAACGCCAAAGCATTGGTATAGTTTAAATCGTGAACAAGGCTGTCTGAAGTGGATAAGCTGACATAGCCGGAGTTTATCCAGCCCATCGTTCCGTCCGAAAACCGCACTTGATACCACCCGTCATTTTTTGCAGCAAAATGGCTGCCGGTAACATCCACGCATTCGCCGGAACTAACTTGGCAAATTTCTGCCGAAAGAGAACCATAATTGCTGCGCACGGCCGCATCTTTGGTTACTGTGGCAGAAATACTGGAACCATCTGAAATCTGCGGCGGTTCAACGGCATTTTTTAAAATCTGGCGAAAACCTGTTTCCTGCGAGCTGTTGAAATATCCTGAACCAACGTTATAAGCAAAACTGATTAAACAGTCCGCCTGATTCTGGCTCATTAAAAAATGATTATTGGTAATCATTTTATTCAATTCCGCCGTATAGCTGGAACCGTTCACCCGATTGACCATAAGAGACCAGGCTTCCGTCTTGCTGATATTATTGTAAAATACGGCATTTGAATTATAGGTGCATCCATAACCAACGGTGGGAATTGGACTGTAAGCCAGCGAATCAGCATAAACAGCAGGACTGTAACCTTCCCATTTGGCAATCAGGGCAAATATTTTGTCGCTGGCTCTGCGCTGCTCGGTTGTGGTTACCGTACAGTCATTTTGTGTGGATACAAGAACACTGGACTGGAATCCTGAAGGACTGAAAGCGCTGTTCTGAGAAGAATACGCCGAAAAGGAATAAACTCCCGGCGCAGAAAACGACGTTTTTCCGGTCCAAACCTTTGTTACAACTCCATTCGTCGTCTCCTGCTTTAAAAAGTTTGCCGGAACGGTTTCCACACTTCCATCCGGCATAGAAACCGAAAACCGAACTCCGTCCCGGAGAGCATCGGTTACCGCCGTCAACGTGACAGTTTCTCCGGGAGCAGCCACATTCGGCGCGGCATAAGCCGTTCGCACAGGTTCTGCCGACGTTACCGTAATATTGCATGAGGCACTTCCGGAACCGGAAGCAGCCGTGATCTGAGCGGTTCCAACGGCCGCCGCGCAGACATATCCATTGGAAACTGTAGCTACTTCATCATTGCTGCTGGACCAGGACACCGATGAACCGGAAGGTTTTGTCGTTGCTTTCAGGAAAAGGGTTTTCCCCGCCGGTATACTCTGGGACAGCTCAGAAAGCGATACGGCGGCATTGGAATTCTGCGTTCCGCCGGAGTTTGTCCCATTATTGAGGGTAACATACTCGGCGCTGACATATCCGGTTTTTCCAACGGAGGTCTGAACTTTTATCCAGCCAGCAGCAGAAGTGTCCAGAACTTTTAGAACCGTGCCGCGCGGCAGGTTGTCCAAAATCTTCGTATTGGTGCCGGCTCCTTCCCGCAGCCGCAGAAGGCTGGCCGTCACCGTAGCAGAGGTCACTGCGCCGGCGACAGAGCCATTATTCCCGCTCGGTATATCTTGATCGTTGCCGCTCAATTTAGAAGAAGTTTCGGAAGCGATGCTGGAAGAAACCGGTTTGGAACTGACAGGCTGCACAGAGGAACCTGGATTGGAGCTTTGCGGAGAACTGGAGCTTTTCGGGCTGCTCCCGCCTGAAATTTTCAGGTACTGTCTGCTGCACCATCCTTCTTTTCCATTTGCGGTGTGGACTTTTACCCAATCCTGCTTGGAATTGTCCAATATGGTAACAGCCGTGCCTTTGCTCATGGTAAACAGAACCTTATTGCTGATACTGGCGCCTTCCCGAAGATTCAGGTAATCCGTGGTAGTGCCTGTCATGCCGGACGGTGTCTGAGCCGTTGGAGAAGAAGACGTGGAACCGGGAGTCGAAATTTTCAGGTAAGATGCCGAACACCAGCCCTGTTTTCCGCTCTGCGTCCGTACTTTCGTCCACAAAGCGTTGGATGTATCCAAAACGGAAACGGAAGTTCCCTTGCTCATGGTAAGAATTACTTTATAATTCATTCCCGCACCTTCGCGGAGATTCAAATAATCCGTTGTGGTGCCTGTCGTGCCGGAAGATTTATTGACGGAGGCCGAAACCGAAGGTGCGTTTGATCCATTTGAAATTTCCAAGTAAGCCTTATAGCACCAGCCCTGTGTGCCATTTTTGGTTTGAATTTTGGCCCATTGGGGGTTCGAATTATCAATAATTTTCAGGGACGTTCCTTTCGCCAGAATGGATAAAATTCTGCCGTTCAGAGAAGCCCCCGCCCGTAAATTCAGATTTGCCGTTGTCGAAGCAGATGCCTGGCCGCTGCCCGACGAGCTGGATGCTGATGGGCCGGATGCCGAAGAACCGGAAAAATTCAGATACTGTTTAAAGCAATATCCGGTCTTTCCGCCGGAAGTTTTGACTTTGGCCCACTGGCTGTCAGAATTGTCAAGGATTGTTACCGTTACGTTTTTGCCCAGTACAAGGACAACATGCGTATTGGTTCCCGCACCGGACCGCAGATTCAGATAATCTGTCGTTTTCGCCGTAGCGGCAGCGGCGGAGGCTGTCCGCAGGGTTCCAAAGACAAATGCAGATACAGATATATATACTACGGCCGCCGCCGCTGCGACGAATTTCCGTAACGTTTTTTGCAAAACCATCCACTCCATTTATTTTAACAAAATCGTCAACGTTGTTCCATCTTATTTTTAAAAAACGGCTTAAAATGACTTATTCTAAATTTTTTGTAAAAATGTATTTACAGTTTATTATAATGGATATTTTAACAATTATCAACCCTAAATCCTGTATTTTCGCCAGCATTCGGCATAGTTTTATAAATTGCTGTCTTTCTGTATTTCGCGGGATGCGGCCCGGCAAATTCAAAGATTGACTTTCTCACTTCCTTCAATTATTATAAGAGAAAATATAGAGAGAAATGGGGACAGTATTCTGATGAACAGTAAAAAAGCAGTCGTCGTTACGACAAAAACTGCTCAGGGAATCAGCGTAATCGACATACAGGTATTTAATGAAAGCGGAAGAAGATGCAATAATCCTTCCAAACGGCTGATTGATTCCATCAATGCAATTCCTTTTCTCAGTGAAAAGAGAATTAAAGCTATTGTAGCCAAACAATACGATTTGAGCAAGGATAATATCCTGGTTTCCTGAAAGCCAAATATTCAGGGGCCTGATTTCAATAATTTATAAAAGGCTGCATTATGATCCGTGCTGGGTATCTTTTGTCTTTTTTCCCGAGGCTCCCACGCGGGCGACTGCGGAAAATGCGCCATTGGCCGAAAGCGCAATCAGGATTGCATTGAACGGAATGATTGCTGCTTCCATTCCGGTTAAACCGACAGTAAAATATGTAGCAAGATACAGCAGAATCAGGGAAAGAAAATAGGAAATCCACTGTGTGGGAATCCGTTTAATGGGGTTCAGATTTTTGATAAACTGTGTAATGATTGCCGTTGCCGCTGTACAGCCCGCAAAAGACCCCAGAAAGCTCCAGGTAAAAAATTCGTTCATTTTATTTTCCTTTCTGCCCTGCTTCGGGCACCCATACAAATTTTTAGGTACATTTTTACGTCTTATAAGTATGCAGCTGCTTCCTTCTTCATTCCACTGCATATTAAAGCGGGAGCAGCCGCACCTGTGAAGGTATGGCTGCTCCCGCTTCCCGCGCTGCCGGCAAACTTTTCGCATCCCGTTATAATTCAATTTTTATTTCATATTTTTTCAGCCAGTAATTTATCTGGAGAAGATAAGCCATCAGCTGCGGACCGGCCATCAATTGCCCGAACCATGGTTTTCCATAATCGGATTTTGTATTCAGAAGATTTTCTGCCTGCTTTTTATCAAGAACAGCATGAATGGGTTCTTCTTCATCCTGAACAATTTTGGCAAGGCGGTCATGGATAATCCGCTCATATTCCGGGTTATGAGTTTTCGGATAAGGGCTTTTTCTGCGTGTCCGAACATCTTCGGGAAGCCACGGCTTTGCCGCGTCACGCAGCAGAGATTTTGAGACGCCGCTGTGGCACTTATAGCTCCACGGCGCGTTAAAAACATATTCCACAATCCGGTGATCCGCATACGGTACGCGGACTTCCAGCCCGCTGGCCATACTCATGCGGTCTTTGCGATCCAGCAGAGTAGACATAAACCAGCGGATATTCAGGAAGGAAATTTCGCGGCGGCGTTTTTCCGTCGGATCCTCCCCTTCCAATACCGGAACTTCGGCGATTGATTCCTCATATCTTCTGTTGACATATTCTTCAACATTCAGTGTGTCCGCGACTTCAGGCTTTAACAGAGACGTGCGGATCGACAGATCCGGCGACCAGGGGAAACAATGGCCTTCAAACGCCTTTTTACTATGGAACCATGGATAGCCTCCAAAAATTTCATCCGCACACTCCCCGCAGAGGGTCACCACATGTTCCCTTTTTACCAACCGGCAAAAATACAGGAGGGAAGAATCCACATCGGCCATTCCGGGCAAGTCTTTGGCATCAACTGCGTCATACAGGCAGTCTGCCTGGCTCAGGTTGTCACAGACAAGATTTCTGTGATGTGTTCCGCAGAATTCCGCCACTTTTCGGCTCCACGGTTTATCCGAGTCCGGCTGAAATGCCGTCGGATGGAAATACTGATCATTGCCCGCAAAATCGAACGAATAGGTGGAAAGGACCTTTCCCCTGCTTTGATAATTCTGCGCCGCCAGCGCCGTAATAACACTGGAATCTAATCCGCCCGAAAGAAACGTGCAAAGCGGGACGTCGGAGATAAGCTGCCGAGTGACGGCATCTTCCACCAGATAGCGCACCTGTTGGACTGTTTCCTCATAGCTGTCGGAATGCTGGTAACTTTCCAGGCGGTAATAAGGGACTGTGTGCAAACCGCTGCGGTCAAATCTGGCACAATAGCCTGGTTTCAGCTCATGAATGCCCTGGAAGACCCCAACGCCGGCCGTCCTCGCGGGACCAACCCCGATCACTTCACAAAGGCCCTCGCGATCCAGCACCGGATTCACTCCGGGATATTCAAAAAGGGCTTTGATTTCCGAACCAAAAACCAGCCGTCCCCCGGTCAGAGTATAAAAGAGAGGTTTTACTCCAAAGCGATCCCGGCAGAGGAAACAGCAGTTGTGCCTTTCGTCGTCAACGGCAAAAGCGAAAATCCCGTTGAGCTTTTTGGCGCAGCCGCTGCCAAACTGCATATAGCATTTTAACAGCACTTCCGTGTCGCTGTTTGTGTCAAAAAGGTAGCCCGCGGCTTCCAGTTCCCTGCGAAGCTCACTGCTGTTATACAGTTCACCGTTATAAACAACGGTATACCGGTATCCACCGGCATAAGCCGTCATCGGCTGCTTCCCGCCTTCCGGATCCACTACGGCGAGCCGCTGGTGGGCAAATGCGGCATGGCAGGAAAGAAAAATGCCGTTTTCATCAGGGCCGCGGTGCCTGAGAGTATTACCCATGCGGCGGACGAGATGTCCAAGAAAGGGAGCCTCATCGGTAAAGTCGTCCTCATAATCGCAAAAGCCTGCAATTCCACACAAAGGAAAACCCCTCCTTAAAATTCACACTACCTCTATATATTATGTGAAAATGGATTTATGGTTAATCGGAATTGTGGCTCTGCAGGCTGTAAAAATCCAATGGTTTTACTTTTTTTTGTGAGAAGACGTTTTTTCTCCCTCATCTTCATCAGCGGCCAGCTCACTTAAAATCCGTTCGGCCACAGTCCGCCGCGCATTTGCTTCTACCGAAAGTTCAATTGCCAGCTGGGTCAGCTCTGCTTCTCCATGGGGAGCCGCTTTTTCCATGCGTGCGCAGACATCCTTCAGTGCAGACGACTGTGCTTCGCAGAATCGGTTGTAGACTTCGCTGTGGGACGCATTTTTTAGGAGGATCTTCATCAGCAGCGAAATGTCCTGGATGGACAAAACCTGCTTCAGCATACAGATAACGGTTAGAATGGCAAGGTGCTCACGGGTGTACTTTTTTTGAGCCGGGCGGGGAAGGACACCGTCTTTTACGTAATTGTTGATCATACTGGAAGTCAGCAGGCACTCATTTTCATCACGCGCGTATAATTGCAGCTGCTTGTTCATGTAGGTCAGCACCTGATCCATATAGAGATAAATTTCCGGGAGCCGATCCCACCCCGTAATGCCAGATGTTTCAATTTCTCTGGACCACTCCAGGATCCTGTCGGTTGCACTGCTCATGTGTTCTCCTTCTTACCACCGGGCGCCAAACCGTCCGCCATATAACGGCTTGGGGGAACCCCCATATATTTTTTGAAGACCCTTGAAAAATACAGCTGATCCGAAAAGCCCGTGGAATAGGCGGTTTCGCCGACGGTCAGTCTTCCCGTTTTCAAAAGAGCGGCCGCTTTATTGATTCGGTAACGCATCAGGTATTCGTTCGGCGGCATGGAGATATGGCGCATAAACAACCGGTACAGATGGCTTCGGCTGACACCCACATTTTGGGCAACACTGCCAACGCTGATGTTTCCGGAATAATTATAATCAATATATTTAATCGCTTTCCGGACGTATTCATAGCCGTTTCCGCGCGGGGCAACCGGTTTGCCGTACCGGTCCATCAGAGCGGCCAAAAACAGCAGCAGACCGGATTCCATGCGTGCTTCATTGCTGGGTCCTGAACCGGACACATTGCAAATCCCCATCATGAGATCCTGAAGGCGGCTGTTTTGGCCGTAGTGGAAAACGGGTTCGCGGTTTAAAAGGCCGGTCTGTTCCATCAGCCGTTTCGCGTCGGCGCCGTTAAACCCTACCCAGCAGTATTCCCATGGATCATCCCGATCTGCTTCATACGAAATGATCAGAGAGGGAACTACCAAAAAGCCGTCTCCCGCCGAAAGCCGGTACTGTTTTCCCCCGCAGCGGAACGTTCCGCGCCCGGATACAATGCAGTGGATGAGGTAATGATCCCGAACGGCAGGTCCCCAGGAATGGCAGGAACCGCATTTCTGTACGCCGCAGCTGTAGACAGCCAACCCAAGGCTGTTATGGAACGGAACGCGGAATGAACGCCGAAATTCATCATTTGTCAAGCTGCCGCAGCCTCTTTTCAAACATTATCTATCAATCATTTTACATTATACTGAGAAAACAGACCGTATGCAAGAGAGGGCCGTGCAAATAAAAACGTCAGCCTGGGTGCTGCCTAAAAAATGGGGATTTAGAGGGGAATTTTCTGAACCGTCGTGAAAATGAAATGCTAAAAAATGTTGAATTCGATTGAAATTACAGATAATATGAGTATAATAATAAATTATACATGTTATTATTTTGACAATATTAAAAAGGCATCGGAGGATTGATTATGGACTGGCAGCTTTGTTGGACTGTGGTAATCACAGGTTTGGTAGTCGTATTTGTCGTTTTAATCTGCTTAACGTATATCATAAAGGGATATGGGGCAATTATCAACGGTATTCAGACAAGGCATTCGAAGAATAACCGGCCGGATGTTCCGGCTCCGGAGCAAAAACCGGCTGCCGCGGATCTTGTGCCGTCCGCTTCCCCTGCCTCGGACGAAGGAATTCCGCAGGAAATTGCGGCAGTAATTGCCGCAGCAGCTGTATACTGTGCCGGTCCGGACGCCGTCGTTACACACATCAGCCGTGCCCCCCGCCAGACCGGTTCTGCGTGGAGAACAGCAGGTTTGCTGGAAAATACCCGCCCGTTTTAAAATCCGTAATATAACAAGAATAGGACTGATAAAGGCATGGAAATTTTAAGTTCTTTTTGGAACGCAGTTGTAAAAATCGCTCAAAGCTCCGGATTTGCCACGAACGACTGGCGCAACTACATTATGGTAGCTATTGCGTGTGTGCTGTTTTATCTGGCAATCAAGAAAAAATTCGAACCGCTCCTGCTGCTGCCTATCGCGTTCGGTATGCTGCTGGTCAATCTGTACCCGCCTATTATGGCGTCGCCAAAAGGTTCCGAGGCCGGCGGGCTGTTTTATTACTTGTACCTCGGCGTTAAGCTGGGGATCTATCCGCCGCTGATTTTTCTCGGGGTCGGCGCCATGACGGATTTCGGACCTCTGATTTCAAACCCGAAAAGCTTCCTGCTCGGCGCAGCCGCCCAGCTGGGGATTTTCATTACTTTTGTCGGTGCGGCACTTCTTGGATTTGCTCCGAAAGAGTGCGGTTCCATTGCAATTATCGGCGGCGCCGACGGCCCGACTTCCATCTTTGTTACTTCCAAACTTGCCCCAAAGCTCCTGGGTTCCGTCGCTATTGCAGCCTATTCTTACATGGCACTGGTCCCCATCATCCAGCCTCCGATTATGAAAGCCCTTACGACGAAAAAAGAGCGTATGGTCCAAATGGAACAGCTGCGCCCGGTTTCCAAACTTGAGAAAATCCTATTCCCGATTATCGTTACCATTTTGATTTCCCTGCTCCTTCCCGACGCGGCTCCGCTGGTCGGTATGCTGATGCTGGGCAATCTGATGAAGGAAAGCGGCGTGGCGGATCGGCTCTCAAAGACCGCTCAAAACGAACTGATGAACATTATTACAATTTTTCTGGGCACCACGGTCGGAGCTACGGCAACGGGCACTTCTTTCCTGAGTCCCAGTACAATTAAAATTATTGTTCTGGGCTTGTTTGCGTTTGCTTTCGGCACAGCAGGCGGTGTCCTGCTCGGCAAACTGATGTGCCACGCCACCGGTTACAAGGTCAACCCGCTGATCGGTTCCGCCGGTGTTTCCGCCGTTCCTATGGCGGCCCGTGTTTCCCAGAAAGTTGGTCAGGAAGAAAATCCGGGCAATTTCCTGCTGATGCACGCTATGGGGCCGAATGTCGCAGGTGTTATCGGTTCTGCTGTGGCAGCCGGTGTTTTGCTTAATATTCTCGCCTGAGCCGCTCGGAATAATCTGATAAGACTTTTGGGTGTTATTGTCTCGAAAAGAAGACGCCGTCCGGAAATGGAAACCGGGCGGCGCCTGTTCTTGTGGATTTGCTATTTTATCCGGAATATATTACAATGGACGGGCAGGAAAAGAAAAATAGTCTGTAATTTTACATATGGCGGTGGAATCATTGACGGATTGGAATCAGGAAAAGATTATCGGACTGCGGAAAAAGGTTCTGGAACACGAGTTCTCCCGCATGAACAGCCGGCAGCGGGAGGCGGTTTTTGCCGTAAACGGCCCCTTGCTGGTGCTGGCGGGTGCCGGGAGTGGAAAAACGACCGTGCTGGTCAACCGGATTGCCAATATCGTCCGTTTTGGGGACGCCTACCACAGCAGCGAAGTGAAACAGGAGCCGGACACCGGGCTGCTGGACGAAATCTCCCGCTGTCTGGAGACAGGGGCACCCCTCCCTGAAAGTGCCTGTGATACGCTTGCGATAAATCCATGTCCGCCATGGAAAATTATGTCTATTACCTTCACCAACAAAGCGGCCAACGAAATGAAGGAACGCCTCTCCTCCCTGCTTGGCAAACGCGGAGAAGAGGTATGGGCGTCCACATTCCATTCCACATGCGCGCGCATGCTCCGCCGCAGCGCCGACCGGCTTGGTTTTTCGAGCCACTTTGCCATTTACGATTCGGATGACTCAAAACGCCTGATGAAAGAATGCCAGAAAGCACTCGGGATCGACGACAAAAAAATTTCCTATAAATCGGCTCTGTCCGAAATTTCCCACGCCAAAGACGCAATGATCGGTCCGGAAGAATATCTGCGCGACGCGGGCAATGATGAACGCGCCGCCAAAATCGGGCTGCTGTACCGTCAATACCAGTCAAGGCTGAAAAATGCCGATGCTATGGATTTTGACGACCTGATTTTTAACACGATCCGGCTTTTTCAGAAGAATGCGGATGTTTTGGACTATTACCAAAATCGTTTCCGGTATATCCTCGTGGACGAATATCAGGATACCAACCGTGCGCAGTATTTGTTTGTAAAATTGCTTTCGGAAAAAAGCCGAAATCTCTGCGTCGTCGGCGATGACGATCAGAGCATCTATCAGTTCCGCGGTGCCACGATTGAAAATATCCTAAGTTTCGAGAAAACATTCCCGAATGCTCACGTCATCCGGCTGGAGCAAAACTACCGCTCCACGAAAACGATTCTCAGCGCCGCAAACGCCGTGATTGCCAACAATGAAAATCGGAAAGGGAAAACCCTCTGGACGGAAAACCCAGCCGGTAAAAAAATAGACGCTCATGTTTCATTCAATGAGCAGGATGAGGCAGCTTACATTGCGGGAATAATTTTGGACGAAGTTTCAGCCGGCCGGCACTTTTCCGATTTCGCGGTCCTGTACCGCATGAATTCCCAATCGAATACCTTGGAACGCGCTTTCACCAAATCTTCTATCCCCCACCGCGTTTTAGGCGGACTGCGCTTTTTCGACCGCAAAGAAGTCCGGGACATGATTGCGTACCTGAGTGTCATCTGCAACCCCAGTGATGAAATACGCCTGCTGCGTATTATCAACTGCCCCAAACGGGCTATCGGCGACAAGACTGTGGCGGCAGCGACACAGATTGCTGCCGGAATCGGAGAAAACTTGTTTTACGTCCTGAAACATGCCGAAGAATTTCAGCCTCTTCAGCGGTCGGCCAAAAAGCTGACCGACTTTGCCAACATGATTCAAGACATGAATAGCATTTTATTGGAAGGAAAAACCAGTTTGGCAGACCTCTACCGGCTGATGCTGAAAAAAACCGGCTATGTGGAAGCACTTGCGGCTTCTGGAGATGAAAACGCTCAGGACCGCATTGATAACGTCAACGAACTGACGTCCAGCCTGATCCAGTATGAAGAAGAAAATGGAGACGAGGCAAGCCTGCCGGGCTATCTGGAAGAAGTGGCACTGCTTGCAGATATTGACAATTATGACAGCTCCTCCGACAGCGTGGTCATGATGACCATGCACTCCGCTAAGGGGCTGGAATTTCCCGTGGTATTTCTCCCCGGGTTTGAAGAGGGCATTTTCCCCGGGATACAGGCGATTTTCAATCCGTCTCAGATTGAAGAGGAACGCCGTCTTGCCTATGTAGCCATTACGCGCGCAAAAGAGGAACTGCACCTTGTCTGCGCGGGCAGCCGAATGATTTTTGGGAGCACTCAGCGCAACCAGCCTTCCCGTTTTGCGGAGGAAATCCCTAAAGAACTGCTGGAGGTTTCCCGCGCCTACGAAAGAAAAACACCGGCACCGGAAGCTAGACCTTCCGCACCGTCCTACCGCACGCATTCGGCAGTCTCGCACAGTTTTGGGGCAGCCTGGAAACCCGCAGCGGAAAAATCCGCAGAAAAATTTCGTGCCGGAGATACCGTGATCCACAAGACCTTCGGGAGAGGCATGGTCCTCTCCGCCGTACCAATGGGAAACGACACTCTGCTTGAAATCGCTTTTGACCAATCCGGGACCAAAAAGCTGATGGCAAACTACGCCCGGCTTCAAAAGAAATAAAATGGCGGTTGGAATTTCCGCTGTAAAAAGCAAAACCCCCACCTGACAGCCAAATCAAGTGGGGATAATGGGATATTTATTTCGCGGACTCTGCGGCCTTATCCCCAACTTTTGGAGGGAAAAAATCCTCGGTTGGAAATTCTATGCGGCTGAACATTTCGCGTGGGCCGTCGGAAGTTGGGGCACTTTCTTTCTCCGGGATACAGAATTCATAGGTCGGCACCAGCATCGGCACCGTGCGGATCAGCTGGACAATTGTGAACAGCCCGATCGTAGCATACACCGAATGGGTGCATCCGTAATCAAATTCTGCGCCATACCTGGAGCAGATACTTTCCGGTATTCTGCTGCATATATCGCATCCTTGGGGCGGACGCTCGCAGATTTTTGCGGAAAGGCCGATCGGCTCAGACACCTCACAGGCAGCTTTTGGCAAAACTTTTCCCGTTGATGCTTCCACATCGGGGTCTTCCCCGACTCCGGAAACAAACATTTTTGCATTCCCTTCGCTGCCGTACAGGATAACCCGTTTATTGGCTGTGCAGACCCCATGTACAATTGTAGATCCGGGCGACTGCGGGCTGAAAATGTCCAGGCAGACATCAAAGAAGAAATTCATATCCACAGAATAGAATCCCTGATTGAACGGCACCGGTTCCAGATGGAGAAAAACCTTGATGACGGAAGCGCTGCGGATGCGGACGCTGGTTGCCTGCTCGATCAGTTCGTGCTTATCGGGAGTGAAATAGACTCTTCTGTCTTCTAAATATTCTTTTGAACAGGAATATACAGGATAGGAAAAGCCGCCGGCCCATTTTCACAGGGACCGGCGGCTTTTATCTGGTCACAGAATAATCAGCGCGGACTCTTTACAGAAGGGACTTGTCCGGCGTTACGATAATTTTTACCTGCGCTTTTTTGGCAGGTCCTGTCAAGGTCTTAAAGCCTTCCTCAACAATATCGTCCAGCGCAATCCGCTTGGTGATATACCCTTCGGCTTTGATCCTTCCATCTGCCATCATGGCAATGACGGCAGGAAAATCGTTATTGTAGCAAATGCTTCCAATAATCTTCTTCTCCGACATAACAATGGAATTCGGATTGTAGCGGATCTCGTCTTCCCAAATGCTGGTAACGACTAAAGTCCCGCTGAAGTGGATGCTGTCCAGAGCCAGCTTATAGCACTGCTCTGACCCGGTGGTTTCAAAAGCAATATCCGCACCGATTCCGCCGGTCAGTCTGCGCACTTCAGAAACTACATCTACTTCGTTCGGATCCAAAACGACATCTGCGCCGGAGCGCAGCGCGTATTTCTGGCGGATGGATTTGCGCTGAATCATAATAATCTGTTTGGCACCGGCCGCTCTCAGGCATTCTACCGTTGCCAGGCCAATGGGGCCTGCGCCGGCCACAATAGCGCTTTGGCCAATCTGGAAAGAACCAACCTGAAGGGAATGCAGGGCCACAGACATTGGTTCAACCAGAGCGGCCTTTTCATAACTGAGGGAATCCGGAATCTTATGGACAAATTTAGAAGAAAAAGTCGTGTACTCCGCAAAGCCTCCGCCTCCGCCAGCCAAACCGTGAAAACCAAGCTTAGAGCAAAGATTATATTTTCCCTGACGGCAGGCCGGGCAGGTTCCGCACGCTAAAATAGGTTCGACAACAACCCGGTCGCCGGGTTTTACATTGGTGACATTTCTGCCGACTTCGGTAACTTCTCCGGAAAATTCATGGCCCATGATCACCGGTGCGGTTTCACCGGAAAGCGGGTGCGGCTTCCCAACAGGGATAAAAATCGGGCCCGCCAGGTATTCGTGCAGGTCGCTCCCGCAGATTCCGCACCATTTAACCTTAACCTTAACGCTGTCATCGGTAACCTGAGGTTCCGGAACTTCATCAACTCGAATGTCTTTTGGGCTGTACCACCGTGCTGCTTTCATACTGAAACACTCCTTACATTTTAATTTGCATGTTTAGCGGTTTTATATTGATACGATATTTAAAATATACCACCACTGTTAAATGTTTGTCAACATTGTTTTATTTATAAACCACGGTTTCTGGGGACAACGCCTCTGAACGAAGCAACCGTAAAAATCTTTGATAGCGCCGATACGCCTATCGCTCACAATCGGATTGCAAATCGGCTTGTATCGATATTTGTGAAAAGGCAGATCTTGATACCAATCACGCGCAGCCATGAACACAGCCCCAATATCAAGATATCATAAATGCATGGCGCACTTATTCCCTGATGATTTCGTGATATGCTAATAAAGTAAAATACTGAACAGAGAAAAGAAAATGAGGAATTGAATTAATGCAATTTAGTGAAATGAATCTGATCCCAGAAATTCTGCGGGCAGTTGAAGAAATCGGATACACCGAGGCAACCGATATACAGATCGGTGCGATTCCCGTATTGCTGGACGGCAAAGATTTAATCGGGCGTTCCAATACAGGCACAGGAAAAACTGCCGCATTTGGAATACCTGTTGTCCAGATGGTTGCTCAAAGCAATAAGGAAAAAGGACAGATTCTGATTTTGAGCCCTACTCGTGAACTTGCCATGCAAACTGGCACAGAAATCCGAAAGTTTTCAAAATACCTGCAAAATATTAAAGTATCAGTGGTTTGCGGCGGCGAGCCCATGCCGCCCCAGATTCGCCAGCTGCGTATGGCACAGATCATCGTGGGGACACCCGGCCGCATTATGGATCACATGCGGCGCAGGACGCTGTCACTCGAAAATCTGAAAACAGTTGTCCTGGACGAAGCGGACGAAATGCTGAATATGGGTTTCATAGAAGACATTCAAACAATTCTCAGGCAGGCTCCAGAACACAGACAGACCGTTTTATTCAGTGCGACTATGTCACCCGAAATCCTCAAAATTACTAAAGATTTTCAGACCGATCCACAGATGATAGCGGTGGACAAAGGACAAAAGACGGTGGATAACATTACTCAGTTTTACTGTAATGTTCCCAGAGATGAAAAAACCGATGCGCTGGAACTGCTGCTGGCGTATCACCATCCAAAACGGGCTCTGATTTTTTGCAATACCAAAAAAAAGGTGAATGAGCTCTGTAAGCAGCTGGGAGAAAATGGGTTCCAGGTATCCGGCCTGCACGGCGATTTAAAACAAAATCAACGCAGTCAGGTAATGAATGATTTTAAAAGCGGACAAATCGGCCTGCTGGTTGCCACCGACGTTGCAGCACGAGGAATTGATGTTCAGAATGTAGATGCCGTGTTTAATTATGATATTCCCGATGAAGATGAATATTACATACACCGCATCGGGCGCACAGGGCGCGCGGGCAAGTCCGGAATATCCTATACCCTGGCAGCCGGCCGGTCCCAGCTCAGGCGGGTGCATTCTCTGGAAAAATACATGGGTCTGAGCATCCAGGAAAAATCTCTTCCCAGCACAGAAGAGATTGAAAAACGGCATCTTAATAAATTTAAAGGAAAAATCAAGCTGTTCCTCGATGGAAACGCTAGCCTGGAATGGATATCGTTTGTTGACGAACTGGAGCAAAACGGATATAACGTAAAAAAAGTTGCGGCAGCCCTCTGCAAAATCATTTATGAGAAAAGCGATAATACGAGGAAGCTCAGAAATGTCCAAAAAGGTGAGCCCTATTCTTCTCAGGCAGGGAAAACCCGGTTAAATATCAATATCGGGACTGACAGCAAAATCAATGCAGATTATATTATTGGCACCATCGTGGAAACAACCGGACTGCCTATCCGTGCGATCGGCAGTATCAGCCTTTACAAAGACCATTCGGTTGTTGAAATAGAGGCAGCCAATGCGGATTTGGTTTTGAAAAAAATGAATGGATATCAAATGAAACATCATACCATCCACGTTACGGCAATGAAAAGCAATAAATCCCGTTCCTTTTCGAAAGTTCCTGGTAAAGCGCGTGCGTTTGGCTCCAAACAGCATACAAACAGCAAAAGGCACTGCAACACCCTTTCTGCGTCTAAATATCACAGCGCCAGAAACAGGTGAAAGAGACCCATCTTCTCTATGCTTTAAAGCAAAAAGCCGGGGCAGCCATCACGAAAGGCTGGCTGCTCCGGCTTTTTTACTTTTGCGTCCGGCTTTTTTCGTCCGGCCAGTGAAGTGTCACCTGAACCGGATGTCCGGCCAGTTCACTCATTGCACTTTCGCATGCGCTTCTCAGGTGTTCGCGGTTTGCGGCCACCTGTTCCGGCGTACCCGGAGGCATATGGGTTACAACCGTAGGTTTCCCTATATCCTTCTTCCGCAATATCCCCGCCCTCTTTGTCTGATTTTATGATCACTTTGGATTGTCCTATTCGTTGTGAAACATTTCACTGAACCGTGCATTTGAAAATTTTCGAAATATTATCTTGAAGGATTGCGTTCTATTCCGCTGCATTTATGTTCTCGCCTCACATTCATACTCAATTTCAGGACTTTGCTATAATCCATTCGCGTTTTTCATATCTATGTTGGAAGAGAGCGGTTTTCCGCATCTCTGTACGGCAGAAAAATAATAGCAGCCATTCCAAAATTGGAATGGCTGCTATAGAATGGGATGCCGCCGTAACGGAATTTTATGCTTATCAGAAGGTGAGTCATTTTGACGACTGTTGCCATGTACCTTCGAAAATCACGTGCCGAAGAGCTTACCGACACGGTGGATGAAACATTAAAACGGCACAGAAAAACCCTGCTGGAATTTGCGCAGAAGAATGACCTGACGGTTTCAGAGACTTACGAAGAGGTCGTTTCAGGTGAAAGCCTCTACACCCGTCCCCAAATGCTGAAAATGCTTGCTGACGTAGAACAGGGAAAATATGACGCAGTGCTCTGCATGGATATTGACCGGCTGGGACGCGGTTCCATGAGCGACCAGGGCGTAATTCTTGAAACGCTGAAAAATTCCAATACCCAAATCATCACGCCGCGCAAGATATATGATTTAAATAATGATATGGACGAAACCTATTCCGAGTTTGAATCCTTTATGGCACGGCAGGAACTGAAAGTTATCAAGCACCGGATGCAGCGCGGAATAAAGCGCACCATTGAAGACGGAGGCTATATTGCCAATCCTCCATACGGGTACCGCAGAGCCTATATGGATAAACGCCCAACATTAGAAATTAACGAAACTGAAGCCAAATTTGTCCGTATGATGTTTGACTTGTACGCTAATCAGGGCTATGGCTGCCAGAAGATCGCAGATATCGTCAACTCCATGGGGGCAAAACCGCACCGTTCAGAACAGTTTGTCAAAATTTCCGTCATGAAAATCCTGAAGAACCCCACTTATACCGGAAAAATTGTCTGGAACCAGAAAACACAAATTCGGAAAGGGAAAAAAGATGATTTTAAAACGAAATATGCCTGTCATCCCCGCAGCGAATGGACCGTTGTAAATGGAATGCACCAAGCGATTATCAGCGAAAAGCTGTTTGAAAAAACGCAGCGTGCCATATCTTTCCATGCGCATCCGCCGAGCAATACCGGTCAAGTTAAGAACCCTCTGGCCGGACTTCTTTTTTGCAAACACTGCGGCGGCCTAATGCAAAGGCAGCAAATGCGCCGCGGCGGCTCCCGACTGATGTGTCCAAAGCGCGGCTGCATGGTTTCCATCTCCCTGCTGCTTGTTGAGGAGACTGTTATTGCTGCGCTGCGCAATAAGCTAAAAAATATCTATCTAGATTCACAGGACAGACCGAATCCACAGCAGAGCCCATATAAAGAGGCCATCAAAAGTATTGAAACCGAACGGCAGACAATAGGCCGGCAACTTGACAAATCACATGATTTACTGGAACAGGGTATCTACTCGGCAGACGAATTCTTGCAGCGTCAGAAAGCTCTAAATGAAAAGCTCGGCAAGCTGAATTTAGCAAAAAGCCATATCGCTGAAAAGCAAAAACCACACGACTTAAAAACCCAGTATGAAGCAATTCAAAATGTCTTAAACCTTTATGAAAATTCTTCCCCACAGCGGCAAAACGAATTGCTGAAATCAGTTATTAGCAAAATTGTTTATACGAAACAGAAAGGTGCAAAGCCGAATGAATTCAAACTTGAGTTCTTCTTTTTGCCATTTTACTTATAGGCTGTATATTCTTTTGAACTGCACGAATCATATACACGCGCAGCATTGATGCAGACTGCTTCTTTAATATTTCCTGAATTTTGATTCGCTTGGCTGGCTGCCTCGGAGCGATTTCTATCCATAAAATCATCCTCCTAACACGTTCAGTAGAACTTGTTTCTCTATAACATTTTATGGCGTCTCTTTCATTGTGTTACAGAATTCCCTTATGAATAAAATGGATTTTCATTTTAAAATCCGGGAACTCAGCCGCCTAAGAAGATATTCAGGATCCAGAAAAGCCGCCGTCCCGCGAAATGAGACAGCGGCAAAATTACAGCGTCTTCCTATGGAAAATTCCAATTGGACAGCAGCCAAAAGGGGATTCACAGCTGATGCGACAGGCGTTCAAACAGTTCATCGTCCGACAGCTGCTTGCTGGTTGTTGTCTGAAGGGCTATTTTTTTCTGGCTTTTATCCATCAAATACTTTCTTTCCCACGTTACATAATCCGGCGCATCACCGAAAACACGGTAATATTTTCGCAGGACGTCCATGCAGTACACTGTCAGGCTCAAATTGGTCAGACAGTCATTTCGATAAAAGTTTTTCCATTTTCCATGTTCGGAAGACCGAAGGGCATCTACGCCAAGCTGAAAAGCCCTCCGGGCACGGTTGGCGCACAGGAACGCTTCTAAATAATTTTTATTCAGGAATTTTTCTATGCTGATGCACATTTCCACTGCACCGCTGCAGCCGGAAAAATGGAGAATACCCTGCTGCAAAACAGTATCCGAAAAAAGCTGTCCCTCAGCCGGGGGCATTTCTTTTTGGAGTTCCCTTCCCTGCCGGCAAAATTCTCGCCATGCGTCCATCTTTTCCGCACATTTGCCCCGGTACCATTCCACCTGCCGGGGATAGGGAACTTTTCCCGTAGCCCAAAGCAGCCGCTCTTCCGGTTCATTTTGCCGGCCCTGGATTAAATGCTCCATCAGGTACCGCGCAGGATACTGGTAAAACTGCTCCCCGGCCCGCTGATCGGAAAACGGACCGTACTGAACCGGAAGTTCTGAGTATTTTTTGAAATATTCCGCAACCCTCCGGCCTGATTCCGGATAACAGGCAGAGCAAAAACCGATCCGGTGCTTCTCAATATCAACCGTGCCGTCCGTCCACATTCTGCGGACAAGGTCAAGAAAATAAAGGTGCGGCCGGATATTCCCGCAGTTGACTATTAGAAATTCTCCGGCACCCGACCTAAATGCCTTTTGCAATTCATTTTTAATCAGTTCCGGAGAATTGGGAAACATAGTCAAATGGTTGGAAGCCTGAAGGTCATGGAACGTCACATGATAATAGACTCCGTCATGCCGGCTTCTGCCATCCTGCGGTAGAGCGTCAACACGATTGTCCACATTTCCCTGCCGGCGTGAAACCATTTTCCCATAACCATTGTCGGACCATACCTTGATGATATTCTCAGGGATATCCAGACAGCCTTTTCGGTATAGATCCATGGTTTCCCCGTACAGGTAGGTGACAAAGACCGGATTTCGGACATATTTGCGGACAATGGCAGCCTGTCTCCGGATAATGGAGCTGATCCGCTCTCCTCTTTTTTCAGGCGTATTGTATTCCGGTTCCCTCCCCCAAAATGGGCAGTCCCCCTGCCCGCGGAAACCTAAGGCCCAGATAACTTTTTTGTCTTTCTGGTTCCGAACGGCTTTTTCCCACAAGGCCTCAAAAAGAGGCGCATTTTTATCATAATTGGGTTCCTTGTCAGGATAAACGCTGGAAAACATTTCGGCTCCCAGCGGTTCTGCGTGGTGATGCGCTATATAAAGGCCCATATCTGAGGCGAGCTGCCGGTTTTCCAGGCTGGTCTTCCCCGTCCCCGGAATCACCATATTTCCGCCGCAGCGCAGAAGCGTTTCAAAAACGGGCTCCCAGACTTCCCTGCAGTACGGGGAGCGGCCCCAGCCCAGCAGGAGCACCTCATCGTTTACAAACCAGCCCCGGTACCGAATTCTGGCAGGTTTGGATTCAAACGGTGCTTTGGCAACTTGAATCTCTTTCGCAGGCTGAGGGATCTGTTCTGTCCAGAAAAAAAACGGATGGAAGCCTAAATAGCATTCACTGATATGCAGCAATCCATAAACTGCTCCCAAATCGTCATTTGACGAAACAAAAAGGGCATTTGTGTCTTCGTCAAAATCAATGCGGTAACATTCTTCCGGCAGCTTTCCAGTCTGTGAATGGCGCAAAATGATTTCACTGCGTTTTCTAGAACTGTCCTTTGCCGGTTTAAGGGCTGTCCGGATATCCCTTCCCAAAATTTTTACGGCATTTTTCTGTGGAACTGTTAATTCGTACTCTGCCGTTACAGTTGTGGAACGATTCAATACAAAATATTTCTCCGTATCCGTACAGCATCCTTCTCTCATGTCAATGCCACCTTAAAAACAAATGCTAATCTCAAAACAATAAGGAATCTTACACTTCGGGGATTAGAATATCAAGGTCACAAACGCTCGGGGGGTATAAACCGAAGGGCTAAAAGAGAGATTAGTTTTTCATACCGGTTGTCGCGATCCCTTCCACCAGATATTTCTGGAAAATCAGGAAAATGGCAATGACCGGTATCAAAGAAATAATAGACATGGCGAAAAGCCCACCGTAATTGTTCAGAGAGTTCGGATCCAAAAACAGATTCAGCGCCAGGGAAACCGTATACAGCTGCGGTTTGCTCATGAACACAAGTGGCTGGAAGAAGTCCTGCCAAATCCAGTAAAATGAGAAAATCGTTGATGTAACAATTGCAGGAGATGTAAGTGGAAAAATAATTCGGAAGAATATACCAATTCTTGAACAACCGTCAATTTCCGCCGCTTCGTCGAGCTCAATGGGCAATCCTCTGATAAACTGCATAATCAGGAACACGAAAAATGCCGTTCCAAAGAACCACGGAAGGGCGAGGGAAATCAGCGTATTGATAAGCCCCATTTTTTTAAAAATGATGTACTGCGGCACAACCATAACCTGCGATGGAATTAACATGGTAATGATGCAGCAGGTAAACCAGAATTTTCTTCCAACAAACTGAATCCGTGCGAATGCGTATGCTGCCATAACAGAAAATACGACGCAGCCCGCCGTCCCAATCAAATCAACGATCAGAGTATTCAGAATAAATTTTCCAAACGGGATACCGGAAACACCGCTCCAGCCGCTTTGATAGTTTTTAAGGATATCCCATTCCGTGGGCCAGAGGGAAAAGGTATTCTGGAACATGGTCCGGTTGCTTTTAAATGAGCTCATCAGCAGCCAAACCAATGGGTAGATCATAATCAGGCCCAATAGGATTGTCAGAAAATGAAATCGGACGGAACGCAGCCTTTTTTTTACACTGGAACTCACTTCAAATCTCACTTCTTTTCATAATATACCCAGCTGTCCTGTGTTTTGAAAAGAACAGCCGTAAAAATACCCATAATCAGGATCAAAATCCATGCCAGCGCACAGCTATAGCCCATATCAAAATAGGTAAATGCCCTGCGGTACAGATTCAGAACATAGAACAGCGTGCTGTTCATGGGTCCGCCGTCCGTAATGATGTATCCTTCTGTAAAGACCTTGAAACCGTTGATAAGCTGTAAAACAAGATTGAAAAAAATAACCGGCGTAATCATTGGAAGCGTAATCTTGCGGAAGATACAGAATGAACCCGCGCCGTCGATTCTTGCCGCCTCATAGTAGGTGGCCGGGATCTGCTTCAGTGCCGCCAAAAAAATAAGCATGGAAGAACCAAACTGCCATACTCCAAGGGAAATGATTGCCCAAATGGCCGTATGCGGATTGCCTAACACCGATACTTTCTGATGGATGCCAAAAGCCCCTAGAAGGCTCATCAGAACCCCGTTGTTTCCAAAAATCTCTTTCCAGATTATCGACACAGCTATGCTTCCGCCTATGATGGAAGGGATATAATAGACCGCCCGGTAAACGCCAATGCCTTTATGCTTCGTATTCAGGATCATTGCGACGATAAGCGCAAACGCCAGCCGAAGCGGCACCAAAATAAATGTATAAGAAAAAGTCACTTTCAGCGACTGCCAGAAATCTTTATCAGTAAGCATTCTCGAATAGTTTTTCAGCCCAATCCATTTGGGAACATTAAGCATTGTATAATTTGTGAAAGAAAGATAAAGTGACATTACCATTGGAACAAGGAACATGAGAAAAAAGCCAATAAGCCATGGGGCAATTAATATATACCCTGTTGCGTTATCTTTGGAGCGTTTTGACTGGAATGCCGTTTTTGTCAAAGATTTCACTTCTTTTCAAAAAATTAAAAGCGGACGGTCAGAAAGACTATCGAATTAAGTAAAGTTGGCCGTCCGTTTTATGAAATTTGTATTATTCCGGTATATCCGATTGATTATGAGTTGCGGCCGAGAACTTCATTGGCCTCTTTCCGGAAATCGGCAGCAGCTTGCTTCGCCGTTTTCTTTCCATAAAGTACGGCATCTACTTCATTGTTCAAATCCGTCCTGACTTCCGCTGAGCCAGACGGATCGGCAGGAGACACTTTTGAAGAAATCTTTCCTGCTTTATCGACAAATTCAAACATAGCTTTGCCTTGGGATGTCAGCGAAGAAAGCATCTCGTTTCTGACTTTTGAAGAAATTGGAACACCACGTTCCGCTTTGATTACTTTATTGGCATCCAGGTCATTAATAAACCAGTTAATGAATTTCGCACATTCATCTCTATTTTTGGAATTATTGGCCACGGAAAAGAACATGCTTGGTTTCAGGTACATTGCCTTAACGGTTTTGCTGTTATTCGGCATTACTGCCAGCTTCAGGTTTGGATTCGCTGATTCGACAAGGGACGGGTAATTTGACCAGTCAAACATATATCCAGCCTCACCCCGTACAACGCAGGTCTGTTCGTTGCCGCGTGCATCTATTTGAGTATACTCGTCTACCGTCGGTTCTGCTTTTGCATCCTGCATCTTTTTAAACAGGCTCACAAAATCGATAAAATATTGATCATCCGAATAACCCAGCTGCTTGCCGTCCGTCGCATAGAGGGCCTTGCTGTACTGCCTCAGATAATAATTAAACATCATATCGGCGGCATTGCTCGGAAGATCGGTCCCGTATCCATATCCACCGGTCTTTTGATGGATCGCAATGGAATTATTGACAAGGTCGTCCCATGTCCAGTCGTCGGTTGGTGCCGCAATACCAGCCTTTTTCAGCACTTCCGGATTATAAACCATGCAAGGAGCGTTCTCAGCGATAACAACGGCACACAGCTTCCCATTAATTTTTCCGCTGTCTACAAGGTTTTGGTCGGCATTGGATAAATCAATGGTGTTGTTGCTGACATAAGAGGACAAATCAGCCAGAGAGCCATTTTTTGCAAATTCGCTGATAAACGAATAATCCATCTGCATAATATCCGGTAATTCATCACCCGCTGCTTCTGTAGACAGCTTTTGTTCGTAACTGTCGTAGCCGGACGGCGTTCCACTGAAACTAACATTTGGGTTCTTTTGATGATACATGTCTAAAAGTTTTTTCGTATATGTATTCCGCGTCTGGGAGCCCCACCAGGCAATGTTCAGAGTAACAGGAGTATTTCCGACAGCCTCAGAGGCAGACTGAGAGTTTTCGGACGTACTGCTCCCGGAACATCCTGCCATACCGCCGGCAAGAATGACACCTGCCAGAACAAGTGAACAAAGTCGTTTTGCTTTCATTTGTATCCTCTCCTTTATTAAATCAATATAAAAAGTATAACGGATGTCTCAAAAAAAAAATATATAATTTTCTTACTTTCGTGTTCAATATTCGGCTATTTTTGCTTAGAGGACTCCTTACTGAACTTGACAAGCATTTTAATCATACCTATTATTAAAATGAAAAAGGATTGTTTTTATGCTTTTTATACGAAATCATTTCGCTGAATATGGTTCTGCTGCCTGACCTTCCTAAATCAACCCGATAGCTGGTGAAAGATATTATGATCCGGAAAAGAATGGATTTTAAAAAACGTCTGACAAACTTTTATCAAAAGCTTTCCCTGCGTAAAAAAATATTTATTATTTTTGATATGCTGCTGCTGATTATCAGTTTCCTGTCTTTTTACCTTCTGCAATATACCAGCAGAACCTATGACCAGCAGCTAATTGACAACTCCTCCCATCTGCTGGATTTATATTCAACGGCCATTGAAAACGAGCTTCTGAAAATAAAAAGCATGTCTCTTGCCAATCTGTCGAACCAGCTGGTACAGTCAAACCTGGTAAAAACCGGCAGTTCAAGCACTTCCATTTACGAAAAGGCACAGTCATTCAAGGCTATGTCCAACTATCTAAATGAACAGGCCCAATCCGAAATTTACCTGTCATCAATCACCATCATGGCCAAAAATGGCGAAAACCGTACGGTAGGCAACAGTGTCATCGATATCACACCTGCCTACAGCCAGCCAATACAAAAAAAGCTGAAAGGAAAAAGCGGTTCACTGGTTTGGATGGGCGCAGAGGGCACCGACGGCAATATCATCGCGGCGCGGAATGTCCGAAAACTGAATTCTCTGCAGGAAATTGGAACTTTAATCTACCGGATCGATATGGACAGGCTGGTTGATTATGTTTCCACTGTTTCTCATCCCTACCGTGTAAAACTTGCCATCTTGTCGGACAACGGCGAAGTCATTTACCGAAATAAAGAGATCGACCCGACAGCACTTCTGAAACTGAAAATCCCAGGTTCGCCCAACTCCATCATTACCATGCAAAATGAAAAATACCTGCTCAGCCGGGAAACGTCAAGCAATACTCATTGGACCTATTTATACTTTCTGCCGTATAAACAGGTGTTTCAAAATACGGTTGTCGTGCACTCCATGTCCGTCGTGGCCTTTCTGTTGCTGCTCATTGTGATCAATATCATTGGATTTTCTTTTTCCAACAGCATTGCAAAACCGATTCAAATGCTCAGCAGAAAAATGAAATCCGTGCAGCAGGGAGAGTTTAATATATCCGGCATTTCATTAGTCCCTGAAGAAAAATGTGATGAAGTCGGGCAGTTGAATAATGATTTTATTTTAATGATCGAAAAAATTAATAACTTGATCAAAGAAAACTACTTGAAGCAGATCCTGGCAAAGGAGTCTCAGCTGAAGGCATTGCAGGCACAGATCAACCCCCATTTTCTGTACAATACCCTGGACTCCATTTATTGGATGGCTAAATCGGAGCAAAAAGATCAGATAGCCGCCATGGTGCGGTCCCTCGCCAATCTTCTTCGGAATTCCATTTCTACAGAAGAAGATATTATTACACTAAAGCAGGAAATCAATCTGCTGAACGATTACATTCTGATCCAAAAGAACCGGTTTGAAGATCGGCTCAATTTTCAGCTGGACGTTGACCCGTCTTTGTGGAATCAGCTTATTCCCCGTCTGACCCTGCAGCCGATTGTAGAAAATTCGATTAAACACGGCCTGGAAAAAATGACCTGCCCCTGCCTTATTCAGGTTTCCGCCGTCAAAGCGGAGAACTGTTTTATCATCACCGTCCGCGACAACGGCCCCGGCATTTCCCCTGAAGAACAAATGAAATTAGCTTCGCCCAGCACAGAAAGCGGAAGAAAGGGCGGTATTGGACTTGCCAACATCCGTGAACGGATTCATTTATATTATGGCGGCGATTGAGGAGACAGAATCAATGTTGAAAGTTATGATTGCTGATGACGAGCGGATCATCCGGGAGGGACTGCGCAACTCCATCGTTTGGGAAGACTATGATTTTGAAATCTGCGGGTTGGCAGAAAACGGTCTTGCTGCCTTAAAAATTATGGAAAAGATGAACCCGGAACTCGCTATTGTAGATATTAAAATGCCCGGCCTGGACGGTTTAACCCTTATTGCAAAAGCGGCAGAAGAAGGTTTGAATACCATTTTTGTGATCCTTTCCGGTTACTCAGAGTTCGACTATGCAAAACGCGCTATGCGATTCGGCGTAAAATATTACCTTACGAAACCTTATGCAGACAAAGATTTAACCGATATTATTGAAAGCGCCCGGTGCGACATCAAAAACAGGCAGCGAGAAACGGCGCTGCTGAGCAGCGCCATCAAAAACTGCGAAACCGTTCTGCCCGAAACAGAAGAAAAGATCCTGCAAAAGGTACTCAGCGGCACTTTGGAAAATGATTCTTCCGCAAACATTTGGGACCTTCTGGGGATTCAAATCCAGAACGTCCGTATCGCCGTATTTCCGTGCGATAACCGCTTAACGCCAAAACAGCAGCAGCAGGCAACCCGTTTTGCCATTCAGGCTTTACCGAATCAGAATTTTCGCAAATGTTTGTCTTACCAAACAAATTTGGTTTTAATCGCCGGCGCCATAAACCGAAATGAAATGGAGACAGCCTGCAAAAAAATAGGGCTCTGGCTCCAGCGGCAAACCGGCAATCCGGTTTTCCACATGCAAAGCTGGACTGGAAATCTGAAAAATATACGCGGCATGTATTTGCAGACCGTTCTCTGCATGAAATACGGAATTCAAATTTTCGAATCCGAAACTGAGCAAAAACCGGTTTTCCGGTTTTCACAGGATGGTGCTGAATTGTGCGAACCCGATTTGTATAAAGACAGCCTGAGATTGATCCGCATCAATTTGGATCGTGCCGCCGAGTCCTTGGAAATTAAGGACCTGCAGCATCTAAAAGGCTTGTGCATTGCGTCCTGTCTGAACCTGTTTGCTGAACTGATTCCGGATCAGACCGGTGATTTTGTCGAAAAACTGCTCCCTATTGAATCAATCGGAGAAGAAGAAAAATTAAAGAAGTTTGCGGCAATCCTGATGATGGAAGCCGTTGCGACCGGTGAAAAATTCAGCAAAAACGATCACAGCCCAACAATACGGAAAATGATTCATTATATAAAAAGCAATTTACAGTTTTCAAACCTCTCTCTTGCCTATATTTCTAAAGAAGTGCTTTTTATGAATGAAAACTACATTGGAAAATTATTCGCCAAGGAGACCGGTGTAAAATTCTCTCAGTATTTGACCAACATCCGAATTTACAAGGCAATTTTACTCCTGCGCAGCAAACAAAATTACAAGATTTATGAAATTTCACAGCAATGCGGTTTTGGCATGAACACACAGTATTTCAGCCAGGTATTCAAAAAACAAACCAGTTTTATGCCTTCAGAATTTCATAAGCTGTAAGGAGATATTCCATCAGCAGGGCGGCTCCCGATAAAGGGCTTTCAGCAGTTTGATTTCCTCGGCATATCCGTCTAAGTCATTTGGGGTTTCCAAAAGGAAAGGAAGCCCGCGCAGTTTCGGATGATTGATGATCCGCTCAAAAGCATCCAGTCCAATGTATCCCTTTCCTATTTTTTCGTGCCGGTCTTTGTGGCTGCCAAGCGGGTTCCGGCTGTCGTTCAAATGGACGGCCCGCAGTTTTTCCAATCCGATAATCCGGTCAAATTCCTTCAGAACGCCGTCAAGGTCATTCACAATATCGTAGCCGGCGTCAAATACGTGGCAGGTGTCCAGGCAGATTCCCATTTTTCCGGACAGGACAGCCCCGTTTAAAATCTGCTGCAGTTCTTCAAAAGTCCGGCCGACTTCCGTTCCTTTCCCCGCCATTGTTTCCAGCAGGACAGTCGTTGTCTGCTCCGGCTTCAAGACGCGGTTCAGAAGCGCCGTAATCTGGAAAATCCCATTGGAAACACCTTGCCCGACATGGCTTCCCGGGTGAAAATTGTATAGGTTGTTCGGGATAGATTCCATCCGGTGCAGGTCATCTTCCATCGTGGCGGCAGCAAACTCCCGTTTTTTGGGATCCGCAGAGCACGCATTCAGCGTATAAGGCGCATGTGCCAATATGGTTGTAAAATTCTTCTCTTCTGCCAGTTTGCGGAATTTTTTTACATCCTCTGGGTCAAGTTTTTTCGCTTTGCTCCCCCGGGGATTCCGGGTAAAGAACTGAAATGTATTGGCTCCAATTTGAACAGCATTTCTTCCCATTGCAAAAAATCCTTTGGAAGCCGAGAGATGGCATCCGATTTTTATCGGCATAAAAATAATTCCTCCCCAGTTTAGTTCTACTATTCTAGAACTTCCAAGTTATGATTACATTTTTCCAGATCCAGCAGCGTTTTTTTAATTTCCAGCCCCGCCGCATAGCCGACCAGGCCTCCGTTTGAGCCAATGACACGGTGGCAGGGTATTAGGATGGCAATGGGATTCCTGTGGCAGGCTGTGCCCACCGCCCGGCAGGAGCCTGGCCTTCCGGCTGCCTGTGCCACCTGCTTGTAGGTCCGCGTTTCCCCGTAGGGGATGTCCCGCAAAACCGCCCATATGTTCTTCTGATATTCCGTGCCCTCCGGTGACAGAGGAAGACTGAACACTTTCCGTCTCCCGGAAAAATATTCGGCCAGCTGCCGGGCAGCTTCCTTTAAAACGGGCGTTTCCTGACTGTCACTTCGTCGAAAAATATGGCTGCGGCAAAAGAACAGTTTTGTTATGGAATTTTGATATTCTGAAATTCCAATCATTCCAACCGGTGTTTGGCAATATTTCGTATTTTCCATTGGAGCATTTCTCCTATCCCCTGCGGTCTTCTTCTTTAAGGATACTTAAAATTTCATGCAAGTCAATACTTTCCCTCCTCAGCGGGAACATTTTGGAAACATACTATAAAAATATTATTAACTATTATATATATATCTGACTTTTTTCTTCATTTAAAAATTTATGATGGGTGAACTCATAAATCCTGATTGGAATTATATTTCCCTAGTTCTAGGATAAAATAAATCATTGTGGAGATAGCGCTCACAATTAGAGTGCAATTCTGTTAAAATAGGATGTTTTTTGTTCATTTGATGTTACGACCATCTTACGGGAACCGAATTTAAGAAGGGAGATGTTTTATGTCTGCTGTGCTCCCGGTGGCTGTTCTTCTGGTATGTGCCTCCATCTTTGTCAATGGATGGACGGACGCGCCGAATGCAATTGCCACTGTTGTATCCACGAGAGTACTGAAACCGCGGGTTGCCGTTGTCATGGCAACATTCTTTAATCTGATTGGGATCATGTGTTTTGGATCGGCTGTAGCCAGCACAATTGCCAATCTTGTTGATGTAGGCACCGGAGCCAATCCGCTGATTGCCGTTTGCGCTGCTCAGCTGTCCATCGTTATCTGGTCGGTGTCTGCCTGGAAATTCGGAATACCAACCAGTGAAAGTCATGCACTGATCGCCGGGCTGATGGGGGCCGGGATAGCTTACCGCGGTCTTGCGGCCTTTCGGTGGGAAGAATTTGCCAAGGTGCTCTGGGGAATTTTTATTTCAACCGTTGTGGGGTTTGTAGCCTCGTACATTGTCACCAAAATCGTCGGATTTTTATTCCGGAGGATGAAGCGTTCCAAGGCAAACCGGGTGTTTTCCATTGGGCAGGTTGTTTCCGCCGCGCTTATGGCTACAAGCCATGGTGCACAGGACGGGCAGAAATTTATGGGCGTTTTTGTTCTTGTCCTTTTACTGGCAAAAGGCCAGCCGGTACCTGCTTCCATTCCCATTGACTTCCGGGTCATGCTGATTTGTGCCCTGGTAATGGGGCTTGGCACTTCCGTCGGCGGATACCGCATCATCAAAACCATGGGGGTTGATATGGTCAAGCTGGATAAGTACCAGGGCTTTTCCGCCGAGTTATCTGCTTCTGCCTGCATGCTGATCACAACGGTTGCGTCTGGCATCCCGCTCAGCACAACCAGCACAAAAGGGTCGGCGATGATGGGCGCAGGAGCCGCAAAGCGTTTGTCAAACGTCAACTGGGCCGTTGCAAAGGAGATGGTTATGGCATGGATTCTTACATTCCCTGTCTGCCTGGCTCTGGGCTTTTTCATGACCAAACTGTTTACCTATATTTCAACCTTACTTGTATAATTCTGAAAGGCAGGGTAGAAAATGAGTAATTTTTTCTCAAAAGGGCCTGACTATTTCGGCCTGTTTGAAAAGGGGATTCAAATAGCGAACAAGGCGGCAACCATCTTGCAGGCTGCTTTTGCGGACAGCCGGATTAACGTAGAAAAAATTAAGCAGCTGAAAGAAATTGAGCATGAAGGCGACCAGCATGTTCATAAATGTGCCGAATTGATTGCAGATGCATTCATCACACCCATTGAGCGCCCGGATATGATGAACCTGATCGCTACGATCGAAGCCCTCACTGACAGTATCGACGATATTGCCAACCAGGTATATATGATGCATATTGCCGAGAAAGACGAGGTTACCGAAAAATTTATTCAACTGATTGTACAGGCTTGCAAAGAGCTGTGCCAGATGATGTCAATTTTTAAACATTTCAAAAAAGCTCCGAATAAAATCCATGAAATTTCCATTCGCGTCAACCACATTGAAGAAGAAGGGGATACACTGTTCACCGACGCCATGCGTGCGCTTTTCGACCCGGCTAACAAGATGGAAACGATTGAAATCGTTCGAAGGCAGAATCTTTACAATGTTTTTGAAAATTGCCTGGACTGCTGTGAAGACGTTGCCGATATCGTAGGGCAGATCATTATTTCTAATACCTAACCCTGCATGATTGTATTAAAATAATTTTTTCCCTCTGTTTTGTAAATATAGAAAAGCATTTTTCCCTTATCGGTTTCAATTGGAAAGAGTTGCTTTTTAAAAGCCGTTTTTCATTGACTTTTTACACCTGTGCGAATATAATAGCAGCAACAAACGGTGCCGCGGGTTTCCGCTTTTTCAAGCAAATCAGATGGCTGCTCTTTTCATGGTTGGTCTGTTTTGGTTTAACTGAATAATTTCGGTAATGACGCCGAATCCAATCTTTCCGGTTGGATTCGGCGTTTTTTATTAACTTCAGAGACCTTTTTTTACATTCAGGAGGGAAAGATATGATCAGGTTGCGAATGGCAGAATCAAAAAAAACAAGAATCTCAGATTTGTTATTTCCGGGGTTGCGGCAAGCCTGCTGCTGCTTTACGGAGTGGGGGCTTCCGCAGCAGGGATCCAGCCGCCGGAATATGTGATCGCCATCAACACAGTTTGGACCATGGTCGCCGGATTCCTCGTGTTTTTTATGCAGGCAGGTTTTGCTATGCTGGAGGCAGGCTCCACCCGTTCCAAAGGCGCTTCCAACATTATGATGAAAAATCTGATGGACTTCTGCATCGGTTCCATCGCATTCTATTTTATTGGATACGGCCTGATGTTTGGCCAAAGCGTTGGCGGGCTGTTCGGCAGTACCAATTTTTTCGGAATGGTTGACCACAACGCGATCGTATCCGGTGTACCGCAGGACGCGTTCATCCTCTGGGAAACCGTCTTCTGCGCGACGGCGGCAACGATTGTTTCAGGCGCTATGGCTGAACGGACAAAATTCATTGCTTACTGCATCTACAGCGCGGTGATTTCCCTAGTGATCTACCCAGTTGCAGGCCACTGGATTTGGGGCGGCGGCTGGCTGTCTCAAATGGGCTTTCAGGACTTTGCGGGTTCTACAGTCGTCCATTCCATCGGCGGATGGGCAGCTCTTGTCGGAGCAGCCATTCTGGGCCCCCGCATCGGGAAATACACAAAAAGCGGAAAACCGAACTCGATCCCCGGGCACAGTATTGTACTGAGTGCACTTGGCGTTTTCATCCTGTGGTTCGGCTGGTTCGGGTTTAATCCCGGTTCCACCCTTTCCGCCCTGACCGTCGACGCAAACGGTCATTTTAGCATTTCGATTATCGGTACGATCGCTATGACAACCAATACGGCGGCGGCGGCCGGTGCCGTGTCAGCCATGATCTATACCTGGATTCGCCGGAAAAAGCCTTCCGTTGCCATGTCTTTGGACGGCGCTGTTGCCGGCCTGGTAGCCGTCACGGCAGGCTGCGCCTATATCAGTATTGAGGGTGCCCTGCTGATCGGACTGATCGCCGGCGTCCTGGTAGTCGCTTCTATTGAATTCATTGACACAAAGCTGAAGATCGACGATCCGGCCGGGGCAATCAGCTGCCACTGCACCTGCGGTGTGTTTGGCACTCTGATGGTCGGCCTGCTGGATACGAAACACGGCCTGTTTTACGGCGGCGGTTTCCATCTCCTGGGTGTCCAGGCGCTTGGAGTTCTCGCTGTAGCGGCATGGACGGTAGGCACTACCTTCCTCCTGTTTAAATTTCTTCAAAAGACAGTCGGTCTGCGGGTATCTCCCGAAGAAGAAATGGAAGGCCTTGACCTTTCTGAACATGGCGAACCCGGTTATCCTGACTTTGAACAGATGGACACGGTTTATAAAGCCAGTTAACAAAGCTCATAAACAAAGCAAAAGAAGGAGAAATCCTCCCGCAGTGGGATCCGTTCCGCCGCGGGGGGATTTTTGCGTGCGGTTGCTTTGCCGTGCTGGCTGTGCTACAATCAGAACCGGACTGAAAACGGAAATGAAACGGAGGGAAAACAATGGGGACGGAGCATTTTCAAATGGACCTTTGCCGAAGCGGCGCAGTGGAATATCTTGCTTTTCCAGCGTTTCAGGCATACCCGTTTGTCCGCCACGCTTTTTCCACTCGCATCGGCGGCATAAGCCGGAACGAGTTTTCTTCTATGAATCTCGCCTTTGGCCGGGGGGATCCAAAAGAAAACGTCTTGGAAAATTACCGCCGTTTCTGCTCGGCGGCCGGGTTTGATTTTGCTTCTCTGGTTTCTTCCGCGCAGGATCATCATACGGTGATCCGCCGGGTTGGCCGTCGGGACTGCGGCCTTGGGTTCTGGAAAACGCAGGACAGAAAAAGCGTAGATGGGCTGATTACAGACGAACCCGGCGTAACGCTGGTGACACATTATGCCGACTGTGTTCCGGTTTTTCTGGTGGATCCGATCCGGCGGGCTGTCGGCCTTGTCCACGCCGGCTGGCGGGGAACGGCGGCAAAAATCGGCGCCGCCGCAGTCACGGCTATGGCTCGGGAATTCGGCAGCCGGCCTCAGGATCTTGCCGCGGGGATCGGTCCGTCCATCGGCCCGTGCTGTTTTGAAGTGGATCGCCCCGTCCGCGATGCTTTTGCCGCCTTAACGGAGCTTCACCCGGAAGGGTTTATCCGCGCGGATGGAAACGGAAAATACCATATTGACCTTTGGGAAGCCAATCGGCGAATTCTCTTGGAATCCGGCCTTTCTGAGCGCCGCATTACGGTAGCAGGAATCTGCACGCGGTGTCATTCGGAACTGTTGTTTTCCCACCGGGCAAGCGGTGGAAAGCGCGGAGGTCTTGCCGCATTTATGGCTGTCAAAGAGGACGTGTAAAGATGAAAATTGAACATTGCACCCTGTGCCCCCGCCAGTGCGGTGTACACCGGGAAAGCTGCATCGGCAAAGGAGCCTGCGGAATGGGCGCCGACGCCGTTGTGGCCCGTGCCGCGCTGCATTTCTGGGAAGAACCCTGTATCAGCGGGACTCGCGGTTCCGGCGCAGTCTTTTTTACCGGCTGTCCGCTCGGATGCATATATTGTCAAAACTACACAATCAGCGCAGAAAAGAATGTTGGCAAACGTGTTTCACCGGAAAAGCTGGCCGGTATTTTCAGGAATTTAGCCGGGCAGGGCGCACATAACATTAACCTTGTCACACCAACGCACTTTATCCCATCTATCCTTCGTGCGCTTTCTATATGGAAACCCAATATCCCGGTTGTCTACAACTGCGGCGGATATGAAACCCTTTCCTCCCTCAAAATGCTGGAAGGGTATGTCGATATTTACCTGCCCGACTTGAAATACGCAGACAGCGATCTGGCGGCACTGCTGTCGGGTGCTCCGGATTATCCGGAGACCGCAAAAGCCGCCGTTCGGGAAATGGTTCGTCAAACCGGGCCGGCCGTTTACGATAAAAACGGGATTCTGCAGCGGGGAACTCTTGTCCGCCACCTAATCCTCCCCGGCCATACCCGCAATTCCATCGCCGTCCTGGAATGGCTGGCAGCCAATTTTCCGGAGGGTGTGCCGGTAAGCCTGATGGCCCAATATATCCCATGCGGTAGGGCTTCGGACTTTCCGGGAATGAACCGCCGGATTACTCTGCGAGAATACCGCAAAGTGGAAAGCCGCCTTTTTGCTCTGGGACTGGATGGATATGTTCAGGATCGGGAATCGTCCAGCAAAAAATACATCCCCTCTTTTAATCTGGAAGGGGTTCAGCCTTAAAAAAGGACCAGAATGAACCGGCCCGCTTTGCCATATAAATTGGGATGGAGGAGCGGGTCGGTTTATGTTTGTATCTATTCGCATCAACCGCGTGTTTTTAATTGCGGCGGCAGCTGCCGTATTGGCCGCTGTGAGTATCCCTGTGGTCGCCTTGTCCGCTCAGGGCAGGGCAGAACAGAATACGGAGATCCGCCTGCCGATTTTGATGTATCACAGCATATTAAAAGAACCAAAACGACAGGGAAAATATACTGTTTCCCCTTCCACACTGGAAAATGATATGAAATACCTGCAAAAAAATGGCTATCAGACCGTTTCCGTGCAGGATCTGGTGGATTATGTCCACGGGCGGAATACTCTTCCGGAAAAGCCGGTTATGCTGACTTTCGACGACGGATATTATAATAATTACGTCTATGCGTATCCGCTGGCAAAAAAATACCGGATGAAACTGGTCATCTCTCCGGTTGGATATTATACGGATCAGTTTACGGAAAGCGATTGGGATCACCCCAACTATTCCTATCTCACCTGGGGGGAAATTTCCGAGATGATGGCTTCAGGGTTGGTGGAATTCCAAAATCACAGTTATAATCTGCATTCTGTTAAAGGCCGGGCAGGCGCCCAAAAGCGCAAATACGAAAGCAATTCCGCTTACCGAGCCATGCTGCTAAACGATCTTTCCCGGATGCAGCGGGAAATGCAGGAAAAGACCGGATATACTCCCACGGCATTTGTATATCCGTTCGGCGCCTACAGCCCTGAATCCGTACCGGTTCTTAAGGAGATAGGGTTTCAGGCATCCATGACCTGCCAAAGCAAAATCAATACGATTACAAAAGATCCGGAATGTCTGTTCAGCCTCGGGCGGTTCCTGCGGCCCTCCGGGACTTCCAGCTGGGTCTACTTCCAAAAAATCGGGCTCGGCAGTGCGTCCGGATAATCTTTTCTTTAATTTTTCAGGATCACTTTTTCCACCAGATGAAACAGGACCGGCATCAGGCATGTTGCCATCAGCATCAGCGGAATTAAAACGAAAAGCATGGGCAAGGTAATCGGTACAATTTCAAACAGCCAGGGAAACAGAATGAGTGCCAGGATAAACAGCACAATCATCAGCGTGAACAAAACGGTGTGCGGCACATTAAACGGGTAACATACTTTGAAGAGAACCAGCAGTCCGGTGTACCCAGTAATCAGCACGGCAAGCGTTGAAAGCTCCTTATTTGAAAAGGAAAAGAACATAGAAATTTCCGCAAGGACGCCAATATTGGCCGCCATGGTTAAAGCGCCGGGAAGGGATTTTTCCAGAACATTCACAATGAATTTTCCGTGCAGACGTTCCCGGTTCGGTTCGAGAGCCAGGAAAAACGACGGAATTCCGATTGTGACGGCATTGATCAGAGTAAACTGGATAGGCTGAAACGGATAGCTGCAGGGCAGAAAGATGAACAGAACCGCGATGATAGCGGAGAACATTGCTTTGACAAGGAACAGCGAAGCGGAACGCTGAAGGTTATTGATGGAACGGCGGCCTTCCCAGACAACCCGGGGCATTGCTGCAAAATCGGAGTCCAAAAGCACAACCTGCGACACGGTCCGCGCGGCATCGCTGCCGGATGCCATTGCAATGCTGCAGTCGCTTTCTTTCAGCGCGGGCACGTCGTTTACTCCGTCACCCGTCATGGCTACCGTATGGTTTTTTTCTTTCAGTGCCTTAACCAGCTGAAGTTTCTGCTTTGGGGTCACGCGGCCGAATACCGTATATTTTTCCGCCGCCTCCCGGATGTCGCTGTCATTTTCCAGCCGGGAGGCGTCAATATACCGTTCTGCGCCTTTCAATCCGGCCTTTCGAGCAATATTGGAAACCGTCGCCGGGCTGTCGCCGGAAATCACTTTGATGTTTACGCCCTGATCGGAAAAATACTCCAGGGTTTTTCTGGCGTTTTTCCGGATCCGGTCGCTCAGCAGAATAAGGGCAATTGGGGTGACAGACGCTGAATCCAGCCCGTCTGCCGGCAGGTCTCCGGCAGCGGCCAGCAGCAGCACTCTCTGGCCGCGCTGCGCATACTGCTCCGCCTGAGGGCGGATTTCTTCAAACCGGTCTTTCAGAATAAATTCTCCCGCGCCCAGCACATAGCACCCTTTGCCTTCAAACTCGGCTCCGCTCCATTTCCGCGCGGAGGAAAACGGTATTTTTTTGCTGCACTTCCAGTCTGGCGGGGCTGGGAACCGGTCGCGGACGGCATTCATGGTCGGGGTTCCGTCGTCCAGGGCACCAGCCAGCGCAGCCAGCGTGTCTTCTGCCTTTTCCCCGCTCCGGCTGCCCAACGGCACAAGCCCGTCCACCTGCATTTTTCCTTCGGTGATGGTCCCGGTTTTGTCCAGGCACAGCGTGTCCACGCGGGCCAGCGTTTCAATCGAGTATAGTTCCTGCACCAGTGCCCTGTGCTGGGAAAGCCGGATAACGCCCACTGCAAGGACAACGCTGGTCAGCAGGACAAGCCCTTCCGGAATCATACCGATCAGAGCAGCCACGGTGCTTACAACGGCAGTTTTCAGCGTGTTGTTAGAAACGACAAACTGTTTGTAGAACAGCAGCGCACCGATGGGGATAATGGCAAACCCCACAAACTTGATAATGCGGTTTGTCCAGGTCATAATTTCTGAATTGGGTTTTTTCACATATTTAGCGCTTGCGGTAATTTTTGCAGAATAATTGTTCTTCCCAACATGTTCCACCCGAGCGCGGCATTTCCCGCTTGTCAGGAACCCTCCGCTCAGCAGGCTGTCTCCGCAGCCTTTGGGAATTGGATCCGATTCCCCGGTCAAAAGCGATTCGTCCGCTTCGCACTGCCCTTCCAGAATCGTGCAGTCTGCGGGGATTTGGCTTCCTGACGAAAGCAGGATTACATCATCCAGCACCAGGTCGCTCACTGGAACGCTCTTTTCCGATCCGGAACGAATGACACGTGCTTTTGGGGAGGTCATAATCGAAAGATGGTCCATCGTTTTTTTAGCTTTTATTTCCTGAAGAATGCCAATCAGCGTGTTACAGACAATGACCCCCATAAACAGAAGGTTTTTGTAGGAGCCTACCGCCAAAATCAGAGCGGCAAGAAATGTGTTTAAAATGTTGAAGGGCGTAATCAGGTTGCCCCGCACAATCTGCGAGACTGTTTTGGTCCGAATGGGTTCGCTGCCATTCTGCAGTCCTTCACGGACACGCTGCGAAACCTGCTGTTCTGAAAGACCGGATACATAGTCCGGTTCAAAACGTTCACAATAGGATTGCTGGCCTTCACTCATAATGTTTTAATCTCCGCCTGTATTTCTCGATTTTTCTCAAAATTAATAAAATCATATAGCACTTATAATTGGATTCTGCTCTCAGTATATCCGATTTCCATGAAAAGTTAAAGATTCGTTGATGCATAATTCAAAATGTGTTCATGAATTTTGTTATAATGTACAAATATAGGCGTGTTGTACTGTAACATTAAGAAGTAATTCATCTTGTATTGCACACAGACTATGCTATAATGAACCTCTGGACAGAATGTCGGCACATTTTGCCGGTTCTCCATGTGAAGGAAAGGGATGACATTTATCGTTCAGGCCATTCGTTCGTATTTTTCAGATAAAGTAAATTTGTCTTCCGTTGATATTAGCCGCGCCGTGGTTCTTGCTTTCACGGTTTCTATTTTTGCGCCGTTTTATTTCAGTCTTATTGTTATCTGCCTGATTGCGCTGATGACTATGATCCATTACCGTATTCGTGAGAAAGCGTTCAGCGCCCCGTATACCAGGCTTATTTTCAGTTTTATTGCCGTTTCGTTTTTTGTCGCCGCTATCTGCAACAATTACCGCGGTATGGCGGATTCCATCATGATATACGCCGTGTTTACCTGCGGCCTGTATCTGCGCAGCGTTATGACACGTCAGCTTTTCCATCAGGCGATGGATACAGCATGCGTGGGAAGCGTCTGGTGCGCGCTGATCGCAATTGGGCAGAAATTTGCCGCACTGTCAACGGCGCCGGATTACCGCCCGGTTTCTGTGTTTTCCAACGCAAACTATTACGGCATGATCATCGAATTTATCGTACTTATTGCTCTCTACCGTATTTTTACCAATCCGGACAAGGCGGCATTTTATGCTGTCGTCCTCAGTCTGAATTTCATTGGCCTTTATTTAACCGCAAGCTATTCTTCCCTGTTTGCCACGCTTTGTTCCGTGCTGGTAATCGTACTGTATAAAAAGAATCACAAGCTAACGGCCTGCTTTTTCGGCGGAGTTCTCTCATTAGCGGCAGTCAGCCTTGTTTTTCCCACCTTTTTGCCCAGAGGCCCAGAAGCCCTGGAACGGACGATTTCCCAGCGGCTTTCGATTTGGGACGCTTCCTTTAAAGGCATTCAGCAATCCCCGCTGTTCGGCCACGGGGCTATGGCTTATCAAATGATCTGTGATCAGTTCGGGGGATATCACACTTATCACTGTCATAACCTTATTTTGGACATTCTTCTTAATTTTGGAATTTTTGGGTTAGTTGTACTTACCATTTATTTCTCTGTCAACCTGCGGCTTCTGACACTGAGGTTCCGGAACAATGTCGGCGGCGACATGAACATCCTGCTGATGGCAGCCTTTACGGCTGTCCTCGTCCATGGTTTGACGGACGTCACCATCTTCTGGATTCAGACGGCAGCACTGTTTTTCCTGATGGTTTCATCCATTGGAATTGGTTCGGCATATTTGGAAGAAGATATTGCGCTTCCCAAACTGTTTACAGAGTATTATGACGACCATTCTGCCCAGGTGGCTTATCTGCGGGACTGACCGGTACCGGCGCGGGATTGGGGTTTGTCTGAAACGGGAGAATAAATATGAGAATTAAAGGGCTGAAATCCGGCAGCCGCACTGCCGGTGCCAAGGAAATAGAGAAATCTTTGTTTGAATATTCAAAAATGGAAAAATACATTCTCCTTTCCCGACTGAAAACGCGTGAAAAAGGGCTCGATATGGTCGATATTGAGTTTCTTTCAGACCAATACCCCAGCAATGAAATTTCTCATGAAAAGCCGAAACCTTGGTATATACAGCTGGCAGAAGCGTTCGTGAATCCATTTACCTTCGTCTTGCTGGCAATTGCAGTGGTTTCTTTTTTCACGTCGGTTGTGCTCGCAAAACCGGGCCAGCAGGATCCTTCCGCTGTCATTGTTATTCTGGCGCTGGTGCTGATCAGCGGCGGACTGCGCTTTTTTCAGGAATTCCGCTCCGGAAAAGAAGCGGAAGATCTGCGGACCCTGGTAAAAACGACGGCTACGGTTATCCGCCGAGAAACCGGGCAGGCAGAAATCAATATGGCGGATCTCCTCCCCGGCGATATTGTGGTTCTGTCTGCGGGAGATATGGTTCCTGCAGACGTCCGTATTCTGCGGGCAAAAGACTTGTTCGTCAGCCAGTCTGCCCTCACGGGAGAATCCGAACCGGTCGAAAAGTATCCGGAAACCGGTGATTCCGCTGAAAGCGGAAATCTGTTCGATCTGCAGAACATCTGCTTTATGGGAACAAACGTTGTCAGCGGCTCCGCCATGGCCGTTGTGCTTGCCACAGGTGACCGTACCTATTTCGGGAATATGGCGAAAACTCTCTCCGGCCAGCGTGCACCCACCAGTTTTGACCGAGGGGTCAATTCCGTCAGCTGGCTTTTGATTCGTTTCATGCTGGTCATGGTTCCGGTCGTGTTTTTGATCAACGGGCTGAACAAGCATGACTGGATTCAGGCGCTCCTGTTTGCCATTTCTGTTGCTATCGGTTTAACGCCGGAAATGCTGCCGATGATTGTAACCACTAACCTTGCGAAAGGCGCTGTCAGCATGGCGCGCCGCAAAACCGTGGTCAAGCGCCTGAATTCCATACAGAATTTCGGCGCCATGGATGTTCTCTGCACAGACAAAACCGGTACTTTGACCCGTGACGAAATTGTGATTGAGCGCCATCTGAATGTGGCAGGCGAAGAAGATATCCGCGTCCTGAAGTATGCGTACCTGAACAGCTATTTTCAAACGGGGCTGAAAAATTTGATTGACCTCGCGGTGATTGACAAAGCTGCAGAAGAAAGCGTCACCTATTTAGACAACGAGTACCGCAAGGTGGATGAAATCCCGTTCGATTTCACGCGCCGCCGCATGAGCGTCGTGCTGAAAGACCGCGAAGGCCGCACCAAACTGATCACAAAGGGCGCCGTGGAAGAGATTCTTCAAATTTGTTCCCAATGCGAATACCACGGCAAGGTTGTCCCGCTGGAAGGGAAGCTGCGTTCGCGCGTGTCGGATATGACCGGAGGCCTTTACCGCGAAGGGATGCGTGTCATTGCTGTGGCGTATAAGGACAGCCCGTCGGCAGAAGGGGTGTTCGGCGTCAAGGATGAAAGCAATATGGTTTTAATTGGCTGTCTCGGTCTTTTGGATCCGCCGAAAGAAAGCGCCGCCACCGCCATTAAAGCTCTGCAGCAGTATGGTGTTGCGGTGAAAGTCCTTACCGGCGACAACGAAGAGGTCACCCACTGCGTCTGTGAAAAAGTCGGTCTTCCCGCCGAACATATTCTGCTGGGATCTGAGCTGGAGCAGATGCCGGAAACCGAGCTGAGAAAACGTGCGGAACAGACAACGGTGTTCGCAAAACTTTCGCCGCTGCAAAAGTCCCGGGTGGTCTCTGCCCTGCAGGAAAACGGCCATACCGTCGGGTTCATGGGAGACGGCATTAACGATGCCCATGCCCTTACCAAAGCGGATGTAGGCATTTCGGTGGACACTGCGGTTGATATTGCCAAGGAAAGTGCGGACATCATCCTTCTTGAAAAGGATCTGAACGTCCTCGAACACGGCGTTGTGGAAGGGCGCAAAATTTTCGGCAACATTATTAAATACATCAAGATGACTGTCAGCTCCAATTTCGGCAATATGCTTTCTATGTTGGTAGCCAGTGCGTTTCTTCCGTTCCTGCCTATGATGCCCGTTCAGATTCTTCTGCTGGATCTGCTATACAACATTTCTCAGATTTCCATTCCGTGGGACAATATGGACAGCGACTATCTCCGCATCCCCCGCAAGTGGGATGCTTCGGGTATCAGCCGTTTTATGCTTTGTATGGGGCCGGTCAGCTCTGTTTTTGACATTGCAACTTATTGTCTGATGTGGTTCGTGTTTGGATGCAATACAGCGGCCAATGCGAATCTGGTCGGCCTGTTTAATGCGGGCTGGTTTGTGGAAAGCCTGATTTCCCAGACTCTGATCATCCATCTGATCCGCACGCCGAAAATTCCTTTCATCCAAAGCCGTGCAGCTAAACCGGTTGTCCTGCTGACAACGGCGATTATGGCATTCGGTATTGCCCTTCCGTTTACGCCGCTGGGGCTTGCCGTTGGATTCCGTCCCCTGCCGCTTTCCTATTTCGGATGGCTTGTGCTGATTGTCCTCGGCTATATGATTTTAGAGCAGATTGTAAAAACCATTTACATCAAAATCAACCATTCCTGGCTTTAAAATGAATCACAAAAGGGTTTTGTAAGAACATTGAATTTTTTCAGTGTTCTTTCTTTTTTGCAAGAAAGCCTGCTGGAAAAAAGCCGAGAATAAAAATAGAAGAAAATACCTGTGCTGCCATGATCCGGGAGGAATCAACATGGATGAACTGCTGGAACAGTTCCAAAACCCGCCGAAAACGTATTCACCGGCCCCGCTGTGGTTTTGGAACGGAAAACTGGAAAAGAGGGAGCTTTCCCGCCAGATTGATGAAATGGTTGATAAACATGTGTTTCAGGCATTTCTTCACCCCCGGGCCTATCTTATAACGCCTTATCTGGAAAAAGAATGGTGGGAAGCCGTGGGCTACACAGTCGAATATGCCAGGGAAAAAGGATTTTTTCCCTGGCTGTATGACGAGTATGCGTGGCCCAGCGGAACGGCGGGAAGCACATTTCGCTACAGCTGCCAGAAACCATCCCGGGTTCTGGCCAAAGGCGAATGCAATATGGCCAAAGGGCTCCGTTTCCGCGAGCTGAATACCCAGGGTGGATCTGTCCATGCCTTCTTTAAAGACGAACCGAGAAAGCCAGTTGCCGTATCTCTGATCACGATGGATACAAACGGTGCGTTCACAGGGGAACCGGCCGATATTACGGAACAATATGGCCGGACACTTCGGCTGCCTATGAACCATACGTATAAAATACTTGCCTTTTTCCAAAAAGTATACAGAGAAAGCGTCGATTACTTAAATCCGGCTGCAATCCGCGATTTTTTAAATTTCACACATGAAGAGTATAAAAAAAGGTATGGGAAAGATTTCGGGAACCTGATTCCCGGAATTTTCTTTGATGAAATTTTCAATATTGCCAGCCCGATTGTCTGGACCGACCGGTTTCCGGAGGAATTCCGGCAGCGGAAAGGGTATGATATTCTTCCATGCCTGCCCTACCTTATTTACCAGGGCAGTACCCATACGTGCCAAATCCGCCGGGATTATTTTGATGTCCTTGCCTCTCTGTATGAAAAGGCTTTCTTCCAGCAGATTGCCGACTGGTGCAGCCAAAATCACTTTCAGCTAACGGGCCATACGGAGGAATGGATTGGAGATCATCCGCTCCGTCAGGGAAATTATTTCAAAACGATGCGCCACCTGCATATCCCTGGTTCTGACTGCCACGGCTACCGGTACCGTTATCCGCGGGCAGTTGCACTGGAGGAACCGAAATGGGCCGTCTCCGTCGCGCGGATGTACGGCAAAGAGCGCTGCATGTCTGAAGCCATGGGCGGCAGCGGGTGGGGCACCAGCCTTCAGGGATTTAAGCGCGGGGTCAATACGCTGGCAGCCATGGGAATCAGCCTCTTTATTTTTCATGGTTTTTACTATGGAACCGACCGCCAGGGCTCCCAGGGGGATTGGCCGGCCAGCCTGTTTTTCCAGAATCCTTACTGGAAGTATTTCGATCGGTTTGCGGATTATGTCGGACGGGTCAGCCTGATTAACTCTAGCGGAGTTCCCGTGGTGGACACCGCCCTCTATTATCCCATCGCCGAGGTGCAGTCCGGCTTTCAGAACGGCGGGCTTACACCCGAAGCCGACCGGCTCAGCCATACGTTTAACCGGATTCTGTCAAACCTTATCACCCATCAGATGGACATAGATATCATTGACCGGGACAGTATCCTGCGTGGGACCGCCGAAAACGGACGGCTCCGGGTTGGCACGGAAAGCCTCAAAATTCTCCTGTTACCGGCCTGCCTGGAAGCAGACGAGCCGCTCCGGAATAAGCTGAAACAGCTTTCCCGTCAGGGCGTGCGCCTTCTGTTTTACCGCTGCGGCGGAAAAGAAGGAATTGCGCCGGATTCTCTAAGGGAGAAAATTGAAGAAATTCTGGCTCCCGATGTAAAGGAACTCAACGGCGAATACGCCGACCTGTATACGTGCCACCGCCGGATCAAAAACCAGGACTGGTATTTTATCGCCAACGCTTCTGATCGCAAGCGGGAGCTTTCCCTTCGGTTTCGGTGTGCCGGAATACCCGTGCTTTTCAGCGTAGAAACGGGCAAACCTATCGGCACTGCAAAATACGAGCGGCAGGGAAATTTTACGGCGGTTTCCATGCATTTGGATGAAGATCAGGCCCTGTATGTCGTTTTTGGACAAAAGGAGACGGTTCCGACCCTGCCGGAAGAAGATCCGTTTTCCCGCCTAACGCTAAATAATCCGTGGCAAATCCTGCCGCTGGACAGCCTGTACGACAGCCAGTGGAACAGCCGGGCAGACCAGTCCATTCTGGAAATTCCCCTTTCAAAGTTCAGTTCCGATTATCAGTCCGAGCCGTTCACCATCCGTGTCTGCAACCGGAAAGGTGAAAACGGAAACTGCGGAAGACACCTGAGCCTCTGGAAAGCGGCATGGATCACCCGCCGCCCCGGATGGGCGGACGACAGCTGCCGGCAAACTCTGTATTTCCGAAAAAAGATCCGGGTGGCGGGACCCGTTCGAACAGCCAAAACCTGTATTGCCGCAGTCGGAAAATTCACGCTGTACGTCAACGGAAAAAAAGCAATAGAGGGAGAGGGATGGAACCCTCCTGCGGAAACTGATCTCCGGGAGTTTCTGGGTCCGGGTGAAAACCTGATTGCGGTGAAAGTGGACAACACCCAGCACATTCCGGGCGCCAACGTGCTGGAAGCTGAAACTCTTCCCCCGGAGGGCCTTACCTCCCTTTTGATACAGGGAAATGCCGAAGGGAAAGACGGGCCGGTGGTTTTCGACACCGGCAGCAGTTGGATTAGTTCGGATCGTTTTTGCGATGGATGGCAGAATCCGGCTGCCGATTACGAGAACGCTGCCCGTTCGGTTGATCCTTCACGCAAGGATTTCCGTGCAGCCGGAGAAGGCGAATGGCTGCATTGCTGGGAACGCGGCACCCCTCCCCTTCTGCCGTGGGGGCCGATTCCCCTGTTTGGCAGGCAGGTGACTTTTCCGGCGGAAGTCCGGTATGAAACGACTCTTCCCGCCGGTACAATAGAAGTGTTTTCGCCAGACGTGCGGGGAACTTACAGCGCTTTTCTGAACGGGCAGCCTGTGGATTGGAGAGCCGGTTCCCTGCATATTCCGCCTGAAACATCACACACCCTGCTAGTAAAGATCCGGGCATACGGTCCTGAAGACGGGCTTTTGCAGCCAATCCGGGTTAAAATGGCCGAACGGTCCGGCCTGCTTGGCGATTGGTGCAGGGATGGCCTGAAATGGTTTTCCGGACGTGTTTCTTACCGTCGCCGGTTTTCTATACGGAAAAAACCGGGATACCGCTATCGGCTGGACTTAGGTCAAGTGAATTTTTGTGCGGAGGTCTGGTTCAACGCACAGTTAGCGGACGTCCGCGTCTGGAAACCGTACCAGACTGATATTACGCAGTATCTGAAAGATGGAGAAAATGAAATCTGCATCATCGCAGCAAACCTGGCGGCCAATGCCCGCCGGTTTCTACTGGTAGACGAAGGCCGGGCCCTGGCGTGGAACCGTTACTGGAATCAAGACAATATTCTGAGGGATTCGGAGAATTTGGTTTCCGGTCTGCTGGGTCCGGTGCAAATCGAATGTATCCGCACAAAAAACTGAATCTGGCTCGCAGCAAAAAAATTTATTTTGCTTGTCCGACATTCTGTCTTTTCAAGATCCGATCATAAAGAATACCAAGCCCCATCGCTGGAATGGTCAGCAGACACCAGAGCAATGAAAAGGGCGCGCAGATCTGACCTAAAATATTCATAGGCATTTTGGAATAATCCCATACATTTAATTTCAATACCATATTAACCAGAACACCTGTCCAAAATTCCACCGTGGTTATCACCCCGGAACCGGCAAAGCATTTAATCGGCAAAGACTCATTTTTCAGTCGGTCGTTGCAAACACTGTCGATCAGACATACGCACAGGCCTCCCGCGACTGCCATAGAAAAATCTGTTTTCCCGCGGCACAGAACTTCCAGAGCCGGATAGACAATCCCACCCGTTAAAAATAAAGCTAATTTCTTTTCCATCGGCCCACCCCCGTTTTTCAGTATTTCGCGGGAATGGGCCGTTTATTCTGCAATGGCCGGTATGCCATGAAAAAGCGCATAAAAATTCTTACAATGCCAATCCAACTGTATTCCAATCTCTATCCATTTTTAGTAAAACGCCGATGCAGGGCAGCCAGTGCTTTTTTTTCGATCCGCGATACATATGAGCGTGAAATTCCCAGTTTCTGCGCGACTTCCCGCTGTGTCAGCGGTTTTCTGCCGTCCAATCCATAACGAAGCTGAATAATCGTTCGTTCTCTGGGGGTCAGCACTTCATCCATAAAAGTTTTCAGTTGCTCCGATTTTATTTTGCAGTCCAGATTATCCAATATGTTATCTTCCGTGGACATAATGTCCATGAGTGTCAGTGCGTTGCCATCCTTGTCCGTGTCAATCGGTTCGTTAATGGAAATATCCTGCGAACTTTTTCGCACCGACCGAAAATACATTAGAATCTCGTTTTCGATACATCTTGCTGCGTAACTGGAAAGCCGGATGCCTTTGGAACTGTCAAAGGTATTGACGGCTTTGATCAGACCAATGGTACCGATGGAAATCAGGTCATCCTGTTCATTGGAACTTGCGTAATACTTTTTGATGATATGGGCAACAAGGCGCAGGTTATGTTCAATCAGCTGGGCCTTTGCAGAGGAGTCGCCGTGTTTCATCCGTTCCAGGCATTCCTGCTCTTCTTTAGCGCTTAGCGGTTTTGGGAATGACCCGGAACCCGTGACGTGCAGGACAAGAAAAATAAGACCGGAAATTGCAGCGCTGATCATCGCTCCCAGCATGGCATAATTCCCCCTCCGGCATGAAGTAACAACATTATATGCCGAGAGATTCCGTTTGGTGCAAGTCTTTCAAAAATTTAATGTCGGAACTTAAATAGACAGACAAACGAAACACCCTGGAAATATGCTATTTTAACTTCTTTAAAGCTGTATAAACCTCCTTTTAGGATCGATATTCCATCCGTTTCTGCTGCCGGATATCCCTGCCTACGAAAACAATCCGCCGGTAACTTCCGATAATCCGCGAAGCAAAACGTTCCGAATAGAAAGTTACCATTTCACGAGTAGAAAGATTGGTGCTGATGATGGTAGGCCTTTGCAGCAAAAGGCGCAGATTGATGATATTGTAAATGGCAGATGAAGAAAAAGAGCTCCGGAATTCCGTTCCGAGGTCGTCAAAAATCAGGAGATCACAATCCCGGAGGGAATTGGACGTCTCATTGCCGGCTTCCCGCCCAAAGTGTTCGTCTTCCAGCTTCGTCACAAGACTTCCGGCAGAAGAGTAGACAACGCCGAAGCCTTTTTGAATCGCCTCGTTAGCAATTGCAAGAGAAAGGTGTGTTTTTCCAAGTCCGGTGCCGCCGGTCATAATCAGGTTGGGAGACTGAAGTGAAAAATCTCGGGCGTAGGAAACGCAGTACCGCAGAGTGTTTCGCATAATTTCTCGATCGGGCGGTCTGTTATTGCACGGTTCGTTGGAATAGTACTCAAGGGAAAAACTTTCAAACGTAGAAAGAGACAATGGCGTCAAGGCATTCAGACGCCGGTAGGATTCCCGGCGCAGAAGCTCTTTCAGGCAGCTGCACATTTTCCCATCAATATAGCCGGTATCCTGGCAGTGGGGACAGGTGTACTCCGGTTCCAGGCTGTTTTGACCATGTTGAGCCAAAAGTCTGGAAAATTCATCCTGAAGAGACTGATTTTCCGATTTCAGTTTTTGAAGCTGCTCTGTGGCATTTTTCCCTTTCAAAACCGCTTTGGCCACCGAAACTGCCGTTTTAGCCAGTCGGTGCTCAATTGTCTCCGCTTCCGGACAGATTTGGTAAAACAGGGTTCTTTTTTGATCCGCCTTTTCCTGGGCAGTTCTGCGACGCTCCCGAAGGATTTTTTCGGCGGACTGATAAATTTCCCTGCTGTATCCCACTAGGCTCACCCTTTCGTATCATAAATGCTTGTCCGCTCGTATTCTTCAATATCAAATGTTGGCTGTTTTTCATTCCCGGCTTTTTTCCTGGATGACGCCCTCTTTATTTTTTCATCTTCCGCCTGTTTCGGCGTGGTGATGCCGGCCTGATGCCAGCGTTCCAATATTTTATTCATATATCCCGCATTATATTTTCCTGTAGCATCCACCGTACGGTCGTAGGCTTCCCGTATCATCGGCAGACTAAAGTTCCAATCATCCACCCAAACAGGGGCATAGGCTTCTTCTTTTGCCGAAGGAGTGCGGTGCGGCATTCCAATCGCCTGTTCTACAGACCGCCAGGCTTTTTGAGAAGCTGCCAGGCTGCTGAGCTTAGCTTCCGCTTTTTCATGGGTATTGATTTCTCCGTCCGCCCAATTCATCGCCACTTTTTCTATGTAACGCATATTGGCTTTGTCAATGCTTACCGCATATTGCAGAAGCATAATGATAACATCAGACGGCAAACCAAAATCATCGTGAATCATTAACAGTGTTGCGGCATCTCCGTTTGAAATCAGCCTCCCAAGTATTTCCTGTGCAGATTGCATCAGGCAGGCAATTTCCGTTGATTCACTCATCCGCTTCGCTACAAATTCACTGTCCGGTTTCTGTGGACGCGACAGGACGCGGCGATGTTTCTCCTCTTTTTTTGAAACAGCTGGTTTTTGCTCTGACGGCTGAAAAGGCGGTACAGCCTTTTCTGTTTCCGCCTCTGCAGCGGGAGCAGGGGCAATGCTGTCTCCAGACGAGGTAATCAAACCGGTCTCCTGCCAGTACACCATAGCATCCCCTACATCGGCCCGATCAATGCCAAGAGCTTCTGCAATGTCCTGTTCTTCAAAAAGTTCACCCGCATGACGCAATACCCATAAAAGGACCTTCAGCTGGACTGAACCAGCAAGTTTCAGATTATTATCGACAACAGAACACGGGACTGCAAAAACCGAGTTCCATGAACCGAGATTGATAGAATAACTCATGTATTTTCCTTCCTTTTCCCTATGTAACAATATTATAACATAACACTTATAAAGAGTAAAAGAAAAACAGGAAGTGAGTATAAACGCCAGATTCCAGGATGGCTTGACAAATTTATTTTATGGTGTATAATAAAACTACTTTTGCGAATGTAGCTCATCTGGTAGAGCGCCACCTTGCCAAGGTGGAGGTAGCGAGTTCAAGTCTCGTCGTTCGCTCCATTTTTTTGCCCCGCATGGGTACTGGGAATCCAGTGATTATGCGGGGTTTCGTTATTTCGGCTCTTGCCGGATCTTTTCCTCCGTCTTCTCCATCTTTCCATAAATTTTGGTTTAAATTTTCACGGCTGCGTTCCAGGTTGATATCCAGTCATTTAAGCTCTTGTTTTCGTTTTTTTCCATTTCTCTATACTTCACTTCCAAAAAATTTTTGCTGTAAATACCACGGATTGAATGGAATATTTTTACATGAGCATACAAAATAATATTGAAACATGAATAGTTATCTCAAACAATTTAGAAAACCGTCGGTTTAGCGCCAATAAATAGTAAAAAAACATCTTGACAAATTGGAATTGGTTGCATACAATATCATAGAAATACAAAGGGCCCTCCACTGAAGTGGACGGTCCAATGTACTCACGGTAACCGCTTTCCTTTGGCTGGGGGCGGTTATTTATTTGCCCTGCTGAGCACGAGTATGTAGCCCGTCGCTGCAACAAGTAGCAAGGCAGCATAGAGCATTTCCATGCTTCTCACCTCCATTTCTTGGGTTATGTGCCCGAAACCGGGCATTTGCCTGGAAATGGAATAATCGCCCGAGACCCTTTGCAAAAATAATTATAACCATAATTTGGTAAAATATCAAGATGAAACAAGACGAAAAATAAAAATGGTTATAGTCAAGGCCCATTATCAGGCTATAAAAGCTGAAGCCAATATAAACGAACGCCAACTGGTTAAACCCAGCAGGAGACAAAAATAAGGGGCACCCAGAATTAACCGAGTGCCTCAAAATAACGCTGTTCAGTTGACAGCGGTCACATATTCATACTGCAAACAGATTATGTGATTTTTAGTAGACATATTTGCCACTGCTGGATTCATCAAATTTCAAATTATGCTTACTTGGCTTTTTTCATCTTCGTGGTTTTTCTTGACTTATTCACGAAAATCGGATATACTAATTTTGTATTCTAAATGTACGAATTGTCTCACACCTGTTGTAAGTCATTCATATCGTAAAGATTTACGGCAGATGTGTTTTTTTTACTGCGAATACAAATAAACTTTATGGAGGTACCTAACACAATGAATGGTACAGTAAAATGGTTCAATGAAGCAAAAGGATTTGGATTTATTTCCAATGACGACGGCAGCGGTGACGTATTTGTTCATTTCTCCGCAATTCAGTCAGACGGTTTCAAAACTCTTATGGAAGGACAGAAAGTCACTTATGATGTTGAGCCAGATCCCAAAGACAGCCGCAAAATGCGTGCCATCAACGTGAAAATAGCCTAAACATCTTTTTTTGCAGGCAGCCTTAAAAAAACGGGGGCTGCCTTTCTTTTGCATACGTCGTTTTTATTAGTGAGGCGGTTCCGCTAAACAGCGGAACCGCCTCACTGTGTATAACAATATAAAGGGAAACAGTCGGGATTTATCTGAAAATTGTCTGCATAAAATGTCTGGGATTTACATCTTGCCCAGATATTCCTCTGCTTCCGCTATTTCCTGTTCCATAGCGGCGCGGCCTGGGGCTCCGATCCCATTTCGCCTCTCTACACAGGCTTCTAAACTGATAGCTGAATAAACGTCTTTCTCAAACAGAGGGCAAAAAGATTTCAATTCGTCAAGCGTAAAATCTTCCAAAGGTTTGTTTTCCTGAATACCTTTAAGGACAAGTTTTCCTACAATGGCATGTGCATCCCGAAACGGAAGGCCTCGATTTACGAGATAATCAGCGGCATCTGTAGCATTTGTAAAGCCTTTCCTGGCACTTTCTTTCATTTTTGCCCTGTTGAACTTCATCGTGGCAAGCATTCCACGGAAAATGTGAATGCAGCCCAAAACCGTATCAATCGCATCAAAAACGGGTTCTTTATCTTCCTGCATATCCTTGTCATAGGCAAGAGGAAGCGCCTTCATTGTGGTCAGCATGGAAATCAATGCCCCATAAACTCGACCTGTCTTGCCGCGAATCAATTCGGCCATATCGGGATTTTTTTTCTGAGGCATGATGCTGCTTCCCGTACTATATCGATCATCAATTTCTACAAATTGATATTCATTAGAATTCCAGATAATAATCTCTTCCGAAAACCGGCTGAGATGCATCATGATAATGGAAAGCGATGACAGAAACTCCAAAAGATAATCTCGGTCGGAAACAGCATCCATAGTGTTTCGTGCTGGACCGTCAAAACCGAGGAGACTAGCTGTATATTCCCGATCCAGCGGATAGGTTGTCCCCGCCAGCGCTCCGGAACCCAAGGGACAGGTATTCATCCGACTTTTTAAGTCGGTCAGTCTTGACCGATCACGCCGAAACATCTCAAAATACGCTCCCAGATGGTGTGCCAGAGTAGTTGGCTGCGCTTTTTGGAGATGAGTAAACCCAGGCATAAATGTATCCATATGCTGTTTCATCAAGGTCAACAGCGTTGACAGGAGATCCCTTAATTCCCCGTCTATCTGCACAATTTTCTCCCGAACATACAGCTTCATATCCAATGCAACCTGGTCATTGCGGCTGCGGCCCGTGTGGAGCTTTTTCCCAGCCTTGCCTACCCGGTCGATCAAATTGGCTTCTACAAAGCTGTGGACATCCTCGTACTGCTGTCCGCTGATTGGCAGCTTTCCGCTTTCTGCATCCGCAAGAATTCCATCCAGTCCGCCGAGAATTTTATCCCGTTCGTCGTTCGTCAGGATGTTCTGCTTTGCCAGCATCTTGACATGTGCCTTGCTTCCTTCAATATCCTGCTTTAATAACCGCTGGTCAAAAGAAATAGAGGCATTGAACCGGTAAGCCAGTTCATCTGTTTTCTGGGTAAATCGACCGCCCCACAACTGTGCCATTAAACGTTCCGCTCCCTATTTTGAATTTCTGAAAGCTATAAGAAAACACCTAAAAAAATATTATTACGCATAAATAATTGCCCTTTACTCCGGTGAATAACAACCAAAACAAAAGGGGAACGGCTTTCAGCCATTCCCCTCAGCTTTTGCCGTTTTAGGGCTGTTTAAATTACAGTGAAGACAGCGAAAGATCAGTCGTCACTATTCTGAGGATCATGATCGCTGTCATCGTGTTCATCTAAATCAAATTCCAGTGTCTCCCCACAGTTCGGACATTCCATTTGGCCATTCTGCAAAAGATCTTTCGACAGACATACCGTTTCGTGACAGCTGGGGCAGGTTACTTCATAATAACACCCATCGGAATCCTCATCCGTGGATGTATCGTCTTCTTCGTCCTCTTCAGAATCATAAAAATCATCTTCCAATGAACCAAGATCTTCATCCACTGCATCCAATTGGTCACCCAAATCGTTGACTTTGCTTTCCATCTCTGAAATGGACAGAGCCATGTTATCCAGCAGACTAATCATGGCATTCAGAACTTTTACCTCTTTTTTGTTCTCATCCAGTTCCAAACCCTCTGCAAGCCCTCGAATATAGGAAACCTGCTCCGTGTTTTTCATGAATATATACCTCCCTTATTTTAATATAAAAATCTCACCATAGTATCCGTTATGCACGCTCCATATATTCGCCGGTACGGGTATCGATGCGGATTTTTTCTCCTTCATTAATGAAAAGCGGGACTTTTATCTCAGCACCGGTCTCAACCGTTGCCGGCTTCGTTGCATTCGTGGCGGTATCACCCTTAAAGCCAGGATCGGTTTTTGTAATCTCGAGTTCAACAAAATTCGGGGGCTCAACTCCAAACACATTACCTTTATAGGAAAGAATCTTGCATACCATATTTTCTTTCACGAATTTAAAATTATCCCCGAGGGCATCTTTGCCTATAGGGATCTGCTCAAACGATTCCGGATCCATAAAGTAATACAGATCACCGTCGTTATAAAGGTACTGCATATCTTTTCTTTCAATAAAAGCCGTCGGATATTTGTCGTTCGGGTTAAATGTCCGCTCAGTAACGGAACCCGTAATCACATTTCTGATCTTCGTACGGACAAACGCCGCTCCTTTGCCGGGCTTTACATGCTGAAATTCAATAATAGAATAAACGCTGCCATCCATTTCAAACGTCGCGCCATTCCTAAAATCGCCTGCTGATATCATCGGTCCAAGCCTCCATTTATTCTTTCCTGACTGGATTTCTCTGTACTGATAGTTTATAATATTTTTTGACTATTTTCAAGGGAAATTCGGCAAATTAAAAGAGTTACATCAAATCCTGCAGAGCCGCCAGCGCCAAAAAATAACTGTTTTTCCCGAATCCTGCAATCTGGCCGGCACAAACAGGAGCAATTACACTGTGGTGCCGAAATTCTTCACGGGCGTAAATGTTACTCATATGAACTTCAACAAACGGGATTCGAACCGAGGCAATGGCATCCCGCAGCGCATAGCTGTAGTGTGTCAAAGCGCCCGCATTAATAACAGCACCATTATATACTGTCCTTGCGGCATGAATTCGGTCAATCAAGTCTCCTTCATGGTTTGACTGGAAAATATCACAGTCGCAGTTTAGTTTCTTAGCATTTTCGATAATCTGCATATTGATACTTTCCGACGTTTCATCACCATAAACGCCTTTTTCCCGCACCCCTATCAAATTTAAGTTCGGCCCTAAAAGAACCAGAATTTTCTTTCTCCCCAATTTGATCATTCCTCTTTATGGTGTATACTCTTATCAATGGGCTGTGACTTCATTTTTTCCCTCACTGGTTTCTCCAGGCAACGCCGCACTCGAAAAGAAAGCGAACTCTCTTCTTCGATAGGGGTAAGTAAAATAGATTTCATTCGGACGAGATTTGCTCCCAAAATATCCGTAAATACCTGGTCACCGACTACAACGGCCTTTTGACAGCTTGTTCCAAATCCGCGTACTGCCCTGTGGTAAGCATACGGAAGCGGCTTCATGCATAAAGACAAAAAAGGCAGTTCATATTTAGCGGCAAACGGTCCAACTCTTTTTGCAAAATTATTGGACATAATAGCAAGCTGAAAGCCGGCCCTTCTGATATTCCAGCTCCATTCCACCGTCCCTGGAAGAGGTTCCTGCGAACCGCGTAATGCCAGTGTATTATCAACATCAATCAAAACGGTTTCAACAGACAATGTGTGAAGAAGATTGGAAGTAATATCTGTTACTCTATCAACAGCTGCTGTTGGCATTAACAATGCCAAAACAACACCTCCTCCACATCAAATCAGACCTAAAAAAGCGGGCACATGCCCGCTTTTCAAACCGACTTCCCATCTTGCACGTTTACTTGTACCTGCGTTTACGGGCAGCCTCGGATTTTTTCTTGCGTCTTACGGAAGGCTTTTCATAGGCTTCCCTTTTACGGACTTCTGCAATAACTCCGGCTCTGGCGCACTGCTTTTTAAACCGTCTAAGGGCGCTGTCCAAAGATTCATTCTCTTTTACTCTAATCTCAGCCATTTATCTTCCCTCCCATCCGCCAAAAGGCAGGGGTAATAGCAATTTATGCTACATATTTTATTATACTGAATTTGCCTGTGTCTGTCAAGCGAAATTCACAAGAAGGACATATTTTTTTATCGGACAGGAATTTTAAGGAGGATATTAACCCGTAAAGCGAAACCATCAAAGAGGAAGATCCGAAGCCGAAACAAATCGGCTTCGGATCTTCAAGGCTGCATCCAAAATAATTTTTCTGGATACACATGCTTAAAACTATTCAATAATCTTTACGACAACACCGGAACCAACCGTATGACCGCCTTCACGAATAGCGAAACGAAGGCCTTCTTCCATAGCTACCGGAGTAATCAATTCAACTGTCATTTCGACATTGTCGCCAGGCATGCACATTTCGGTGCCTTCCGGAAGAGTAATAATACCCGTAACATCCGTGGTGCGGAAATAAAACTGAGGACGGTAATTGTTAAAGAACGGAGTATGACGGCCGCCTTCATCCTTTGTCAGGACATAAACTTTGCCCTCAAATTTCGTATGCGGATGAACAGTACCGGGTTTTGCGATAACCTGACCGCGTTCAATTTCTTCTCTCTGAATTCCGCGGAGAAGCATTCCGATATTGTCGCCGGCTTCTGCAAAATCTAGAGTTTTACGGAACATTTCAAGCCCTGTAATGACGGACTTCTGTTTTTCCGGTTTCAGCCCAACGATTTCAACCTCATCACCGATTTTCGCGGTGCCGCGTTCCACTCTGCCGGTAGCAACCGTGCCGCGGCCGCTGATGGTCATAACGTCCTCAATAGGCATCAGGAACGGCAGATCGGACTTCCGCTCCGGAGTCGGGATGAACGTATCAACGGCATCCATCAAATCCAAAATACATTTATACTCCGGGGCATTAGGATCCGTAGACTTGGATTCCAGAGCCTTAAGGGCTGAACCACGGATAATTGGGGTCTTATCGCCCGGGAAGCCATACTCATTCAGAAGATCGCGGATCTCCATTTCTACAAGATCGAGCAGTTCCGCATCGTCAACCTGATCAACCTTATTCATGAAAACGACAATATACGGGACACCCACCTGGCGGGCCAGCAGAATATGCTCTCTGGTCTGAGGCATCGGGCCGTCGGCAGCAGAAACAACGAGAATTGCACCATCCATCTGCGCAGCACCGGTAATCATGTTCTTAATATAGTCAGCATGGCCGGGGCAGTCAACATGGGCATAGTGACGTTTTTCCGTCTGATACTCCACATGGGCCGTATTGATCGTGATACCACGTGCCCTTTCTTCCGGAGCTTTATCGATATTGGCATAATCGACAAAATTGGCTTCACCCTTAAAATTAAGCACTTTTGTAATAGCAGCCGTAAGGGTGGTTTTACCATGGTCAACGTGGCCAATGGTACCAATGTTAACATGGGGTTTCGACCGGTCAAATTTCTGTTTTGCCATTGGAGATCCTCCTTTTATCTATCATCTTAGATTTTATCTCAGGATTTTATGATTCATATTTTAACAATAATAACCTAAAAAATCAAGCATCTTTTTAAAACTTACTCTGTCTTCTTGGAACGGGATGTTATGATTTTCTCCGAAATACTCTTTGGAACCTCTGCGTAATCGCCAGGCTCCATGACATAATTGCCGCGGCCCTGCGTTTTGGAGCGAAGGTCGGTTGCATAACCGAACATTTCAGAAAGCGGAACCTGAGCGCGGATACGCTGAGCACCCGGGATTGCATCCATACCCTCGATCATGCCGCGGCGGGAGTTCAAGTCACCCATAACATCGCCCATATACTCTTCCGGCACGGTTACGGTAACTTTCATAATCGGTTCCAAAATAACCGGTTTCGCTTTGTTCATAGCATCCTTGAATGCCATAGAACCAGCAATCTTAAAGGCAAGCTCCGAGGAGTCGACTTCATGGTAAGACCCGTCGTACAGAGTAGCCTTGACATCCACAACCGGGTAGCCGGCAAGGACACCGGCCATCATGGCTCCCTGAATGCCCTGATCGACAGCGGGAATAAATTCTTTTGGAATAGCACCGCCCGTAACGGCGTTGACAAATTCATAGCCCTTCCCCGGATTCGGTTCAACCCGGATCTTAACGTGGCCGTACTGGCCGTGGCCGCCCGACTGCCTGGCATACTTGTTTTCCACATCGGCATTCGCACGGATTGTTTCCTTGTAGGCTACCTGCGGCTTGCCGACATTTGCCTCTACATGGAACTCACGGAGCAGCCTGTCCACGATAATTTCTAGATGAAGTTCGCCCATACCGGCAATAATGGTTTGGCCGGTTTCCTGATCCGTATAGGCTTTGAAAGTAGGATCTTCCTCAGCCAATTTGGAAAGAGCAATCCCCATTTTTTCCTGCCCGGCCTTCGTTTTCGGCTCAATGGCCACACGGATAACCGGATCCGGAAATTCCATGGATTCAAGAACTATAGGACGCTTTGGATCACAGAGCGTATCGCCCGTCGTTGTATGTTTCAGGCCGACTGCCGCTGCAATGTCACCTGCGTATACGGTTTCCAGATCCTGCCGGTGATTTGCATGCATCTGAAGAATGCGTCCCATGCGCTCATTGTCGTCTTTAACAGAATTGTAAATGGAAGAACCCGCGTTCAGAGTCCCGGAATAAACGCGGAAAAACACCAGCTTGCCGACAAAAGGATCGGTTGCCACTTTAAACGCCAAAGCCGCAAAGGGTTCGTCATCCGAAGCATGGCAGTCTTCCTCTTCATTGGTATCCGGATTGGTCCCCTTAATGGCGGGGACGTCTGTCGGCGCAGGCATAAATGCGATAATGGCATCCAACAATTTCTGAACGCCCTTGTTTTTATAAGAAGAACCACAGGTAACCGGGACAAATTTATTGGCGATGGTCGCCTTGCGGATAACCGCGAGGATCTCCTCTTTGGTCAGTTCCTGACCATCCAGGTATTTCTCCATTACGGCGTCGTCCTGCTCGGCAACAGCTTCCAGAAGCTGCGAATGATACTGCTCGGCAAGTTCTTTCATGTCGTCGGGAATTTCCTCGACACGCATGTCCTTGCCCATTTCATCATAATAAACATCCGCTTTCATATCGATCAAGTCGACAATTCCACGGAAGGTATCTTCCTTTCCGATTGGAAGCTGAATGGGAACGGCGTTGCATTTCAGCCGATCCTTCATCATCTGGATGACGTGGAAAAAATCGGCACCCATAATGTCCATCTTGTTGACATAGGCCATGCGCGGCACACCAAATTGCTCAGCCTGATGCCAGACGGTTTCGGACTGCGGCTCAACACCGCCTTTGGCGCAGAAAACTGTTACGGAACCATCCAGCACACGAAGGGAACGCTCCACTTCAGCCGTAAAATCAACGTGGCCTGGGGTGTCGATGATATTAATGCGGTGGCCTTTCCAGAAGCAGGTGGTCGCCGCTGAGGTAATGGTAATTCCGCGTTCCTGCTCTTCCGACATCCAGTCCATGGTAGCAGCACCATCATGAACTTCACCCATTTTGTGGTTGATTCCCGTATAGTACAGAATCCGTTCTGTTGTTGTCGTTTTACCGGCATCAATATGCGCCATAATGCCGATATTACGCATTAAATTAAGTGGTACTTGCCTTGGCATAATTCCCTCCTAAATACTGAAAAAGTGCGAAAAACATAATTTACCAGCGGTAATGGGCAAACGCACGGTTTGCTTCCGCCATTTTATGGGTCTCGTCGCGTTTTTTAGCGGCACCGCCCGCACCATTTACGGCATCCAGGATTTCACCGGCAAGTTTTTCTTTCATTGTCTTTTCAGATCTCTTTCTGGCATAGCCAGCCATCCAGCGCAGACCCAGAGTCTGCCTTCTTTCGGGGCGAACTTCCATAGGGACCTGATACGTTGCGCCGCCGACACGGCGCGCCTTGACTTCCAGGGAAGGCATTACGTTTTCCATCGCCTGCTCGAAAACCTCCAGCGGTTCCTTGCCCGTTTTATCCCGGACAATGTCAAACGCGCCATAAACGATTTTTTGAGCTACTCCCTTTTTGCCGTCAAACATTACATTATTGATCAGCCGTGTTACGATCGTGGAATGATAAAGTGGATCCGGCAAAACTTCGCGCTTTGCGGTTGAACCTCTTCTTGGCACTTTACTTCCCTCCTTCACAAAAATGATATCATCGGTACTCGAAAGCGACAAACTCCCGTGGCCAATACAGAGGCGTCAATTTAATCTATAATAACGCCGCTGCATTCTGTTCTTTCAACATGCAGCCGTAAGGTTTCTGTCAAATTTCTGCCGCATAGTTATTTTGCGGCTGCGGCTTTTGCAGCGCCGGCCTTTGGGCGCTTTGCGCCGTATTTAGAGCGGGCCTGCATCCGCTGGGCAACACCCTGCGTATCGAGTGAACCGCGGATAATATGGTAACGGACACCCGGCAGATCTTTCACACGGCCGCCGCGGATCATCACGACGCTGTGCTCTTGAAGATTATGGCCCACGCCCGGAATATAGGCACTGACCTCAATCCCGTTGGAAAGCCTGACTCTCGCGATCTTGCGGAGGGCGGAATTCGGTTTTTTCGGGGTAGCCGTTTTAACCACTGTGCAGACACCGCGCTTTTGCGGAGAATTCTGATCAATCGGAATCCTTTTTTTGGAATTCCAGCCTTTCAGAAGCGCAGGGGCTTTTGCTTTTTTAACAGCCACTTCTCTCCCTTTGTTGACAAGCTGATTAAAGGTTGACAATATGACACCTCCTCACAATACAGAATTTATGTCAAACGACCGAATATACGGCCGAATAACAGCGACAAAACATGCCTCGCCCCCCAGGGCGGACAGACCATCACAATTTGTTATTATAGCCCTAACCGGCACCATTTGTCAAGTTTTGATTTTCCGGATGCACCGGGACAATTTCGGTATCCCGGTAGCATTTCATGCCGGTTCCGGCCGGAATCAGTTTACCGATAATGACGTTTTCCTTCAGACCGAGCAGCGGATCCACCTTGCCTCTAATCGCGGCATCGGTCAGCACGCGGGTCGTTTCCTGGAAAGAAGCGGCGGAAAGGAAGGAATCCGTGGCAAGCGAGGCCTTGGTAATACCCAGCAGAACCGGCGAAGCCGTAGCTTCCTTCAAATCCGTTTCTCCCGCAGCAATGCGGTCGCGGACGGTTTTGTTCTCCGACTCCAGCTCGCTCTTTTCCACCAGCGCGCTCGGCAGGAAGGTGGTGTCTCCCGGATCCTCTATGCGGACTTTCTTCATCATCTGCCGAATGATGACTTCAATATGCTTATCGTTAATATCAACACCCTGCATCCGGTAAACCTTTTGGACTTCTTCGATCAGATAATCCTGCACAGCCTGAGCCCCGTTAATGGCCAGTACATCGTGCGGGTTTGCGGAACCTTCAGTCAGGCGCGTACCGGCTTTTATCTCATCGCCTTCACTGACGATAACCCTAGACCCAAACGGAATCAAGTACGATTTGCTCTCACCGGATTTGGAATTGGTCACGACAACATGCCGGCTTTTTTTGACTTCCTCAAATGAAACAGTTCCGGTTATCTCACTGATAACCGCAAGGTGTTTCGGCTTGCGCGCTTCAAACAGTTCTTCCACGCGCGGAAGGCCCTGCGTGATATCTTCGGCGCTTGCAATGCCGCCGGTATGGAACGTCCGCATGGTCAGCTGCGTGCCGGGCTCACCGATAGACTGTGCAGCGATGATGCCGACCGCTTCACCGACTTGAACCGGCTTGCGTGTGGCAAGGTTGACACCGTAGCACTTGCGGCACACGCCGTGCTTCGCACGGCACGCAAGGATGGAACGGATCTTAATCCGCTTAATGCCGTGTCCGACAATAATGTCGGCGTCTCCGTCATCCATCATTTTATCTTTGGAAACAAGCACCTCGCCGGTTTTTTCATCGACGAAGTCTTCGACCAAATACCGCCCGATCAGGCGTTCATGCAAAGGCTCGATAACTTCTTTGCCTTCCTTGACATCGTAGACTTCAAGCCCGTCAGTCGCACCGCAGTCATCCTCACGAATGATAACATCCTGTGAAACATCGACCAAGCGGCGGGTCAGATAACCGGAATCCGCCGTGCGGAGAGCCGTATCAGCCAGCCCTTTCCGCGCGCCGCGGGAAGAAATGAAGTATTCCAAAATGTTGAGGCCTTCGCGGTAATTGGCCCGGATGGGGATTTCGATTGTTTTGCCGGACGTATTGGCAATCAGGCCGCGCATTCCGGCAAGCTGACGGATCTGGCTCATGGAGCCGCGGGCCCCGGAATCGGCCATCATGAAGATCGGGTTGTACCGGTCAAGGTTTTTCTGGAGGGCATCAGAAACATCTTCTGTTGCCTTTGTCCATGTTTTCAGCACGGCATTATAACGCTCCCTGTTGGAAAGGAGACCCATTTTGTACTCGGTTGAAACCTGATCAATCTTCTTTTCAGCTTTTGCGATAATTTCTTTTTTCTGCGGCGGGATGGTTGCATCGCTTACAGAAACCGTAATCCCGCTCTTGGTGGAATATTTATAGCCCTGGGCTTTAATGGAATCGAGGACTTCGGAAGTTTTGGGGACACCGTGCACCTGAATGCACCGGTCAATGATCTGCCCAAGCTGTTTCTTTCCAACAAGGAACTCAATCTCCAGCCGGAAACGGTTTTCCGGTTTGGAGCGGTCAACAAAACCGAGATCCTGCGGGATTGGACGGTTAAAAATCATTTTCCCAACCGTGGTCTCAACGATCTGGGTTTCCGGCTGTCCGTTAAATTCCAGCGTCCTGCGGACTCTGATTTTCGCATGCAAACCAATAACATGCTCATTGTAAGCCATAATGGCTTCGTCAAAATTGCGGAACGCCTTGCCTTCCCCGGGCTCACCGTCTTTATCCAGCGTAAGGTAATACGATCCGAGGACCATGTCCTGCGTCGGCACGGTAACCGGGCGCCCGTCGGACGGCTTCAGGAGGTTGCCGGCCGCCAGCATCAGGAACCGAGCCTCAGCCTGCGCTTCGGAAGAGAGGGGCACATGAACGGCCATCTGGTCGCCGTCGAAATCGGCATTGTAAGCCGTGCAGGCCAGCGGATGGAGCTTTAGGGCCTTGCCCTCAACAAGCACCGGTTCAAACGCCTGGATGCCCAGCCTATGCAGGGTAGGGGCACGGTTCAGCAGAACAGGATGGTTGCGGATGACAATTTCAAGCGCATCCCAAACTTCCGGTTTTGCTCGTTCCACAGCTTTCCTTGCCGCCTTGATATTTCCGGACGTGCCGGTTTCAACCAGGCGTTTCATGACAAAAGGCTTAAACAGTTCCAGCGCCATTTCCTTTGGCAGACCGCACTGGTACATTTTCAGATCCGGGCCGACAACAATAACGGAACGGCCCGAATAGTCCACGCGCTTGCCCAGAAGGTTCTGGCGGAAACGCCCCTGCTTGCCCTTCAGCATATCGGAAAGGGATTTGAGGGGGCGGTTGTTGGGACCGGTGACCGGGCGGCCGCGGCGGCCGTTGTCAATCAGGGCATCCACTGCTTCCTGAAGCATCCGTTTCTCGTTGCGGATGATAATATCCGGAGCACCGAGTTCCAGAAGCCGCTTCAGGCGGTTGTTCCGGTTGATGACGCGGCGGTACAGGTCATTCAGGTCAGAAGTAGCAAACCGGCCGCCGTCCAGCTGAACCATCGGCCGAAGATCCGGCGGGATGACCGGGATGCAGTCCAGGATCATCCATTCCGGGCGGTTGCCCGAAAGTCGGAACGCTTCCACCACATCAAGCCGTTTTAAAATACGCACTTTTTTCTGCCCGCCGGCCGAAGCAAGCTCCGTCTTTAATTCCTGCGAAAGCTGATCAAGGTCGATCTCCGTCAGGAGCTTCTGGATGGCCTCGGCACCCATACCGGCGTCAAAATCATCTTCATATTTTTCGCGCATATCGCGGTATTCTTTTTCATTGAGGAGCTGCTTTTTCTGAAGTTCCTTTACATTGCCGGGATCCGTAACAATATACATGGCAAAGTACAGAACTTTTTCCAGCATACGGGGGGAAATATCCAGTATCAGGCCGATGCGCGAAGGAATCCCCTTGAAATACCAGATGTGGGAAACCGGCGCAGCCAATTCAATATGGCCCATCCTTTCGCGGCGGACCTTAGCCCTGGTAACCTCCACGCCGCAGCGCTCACAGATCTTCCCTTTATAACGGATCCTCTTATACTTGCCGCAGTGGCACTCCCAGTCCTTGGTAGGGCCAAAAATCCGCTCGCAGAACAGGCCGTCGCGCTCCGGCTTTAAAGTGCGGTAATTAATTGTTTCCGGTTTTTTCACTTCGCCGTGCGACCATTCCCGGATTTTTTCCGGTGAAGCAAGTCCAATCTTGATGGATTCAAACGTATTATTTTCCATGCCGTGGCCCCTTCCTGTCACATTGTATCGTCGTTGGGATCAGCTTCCGGCGAACTGACTTCGTCTTTTCCTGATTCATCAGACGTTCCGCCGTCCGAAGAATCATCACCGCCCCCATAGCCTTCTGAATCCGAATTGTCAAACAGGGCGTCGTCGGGTTCCGGCTCATCGACGGAGAATCCTTCCAGATCGTCAGCTACCGTCTTCTCTTCAAAATTGTCTTCCTGAGGCGTAATCCCAATATCATCGTCGTCCAGATCCTGTTTCAGGTCGATCTCCTCGTTGTTTTCATCCAGCACTTTGACATCCAGCGCAAGGGCCTGAAGCTCTTTAATAAGGACTTTGAAGGACTCCGGAATTCCAGGTTCCGGAATATTCTGGCCCTTGACAATCGCCTCGTAGGTCTTTACGCGGCCGACCACATCGTCCGATTTAACCGTGAGGATTTCCTGAAGCGTATAAGCGGCGCCGTAGGCTTCCAGCGCCCAAACCTCCATCTCGCCGAACCGCTGCCCGCCGAACTGGGCTTTGCCGCCCAGCGGCTGCTGGGTAACAAGGGAATACGGGCCGGTGGAACGGGCATGGATCTTATCGTCAACCAAATGGTGAAGTTTGAGGTAGTACATATAGCCGACCGTGATGGGATGGTCAAAATACTCGCCCGTCCGGCCATCTCTCAGCTGAATCTTTCCATCAGGGCTCATGCCGGACTGTTTCAGCAGTTCTGTAATTTCGTCTTCATGCGCACCGTCGAAAACCGGCGTCATAATCTTCCAGCCGAGCAGCTTTGCTGCCAGCCCGAGGTGAACCTCCAATACCTGCCCGATATTCATGCGGGAAGGCACACCCAGGGGGTTCAGAACGATATCAAGCGGAGTGCCGTCCGGCAGGAACGGCATATCCTCAGACGGAAGAATGCGGGAAACAACACCCTTGTTCCCGTGGCGGCCGGCCATTTTGTCGCCGACCGAAATTTTTCTTTTCTGGGCAATGTAGCACCGGACAACCTTGTTGACACCGGGGCTGAGTTCGTCGTGGCTGTTTTCGCGGGTAAAGACCTTAACATCAACAACAATGCCGTATTCGCCATGCGGAACGCGCAGGGAAGTATCCCGCACTTCACGGGCCTTTTCGCCGAAGATAGCGCGCAGAAGGCGCTCTTCGGCGGTCAGTTCAGTTTCACCTTTGGGGGTCACCTTGCCGACCAGAATATCCCCCGCGCGCACTTCGGCACCGATACGGATAATTCCACCTTCATCCAGATCCCTCAGCAGATCTTCGTTGACATTCGGAATATCGCGGGTAATCTCCTCCGGTCCCAGCTTCGTGTCGCGGGCCTCGGTCTCATACTCTTCAATATGAATGGATGTGAAAACATCGTCCCGGACCATTTTCTCACTGATCAGGACAGCGTCTTCGTAGTTGTAGCCTTCCCACGTCATAAAACCGATCAGGACATTTTTGCCGAGGCTGATCTCGCCGTCTTTGGTGGCAGACCCGTCGGCAATGACATCGCCTGGGACAACGCGCTGATTGGCATCCACAATCGGGACCTGATTGATACATGTCCCCTGGTTGGAACGCATAAACTTGGTAATGTGGTAAGTGTCGATCTCTCCGTCATCCGTTGCGACTTTGACTTCGTCGGCGCTCACACTGCGGACAACGCCGGGGTGCTTGCACACAACGCACACACCGGAATCGACGCCGGCTTTATATTCAATACCGGTGCCTACAATGGGAGATTCCGTTTTCAGAAGCGGAACCGCCTGCCGCTGCATGTTGGAACCCATAAGGGCGCGGTTGGCATCATCGTTTTCAAGAAAAGGAATCATCGCCGTGGCAACGGAGACAACCATGCGGGGCGAAACATCCATAAAGTCGGCCTTTTCGCGTTCCACTTCGACAAATTCATCACGGTAGCGGCCGTTAATTTTTGCGTTTTTGAAATGGCCTTCTTCGTCAAGCGGCTCGTTTGCCTGCGCGACAATATAATTGTCTTCCACGTCGGCAGTCATATAAATGACATCACGTGTGACAATACCGGTCTTTTTATCCACACGGCGGAAAGGGGCTTCAATAAAGCCGTACTCGTTGATGCGCGCGAAGGTGGCAAGATAGGAAATCAGGCCGATATTCGGGCCTTCAGGCGTCTCAATAGGGCACATGCGCCCGTAATGGGTATAATGAACGTCGCGCACCTCAAATCCGGCGCGGTCTCTGGAAAGGCCGCCGGGACCCAGGGCGGAAAGGCGGCGCTTGTGTGTCAGTTCCGCCAGTGGATTGGTCTGATCCATAAACTGCGACAGCGGAGAAGAACCGAAAAACTCGCGGATGGCAGCCACAACCGGACGGATATTGATGAGGGAATGGGGCGTAAGGACTTCGAGATCCTGCGCCTGCAGCGTCATACGCTCGCGGATAACGCGCTCCAGCCGGGAAAAACCAATGCGGAACTGGTTCTGAAGCAATTCGCCGACGGAACGGATACGGCGGTTCCCAAGGTGGTCGATATCATCCAGGTTGCCAAGGCCTTCCGCAAGGCAGTTCAAATAATTGATAGAAGCAAAAATATCGTCGATAATAATATGTTTGGGGACAAGTTCATCAATGCGGGCACGGATTTTTTCCTTGATCTCATCGTCGTTGGAGCTGGAATCCAGAATTTCCCGCAGGACACTGAACCGAACCCGTTCTTTGACATCACATTCAGCTTTGGCGTCAAAATCGACGAATTTGCTGATATCAACCATTCCGTTCGAAAGGACCTTGACTTCTTTGTCGCCGACCTGAACGTAAGCAGAGATAACGCCCGAATCATCAATCTGTTCAGCCAGTTCACGGGAAATGGTGTCTCCCGCTTCTGCCATAACTTCGCCGGTGGACGGATTGGCAATAGGCCGGGAAATCTGCTGGCCGGCAATGCGGCCGGCAAGGTTCAGTTTTTTGTTATATTTATAGCGGCCGACCCGGGAAAGGTCATAGCGGCGCGGGTCAAAAAACAAGCTGTTGATATGCGCCTGCGCACTTTCAATGGTAGGGGGTTCGCTCGGCCGGAGCTTGCGGTAAATCTCGAACAGGGCGTCTTCCATATTCTTGCAGGGATCTTTTTCAATCGTGGCATTCAGCCGGTCATCATTCCCGAAATAATCGCGGATTTCCTGATCTGTCCCTACGCCCAGCGCACGGATAAACACCGTGACGGGGATTTTGCGGTTTTTGTCGATACGGACATAGAAAACGTCGTTGGAATCCGTTTCATATTCCAGCCAGGCGCCGCGGTTCGGAATCACGGTGGTGCTGAAAAGTTTCTTCCCGGTTTTGTCGTAATCCATCTTATAGTACACGCCAGGCGAACGCACCAGCTGTGAAACAATGACACGCTCGGCACCGTTAATGACAAATGTGCCGCTCTCCGTCATAAGGGGGAAATCGCCCATAAAGACTTCTGATTCTTTGATTTCGCCGCTTTCCTTATTGAGGAGGCGGGCAGTAACCCGCAGCGCTGCCGAATAGGTGGCATCCCGGTTTTTGCACTCTTCTACGGTGTAATTGGGCTTGTCGACATCCAGTTTGTAATCCACAAAGTCCAACACCAGATTGCCGGTGTAGTCGGTAATACCGGAAACATCTTTCAAGACTTCCTTGAGACCCTCGTCAAGGAACCACTGGTAAGACTTTTTCTGAATTTCGATCAGATTCGGCATATCCAGGACTTCATTGATACGCCCGAAACTCATACGGGTATTCTTGCCGACTTTCACCGGTTTGACATTCACCATCGGCTCAATCACTCCATTCATATTTTCACATTCTGCGGCAGATATCAGGCACAAAAAAGGCTGCATCCATCCTGGTGCTTATTGATCGTTTTTTACAAGAAACTCTTGCCTTTTTGAATTTTCTGTGCTATGATAAAGGCGGATTTGATAAGCATACGAATCCATGATGATGCAGTATATTATTTTATTACAAGACAGGATAAATGTCAAGTTCTTTCTTTTTCGGGAGTTTTGGAGTTTTTAAATAGGCGCGAAAAAAGCCGGGGATGGTTCCCGGCTTTTTTTATTGCGTCCTGGCGGTTCCTTTACCAGACCCGGGGGCTGTTTTCTTAGCCGGACCCGCAAAAGTGTAGGAATCCAGCTTTTCCCGCACAGTTTCGGAAATTTCATCATAAATCTCCTGGAAGCGGCAGCAGGTTGTGTGGGCACAGCGATACTCGTCCTGCTGGCACCGGTTAAGCATATAAGGTCCTTCGACAGACTCGATCACCTGGCGGAGCGTAATGCTCTCGGGGGCACGGGCTAACCGGTACCCGCCGTGGGCCCCTTTAAAGGACTCGGCAATACCGTCTGCCACCAGTTTGCGCAGAATTTTGAGAGCAAAGCGCAACGGAACCTGCGTGCTGGCGGATATGGTTTTCGCATCCATTTTCCCCTGCGCCTGCGCCAAAGCATCCACAATCCGAACAGCGTAATCTGCTTCGAGCGTCATGACCATAGACGCGGCATCTCCTTTAATCCAAAAAGTCCTTCAGCTTTTTGCTGCGGCTGGGATGGCGGAGCTTCCGCAGTGCTTTTGCTTCAATCTGGCGGATCCGCTCACGGGTAACATTGAATTCCTTCCCCACTTCTTCGAGAGTGCGGGACCGCCCGTCTTCAAGCCCAAAGCGCAGGCGCAGGACTTTTTCTTCCCGCGGCGTCAGCGTATCCAGAACTTCGGAAAGCTGCTCTTTCAGCAGAGTGTGGGAAGCGGCGTCTGCCGGTGCAGGGGCGTCGTCGTCCGGAATAAAGTCGCCGAGATGGCTGTCTTCTTCTTCCCCGATTGGTGTTTCCAGGGACACCGGCTCCTGCGCAACGCGCATAATTTCGCGTACTTTTTCCGCCGGCATATCCAGCTCTTCCGCGATTTCATCCGCTGTTGGTTCATGGCCGTTGGTATGCAGAAGCTGGCTGGAAACTTTTTTCACCTTATTGATGGTCTCCACCATGTGCACAGGAATACGGATGGTGCGCGCCTGATCGGCAATGGCACGGGTAATTGCCTGGCGGATCCACCAAGTTGCATAGGTGGAAAACTTAAACCCTTTGGTATAATCAAATTTTTCTACCGCTTTGATAAGGCCCAAGTTGCCTTCCTGGATCAGATCCAGGAACTGCATGCCGCGCCCCAGATACCGTTTGGCTATGCTGACGACAAGGCGAAGGTTCGCTTCGGCAAGCCGTTTTTTCGCTGCCGTATCTCCTTTGGAAATCCGCACGGCAAGGTCAATCTCCTCCTCCGGGGTCAAAAGCGGAACACGGCCGATTTCTTTGAGGTAAACCTTGACCGGATCGTCAATGGCGATCCCATCGGTATTGAGGGCCGTTTCCAGATTTCCCGAATTTCCTCCCTGCTGGTTCAGGTTCTCCAGCGGTTCATCCCCGAAATTCTCAACGATTTCCACTCCCTGAGATTCCAGCGTATCGTAAAATTTTTCGATCTGCTCCGGGTCAAAGTCCAGTTCACCAAGGGCGTCCAGGATCTCCTTCGTAGAGAGCTGGCCCTTGCTCTTCCCCTGCTCAATCAGGTTCCGGATCACTGTTTTTTTATCCGGCATCGCCATGTTTCGTCCTCCTATTTCTTCTGCTGCCTCAATCTTTCCAGATAGGCTTCTATTTCCTCCGGCGGCGCCGAATCGGCGCTGCCAAGCATGATTTTATCGTTTTCCTGTTTGAGGACGCCGATGAATTCTTCCGCGTCCTCCCACGTGGCCGTAACACCGTCTGACTTTGCCAGGATCCGGGCCACTTCAGAAATTTCGTCCATGGAAAATCCTTCCGTAATCCCCGTAAGGTCGGCAGGTTTACTATCCATAATTCTGCCCATAATTCTTTTATATACACGGCGGTTGAATGCCGTAACAAATTTTTCGGGCGGCAGCGCTTGAAGGATTTTTCCGGCGTTTTCCGGATATTTGACCAGAAAAGCAATCAGCGCTTCTTCCGCGCCTGCTGCGCGCAGGTGATCCAGCTTTTCCGGGTTGACGCTGCTGCCATACCCCGCTTCCCGGCGGCGGATGCTGCGGAATTCTTTCTTCTGACGACCTTTTTCCAGCTTTCTGCTTCCGGTTTCCACCTGACTGAGGAGTGTTGCGGTCTTAACCCCCGTTTCCCCGGCAACCTTTCCCGCGTATACTTCGCGCTCCACTTTGTTATCCAGCGCGGCCAAAACCGGTACTGCGCGCCGGAGATAAGTCACGCGGCCTTCGGGTGACTGGAGATTGCAGCCGGATTTTGCCTTTTGGAGACGGTACTCCACATCATTGACGCTGCCGTCCAGCATCCGCTTGAATTTGGCCGGCCCATAGGCTTTTATGTACTCGTCGGGATCTTTGCCCCCCTCGACGGTCAGCACACGCACCGGCAGACCTGCCGCACGCAGGAGCGGAATTGCACGGGACGCAGCCTTCTGCCCCGCTTCGTCCGCGTCATACGAAACCACGACTTCTTTTGCGTAGCGCGACATCAAACGGGACTGGGACGGCGTAAGCGCCGTCCCAAGCGTGGCGACGGCATCCGTAAAACCCGCCTGGTGCATAGAAATCACATCCATATATCCTTCACAGAGGATCAGGCGGCCCGTTCCGGCATTTTTTGCGAAATTGAGGGCAAACAGCATGTCCCTCTTGCTGAAAACCGGCGTTTCCGACGTATTAAGGTACTTGGGCTTATCATCCCCGAGCGTGCGGCCGCCAAATGCGACGACGTTTCCGCGCAGGTCAATAATGGGAAACATCACCCTGCCGTAAAAGCGGTCTACTGCGTGGCCGGATCGGCTTTTAAAGGCAACGTTTGCTAGGATCATCTCGTCCTGCGTAAAACCTTTGTGCGCAAGGTAATCGACCAGCGAAAACCGTTCCGGCGGCGAATAGCCGAGCCCGAAATGGCGGATCGTAGCGGGTTTTAAGGCGCGGCGGGCAAAATATTCCCGACCGGGGGTGCCTTTCTCAGAATTGAGAACGGCGTAGTAAAATCGGGCAGTCTCCCGGTTGATGGCAAGAATGCGGGTGCGGAGTTTCCGCATTCCGTCGTCTGCGTGGTTCTCCGGTACGGTGAGGCCTGCACGCTGCGCCAGGAATCGAATGGCCTCCATATAGTCAAGATTTTCGATTTTCCGCACAAAAGTGATCACGTCGCCTCCGGCGCCGCAGCCGAAACAGTAAAATGATCCGTTTTCGGGATAGATGTTGAAAGACGGCGTTTTTTCACTGTGGAACGGGCAGAGTCCGACATAATTTCTGCCGCTCCGCTTCAAAGTAACATAATTGGAAGCAATCTCCGTTAAATCACTGCGGGCCTTTAGTTCCTGGACAAAGGAATCCGGCAGAGGCATGGCATCATCCCCTTCCCTGCACGGAGCGGAGCCAGCCAGCGGAACCCGCGCCGTTTTTAATTCTTATTATTACAGTTTCCACGCTTTTGGAACATAAACCGACTCAAACAGCTGAACGGCAAAATGATCCGTCATTCCGGCGATATAATCGCATGCGGCCCGCTCATTTCCGTCTTCTTCGGCAATGGCCCGCATATGCGGAGGAAGGTTGTCCGGCCTGCGCAGATAATCAAACAGCGCATCGATCAATTTGGGGACTTTTGTCTCCTCTCCCTTAGCATACGGATTGCGGTAGACACTGCCGTCCATAAACTCGCCGAGCTGGCCGAACGCTTTGCGCACATCCGGAGCCATGCGAATATTTCCGTCTTCGCTGCTTTCCACGACCGACCGGACCAGCGTATCAATCCGCTTCGACTTGGTATGCCCCAAAACTCCGGTGATTTCCACCGGTATCTCCTCCTCCGTAAGGACTCCCGCCCTCTCGGCGTCGTCGATATCGTGATTCAGGTAGGCAATCCGGTCGGCCACACGGACAATGCGTCCCTCCGCCGTGGCGGCCTGCGGGCCGGTGGTGTGGTGAAGAAACCCATCGCGGACTTCAAAGGTCAAATTCAGGCCGGCTCCGCCCTTTTCGAGCTTTTCCACAATACGGACGCTCTGCTCATAATGGCGGAAACCACCGGGAACAAGAGTGTTTAAGGCCCGTTCTCCCGCATGGCCAAACGGCGTATGGCCCAGGTCGTGCCCAAGTGAAATGGCCTCCGTAAGATCTTCGTTCATCCGCAGGGCTCTGGCAATCGTGCGGGCGATCTGCGCCACTTCCAGCGTATGGGTCAGGCGGGTGCGGTAATGGTCCCCCTCCGGTGAAAGGAAAACCTGAGTTTTATGCTTCAGCCTGCGGAAGGATTTACAGTGGATAATCCGATCCCGGTCACGCTGATAAGGGGTGCGCAAACTGCACTCCTCTTCCGGTACATCGCGGCCCCGCGTATTTTGGGATAAAGACGCAAAAGGAGACAGAATCTGCCTTTCCAGATACTGTGTGCGTTCCCTTACTGTCAATTCGGCGCCTCCCTATGTAAAATTCCCAACCATAGATATTATACGCACCGAACGCGCCGTTTTCCTGCAAGAAAGACAAATTTTTTACGGGATTCTATAAAATTTCTTTTCGCCGAACTGCGCGGCACAGCGCCCGCAGGTTCGGTCAGCCAATTCTGCGGAAAAAGCATCCGCCTGCACACACGGGATGTGAAACGCAACCGTCACCTGATCGGAAAAAGACGTATCGTCCGCTGCGCCGCCGTATTCTGAAATCAGGGGAAGGACTTTCCCATACAAATCATATCCGCACCGCAGGCCGGCCTGAAAACAGGCCCCCATCCGCACGGCGCCCCCCGCCTGGACGGCAAGGGAAGCCCCGTGCGAATAAGCCCGGACAAGCCCGCCCGCCCCCAGCAGAATTCCGCCGAAATACCGAGTAACGACAACCGCCGCATCCGTCAGGCCGGATTTAAGCAGAACTTCCAGAACCGGAATTCCGGCCGTGCCCTGCGGTTCGCCGTCATCAGTATAACGCTGTTTCTGCCCTTCCCGCAGGACGTAGGCGTACACATTATGGGTCGCCTCCCGGTTTGCCGCACGCACAGAGCGAATGAACTCAACGGCCGACGTTTCATCTTTCACAGGCCGGACAGAACCGATAAAACGCGACCGGCGCTCGGTGAATTCGGCGCTGGCCTCTTTGAGAACGGTCCGATATTCCTCCATGACAGCCCTCCCCGGAGATAAAACAAGCGGCGCCTTTGAGCGCCGCCCCTTGTGCAGATGCGAAATTCAAAATCGTTAATCCAAACCGTAACGTTTTTTAAACATATCAACACGGCCGCTTGTATCAACCAGTTTCTGCTTGCCCGTGAAGAACGGATGGCATTTTGAGCAGATTTCAACATGAATATCCTTTTTGGTGGATTTGGTATGAATCACATTGCCGCAAGCACAGGTGATTGTGGTTTCCTCATACTTTGGATGAATATTTTTTTTCATTCCTGTCACCTCTTTATCCGAACGAAACATGCAGGGAGTATTATAGCATACATTTTTCGGGAATGCAAGCTCTTCTCTCGCATGGAAAGTTCAGATTTTGTAGGACTGCAATACAATCCCGGGCATCGGCTGTTATACGATTTTCAGGACTGCAGCGGGAATTTCGGTCTTCATCAGATAAATACCGCTGGCCTGGCCGACATTGCCGACGGCCTTGACTTTGTAGAAATACCGATTGCCCGAATGGGAACTCCCCACGAGCCGAAAACACGGCGAGGCAATCGTAAAATTCGGCACGGAAGTACAGGTGACCATAAACTGATAGGTTTGGCCTTTTTTGACGTTCACAAGACCGGTCGTATCCAGGATGGGCGTCCCCTGCATGATCCTTGCGATTGCAACCGGCAGGTTGCCGCCGTTCAGATAGAAGCCGCATTCTTCCCACGCATCTCCGGTGGCGCGAAAGGTAATAAAATAGTCGCTGCCGGACTGAGCGGTGGATACATACCGAAAGGATTTCGAGCCGGCGACGAGGCTTGGCTTGCCGGAGGACGTGATTTTGAACGTATAGGTTTTACCCTGCGGAACAATAAATTTTCCAAAAGTGTCGCTGCTGTTGTAGATCTGATTACCGGAATTGTCTGTGTAGGAATAAGTATTATCGGTATCCGGGGAAACGGAGCGGTCCACTTCCAGTTTTGTGCCGTTTACGGTGGCGTAAATCGGTTCGGTCACACCATTTTTAAAATAAGTGATGTCTGCTTCAAACTGATTCGTGTCTTTGGAATAGCCTTTATCGTCGATTCTGACCTCATCCGGATTTGCCGCAGACCACACCACCTGCAGCTTTGAAATATCCTGGTTCACGGTCGAACTTAAGAACAATTCGTCGGTGTCTCCCTTGTAAGGCATATCGTCGGCCTGCCTTTGGATGCAAATCTTACCGTCATAGCCTGAAATCACCGCCGAGGTGAGCGGCGGACAATCCATTGCCGAAGCGGGATTTACAAAGGCCGAAGAGACTACAAACAGCATGCTGAGTATGCAGAAAAGCGCTTTCTTCATCAATGCAATACCTCCTGTTTTTCTTTTATGCGGAATGCGGATTCCCGATCTCTAATTTTTATTATATTCTTTTCCCAATAAAATGTAAATAAGGAAATGTTCTGCCTAAACTCAGATCACACGCTTGGTTTTCCATTTGCCCCCGCGGAAACGGATAATAAAAATGAAAGAGCGGAAAAGCCAGTCGATAAACATGGCATACCATACGCTGATAAGCCCAAAACCGGCACCGGCCAGAATATAACTGAAACCGATGCGGAAAACCCACATGGAAAAGGCCGACGTAAGCATGGTAAACCGGGCGTCGCCCGCGGCGCGGAGCGTATTGGGAAGCACAAAGGAAGGCACCCAGATGGTGGCGCTGCAAAATGCAAAAACCTGAAGGATCTCCACACAGCTGGCTGCTGCCGCGCTGTCGAGGCGGAAAAGCCCCACCAGCGGGCCTGCGGAAAAGAACAGCAAAATATTTAAGATTCCCATGGAAAGATAAGAAAGGCCTATCATGCGCCTGGTATAATAAACAGACTGATCGTAATCCTTCGCCCCCACGCACTGGCCCACGATCGTGATAAGCCCAAGGCTGATGGCGTTGCCGGGGACATTTGCAGCACTGGAAATACTGCCCGCAACGGCGTTTGCGGCAATGGCCGAAGTCCCGAACGTCGTCACCAATCTCTGCACGATCAGCTTTCCGATCTGGAACATGCCGTTTTCAAGGCCGTTCGGTGCACCGATACTGAAAATGCGCTTTACCATAGAAAGATCGAATTCCGGGTGAAAAAGCCTGTCCACATAAACCAAATTGTTTTTTCGGCAAATCAAAACCAGCATAATATATGCGGCAACAATACGGGAAACCAGTGTCGCCGTTCCGGCTCCGGCCGTTCCCCATCCGCAGCCATAAATCAGAATGGCGTTCCCGCCGATATTCACGATATTCATAATCAGCGAAGTGAACATGGAAACCTTGCTGTTGCCCATGGAACGGTACAGGGCTGCGCCCGCATTGTAAATGGCAAGGAACGGATACGACGAAGCGGTGAGAAGAAAGTAAATGTTGGCATAGTCCAAAACGTCCTGGTCAATATTGCCGAAAATCAGCCTTAAAATCGGGTCGCAGAATATCAGGCAAAATGCCATGATGCCCGCCGAAAGAATCGTTATGGAATATAGCAGCTGCTTTGCGGCAGCACAGGCATTTTTCTGATTTCCGCTGCCGATGTACTGCGACACAACCACCGCTCCACCGGTTGCCAAAGCCGAAAAGATCTGGATCAGCAGAATATTGATGGAATCCACCAGAGAAACGCCGGAAATGGCAGCTTCCCCCACCCCGGACACCATTACAGTATCCGCCATCCCGATTGTCACTGCCAGGAGCTGCTCAACTACAAGGGGCAGGATGAGGCGCTGGAGGGCCTTTTTTGTAAACATTGGTTCTTCAGGCTCTGTTATTTTTGTAAATCGCGTAAGGGCATCTCTTTTCTATGTTCGTTGTCGCTGCAGCATTTCCAGTAAAAATGTAAAATCCATGCAATAGACACTCTCATCCCGCAGGGATTTATTGGAATTGCTGCCGTTATAAAATCTTATGGCAGAAATATTTTCAGCAGCCGGCGGGCCTAACCCGACCTTCAGCCCGGCTGTTTGCCGACGTAGGCAACATACTCTTCCAGGCACATGGAAAATTCCCGCATCTTCATGGCGTTTTCACTTCCGACATACCGAAACCACGACGGCTGATACGCAATGCCCGTAACAGAAGTTTTATCTTCCGGATAGCGCAGAACAAAACCATACTGAACGCAGTGGCTGGAAAGCCACCGGTACTGGGCGGTTGAGGAAAATTCTTCACCGCTTTTGGAATTCTCAGCTGAAAAGAGAACGGCCAGCCCTGTTTGATTTTCGCAATATCCGCCGCGACCTACTGTGGACTGGGCTTTGCTCTCCGCCAATACTTTGGAGAGCTTTCCGCCGGTCATCAGCTTTTTGACCTCGGCCTGATACAGTTTATCCTGCTCTGCGGCACTGACATAGCCGCCGGCCAGCCTGACAGGATACCCGGCAGAACGCACAGCGCCCATCATCTGGCTGAGGGCGGGCAGGATCTTCTTTTCCACCTGTATCCCTCCGCAGGCGGCAAGATCCGGAGAAAACCCGGAAGGAAGCGGATGGGAAGAATTGACGAGGCGGAGGCTGAAAGAATTGTCATAAACGGGAAGCCCGGCCCCGCTGCCGGAAACGAGCGCGGAAGACTGCGGCAGACGGGAAACGGACGTCTGCAAACGGGCACGGGCATTTCGGACTTCAATCCAAGTCATCAGCACCCCTGCCGCAACGGATACACACAGGAATACGGCAACAACCGTCATGACCACCCGCAGCTTTCTGACCTGATTGCGCTGGCGCCATTCAGTGTAACTTTTCACGATTTTTTCTTTTCTGCCGCGCACGGTTTCCTCCCTTCCAGCTACAGTTTAACCTTTTTCATTGCTATTGTATTACGAATTTAACAGGAATGCAATATGAACCGGACATGGCCTCTGCCTTTTCAGAATGCTGGTTTGATTTCGCATGACTTCCGTAGTACAATAGTAAATTGGGATAATGTTATGATAATTCAGACTAATTCAGACTTTGGAAATCGAGGTTAGAAAGGTTATAATATGAGGAAAACAAAAATCATCTGCACACTTGGCCCGGCAACTGAAACGGAAGATACCCTAAAGCAAATGATCCTAAGCGGAATGGATGTAGCGCGCCTGAATTTTTCACATGGGAGCGCAGAACATCAAAAAAAATACGCCGACATGGTCAAAAAGCTGCGCCGGCAGCTGGATCGCCCCACTGCCCTGATGCTGGACACCAAAGGCCCGGAAATCCGCACCGGAGTTTTTGAAAAGCCGGTTACCCTGAAAACGGGGAGTCAATTCACTCTGACGACCCGGGATATCGTCGGGACCGAAGCCGCTGCGTCGGTTTCGTTCGCACACCTGCCCGCGGAAGTCGCTCCGGGTTCCAGAATTCTGATTGACGACGGTTTGATTGAGCTGAAAGTGAATTCTGCAACAAATACGGATATTTTCTGCACCGTGGTGAACGGCGGGGCGGTATCGTCGCGCAAGAGCATCAATGTCCCCGGGATGCATCTTTCTCTGCCGTTCATCAGCGAAAAAGATCGGAACGATATCGCCTTCGCCGTCCGGGAAGATTTCGACTTTATCGCCGCCTCTTTTACGCGCAACGCACAGGATATTATTGACCTGCGCAGCGAACTCGAAAAACTGGACTGCCATAAAATCCGGATCATAGCCAAAATTGAAAATTCGGAAGGCGTGCGGAACATTGACGATATTATCCGTGTTTCGGACGGAATTATGGTCGCCCGGGGAGATCTCGGCGTGGAAATTCCATTTGAAGAAGTCCCGATCGTCCAAAAAAGGCTGATCAAAAAAGCCTCTGACGCCGGTTTGCAGGTAATCACCGCAACGCAGATGCTGGATTCCATGATTAAGAATCCGCGGCCGACGCGCGCGGAGGCCGCTGACGTTGCCAATGCAATTTACGATGGCACAAGCGCCATCATGCTATCCGGCGAGACTGCCGCGGGCGCTTACCCGATCCTCGCCGTTCAGACAATGGCAAAAATCGCCGAATGCACCGAAAGCGCAATCGACTATGTCCTGCGTTTTAACCAGAACAGCCCGGGCGGCAAGTCGGACGTAACTTCAGCCATTTCCCACGCAACCTGCACGACAGCCCACGACCTGGGCGCCAAAGCCATTCTGACAGTTACGCAGTCCGGGCGGACGGCGCGCATGATTTCGAAATACCGCCCAAACTGCCCCATCATCAGCGGCACGGCTGATCCGACCGTCCTGAGGCAGATGAACCTTTCGTGGGGCGTAACCCCCATTCTGGTGGAAGAAAAGGACAATACCGACGAATTGTTCGACCACGTTGTCAGCGTTGCCAAAGCGCACGGACTGGTCAAAGACGGCGATCTGGTCGTCATTACAGCGGGTGTTCCCCTGAAAATGTCCGGCACAACAAACCTCCTGAAAGTCCAGCTCGTCGGCAATATTCTCGTCTCCGGCAAGGGCGCCACAAAAGGGGCCGTGTGCGGCAATGTCTGCGTATGCAAAAATGCAGAGGAAGTAAAAACTACTTATAAGCAGGGAGATATTCTTGTTATGCCGGAAACATCGAACGAGCTGCTGCCGTTCCTGAAAACCGCCACTGCCCTGATTACCGAACGCGCAGGGATGAACTCTCACGCGGCTATTGTAGGAATGGCCCTTGGAAAACCCGTGATAGTCGGTGCGCAGAATGCGACGAAAATTCTGAAAAGCGGTACAACCGTAACTGTTGATTCCACCCGCGGCATTATTTACAGCGCGGCCGGGAAGATGCCTCGCTGAACTCCCGGCGCTACCGTTCCCGTTTCATCAGAAGCAGCACCATCAGGTAGCAGCTGACAAAAAGGAGCGAAAAATTCCATTTTGAGCGGAACAAAATAAGGAACCCCGCACAGGCAAGCGGGACCAATGCCAGGAAAGAAATGACGGAGACCATTTTGGCGGCCCGGCCCGGTTCCATTTTCGTACACAGGAATGCCTGAAGAGCCTGTCCGCCATCCAGCGGCTCCACCGGGGCAATATTCAGCACAAACAAGACCAGGTTTGCCAGCAGAAACATGGGAAAGCGCAGCCGGAACACGGCAAAGCAGACGGCTGCCGCCGCGAGATTCGCCAGCGGCCCTGCCAGCGAAATGAGAACATCGCGGCCATAGCTCCGGTCCGTCCGGCAAGGCTTAATGATATCGATCCCAAAAGGGGTGAACCGAATTTCACGGGGCATACAGCCGAGGGCGCCCATCGCCGCAAGGTGGGCGCATTCGTGCAGCGCCGCACAGGCGAGACCGGTCTGTGCGGCGCCGCTTTGATCCAGCGTAAGCAGCAAAGCTATGACCGCCAGAAAGAAAAATCCCACCGTGACACGGCATCGGCCGATAAAAAATGTCACGGCCCGTTGGGGCTGGACGCCGCCGCTTTTCCGCCCGATTCCGCTTTGCGCACCGACGACTCCGGTACAGAAGCCTGCGAGCTCTGCGCCGAAGTGCCTGACGCAGACTGTGAGCCGGAACTCAGTTTAGAACCTGCACTGGCTAAGTTCGTCCAAAGCCCCACAACGGTGTGTTTCGCCTGATCTATTTGTTCGTCCGCCACAATAGAATCATTGAGAGCATCCAGATACCAGCTGCGAACCTTTGAAAAAAGGTCGGTCCCGGACATTCGCAGGATAACGGCAGCTGCCAGAATAATCAGGCATCCATACACCTGGATCGAAGTCAGCAGCTTCCGGTTCCCTTTTTTTTCAGAAACCGGCCGATTCTCCCCGCTGTCCTCCTCATTGGGCTGATCATCATATTCCCCATATTCTTCAAATTCTTCATCGTTCCAGCCGCCTTCGGTCCCGTTGTCTTCTTTCATGACGTTCCTCCTGATTTTGTCCCGGCAAAAAGGGAAAGCTCTGTTCCGTACATCTTTTTAACATATGTATATGTGATGGTCAGGCCGAACATGAAAAGGAAAACAGGGACAGGAAAACATATTGAATTCTCAATTCTGTGAAAAGCCTTGACATTCTTTCAGCTTGCCGTTATACTTGATAAGTACGCGCACAAACGGTGCGGTGTTTTCAATGAAACCAATGGAGACGTATCGAAGTGGTCATAACGGCCCTGACTCGAAATCAGGTAGCCCCTTCCGGGGTTCGTGGGTTCGAATCCCACCGTCTCCGCCAGAAAAAAAGCCATGTGACAGGAGTCAAACCTGCACATGGTTTTTTCTATTTACTTGGTGTTTTTATGATATACTTGGCTTGGAAGCAACGTTCTCCGGGGAACTTATGTCTGTCCGGAAATTAAACCGGCAAGCGGAGGAATTATTATTTTGAGTAACTATTCAGGAGCAATTATATAAGGAAAAGCCTTTTAATTAAGTTTATTTATAAATGAGGTGTTTGCATGACAAATAAAGATATATTAAATATTGCGATGAAGCAATCAGCGGTTGACAGCAATTGTAACGCTGACGATTTTAAATCTTTTGAAAATAAGGTTGTAATTTCAAAGGAGAATCCAAATGCCAGAAAATATCTTGAGTTACCTTTCTATTGTGATTTAACCTCATATGGAAATAACATTGTCGCATCTGTTTCAAAAGAATTTTTATCTCCAATATGAATCAGTAAATTAAAAAACAGAATTCAAAAATTTATGTATCCGGATTTGAGTCAGCAATGGATTTTTATTTTCCGTTTTATTTATTTTTGTGATACATTTGACGTCTCAAAGGACAAGGAACTTTCCATGGACATTATTGTTAAAAAGGGAACAGAATCCGATATCGACCCGATTGCCCAGCTTTATGATGAGCTAAATGATTTTCTGGCAAGCAGCATCAATTATCCAGGCTGGATAAAAGGCGTGTATCCAGTTCGTGAAGATGCAGCAAACGGTATTGCTGACGGCGGCCTTTATGTTGCAAAAGCTGCAGGAAAAGCCGTGGGATCTCTTATACTAAGCCATAAGCCGGAACCTGCATACAGTCAAGTTAAGTGGGGAATTGACGCTGATTACTCCAGTATTTTTGTGGTATATACTTTTGCTGTTCACCCGGTTTATCTGAAAAAGGGAATTGGCACGGGCTTAATGAATTTTGCAATCCGACATTGTAAAAATGAACAGGCTAAATCCATCCGGCTCGACGTTTACGAAAAGAACGTGCCAGCAATCAAGTTATATGAAAAATGCGGTTTTAAATATATAGATACTGTAGATTTGGGGTTGGGGGAACACGGATTAAACCATTTTAAGCTGTATGAAAAATTGCTATAGAATCCACATTAATCCGGCAGACAAAACGTGGCACAAAAAGTCGGGCATAATCCCTTAAAGAGTGAGATAATAAACGCACAGACGGGAGGATAGCTATGGAATGGATTGAAGGCATCGGTGAAGCTATCCGCTATATTGAAAAAAATATCACGGAAGAACTCCCCATCGAAGAAATTGCAAAAAGGGCTGCGCTATCACCGTTCTATTTTCAAAAGGGATTCGCCATGCTCTGCGGTTTCACCGTCGGCGAATACATCAGGCGGCGCAGGCTCACTCTTGCCGGCAGCGAACTTGTTTCAACCGATAAAAAGATAATCGACATTGCACTGGAATACGGTTATGGTTCACCGGACAGTTTCACAAAAGCCTTCACCCGGTTTCATGGCGTCACACCGACTGCCGTACGAAAAGACGGAGCCATGATTCGGTCTTTTGCTCCGTTGAAAATCAAATTTACATTGGAAGGCGGCTATGTTATGGATTACAAAATTGTGGAAAAGGATTCATTTACGGTTATGGGGGTATCCAGAACATTCAAGTATGACCAGGCAAATGCAGGAATCCCTAAATTTTGGTCGGAACTGCATCAGCCTGGAAAAGAGCGAGCCGTATGCGGCATGTATGGGGTCTGCATTGACGAAGACACGGATTCTGACGAGTTTGAATACATGATTGCCGACAATTACAATCCGGCCGCAGAAATCACGGAAGGTTTTGTAACAAAGGTTATTCCCGCACACACCTGGGCTGTTTTTGCCTGTAAAGGTGCAATGCCCCAGTCCATACAGGATGTAAACAAAAAGATTTTTTCGGAATGGCTGCCCAACTGCAAAGACTATGAGATTGCGGCGGGTTACAACATTGAAATGTACAGCGATCCAGCCGAGTATCCAAAAGGAACGCAGGATGAAAATTACTACAGCGAAATTTGGATTCCCGTTAAGAAAAAATGACTCCGAAAAGGAGGGCTGGACAGCACTGCTTTTCAGCGCTCTCCGCCCCGCCTTAGAGCCGTTTTCTATACTGGAAAACGGTGCAGCCCGTTAAATCCTTGAAAACCGTGCTGAAATAGGACGGGTTGGAATACCCGACCTTTTCAGCGATTTCATAGGACTTCAATTGGGTTTCCCGCAAAAGCTGCTTGGCTTTTTCAATCCGCAGCGCTGTAACATAGACGACAATTCCGGTTCCAACCTCTTTTTTAAACATGCTGCACAGGTAATTGGGGCTCATTGCCATTTCCTGTGCAATGTTGTTCAGATGAACGTCTTCGGTGTAATGGTTCCGGATATAGTCGAGCGTCCGGCGAATTTCCGGCGGATAAGCATGGTTTCCGCTCTGTTCGGCAGAAGCGATCCAATCCAGAAAATACTGCCGTGTCACGTCAAACAAAGGAGTATCCGCACCGCTGGTCTCAATTTTCAGCTGTAATGTAACGGCGGGCATGGGAAGCCCATATTCGCTGAAAAGGAATTTTAAACCAAACGAAAAGTCCTCAACCTGTTCCCTGAATTTCTCAAAATCCATACGGCAGGCCTTCGCATCACTGAAAAAATGCTCTGCTCCCTGCCGTGCCTGTTTCCAGTTTCGATGTTTGATCTGCCGGTATACGGCTGGAATCGCCCTGGCGGGATCGCCTGCGGGACTGCCGGAAGGAATGGATGCAAAACGATAAATTTTTCCTTTTCCAGAATAAATGTTTTCATTAAGTGCCTTCAGAGCCTGCCGGTAAAACTCCTGCAAATTTTCGGCACTGCCGCCCGTGTTTCCATCCCCCACTGTAAAAATGTAGTGAGGATCCTCTTTCAGCCGCTGCATCATCTGTTCGAGCTGAATCTGAATCAATTTTTTTGCGCTTTCAAGGCTGCTGCCTGAAAAATTGAAAAGAAGCACATAGCGCTCTGCACAGATCCTCGACAGCACATACTTTTTGTCAAAAGGCAGCGCGTGAATCAGCAGCTTACGAATCTCGCTGTCTTTTTCTTCGTCTGAAATTCCCCGGTCCCCTTTTTCCTTTGCTTCCAGAACCGTAAGGTGGATATTATCCGAACTGAGCCCAAGGTCCAGCGGCTGGGCGGCTTCCTGCATTTTCTGAGGGCTGGCGAAACCGCCCGTCAGAATTTTCTTGATAAAATCATCCGTCAGACGGTTCATATTCTGCCGCAGCAGCTTCATTTTTGCGCTGTCGTTGAATTCCCGGCTGATCTTGTCGGAAATCTGGCTCATCAGCGTCAGAACCGCATCCCTGTCCAGATCATACTTCAAAAGATAATCTTCGGCTCCCAGCTTTAAGGCTTCTTTGACAAACTCAAAGTCATCGTAGGCGCTCAGCACAACAATTTTTATCTCAGGGTATTCCCGGCGAAGGTATTGGATTAATTCAATACCATTCATCTTTGGCATGCGGATATCCGTCAGGACAATGTTGGGCCTCTTTTCCTGAATCAGGCTGACAGCCTGCTCCCCATTGATTGCCTCACCCACGATTCGGTATCCGTGTGCCTCCCAGTCAATAATGGAACGCACCGCATAACGGTACATTGCATCATCTTCAACGATCATTACTCGGATCATATTTCTGCACCTCACTGGCTTGAAAAATCAGAGGCATCTCGACGACTGCGGTTGTCCCTTTTCCCTGAGAACTTTTATAAGAAAGCCCGTAATCGGGGCCATAAAACAACCGAATTCTGTCGTTGACATTGTGAATGCCAATCCCGTTGAAACCAAACCTATTTTCTTTTTTGGAATTTTTCAAAATGCTGCCCACCGTTTCCGGATCCATGCCGACACCGTTATCCTCAACTTCAACGATCAGCTTTTTGCCTTTGGGGAAGGCCCGCACTACGATAAGCCCGTCGCCCCGCACCATGTCAATCCCATGGTACAAGGCATTTTCCACAAGGGGCTGAACGACCAGTTTCAGCATATAGCACGGCTCCACGCTGCTGGCAATTTCATACCGAATCTGAAACCGGTTCTCATACCGGAATTTTTGAAGAATAATATAATTTTTAACATTATTGATCTCATCTCCAACCGTAACGAAATTATTTTCATGGGAACTGCTTCTCAGAAGATGAATTAAAGCGCCTACCATAGCTTCGATATCTGGCTGGCCGTTCTTATTGGCAAGCCAGCGGATAGACCCCAGTGTGTTATATAGGAAATGCGGGTTAATCTGGGCCACGAGCATCTGGTATTTTGCCTTCTGCTTTTCAACCTGATCTTTATAAACCGTGTCAATCAAATTATGAATGCGCTCCGTCATATAATTGAAACGCAGAGCCAGCATTCCTATCTCATCATAGCTGACCGGGTGAATTAAAACCGAAAAATCGCCCTTTTCAACTTTATTCATGCTCTTTTCAAGCAAAGCGATATTTTTTGTCAAATTCGAAGCAAACAGAAAAGCCAGCCAGAAAGCAATGTTAATCGTCCCCAGGCAAAACAGGAAAATAAACACTTTGAGATACGTTAAATTTTTCTGCAGTTCCGGCATGGGGATAAAAATCAGGATATGCCACTGCTGGTCGACTGATTCAATATTGGAAACGGCATACAGGGTATTCTGAAAAAGGAATTTTTTAAACTTCACTCTTTCCAAGTGATTTTTCTTCGTAAAGTCCAACAGTTTCCCTGTTTTTTCTCCGTCTGCCATAATCATCCGGTCTTTATCGTTCAGCACGGCTATATCCGCCTTTTCTGCCAGCGTGGAGCGGTTGCTTAGAAGCTGAAACCAGTTGTACGGCAGGACGAAAATAATATCCCCCGTTTTTTCAAGAGTGTTTTTATCAATATCTTCTTTGGCAAACAGGATATTCTGTTTGCCCGTAGAGTTGTCTTTCACCCACGCTTTTTCGCCTGAAGAACCGGGCAGCAAGCGCACCGCCTCGCGGTAGCTTGCCATTTGACTGCTGTCCCAATCTGTGGCATCCGTTATTCCGGATTCGTCTTTATCCCAATAGTACACGGGCCCGTCTGATGTACACAAATACAGCCTTTGAACCGGCATATTGTTCATAACGACGTATGTGGCAATGATATTGCCCAGCGAATGGCGTTCGTTGTAGCCCGGGGAATGGCCGTTCAGGCTGCGGAACATATCGTCAAAGGATGCGCCCGTCGTTTTGCTGTCACTCAGAAAGTCGTAGGCAAACCGTTCAAATTCCTTCGTCTGAAGCTCCACGTTCACCGCGATTTGATCCGCAATCTGACAGGAAAGCTGCTCGGTATTGTCTGTGATGACCCTGTCGGACTGGGTATAGGTTGTGATCCCGATGCCCGGACCAATAATCAGGATGATAATAACGAAAGCAAGAAAAAATTTGGTCTTAATCTTCATACTGAAAAAAGCATTATAAATCAGTTTTCGGATGGATACTTTTTTTCTCATTCCCATACCTCCTGCGGACGGTTTCCCTCTGCCCGGGTAAGGCGCAAAAGCTGTCTTTGGATAAAGCCCTGCGGTTTTATCCAGAGACAGCATACAAAAATATAACGGTTCAGCCGATTACAGTCAGCCAATCTTCCTGCGGCGCCGCCGAGAAAAGGCTTCTGCCTGAAACAGACAGGCGCCGTGTCTTTTCATCCCAGCACAATTTTGTAAGTTCGTATTTTCCCTGCTCATAAGCGTATGTTTCTCCGTCGTCCGAAAACACAGTGAAATGGGCATTGCATCCCGCATAGACACGCACACCGATTTTTTTCTGCCTGGTATGCGCAGACGGCGTGACCTCGCCGGTTGGCACGATCGAACCAGACTTCACAAAAATAGGGAGTGTGTCGATTGGGGCAGGAACCGTTACCGTCTGCCCGCCTTTGTAAAGGCTGCCTGTCCAAAAATCATACCATTTACAGCCGGAGGGCAAATATACTTTTCTGAAAGTAGCGCCTTTTTTTAAAACAGGGGCAATCAGGAAAGCGGGACCAAACATGTATTCATCGCCGATCCCATATACCTTTGGATCCTCAAAATCCATCCACAGAGCGCGCATGAACGGCGCGCCGGTCTGCGAAGTCTGGTAAGCCAGCGAATAAATATACGGCATCAGCCGGTAACGCAGCCGAAGGTACCGAACCAGAATTTTTTCCGCCTGCGGGCCGTAAGACCAGACTTCATTCCCTTTTCGGGTCCCGTGCGTACGGAAAGTCGGGCAGAACGCACCAAACTGGAACCAGCGGATGTATAATTCCGTGTAGCTGCTTTTATTGATTTGATCCTCGGAGACATTTTCCGTATCAACCAGAAGTGAACGGAAACTATTCTCTGTCTCTTCATCCGGCAGGGGCTGCCAGCCGCCGATATCCGACGACCAGTAGGGCATTCCGCTCGCACAAAAATTGAGGGCCGTCGGAACCTGACGCTCCAGCACCTCCCATTCCGGGAAAATGTCGGACGACCAGAACGTAGTCCCATACCTCTGAGCACCGGTATAGGCCGCGCGGGAAAGGATCAGGCAGCGGTGACGGTATGTCTTTCGATGGCCTTCGTAAAGGCATCGGGTATGAAGCAGTGGATAAAGATTGTAGATCTCTTTTCCAGAGCCCGCGTGCAGAAAAAACGGATACGGGCTGATATCTGGTTCGTCTTCGTCGGTCCACCAGTACCGAAATCCCTTGTCGCCGTAGTTTTTCCGGATGGTGTTCCAGTACCATTTCCCACATTCCGGATTGGTCGTATCAATCAGTGCCCCACGCTGGTCATCCGGCGTCCCATAGACCGTTTTTCCGTCTTCACCGTGCATAAACCATCCGTTTTTTTCAAGGAAGCTGTAATTCTCGCTTTCTTTCATAAAACGCGGCCAGCAGGAAATCATCACGTCGAATCCCATGTCCCGAAGCTCTCGGTTCATTTTTTCGGCATCGGGCCAGTCTTTTTCATTCAAGCGGAGATCGCCCAGCGTTTTCCAGTGAAACCAGTCAACGACCAGAATATCGCAGGGATATCCTTTGCGGCGGTAGGTCCGCGCCACGCTTAAAAGCTCTTTCTGGGTTGCATACCGCTGCTTGCTTTGGATAAAGCCAAGACCAGCCTTGGGGGGCAAAGGCACCGCCCCGGTTAAAGCACGATACCCCTCATAGAGGTCGTCGGTTTCTTCCCCAAAAATCAAAAAAGCAGAGAGTGCTTCGCCCGCCTCCGCTTTCCAGCAAATTCGTCCGTTGGATTCGGTGATCACTTCTCCACGGGAACAATTATCCATCAGCACTGCAAAATGGCTGCTGGATACCAGAAAAGGGACCGCTACAACTTCTCCCCCTTTGTGGCTGTAATCATGCCAAAGGGGAACGGAACGGCCCGTGAGGTCGAGAAAGCCGTCCTGATGCTGCCCGAGCCCGTAAACGTGCCCACCGCGGTTCGCGCAAATTTCCATTTTAATCCGGTATGTTTCTCCGTCTTCGTTTTTTTCCAAGGAATACTCCGGAAGAGAAATCCAAGGGTGGGACTGTTCATCAAAAAACGAAATCCTGCCGGATGCCCTGTCCGCTTTTATGTTCAGAAAACCGGTCTTCAGCGTCAGGGAATCACCATCTTCTTCAAAGCGCAACGGAAGATCCTGCTCTGGTCTGCCGCAAATCCCCCACATTGGAAGAGGGACTTCATCTTCGGCGTAATAAATCACGTGGATGATGTTTTTCCGGTAAGGGACAATCTTGATCTGCCCATGCACACACCGGGCGGAAACGGCTCCGGCAGCAAAGTCCGCCTTTAAAATTCCATTGGGCTTGGTCATACAGCAATCAACCTTTCACGGCACCAGTTGTCATTCCGGCGACAATATACTTCTGGGCGGCCGCAAAGAAAATATAAATGGGAATCATGGAAACAATGGCGGCTGCAAAGCCCAAATTGAAATTAGATGTATACTGCCCAAAAAAGACAAACTGCTGCAGCGGTATTGTTTTGACAGAATCCTTTTGCAAAAGAATCAGTGAAACGCTGAAATCATTCCACGTCCACAGAATCTGGGCCGCTGCAAGGCTTGCAACAGCCGGCTTCAGCAGCGGAAATACAATCGTCCAGAAAGTCCTGTGCTTTCCGGCTCCGTCAATATAGGCCGCTTCTTCCAATTCGACAGGGATCGTTTTGATAAAGCCGATAAACATAAACAATGCAAAAGGAATCGACATCCCAACCTTAGCAATAATGGCTCCCGGAAGGGTATTTATCAGGTTCATCTGGTAAAAGAGCTGATACACCGGAATCATGATAATCTCAAATGCAACCGGAATTGCGGCAAGGAAGAACTTCTCCAGAAATGCATAAAAACGCTTTCGTTTCATGTTCCTGGCGATGACATATGCCGCCATGGAAGCGCTGACAATAATCAGCACGACACTGCAGATTGTAAAAATCAAGCTGTTTTTCAGAGAAACAAAGAAAGACGACATTTTCAGCGCCTGAGCATAATTTTCAAAATGAAAAACAGTCGGCAGTGAAAGCAGGGATTTTGCACTTTCCAAGGGTGTTTTGAAGCTGGTTACAAAGGCAATATAAAAAGGGAGAATGAAAATGATGGCAGAAACCCACATCAGCAGAACCATAAAATTTTTTTTCAACCATTTCAAGGCGTTTGTCACATTTCCACCTCCCGTTTCCTGAAGATTCCCGAAATTAACACAGCCAGAACTACGATAAATGCCAGAAACAGGTAGGCTAAAGCCTGGCCGTACCCGGCTTTGTTATACTTGAACAGAAAATTGTAGATATACAACCCCATAGATTCGGATGCACCGCCGGGTCCCCCGTGGGTCGCCGCCAGAAACAGCCCTGCCGAAGAAAGGGAATTGGTGAATGTGATAGTAATATTAACGGTAAAAGACTGCATAATCAGCGGAATGGTAATTTTCCAGAACTGCTGAAAAGCGTTGGCTCCGTCGATAACAGCCGATTCATACAGCGAACTGGGAACAGAAGTAAGGCCCGCAATGTAAATCAGCATGGGTACACCGCAGCCGCCCCAGATGGTTATAACCGAAACTGCCGCTACAACGCTGGACGGATTGGACAGATAATTTTCCACTCCTAGGATCTGCGGAAGAACATTGGAATAAATGTAATTCCACATGAAAGCCGCCAATACGCTGCTAAGAGCTGCCGGCATAAAAAAAATCAACCGGTGTGCTTTGTTAAATCGGTATTTTTTTGTTACACCGACGGCAAACAGCAATCCAAAAAAATTATTGCCCAAGGTGTTGAGCAGCGCATAGATAATTGCAATCCGCAAAGGGCGCAGAACATCGGAATTGTGGAATATGGAAACAAAGTTATGCAGTCCGACGTAATTTGCCATAGAAAGCGGCGTAATGCCGTCCCAATCGGTAAAAGCAACGCGGATGCCGAGAAAAAACGGAATAAGCATCGCAATCCCGAAAAAGAAAATCGTTGGCAGTAAAAATGAAAGCCGTGTAGCCGACGCCTTAATGGAATGGATTTTTCTGGCTGAAACCTGCAAAGGGAATCCCTCCAAACGATTATCCGGGAAAACCCGGATGACCGTTTAATTTAAAATTCTGAGTCACTTATTTTTACTTATTAAGGTTCGCAATCTTATCAAACTGCGCATCAAGACTCTTCAGAGTTGCTGCCGCATTGCGGTCTTTGCTCATCAGGAAATTCGTCATCGTATTGTTATAAGCGGTATCAAGCTGCCCGCTGTAATCGCGGCGGAATGCTCCGATATCGGCAACGAGCCCGTTTTTCTGTGCATCAAACCATTCCTTATAAGACGGGTCAAAATCAGAAGAACATCCTTTTACAGCCGAAAGCTGTTTGGCATACTGCTGATAAAGGTTGCCGTCTTCCACCGTCGCACGGAATGCCATATATTTCATGACAGCATCAACATTTTTGGATTTTGAATAAACACACTGCCCCATCCCGTAATAAGCATTTGCCTTTGTTTTGGCATTGCCGTTAATGGCAAACACATTTTTCGAAGCGTCTTCTGAAGATGGGAACGGGAACATTCCAACATTGATTTTTGAATCCTTCGTCTCCAAATTTCCTGGGGTCCAGGAGCCGTTAATAATCATTGCCGCTTTGCCGGTAACAACAAGATCCTGCGCGGCGTCCCACGTTGTACCGAATGGATCCTTCTGCGAATTGTCATAGACATATGCCTGGCGTTTCAGCACGGAATTCATATCTGCTTTTGGATTATTTGCCCAAGTGACTTTCCGGTCTTCCAGCTGTTTGGTCCAGTCTTCATAATTCGGCGCAATGGCAGTCATCTTGTCCGCATGGAAAGAGCAGGTCATGGTCCAGAGATCTTTATATCCCGAAGCAATCGGAATAATTCCCTTGCTCTTCAGCTTGCTGCAGTCTTGCTGAAACTCGCTCCATGTTGTCGGAGTGGAACTGATGCCAGCTGTTTTAAAGACGTCTTTGTTATAAAACACACCGAAAAAAGCGATAGAAGTCGGTATGGCATACACTTTGCCGTCCGGTCCGGCCGGCGGTTCCGTAATAAAGTTGTGAAGCCAAGGCTGCTTTGACATATCATAAACATAACCGCTTTTGATAAAACCGGGATTCTGGTCGAGATCCACGTCGAACATATCGGGAGCATCGCCGGCTGCCAGTTTGCTTTTCAGAAGGGTCGGGTAATTGTCCTGCGGAACCATGGTCAGTTCAAAGGTAATATTGGGATTCTTCTTTGTAAAGGCTTCCGTGCTTTTTTTCATATACTGGACGCCGGATTCCTCCTGAACATGATGCATCCATGTAATGACGGCCTTCTGCTCAGACGCTTTGCTTTGGGTTTCGGATGTGGTTCCGGACGGTTTGCTGCAGCCAGGCATTGCGGAAAGCACCATCAACGCCGCAGCAGCGATTAAGGCAATTCTCTTTTTCATTCATAATCCTCCTCATTTGTACCATAATATCTCCAAACCTTTTGGAGCCAATTTAATTATATTGATATATTTACTAAATTTCATTAAAGTATTCTACTATATCGTTCAATATTTTACGATCGATCTATTTTCTTATACATTTTGGAATAACTTTTTGTGTAATTCATTCCGAAATGAGTTGATTTTACTCGAGAGCATGTTATAATACAAACCATTGTTCCCGCAATACAAAAGGAGGAATTTGGATTAAAATGGAAATTTACACTACTACGCAAGACAAAGACTGGCAAACATCCGCAAATCCCACTCAAAATGAAATCAAACCTACGACCACCCTGGATTTTGACGGCAGCACCGGCCAAACCTGGGAGGGATTCGGAGGATGCTTCAACGAGCTCTGCGGAAAAGCGCTTGACAACCTGAGCGGCTCCGAAAAAGGAAAAATACTGGACGATTTATTTTTACCCGGCGCAGACGGACTGAACTTTAATTTCTGCCGTATCCCGGTGGGCGCCAACGACTACGCAGAATCATGGTATTCGTATGATGAATGCGACGGCGACTACGAAATGAATCACTTTTCGATTGAGCGCGATAAAAAATACATTATTCCCTTGATTCATGAAGCCCAGAAGCGCAATCCCGACATCCAGTTTTTTGCATCGCCCTGGAGCCCGCCTGCTTGGATGAAATATCCCAAAGCCTATAATTACGGCACCCTTGTCTGGACAAAAAAGAATCTGGACGCTTACGCCCGGTATCTTTTAAAATTTACGGAAGCGTATGAAAATGAGGGAATCCACATTTCTCAGCTCCACGTCCAGAATGAACCGGTCTCTTCTCAGAAATTTCCTTCCTGCATCTGGACCGGAAAACAGTTTGCCGAATTTATCGGCCAGTATCTTGGCCCGCTTTTTGAGCGGTGCAAACCGGATACTAAAATCTGGCTGGGAACCCTGAACGGGCCGGAAACTGATTCGCGCGCCCTGTACACCCGCTACAACGACTACGCCAACCTGGTTCTGCACGATCCCGACGCTTACCGGTATATTGAAGGAATCAGCTACCAGTGGGCCGGAAAATATGCCGTGGATGTTACGCGTGAGAGTTTCCCGGAAAAGAAGCTGATTCAAAGCGAAAACGAATGCGGCGACGGTGAAAACACCTGGGAATATGCAAAATATGTCTATGAACTTTTCCGGAATTATCTGACCGGAGGAGTCTGCGCCTACGTCTACTGGAATTTGGCCCTGCCGCCGAAAGGAACAAGCACCTGGGGATGGTCCCAGAATTCGCTGATTACCATTGGCCCGGAAATAAAGTACAACCATGAATATTACGTCATGAAGCATTTTTCAGAATTCATCCATCCGGGCGCCGTTCGGCTTGGTCTGAAAGGGCACTTTACCGGTACTTCCGCGGCGTTCCGGAATCCAGACGGGCAGGTGGTCCTGGTCATCCAGAATCCTTTTGAAATTCCGCAGACATTTGACCTTCGGGGAAAGACCGTTACTCTATCGCCCGATTCGATTAACACCATCGTCCTGTAACCACCGGTTTCAGGATTGGGAACTGCTGCAAACAGTTCTGCCCCAAAACGGCACACAAAAAATACGCCTTGACGGAGCCTGTTAAAAGCTCTTTCAAGGCGTATTGCCTTATTCTTTTTTATGGCTGCTGCTCCGGGCAATCTGCCCTTGCCGGTTCATTTTGCAGCAAGCCCTGAAAAACCGTTTGATTTTTTCCGCGGTGTTTGGCCTGATACAGCATTTGATCGGCTGTTTGAATCAAATCTTTCCACCGGACAGCCGACCGCTCTCCCCTTTTCCAGAACACCATTCCGGCGCTGAACGTTACAGAGATCGGTACGATGTCTTGGCAGGCTTCAAGTAATTCCTTTTGTATCCGGCGGACAACTTTTGCCGCCTGCTGCGGCGCAATGCCACGGAACAGAAGCAGAAACTCATCCCCGCCGTAGCGGCCGATAAGGTCGCCGGTGCGGATATTTTTTCGCGCAGCCCTGGTAAATGCCTGAAGCACCTGATCCCCGGTCAGATGGCCGTACTGGTCATTGATTCTCTTAAAATTGTCCAGATCGGACATGCACAGGGTAAACTGCTCTTCGCACCTGTTCTCTAAAAGAGCAATAAGGGACTGAATAAACCCATACCGATTCAAGACCCCGGTTGGAAAATCCATCCTCATTTTTTCCTTTAAGGCGCTTTCTTCCCGCATACGGTCGGTAATCTCCGCAAAAAACAAAGCGGCATATTTTTCACCGGCATCCTTAACCGGGATACCGCTGATCTGAAACCACCTTACCGCGCGGCACCCCGGACAATCCCATTTTACCGGTTCCAGAGAGATATCGTTTTCAAAGATCTGCCGGACGGCTTTTCGAAGGATGCAAGCCGGGCACGGCGCCGCTTTACCGCCATCCTGCTGACACTGGATTGCACTGCAAAACAATAATCCATAAGGGCCTTCCGGATAGAATGGAAAATATTTTCGAAATTCTCTGTTTACAGAGAAGACTTTTCCGTGGGAATTAAGGAAAACAACGCCAATCGGCAAATTTTGATATAAACGGTATAAAAGGCTTTCCTGTTCAAATTCAGATGACGTTGTTTTCATTTTATCGTAACCTTTTTTCACAAACAAAATGATAACAGCCGCACCGGCAGGCATTTCAGGGGGGAAAACCGTACTGCTCTGCCGGCTTCTGGCTGCCAGCAGGGCGCAAAAAACGCTGGATACGGACAAAGTCCATATACAGCGCCCCGAGACACTACGACGAATTTACCATTTACCCCTGTACAAAAAGCAGAACAGGCGGTATAATAAGAACCGCAATGTGCCGATGATTCGGTTGTGTATGGAGCTGCGTTCTCCGTATGCAGGAGGCAGATGTTACCAGCGCCTGCTTCTGCATTGCACTTTTTGTGCCTTACAGGATAATTATACCGCATTTTATCGGATAGTTAAGAGAAAAGCGGCAATTTAGGATAAAATGCTGTAAAACAGCGGCACTGAAACAGGGCAAAGCTCGGCCACATCGCCCAGCTTTGCCCTAACGAGGGGTATGTTTCTGTTTTATTACTTGAATACATCAACAATCTATAAATTTCAGCTGCACCAGTTTCTTCCCATTAGGCAATAAATGTTCTTCTTTTTTAATCAATTGGTAACGTATCTCGTTCATTGCTTCCGACAATGCTTCTTCATCCATTAGGTGGTGGACACAATTCAGCCGATCAAACACGTGAAGATACGGAGAATCAGATACAAAGCTGTCGTCTGTGTTAATCTGTATAACTGTCGAAACATACTTTGGTTTGATCTTACTGATTACTTTTTTAAAGCACTTGTACCCAACATACTCGATAAACAGATTGGCAATTCATTTTTTACCAACCTATTTTTTGGGATTCAGTCAGCTTCAGTCTAATCACTGCACATCAGCTTTTCAAATTCGTTAAGGGTTTCTTCGAAAACCTTGAGAGCATTTGCAACCGTATCAGGCTTTGTCAAATCAACGCCGACAATTTTAAGCTCATCAATCGGGTACATGCTTCCGCCCGTCGTAAGAAATTTAAGATACTTACTTGCGTCACCCGTTTTCAGAATATTGTTCGCAATGGTAACTGCAGAACAAAAGCCCGTGGCGTACTGGTAAACATAGAACGCATTATAGAAATGGGGTATACGTGCCCACTCGTAATCCTGCAAACTGTTGATCTTTACGCCAGCGTAATACTCTTCGTTCAGCCTGTGGTACACTTTTGAAAGGCTCTCAGCAGTCAGCGCATCACCACGCTGATACATTTCATGCGCCTCACGCTCAAACTCTGCAAATAACGTCTGGCGGAAAACGGTGGTGCGGAATCCTTCCAGAAAATGGTTCAGAACATAGGCGCGGCGCTTCTTGTTCGATTCGTTTTTCAGCAGATATCCTGTCAGCAGGACTTCATTTACGGTGGAGGCTACCTCGGCGACCATGATGCTGTAGTCATGGTTTGCAAAGTCCTGATTTGCGTCGGACAGGAAGGAATGCATCGAGTGGCCAAGCTCATGCGCCATAGTGAAAGCATCGTCAAGACGGTTTGAAAAGTTCAGCAGGACATAAGGGTGAACGCCGTAAACGCCGCAGGAGAAGGCACCTGTTGTCTTGCCTTTGTTCTCATATATATCCATCCAGCGTTCCTGAAAGGCGCGGTCAAGCAGTTTTCTATAGTCTTTGCCGAGAGGCGCGGTAGCCTTTTTCACAAGTTCTTTGGATTCTTCAAGGCTGATCTCCCATTTGACGTCATCGACTATAGGGCAGTAAAGATCATACATATTCAGCTCGTCAAGGCCGAGAAGTTTTTTGCGGAGCTTCAGGTAACGCTCCATGATGGGAAGGCCACCGTGGACAGACTCCACAAGGCTGTCATACACAGAAACAGGTACGTTACCCGAAAACAGAGAGCGTTCGCAGGCGCTGTTGAACCCGCGGACGCCGGCATAGTAACAGTCCATCTTTACACTGCCTGCGTACATTGCCGCCCATGTGTTGATATATTTCTTAAACTCGCCAAAATATTTCTCAAAGGACTCACGGCGGACGTCTGCGGAGGAGCTTTCGCGGAAAACTTCAAAGTTGCCGTGAGTCAGCTGCTGTTCGTTTCCATTTTCATCCTTGATTTTGGGGAACTGCATATCAACGCTTTCAAGCATGGTAAAGCAGTTGTCAGGGGTCTGTGCCACATCGCCCAGCTTTGCCAGCAGCATCTCGCCTTTTTTGTCAAGGGTGTGGGCTCTTGAACGGTTAATATCCTCAATAATATGACGATAACCCTTGAGCGAACCGCTCGCAAGGTACTCCTTCAGCTTCTCCTCGGGAACAGCCAGAATTTCAGGGGCAACAAAGGCAACGGAAGTATCAAGCGCAACACAAAGGTTTGTGGCCTTGGCAGACATTTCCTGGTACCTGCTGTCGCCGTTGTCGCTGCTTTTAAGGAACGAAGCATAGAGATAAACAAGCTCCACCTTCTGCAAAGCGGCAAAAATCTGATCCAACCCCTTCTTCATGCTTTCGGCCGACCGGCCGAGAGTACCGGCGACGCCCCCCACCTGATCGACGGCTCTCTTTGCCTCGGCATAGGCTTTTTCCCAATCCTCGGTGCTTTTAAAGATCGGGCTTAAGTCCCATTTGAACTTCTCTTCGATTTCGTTTCTGCTTTTAAGTTCCATTGAAAAATTCCGCCTTTCAAAATTTTTAACTATGTGCCATGTGCCAGATTGCAACAGCTCATAGTATGTAACATTACCGCACGAATAGTCCATTGCCTATTTGTTCCCCGATTTTCCAAACATCATCTTCAAAATTATCTCCACTGTATTCGAAATTTTATCGGCCAAATTGGCGCACCCTAAGCTTGCTGAAACAGATGCTCGCCATTTTGTTTTATGGAGATACAACCCCGAAAATTTTTATTTATAAGGCTGAGCACCGTGTTTCAGTCAAGCGTCCGATCTGGAATAGGCATTCTTCATCTGGCTGCTCAGTTCGAAAAGGACCTTGTCCAATGTATTGGCGGTTTCTTTTTTTAACATGTCTGCGATTTTTTGGTTGGCCTGCTCCCGAAGGGCAGCCCGTTTTGCCACATCTATTTCCCGCCGGAGCTTCTCATCATATTGGTTGATCAATGCGTGCCCTTTGGACTGTACAGCAAGCTGATACCTCTCAATATGGAATATGGATTTACTGTATGACGCATCCGCCATAGCGGCAATCATACGGCTGGACCAGTAGAAATTATCGGTTGAAATTTCTTTTGTTGTATTGGCAAGATAATCCGGTGTTTCGGATACATTCGCATAAAAAGGCGCCAGTGCATTGAAGGCGTTGGATGCAAAAGCAATCCATTCTATCACGCGGAACTCCTCCGGGACATCCGGGCGCATCTGGATCAGAGCCATAAAGTCGTTCCGGTTGACGCCGATCGGGCGGAATACACCTTTCATGGCTGGATCGCCGTGGCCTTCATAAGGATCATACGGTGTTCCCTGGTAATGAGAGGAAAGCGCGTACTTTACATCTTCCGGCGTGATCTTCTTCTCCGGCACCATGCACCAGGGCAGATCGTCGGAACGCGGCGTGAAATCCGCATTTGGGCCGTCCCATACTTTGTTATGTGGGTTAAAATACCGCAGCATGAACCAGGCGCGCGGCGTATTGTAAATATGATCTGCATCCTCGTGGCTTCCAAAAGCATCTCTGGGATTGAGTTCCCCGTTCAGCGATAGATCCAAATGGTTTTTCTCAACGAACTCCTTCATATCAGCTGAACACATATAGTTTTTCTGTTCGGTAAGTGCATCTTCCAGATCAAACCGGTCAAGTCCCAGCTGATTTGGCATCACGACATAAACATCATCCGGCACCTTCCTGGCGATCCAGTGATGGCCGCCGATCGTCTCCATCCACCAGATTTCATTGACGTCCTGAAAGGCAATGCCGTTCATCTCATAAGTGCCGTACTCTTCCAGCAGGCCGCCCAGTCTCTCAACGCCTTCACGGGCACTGTGAATATAAGGAAGTACAATATAAACGATATCCTCTTCGCCAATGCCGCCGGCCGTTTCAGGCTGCCCGTCCTGCGCCGGATGATACTCGACCAGCGGATCCGCCCCCAGCACTCTCGGATTGGAAGTAATGGTTTCCGTGGCCGTCATGCCGACATTTGCCTCATTCACACCGCTGGCAGCCCAAATGCCCTCGCCTTCTACGGCATTCGGCACTGCCGTAAACCGCACGGGATTTAAGGGCAGTTTGATTGCCACATGGGAAAGCACGGATTTATAGGCTGCGGACTGCTCCTCAGGATGGATTGTAACGAATTTTTTAGCAGTAAAATGACCAGAACCGGAATCATCGTTCCGTGCAATCATAGTAGAACCATCATAGGACGCTTTTTTCCCAACCAAAATAGTTGTACAAGCCATAAATATGTCATCACCATTATTAAAGTAGTAGTGTTTAGAGCCCCTCTCCAAGGGCTATTGCTTCATGCTCATTTTTACTTCTGATAATCTGTTCTTTGCCGAGCCGTTTCTTTATGTAAATCGCTCCATCTGCATTTTATCATATTGTGACCAACTTTTCTATTGGCTTACTGTATACCTATTTCAAGTTTATGATATTCAGTCAACATCATGCGAAGTCCAGCAAAAAAGCGGCTGTTCCTTGTGTTCAATATCAGAATTTTAATTTGCGCTCTATCGACTGAAACCAAACGCCGTCAAGTGCCAGCCAATTTTTTGAATACACCTTGATGAGATCAATGAGTTCCTCTTTAGACAAGTTATTTAATATTTCTTTATTGTCTCCTGGCAAATTCAACACTCCCCTTTTTACGATTTAGCCAACATAAAGTCTGCCGAGTTGCTTAGGTCAGTTTACAAGGAACTACACGCAGACCGTCAAACGGACTGCTGACAACAAACGGCAATATGCTTCCGGAAAAGGAAGTATATCGCCGTTTTGTTCTGCGAGTTTCCAAAGGGGGCACCCCTTTGGCACACGACTTTGCGTAGCAAAGTGTAGTGTGTTATACGCTCTGTCAGCGTTGCCGTAAAATATCATGCTGCTGTTAAAACTTCTGTATTAGAATAATTTACATGATTTGCGGTGACAAGATTGCATATAAAAGACTCTTTCTGTACTTACTTTCGAACTTCCGATATAATGTCTAGATTGCTACACTGGGCGCTTGATTATTACGTTCCACATATTTAGTAATCGACGCTATAGGTGTTATATAATGACAATATTTCATCGTGTTTGACTGCTTTGCTGGTATCTCTTTTATCATTTATGCTCCAATACTCAAAGATCAAAATAGAACGCAGGTACCAAAAGAAGAATAAGCATATGACACTTGTCTCAACTCCACATGTGCACAGCGAGTGCAATTAGAAAATTTCATAAAGGTTTACGAGCATTCACAACAAGAAGATCTTGATCATGAGTAAATACTTGATAATCTGTTACACTAAATCCTTCATGTTTTATTTCAGCTACAATATTTTCAGGAAGTCCCCAATACCGTGTAGGAATGCCCTTTTCTATTTTACATCTTGTTATTGGGTCAAATGGATAATTGGGATCCTTTGGATCACCACATTTTGACATAATTATTAGAATGCCATTATTTTTTAGTACTCGAAATGCTTCGGATAGAAACTTCTTTCTATCTTTTCCGATAATACAGTGAAAACAAAACGAGTCAATTATGATATCAAATTTTTCGGACATAAATGGCAGGTTAAGAACATCTCCAACTTGAAAATTAGTGTTTATTGTCTGAGCTTTACTTCTCTCTGTTGCCCATGATATGGCGGTTGGAGATATATCAATACCATATACTTCAAAACCATTTTGCGCAAACTTAATTGTAAGCTTTCCATCTCCATACCCCAAGTCCAGCAAAGTACCGCTCCAAATATTATCTCGTTGTAAAATATTACTCACAATTTGAAACATACTCTGTGATATTTTCTCCGTATTCCATCCTTCTCTATTTTCTTGCTCTAAACCTTGATATGCCCTTTCAAAAGGATTTACCGAAACGCCCATGTATTCCCATCCCCTTTGCTTAATCTAACAAGATTATAGCATACATCGGTTCATCTGGCCCGATAGTTTTTTAATTCTACCACAATCAGGCTGTTCAGTCCATCTCTATCCGCTCCAATACTCCACGCTGCTCCAGCAGTCCGCCCTTTTTTATCGCGCGCCGCACGCCGGAGCGGCTGGTTTT
>DHNW01000015.1:99410-103738 GCA_002407675.1 Ruminococcaceae bacterium UBA5406
GCGTGGACACTGTATTGCAGCCGGCTCAGCGTGACGACGATGTCGACCGGAGGGAGTTCCGAAAGCTTTTTGTTTCTTATCCATTGGGTTTCGCAGAAGCATGCAAACGAAACTTTTCTTTTGTACCATTTGCAATCTTAACCAGCGTTAACATGACCGGCACCTCGGTCAGTACGCCGACAGTTGTTGCCAGTGCTGCCGGGCTTTTTGTTCCGAACAAAGCAATCGCAACAGCAACTGACAGTTCAAAAAAGTTCGACGCACCAATCATGCCAGCCGGTGCCGCAATATCAAATGGAAGTTTAAATGCATAGCATGCTCCGTAGGCAATAAAAAAGACCAAAAATGTCTGAAGAATCAATGGAACCGCAATTAGTAAGATATGAAATGGATTTGCTAATATCACTTCTGACTGTGAGCTGAAAATGATTACTAAGGTCAGCAGGAGTCCAGCTGTTGTGGCATGATCGAATTTATGAACAAAGATTTCATTAAAATATTTTTCTCCTTTATTTTTAATTACACCGATTCTGGTCAGAATTCCTCCAACCAGCGGGATTACTACAAAAAGGAGAATACTGACGAACAGCGTTCTGTATGGTACCGAAACGTTAGAAACACCAAGCAGGAATTTAACGATTGGCACAAAAGCCACTAAAATAATCAAATCATTTGTTGCCACCTGAACTACGGTATAGGCTGGATTTCCCTTTGCCAGCATACTCCATATAAAAACCATGGCCGTACACGGTGCTGCGCCAAGGAGCACCGCCCCTGCAAGGTACTGTGTTGCCAGGTCCGGCGTAATCAAATTTCTAAAAACCACAAACAGAAACAGGTAGGCAATTCCGTACATCGTAAATGGTTTGATAGCCCAATTCGTTATCCAGGTAACAAACAGCCCTTTCGGATTCTTTCCTACATTTTTAACGCTCTGAAAATCCACTTTCATCATCATCGGATAAATCATGACCCAGATCAAAACAGCAATCGGAATGGAGATTCCGGAAATCTGCATTTTTCCAAGCATATCCGGAATTACCGGTATAAAATGTCCGATCAGCACCCCGATAATCATGCACAAAAATACCCAGACCGTAAGATACCTCTGAAAGGTGCTGATCCCTGTATTCTTTTTCACCGAACTCATTTCAATCACTTCCTGCTTCCAGCAATTGGAAAAGTTCTTTTCCTTTTACCTCAAAGGGTTTCCATGGAATCACCGCATAATTCCCGTCTGATATTTCATTGACCTTCCGAATCCAGTGCACTTCTTCCTTCGATTTGGTCCTCAAAAACCCGCTTGTTGTCTCTGTCAGGGAATAACTTGCATTGACAACCCACCATCTGACCGTAAGCCCGGCACGCTTCAAGTCCTCCGAAAGACGCTTTGCTTCGTAAAACGGTGTGGTCTCTGCGAGTGTGACAAGTATCACTTCCGTATCGTCCTGATTTTTCAATCTGGGAAGCAGGTCTTTTTCTGCCTCCGTAACTTCCCCGCCGGTATTCTCAATCTGCCGGTTATAATTTTCGGTTGATTCCAGCAAAAGAATCGTATGCCCTGTTGGGGCGGTATCCAGAACGACCGTTTCTTCGCTGCTTTTGGCCACAATGTTGGCGAATGCCCGGAATACGGCAATCTCCTGGGTACAGGGAGAGCGAAGATCTTCCTTAACATATTCCAGATCGTTTTCGGACATGGTCTGCCGCGCTTTTGCAAGCACTTCTTCCTGATATTTTTTCAGTTCGCCTTTTTCATTGATATGACTGACGGCAACTTCTTTTTCCTGCCCGACGACAAGGCTAAGATTGTCGGCAGGGTCCGTGGTCGCAAGCCGAACTTTCTGACCTTTCCGGCTCAAACCGAGAGCAATGGCCGCGGCAACTGTCGTTTTACCGACGCCGCCTTTTCCCATAGTAAAAATGATCTTTTTGCCGGACTCATGAATCTCATCAACGATATCCTCCAGCTTGTGAAAACCCGGAAGATCTTCCGCGGATTTTTGCGAGGCAACGCCTGCATCGGACAGCATGCGCCTCACATTCTTAATACCGGTGATGTTATAGGCGCGAAGCGGCATTGCTGTAATAGGATACTGCAAAAGGCTTTCGGGAATACTTTTGACGGCAGCCTGCTGCTTTTCAAACAAAGCGGCCTCAATTTTATCCATAGAATCATGGCCTTGCAGAATCCCGTTCATCACGAGCAGCTGCTTCCGAATTCCCAACGCACCAAGCTCATCGGAAGCCCGTTTTGCTTCCAGAATAGGAGCTTTTTCCGGTCTGGTGACAAGGATGAGTGTCGTAAGGCTGCTATCCGCGAGAGTGTTGGCAGCTTTTTTATACACTGCCTTTTTGCTTTCTAAACCTGATAACTGCCCAAGACAGGAAGCCCCATGCTTACTTTCGCTGATAAACCCGCTCCACGCAGAAGGAAGCTGAAGCATTCGGAGCGTATGGCCGGTTGGAGCCGTATCAAAGATGATGCAATCAAAATCTTGGGCTTTTTTGTCATCGGTCAGAAAATTAGAGAATTCGTTGAATGCCGCAATTTCTACCGTACAGGAGCCGGAAAGCTGCTCTTCCATATTTTGAATGGCGGACTCGGGCAGTTTGCCGCGGTAAGGACCAATTACCGATTCTCGGTATTCGGCAGCCGCCGCCAAAGGGTCAAGATTTGCGACGACAAGCCCCGGTGCCTCTTTAATCTCTGTCCCCTTATCGCTTAACTCCAAGCCAAAAACATCCTGAAGATTGGAGGCCGGGTCCGTACTGACAAGCAGAACCTTTTGACCGGAATCTGCAAGTGCGACGGCCGTGACGCAGGCAATCGAGGTTTTTCCCACGCCGCCTTTCCCGGTAAAGAACAGATATTTTGTCTTTGCTGTCTTAATCGGGTCGTATAATTCCATATTCATCATTCCGATCATCCTTTCAGCAGCAGCCTTTCGGACCGCAGTTGCATTTGCGGATTTTTGCCTTAACCGGAACAGATTGAATCTTGTCAAGATTTACCCCAAGATAAACGGAGAATTCTTCGTTCGTGGGATAACCGGCTTCCTTTACGATTTTTCCGTCGACAATTGTGATCGGCAGGATTTTTGCACCTTTTGTATTCAGTTCTCTGCTGATGACAGCATTGTTCAAAAATGCCTGCGGATTGGAAGAAAGGTTATACCGTTTCACCTCAATGCCGTTCTTTTTCAGGTTTTCGATCACGGCAGCGACCCGGATCAGTTCAGGGTTTACGGAAGGTCCACACACCCCTGTGGAACAGCACATGGCAGGATCGTAAATTTCCATTTTACTCATAACAAACAGCTCCTTTAAAATAAATTGGTAAAAGGTAGATAGATAAGTATCTATATCAAAGGCAGAAATATCTGCCTTGACTGACTTTAACCGGTACATTAGGCTGGCATCGTATTCAATGAATTCTATATAATCGAAAGTATTCTATATTCAAGTTATGAAGATAGCCTGCCCATTGTTCCAAAATTGATTCTATAATAAAATAAAGCTGGCCTAAACTTTTCAGGAAAACATCGTATTGAATTAGTGTTAAGTTTTTTTACAGCTATCCGACGAACACGTTTTTTCACATTCGTGGCAGATGCAGTCTTCCTTATTGCTTGTACTTTTGCTCCAGTATTCAGAAATCTCTTTTACCGTCTTCTCATTAAGCGTGTAGTACATCCAGGCACCCTGCCGGTTGGCATTAACGATTCCGCATTGGGTAAGAATTTTCATATGATAGGAAAGCGTTGGCTGCGTGATGTTGAAGTATTTCAAAATATCGCAGGCGCAGAGCTCGCCGCAGGAGAGCATATCAATGATTTTCAACCGCGTTTCATCTGCCAGAGCTTTGAAAAGCAGAGCGAAATCCGCATATTTATCTTCCATTTTGATCCTCCATAAATATAGACAAGCATGAATGACATTTATATTTGTCTATATGATATCCGAATTCATGCGATTTGTCAATACCGATTCAAGACACCTCCACCGTGACCAGGGGTTCCAATATACCTCACAAGCATATTTCAGCCTAACCAAAGATTACGGCATTACGCCGTCTATGTCAAGACGTGGTAACTGCTATGACAATGCACTTGCTGAAAACTTCTTCTCTATTTTGAAAACTGAGTGCATTTACAGACATAAACTGAACTCATTTGACGAGGCCAGACAACTCATCGACGAGTACATTGATTTCTACAATAATGAGCGCATACAAATGAAAACGTGCCTGACGCCGTTCGAAAAGCGGCATCAAGCTGCGTAATCTTTCAATATCTTGCGATAGGGCTTTTTATTCTTTGTCCGTT
>DHNW01000032.1 GCA_002407675.1 Ruminococcaceae bacterium UBA5406
AAGTTCACTATACCACTACACTGCATATACCCAACTCCATTAGCAATCAGAATGTCCAATCTGGCATAGACACGCCAGTACTGTTCCAGCCGGTTCAGTTCGTCCGCTTTCTTCAAATCCACAATCAGCTTTGAGAACTTTGTGAAGTCAGCTTACGGAATAAGAATCGGCTTCATAGCGAGGATTCTCCGTCTCTTCCCCGCCAATCATTGCCGTTGTTTTGAAAAGGATTATCCCATTATCCTTTTACCCTTTTAAAGCGGCATCTAAAAAAATTAATAATTTTAAATAAATATATTGACAAATGTTAATTTCTATAGTATATTTGTTATATATAAAAATAGTTTTTATATATCTTTTATATGAAAACTGTAATTGTCTCGCAAAATTCTAATTTATGCGGCAGACGCCGTTGCCGTTACAGAAAACTGAATTTTTAAGAGCAAACATAGTATTTGCACCCTTATGGTTGAAAGTGTATCACTTATCAATTCATGAAGGAGGTGAAAGTATGGGTTGCTCTGTTTTTTTTGCCTCATTACGCGGGAACCTTCCCGCCGGTCCTATCCGGCAGCTCCGCGCCAGGCGACGACGATCCGTTCCGACAACTGTTGTTTTAGTGTAAACGCGCTTATTGTCTGGGAGGGCATAGGTTATGAAAAAGCTGCTTAAAAAGTTGACAAGCCTCGTGGTTTCCGGCGCAATGGTTTTCTCTGTGACGGCAATTGCGCAGCCTTCGGTAAAAGTATCTGCGGCCACTGATACTTACAAAGCCCGGTTCATGGAGATGTACAACAAGATCCATGATTCCAAGAACGGTTACTTCAGTTCGTTAGGCATTCCGTATCATTCCGTTGAAACACTGATGTGTGAAGCTCCTGATTACGGCCATGAAACGACAAGCGAAACTTTCAGCTACTACCTTTGGCTGGAAGCAATGCGTGACAGTTTCAGCGGAGACTGGTCATCCTTCAACCACGTATGGGATCTAATGGAAAAATACATGATCCCATCCAGTTCTGATCAGCTGGAAACCGGCATGTCAAAATACAATGCCGCCAAACCGGCGACTTATGCGCCGGAATATTCTTTGCCGAGTTTATATCCCTCAAAGCTGGATTCCAATGCTAAGGTCGGTTCTGATCCCATCAGCCAGGATCTGACTTCAACTTATGGGACAAGCCTGATGTACGGTATGCACTGGCTTCTGGATACCGATAACTGGTACGGTTACGGAACCCGGGGCGACGGAAAGACGTCGCCATCCTTTATCAACACTTTCCAGAGAGGAAGGCAGGAATCCGTTTGGGAAACAGTCCCTCAGCCATGCTGGGATGTTTTTAATTTCGGCGGCAAAAACGGGTACCTGGACCTCTTTACGAAAGACAACTCCTACTCCAAACAGTTCAAGTACACGGATGCTCCGGATGCGGACGCGCGGGTTGTACAGGCCACCTATGATGCGGCTTTGTGGGCGGGCAACAATGCATCGGCTATTACCGGCAAAATTTCCAAAGCCTCTAAAATGGGTGATTACCTGAGATACGCGATGTTCGACAAGTATTTTCATAAAATCGGTTCGTCGGGAACGGCAGGAACCGGCTATGACGCAGCACACTACCTGTTGTCGTGGTATTACGCATGGGGCGGTGCAACAGACGGCGGATGGTCGTGGAAAATCGGGTGCAGCCATTCTCATTTCGGCTACCAGAATCCGATGACCGCATGGATCCTTTCCCAGGATTCAGATTTTAAGCCAAAATCAGCAAACGGCGCGAAGGATTGGTCAAAGAGCCTGAAACGCCAGCTTGAAATGCTCCAGTGGCTGCAATCTTCCGAAGGCGCTATCGCCGGCGGATGCAGCAACTCCAAAGACGGCCAGTACAACACATGGCCGGAAGGCACCTCCACTTTTTACGGCATGGGGTATCAGGAAAGCCCGGTCTATGAAGATCCAGGCAGCAACCAATGGTTTGGCTGGCAGACGTGGGCCATGCAGAGAGTTGCGGAATATTACTACACGACCAATGATGCGACGGCAAAATCATTGCTTGACAAATGGCTGAAATGGGCAATGCCGCTTGTAAAATTCAATAGTGACGGTACTTTTGTCCTGCCTTCCAATCTTAGCTGGTCAGGTGCTCCCGATACATGGACAGGAAAAGCAACCGACAATTCCAACCTCAATGTAGCGGTTAAAAGCTATTCGACAGATCTTGGCGTAGCCGGCTCCCTGGCCAATACGCTGCTTTACTACAGCAAGGCTTCAGGCGATACCGAAACAAAGGAATTGGCGGAAAAACTGCTGAACAGTATTTATGAGAACTATTCCGACAGCAAAGGGGTTTCAGCGCCTGAAACAAGGGAAGACTATTCCCGCTTTAACGATCCCGTTTATATTCCGGAAGGCTGGACGGGAACAATGCCGAACGGCGACAAAATTCAGTCTGGCTCCACTTTTCTGAGCATCCGGTCAAAATACAAGAATGATCCGGACTGGTCGAAGGTTGAGAAATGTCTAAGCGACGGTTCAGCCCCCACTTTTAATTACCATCGTTTCTGGGCAGAAGCGGAAGTCGCCATTGCATACGGACTGCATTCCAAACTCTACAGTACTCCGGAAAACAATTCTTCTATTGCTCCGACAACGGCGGTATTCGACAAAAGCCCGGAGAACCAAGACGATATTTCCGTAACCATGACACTAAACGGCAACACTTTCTCAGGGATCAATAACGGCTCAGATTCCCTCGTACGCGGTACGGATTACACCGTCTCGGATAATAAAGTTACCATTCTGAAATCTTACCTTGCCAAACAGCCTGTTGGAAACACCACCCTTTCATTTGTCTTCAGCGCAGGCACACAGGCATCGCTTGCCATTACCGTTAAAGACTCCTCGGTTGTAATACCGGAGGGCAGCCTGAAAGTACAAATGTTTAACAGCGGAACGCAGGCGGAGGCAAACAACATTTCACCGCATTTCAATATTGTGAACACCGGGAACACATCAATAAACCTTTCAAAGGTAACTCTGCGTTATTACTACACCGAAGACGGCACACAGGCTCAAACATTCTGGTGCGATTGGTCCACAGCCGGAAATGACCATGTCACCGGAAAATTCATGAAGCTTGCAGCATCAAAGGAGGGTGCTGATCATTATCTTGAAATCGGTTTTTCAAGCGAAGCAGGGACTCTTGCCCCAAACAGCAGCGTCGAAGTTCAGGCTCGCTTTTCCAAAAACGATTGGAGCAATTACAATCAGGACGACGATTATTCGTTTTCTCCCAGCAGTTCTTCCTACGCTGACTGGGAAAAAGTTCCGGCCTATCTCAGCGGTACACTTGTCTGGGGCCAGGAACCGGGAGAATAACCGCAGCATATAATCTTCAAAAGCAGCAGTGGGGCCGCCGGGAAGTTTCCCGGCGGCCCCACTTTCTGCCTGACAACATTCGGAACGGCTTCTTTCAGTCACTTTTAAAAATATCAGACATCCCATCCATACGGGTAAACCAAGCAGAATTACGAAATATGTATGTTTACACCGTTTACCTCGACACCTTCATCTGCCCGGATTAGAATATACTTTACTCCGTTAATGACGCGTGTTTCAATTAAATCGCTTCGTTTCGGATTCACGCGGATGGTTATATCGGGAGTGCAAACTTCAAGCTGCTTTGTGTCGATCAGATTCTGAGGGCTGATTTCGGTTCCGGCGCCAAATTCAGAATCATATTTTTCCCCAAATTCAGCCGTGCGGGAATCGGAAACTCCGCAGGATTTCAAGATTTTTTCTGCAGAATTTCTGGAAATAACCGGCGGCTCTTCTTCTTTGTTTGCTTTGTGTTCTTCAATTATTCCAGATAACTGTTCATGAACCGACTGCACCACATCAAGGCTGCAATCGTCAGAAAGGGTTTCGCTCAAAACGGACTGAAAGGTTTCTTTCTGTACAGCCGCCGGCATAGGGAGCTCTGTTTTAAAGACCGTATCTACGAATTCCTTGTGATTTTCCGTAATATTGCGGGAATAGTACAAAGTGCTGTACAGATTGGCTGCACGGTCGTCAAAAGCAGGAAACATAAATCCAAGTTCCGGAACTGACACAACCCAGTTTTCCGCAATATTGCGCAGTTCATTCTCAGAAGCATAATAACCCAGCGCCGGTTTGGTTAATTTTACAGGACAAATGCTGCACAGGAAGTACGAAAACACATCCGGTGAATCATCCAGTTTTTCTCTGTCTTTCGCATAAGAAGGAACGTCATATTTGTCATTCGCCAAAAGGATCAGATAATTGCCTTCCATTTGCAGTGACTGTATCACACGCCTGTAGAATTCCTGCACAGCTGCATCGTCATTTAAAGCCGAATCACGAAGCGCCATCAGCAGTTTATGCTCTTCACTTTCAAGAACCTGCCGGGTTGAAAATTCAATGTTGATCAGATTTTTTCCTATTGTGCCGGACAGTGTTTTTTTCAGGATCGCCAATAATTCTTCGGATTCTTTCTGAGGCATCAGTCCCAGAGGCTGGCTGAACTCGGAAACGATCTCCCCCTGATCATTGACATAGCAGCCACGGATCCGGTCAATATTGCTCTTATCCGGGCGAAAACGGCGGCGGATTTCCGCAACTTCTTTTTCATTCATCAATATACCTTCTATTCTATATAATTTTATTTTTTAATTTTTATTTTTCAGGTTTGCATTTATTATAGTATAGAATTGTAATTTTGTCATCACGGAGAAAGGCAAGTATTTCATATTGACAAATGTTGATTTGACGTATATACTGGTTTCACATCAAATGTATTTAATATGAGGTGATTGTTTGGCAGCAGAATATAAGGAACAAGCTCAGATATTTAAGGCATTTTGTGATGAAAAGCGTCTGCAAATACTTGAATTGCTGCGCGGGGGCGAGAAATGTGCCTGTGTTCTGATCAGACAAACGGGAATTAGTCAATCGGCTCTTTCCTACCACATGAAGATTCTGGTCGAATCAGGTATTGTGGAAAGCCGGCAGGAAGGGAAATGGACCCATTACAAGATCAGTAAAAAAGGCAGCGCCCATGCCGCAGAATTGCTCAAAGCTCTGACAACGGCAAGCACAGCGCCTAAAGACGATATTTGCTGTATTTAGTAAAAAGCCCGGCCGCCGTTCCGGAGGAGATTTGCGGCTTATCATATCAAAATTATTTGATATGATAAGCCTTTGACTGGAAAGTGAGGTTTCATTCATGCAATTTATACAATCCGTCTGGGATTTTTTCCAGTACCAGATTCTCGGTATGAAATGGCTGGACGGACTGATCCGAAACGGTCTTTTCGCTCTGGGGCTTGATCCCAACAGCCAGTGGGGCGGGAGTGTTCAGTTTTTCCTATATGATGTAATTAAAATCACATTTCTGCTTTGTTCCCTGATTTTTCTGATCAGCTATATCCAAAGCTATTTTCCGCCTGAACGCAGTAAAAAAATAATCGGGCGCTTCCATGGAATTGGAGCAGACTGCATAGCGGCGCTTCTGGGTACGGTGACGCCGTTTTGCTCCTGTTCTTCCATTCCGCTGTTTATCGGCTTCACATCAGCAGGGTTTCCGGTGGGAGTAACCTTTTCTTTTCTGATCTCTTCCCCCATGGTTGACCTTAGCTCCCTGCTTTTGCTGATGAGCATTTTTGGTGCAAAAGTGGCCGTTGTCTATGTGGCCGTCGGTCTTATTATTGCGGTCACCGGCGGGATAATCATTGAAAAACTGCACATGGAAAAATATGTGGAGAGTTTTATTCAGAAAACCGGCAATGTGGATATTGAATCATCCACCCTGACCAGAAAAGACCGGTTAATTTACGCAAAAGATCAGATGGTATCCACTTTTCAAAAAGTGTTTCCGTATATTTTGATCGGGGTGGGAATCGGCGCTGTCATTCACAACTGGATTCCGGCAGAATGGGTCTCATTCGCTCTCGGCAAAAATAATCCTTTTGGCGTCCTATTGGCAACGCTGGTTGGCATTCCAATGTATGCTGACATCTTCGGAACGATCCCAATCGCGGAAGCCCTGCTGTACAAAGGGGCTCAGCTTGGCTCCATCCTCTCTTTCATGATGGCTGTCACTACGCTGTCACTGCCGTCGATAATACTGCTCCGCAGAGCGGTAAAGCCAAAATTGCTGGCACTGTTTATTCTTATCTGTACCACTGGCATCACACTTGTCGGTTACTTTTTCAATGCCTTTCAGAAATTTTTAATCTGAATGGCATTCGAAAAGCATCATAAAAAAACAATTTGAAAGGGGCTTTTCCTATGCCGTTGTTTAGTAAAAAGAAGAAAAATCAAGAAAGCGCTTCCTGCACCTGCAAAAGCAACTGCAGCACAGAATGGAACCATACTGAACCCAAGGATGAGGGCATCAAAATTCTTGGCAGCGGCTGCACAAAATGCAGACAGCTTGAAGCGGCCACAAAAACAGCTCTTCAGCAACTCGGTATTGATCGGGCAGTCGGCCACGTAACGGACTTTTCCGAAATTGCTGCCTACGGAGTAATGGCCACCCCTGCTTTGGTTGTGGATGGGAAAGTAGTCTCCTGCGGCAGAGTTTTAAAGGCTGGCGAAATCGTTCCGATTTTGCAAAAATTTATGAAAAAATAGCATGGAATATCCAGAATCAGCCGCTGTCCAGCTCGGTTTTACCCGTGAGATCCATTCTTGATCTCACGGGTAAACAGTTTTGTAAATTCAAACCAAAACACTGCAATTGCAGACATTCCAATCACAATTGATACCTCTGAGCCGGTCAGGGGGGCCAGTTTCAAAAAAGAAGAAAGCGGTGTATATAAATCCAAGACAAGCATCAGGATAATCCCGGCGAAAGACGCCCACATTACTTTGTCTTCAGCTAAAGAACAGAGTGACCGAAATGCAAAATCCGTCTGGGAGCTGTTCGTCAAGACCAGAAAAATATTGCTGATAAACAAAATGGAAAGGCCCATGGTGCGGGCTACCGCTGCATTTTCAACCGGATTTTTTTGCAAGACGGTATAATAAGTTCCGAATGAAGCGGCAAAAATGGCAAGGCCCTGTAAAACACTTTGAAAAAGACTTTTTGCGTCAACCAGTTTCTCCCGCGGACTGCGGGGCGCGCGTTCCATAATATTTTTCTCAGCCGGCTGCCGCTCAAAGACAATAGAACAGGTCGGGTCAATGATGAGTTCCAAAAGGACAACGTGGAGCGGAAGCAGCATCAAATTCTCCGGGTTCACTTTCAGAAGCGGAGCCAGCAAACAGGAAAATGCAATCGGAATATGAATGGTAAAAACGTAGCCGACTGCCTTCTTAATGTTGTCATAGATTCTTCTGCCGTCCCGAACGGTATCCACAATTGTGGAAAAATTGTCATCAAGAAGAATGAGGTCTGCCGCTTCGCGCGATACTTCGGAACCGCGCCTGCCCATCGCAACCCCAATATCGGCATATTTAAGGGCAGGAGCGTCATTGACGCCGTCGCCTGTCATGGCAACAATTTCTCCGTTGGCTTTCAGTGCTTTCACAATCCGCATTTTATGCTCCGGTACAACGCGGGAAAAGATGCTGACTGTACGAACGCAGTTTTGCAGCTCTTTCTCGGTCATCCGGTCGATTTCATCGCCGGTAACCGATGCACGGCAGTTTGGTATGCCGATCTGTTTTGCAATCGCTCGCGCCGTAGCGCTGCTGTCGCCGGTAATCATCACAACCCGGACACCCGCCTTGCTGCAGCGGCGGATGTCTGCTTTCACTGATTCTCGTGGCGGATCCGCAAGTCCAACCAAACCGCAGAGCTGAAGATGGCATTCCGATAAAGCTGCCGGAATATCGCTAATCGCCGGCACTTTCATCCGCCCTACGGCAATTACACGCAGCCCTTGTGCCGCCATATCGGCAGTTTCCTGCTGCGCTTTGCCGAGTTCTTCCGGGCTTATTTCACACAAAGCAGAAATCTTTTCCGGCGATCCCTTCGCAGCAACCAGAATTTGATCGCCGCGCTGCCATACGTGGCCCATCATTTTGGCTTCGTGGGTAAAAGAATATTCCCGGATCAGTTCGCCTCCAAACAAAAAATCTTTTGACAGGCCTTTGCTCTCACAGTAAGAAAGCATAGCTTTTTCCATTGGATCATAGGTATCCGGTTCACAGGCCATTCCCATTGCAGTACAAAATTCCTGCTCTTGATTTTGCGCAGTCCATGTTTTGCAGACGGTCATCCGGTTTTCCGTAATAGTACCGGTTTTGTCAACGCATAGAACAGAGACCGCACCCAGCGTCTCCACTGAAGAGAGCTTTCTCACCAGCGAATGTTTTTTGGCAAGCCTCCATGCGCCCATGGAAAGAAACACGGTTAAAATAACCGGAAATTCTTCAGGAATCATTGCCATGGCGAGCGTAACTCCGGAAAGGATGCTTTCCACCAGTCTGTCTGCAAAGTTATGGTCCGGAAGATTGAACCAGGTGAAGCATCCAACCAGAACAAACAGAACGGCCGCAATTACCGCGCACAGCTTTACAAGGCTTCTCGTCTGTTTCTGCAAAGGAGAAGGAGATTCCGGTGCATTGGAAACATGGGAACCGATTTTTCCGATTTCGGTTGCTTTTCCGATCCGATTGACACGGACAGCTGCACTGCCCTGCGTAACCAGCGTACCCGCATAGCAAAAATCGCGGCGCCACCGGCCACTGCCTTTGTCTGCTCCAGACGGGACTTTCCAGACTCCTTCTGCTTCCCCTGTCAGGGACGATTCATCGACGCATAAATCATTTGCCCGAAGGATTTCACCATCGGCAGGGATTTTGTCACCTTCCGCAATCAGCATAATATCGCCCGGAACAAGAGCAGTGCTGTCAATTTCCTGTTTTACCCCGTCTCGCAGCACCAAAATGCGCGGTGCGGAAAGATCCTTTAATGCAGTCAGAGTTTTATCCGTCTTCCAGCCCTGGATTACATCAATGCTGATCATACCGAGTACAAAAATCAGCATAATGATTCCATCACGCGGCTGGCCCAAAAAGAAGTAGATGACCGCTGTCACAATTAGGAGCAGGAACATGGGCTCCGACAGGGCACTGAGAATTGCAGAAAAGATATTTTTCTTCTTTCTGGGACTCAATTCATTTTTGCCAAACTGCTTTTGGCGCTGTGCAGCTTCTTCTGCTGTCAGCCCTGTCAAATTTGCGGTGATTTTTTGTTCTGTCATAAAAGTTACCTCCCTTGTGTCTTTCGGCATTTGTGCGACAGCTCTATGGCATTGCAAAGATAAACAGACCTTGTTCCACAAAAATGGGTATAAAAATACCTGTGGAACAATACACTGTCCCACAGGTTTGATTTCTCCTGTTGCCGTAAGGCCCAGCCCTATCAACCTCTTTGAGGTTTATCGCCTGCTCAGTTTGTACTGTAGATCAAATGCAGCGCAAAGAGATATTTGATATACTATCATATTCATTTTTTGATGTCAAGTGACTGAAATTTTAAAATGAACCGGCCTACTGATCGGCACTGCCGCTCTGCGGCAATGGCTTCCGGTTCTTCCAGAGAGTGTAAACCAGAACAGCAATGGCAAAGCCGAACAGCCAGCCCCCCAGAACATCTCCCGCGTAATGCACCCCAAGATACACTCGGCTGAACCCGATCAGCCCTGCCATACCGGCACACAGCAAAGAAAAAGAAAGTTTCTTTCTGAAATTTTTCATATAGTGAAACGCCATCAAAATCAGCATGACATAGAACGAGGCATTGATCATGGCATGCCCGCTGGGAAAACTGTAGCCGACTTCGCTGATCAGCCGGAGAATGTTCGGGCGGCTCCTGGCAAAAATTCGCTTTAACACCACATCGACCGCGGCGGATAAAATGACGGCGGCAGAAACGGGCATAGCAACCGTTTTCCGCCACTTTGGCACGAGAAAGATGATAAAGCAGAAAAGTATAACGGTAATCGGATCGCCTATGCGGGTAATCCCTTTCATTGCGGAAGTCAAAACAGGAGACATGTGCTCTACCGTCTCACTGTAAGCCCAGCCTTCAAAATGAGTGATAACATTGGCATGAATGCATACAGCCAGGATTGCAAACAGAAGAATCGGCACAATAGCAAGCCACAGGTTTTTTTTATTCATCTTCATCGAAAGCCTCATTTTTGTTATTTCTAATGTTTGTATGCCCATAGGATGCCGGCGCACAGCTTTCCTGAAATCAGCCGCTGTCGGCGGTGTAAGATTCACGTCTGCCTATGCAGAGCGCTGTCCGGAGAGTCCGAATCACTTGGTTGCTATACCTTAGATTTTTTCACAGGCGATTTCTTTTGATTCATTTTGCATTCTTCCCGCAGACTCCAAAAAATTTTAAATTCCAGCTTTTCTACTTCCCGCTGCTGTTTATAGCTGACACGCAGGGTCGTTTCTTCTGGAATGGATATGTTTTTATTCAAATCCGGCAGAAGTGTTTTCAGCTGACGGCCGTTTTTCTCTAAGCGTTCCACTTCACCCCGTACCGTATCAAAAAGGGTAGAAGCCGTGCAAGAAATGTCTTTATAGACCATATACCGTTCATCCTGATTGATATACTGAACGGAATCTCCCGAAGCGAGCCAACGGGTCAGAGCTTCTCGGCTGAACCGCCATTCCCGTCCGATTTTCCTGGCCGGAACATGTTCTTCCCGCAGCAGCTTGAACATCGTCTTTTCACTGATCCCCAAAAACTCAGCCGCCTGCTCAAGATTTAGAATACCATCATTCATGGTTAGCCTCCCCTATCATTTTCCAACATTATAGGGCTGATGAACAGAAATCGCAACTGCACCAAACTGAATTCCACATTAGCAGATACTCCCCGCACAAAATTCTAAGATAAATCAGCCCTGCATCGTATAATCCCGGCTTTCAAACAGCCCCGCGCCCGGTTTTTAAATTCAAAGTGTCCGCTCTTTATTTGGAAGTTAAAGTAATCTAAATTATAACTAACTGCCTTTATTATGCCTCTATTTTCATATTTGTATTGATTTCTTGATGAATTATGCTATAATGTGATTTGTAAAATTTACAGGTTAATGGCTTAAACCTTCACGGGAGGAAGCTGCATGAAAAGAAAATCAAAGAAGCCGTGATTTCCAACGTCGTTCTGCTAGGTCTGGTCAGCCTGTTTACTGACATGAGCACGGAAATGGTATCCCGCTGTTCCTGACAGCAAGCCTGGGGGCAACCCCGGCCATTGTCGGCGTTATTGAAGGAATTGCAGAAAGCATCGCCTCGCTCTTGAAAGTAGCAAGCGGCTACCTTGGCGACCGGTACCATCACAAAAAGCGGCTGGCTTTTCTCGGTTATTCCGCTTCTGTAATCTACAAGATTGTTCTGTCTTTTGCCGGTTCCTGGGGCGGCGTGCTGACGGCCCGCATTATTGACCGAACCGGGAAAGGAATCCGGACGGCCCCGCGCGATGCACTGGTGGCTCAGTCGAGCAAAAAGGGAAAATTGGGCAGTTCTTACGGGCTGCACAAGATGCTCGACATGGCCGGATCTTCCATAGGCGCTTTCCTGGCTTTTGTCATTATCGCCGCCGGTATACAGTACCGCACAGCATTCCTCTGGTCCATGATTCCCGGGATCATAGGTGTAATGATTATCCTGCTGATCCGGGAAGGAAAAAGCACAACCGAAGTACAGAACCGGATGCCGCTCCGAGGCTTAAAACGAAACAGAAAGCTGGAACTGTACTTTGCCGTCATCTTTCTGTTCTGCCTTGGAAATTCTTCCAATACTTTTTTGCTGCTAAAAGCCAAATCACGCGGGTTTTCTTCTGCGCAGGTTATGCTGCTCTATTTGATTTTCAATGTATCCGCTTCCATTTTGGCTATACCGTCAGGAAGACTGTCGGACCGCTTTGGGCGAAGTTCCATCCTGGTTCCGGGCTATTTGATTTACGGCCTTGTCTATCTTGGGTTTGCCCTGCTGACATCAAAAGCCTCCATCATTATTTTATTTATTGCCTATGGAGCTTATACGGCTTTTATCAGCGGTGCCGAGCGGGCTTTGGTTGCAGAATCATCTCCGGAGGGATATAAAGGAACCGTGCTTGGCGTTTACGGTATGATACAGGGAATCGGTCTTTTGCTGTCTTCAATCATTGCCGGAGTGATGTGGGACCGCATTGGTTCGAATGCACCGTTCTGGTTCGGCGGTATTTTAGGCATTGTTTCAGCGGTATTGATTTTCTGTATCCTCAGGTCTGGCAGCCACAAATCGGTTGAGGCTTAAAGAGCCATAAAGAGAAACCTGAAAAGTTAAAAAACATAAGTGAGGGAAAGAGCTTTGTCAGAACTGGAATTTCAAAATGTTTCTTATGTGAATAACGGAAAAGAAATCCTGCACGATTTGTGCATAGATTTTTCACCGGGCAGCTATGTTTCCATCATTGGACCATCCGGAAGCGGCAAGAGCACCTTTTTGCGTCTCTGCTGCAATTTAATCAGCTCCACAAAAGGAACTGTTCTATTCCACGGAAAAGATGTTCTTCAGCAAAATCCTATAGAACTTCGAAAGAAAATCGGCTATTGCTTTCAGGAACCGGTGCTTTGGGGCAATACCGTAGATGATAATTTATCATTTCCTTTTCAGGTGCGAAAACAGGAAATCGACGAAAAAAAGATTTCCTGCCTGCTTGCCAGTTTCGGACTGGACGAACACTTCCGCAAAAGTGAAATCAAGAATTTATCCGGGGGAGAAAAGCAGAGAGTCGCACTTATCCGCACTTTGCTTTTCGAGCCGGAAATTCTGCTGCTGGATGAAGTGACCTCTGCTCTTGACGCCGATAACACAGGGCTGGTTGAAAAAGCCATTTTGGGTCTGAACCAACGGGGCATTACCGTTCTGTGGGTAACCCATAATGATGCGCAAAGCCGGAAATATGCCGATCAGCTGTTGACTATTGAAAACGGCCGGATAAAATCTTTGGAGGCGATAAAATGAAGGGGGTTGCTATCAGCGATACTTCGCTTTTGCTTGCCTCGTCCCTGGTGCTTGTTTCCCTGCTGTTTTCCTATTTTCAGAAACTAAAGCTGGAAAAGGAAACTCTTATCAGCGTCATTCGGGCTGTTATTCAGCTCTTTGCCGTCGGATATATTTTGCAGTTCATCTTCGGTATGCACAATGCAGCCGTGACAACGCTGATCCTTCTTCTGATGATTTTCAATGCCTCTTACAATGCGGCAAAGCGTGGAAAGGAAATCAAAAATGGAATTCTGATTTCCTATCTTTCCATCTTAATTGGAGCGGGGACAACGCTGTCTGTTCTTCTGCTCTCCGGAGCCATTCAATATGAAGCCTATCAGATCATTCCGATCAGCGGTATGATTATCAGCAATGCCATGGTTGCAATCGGGTTATGCTACCGACAGCTTTCTTCCAACTTTAAAAGCCGAAGGAATGAAGTGGAAGCCAAGCTCTCTTTGGGAGCGGATATTCTGCCGGCATCCATGGATATCCTCCGGGATTCCATCCGCACGGGTATGGTGCCAACAATTGATTCCACGAAAACTCTTGGCATCGTCTCACTGCCCGGGATGATGACCGGCCTGATCCTTGCCGGAACACCTCCATTGATGGCAATCCGGTACCAAATTATGGTGACATTCATGCTGCTTTCCACAACCGCCATTTCATCTTTCCTGGCATGTTTTCTTTCCTACCGCGGATTTTTCAACAAGCGAAAACAACTGAGATAAAACTTGAACGGGTCTCCTTTTTTATTGCTTCAATTGAATCGTTTCCTATGCAGCCAGCTGATAAAACAGCTGGCTGTCAGATTCTCAAAAAAACCATCTAATGCATTATGCGAAGGGCGGGTTCTTTTCACAGCTGGCGTTATCGGCAGTCAAGCCGCCGATAACGAAAAGCTAAACTAATTTTAATAAATGAAATGTGATTGCAACAGACAGAACTGAACAAATTATGATCATCATTACGATAGATAAACCGTAATGCATAGGTGCGAGAGGCAATGTCCAGATTAGCAAAATAAGAGGTACATCCCATAAAAATTTCAACGTGTGGCAGGACCGATAAAGAAATACATTTTTGATTGCAAGGCAAATGAGCCCGCTAATTCCTAAGATAATCCATTGAATCAGAAAATCATCTTGGTGCTTTAGAAAATATCCATAATAACCAGCTGAAGCACTTCCTATGAGAATATAACCAACTTGAGAAAGACAGCTAAAATGATTTCTATTCATTTCCATTTTCCATTACACTATCCTTTCCAATATCCAATTTCAAGAGAATGAATCATAATAGTTGTTCGTTCATATGTCTATTGCTTATTTTATCACAATCCTCTAACTTTTTCCATTATGCGGTACTGCCTATGCTCTTCTTTGTCATAACTATTTCTCGATAAAATTCATTCGTTTCCTAGAAACATATCTGCAATATTCTTTATATTTTTTTCGGGAAATTAAGTGCTTCTTTATAAAATGACGCATAACCCATAGAATGAAACCAAAACCGGTTTGCGTCCCTTCTCGGATTGATAGGCAGAAAAAGCAGTTGTAAAATAGAGAAGGAAACAATTGAGTATGGGAACAAAAGTAAAATACGGGACGCGCTGCACGCTCTACCGAGGCTTAACCTAAGTGACAAATTGGGTTAAACCTAAGTTTGCTGCCGTGGATCTTAAAAAGCTGGCAATGTGGAAGTGGGAGGATCGCCATCCTTCTGTCTTCATATGGATTTTACATTATTTATTTTCCTATTCTGCAAATCGTGAAAAGAGCCCATCCTTCGCTTAATGCGTTAGATGGGTTCTTCGACAATCTGGCAGCCAGAGTTTTAAGTTCTGGCCACTTTATTTGATACGGATTCTTATTTGATTGTGACGACAGGTTTAATTAAATCCCTCGGTTTATCTTTCATCAGCATAAGAGCCTCTTGAACCTGATCGAGGCCTTCAAAACGATGTGTTACCAGCTTACTTGTGTCAAGGCGACCGTTAATCACCAGAGAAACTAATTTTTCCATACGGAGTCTGCCGCCAGGCATTAGGCCGCCTGCAATGATTTTGTGGCCCATACCGCAGCCCCACGCTACGCGGGGAATTTTAATATAATCACCTTCGCCAAGATAATTGACATTGCCGATTCTTCCGCCTGGCTTAAGCATACGGATTGCCTGATCAAAAGTGTCAACATTTCCGCCGGCGATAATTACACGGTCGACACCCTTGCCGTTCGTTTTTTCCAAAATCTGATCTGCTATGTCGCCTTCGTGGTAATTGATAATATCGGTTGCACCATATTCTTTGGCAATCTTAACGCAATTCGGACGTGAGCCAACCGCGAAAAGACGTCCTGCACCACGAAGCACCGCACCTGCAACGGACATCAATCCTACAGGGCCGATGCCGACCACGACAACGGTATCGCCAAACTGAACGTCGGCAAGTTCAACACCGTGAAACCCGGTAGGAACCATGTCGGCAATCATGCAGGCTGCCGCAGGATCCATGCCTTCCGGAAGAAGAGCAAGGTTTCCGTCTGCATCATTTACATGGAAATATTCTGCAAATACGCCGTCTTTAAAATTGGAAAATTTCCAGCCCGCAAGCATACCGCCTGAATGCATTGGAAAGCCAGCCTGAGCTTCCAGCGAATTCCAGTCGGGTGTAATAGCTGGAACAATAACACGGTCGCCTGGTTTGAAATCTTTTACCATATTGCCGACTTCAACCACTTCGCCGACTGCCTCATGACCCAACACCATATCATGGCGGTCACCAAGCGCGCCTTCCCAAACCGTATGAACATCGGATGTGCACGGCGCAAGTGCGATTGGGCGGCAAATAGCGTCCATCGGACCGCACGCCGGGCGCTCTTTTTCTATCCAGCCTGTTTTACCTATTCCCAACATTGCAAATGCCTTCATAACATAACTCCTTTTCATTTTAACCTATTGCTGTTAATTATTTAATTAACAGCCCACTAAAAAATTGTACTATACTGTTCTGCCAAAGTCAATCAGTTTTACGAAAGCATCTAATATATTTTGTTTATTTTTTCTTTATAGCGCCCGCCCGCTGACAAGCAGCGGCCGCCTGAAACTAAACATATTTGCCCTCCTTCAGCTCTGCCCGATGCGTTCCACTAAAGATTGTTTCTTTAAATTTCGCACCGTAATCGAAGAAATAACAAGCTTCATGAACAGCATGAATACAACAAATTCTATAGCGGGAATGACTTGAAAATGGTTTTCTCTTTATCCGGGTTTGTTTTAACATAAAATGTATCAATGTGATCAAATCCAGACAAAGTGTTCATTGTATATTCGGAAGTGCAATCTTTTATTCCATGCTTGGCGATAGTGATCCCGTTTTTGCTGCATAATGCGTCATAGTTCAACGACCCCGCAATTACTTTCTCCTGCATGGCATCCGTATTTTCGGCGTTAAATTCCTTGATGGAACCGGATAAAGCCAATCCACCGGGCAAAGTGTATTTTTATACTCCCCGTATCCGCTCAACCAGCGATTGTTTTTTTACCATGTTGCTTGAAACGAAGGATATGCTGATTTGTATGAGCAAAAATACCGCAAGAAACAGCAGGACCGGTATCAAAGGGAAATGGTAGTCAATATACGGAATCTCTGAAAAACGACGGATGCTTTCGCAGAGAAACCAGCCTAATCCCGTACCAACGGTTAGTGTCACGGCGACGGTTCCAAGGGTATAGAACATTCCCTCGCTTTGGAGCATTTGATTCAGTTGCCTGCTGCTTAGCCCGATGGCCTGCAGCACACCAAGCTCCTGCCTGCGGGACAGCACGTTGGTAACGATCGTGTTGATCAGGTTGATGATTCCAAAAAATACGGTGACAAGAACGATGGAGTAGAGAATAAAAGACATTGTCTGAAATTCATTTTCCTTTTCGGCAATGAGATCGTCCAATACTGTTAAATCAAAAGAGGGATCAGATGCGAAAATGGCTCTAAGCTCTGTTTCAACATTGGCTTTTTTCTCCGGGTCGGCGGCAATGGAAAACTGCATGTTTGTGTTGATGCCTGTTACATCCTGCAGCGCCTCTACCGGCATTAAAAAGGAACCATCCTTAATTCTCGCATCCATTACTCCTAAAACGGTACACTCCTTTTGTACAATACCGCCTGCCGTATAGAATTCGAGAGCGATTTTATCTCCTACGGCAGGCGCTGTCCCATATATCTCTTTAAAGACACCGGCTGCCATAACGATGATACCGTTTTGCTCCATGCATTGGCGGTAATCTACGGTTCCGGATTTAAGCCTGCTTTGGATCGCAGCGACGTCGCTTTCTGAAAACCCCGAAACATAATTGCCCTCGCCCACTCCGTCCGGCAACGTATAGCGAGCCTTAGCCGATTTTTCAACCTGGATACCGGTAACACCGTCAATTGCTAAAATTTTTTGTTTCATCGCTTCATTCAAGGGATTATTCTGCTGAATCCGGCTCATAGCATATCCGTCCGCATTATCGCTGTTGTTGATGGCCAGTGAAAGCTGAAAATCCCCGTAGTTAAACAAATCCCCTCTTGTTATGGCTTCAATGGACAGAGAAGAATTGTAGGAAGCAGCGCACATCAACAAAATTCCGCTGAATCCAAGAGATAACAGGGTAAGGAGAGACTTTTTCCGGTTGCGTGTAAAGTTGATTGCTGCCAAATGAAAAGGAGACAACTTTCGATGCAGCTTTGTGGTTTTTACCGTTTTGATTGCCTCGGAAGCCGCGGAATATCGCATGGCCTCAACCGGCGGCGTGGCGGAGGCTATTTTCATTGGCCTGCGGATCGCCAGAGAAACAATAATAAAAGTGAAAACAGCGACGGCCAGGCAGATTTCTAACGTACTGACGGTATTCCATCCCTTTGGCACAACCGCATAAGCCAAAATGCAGGCGGCGATCAAACCTGTCGGGATACCAACTGCCGACAGGTGCACCCCTTCCCGAAAGACCATTTTTTTAATTTGTTTTTTTGTGGTGCCGATGGTGCGCAATTGACCGTATTCCCGGACCTTTCCCGTAACCGAGATATAGAAAATGCTGTAAATGACCAGAGCGGATGCCAAACCTACCATTACCGCAACGCCAATGATGGCAAGAAGATTTCCTGTGCTGATCGGTTCAATGGCATAGAAGTAGCTGTTTCCCATATCAACATTTTTTCGGGCAATGCCATGATGTCCGGCAATTTTTAAGATGGCGTCTTTCAATGAATCGGCAGATAAGTCGGAGGAATTGGAAAGCCTTATACATACGGCGTTCTTTGCAACATCATCGGTTGACAAACTGTCTTTCGAGCGGATGATGCTAAAAATTTTGGCATTGGCACTTTTTGCTCCATATTGAATAAAACCTGTAATATAATATTCTTTTCTGCCATCTCCAAGGTCAAGCGTAATCTTATCTCCAATATCGGCTTTTTTGCCGATTTTTGAAAGATATGCCCGCTCAAGCATGACATCATCCGGGCCGCCGGGTAACGTCCCTTCCCATGTCATTTTGCTTAACCGAAAGACATCTTCGTCCATATAAATGCAGTTTATAGAGTAATCCTTCATTTTTTTCTCGGAAATCAGATAGTATTCGCCCGCACCGTCCAGAGCGGGATCGCGCTTCAAATCTTTGATAGTATTCTGAGAAACGTTTAGAAAGGAAGCCTGATACATTCCGGATACATCATTGATTTTTTTTTGTTTGGACTCCATCGTTATGAGAGAAATTGTCGCCATCAAACAAGCTGCGACTGCTATGGTAACGATAACGAATCCATTTCTGCGGCAGTCTGCTTGCAGACTTTTCTTGGCAAGCTGTTTTACAATCGCGCTGTTATTGTTCTGAAACACGGTATCTCCTCCTTGTATAAGCATCTATTTCATGAAGCCATTCCCGCCGGAGGCTTCTGCTCTGAGACAGCTTTATGCTGACAGGGCAAATGAAAACACAGCATTCAAAATGATACGGCAAAATCGGTCAATGCAGACGGCCGATACCATGATGAAAAACGCTACAGCCTCATCGTCACTCATTTTCCGCAATGCTCTCAATAAGAGATTCTTTTTGCATAATCTGCTTTGTATAAATGATTAAAAGTATCTGAATCACAAGCAGGACAGCCGTAAATGCCAAGATCTGAAAAACGGGAAAGGTGAATACATAGGAAACGTAATTGATTGCTTTAACGATGACCCACAGCGCCAGCGGGCCAAGGATCAGCGTACAGATCAGCATACCGGCCATATAGTAAATCCCTTCTGCAAAAAACATCTTCGTCAGTTGACTTTTTGTGGTGCCAACCGCCTGCAGCATTCCTCTTTCCCGTTTCTGTGTAAAGAAAGTGGTAATGGTGGTGTTGAGGTAATTGATTAGACCGAACAGGACGATAAAAATGGAGAGAATCTTTAGTCCGGTAAAAATTATACCCGGCATAGCAGCGGCAGATTTTACTCTTGCCTCATAGCTGGAAAGCTCCACACCGTCGGATTGATCGACAAAGTTCTGAAGAGCTGTTCCCGTTTCTTCCACTGCGGATGGATCGGTAACGACTTCTATGGAATCCAGCTTTTTCGTATCTAAAATTTTTGATTTCGTATCCATAGGGAAAAATAAAACCGGGGCATTTTCAGACCCGAAGGACGTGGTTCCGGCACCGTTTACCACAGCAAAGACCTTGAAAGTATCCGTAACCGTTTTTCCTTTTTCATTATATTGAACGTTGATCTGATCGCCCGGATGACAATCGACTCCAAGATCCGTGTATTCCCGGTATCTTCTGAAAACAACGCCGTTTTCCCTGACCATTGCATTATAGTCAATAGTTCCTTCCAAAGTATGGGTCAAAAACTTAAAGTCATTTTTTGTGCAAAACATACTGTTCAGCTCTCGATTCCAACCGTTTGCGGAAGTAGGAACGTTAGCTATGCTATAGTAGGGATAAGTTTTTTCAACCCCGGGTATTTTTCGGACTTTTTCTATCAGCTTTGATTTCTGCGACTGATTGATTTTATCGACAGAGATACGGTAAGACCCGCCGTTCGGATAGTAATGCTCCCGAACCTCGTTCTCCGGATGATACGAGGCGGAAATTCCTGAAACGACGACAAACAGGATTCCTCCGATTGCCAGAGAAAGGAGCGTTGAAGCCGCTTTTTTCCGATCCCGTGTAAAATTCATTTTAGCAAGAGATATCGGAGTGATTCTCCGGTGCATCTTTTGGGATGCTTTCAAATTGGTGGATTCATATCCAGAATAGCGGACGGCTTCAATTGGAGTAATATCCGCTGCCTTTGACGCCGGGGCGGAAACGGCAATCAGAATGCAAATTGCGCTTAGACAGGCTACCGCCAGTGCCGCAATCCATGTATGGGGCCAGTACCAACCATTAGGGTCCATTGCATATCCAACAATGCCGCCAATCAACAATCCAATCGGAAGTCCGGTTTTCAAAAATGAAACACCGACAGAGCGAACAAGCTTTTTAATTTGCTTTTTTGTGGTGCCGATTGCCCGCAGCTGACCATACTGCCGGGTTTTCTGAGAAACCGAAATGTAAAAGAGACTGTAAATAACAATGGCCGCGGCGATAAAAATGAAAATAGTCAAGCCAAGCAATACGCCGGTTTGTGAAAAACGGCTTTGCAGGGAATTGTTTTTCATGAACGCGGAATTGTTAAGGCTGATGTTCTCTCCGGAAAGATGGTAACGCTGTTGAATGTTTTCCATTTTCTGCTTTACTTCTTCTTCGCCGAGCCGGCTGCCGTTCGGGAGATAAAGCCCAGCATTATAAAGCACAGGTCCCGAACTTTGATTTAAAAATTCTTTTGAAATAATTACCATATAATTACGGGAATCACTTTTAACTTTTTGAAGATCACTTAACATTCCCGTAACAAGAAATTGTTTTTCCTGTCCTTTGATTTTCAAAGGCACCCTATCTCCAATTTTTGCATTCAAACGTTGGGCGTAGTAGGAATCCAGTAGCACTTCATCTTCAGCTTCCGGCATACGTCCTTCTACGTTCTTTCCTCTTCCGGTCAGGTAAGGGAGATCCATGTACATGATCGCAATGGAATAGTCTTTGTTGGAATGGTCAGCAATTTTACTGTTGACGGAAACCTGTGAAAATTCTTGATCCTTACTCATTTGCTGAATTATGTCATCAGATACCTGAAGGGCGTTGATCTGTGGCATGCTCTGTTTTACGAGGTCATAATCGCGCTCCTGCGCAAGCATAAAAAGACATACCGCAAATGAAACGGCTACAGATAAAATAATCATCACGGTTGCCGTGACATTGAGTCGCTTTTCACTTTTTTCTGTGGCTTTGGCTAAGCGTTTAATGATGAAGCAATTATTGTTTTGGAGCATATTTACCGCCTCCTCACGCCACGATCCGACCGTCCTCAATGCGGACGATGCGGTCGGCAAGCTGGGCGATCTCATTGTTATGGGTAATCATCACGATGGTCTGATGGAACTGCCGGCCCGTCATCTTGAGAAGCCCCATCACTTCCTGGCTGGTCTTGCTGTCCAGATTTCCGGTCGGCTCGTCCGCAAGGATGATGGCAGGCTTTGTGGCTGAGGCACGCGCGATGGCTACACGCTGCTGCTGGCCTCCGGAGAGGCTGTTCGGCAGATTGTTCAGTTTCTCCGTCAGCCCCAGCATCTTCACAATTTTGTCAATGAAAACTTCGTCCGGCTTCTCGCCGTCCAGCTCGATAGGCAGGACAATATTTTCATAGACATTTAGAATCGGAACTAGATTATAGTTTTGAAACACAAACCCTATATTTCTGCGCCGAAAAATCGTAAGCTGATCGTCGTTCATCTTGGACAGTTCTTTTCCATCCACTTCCACGCTGCCGGAGGTTGGATTGTCCAACCCGCCGAGCATATGCAGCAAGGTGGATTTACCGCTGCCGGAAGTTCCCACAATGGCTACGAACTCTCCGGACTCCACGGAAAAATCAATGCCGTCAATCGCTTTGACAAGGTTTGCTCCCGAACCGTAATACTTTTTCAGTGCTGTTGTTTTTAAAATATTCATGGTGAAATCACTCCAATCTGAAATCACTTTAATTATAAAACTTAAATGTCACACAATTGTCAAAATTTCAAAATCAAATGTCACAGTTTGGTGACATTCCAGCAGCTTTGGCATATAAAAAAGCCGCCGGGAATCTGCCCGGACGGCTGCCAGAGATACATCTCAAAGCGCATCTCTGCGGAAATAAAACTTAAATGGATTCATTCGGCAGGAAAACTGAAAATGTCGAGCCTTTGGCGACTTCGGATTTCACCTGGATGTAACCTCCCTGTTTGGAAACGATCTCCCGGCTCAGGTAGAGACCGAGGCCAACTCCCGGGATATCGTGGACTTCCTCCCCGCGGTAAAACCGCTGAAAGATTTGGGCCCAGCGATTTTCTGGAATTCCCCGTCCGGTGTCGGATATATCAATTTTAGTATAAATTTTCCATTTTTCAACGGAAATGCCGACCCTTCCGCCGGGGTCTGTGTATTTGACCGCATTGTCCAGAAGATTGAACAAGGCCTCCGCCGTCCATTTAACGTCGTGAGGGACCACCACGGCCTGATCGCATAATACGGAGACTTTGATCCCTTTCTTCTCGGCTGGCAGCACGATCCCGCCGAGCGCCCGCGCGACCGTATCATAGATCGGGGAAGGCTTTACTTTCAGTTCAATAATTCCCGCTTCCAATCGGGAAGCCTTCACCATGGACTGTATCAAAAAATCAAGTTTGCTGATCTGCGTATCCATGAGTGATAAAAATTCATGCTCTTTTTCTGGAGAAAGACTCCGTTCCATCAGCGTGGAATTATACATTTTGAGATTTGACAAGGGAGTTTTGACCTGATGAGAAATATCGGAAATCAACTCCTGAATTTCCTGCTTTTCTGCTTTAAGGCGTTCCCTGCTTTGCAGATGGATCTGGTACAGGCGTTTCATTTTAAAATCAAGTTTTGCGGCCAGCGTTTCCGGTTCACAGTCTGGCATATCATCTTTTCCGCCGTTCACCATATTGTCGATCCGGGCACAGAGCCCTTCGGCAAAAGCGGACAGTTTTTTTCTGATCTGGCAGAGCAACAGCCAGCCGAGCAGAAAAACAAATACAGCAAAACACACGGCTGCACTTCGAAGGCCAATATCTTCCGAACGAAAAAACAAATAGCTGAGAAAGCACCCGGACAGAATGAGATACACTGCTCCAGTACCCGCGTATATTCGCAGAAAAGTCCTGTCTTTCATTCTTATCCTTCGTCTCCCACCCACATGTAACCCATACCGTAAACGGTTTTAATGTATTTTTTGCCGCTGTTTTCGATTTTTCCGCGCAGCCGGTTGACATAGACCGTGAGGGCATGCTCGTCCACAAAATTTCCGCCGCTGTCCCACAGTTTCTCCAAAATACACCGGCGCGTCAGGACCACATTCGCGTTGGCGAGAAACAGTTTGAGCATTTTGCATTCCGTAGGCGTCAGAACGGAGCATGTCCCGCAGGAGAAAGCCGTCATTTTATCGAAATCAATCGTTAGTGTCCCGTCGGAGTACAGGTTGCTGCCTTTCCGTTTTCCGCACCGTTTTAAAACAGCCCCTACTTTTTTGCGGAAAATATTAATGCTGAACGGCTTCGTAATGTAATCTTCCGCACCAAGCTCAAACCCCTTGAGAACGTCGTCTTCCAAATCGCGGGCCGTCAGAAAAATAACCGAAATGTCTTGGAATGCCTTGATTTCTTTGCAAAGCCCAAAACCGTCTCCGTCCGGCAGATTCACGTCAAGCACGGCTAAATTAAACGGATTCAATTTAACCTGTGTCAGCGCTTCTTTCGAGGTATAGGCAGCAACGGTTTGATATTGATCCAGCTGCAAATTATAGCAAAGGCCGGAATTCATCGTTTTGTCGTCCTCTGCAACGAGAATTCGGTTCATATTTGCTTCCCCCCTTTGTATTTCTAATCTATAATCATATTCTTGCTGCAAATTTTGAGAAAGTCAAGTTCTATTTGAAGGTTAGCAGGCAAAATAAGCACTTTGCGCCCCTTCTCGGATTGATGGGCAAAAAAGCAACTGAAAATAGAGAAGGCTGTAAAGTGGATACATGCCTCTCTAAGTGCTCTGTGGAGAAATTATGCAAAGCCCTGCAATTTTCTTCAACTGCCTGAAATGTGAGCTGACTTATCTTCAACATTACAAAACCAGATCTCAAGCTGTGGCTGACATTTTGGAGGCCACCGATATGCTCTGCAACTATGATTCTGAAAAGCTGCTTGGCCTAAAAGAGATAATGGAATCCTTTACATGTACAATCATTCCTCGCTGCTTCCATTTTTGGGTCCACCCCAACTTTTGACAAAGAGCCCTTTTTACAAAGAGCCGAAATAACGTAAAATACACCCGTTGGCTAAAAATACCAACGGGTGTATTCTCTTTGCCGACGTCAGTGCGGCATTTTTACGATTAACGCGAACCAATTCACCGTAAAGATAAAGTTCGGATAATCTCGTTTTGGTGGAGCATAGCGGGATCGAACCGCTGACCTCCTGCATGCCATGCAGGCACTCTCCCAGCTGAGCTAATGCCCCATTTCCAAATTAACCGACAAAATCAACGTTAATTAGTATAACATATCCTGCTGAAAATTGCAAGACGGATTTTCGATGAAAATGAAACGCATTTATAAAAATTTAAGCGATCAACACTATTTTCAAATAAGAGCTTGCCGCGCCCGCATATATTTTATGCGAAAGGGGTAATTTCATATGGTAATTTTTAAAGTAGCCAAAAAACGTGTTCTGGCTGTTTTGCTGTGCGTTCTCGGTGTAGTGCTTGCTGCCGCCGTATGTATCCATGCAACACAATCAGTGCAGACTTCAGCTTCTAAAAGGGAACTGCCCATTTATGATGTGCAGACCAGTGAAAAAAAAATAGCCATCTCTTTTGATGCGGCATGGGGAAATGAAGAAACTCAAAAGCTAATTGATATTTTAAATCAGTACCATGTGAAAACGACTTTTTTTGTAGTCGGTGCCTGGGTCGATAAATATCCGGACTCAGTGCGTGCACTTGTGGCGGCAGGGCACGAAGTCTGCAACCACTCCAACACGCATCCGCATATGCCGAAACTCCCGCAGTCCAAAATTTCAGCTCAAATCACCGACTGCAATGAAAAGATTAAAGCATTGACCGGAAAAAGTCCGATTCTGTTCCGCTGTCCATACGGCGATTACAGCAACGACGTAATCAAAACCGTTAATGGACTGAAGATGTACCCCATCCAGTGGGATGTCGAGCCATTGGATACATGGCGAAAAAGCAAAGGTTAATGACGGCTGATCTCCTTGCAATTCAATTCATCAAATAAACATTCCCGTCATAAGGCTGAAATACCATGGTCCCGGCAAGAAATTCATTCTTCGGAAAACGACAGTTGGAAATTAGCAGCTTTCCGCCCTCTGCGGCAATTTCCTCCGGCAGCCGAATTTCTGCCGTATTCTCGCTGAAATTCAAGAGAATCAGCAGCGACTGGTTTTCCAGGGTCCTTTGATAACAAAAAATCTGTTTATGATCTTCAAGAAAAGGAGAATAGGTTCCATAAATTAAAGCAGGATATTTTTTACGCAAATGAATCATTGCCTGATAATAGTGATACACAGAGTCTGGATCACAAATGTTATTTTTAACATTGATTTCCCTGTAATTGGGATTAACCGGTATCCACGGATCACCCTGTGAAAAACCCGCATTCCGCGCATCATCCCACTGCATGGGAGTGCGGGCATTATCACGGCTTCTCGCACGTATGAGGCGCATAACTTTCTCAATATTTTGGGGGTATTTTTGGATTAGATCCCGATAAGCATTCTTTGTTTCTATATCCCGAAACTGGCTGATGTCATCAAACGGGACGTTGGTCATCCCGATTTCTTCGCCTTGATAGACAAACGGCGTTCCCTGTAAAGTAAACAGCAGGGTTGCCAATAATTTAGCTGATTTTTCTCGGTATTTTCCGTCATCGCCATACCGGGATACCGCGCGCGGCTGGTCGTGGTTGCCCCAAAAGAGGCTGTTCCATGCTTTTCCGTTTAGTTTTGTCTGCCAGCGTGTCACAACTTCTTTCAGATCATGGAGGGAAATGGGCCTGTCATTCCATTTCCCGTTTTCATCAGAACCAAGATCAACATGTTCAAATTGAAAGACCATGTTTAATTCATGGCTGTCAAAGCCTGCATATTTCAATGCATCGTCTGTTGTAATGCCACTAGTTTCTCCAACCGTCATAATGTCGTATTTACTGAGGACTTCTCGGTTCATTTCCCGCAGGAATTCATGGACACGCGGCCCGTTGTTGACATATTTTCCCCATGAACCGTATTTCTGCCCAAGGGCAGCGTCTCCGTCAAGAAATCTCTGGTCTTTTGAAATAGCATTAATTACATCCATGCGAAAACCATCGACGCCTTTTTCCAGCCACCATGCCATCATCTTGTAAACACTACGGCGAACCTCCGGGTTTTCCCAATTTAGATCGGGCTGTTTTTCAGCAAATAGGTGAAGATAATACTGTTTTACCGCGTTGTCGTATTTCCATGCGGAACCGCCGAAGGCAGAACCCCAGTTATTCGGTTCAGAACCGTTTTTTCCATCTTTCCAGATATAGTAATCCCGGTAGAGGTTTGCGGGATTTTGCCTGCTTTTTTGAAAATATTCATGTTCGTCGGACGTGTGATTAACAACAAGGTCCATGACAATTTTTAAATTTTTTCGATGCGCTTCGGAAAGCAGTTTATCAAAATCCTTCATCGTCCCGAATTCTTTCATGATGGTGCGGTAATCACGGATATCATAGCCATTGTCTGCATTTGGGGAATCGTAAATCGGACAAAGCCAGATAACATCCGCGCCAAGATCATGGATGTAATCCAGTTTTTCAATAATCCCACCCAGATCACCAACACCGTCGTCGTTGCTGTCTAAAAAACTCCGTGGATAAATTTGATAAACAACCGATTCTTTCCACCATTGTTTTTCCAATTTCCCAACCTCACGATCATCATCCATTATCGACATGTTTATTAAATGCTATATGGTTTTTACCTGAATAGAGATGACATTCCAAACTTTCAGTTCAGGTATTGTAAATTGAATGGATCGGCATCCGTTTTCCCGAATACAGTCGGAAAAGTCCAGCCTCTTTGACTTCCCGCCGTCCAAGTCCGGTGACATCAAGCGCACTTCCGTCACTTCTTCGGCAATCTGCGCATCCACTTTTATGTTCTGGATGGGATCAGGGAATTTCCGCTGGGGACTGTTCCAGTTCATGCTGCCGATCCCCACGAAATTGACCAGCTGAATCACCCGGTACTCCTTTGTATGCTTGACCTGGGTCCACACACATCCGGTTTCCGGCAAAGTGGAAAATTCAGCGCCGGCAAACAAGTAATCATCATTAATCCCTCCGGTGTGTGTCCGGGTATCGTCAATCAGGGAATGGTCAAAGAGCAGTTCTTCATAAGCCGTAATAAAATCGTAGTAACTTTTGAGCAGAGAAATAAATTCCGCATTTTCCAGCTGGCAGTAGTCCGAATAATAAGCCTGAGTCAGCAAGCCGTTGTCTTCACCGAGTAACAGATGGAATCCGCCGCTGGAAAAAATGGTGGCCATGGCGAGGAACGCAGTCGCCATAATCTCTTCCGGGTGGCTACACTCCGCAAAGGGATGCAGATATGCCGCAAGGATCACCTGTTTCTCCGGCGCGTATTTCTTAGCGTCGGAGACCAGCCGGTTCAAATCAGAATAAGTATCATTAGGAGGCCATACTTCAATGTAAATGCAGTCCTGATTTGCCTTGGCGACAGCGTCCGTCGGCCAGTTGTTCACCGAATTGAAAATGACACCTCCCGGCACGGCTGATTTTGTGTCGTTAATCAAATCCGGAAAATCATCCCTAAGGCATCTCACAGCAAATGTACCGTTCTGCCTTGAGAAGGCTTCTTTGGGGAATCCGTACTGATCCATATGGATTCCGTCAAATCCAAAGCGGATCGCTTTTTTATATTCGCCGATGATATGATCCCGCCAGCCGCAGTTCCGGTTAATATCCATATAATAAATCCGGTCGATAAACCGCATTGGCTTGCCGGTCCCGTCGTACAGGGATTCCTCCGGATGCTCTTTCTGATATTCTTCTTCCGCCCCGTAAACAGCGCCGTATGCAAATGCTTTCATACCATACTGGTGAAGCAGGCTTATTTTCTGCCGGATTGTGGTTAGGGACAGCTGCTTCCCCATAATATCCTGAAAATCGTTTTGCGGAGGAAAAAAATCATGGTGGTGGTACATCCAGTCATAAAACTGGATGATATTGAGATGATAGCGGTTCATCTGCCGAACGTCACGGTCATCTTCCCCATCTTTTCGACTGAAATGGGACAAGAAACCGTACCGGGGAGCCTCTTTCCAAGTTTGTGCACGGTCACAGGCTGTAGATTTCCGGGAAATGATCCGGCCCCCTCTTACCTGTGCGGCCTGCACCCAAAAACCTTCCATGGCTACTGAACCAGACGGCGGCCTTCTATATTGAAAAGGCAGCCTGCCTTCCGCAGTCTTTTCCTGTCTGAAGCAAAGATGGCCCAAGTGATACACCTGTATGCAAACCTGATCGCTGGAAGAAAAATCCGAATCCAGACAAACTTCAAATTTCAGGGGTTCATCCATCCGGAATTGAGCTTTTGCTGCTGTAATATCCTGAATCATTGTGTTTCCTCCATTAGACAATAGCGCGTTTCAACCCTTTACGGCGCCTTCGCCGCCCCCGGACTGAACGAAGTGCTTCTGAACAATAACGAACATTACCAGCTCGGGAATAAACAAAAGGACAGAAGCTGCCATGACTGTCCCCCACTCGGTTGCGTGCTCTCCGCGAAGGAGCTGCAAGGCCACTGGCAAAGTCCATTTTTCGGGATCTTTTATAAAAGTCAGGACGGTGAAGAAATCGCTCCAGACCCCTGAGAACACGCCGATTCCAAGCGTACCGAGCGCTGGCTTGGAAAGCGGAAGGACAATATGCCGGAAAATACACCACCGCCCGCCTCCATCCATAACAACCGATTCCTCAAGTTCATGCGGTATATCTTCAAAAAAGCCGCGCAGAAAGAATGTATTTCCCGCAATTCCTCCGCCGATCATCAGCAGAAGGATGCCTGTGTACGTGTTGACAAGATGCATCCGGTTGATCACGGAATACTGCGCAATTAAATTTAAAACGCCGGGAACCATCATTGTAAACAGGTAAAGATTAAAAATAATTTTTTTACCGGGAAAATCAAACCTTGCAAATCCGTATGCAGACAGTGAAGAAATAAAAAGTACAGCAACAGTAACTGCCGCAGACAGAAAAACGCTGTTCAGAAAATACCGGAAAAAATCACTTTCCTTTAGGATCTTTGCGTAATTTGAAAAATTAATGGAATCCGGCAGAATCTTCGGCGGATACGGCAGTTCATACATGGCCTGGCTGAACGAAGTAGAGATCATGGACAGGAACGGTATGACAGACAGAATTACAAAGAGCCACAGAACAAGATCTTTTATTACCTGGGAAGGACGCACCCTCATAAAAGCCACCTATTTCCTTTCGTACTTAAAGAATTTGTCCCTGAATACAGTCAAAAGCATGATGGAAACACCGGTAATCACGCTGATGGCACATGCGTAACCGAAATTCATATATTTGAAGGCCTGGTTATACATGTAATCCTGTAAAACGTCAGTTGTGCCAACGGGTCCGCCCTGCGTCAGCATATAGACGGAGATAAACACATTAAAAGAACCGATGATCAGATTGATCAGGACAAAATATGTAGTCGGCCGAATCAAAGGAACCGTAATTTTCCAAAATTTCTGTATTCCACTCGCTCCGTCTATTTCGGCCGCTTCATAGATCTCCTTCGAAATTCCCTGAAGCCCGGCAAGATCAATAATCATGACCCATCCAATGCTTTTCCAGATGCCGAAGATCCAGATGACGGCATTGGCTGTCCAGGTATTGGAAAACCAGGAAACCGGCTGGCGCAGGATGTGGAGTCTCATAAGATAGTAGTTCACCAGTCCCGCTTTCCCGTCAGCAAACAGGTACAGGAAAATGATACTGACAACAATCCAGTCAATCAGCACCGGGAGATAGAGAACTGCACGGAAAAATGTCCCACACCGTTTCACTCCGTTTACCAGCACAGCCAGGATTAGACCAATGATCATCCCCGCCGGGATAGTAAACACACCGTATAAAATAACATTCCGGAACGCCATCCAGAAATTATCTTTTTCGTCGCCCGCAAACGCTTTCTCATAATTTTGAAAACCGATGAAAATGCTTTTTGACGGCTGCATAATATTGTATTCCGTCAAGCTCATCCAGATATTTTTGATCTGGGGATAAATCACGAAAATACAGACAAAGACAAATCCAATCAGAATATAAGGCGCAACGGAAACCCATTGCCGAAGCCCCTTTTGAAACCATGTTTTATGCGAAGAACCTCTGTCCATTTCAACCTCCATAAAAGCGAAATTCAAAAGAACCTGCCTGCCCGCAGGGGAAAGACAGGCAGCAAACTGCTTCAATGCCTATGCATTTTTCGCAAACAAAGTGTCCAGCTGCTTTGCAAGCGTATCCAGGTTTTCTTTTACGGTTCCTTTGTGCCGAAACGCTTTTTCAAATGCCAGGCTGATATCTTTATCCATTTCTTCAATGGAGGGGTTCGGGATCCTTGCCCAAGCCGTATTCAGCTGATCCATATAAACCTTAAAAACCGGGTCTGCGGTCAGCTCGGGCAGCTGGGCAACTTTCTTATTAACTGGATACTGGTTAACTTCCAAAGCCATTGTCTTCTGGGCATAATCTGAAAACATGAACTTCATAAATGCCCATGCAGCCTGTTGGTTCTTGCAGTTCTGAAACATAACCATATCTTCACCCCCGACAACTGAAATGCTTTTTGATGTGTTTGTCGGCATCAAGGCATAGGTATCGTTACCGATTGTTTTTTTGTCTTGAAGAGTATAGAACCATGGACCGTCATTAATCATCATGTAGCCGTTTTTTGCTTTCAGACCGTCCCAAGTACCGGGCTGACCATTCAGCATACATTTCCCTATCAGCCCGTTATCATACCATCCCACAAGTTTTGTCAGTGCCTCAATACTTTCGCTGCTGTTTACATACCCGGTAGCTTTCGTGTAATTGTCATCGCAGTATTTTCCACCGAGCGAAAGGAAAAACGGAGCCATTGCCCACATCCCTGTCCCAGAAATACCAATCAGGCCGTTGGGGTGTTGTCCCTTGATTTTTTCCGCAGCCTGTGCAAGTTCATCCAGCGTTTTAGGAGGATCGCTCAAACCGGCGTCTTTCAGATCGGTCTTGTTGTAAATTGCTATCGTTGTATTGGTATCAAGAGGAATACCATAGTACTTATCTTTCCATTTACAGGTATTTACGGTTGCTTTATAGCTGTTGGTTTTTATATCATTGAACCCGTCCATCCCGTCTACTGCAACCAGCGAATTTAAATTTGCAAACTGCGGAACCCACGTCAGATCCATGCGCATAACATCCGGCGCGGAACCGCTTGCAGCGGCTTGTAAAACCTGCTGCTTGAAATTGTCGGTTGGCATTGTAACAGATTTAATTTTTACATTTGGATATTTTTTATTGAATTCCGGAACCACTTTGCTGTTCAGAACTTTTGCCTCCGAATTGGCACTGTAGGTATGCCAAAAAGTTAAATTGGCTTTAAGGTTTTCAGTGGATGCCGAAGATGCTTCCGTGGCAGACTGTCCGGCTACCGCCAATTTTGCTGAAGATGTCCCATCCGATTGATTGGAAGAGCACCCCGCCAGAGGAAGCATAACTGCGGGAATTGTAAGTAAGAACGCCATGATCCGCCTTTTTACCTTTTTCATTACAAAGACCTCCTGAATTTATAATAAATTAAGCAAAATAGTAGCTGAAGATAAAATCAGTAAACGTTTACGTTCGATAAAGACCTCTTCGTTTTCTAATCGAGCGCAAGCGAAAATCATTTGACCTTTTTAACAGAATCCCGCTCCACAATTTTAAAGGGCAGCACCTGATTGGCCGCTTTGTTGCCTTTCTCAATTTCCAGGCACAGCATATTAAAAGAATCTTCTCCCATTTTATAAAGGGGCTGTGAAACGGTTGTCAGAGGCGGAATAGACATTTCTGCTGTTCGGGTGTTGTCATAGCCGATTACAGAAAAATCATCCGGAACGTTCAGACCCTGCCGATAGGCAACGGATATGGCGGCAACTGCCACTTCGTCACAGCATGCCACAATGCCGGTAAACTTTTCTTTTGATCTCAGCAGCTTTTTCATGGCCTCAACGCCCGTTTCATAACTGAATCTCGTATAGGTTACTAAACGTTCATTATATGGAATCTTATGGTCAGCCAGCGATTTCTGATAACCTTTCAGCCGTAAGGCTCCGGCGACTGCATCATCCTGAGAACCTGCCAGCATGGCTATTTTCCGATGTCCCTTTTCAATTAAATAACTTGTTGCCGCATAAGAAGCCTCAAAGTCATCCACCCGGATATAAGGAATTGAATAGCGTGTGGAAAATGTGGAAACCAAAACACATGGGATGCCGCATTGAACCATCAGTGTATCTATTTTTTCATCCGGCGGAAGGCTGCATCCGATAATTCCATCAATTTGGCGTTCCAACAGCATTTTGATATACTGTTGAGTCCGATTTCCGGATACTCCTACATGGCAAACCATCACATTATATCCATGAAGCTGTGCCGAATCCTCTATTCCATTTAAAATCTTTACATAAAAAGTCGTTTCAACATGGGGAATCAGAACTGCTATGATATTGGTCTTTTTCAGCTTCAGGTTTCTTGCAACAGCATTATATTGGTAGCCAAGCGCATCCATCGCTTTCCGCACCCGTTCTTCCGTCTCAGGCGAAAAACCAGGCAGATTGTTCAGCACCCGGGAAACGGTTGCAACCGAGACATCCGCCTTACGGGCAACATCTTTGATTGTGGGACTGTTTGACATTTTCACGATAATCTCCATATACGTAATCGTTTACTAAAAATAGAATAGCATAATAATTTTAGAAAGTCAACCATATTTTTTTAAAAATTATCTAAAAATATGATATGCCAAAAAGAGCTCTCTTCTGCTTATTCCGGATAGCCAGACATACTTGAAAAGTGGGAATCAGCGGTATCTCCTTCCATACTGCATAATTGCCTTCTTTGTATATTCATTTACGAAGGCTGTCTTATGCTCTGTATATCCATCACGATCATGTTCAAACGGTTTCCAAAGAGACAGCTTTAATTTTTCATATGCTTTTGCCGCCTCTGGATGCTCCTTTAAGTAATCCCTGAAATACAGTTCATCATTGTCGCCGAATTTTCTAAGATGCAAATGAAACACCTTTTCAGCGAAACCGTCAGGGGTATATCCTTTATTAAAATCAATGCGGGTTTCCGTTTGCGCCATACATAAATAACCATTTTGCAAAAGCTGGTGTTTGATTGCTTCGTGGGTGTTTGGATTGGCTTCCACTAAAATATCAATGATTGGTTTTGCCCAGATGCCGTTGATCGACGTGCTGCCAATGTGATGAATTTTAGCTGTTGCCGGAAGGGAAGGCATAAGATGGCCTTTTTCTATCTGGTACCAATTTTCCCAGCAGGGCTGATGCTCTACTAACTGTATGGGGAACAACTGCCACAATTCTTCCAATGACATTTCTGATAAAGGTTTACTCATCAAGCATCTTCTCCATATAAATAATCTGAATTCAGTATAACATAAACTTCCAGACAGGAAAAGCGCTGTATCTGAGTGCCGGCTTATTTTTATGCCCTGCCTTTTCATAGGGAAACTGCGTAATCCAGTCCGCGCGGGAAAAAACTTCCTTGTTTTCTTTGACGCGGCAGTATATAATATAGAAAAACCAAATAATGGAGGAATTACGCCATGCAGAATATTCAAAGAGTATGTGATTTTTTAAAGCAGTGCAAGGTGTATTATCTTGCGACGGAAGAAGAGAATCAACCGCGCGTCCGTCCATTCGGCACCGTCAACATTTTTGAGGATAAGCTCTATATTCAGACCGGCAAAGTCAAAAATGTTTACAAGCAGATGAAGGCAAATCCGAAAATCGAAATCTGCGGGTTATGCGGCGACAAATGGATCCGCGTTGACGCAGAGGCAGTGGAAGACGACAGCCTGGCCGCTGGTGAAAGCATGCTCAGTGCCTACCCGGAGCTTCAAAACCGATACAAGGCAGATGACGGCAATACGGTGGTATTCTACCTGAAAGGCGCAACAGCTTCCATCTACTCGCAGACCGGAGCCCCTGAAGTCATTCAGTTTTAAGCCGGCCGATCCCGGAGTATTCCTTATGAGAAAATTGTTTATCCATTTTATAGCCGAGGCTTCCAGCAAAGTCTCGGCTTATTTTTTTTGCATACCAGCGAGTAGAATTCAAACCCGGAATTTCCATTTTTCAAAGCGGTTGATCGCAAAAAGAAAAAAGCAGGAAATATTCGCCTTATCTTTTCTTTATATTGAAAAAATGCTAGAATATAGATATTAATTCGAAATTCTATACATTGATGAGAAAATTTGCATAGGGGAAGGACGACGCTCCATTGAATATTTCAGAAACTGCTGCTCTCAGTGAAAAAATATGCGGGAATATTGCTAAGGTTATCGCAGGAAAAGACGAGATCATAAAGCTCGCGGTGACAGCCTTGTTTGCAAACGGACATATGCTGCTGGACGACGTGCCTGGCACCGGTAAAACTATGCTGGCGAAATCACTGGCCAAATCAATTGGAACAGAATTCCGCCGCATCCAGTTCACACCAGATCTGCTGCCTTCCGATCTCACCGGAATCAACTATTTCAACCAGAAAGAAAGTCAGTTTACATTCCGCAAAGGCCCCGTTTTTACAAATATTCTGCTTGCCGATGAAATCAACCGCGCCACACCGCGCACCCAGTCCAGCCTGCTGGAATGTATGGAAGAACGGCAGGTCACAGTCGACGGGAAAACTTATTCGCTTCAGGCGCCTTATTTTGTCATTGCCACGCAAAATCCTGTTGAAACGCAGGGAACCTTTCCTCTTCCGGAAGCGCAGCTTGACCGTTTTCTATTCTGTTCAAGCATTGGATATCCGTCGACAGAAAGTTCTGTCGAAATTCTTTCCCGTTTCGGCTCTGAAAGCCCATATGATTCACTTACTGCCGTCTGCGGCGCCGACGAGATCCGGGAAGCACAGAAGGCGGTAGACAGCGTTTATATCCATCCCGACCTTTTGCGGTACATTGTTTTGGCAACTGAAAAGACGCGCGAAAATCAGAGCGTGGCGCTTGGTGTCAGCCCGCGCGGCAGCATAGCCATGATGCGCGCCTGCAAGGCGCGCGCAGCTCAGGACGGAAGGAATTATGGAACACCGGAGGATATTAAATACCTTGCCCCCTACATTTTTGCACACCGGCTGGTGCTGCGTGACGATGTTGGAATGGACGCCGCAAAACCATCAGAGATAATTAAAGAAATCTTTGCTTCTCTGCCGGTACCGTCTGAAAAATGGGACGGCGATTAATAGATGTATATTATCCTTGCCGTTCTTTTGTTTGCGGCGGTTTTCGGTATGTTCTCCCGAATTTATAAGCGGAACTGGGATAAAGATCTCAATGTTGAGCTGAAGATTTCGACCAACGGTCTGTTTGAAGGCGAACAGGCCAAAGCTGTTGAAATCATATCCAATAATAAACCGATCCCCATATTCTGGGCTTCCGTGCAGTTTCAAGTTCCCGGAGCGCTCCGTTTCGGCGATGCACATTCCGGGAGCGACTATTACCGGGAAGACCGGATGTCTTTGTTTTCTTACGAAGAGATCACCAAAAAATTTGACTTTACGGCGGTGCACCGTGGCTGTTACCGGCTGAGTGACTTGCAGTTTATGGCAGGTGATCTGGGATTTCAGTCCATCATGATCAAAAGTTTTCCCTCTTCACCTCTCATCTACGTTTATCCCCGAGCAAAAGAAGTGCCGCGGTTTCGAATCGACTACAAAAAAATTATTGGAGACAGCATCGCCCGCCGCAATGTCGTGGAAGATCCATTTTTCTTCCGGGGAATCCGAGATTACTATCCGTTTGACAGCATGAAAAATATCAACTGGAAAGCCACAGCCCACACCAGCAGCCTTAAAGTGAACCAGTACCATACGACACAGTCGCGGCAGGTCATGCTGCTGCTGGATCTGGACGGATACAACAGGCTGGACGGACAGCGGATTAAAGAAGACGCCATCAGCATTGCCGCCTGCCTGGCACGGAAACTCGCTTTCAGCGGCGTTGCGGTCGGATTTGTGACAAATGCCGCCGATGTTCTTTCGGGTGGCGAAATTCAAGCCGATTGCAAAAGCGGCCGCGGCCATTTTCTGTATTTGATGCGGAAAATGGCAAAAATCAATACAGACAAGCTTCTTACGCCGTTTGACCGTGTTTTGGAAAATATTTTAAAACGCAGTGACACCGCAACGCAGTATATCCTGATTTCTTACTATTACGGAGAAGGTCTTGTAAGGTGGGTTTCACAGCTTGAGTCGGCAGGCCGGAGTATTCAGTGGATTTTTTTGCATGCCAGGGAACGGGAAATCAACTTCACCAGGCGGCCCGGCATGTATATCTGCGAGGAGGCGCAGTAATGAAAAATAAAGACGGTGAAATACAGACGGTCTCTTTTTCGCGTGACTTTAAGAACAATGCCGGGCCCAAAAAGGCCATTTTTTTCTTCGCCGAAGATTTTATTTATTTTGTCATTCTGCTGCCAGCCGTGCTTCTTTTCCTCCATATCTTAAAAGCGGGCACCGCCGCTTTTGCAACCATTCCCGCCCTGCTTGCCGGACTCTGGCTGATTACGTATTGCCGCCTGAAGCCGCGGAAATTATGGTCATCCATCCTTCTTACATTTCTGTCGGCTATCCTTTTTTTTGTCATTTTCCTGGCAGCGGGAAATTACCTTGCGTCAGGAATTATTTTCTTCGACATGATCCTGTCATATATCAAGACAGGTCATAATTTTTCGCAGATTTATGAAAAAAAGCAAGACCATATTCATAAATGGAAAGTCTCTTATTCCCGTAAGAAAGCGTCGGATTCCCGCGACCGCAAGGAAAGGGACACCAGTTCTCTGTATCTCGGTAAAGGCACCGTCATCTTTTCCGCTGTTTTAAATTTTGCTTTTTACATAGCCGCTATCCGTCTCGGCTTCAACAGCGTGGCATATTTCTGTATCCTGGATTTTGCCGTTGTCTTTGTCTTCGTCGCAGTCTACAATCGGAAAAGCGGTGAATACTGCCTTTCTCAGTGGGATAAACTGTTTAAAATCAAATCCGGCGCGAAAAGCGGCGGCAAACAGACGGATAAAGCCGGCAGTTCCCTGCTTTCTTTTCTGACTGCTGTAAGCGCTGCGGTCATTACGCTGATTCTTTTTTTCATCGCGGCGGCAGACAGAAATTTCAGAACCGACAACGCTGTCATGAACGCTCTTTCCCGTTTCTTTCAGTTTACGCCGGCAGCCCCTCGGGATACCGCTGCTTCTTCAGCTCCAGCTAACCATGCAGCCGATTCTATTGCTAAGCAATTGGCAAATCAAACACAAAAGCCCTCCGCCTTCGCAGATGTCATTAAAAACGTGCTGATCGCGGCGGGGTGGTGTATCATCATTTTGGCCGCCGTATTTGTTATAATCGCCATTAGCAGTTCCGCTGTCAGCTTCTACAGAAAACTGAATGTAGATATCAATGAAAGTCATAAATCCCTCCTTTTTACGAAAAAAAAAGATAAAACGAATAAAAAGATACACTTTGTTCCGATTAAAAAGCGCTTCGATATTTTTTCACACATCGGCAACCGTCCGGCGATCCGCAGGCTTTTCTTTCTGTACATGAAAAGGCACCGTGCAAAAATCATGCAGAAGAGCGATACGCCGCATGAAATGGGCCAAAAAGCCACATGCGGCGGCGACATGAAAACGGCCGTTGAGATTTATGAAAAAGCCCGTTACAGCACGAATGTCTGTGAAGACGCTGATGTCAGAAATATGAAACAGGCCCTGCGTTCGGAGCGGAGCCAGCGAAAATCGCCGGCGGAACAGACGCGCAAAAAATGAGAAAACTTTTCAGAAAAAAGGCTGGCTGCATTTTGCGTGCGGCCAGCCTCTTTTTATTTCACGGTTCAATACCATAGAATAGAGATCCACTGAAATAACCGGTTACTTTATTCCAATCGGAATATGAATCGGCATCTGAGTTAAAAGAATAATCGTTTGATTGATCATAAGATGACCAGTCAGTTTTTGCAAACTGAATTTGAACGTTGGCGCTTTGTCCTGCAGCAAGAGAACCTGCCGCAGAAGTAAATCCAACTTCCAGATAAGTGTCCGCATTTGTCTTTGCAATTGTCATTGGCACAAAAGTCCCAGTCACATTGGAACTGCCGGCGGTGGACCAGTTACAGTAAAAATTTTGGGGTTTGGTGCTATCTTTCGTATAGTAATAGCGCAGTTTTACTTTGGATAAATTGACGGCCTCACTCCCTTGATTTGTAATGCGGAACCACGGCGAAATAGATTGGGTGGAAGTGGATCGATTCGAATTGTAGAATGCAATTTTCAGAAAAACTGCCTGCTTTGACGAATCGGATACTGTGACCGTAAGTGATTGATTTTGGCCGGCACTAAAGCAAAAAGTGAAAGTCGTTTTTCCTAGACTTTGCCTGGATAAATAACTCTTGCTGATTGTGACATTGGAGCCGGAAACGGTATAGTCGGTTCCGGGCGTCAATACTGTCTTGCCATTTTGAATAGAGGAAAGGGAATTTCCGTTTAGGGTCATTGTAACTGCTATATCCGAGGCATTCGCTTTATCAAATGATGCAGCTGCAGCTGACAGTTTGGCATTTTTAGCCGACGAATCGCTGATTTCTACTGACAGTGTCTGATCCTGACCGGCGCTAAAACAGAAAGTAAGAACTGTCTCCCCAGCACTTTGTTTCGATAAGTAGTCCTTGCTGACTGTAACGTTGGAACCGGAAACGGTATAATCGGTTTTGGAATCAAGAACTGCCGTTCCGTTTCGGATTGACACCAGAGTATTCCCTCTTTGTGTCATCACGACTGATACGTCAGAGGCATTTGCTTTGTCAAAAGACGCAGCTGCGGGTGAAATTGCAGAATCGGTGACTGTGGTTTCACCAATATCTCCGTATACGATTCCCCGGCCGTTAGTACCAAGATAAACACGGCCGTAGATACGCGGATCACCTGTTATACACATGTTCGTTCTTCCGTACTGATGCTGATCGTCGTTGATTCTTACCCAAGAAACTCCGGCATCATCAGAGCGGAAAATCCCGCGTATGCCATTTATCTTTGCTGAAACATAAAGCGACATGTACGATTTCCCACGAGCTGCTTTACCAAATCCGACAACATCGCACTGATCCACATTTTTCAATCTTGTAAAAGATTGGCCTGAATCGGTCGAATGATACAGTCCGTACTCACCAGTTTCACTGCCGCCAGCCAGCCAGATGTCCCCTTCGCTTTCCGGCATTGCTTTAAAACTCACCGGAGTGGTTTCCGGAGAAGCTGATGCGCTTGGATTGGGCAAACCGCTGGATACTGCAGCTGTAAAGGTCACGCCACTGTCTGTACTTACATAAAATTTTCCGTCAGAATATGCATAGAACTTTTTAGGATTAACCCGATCGGAGGCAACTGCCGCTCCCTTGGGAATACCACGGCACTCATTCCATGAATTCCCGTCATTTGTGGAGTATTTTACGGGAAGGGCTGAGTTTTGACCTTCCGGAACCCATACAATTGTCTTTCCATCTGCCGACATAGCGACCTTTCCACCGCACGTGGTATCCTCACTGGATGAAGCCCAGCAGTTCGAAACGGAGTACCAGTTTGCACCGGTATCGTTAGAAACAGCAATTCTTGAATAGGTTCCTTTATCCGTATTTCCTACTCTGACATATTTGGATGGATTTAATTCTGCATAATCCATGCCTGTCGTGGTACTAAAGGTAGGCGAGGTCATCATGGATGACGGAACGGTGTTCAGATCCGTGTGCACAAATCCGCAGATATCACCTAGACCGCTGATTAAATGCGCCGTACCGGTCGTCGGGCTGATAAGAGAAGTGACCGCGGTCTGCTCGATTCCCTTCGCATAAACGGAAAGTTTGACTTTGCCGCCTTGGTCAAGATCAGTCAAATTTTCCGTGCCATACACGGTCGCGCCGGTCCCATACATCATCCGGTCTGAGTCAAAGGGATCAATTGAGATGTTTCCAATCATCCAGCCGATTTTGACTTGTGATTCGGGAGCTTGAGCCTGTTTTCCCATTGTCAGCCAACCGGCTGCGGAAATGTCTTGCGTATAGCGGAGCGTTTTGTCTGGGTATCCATTCCAGCTCCAAAAAGATGTCCATGTCTGTCCACCATCCGTACTGCGATATATATTTGCGTCCGGCCACCATTGCTCGTCGGTGGAAACGACAAGCGTGTTGGGATTCTGCTCATCTACGGATATGCCGCCGTAGCCGAAATAATCATCACTGCTGCTAGAAGCTACCGGACTTATTTGGGTCCAGTTCCCTGTTGCCGTGTTGTACTTCCAAACGTCGCCTTTATCGCCGCTGTAAACATTAACAGTATCATTATAAGTAATATAGAGCATACCGTTTGAAGCCAAAACGCCATGGGTTGGGAACAGCCCTTTTGTGGCGGCAGAATTGTTTTTATCGGGCACAACGCTGTAAGTAGGCTGGTTGGTAACCGGATTCCATGTCGTGCCACCATTTTTTGTAACGAAAACAGTGTTTTCACCCTTTTTATTGACTACACCAACATAGAGCGTTTGGCAGGGAACCCCGGATTTACTGGAAGAAGCGTCCGGGGTAACCCATACGACTCCGGTATAATCGGAGTCATACATGGTGGAATCATCATCGGTCGGTTTATAATCTCCCACTTCCGTGAAAGTTGACACTTTGCTCCATGTCACACCATAGTCTGTGCTTTTCCATAACCCGTTTCCGCAGCGCGTACCCATATATAAAACGTTGTCGCTGTTCGGATCAACCACTAGCCTTTCTCCGAAATAACGCCCCTGCATGTTGGCTCCAACCTTAAAAGGCAGTTTTGTTTTTTCCCAAGTATTTCCTTTGTCCGTGGAGCGAAGAATACAACCATTGGCAGAAGTCCAGCTGTTTGTGTAAGTTCCGGCTTGAATATAAACCCGGTTGGTATCCACCGGATCTGCCGCCAGGCTGTCGCATCCCAGATTGTTCCAATCATTAAAACCAATGCTGTCTGTCAATGGAATCCACGACTTTGCGTCCTGATTCCAGCGGTAGGCTCCGCCCATATCCGTTCGTGCATAAATAAGATTTTTTTCGCCCTTGTTGAAAATAATGTTAACAACATAGCCGCCGCCGTAAATCTGCGCATGATTCCAGGAGTATGAGTTAGCTGCTGCGCTGGCCGTCAGAGGACTGGCAGAGAACATCACCGGAATTCCCAAAAATACACTGCATAGAACACATAAGAACTTCTTGACACCTTTGCGCATTTTCATCTTTCTCCTTGTATTTTTATTGAGTAGTAGTTATTAAAGCCCCTCTCCAAGGGCTGTACTGCACTGTTAGGGGACACTGTCGATTCGTGTAATTCTCCTGCCACCAGATAGTTTTTGAAAGGATCCAATCACAGCTTTTTGCAGTTTTGGTAATCAGTTAAATACTGCCAGACGGTTTATGTAAAACAAGCGGAGGGTAAGCATTCCAACGTTGTCATTTCCTACGCTGCCCAAAAGCTGTGCGCCTCATTTATGCTTCAAAAAAATCCGGAGAGTTTTACCGTCCGGCAGCGTAAGGGCACGGTAACAGTTTCACCTCCTTTTTTAACTGTGTTGTTCGAATTTGTCCGGCACGTTTTACAGGTTAATTCAGCATAATATATGAAATTAATTTTATTTTCATGATAATTAAATGTAAAATAAATAATTTCAAAAATATAACTTTTAACTTAGCGCTTTTTGTTTCAATAATTTTACATTTAGCTAAGCTTTTCCGCCTGAACATTTATGGCCGGTTTACAGTAACCAGCGCCGTTTGAATAAACGGCGCTGAACGCTCCGGTGTTAAGTCATCCCCGATCGGTCTTTTTGCGTTCTTTGCTTAGGCTGGTCTGCTTTTCTTTTCGTTCAGCTTCTTCATGCGCGTAATGCTGCGCAAACACCTCCTGCACCCGCATCCATTTAATTTGGTCATCCTCTGGTGTGGAATTGGGGTTACGCACTGTTGTGCTGTGCATAAGTATCACCTTCCGAAAATAAATATGCGTGGCAGGTTGTACAACTTGAATTGCTGAAAAGCATCTGACCGTTTATCTGCCTGAAGATGGTAAAAAAGATCCGAGACTTTGCTGAAAGCCTCGGATTTTAAAACAAATGAACTATTTCTGTAATCAATGCCATCAACGCATTATATAAATTTATTAAGCAAAAAACGAATGTTTTCAAAACACTTCAGGACGTTTTGAAAGCGTAGTTTCATGTTTGATAAAAATCGTCTTTTTGGGCTATTGTACTGCAAAAGGTGATAGGATGACAGCAATTTATGCCCGGCAATCCGTAGATAAAAAGGACAGCATTTCTATTGAGGGGCAAATTGATCTCTGCCGGAAAGAATGCTCTGGAAAAAAGCCGCGGATATTTTTCGACAAGGGATATTCCGGAAAAAACACGGAACGTCCCGACTTTCAGCGAATGATGGCCGCTGTGAAGCGCGGCGAAATTGATAAAATCATTGTCTACCGTCTGGACCGTATCAGCCGCAGCATTTCCGATTTCGGGCGGATATGGGATACACTGAAACAGCACGGGGCCGAGTTCGTTTCTATCAGTGAAAAATTTGACACCTCTTCACCGGTTGGGCGCGCCATGGTATATATCATCATGGTATTTGCACAGCTGGAACGTGAAACGATTGCGGAACGTGTGAAAGATAACTATTACCAACGCGCAAAACTCGGCGCATGGATGGGAGGCCCCGCTGCATTCGGTTTTGACCTGAAACGCACAATTATGAATGGGAAGAAAGCAACCATGCTAGTTCCCAATGGAAACGCTGTAATTGTGAAAGAAATCTTCCGCCGGTACGCCTATACCAATATTTCACTCGGCAAAATTTCCGCTCAGTTAACCGAAGCAAATATTCCAGGGATAAAGCGCAAAACATGGGACAGCGTTTCCATCTCCCGGATTCTGCATAATCCATCCTATGTGCAGGCTGACACCGACATTTACAATTACTATAAAGAGAAGGGTCTTATCCTGTATAACGGCATTTCAGAATATGACGGCCGAAAAGGGCTGCTGCTGTGCGGGAAGCGAAATCGTTCCGCAAACAAATATACAAACTTGCAGAATCAGCTTCTTGCAATTGCTTCGCACAATGGCTTTATCGACTCGGCTACCTTTCTGACCTGCCAGCGTAAGCTGGAAGAAAACAGGCAGCTTAAAAATACGGGTACCGGGAAATATACTTGGCTTTCCGGTCTCGTAAAATGTGCCGGCTGCGGTTATTCCCTGCGGGTAATCAGTGCAGACGGCGGAAGGTACCTGTATTTTAACTGCTCTGGAAGGTCTAACTTGCATCTTTGCAATACCCAGCATACAGAGAAGGTCCATGATGTGGAAACAGAAACGGCCCGCCAGATTCAGGCAGAAATCGAACGGCTGTCTTCGGATGTGAAACCTGTGCCTGTCCGTGAAAGCCATCAAGCAGAGAAAATAGAAATTGCCAAAATTGATGAACAAATCAGCAACCTGATGGATAAGTTAGAAGATGCAAATCACGTTGCTATGCAATATATGAATGAGCGGATAACAAAACTGGATGCCCGCCGCTCAGAACTGCTTAAAACAATCCATTCAGCGCCGAAGCTTTCACCATTCAAATCTGTGGGCTATGACTTTGCATCTCTTGATTTTAACGAAAAAAAAGCCGTGGCAAAGGCCCTCGTTAAACGCATTGATGTTTTGCCGGATTCCATTACGGTTTTTTATAAATAATTTTTTACTTTTGTTTCATACAGCGATTCTCTTGACTGGAAAAACCCAACGCCCGAGCAAATTGTCAGCCGTGTTGTAAAAAGAGTGAAACCGGGCTCGATTGTGCTGTTCCACAACGGAGCCAAAAATACGCCCGCCGCCCTGCCGACCGTTTTAAAAAACCTGCAGGGTCAGGGATACCAGATTGTGCCGGTTTCTCAGCTGATTTACAAAGAAAACTATACGATAGATGTTGCCGGTACACAAATCTCAACAAAATCTAAAATTTCTGGAACTGATTCAAAAAGCGCCGTAAAGACTGGAAAATAGAAACATTCATAATTGCACACCTGTAACATAAAATAGAGATGCAAGCGCGGAAATCTTATTTGAAGTAAGGAGTGTTTCATTTATGTCGAAAAACAGCAGTCTTGTCCCGCAGGCACGCGAAGCACTGAATAAGTTCAAAATGGAAGCTGCTTCTGAAGTGGGTGTCAGCCTGAAGCAGGGCTACAACGGTGATCTGACTTCCAAGCAGAATGGTTCAGTCGGCGGCCAGATGGTTAAAAACATGATCCAAAAATACGAAAACAGCATGAAATAATTGCTGCTCCGTTTTCAGGGGGCGTTCGGCCGCAACAGGGCCGGCGCCCTTTTTTACCGGAATATTTGGTGGAAAGCCAGAGCCGGCCCATACATAAATTGACGTCAGCCTGAAAAGAATGATAACAAACAGGTTTGTGCCGGAAAACACCCGCGGCCCTAAAAGATTTTTGCGGAAAGAGTGATTCCAAATGACAAATATTTTTCTGTGCGGCGATCCAGAAGATGCAACAATTTCCAAAGCGCTGATTCCGGCTCTTTCGCTTTACGGCGGAGTTCGGTATTTTGCCCCCGAAAAAACATTTGAGCGGGGAGTCTCTACTGAATTTTTTTTATACGAATGCAAAAAAGTACCGCAGATTTTTCTTCCCAGCGGAATCATCCTGATCAAAAACAGTATTCGCCCTCAGCCGCCGGTTCAGCTTCACAGCGGATTTTTCTGTGTCTTTGAAACCCAAAACTGCCATGCCGTCGAAATGCTGAAGGATTGCGACGCCACCATTATTACCTGCGGAACCGGGGCAAAAGAAACTATCAGCATTGCCGCCCTGGAACGCTCGAGTGCCACCCTCAGCCTCCAGAGAAATCTGGTAACCATGGATCAGAAAACGCTGGAGCCGCACGACTTTGCCGTCCGCTTCTCTCAGCCTCGCAGCCCATACCAGATTTTGTTTGTCAGTGCGGCCCTGCTGATTGCCGGGATCGATTCTTCAAACGGATATATCATTTAATTTGAATAAATTAGCAGTCATAAAACTGCTTTGAAGCCGCAAACTATCTATGCAAACGCAAAAGGGAAATTGAAATCGAGAAAAAGGAGTGTGTATTGATTATGTCAAGGAATAATCATGTTGTTCCTGAAGCTCGTCAGGCTTTGGACAAGTTCAAAATGGAAGCCGCATCCGAAGTCGGGGTAAACCTGAAGCAGGGATACAACGGTGATCTGACTTCTAAGGAAGCCGGTTCCGTCGGAGGCCAGATGGTCAAAAAAATGATCCAAAGCTATGAGGAAGGCATGAAATAACCCTTCCAACTAAAAAATATGTCCTGTGCTGTGCTGGCACAGGACATATTACTGTCTGCTGATTTTCGGAGGGAATTCCCGCCCCTCCGCTTAAGAAGCCTGGCGAATTAGCAGAATCGGCGTACATTCATCCTCCTGGCAGGTCGGGTTGTCCCGGATGAGTTCCCGGAGCTGCTCTACCGAATAGGGAATATTTTTGCCAACGCCAAGGATCTCTACTCCAAGATCGTTCGCGTCAACGATCATACAGTCTACGCCAGTTTTCTGCCGGATGTCTTCACAGACTGCATTGGAATCCTCCGGGCATAGAATAGCCATCTCATTATAATCCTGAAAGCCGTCCGTCTCAAATCCGTCCAGTGCCGCCACATCGCGCCCGGCAATTTTGTAAAACAGTCCTTTAATCCCGAACGGACGTGTCACGGCGGCTACTGCGGCGGCTACCAGCATACGGAAACGCCCGGCCGAATTCATAGCTACCTGCATTTTTTCCGGTATGGCAATATGCTCGCCAGCCGGTGTCGTGTGAACATATTTGGAAAGGAAACGAGCCAGTTTGGTTACCCGGACATCTTTTTTATAAACGACCCTGCCCTGACAAATCGAAATTATTTTTTCACTGATCGAGATTATATCCCCTTTTCGGTAAACCGGAAGAACATATTTTTGAATGATATCTATATAGTGATCCTGCCCCGGTCGAATATAATGCGTCTTTACTGCATATCGTAGGAATTTTTTCCCCATTGCTTCAATTTCAAGTGATTTTCCCGGATTGACAAAGCCCGGATTATTCTGTGATTTTTCAGAATCCGCCATACCCATTTTTTTGACTCCCAATTAATTAAATTTGATATTCTGCCATTAGGTCGAAATAATTATAGTAGCGGCAACTGTTTCTGTCAATCATAACTTTTCAAGCTTTTTATGCGGACTGAAGAATTTTTTCCGCGCATTTAATACCGTCAACAGCAGCAGAAACAATTCCGCCCGCATATCCGGCCCCTTCACCGCAGGGGTACAGTCCTTCCAGCGAAACAGACTGCATGTTTTTTCCCCGCAGCAGGCGCACCGGCGATGAAGACCGGCTCTCTACAGCGGTCAGCACCGCATCGGGATCTGCAAAGCCATGCATGCGCGCGTCCATTTGCCGGATACCTTCGCGCAGGGATTCCGCGACAAATTCCGGCAGGCAGACATCCAGTGCGCATGGCCGAACACCAAGCGGATAGGTTGGGGTCACACTGCCGAATCCGGTGGACGGACGCCTTGCCAGAAAATCTTCGACTCGCTGAGCCGGCGCGCGGTAAGTTCCGCCGCCCAGTGCAAACGCTCTCTCCTCCAGCCTGCGCTGAAATTCCACGCCCGCAAGCGGTCCGTCCCCGCCGAAATCTTCCGGACCAACACTCACAAGCAGGGCGGAATTGGCGTTCGCCCCATCCCGGGCAAAACTGCTCATCCCGTTGGTCACCAGGCGCCCCTCCTCGCTTGCGGCAGCAACAACCGTGCCGCCGGGACACATGCAGAATGTATAAACGCCGCGCCCGCCCTTCAGATGCACCGCCATCCGGTAATCTGCCGCACCCAAAGCAGGGCAGCCGGCAAAAGCTCCATACTGAACCGTATCCAGCCATTTTTGGAGATGTTCAATCCGCACACCGACCGAAAAGGGCTTTGGTTCCACCGGCAGGCCCATTAAAACCAGCTGATGGAACGTATCCCGGGCGCTGTGCCCCACGGCAAGAACGACGTTCTGCGTTTCCAGTTCTCTGCCTGTTCCGTCCGGCGCCTGGAATTTCACACCTGCTATCCGGCTGTTTTTTACTGTGAGACCGGTCATCTGGGTATCAAATCGGATCTCCCCTCCAAGCGACAGGATTTTCTGCCGAATGTTTCGGACCGCACCGGGCAGCCGGTCAGTCCCGATATGTGGCTTTGCCATGTACAGGATTTCTTCCGGAGCGCCGGCGGCGGCAAACTCCTCCAGCACTTTACGGATACGCGGATCTTTTGTGCCGGTATTCAGCTTGCCATCGGAAAAAGTTCCTGCGCCGCCTTCGCCGAACTGAATGTTGCTGCGCGGGTTGAGAATTCCTGTTTTCCAAAACTGCGCAACCTGCTTCCGGCGTTTTTCCACGCAGGAACCGCGTTCAAGCACAACCGGCTTCTGCCCAGCCTGCGCAAGGATCAGAGCGGCGAACATTCCTGCCGGGCCGAATCCTACGACAACCGGGCGCGTCTCCGTTTTCCGGCACGGCGGCAGTTCATACCGGTACGGGACGGCTTTTGTGATTCTCCGATCGTGCGGCGCCCGGTTTCCCAGTCTGCCGGCTTCCACCGTGCAGATAAAATGAACGTCGCTTTTCCGGCGCGCGTCTACAGATTTTCGGACCAGTTTCAGCGAACGGATTTCACCCGGCCTGACCTTCAGGCGCTTTGCTGCTTCCCGCTTTAGATCTTCCTCCGTTCCGTCCAATTCCAGTCGGATTTCCGATATCCGGTACATTGATTCCCCTCTATCCGTTTCCATTTTCGCCGTTCCAAAGCGACCGCGCGGCTGCGCGCCCGGCCGCGGTTCCGCTTACCCATGCCCAGTGCAGATTGAATCCTCCGCACGCGCCGTCCAGATTTAAAATCTCACCGCAAAGGAAAAGGCCCTTCCGGCACCGGGACTGCAGCTTTGCGTCCGTCTCTGCAAGCGGGATCCCGCCCGCCGTAACCTGCGCACGCGGCCACGAAAGCGTTCCCAGCACTGGAAACCGAAAGTTCTTGGCATCCCGGGCAATTCGAGTAAAATCGGGTCTTGTATCCGCCCCGGCATATTTAACGACTTCCAAACCTAGAGACTTTGGAAAGGCCCCTTCCAGAATTTGCTCCGGCGGCAATTCCTCCGCCATGCGCGGCTGTTCCCGCAGAAACGCAGCCAGACTGGGAACGGAATATTCCGGCGCAAGATCGAGAGAAATTTCCATGTTTCCCGGCGATCTGCCTATATAGCGGGATAATTCAAAGATGCAGATCCCCGAGAGGGCGCTTTCTGTAAACTGCACCTCGCCGCGAACCGTTTTAAAAGTCTTTCCGTCCGCAGAAAGCGTCGCCGCCGCCGGACAGCGTACACCTTTAAGCGGCCGGACACGCTTTGAATCGGTGCGTATGGGAACCAGCGCAGGGTACAATCCGGTTACCGAATGTCCGAGCGGTTTTAAAAGCCCATAACCGCTCCCGTCGGATCCAGACTGCGGGCAGGCTTTCCCTCCGGCCGCCACGACCACCCTGCGGGCACAGATACAATTTTCCCCGGAATGCAGCAAAAATCCGCCCGGCAAAGACTCGATGCGTTCCACCGGAAAGCCGCAGATGGTTTCCACCCGGCGCATTTCCAAGTTCCGCCGGAGAACGTTCAGCACGGAAGAAGCCTGCATGCTATACGGATAAATTCGCCCTTCCTCTGTTTCCCGGCAAAGTAAGCCGAGGGAACGGAACGCTTCCACAACCTTTTCCGCCGGACAGCGTTCCAGCAGAGCGGACACCGCATCCACGTCCCCGTGATACGATTCCGGTCCGGCGTACCGGTTGGTCAGGTTGCAGTGCCCGTTTCCCGTCATGAGCAATTTTTTCCCCACGCGCGGATTTTTTTCCAGTACGGCCACTTTCAGTTTTCTGCCGGCCTTTTTTGCCTCATCCGATGCGGCTATCGCCGCCGCAAGGCCCGAAGCGCCCCCGCCAACGACCGCTATTCCCAAGGATTCCACTATTTCTGCTCCTTTACCAGATAAAACTCAGCAGGCCGTACGATATGGCACACATAATAGCATCCGCCACCGCACAGCCCACTATAATAGACAAAAGGGCTCGGCGGAAACGCATTTTCATCAGCGCAGCCACAACGGAACCTGTCCACGCACCGGTTCCGGGCAAGGGAACCGAAACGAAGATCATCAGCCCGAATGTCTTGTATTTTTCGACCTTTTTGCTTTTTTTCTCCATTTTCGCTTCCAGCCGGTCAACCAGCTTTACAAGGCGGGTATTGCGCATCCATTCGAGGATTTTATTTAAAAAAAGGAGAATGAACGGCACCGGCAGCAGAGTCCCCGCAAGACAGGAAAAATACGCCTGTACAATATTGACGTGCATCATTCCCGCCGCCAAAATTCCACCCCGCAGTTCCACCACGGGGAAAAGCGAAATCAAAAATATAATGAACGCCGGCTGTGCGCCGCCGAAAAAAGCGATCATCTGCTCAACGAACCGGTCCATTTCATCATTCTCCTATATTAATTTCAATTCCGTATTTTATAATAAGACCGCCCACCCAAAATATCCAGCGCCGGTCAGTCAAATTTTTTCCGTTTCAGCAGCAGCGAATTCGTCACCACCGAAACGGAGCTGAACGCCATGCACGCTCCCGCCACAATGGGATTCAGCACGCCAAACGCCGCAAGCGGGACACCAAGGCTGTTGTAGATAAACGCCCAAAAGAGATTCTGCCGGATTTTGCGCATAATTGCACGGGAAACAGCAATGGCTTTGGGCACGTCGCGGAGGCTTCCGCTCAGCAGAACCAGAGAACCCGCGTTCGCGGCAATATCCGTGCCGGTGCCGAGCGCCATGCCCACATCCGCTGCCGCCAGAGCCGGGGCGTCGTTGGCACCATCCCCCACAACGGCTACCACACGGCCCTGCTTCTTCAGGTCTGCCACAACATTTTTCTTGCCTTCCGGCAGAACTCCGGCCACAATATGGCTGATCCCGACCTGCTTTGCCACGGCCTGCGCCGTGACCCGGTTATCTCCCGTCACCATGACGGCGTCGATGCCTTCGCTTTTCATTTTAACAACCGCTTCTGCGGAATCTTCCTTTACTTGGTCGGCAACAGCAAACACGGCGGCCGGCTGACCGTCCACCGCCAGCACCACAGAGGTCTTGCCTTCTTTTTCAAATGCTTCGGCGGTCCGGTTTTCTTCTTTGCCGATACGTACGCTGTGCCCGCCGACCTTGCCGGTAACGCCGCGGCCGGCCTGCGCTGCAAACTCCCTCGTTTCCGGGAAAGACTGCACGTGTTCCGCACAGTAGCGGAAGATTGCCTGGCCCACGGGGTGTTCGCTCTGGCGCTCAACAGACGCCGCCATTTGAAGAAGTTCCTGAGAATCCCCCTTCAAAGCGGCAAAATCCGTCACCTGCGGCTCACCTTTTGTAATTGTTCCGGTCTTGTCCAAAATCACCGTGTCAATTTTTCCGGCAAGCTGAAGCGCATCTGCATCCTTGATGAGGATGCCCATGTTTGCCGCCATACCGGTACCGACCATTAAGGCAGTCGGCGTCGCGAGGCCCAAAGCACACGGGCAGGCAACAACCAGTACAGCCACTCCGCGGCTGACTGCACGCGCCATATCCCATGAAGAGAAGAATACGGCGGCAAACGTCACCAGCGCAATCGTAAGAATCACCGGGACAAAGACCGCGGCAACCCGGTCAACCAGTTTCTGGATCGGCGGCTTGCTCTGCTGGGCGGAACGGACCATCTGGACGATTGAAGATAGCATCGTGCTTTCCCCAACCCCTGCCGCGCGGAACTGAAATGCGCCCTGGCGGTTCACCGTTCCGGCATAAACCGAATCACCCTCCCCCTTTTCAACGGGGATGCTTTCTCCGGTCAGCATGCTTTCATCCACGGCGGAATGTCCCTGTGTAACAACGCCGTCAACGGCGACGCCCTCTCCCGGGCGAACCGCCACAATGTCTCCGGAGCGGATTTCTCCTGTCGGAACAGACACTTCGGCTCCGTCGCGCAGAACGGAAGCTTTTTTCGGCTGAAGGCGCAGCAGCCCGTCCACGGCAGAATTGGCGTGCGCTTTGGCTTTCGCTTCAAACAGTTTCCCGAGGAATACCAGCGTAATCACCATAGTGCTGGCCTCAAAATACAGGGTTTGACCGCCCGTTATTACATTATAGACACTATAAACATAGGCAGAAAGTGTTCCAAGGCTTACCAGAACATCCATATTAGCGCTTCCGGAACGGACAGAATCCCATCCGCCCCGGAAAAAGCGCCAGCCGATACCGAATTCCACTGCCGAAGCCAGCACCAGCTGAAGCCATCTGTTCCCCAGCACAAGCATCAGGGCGCTTTCCGGGGCGGTAAGCCTTGCAATCATCATGATTAGGAACGGTACCGTCAGAACTGCAGAGACGATAAAATTAACCAGCAGAATTCGAAATTCCTTTTTCCGTTCGCGTTCCTTATCTTCCACCAGCCGGTATCCGGCTTTTTTCACAGCTTTGGAAATTGCTTTCAAGTTGGTTTTATTTTCGTCATAAGTAATTCTTGCCGATTCTGAAGCATAACTCACATCGGCATCCTGCACGCCGTCCAGTTTCTTTACTGCCCGCCGAACCGCATTGGCGCACATAACGCAGTGCATCCCGCCAACAGCAACATTGGCCTCTTTCATCAGATGCCCCCCTTTCTGGGCTCACAGTACCTGATATCCGGCATCCTTCACGGCGGCACGGATTTGCTCTTCGCCGGTTTTCCCGTCGTCGTATACCACGGTTGCTGTTTTATCTGCCAGACTGACTTTTGCCTTTTTCACGCCTTCCGTTTCCTTCAGCGCTGCAGACAGATTTTTTTCGCACATAGGGCAGTGCATTCCTTCAATATTCAAAATGATTTTTTTCTTCATAAAAGTTGACTCCTTTCATACACAGTTTGCAGCTATGAGCCAAACGGGCACTTTCAGGCAAAAAAAACAAAAAGGAAGGCTGAAACAGCAATCAAAACTGCACACGCACCGGCTAAAATCCGAACCGCCAGCGGGTAACCCGAAGTGCGGCGGCCTGCCGTCTTTTTCATGGTATCGCCCCTGCTTTCCTATTTTGTATTATACAGAACAGACGGGAAAAAGACAAGAGCCGCTCTCCTGCCAGAGAATGAGATCTTCCGCCGCCGGCCGAGTTGACAAGCTATTCGATTTGAAATACAATAAAAGCGTTTTGATTTCTCTGGGGGTGCAGTATGGGAAACAGCAGAAAACACAGCCGGACTTCTTCCCGTTCCGCCGGGTACAGTTCTTCTTCAGGAAAGCGCACGTCTTCTGGAAAAAGGCGCAGCCGCTACGATCCCGACGCGGACGACCGCTACAATTACGTAGACCGTGATATTTACAGTTCCAGCTCTGCCGCCCGGCGCAGAAAGGGAAAGCCGCCTAAGAAGAGCGGGTGCGCGAAAAAGTTTTTCGGCACGCTTCTGGTCTTCCTTCTGATCGGGGCCGCGGCCGGTTTTTTTTATTTTCATGTGCTTGCCTCCCGGCTGAACCGCTCGGATAATGTCAACAGCAATACCCTGGCAAGTTATGTGCAGCTTCCCTCCGCAGCGCCTTCCTGGAACGTCAAATCGGATAAAGATGTTATGAATATCCTGCTTCTCGGTGTGGATGAAAATAAGGACGGATCCGACGGACGGTCGGATACCAATATGCTGATGTCCATTGACAGCAAAAATAAAACCATCCGGCTGGTCTCCTTTCTGCGCGATTCCTATCTGGAAATCCCTTCTATAGGGAAAAATAAGCTGAATGCCGCCTACTCGAAGGGCGGCGTGGCGCTTACCATGCAGACACTGGAAAACAACTACCGTGTTAATATCGACAAATATGTCTCAGTAAATTTCAACAACTTTGCCGCAGCCATTGACAAAATGGGTGGGCTGGACGTCCCGATGACCGAGGCTGCATGCAAAGCGGAAAACGAAAACATGGGCAGCCGCTTGAAGCCGGGGGTAAACCATCTGAATGGAAAGCTGTGCCTGTATTATGCCAGAATCCGCCATGCAACGGATAAATTCGGCCACGACGATTACGGCCGCACAAGCCGCCAGCGCCAGGTTGTTCAGCTGCTTCTCCAGAAAGCGAAATCGATAAATCCGATTAAGGCAAATAAAATCCTGTACGATTATCTTCCATTTGTAAATACGAACCTGGACGACAGCGAGCTGCTGTACCTCGCCTCAGTCGGTGCGGGGCTGTCCGGGTACAAAACGGAAACTCTCCAGATGCCGGCGCCCAATACGTTCGACGACCGCAAATCCGTAAAGGGAATCGGGGATGTAATTACGCTGGATTTGAAAAAGAACTGTACCATCCTCCGCCAGTTTCTTTACGGCGAAACCGATTCCTCAGGAGGATAAGTGCCTTCCGGGGATTTTTCGGAACAGAATGCGGAATCTTTTATATTTTATGCCGTTAAAATGGTATAATAAGTGGTAAATCAAAGAAAAATGAAATTTAGTTCCCGGAGGCTAAAAGCATGAAAAAAAATACTTTTTATGTCACGACGCCCATTTATTACCCGTCGGGCAAACCCCACATCGGGCATTGCTACTGCACGCTGGCGTGCGACGCGATTGCGCGCTACAAGCGGATGCAGGGATATGACGTGATGTTTTTGACCGGGACCGATGAACACGGCCTTAAAATTGAGCAGAACGCCGAAAAAGAGGGCATTACACCCAAGCAGTACGTAGATCGCGTTGCAAAGGAATTTCAGGATTTATGGAAACTGCTGAATATCTCCAACGATAAATTTATCCGGACAACGGACGATTACCACGTAAAAGCCGTGCAGAAGATCTTTCAGCAGTTGTATGACCAGGGAGACATCTATAAAGGTGAATACAAGGGCTGGTACTGCACGCCCTGCGAATCCTTCTGGACGGAAACGCAGCTGAAAGACGGCAAATGCCCCGACTGCGGCCGCGAAGTAAAAATGGCAAATGAGGAAGCCTACTTTTTCCGTCTTTCCAAATATGCCGACCGCCTGCTGAAACTGTATAAAGACCAGCCTGATTTCATCCAGCCGGAAAGCCGCAAGAATGAGATGATCCGCTTTATTAACCAGGGGCTTGAGGATTTGTGTGTTTCCCGCACCAGTTTTTCATGGGGGATTCCGGTCCCGTTCGATTCCAAACATGTGATTTATGTCTGGGTGGACGCGCTAACGAATTACATTACGGCGCTCGGGTACGGTTCCGACGACGATTCTCTTTACCGGAAATTCTGGCCGGCGGACGTCCATTTCGTCGGCAAAGAAATTGTACGGTTTCACACCATCATTTGGCCGGCCATCCTGATGGCGCTGGATCTTCCTCTGCCAAAGCAGGTCTACGGCCACGGGTGGCTTCTGACCGGCGACGGCAGCAAGATGAGCAAGAGCAAAGGCAACGTGGTGGATCCGCTCGTACTCTGCAAACGTTACGGCGTGGATGCCGTGCGCTATTTTCTGCTGCGCGAGATCCCGTTCGGCGCAGACGGGCAGTTCTCCAATGAAGCGCTGATCGGCCGGATTAACGCCGATTTAGCCAATGACCTCGGTAATTTGCTGTCCCGCACCACGGCCATGGTTCAGAAATATTTCGGCGGGCGGATTCCTGCAGAACGTGAGAGCGGGCCGGAGGATAACGAGCTGATCGCCATGGCGCTTTCCCTGCGGGGAAAATGCGACACGGCGGTCAACGGCTACCAGTTCTCAGTCGCTCTGACGGAAATCTGGAAACTGATTTCCTGCGCCAACAAATATATTGATGAAACGGCTCCGTGGGCACTGGGAAAAGATGAAACCAAGCGTGCCCGTCTCGCCGCCGTACTGTACAATCTGTGCGAATCGCTTCGCATTATTTCCATTCTGCTGGCCCCGTTTATGCCGGAAACAGCGTCGGAAATACAGGCACAGATCGGTGCTGTCCCCGACGGACTGACTTATGAAGCCGCTGGGAAATGGGGACTTCTGCCTTCGGACGCCGTGATCACAAAAGGGAAAGCGCTGTTCCCGCGCATCGACGTCAAGAAAGAAATTGAAGAGCTGAACCGGCTGAATCCGGCAGAGACAAAAGCCGCTAAACCGGAAGGCACGGCGCAGATTACCATCCAAGATTTTTCTAAGATAGACCTTCGCGCCGCCAAAGTAACGGCCTGCGAACCGGTGAAACATTCGAAAAAACTGCTGAAGCTGACGCTGGACGACGGCGCAGGCGGGCGAACGGTCGCTTCCGGAATTTCTCAGTGGTACCGGCCGGAAGATTTGATTGGCCGCACCGTAGTGCTGGTTTCCAACCTGAAACCAGCCAAACTCTGCGGCGTAGAAAGCCAGGGGATGATTCTGGCGGCAGATGCCGGCGAAAACGATGTAAAAATTGTCTTTGCAGACGGTGTCCCGGCCGGGAGCAAAATCAGATGACCTCCTATCATCATATTTTCGATTCGCACGCTCATTATGATGATCCGGCCTTTGACTCGGATCGCAGCGCACTGCTTGCCGCTTTGCCGGAAAAAGGGGTGTGCCGCGTCATTGACTGCGGCGACAGCCTTGCATCTTCCCGAAAGGCGATTGCCTTAGCCGCTCAGTACTCCTATTTTTATGCCGCCGCCGGGATCCACCCGGAAGAGGCGGATCCTCTGCCGGAGGATTGGAAAAAGCAGCTTGACGCACTTCTTTCCGAGCCGAAAATCGCTGCTGCCGGAGAAATCGGCCTGGATTATCATTCAAAAGAAAATCCGCCGCGAGAAACGCAGAAAACCGTTTTTAAAGAACAGATACAGCTGGCGAATAAACACAGCCTGCCTGTAATTGTCCATGACCGCGACGCGCACGGCGATACCTTGGAGCTGCTGAAGGAATTCCGGCCGTGCGGCGTCATCCACTGCTTCTCCGGAAGTGTGGAGATGGCGCGCGAAGTCCTCAAATTGGGCCTGTATATCGGGCTCGGAGGGGCGGTTACGTTCAAAAATGCGCGCGTCCCCGTCGAAGTAGCAAAAATGGTTCCCAAAGACCGGCTGCTCTTGGAAACAGACTGTCCTTATATGGCGCCCGTACCCTTTCGGGGAAAGCGGAACGATTCTTCGCTGATTGCCTATACGGCCGAACGCATCGCTGAAATCCGCGGGGAAGATCCCCAAAAACTGATTGACCAGGCTTGCCGGAACGCACAAACATTGTTTCATGTCCGCTGATTTATTGATCACGTCCATAATCTTTTCCGGATTATGGGCGTGTTTTTTACTGCTTTACAAATATAATTCGGGCTTGAACCCTGCAAATTATTGAAATACAATTGCTTAGGGGGTAATTGGGTGTGAATATTGCTGTCTGTGATGATGATATGCGGGATGCCTCAAAGCTTGAAAATACGCTGCTCAAAGTATCCACCCAGTCGGAAAATGCAATCATCCTAAAGGATAAAAGGACAATTCCGATTACAGTTAAATATCGAAAATCTTTGAAAAGAAGTTATATCAATTACGTACGATGGAGAAGGATTCGATAACAGTGGTACTTTCTATTTTGTTTACAATAACAATCTATATTCTTTCTTTTATCATTGTTGTCCGATAGTTTTTTTTCCATCCTTATTTGGGTAAAACTGCAAATATGGTTCCCGGCAGTTCCTTATTGGCTCATCAAGCTGTTTTATAATATGGGTGTGATCAATGCGGGCTTAGCGGTTTTTAATCTAATCCCTTTGCCTCCGCTTGACGGTTTCCACATTCTTGCTTTTTTCCTGCCTGACAGAAGTGAAGAAATGATTCAGCAATATAAATACCCTACACAGCTCTGTGTTATGTTCCTTCTCTTTTTGGGATTGTTATCAAGGCCCATTCATTCTATAACGAACAGTTTGCTCAATGGTTTTACCGGTATTATACAGCTTTTTCCATAATGATTACAGTAAAAAATAGTCCGCGAGACATTTACCGCTGAAAAGCCCCGCCCTTTTTAATTATGTTCTAAATTTGCGAACCTGATTTTTACTGATTTAGGCAAAATCTATAAATATCAAAAAAGCAATTGACAAACTTCCGATTATGCGTAGTATTGTATTAGATGAGTAGTACATCTGGCATGCGGCTGCCCAAAGCACTACATCCGGGCTGGCTGCAATGGGATAACGGGAAAGAAAGGGGAATTTTATCCATGAAAAAGTTGCTTGGACTGATTCTTGCAGCTATCGTAGCAGGGTCGGCGGCCACGCCGGCATTTGCCGCGGAAAGTACGCAGGACAGCAGCAAGATCACCATCTCACTCAGCACGATCCAATCCGTTATGGAAACTTACAATTTAGATATTCAGGTAGCAGAAAATGATTTAAAGACAGCGAAAGACAGCTATAAACTCTCTGCACAGGAAAAAGGAGACAAAAACGAATACCAGATTGCCCAAACCAATTACGAAGAAACCGTGCAGCAGAAAATAGCGGAAGCAAAGCAGAAGTATCTGACGTTCTGCGCCGCCTCCAGCCAGCTTTCTGCCGATCAGACCTCTTTTGACAATGCCCAAAAACAGCTTGGCGTCGATTCCCAGCTGCTTCAAAAGGGATACTTGTCGCAGAGTGACTACAACGCATCCCTCGAAACAATGCAAAAGGCGCAGAATACCCTGGCTCTTCAGGACGCAAAAGTGACACAGGATAAGAAAGCGCTCCGCACCTTTCTGAACATTCCGGAAACAGAAAACATGACCATACAGCCGGTAACGGACTCGGACTTGGACTTCAGCGGTATTTCAAAAATAGACTATGGGAAAGACGTTATCGTCATGCGTGCCAACAATGCAGAAGTTGCCAAGGCTTCCCTGAATTATTCGACGGCGAAGCACGCGGGATACACTTCAGAGCGGGATATTGATACGGCAAAGATCCAGCTGGAGCAGACTGGAAGCTCGCAGGAAGCCGTGTTTAAACAGCTTTACGACAGCCTGCTTAATTCCTATCAGGCTTATCAGCAGGAACTGCAGTTAGTGCAAAAAGAAGAAACAACGGTCACTGGGGAACAGCAGCAGCTTTCTCTCGGTTATTTGTCGCAGGGACAGTATGACAAGGACGCCGCGCAGCTGAAAAGCATGAAAAGCACGCTGGCTTCCGACCGGAATAATCTCTACAACACATATCTGCAATATACCAACATGAAAAACGGCTATTCGCCAGTGGGAGCGTGATGTCATGAATGGTGGGAAAAAGCATTCCAGCAAAAAGAAAATTATTATCCCCGTTGTTGCGGTCCTGGCGGCGGGAAGTATCATTTATGCCTGCGCCGTCAGTTCCAAAGCACAGAATACACAGGTCAACATCACCTGCTCTGCCCTCAAAAAGACCAACCTTCAGGATACAATCAGCGTAACCGGGACTGTATCCAGCCGGGATTCGCATAACGTTTATACGGCGCAGACTTATCCGGTGGCAAAAGTGTCCGCGTCAGTGGGTGACAAAGTCAAAAAGGGAGATATCCTGGCTGTTCTGGATACTTCCTCGCTGGAAAAAGATTTTCAGGCACAGAAAGACACTCTTCAATCCACCTCCAAAAGCGCCGCTATTACCCTTGAGCAGGCAAAGGACAGTTATGAAACGGCACTGTACCTCTACAACCACGACATGGATTCCGGTGTGGCGGCCGCACAGACTCAGTTGGATTCCGCAGAGTCCAGCCTGAAAACGGAAAAAGACCAAGGAGCCCGCGATAAGCTGCTGTATGAAAAAGGCCAGCTTTCAAAAATAGATCTCAATGCTGAGGAAGAAAAGCTGAAACTGGCGCAGTCCACCTATGACAGCGCGGTAAAATCCCTTCTAGCGGCACAGCAGCAGGCTCAGCAAAGCCTGAAATCCGCCAAGAGCACCTATGAAGATGCCGTCAACAAAAACGCGGATAAAACCCAGCAGGCCACGCTTGATAAACTGCAGACGAGCCTGAATGACTGCATTATCACCGCTCCGGCAGACGGAACTGTCACAGTCTGCAACGCTACCGTCGGAATGGTTCCAACCGGGGTTCTGTTTACAGTTGAAGATACAGGGAACCTTCAAATGGAGGCAGAAGTCCGTGAAATTGATACGGAGGAACTGAAAGCCGGCGATAAGGCTACCGTTACAACGGATGTTACCGGAAAAGAAAAAATGGCCGGCACCGTCATTTCCGTTGCACCGGCAGCCACACGCGCCGTGCAAACCTCGGGCAGCGGCACTTCTGCAAATACCTCAAACGCAACGTTTACAACCAAAATAGCTATTTCCGGCAATAAACCGGCCGTGAAAATCGGGATGAAGGCAAAAGCCAATATTGTTTTGAGCCAAAAAAAGGACATCTACGTAATCCCCTATGACTCCCTGATTGAAAAAAATGACGGCACCTATGCCGTCATGGCAGCTGAAAAGTCGGGATATCTGTACAAGGCAGAGGAAATCCCTGTAAAACAAGGCATGCAGACCGACGTCGCCGTTGAAATTTCCGGCGCCGGGCTGAAAGACGGACTGCTGATCATCAGCGATCCCAGCAATATAAAATCGGGAGATTCCGTCCTCCCCTCCTCTTCGTCCGCTTCAGGCAGCAATTCGGGGGTGGGGGCGTGAGCCAAGACATCATTCAGATGAAAGGGATTGTCAAAAACTATTTTATCGGCACCCCAAACGAGCTTCATATTCTGAAAGGAATCGACCTGACCGTGCAGGAAGGGGATTTTGTGTCCATTGTGGGAGCGTCCGGCTCCGGAAAAAGCACACTGATGAATATGATCGGCGTGCTGGATCGGCCAACCGCCGGGAATTATATGCTGGACGGAATTCTGACATCCAAAATGAGCGACAACGAACTCTCCGATATCAGGAACCGAAAAATTGGTTTTGTTTTTCAGACTTTTAACCTCATCCCACGCAGCAATGCCCTGAAAAATGTGGAACTTCCCATGCTCTATGCCGGTGTAGACGGGAAGACCCGCACCAAGCGCGCCAAAGAACTTCTGGAACTTGTCGGTATGGGAGACCGAATGTACCACCAGCCGAACGAGCTCTCCGGCGGACAGAAACAGCGTGTGGCCATTGCTCGCGCACTCTCCAATGATCCCCCTATCATTCTGGCAGACGAGCCGACCGGCGCTCTGGATTCCGAAACCGGTCACCTGGTTATGAACCTGTTTCACAGGGTGCATGATGAGGACGGCAAGACCATTGTCCTGATCACCCATAACCCGGAGCTTGCAAAAGAAACCAACCGGATTATCACTCTGAAAGACGGAGCCGTCATTTCAGACGAACCGGGGCTGGGAAAGGCGGTGGAATAAATGTTTTTAAAAGAAAATATTCTGCTGGCAGTCACGGGCCTGCGCTCGAATAAAATGCGGGCTTTCTTAACCATGCTCGGCATTATCATCGGCATTGGGTCGGTCATCGCCATTGTTTCCATCGGCAACGCCGTTACAGCAAGTGTCTCAGACACTATGGCTGGCCTGGGCGCCAACAATATCGAGGTTTACGTTACTCCAAAAGAAGCCCAGAATTCCACCTACAACGTCACTGTCGGTGGGAATAATATGGATGAAAGCGATCTGATATCCGCCGACCAGATTGCTGCCTTTCAGCAGAAATATTCCGATGAAATCGCCGGGATTTCCTACCAAGAGAGTCTTGGCAGCGGAAAAGCAAAAGACGGCCGCCGCTACGCTAACGTCTCCGTCTATGGTGTCAATGAGGGATATGAAAAAGTAAACAACGTGACACTGACAAAAGGGCGTTTCCTTCGTGCAAAAGATATTGAAGGGAACCGCCGGGTAGCAGTTATTTCCGACCGGCTGGTTTCCAATATGTTCCGGGGGCAGGTTAATCCAATCGGGAAAACGATTGATGTGGATGAAACAAACGGAGAAGAAACCTACACGATTGTCGGCATTTATCATTACAAACAGTCTGCCATGCTTGGAATGGCCGTTGCGGATCAGGACCTCCCAACCGACTTGTATATTCCGGTCAGTGTGGCAAAAGAACAGTCTGACTATCAAAATTATAAGTATTTCACAGTTCAAACAAAGACCTCAACAAACGCAAAATCTTTCGCAAACAAAATTAACAATTATTTTTCAAAAATTTATGCCAATAACTCTGCTTACACCTGCGAAGCCTATAACATGGAATCCGCTATGTCGTCCGTGACAAAGATTCTGAACACCATTTCCACCGCCGTGGCCGCCATTGCCGCCATTGCCCTTCTTGTCGGCGGCATCGGTGTCATGAATATCATGCTGGTATCCGTCACGGAACGCACAAGGGAAATTGGCACGCGCAAGGCACTTGGAGCACGGAGCAGCTACATTCGCATGCAGTTTATCGTTGAAGCGGTCATTATCTGTCTTATCGGCGGAATCATCGGGATTATCGTCGGCATTCTATTAGCCTGGGGCGGCGTGTCGCTGCTGCACCTGAAAATGGTTATTTCGATCCCGACAATTCTTATCAGTGTGGGATTCTCCATGCTGATCGGCATATTCTTCGGGTATTACCCGGCAAAGAAAGCCAGCCGCCTCGATCCCATTGACGCACTGCGTTACGAATAAAAGCGCGGTGCGTCCCCCGAGCGCTTACTCCCGGGCACACATCAAAATTGCCAAAACAGTAACATCGTCATCATGCCCGTCGCTGCGACGGGCAATTGCCTGCGAAACAATAGTTTCAGCTAACTCCTGAGGCAGGTCGCCGTCCCATTTTTCAATCTCGCTGCAAACCCAGTCCGTACCTGAGCTGAGCGCACCGTCCGACAGAAGGACCAGCAGATCCCCTTCCGAAAGGCTGTCGGAAGTTTTGGAGAATCGGGTATCATTTAGGATACCGATCGGCAGGCCGGGCATGTCCACAGGTACGGCATGGCCTTTTTTCCTCAGAATGGTCATGGGCGCTCCGGCTTTCATGAACTCTGCGTTTCCGCTGTAAAGATCCACCGCCGCTATATCCATTGTGGCAAGCGATTCATCCCCCGACTTAACCAGCAGGGCAGAATTGACGATTTTCAGCGCCGCATCAAAACCGATTCCGGCTTTGATCAGCCGCTCCATGATTCCGCAGGCCATTGCGCCATCCACCGCCGCACGCCCGCCGGTTCCCATCCCGTCGCTGATCATAGCAATCTGGCGTCCGTTTCCGTCCGGAAAACAGAGCCAGCTGTCACCGCAGAGCTTCCCGTTGCCGCAAATGTGCTGGGCACAACCGGTTTTTGCGCGGTAAATGGGAAGTTCATTCATTCGGATCCGGCACTTTCCTCCCGCCGAACTGATGCATGGCTGTTCAAAATCCCGCCCGCAGACGCGGGAAATTTCCCGCTCCAGTTCTGCCCGGTTCAGACGCATACAGTCCGCCGGAAGCGTGACGGCCTCCACAGACATCCGCCCGAACCGGTCGGTGCGGCAGCTTACGTCAATCGGCTGAATTCCTGCCAGCCGCAGCACTTCCTGTACTTTCTGCGCCGAAGCATAATCAAACTGGTCGTAAAGTTCCAGCTCCGCCGCCATGTCCTCCAGCATGCTCCCCGTTGTTGTGAACTGATCCGCAACCACGTCCCGAACCTGCTGGGCGCGCCGTTCCGCTGCATCGCGCACAGAAAATTCGTCGTAATTCCGGTTTACAGCATCCACAATCATGTTCAGCCGGCTGCAGTGCGAAGTAAACTGTGTGCTGAAGTCCGTCCGAGCCACGCGGCCTTTTGAGCGCAGTTTCTCCGTAAGATCATTGAAGGTATTCATGCTGTCGTTATAATTCCGATCCCAGCAGTACCCTTTCAGGCCGCATGTTCTGCACACTGCGTCGATCGCCCGGTTGTAAACTCCATTGATGTCCGGCGCACAGGTCTGCGAAAGCTTTTGGGACACTTCTTCCACCGCCTCCGACACGCTGTTCAGCGCCCGGGCCGCATAATCAAGTTTCATGATTACGGAACGCTTAAGCCCTTCTGCCCGCTCGGAATCATCGTTGCGCGAAAACAGCCCGACCAGCGCACTTCCCGCTTTGGCCGGAATCAGCAGGTAAATGACGGTTCCCGCTGTCACTTCGTAAAGACCGTTGATAACCTCCTGCTGATCTCCAACCTGCAGCGAGGCAATTCCGTTAGCCACAGCAAACGCGGCCGCCGAAGCAAGGCGCCCTACCGGTGAAAATAAACCCGCCGCAAGGCCGCCCAGTGCGTAGGCGCCCGAGAGGTAGTTCAGACCCGAAGTGGAAAGACTGAATACCAGACCGGCGGCAATGCCCGCCACGCTGCCGCCCCCCACACCGCCGTAGCGCGCCGCAAACAGGATCATGAGAATGGCCAGCACACGGCCTGCCGATATTCCGGCAACCGAAAGCTCTGAAAACGCCAAAAGCAGAATTCCGGCGGAAAAAGCGCCGCAGGCAACTTCCTGCGCGCTCCATTCTCCTGCGCTTTTGCCGGCGCGCAGCGCCGATACTGTGCGGCGAAAGAAATATGCTGTACAGCCGGCTAAAAGCGATTCGGCAAGGAACATGGCGGTTGAATAAGTTCCGGAACCATTGACCAGAACAATGGACATGGAAGTCACCAGCAGCGGCAGGAACGCCGTAACCGGTGCAAAAAGCGGATGCATCCGCAGCCGGGCAAGACCATTCAGCGTCCACCGGATGGCCGCCGCCGCCAACAAAGCCGCAATGTAATGAACCGGCACGGTTGCCGCCGAAGGCAGCAGATATCCAACCGTCCCTCCTAAAACGACGCTCCACAGAACAGAATACGGGGCCGCAGCTGCCGCCGCTACAGCAAACGGCGCATACTGCCCGAAAACGATCCCTCTGGCGCAGAGCAAACCTATGGCAAAAAAAGCCGCCTGACGCGCCACCGCTTTTGCCGGAACTGCAGCTGCCTGAGAAAAGTGAACCCGCTGTACTTTTTCTTTTTCCATTTTTTTAATCACCGCCACCATATTTTGGACTTGTCCAAATATTTCCTTTCTTATTATACTTCGAGTATTTAGGCTTTGTTGTCATAACTTGTTGTATTTTTTATGCATTTTCGATCGGGTTTGCAGTAATCCGATCGAATTTTTGTTTTTCTCGCACCGAGCAGGATTCTGTGCTATAATAAAAAATTAAGAGAAGCGGGAAAAGCAGGATAACCCCGCCTGCCGGCGTCCCGGGATCATCCCGGTTCGGCCATTAAGCCGTTAAAGAAAGGGTGGTTAAAATGAATTATCCATTTTCCGACCGTGTGCTGGCACTGAAGCCTTCGGCAATCCGGGAGATCTTCAAATACGCATCCGATCCGTCCGTCATTTCGCTTTCCGCAGGAAATCCCGCGCCCGAAGCCTTTCCCGTGAGGGAAATTGCTGAAATTTCGGCGAAAATTTTAAAAGAACATCCCATTGAGGCTCTCCAGTACAGTGTGACGGAAGGGTATACCCCGCTGCGCAGCCACCTGACGAACTATATGAAACAGCGGCACGGAATCGGCCGCAGTTTCGACAATATTCTCATCACAAGCGGTGCTCAGCAGGTGATGGATCTTGCCTCAAAATCGCTCCTTAACGAAGGGGACACCGTGCTGTGCGAATCGCCGAGCTTTATCGGATCTCTAAACACGTTCCGTTCCTACCGGGCTCACCTGCGCGGCGTGCCGATGGAACCGGACGGCATGAGCATGGAAGGGCTGGAACAGGCTTTAAAAGAGGAAAAAAGGGTCAAGTTTATCTATACAATCCCGAATTTTCAGAACCCGACCGGTATCACCATGAGCGAAGCCAAACGCCGCAGGATGTACGAACTGGCTAAAAAATACGGCGTTTTGATTCTGGAAGACAACCCGTACGGGGATATCCGCTTTGCCGGAAAGCATGTGGAAGCAATCAAGTCACTGGACGAAGACGGTATTGTCATCTACGCGGGAACTTTCTCCAAAGTTATTTCCCCCGGAATGCGTGTCGGCTACGCCATAGCTCCTCAGGAAATTATCCAGAAGATGGTGGTCTGCAAACAGGGCGAAGACGTCCACACCAATATCTGGAGCCAGATGGTCTGCTATGAATTCATGGCCCACTGCGATTTTGACACGCACTTGAAACACCTGCGCGGTATTTACCGGAAAAAATCGAAGATTGCCACCGACGCAATGGATCGCTGCCTGATGCCGAAAGTCACTTACCATCCCATTGAGGGCGGCCTGTTCTTCTGGTGCACCCTTCCGAGCAGCGTCAGCATGACGGACTTTTGCAAACAGGCGGTTCAGCGTAAGGTCTGCGTGGTACCGGGCAGCGCGTTCCTGACCGACGAAAATCTCCCCTGTTCCTCGTTCCGAATTAACTACACCACGCCGACCGACGAAAAGCTCGTTCGCGGAATTGAGATCCTCGGTTCACTGGCAGCCGACGTCATCCGCTGAATTTCGGCCCGCCGTTTCCGCCCCGCTGTGAAAGATCGGCACAAATCGACTTTTTTCCCCATAATTCTGCTATCATAGAATTTATTATGGTGGTGGATATTGATGAGAAAAAGGAAGAAAATCCAATTTTTGTTTTTTCTCCTTCTAACCCTTTTATTTTTGTGCCTGATCCCCGCCGTATCGTACGGCAACGGACGGACAGAAGCCGGCACCGGCAACACAGCCCGCCAGACAAAGTTCATGTCGTTCCCAAAAGGAACCACGGTCAAATCTCTGCGCTTGCAGCTGGTACCGCAGGGCTGCGGCTATACCCTGCTGATCCGGGAACCGGACGGAACTGAACGGACCAAAGGTGAAATTGAGAGCGGGGACGTCCTTACCGTTCTGGATCGGAGCGGCTGCCCCGTTTCCCGCTTTACTGTCAAGATTGAGGGTGAATCTTCTCCGGATTCCAGTGATTCCTCCCCTTCGGAACCGTCTTCGGCCTTCGAATCGGTGCCCGCAAGTTCCATTTTCCCTTCCAAACCGTCCAATTCTTCCTCGAGCCCGAAATCGGGACCCACAGGTTCCGGCGCCTCATCTTCAAAATCAGCCGGAACATCCAAAGCTCCGATTGAAGCAGACACTTATTCGATTTTTTCCGAACCGGTTACAATGGATTCGATATACCGGCAGCTGGAATCTGAATACGGGGAAAACGGTTTTCTCCTGAAAGTCAAAACCGCATCCGGAGCTATTCGGAACAGCGGCAGCATCTGTACGGGAGACGTCTTAAACGTCTATGACCGATCCGGCACGCTTCTGTGCAAAACTACCGCGGTGGTTCTCGGCGACCTGACCCGCTGTGGAAGATGCACCGAACGCGGACGCGATCTGCTGTACGGATATCTGATCCATAAAAACAGCCTGAAAGCGGATGCGCTGACCGCCGCAGACCTGAACCAGGACGGTTCGGTGGATACGGCGGATCTGCTGCAATTAAAAAAAGAACTTGCAGGCAGCAGCTGACCGGGCTTGAAAACAACTTTATAAGGAGATTACCTGAAATGTTTGAACCTGCATTGATAAAAAATCTGTTTGACCTGTCTCATACATCTGCCCGCTCACTGCTGGAAAAATTCCAGTACCCGTGGGAGGCTCTTTCTGAAATCGGGGATTTCATTCTCCGCCTGGGCGCCTCGCTTCCGCCGGAGGAATATGAACTCCGCGGAGAGAACGTGTGGGTGGCCAAATCCGCTAAGGTTTTCGGTTCGGCTTACCTGCACGGCCCCTGTATCATCGGTCCGGAAACGGAAGTCCGCCAGTGCGCATTCGTGCGCGGCAAAGCGCTCGTAGGCGCCGGATGTGTGGTGGGAAATTCAACGGAACTGAAAAACGTCATCCTGTTCGACAATGTGCAGATACCTCATTATAACTATGTGGGTGATTCCATTCTGGGGTATAAATCCCATATGGGAGCGGGCTCCATCACTTCCAATGTAAAATCGGACAAAACGCTTGTCACTGTCAATACCGGCGAAGGCCGTATCCCGACGGGCCTGAAAAAGATGGGCGCCGTGCTGGGCGATCATGTGGAAGTCGGCTGCAATTCCGTCCTGAATCCCGGAACGGTTGTTGGCCGGAATACGAATATTTATCCGCTTTCTATGGTCCGTGGATTTGTCGCCGCAGACAGCATCTACAAAAAGCAGGGCGAGCTGGTCCAAAAACGCTGAACCCTGGATTTTCCTGTCCCGATCCGCAAAAGATTTTCATGGCGGATTTTGGAATTCTACGGCAGGATAAGGGTATACTTAAAAATGGAGTGCCCAGCGGAGCGATTCGTTTCCCGGCACGGCGGGCGGCACGGCTGATTTGGCCGGGCTGTCTGCTTTTTTGTTCCCCATGCGAAAGGTTTACTTTCACTTCTGTCCCCGGTATAATGGAGTCAACCGGAAAGGAGGATCCTTTTTGAAAATATCATCGGAATGGATTTCCGTTTTTCTTTTTGCTCTGCGTGTCGCCGTGCCGCTTCTTTTCATTTCGACGGCATGGCGGTGTTTTTCTTCCATGCGCCTTGGAAAACGGCGCGAAGATCCCGTAATTGTGCTGGAAAATACCGTAACCCATAAAATCATTCCCGTGCTTTATTGGGAAAATTCTCTCGGCCGCAGCTGGAGCTGCGATATTGTGCTGCATGACCAAACTGCAAGCCGCGCGCACGCGGTGCTGATGCGCCGCGAAAGCGGCTGGCTGATTTCAGACACCAATTCCAAAGCCGGCACTTTTGTAAACGGGCGGAAAGTCAAAGACAAGACCCCCGTGCTGCCCGGCGACGTAATCTCTATGGGCGCAACGTCGCTGAGGCTGAAGCGCACCGCCGACGTAAAGGGCATGAAACCGTCTAAGCCGCGCTGGAGGCATGCAGCGGCGCCTTCGCGCCTGCTGGCCTCGGCCACACTGCTGCAGGCCCTTCTGTGCGCGCAGGTCTGCCTGGCCGGCAGCAGGCCGGATCCGGAACCGCTGATCCCATTCGGCCTTTTGCTGGCTATGGAATGGATCCTGTATGGGTACTCCATCCATCTTCTGGGCCATGTGAGCTTTGAACTCGAAACACTTGCTTTCCTGCTGACCGGCGTAGGGGTCATGCTTCTCTGCGGAACAAACCGGAAGGCCGCCTATACTCAGCTGGCCGCTGTTGCCGCAGGTATTATTGTATTCCGGTTCCTTATCTGGTTTATGGGCGATCTTGACCGCGTAATGCGCTGGCGCGTGGCAATCGGTGCTCTGGCTATTCTGCTGTTTGCGGTAAACCTAGCGTTTGCGCACACCCGCAACGGGTCCAAAAACTGGATCTACGTGGGGCCGGTCAGCATACAGCCCTCCGAATTTATTAAAATTGCTTTTGTTCTTGTGGGCGCTTCAACATTGGACAGGCTCCAAACATATAAAAACCTAACAGGATTCATTGCTTTTTCCGCCGTTTGCATGGGAGCGCTGTTCCTTATGAAGGATTTCGGCACGGCCTGCATCTTTTTTGCAACATTCCTGATTATCGCTTTTATGCGGTCCGGAAGCCTGCGCACAATTCTGCTGGCCTGCGCTGTCGCTGTTTTCGGTGCATTCTTCATTTTAAAATTCAAGCCTTATGTGGCGGAGCGATTTACCTCCTGGGGCCACGTATGGGAGCATGTAAATGATTCCGGGGGATACCAGCAGGTGCGCGTCCTCAGCTACGCCGCATCCGGCGGCCTGTTTGGGGTTGGTCTGGGGAAAGGATGCCTCAAAAAAGTATTTGCAGCCACCAGCGACCTTGTTTTCGGTATGCTTTGTGAAGAACTCGGTCTCCTTCTGGCGGTTGCCGCGGTGATCGTGATTGCGGCCCTTGCTCTGTATGCGCGCTCGCTGGCAACACGGAGCCGTTCTACGCTCTACTCCATCTCCGCCTGCGCCGCCGGCGGGCTTCTGCTGTTCCAGGCATGTCTGAATATTTTCGGCGCAACCGACGTGCTTCCTATGACGGGCGTCACCCTTCCTTTTATCAGCCTGGGCGGATCCAGCATGGTGTCCGTCTGGGGAATGCTCGCATTCATCAAGGCAAGCGACGAGCGCACCTACGCGGCGAGGAGGCATAGGAAGTGAAAACGACTGGTTTCCGTTCTACGATACTTTATGTTCTCGGCGCCGGCTTTCTGCTGGGGCTCGGCGTGTTCCTGTACGGGTTTTGCACAGACGGCGGCAAATGGGCACTTCAGCCGTTTAACCGCCATATTACAGGCGAAAGCCTGTCCTCCGGAGAAGGAAGAGTCCTCGACCGGAACGGCACGGTCCTGGCCGAAACCAAAGACGGCAATCGGGTGTATGCCGGCGACGCAGCAACGCGGCGCGCCATGCTTCACACCGTAGGCGACACCAACGGATATATTTCCACGGGCGTACAGCACATTTTCCGTGCTGAACTTTCCGGATATAATCTCGTTACCGGGCTGACTTCCCCAACGGGGAAAGCCAACGGCAGCGATATTCACCTGACACTGGACAGCAGCCTCTGCAAACTCGCGCGCCAGCAGCTCGGCTCGCGGGACGGTGTGGCCGCCCTGTATAATTATCAGACAGGAGAACTCCTCTGCATGGTCAGCACTCCGGATTTTGACCCGCAGAATCCGCCGAAAGATCTTAATACGGATAAAACCGGGAAATACAGCGGCGTGTATCTCAATAAAGTTCTGTCGTCCACTTTTACGCCCGGCTCCGTATTTAAACTTGTCACCTCTGCGGCAGCAATCGAAAATATACCGAATCTTGACAGCCGGACTTGGAAATGCAACGGCAGCGTTACCATTAACGGCAACAAAATCACCGACGTCCATTCCTATGGGCAGTTAAGTTTTAAAAAAGCCCTTGCCAAGTCTTCCAACGTCGCGTTTTCACAGATTGCAGTAGAGCTGGGCGCAGACAAAATGCAGGCCGAGGCCGACCGGATGGGGTTTAACCGCAGCTTCAGTATGGATGGGATTCCATCGGCAAAAGACCATTATAGTGTAAAAGGCGCAGCCCCCGACGGGCTCGGCTGGTCCGGCGTCGGGCAGTATACCGATCTGGCCAACCCGTTCCATATGCTTGTCCTGATGGGTGCCATCGCCAACGGAGGCACACCTGTCATGCCGTATTTCGTCCAGAGTGTCACCACACCCGCGGGCATCACCACCAAACAGGGGGAAGCCAAAACCGGGCCCGAGCTTGTCGCCCCGGACACTGCCTCCCGCCTTACCGGTTATATGCGGTACAATGTGACAAACGGATACGGCGACGGGCTGTTTCCCGGGCTTGCCGTCTGCGCGAAAACCGGCACGGGAGAAGTGGGCCACGGGCAGCATCCGAATTGCTGGATGGTCGGTTTTTCTTCCAGGCAGCAGACTCCCTATGCCTTTGTAGTCCTGGTGGAAAACTCATCTTCCGGCAGCGTGGCATCCGCCGGGCACATCGCTTCGGCCTTAATGAAAGCGGCAGCCGGCGGCCAGTAGCTTTTTTTCCAAACGGGCAAAAGACGAAAATTCCTTGCCTTACGCTCTTTTATCCTAGGTCCTGTTGTGCTAAAATAGATCGTATTCTACTAAGTCAAGCTGCAAAGCGGCGGAATGGGGGAAATCATGTCTGAAGTCATCCGGGTATTTGTTGAAAAAAAGCCGGGGTTCGACGTGGAAGCACAACAATTGAAAGCAGACCTGAAGGAAAATCTCGGATTTTCGTCCATTGAGGATCTTCGGCTAATCAACCGGTACGATATGGAAGGCCTTTCCCGCAGGGAATTTGAAGCGGCGCGCGGCACCATTTTTTCGGAGCCGAATGTGGATAAGGTCTATGAAGAGAAATACCCCCTGCCACAGGGCTGGCGGGGTTTTGCAATGGAATATCTTCCCGGCCAGTACGACCAGCGGGCGGATTCCGCCGCGCAGTGTGTGCAGCTGCTTACGCAGGGTGAACGCCCTCGGATCGTCTCGGCAAAACTGGTGGCCATAAAAGGAAATCTTTCGGGCAGTGATCTGGAAAAGATCGAAGAATATCTGATCAATCCGGTCGAAAGCCGCCTGGCTTCGCTGGAAAAGCCTGAATCTCTTGATATAAAAGCGGATCCTCCGGTCAATGTGGCACGGGTCAGCGGTTTTATTACGTGGGACAATGCCCGTCTGCGGAATTACTATGGGCAGATGGGTTTTGCCATGAGCTTCGACGACCTGCTGTTCTGCCGCGGCTATTTCCGGGATACCGAAAAGCGCGACCCTACTGTGACAGAGCTGCGCGTAATTGACACTTACTGGAGCGATCACTGCCGGCATACAACTTTTTTGACCCGCCTTGACAAAATTGAAGTTGAACAGTCCGCGGTCAGTTCCGCTATTGAAGAAGCCCTGCGGGACTATTACTGCGCCCGGGAAGAAGTGTACGGCAAAACCGAACGCCCTGTTACGCTGATGGATATGGCAACCATCGGCGCCAAACTGCTGCGCAGGCGCGGCCTTATCCCCGACTTGGATGTCAGCGAAGAAATCAACGCCTGCTCTATTGAGGTGCCGGTCACAATTGACGGCAGAGTTCAGAAATGGCTGGTGCAGTTTAAAAACGAAACTCATAACCACCCGACCGAAATTGAACCGTTCGGCGGCGCAGCTACCTGCCTGGGCGGCGCCATCCGTGATCCGCTTTCCGGGCGTGCTTACGTCTATCAGGCCATGCGGGTAACCGGTTCCGGCGATCCGCGCGTTCCGTTTGAAAAAACGCTGAAAGGCAAACTGCCGACGCGCAAAATCACAACAGGCGCCGCTCAGGGCTACAGCTCCTACGGCAATCAGATCGGCCTGGCAACCGGCCAGGTAACCGAACTGTACGACCCCGGCTATGCGGCTAAGCGCATGGAAATCGGTGCAGTGATCGGCGCCGTTCCAAAGGAAAACGTCGTGCGCTCCGTCCCGGAGCCCGGTGATACCGTTGTTCTGCTGGGCGGCGCAACCGGCCGCGACGGCTGCGGCGGCGCAACCGGATCTTCCAAGGCACACACGCTCCAGTCCATTGAAACCTGCGGAGCGGAAGTCCAAAAAGGCAATCCACCTACAGAGCGCAAGATCCAGCGGCTTTTCCGCCGCGCGGACGTGGCGCACAGCATTAAGCGCTGCAATGACTTTGGCGCGGGCGGCGTCAGCGTCGCTGTCGGCGAGCTGGCCGACGGGCTGGAAATCAACCTCGACCTCATACCGAAAAAGTATGAAGGACTGGACGGCACGGAACTTGCCATCTCGGAATCGCAGGAGCGCATGGCCGTCGTCCTCGCGCCCGGCGATGTGGATCGTTTTATCGCCGCCGCAGCAGAAGAAAATCTGGCTGCAACTCCCGTGGCGTCTGTTGTAAAGTCTCCCCGCCTGAAAATGACGTGGCGCGGTGACACCATTGTCGATATCACCCGGGCATTTCTGGATACCAACGGCGTCACCCAGCATGCCAGCGCGCTGATTTCCGCCGTGAATCCCCGGGAAAATTATCGTGAAAAAGTTCCGGAGTGCCTCCGCGGCCTGCCGCTTGCGCAGGCGTTCCGCAAAAACCTTTCCCGGCTGGAAGTCTGCGGCCAGAAGGGCCTTGCGGAACGGTTCGATTCCAGCATTGGCGCGGCAACCGTGCTGATGCCTTTCGGCGGCAAATACCAGATGACCCCGGAAGAAGCCATGGTGGCAAAGATTCCCGTCCGCAAAGGTGAAACCGATGACGCAACGGCTATGAGCTTTGGGTTTATTCCCGGTATTTCGCGCTTCTCCCCGTTTCACGGCGCGGCTTACGCCGTAGTGGAAAGTCTCTCCAAACTGGCGGTCGTCGGCGCCGACCCGCTGAAAAGCCGCCTGACCTTTCAGGAATATTTTGAGCGCATGACGGACGATCCCCGCCGCTGGGGAAAACCTGCGGCGGCGCTGCTGGGAGCCCTTACAGCACAGATTGGGATGGGCCTGCCGGCTATCGGCGGCAAGGACAGCATGAGCGGCACGTTTGAACAGCTGAACGTTCCCCCTACACTGGTCAGTTTTGCTGTTTCCATGACAAAGGCCAGCCGCACAATCTCGGCGGAATTTAAAAAGCCGGATTCTTCCGTTGTCCTGTTCCCAATTCCTGAAAATTCTGAAACCATGCTTCCCAACTGGCCGGCCCTGCAGCAATATTACCGTGCGGTTGAAAAACTGATTCGGGAAGGGCACATCCTTTCTGCATCCGTTGTAAAAGAAGGGGGCGCTGCCGCCGCCGTGGCGCGCATGTCCTTTGGGAACCGAATCGGCTTCCGTTTCAACCCGGCTGTGCTGAGTGAAAAATTTCTGTTCGCTCCCTCCTCCGGATCGATTATCGCCGAACTGGCAGACAGCAAAATTGACGGCCTTGCCTACATTCCGCTCGGTGAAACCTCTGAGCAGCCGGAAATTGTCATCGGGGCCGACGCGCTTCCGCTGGAGGGGCTCACCGAAAGCTGGAACGGCACGCTGGAAAAGGTCTTTCCCACCAAAGCCGCAGAACAGCCGGTGCAGGCGCTGCCCCTGTTCCATAACCGGAATGCGGCAGCCCCCGCCATCAAAGCGGCAAAACCCCGCGTGTTTATTCCGGTTTTTCCCGGCACCAACTGCGAATACGACAGTGCAAGGGCCTTTGAGCGCGCGGGAGCCATTCCGGACGTTCTCGTTGTGAAAAACCTTTCCCCCGCCGGAATTGAAGAAACCATTGACCGTATGGCGGAAGCTATCTCCAAAGCGCAGATCATCATGATACCCGGCGGATTTTCCGGCGGCGATGAACCGGACGGTTCCGGCAAATTTATCGCCACCACCTTCCGCAGCCCGAAAATTTCCGAAGAGGTTTCCCGGCTGCTGGAAGACCGCGGCGGCCTGATGCTCGGTATCTGCAACGGGTTCCAGGCGCTTATCAAACTTGGCCTCGTCCCTTACGGCAGGATCACGCCGCCCAGCGAAGAAGCTCCTACTCTGACATTTAACACGCTGGGCCGCCACGTTTCGCGCATGGTTTATACGTGTGTTGTATCAGTCAAATCGCCGTGGTTTGCGGGTATGCAGGCCGGCAGCGTATTTTCCGTTCCGGTTTCCCACGGCGAAGGCCGTTTTGTCGCAGACAATGGCCTGCTGAACCGCCTGGCGAAAAACGGGCAGATCGCCACGCAGTACTGCGATCCTGACGGCCGTCCGAGCGGCGGCATCCAGTGGAATCCAAACGGTTCCGTCTGCGCTGTGGAGGGCATCACCAGTCCGGACGGACGCATTCTCGGCAAAATGGGCCATTCCGAACGCCGGGGCACAGATATCTGCAAGAATGTGCCGGGTGAAAAGGACCAGAAAATCTTTGAATCCGGCGTGAAATATTTTCAGTAAGGCGGGTCGCAAAAAATGGAATCCTATCTCAGGCGGACATGGGCTGAAATTGACCTTGACGCCATTGAACAAAATTATGAGCTTGTGCGGGCGCAGATCAAACCGAAAACGAAAGTCTGCTGCGTCGTGAAAGCGGACGCCTACGGGCACGGTGCCGAACGACTCGCACGAACGTACGAGTCCCTCGGTGCCGACTGGCTGGCGGTTTCCAACCTGGAGGAAGCACAGCAGATCCGGCGGGCGGGTGTTTCCCTGCCGATCTTGATTCTCGGCTATACCCCGCCTTCCATGGCCCCGCAGCTTGCGGCCGGCAATATTGCGCAGGCGGTCGTCGGCCCTGAGTACGCCGAACATCTCTCGCAGGCTGCCGTAAAAGCGGGTGTAACCGTGCGGGCGCATATTCAGGTGGATACCGGCATGAGCCGAGTCGGATTCTTTTATCAGGATCCTGTGCGCGACGCCGGTTCCATCGGTCTGATGGAGCATGCCTGCCGCCTGCCGGGCCTCTCTCCGGAAGGGATCTTCACCCACTTTTCCTCCGCAGACGAAGGCGGGAACGGCAAAGACTATACTCTCTGCCAATACCGCAATTTTACAGACGCGATTCAAAGACTTCAGGAACGAGGAATCTGCTTTGCCATCCGGCACTGTGCAAATTCCGCCGCGATTTTTGATTATCCCGAAACGCAGCTCGACATGGTTCGGCCCGGCATTGTCCTGTACGGCCTGATGCCGTCCGGAGAAATGTGCCGCAGGGTTCCTCTTTCCCCCGCACTGTCGCTGAAAAGCACCATAGCGCTTGTCAAGTCTGTGCCGCAGGGCACCTGCGTCAGTTACGGGCGGATATTCACCGCAGAGCGTCCCACTATCATTGCAACCGTCCCCATCGGTTACGCCGACGGGTACCTGCGCCGGTTTTCTGAAAAAGGCTGCATGCTCGTCCGCGGGCACCGTGCAAAAATTATCGGGCGTATCTGCATGGATCAGCTGATGCTGGATATAACGGATATCCCCGGCGCAAAATCAGGGGACGAAGTGACGGCTATCGGCTGCGACGGCGATGAAACGGTTTCAGCCGATGAACTGGCGGCGCTCGCGGGCACAATCAGCTACGAGATCATCTGCGGCATTGGAGCGCGTGTCCCTCGCGTTTATCGGAAAGGCGGAGAAGAAACCGGCCTGCTGGATTACCTGAAGCGGGCCTGATGGAAATTCCCCCAGAAGCCCCGCCGTACTTTTTAAACTGCTCATGAGGAGATAATCTGTGGACGACATTGAAAAGAACCGCTACATACAAATCGGACTTAAAATTGCTTATTACCGGAAGCTGAATGGATGGACGCAGGAACAGCTGGCCAGCCGGGTAAATATCAGCCCCGGGTACCTGTCTCAGGTGGAAACACCCGGTTTTGTTCAGGCTATTTCTCTCAAGACGCTTTTTGCCCTTGCCGATGCGTTCCGTATCCCCCCATACCGGCTTTTAGATTTTGAGGATTTTCCATGCCGGTAAAAGATTTTTGCAGCGGGAGCCTGCATCACAATGGAACATAAAAAGATTTTATGCATACTGGCGTGGGCTTTTACGCTTGCGGCTATCTTTTTTGCCATACACACCGCCGCCACGGGCACAGGCGGCATTGCCGCCGTTATGCTGATGACATTTGCCATTGCGGCGCAGTCTTTTTATGGAAAAGAACTTCGTAAAAAATAAGCGTTTTGCCAGAGCTCTGCGCTTCTGCGCGGAGCTTTTTTTGTTCCTATTTTGCTTTTTTCTAAGAAAACGGATATAATAAAAAGAACGCCTTTATTAAAAAGGCAAAGAGACAGGAGGCACAGAAAAATTGGATCTGAAAAAAATAGAACCGCAGGATAAAGAACAATTTTTGGCCATGGAAGATGATTTTTATCACTCCGGCGCGGCCATGGCCCCCATTCCGCGGGACAACGCCCGCCGGACTTTCAGCCTTTTGATAACCGGCAGCCCGTTTGCAGCCGCGCGTATGATTCAGCTGGAAGGAAAAACGGCCGGATATATCCTGCTTGCTTTTACCTGGTCCAACGAGGCCGGCGGCATGGTTGTATGGCTTGAAGAGCTTTACATCCGCCCTGAATTCCGCAGCAAGGGTCTCGGCCGGGAAACGATCCGCCGGGTTATGGCCCATTACCAGGGAAAGGCGTCCCGCTTTCGGCTGGAAGTGGAAAACAGCAATATCCGGGCAAAAAAGCTATACCGGAAAATCGGCTTTACAGATTTGCCTTATGGGCAAATGTACATAGAATCATAGAATAAAATCAGTCCTTAGACAGAAAGGTGGTATTGCTATGGCACTGGTCGGTGCGTTTATCATGCCTCATCCGCCCGTCATCATCCCGGCGGTAGGCAAAGGGGAAGAAAAAAAAATCTGGAGAACAACACAGGCTTATCAGAAAGCCGCGCGTCAGATTGCAGAACTGCAGCCGGAAACGATTGTGGTCACCACGCCGCATTCCGTTCTGTATGCAGACTACCTCCACATATCGCCGGGCAGCAGTGCCCGCGGCGATTTCAGCCAGTTTGGTGCAAAGGGGAATCCCGAGGAGTTTTCTTACGACACGGCATTTGTTGCAGCATTAACGGACGAATCCAAAAAAGCCGGAATTCCCGCGGGAACATTCGGTGAAAAGGATCCGGCGGTGGATCACGGCTCTCTTGTACCTCTTACGTTTGTCAATGAAGTTTATCACGGATACCGGCTGGTCCGCTGTTCCCTTTCTGGTCTGGGGCCGCTGGTTCATTACAATTATGGCCGCTGCATCCGCCGAACGGCTGAAAAGCTGAACCGCAGAACCGTGCTGATCGCAAGCGGCGACCTGTCCCATAAGCTCAAGGAAGACGGCCCGTACGGTTTTGCGGAAGAAGGCCCCCAGTTTGACCGGCAGGTCACGGACGCCATGAAATCAGGCGATTTTCTCCGTTTTCTCACATTCGACAGCGAGTTCTGCGATGCCGCGGCCGAATGCGGGCTGCGCTCCTTTATGATCCTTGCGGGTGCATTCGACGGCCTGGCGGTAAAGCCGGATTTTCTGTCTTATGAAGGTCCGTTCGGTGTGGGATACGCCGTCTGCTCTTTTCTTCCGGCCGGCCAGGATGAAAGCCGCCGGTTCGGCGGACAGTACCTGGACTGGAAGCACAAATCCATGCAGAAGCGCCGCGAAAAAGAGGACGGATATGTCCGCCTTGCCCGCCTGGCTCTGGAAACCCGCGTAGCCGAAGGACACCGCGCAAATCTGCCGGAAGGCCTTTCCCCCGATTTGCTGGACAAGCAGGCGGGCGTATTCGTTTCCATTAAAAAAGACGGCGGGCTCCGCGGCTGCATTGGAACCATTTTCCCGACCCAGAGATGCATCGCCGATGAAATTATGCACAATGCCGTCAGCGCGGGGCTGCACGATCCCCGGTTCAGCCCTGTTGCAAAAGAAGAACTTTCCAGTCTCGTTTACAGCGTGGACGTCCTGGGGAAACCGGAATCGGTTCCATCGATTGAAAAGCTGGACGCAAAGCGTTACGGCGTCATTGTCCGCAGCGGAGAAAGATGCGGCCTGCTCCTGCCGGATCTGCCCGGCGTGGATACCCCCCTCCAGCAGGTGGAAATTGCCCTGCGCAAGGGAGGAATCCGCCGGGACGGAGCCTTCCGTCTGGAGCGGTTTGAGGTGGTGCGCCACAAATGAGTGAAGCCGTGTGTGAAGTCTGCCCGCACGCCTGCCGCCTGAAAGAAGGGCAGACCGGGTTCTGCGGCGCCCGCTCCTGCCGGAACGGTTCTGTAGTAAGTGAAAACTACGGGTGGCTGACGTCCATGGCACTCGATCCGATTGAAAAAAAGCCCCTGCGTCGGTTTCATCCCGGCAGCCGGATCCTTTCCGTGGGCAGTTACGGCTGCAATCTGCGCTGTCCGTTCTGCCAAAATTACGAAATTTCCATGTCCCGGAAAGGCGGGTGCGGCGGAATGTACGTTCCGCCGGAGGTTTTGGCCCAAAAGGCTGCGGATCTAAAGCCTTCCGGCAATATCGGCCTTGCTTTTACGTACAATGAACCGCTGATTTCCCCGGAATACGTGCGCAGCTGCGCAGCGCTCAACCGCAAAAACGGGCTTGCCAATGCTGCCGTTACCAACGGATATGTCACCGAAAAGGCTCTGCGGGGGCTTCTGCCGTTTCTCGACGCAATGAACATTGACTTGAAAAGTTTCTCAGAGGATTTTTACCGGAAAATCGGCGGCGGGCTGGAAGAAGTCAAGCAGACCATTGCCGCCGCGTCGCGGGCCGGCTGCCACGTGGAAGTCACCACGCTCATTATCCCCGGTGAAAACGATTCGCCCGGCGAAATGAGCCGCCTGTCCGAATGGCTTGCAGGTGTCAGTCCGGAAATACCGCTGCATGTTACCCGCTTTTTCCCGCGCTACAAACTGACAGACCGCCCGCCGACGCCGGTTGAAACCGTGTATTCTCTCGCCGCTCTGGCCCGGAAGAACCTGCGGTACGTCTATGAGGGAAACTGCTGAAAGGCCTCGGAAATATAGGGACAAAAAGACTTGCGGCCGGCTTTTTTCCCTGCTATAATGGGGGCGGTTTTTTTATTCGCCTGTCGATTCCGGTGGAATCAATTCTTAAAGGAGCTGGAAAAATGATTCTTGTCAATACAGACTATATCACCGGCAAGGAACTTGAAACGCTCGGTCTGGTCAAAGGCAGCACAATCCAGTCGAAAAATATTGGCCGTGACATTTCGCAGGGCTTTAAAACCATTGTCGGAGGAGAACTGAAAGCCTACACGAAGATGTTGAACGAAGCAAGAGAGCTTGCCATACAGCGCATGACCGAAAGCGCCGAAAAACTCGGCGCGGACGCCGTTGTAAATATCCGGTTCGCGTCTTCTTCCGTCATGCAGGGCGCAGCCGAGGTCATGGCATACGGCACAGCCGTCAAATTCAAATAGACTGCAAATAATCTGCGGGCGCGGAATTTGCCGCGCCCGCTTTTTCTGTGAGGGAGCCATTCATGAAACAAATCCGTTCTTATCCGAAAATCAGCGTTACCCCAAAAGCGGAACGCAGTGTCTGTTCCGGCCACCCCTGGATTTACAACACAGAGGTCCTATCCGCCGATCCGTACCAGAACGGTGATCTGGTCGACGTTCTCAGTACACACGGCGCCTATCTCGGAACCGGTTTTATCAACGACCATTCCAAAATCCGCATTCGGCTGATTTCCCGCAGCGCCAACGACACATTCGACGAATCCTTCTGGGAGCGCCGCCTGCGCTATGCGTGGGAATACCGCAAAACCGTCATGGGAAACGATCTTTCCTGCTGCCGCATTATTTTCGGTGAATCAGATTCCTTCCCGGGTCTTACGGTCGATCGTTTCAGCAATATTCTGGTCACGCAGACTCTTTCACTCGGCATGGAAAAAATCAAGCCCATTCTGTTCCCTCTCCTTTATAAAATTCTAACGGAAGACGGGCAGAAAATCGACGGCATTTACGAGCGGAACGACGTCGGCATCCGGAAACTGGAAGGGATGGAGCAGAATAAAGGATTTTTTCCACTCAAGGGTGTTCCCGTTCCAGGTTCTGCAAAAACCCGCATTGTCGAAAATGGGATTGAATATTCCGTTGATTTTGAGAACGGGCAGAAAACCGGGTTTTTCCTTGACCAAAAATACAACCGCCGTGCCGTTGCACGGCTCTGCCGTGGGAAGCGTGTGCTGGACTGCTTTACCGACACCGGATCTTTTGCTCTCAACGCCGCAAAAGCCGGGGCAGAGCGCGTTCATGCGGTGGATATTTCGGCGGACGCGATTTCAGCCGCGCAGGAAAACGCCCGGCTGAACCATCTGGAAAACGGCATGGAATTTGAAACGGCCAACGTTTTCGACCTTCTTCCTCAGCTTGCGGAAAACCGCAAGCGTGAATACGATCTTGTTATCCTCGATCCTCCCGCGTTCACCAAATCCCGCCGGACCGTGCGGAACGCCGAACGCGGGTACAAAGAGATCAATTACCGCGCCATGAAGCTCCTGCCTCGCGGCGGATATCTCGCCACCTGTTCCTGCTCTCATTTCATGACGGACGAACTGTTCCGGGACGTCCTCCGTCACGCGGCGTCGGACGCACAGGTTTCCCTGCGGCAAATCGAAGCCCGGCAGCAGGCCCCGGATCATCCCATTCTCTGGAACGTTCCGGAAACAAACTACTTAAAATTTTATATCTTTCAAATCATATAAAGAATGCGGGAGAAAAATCATGAAAATTCTTGTTCTCGGCGCAAGCGGCCTGATCGGCAGTGTTCTGTGCCGACAGCTATCCGATAAGCACAATGTAACCGGTACCTATCGCCTCCATAAAACCGATCTTCCCGTCCCCCTGCTGCCGTTTGACGTTTCTTCGGACGACACCTCCGCGCTGCTGGAACAGGAAAAGCCGGACGCCGTCATTTCCTGCCTCCGCGGAGATTTTCATGATCAATTTCAAGCCCATGAAAAAGCCGCCGCATGGTTAAAAAAGAACGGGGCAAAGCTGATTTTTCTTTCCACCGCGAATGTTTTTGATGCCGCGCCGGAGCGGCCGCATACGGAAAACGACACACCACAGGCTGTCAGCGAATATGGAAAATATAAAATCGCATGTGAAGCGAAGATCCTCGGCACCCTTGGAAAAAACGCGGCCATCGTCCGGCTCCCCATGATCCTCAACCGGGCAAAACTGGAACGGCTGACCCGCCGGGAAATTCTGGACGAGGGCGCCCTCTATGGCAACTTATACCAAAGCCTAAACATTGATACTTCGGTGGCCGGCGCAGTTCAGTTCATTCTGGAACAAAATCTGTCCGGTATTATTCATCTGGGCAGCAGCGATTTTGTCCGCGAAAAGGATTTTTTGGAACAGGCGGCGGAAAGATTCGGATTTTCCTCCGAAGGCGTCGTTCTCCGGGACTTTACGGACGAAACCTACTGCCAAGCGCTGGGCGGAAAAAGCACAAACGAGCTCGCCGTGACAGGGAACCGGATTTTTTATCAGGTACTGGAAACTGTACGCACGGATATTCCTGAAATGTATCACCCTTCCTGCCTTTCGGTTCTGAAAATGGCAGCGGCTTTTTAAAACGGGTTGGGCAGCGGGACTTCTGTCCTTACGGCCAGTTTCTTCCTGTTGCGGGGAATTGAAACGCGGAGTATAATGGAGCTATTCTGATAGATAAGGTTATAAGGTGAATTCGTTGAAAAGGATATGTATATTTCTTTTAACAGCAGTTCTGCTGGTATTTTCCGCCTGTTCCAAACAAGACAAGCAGGCACCGGCATCTTCCCAGCCGTCTTCTTCTTTTTTGGGGCAGGTCTCGTCTTCTGTGCCGCCCGTTTCTTCCGGCGCAGGCGATTCTTCCGCCGCATCTTCCTCTTTGCAAACCTCCGCGGCGCCGTCCTCCCAAAAAACACCGGCGGGAAAAACGTCATCCAAAGCGGGACAAAATTCTTCTTCCGCTTCACCGGCAAAAGCAAAAACCGTCGCGCTCACATTTCCGGAAGGGTACACGCTTTCCCAAATTGGGGATCGGCTGGAAAAAAGCAGCGTCTGCAAAAAGGCCGATTTTGTCACGGCTGCCCAAAACTACGATTTCAGCTATTATCCGCTGGTGAAAGCCATCCCGTCAAATGCGCACCGGGCTTATAAGCTGGAGGGGTATCTTTATCCGGATACTTACGAATTTTATGTGGGGATGAAACCGCAGGATGCCGTCGGGCGTTTTCTCCGTGTTGCAGAGCAGAAGATTGGAACAAAATACAACTATTCCGGAATGACAACCGATCAGGTTGTAACTCTTGCTTCCATTATCGAACGCGAAGCGGATGACGCGCAGGATATGAAACTGGTGTCTTCCGTATTTCACAACCGGCTGAAAGCCAAACAGAAACTGGAAGCGGACGCGACAATCTCCTACTGCACCATGTATTTGCTGAACGTTTTCGGCGACAAATACAAATATTACTACAATACTTACCGCTGCGCCGCCCTTCCGGCCGGGCCAATCTGCAACCCGGGCGCTTCGGCGCTGAATGCGGCGGCAAATCCGGCTAAAACCGATTATTATTATTTCATTACGTCAAACGGCAAGTATTATTATCAAAAAACGCTGGATGAACATAATGCCAAACTAAAAGAACTGGGGATGTCGCCCTCCAGCACCGTTTCCGGCTGATCTGTTCCCGGCTGCGCCGGACGGAAAGGATTTTTCCTTTCTGTCCGGCATTTTCTTTTGCCCGGCGCGGAAAAAAAAACGTATTCTGGGAAAACTGACAGAAGTACCGTTAATAAAAAGGGGCGCGAAAAAGGAAAATGGCGGATGAAGCAAAAAGCCGGCTGGAAATCATGACAAAGACGCCGATCCCACGCCTGATCGGCAAACTTGCCGCGCCCGCCATTGCCGGGATGCTGGTTTCGGCCGCCTACAGCCTTGCGGACACTTACTTCGTCAGCCGGATCGGAACCACCGCCGCCGGTGCCGTTGGAATTGTCTATCCCCTCACCGCTTTTATTCAGGCCGTCGGATATACGCTCGGAATGGGATCCGGCAGCCTGATTTCTCAGTTATTAGGGAAAAAGAAAACCGGATTGGCCGAAAAAGCGGCTTCCACTGCGTTTTTTTCGGCTCTGATGGCAGGGGCGGTGATTGGGGCGGCGGGACTTTTGTTTCTGGATGGGCTTATCCGCTTTTTGGGCGCAACCCCCACCATTGCCCCCTATGCAGAAAGCTACGCCCGGTTTATTCTTCCGGGCGCTCCCATCCTGTGTGCTTCTTCCGTCCTGAACTGCGACCTGCGCGCCGAGGGCCGGGCCTCGCTTGCCATGATCGGCGTGATGACCGGCTGCATCCTGAATATCGTGCTGAACCCCCTTCTGATCTTTACTTTCCGCATGGGAATCGCCGGGGCGGGAATTGCCACCCTCGCGGGCCAGTCGGCGGGGTTCGCCGTCCTTCTTCTCCATTACCTGCGCCGCCGCACCCTCGTCCCCATCCGTGCAGGGCTTTTTTCCTTCCGGCCGTCCGACCATGGAAAAATCCTGAAAATGGGAGTTCCGTCGCTGATCCATCAGGGGCTTGCCAGCGCCGCTTCCATGGCTTTGAACCTTGCCGCGGCACCGTTCGGCGACGCGGCCGTTGCGGCCATGGCAATTGTCGGCCGCGCCTTTTTCTTCATTCTGGCCGCCCTAATCGGTTTCGGCCAGGGGTTCCAGCCCGTGGCCGGTTTTAACTACAGCGCCAAACAGTTCCGCCGCCTGAAAGAATCGTTCCGGTTCTGCCTGGCTGCCGGGACGGCAGGGATGCTTGCCCTGTGCGCCGTTGGCTTTCTCTCTGCCCCCCGGATTATGGCCCTCTTCCGGCCGGACGATCCGCAGGTCATCGCCGACGGGACACCCGCCCTGCGCGCCCAGTTCGCCGCGGGGCCCCTGCAGGTTTTTGTCGTGATCTCCAATATGATGTTCCAGTCGATCGGAAAATCAAAAAGGGCGTCGCTGCTGGCCGCCCTGCGGCAGGGGATCTGCTTTCTGCCCGCTGTCGCCGTCCTGCCCCGCCTGATCGGCTTTGCAGGCGTCCAGTTCAGCCAGCCTGCCGCCGATCTCCTGTCTTTTTTGATCAGCCTGCCGGTGACGGTGCCTTTCTTAAAAAAATTAAACGGCGCTTCTCAGACAGTCCGCAAAAAAAGGCCGTAACGGTGCAAAAGGAATTCCGCTTCGTCTTCCTTTCTTCTTCTGTAAATGGTATAATAAAAAGAATATGGGGGGATTGCCATGCCGCTGAACAGCCATGATACGGCCTTTTTACAGGATATTCTGCCTTTCTGGAACAAACTGACTCCACCGCAGCGGCAGTTGATCCAATCCGGTTCCGCCCCGCACAATTTTCGGGCAAAGGATATCATACATAGCGGGCCGGGCGACTGCGCCGGCCTGTACTGCATCAAGAGCGGCCAGGTCCGCTCGTTTATCCTGTCCGACACCGGGCGCGAGATTACGCTCTTCCGCCTTTTTGAGCGGGACGTCTGTATTTTTTCAGCCTCCTGCGTTCTGAAAAACATTCGGTTTGACATCTACTCCCAGGCTGTCGAAGATTCTGAAACCATCTTAATCCCCACGGCCATCTACCGGGACCTGAACCAGAATTCGCTGGCGGTTTCGGATTTTACCAACCAGCTAATTTCTTCTCGTCTTTCCGACGTCATGTGGCTTCTAGAGCAAATCCTTTTTATGAGCTTCGACAGGCGGCTTGCGATCTATTTGCTGGAGCAGTCGTCCATTGACGGAAGCGACCGTCTCAAAACGACCCATGAGGAAATTGCCCGGAACATGGGCTCGGCGCGGGAAGTGGTCACCCGCATGCTTCGTTATTTTCAGTCCGAAGGCATGGTAAAGCTCTCCCGCGGCGAAGTAGAACTCACCGACCGCAAAAAACTGGAGAAAATGGCGAAAGCGAAATAATATGTCATCATATGGTGGCACAGGAACCGGCACGCCGAGGCAGCGGATGCTTTTGGCTTTTCCCTGTTTCGGTTGTTTTTTATTCCTTGAGCACGGTTAACTTCTACACACCATATGCCTTTCTTTACAATTTAAATAATAAACACCGCAAAAAGTAAATAACTTTTCGCAATTATTGACGAGAAAGAAACTCCAATTGTGCTTATGCTTAAAATATAGTTTTTCTTCCAGCGAAGCGCATTCGTGCCGCCGAATATTATGTTTTTTCATGGTTATTTCGCTTCGGGGCCGATACCGCAAATAAAATCGGGAGAGTGATATTAATGAAGAGCAAATTGGGGTTTCGGATCGCCAGTGTTTTTGTCATCCCACTTATTGGCCTGCCCCTGATAGGCGGGCTGACAGGATGCAGTGCCAATTCAGGCCAGAGTACTTCTTCTAGGGATTCTATAAGTTCCAAGAAACTGGCTGACAGCGGCAAAGCTTTTTCTTCCGAAAGCTTCGAAAACGGCAAAGCAACCGGATGGAGTGATGGAAATTGCACCATCGCAGTTGTCACGGAAGTCGCCCACTCCGGCCAGCATTGCCTGAAAGTGTCCGATCCTTCTTCACCATACGCCGGGCCTTCCTATAATATCCTGTCACTGGTTCAATATGGCCATACATACCGTATCACCGCATGCCTGCGAACCGCATCCGGCTCGGCAAAAGGAACAGTTACCGTAAACCGCGTGGATTCCAACGGTGTCTGGTACGGTGCGTCCATCGCCAACCAGGTGCCGATTTCCTCATCCGACTGGACAACGGTATCAGGGGATTTTACACTGACGGAAAATCTTACCCTCTCTTCCCTGCAGCTTTCTTTCCGGACTTTAGACACCTCTGTCCCGTACTATATCGACGACGTATCCATTAAGGAAACCGAATCTTTGGCACCAGAAATACAAACCGACATTCTTTCGCTCAAAAGCAAATATGATTTCACGCTGGGGACAGCCGCTGTTTTTTCCGATCTTATTGATGATCACAGTAAATTAATTGCCAAACATTTTAGCAGCCTGACTCCTGGTAACGAAATGAAATCATCTTCCCTGTATGACAGCAGCCATCAGCTGGATTTTACCACGGCTGATCAGTTTGCCGACTTTGCAATCAAAAACAGCATGAAACTGCGCGGTCACAATCTGGTGTGGCATTCACAGGTCCCATCGTGGTGGTTCACTTCAAAAGACGATCCCAGCCAGCCTGCCACAAAACAGGAATTGCTGACCACCCTGAAAAATCACATCACCAACGTGCTGACGCATTTTAAGAAGAAATATGGTTCAAAAAGCCCCTTTTACTGCTGGGACGTCGTGAATGAACCGCTTTCCGACAGTCACCAGAACAACGGTCTAAGGGGAGAATCGGAAAGAAGCCAGTGGCTGCCTATTACCGGCCCCGAATATATTGCGGACGCATTCAAATATGCCCGTGCCGCCGATCCGGACTTAAAACTTTTTATCAACGATTACGGAATTGAAAACAACAATCAAAAAACTGTGGATATGTACAATCTGGTAAAAAGCCTGATAAAACAAAAGGTGCCAATCGACGGCATTGGACTGCAGATGCATGTCGGTTTGACCTACCCGTCGATTTCTGACATTCAGGCCTCTATTGAGAAGCTCGGTTCGCTCGGGCTGGAGCTTCAGGTAACAGAACTCGACGTGAACACCGGCGGCCAAACCGATGCCGCCGCTCTTGCGCAGGAAGCCAGACGATATAAACAGCTGTTTGATCTCTTTGAAAAAGAGCGCAAATATATTGACGTTGTAACCATCTGGGGCACAGCGGACGACGGTTCCTGGCTGGGAGCAAACAATATTCCTCTTTTGTTTGACAACTCGCTGCAGGCAAAGCCGGCCTATTGGGCACTGGTTGATCCCTCTAAAACGACAGTGGACACGCGCGCCGCGACGGTCCACCATGGGACACCGAAGCTTGGCACTTCCTCTGATTCGCTTTGGTCCGATATTTCCGCGATTACGACCGACACTTATGCCAAGGGAGTTACAGGTGCGACAGCTCAAGTGAAATCGACGTGGGATAAAAATTACCTGTATGTACTTGCTGATGTTTCAGACGATACGACCGGAACGAGTGACAGTATTGATTTGTATCTGAAGAACAACGGCCCCCAGCATTTCCACATAAACCGCAGCGGAAAAGGAATGGATACCATTCCTCATTTTATAACCCAAAACAGCACCGGTTACACCGTACAGGCGGCAATTCCGATTTCGGGTCTTTCCCCCGCCGCAGGAAGTCAAATCGGCTTTGACTTCAAAGTAAATGACGATACCGGAAACGGAACCGTTCAGTCCATTTGTACCTGGAACGATTATCAGAACTTGCAGGACACAAGCACCAAGAATTATGGAATTCTGACATTGAACTGAACCAGTTTAAAAAGACGCGGCATTCATCAAAACCCAAGGGAGGACAAAAATGACAAGCATTACAAAGAACCGGCTGTCTGCCGATACAATCGGCCGAATGGTGCAAAAAGCATTCGGACTGCCGAACGCCGCTTCCGTTTCCGAACTGACGGAGGGCTATTTCAATGCCGCATACCTTGTCGGGCTGCCGGACGGCCGTGAAACCGTCCTGAAAGTCGCTCCCCCGCCCGGCTCGCTTCTTATGTCGTATGAAAAAAACATCATGTCTGCCGAAGTTCAGAGCATGCGCCTCGTAAAAGGCAAAACATCCGTCCCTCTTCCGGACGTTTTATTTTACGACAACAGCCGGTCTGTCTGCGGTTCGGATTATTTTTTTATGACGAAGCTGGAAGGGAAAAGCCTGAATTCGCTTTCCAGCAGCCTGCCGGCGAAAAGCCGGGAAGGACTTGAATTTGACACCGGCCGGTATAACGCGGAAATCAACCGCATCACCGGCAGCAAATTCGGCTATTTCGGGCAGCCGGACCGTCAGGGCAGCGACTGGCCGGCAGTTTTTGCAGATATGATAGACGGCGCTTTCGACGACGCCGAAGCGTTGAAGATTGACGTTGGTGCAGACCGCGCGTCGGTGCAGGCTCTCCTCGCGAAATACCGGAGTTCCTTTGAGGAGGTTACCATTCCCCGCCTGATCCACTGGGACCTTTGGGCGGGCAACATCTTTGTGAAGGACGGCAGAATAACGGGCCTGATTGACTTTGAACGGTGCCTGTGGGGCGATCCGCTGATGGAGGTCGGATTCCGCTCCGGCAGCCAGTGCCCCGCATTTATCCAGGGATACGGAGCCGCTCCCTTTACCGACCGGCAAAACCAGAGGATCAAATGGTATGACCTGTACCTTTCTCTCCTGATGGCCCTGGAACCGGATTACCGGAAATATCCCGATCATTCCATGCTGATTCAGTCCAGAAAGAAAATCGGAGAAACAGCCGCGTGGCTGAACAACCACAGCGAAAGGTAGACATACCTTCAACACACAAAACCCGGAATAGCCCTCAGAAAATCTTCAAACCTTCCGAGGGGTTGCGATTATGCGGCGGTATACTTTTGATATTCTGCCAAGGCTGTGATTCTGTTTTACGACAGCGGGAATAAAATGAGTCCGCCGACCGATATTATTTGTAGCTACAAAAAGGAGAGCGAAAACATGCTGACACAGGAACCGACGCCAGAAATGTATGAGGAATGGAAACGTATCTGGAACCAATACAAAAACAGGCTGAAGCCAAACCGAAAGTCTGGACTGGAGCTGCTTGACTATTTATCCAGAAAATATGTTCTGACCGAAATATGGGAGGAAGAAGCCATCGATGCGGTCCGCCTGAGCGTTACCATGAACCGGCCGTTTGCCGAAAAACTGCCGCGCGGCACCGATCCGCTGCCAAGAACCTTCTACCTCGAAAACAAGGGAAACGGTGAAATTTTTTATAAAAGCGAGAACCAGGATCCGGACGATCTCTGGGGAGGAGATATCACAAGAATTTTTATTGGAATTGATACCGTATCGGGATATTTCATGGTAGAGGGCAGCACCATGCTGTGGGACGAATTATATGCCTTTCAGGGGCTGGATGAAGCGGATATTCAAAATCCGTATTGCGTTGCTCAATATATTGCCTGTCTGAAACGATTCGATCTTCTGGACGAGATTGTCAGCCAATCCATCTGACCGGCTTTTCCAAGAGGGCAGACAGGACTTCACGGCAGCGGCTTGCAAAACGGCAGGAGGTTATTATGGAAGTTTTGGAATATTCGGAAAATAACTGTATCGAAGAGTTATGCGATATTCTCGAAGTTCTTGAGGCAATTTCCAAGGCTATGAAGTTTTCTGATGAAGATATTAGAAAAATAAAAGAAGAAAGATGCCGGAAAAACGGGGCATTTAAAAACAAACTTCTTCTTCAAAAAATTATTGTCAATTTGGCGCCATTCATTACTATGACGATACGGATCTTATAAAATGGTCTGGAAAATCATTGGTGATTGAAAAAAGTCTGGGCATGAGAACATTTTGGTGCTTGCAGCAAAACCAGGATATCCAGCAAAATCCGTTGTGGCAGGAAAAGATGCTGGATATAGAAAGAAAAGTAAGCAATTTGGATGAATACAAAGCAATTGCATTTTTCCATCACATAATTCTGCGGAAAACCTAAAAACAAAGCAATGTGGTAAAAAAATATTTTTAAATAATTACTATATGGAATATTATTGAATCCGGCTATGTTATGATAAGAGTAAATCCATTATATTTTCTACCCGGTAAAGGGGAGTAGCTTACAATTCGGCCGGTCAACAACCGTTGCATTCGCTTCTGGCCGCCGATCCATCTCTGCAATGGAAAGCAAGACCTTTAACAGACATTTGCTCTGTTAAAGGTCTTTTTTTATATCCTCCGGGCAGAATAAACAGGCAGGGAGGCAAAAATCATGGAATATTATGCGCAGGAAACCGGCGAGGTACTGCAGGAACTGGGCAGTTCGCAAAAAGGGCTGACGGAGAGCGAAGCGGAATGCCGCCTGCAGAAAACGGGCCCCAACCGTCTGGCAGACGCAAAAACAACGCCGCTGGCTCTGCGGCTGGCCAAGCAGGCTTCTGATCCCATGACAATCGTGCTGATTGTCTCAGCAGTACTGTCCGGCATTATTGGCGAAGCCGCAGACATGACTGTTATTCTTCTGGTCGTCGTCCTAAATGCCGTCCTTGGTGTCATGCAGGAAAGCAAATCCGAAAAAGCGGTGGAAGCCCTTCAGAAAATAACGGCCGCCCAATCCAGAGTGCGCCGGGACGGAAAAATCCAGACGGTGGATTCCCACACTCTCGTTCCGGGCGACATCGTTCTTCTGGAAGCCGGCGACGCCGTCCCTGCCGACATGCGCCTGACTTCCGCTGTCAGCCTGAAAACCGACGAATCGACGCTTACAGGTGAATCCACCTCGGTAGAAAAGACGGCTGATGCGCTGGATGGAAAAGGCAGCATCTCTCTCGGCGACCGTCGGAATATGGCCTATATGGGCAGCAGCGCCGTCTACGGGCGCGGCGAAGGAGTGGTCACCGCCACCGGAATGCAGACCGAGATGGGTAAGATTTCCGACACTCTTGCAAAAGCACAGAAAGAGGCCACCCCGCTTCAGCAGAAGCTGAATCAGCTTAGCCGAGTTCTGAGCGTCGGGGTCCTCGCCGTCTGCGCGTTTGTATTTGTCTTTAGTTTGCTCCGAAATGGCGATTTCAGCGGAAAAGCCGTTTTGGATACCTTTATGCTGGCAATCAGTCTTGCGGTTGCCGCCGTTCCGGAAGGACTCGCGGCGGTCGTCACCATCGTCCTGTCCATCGGCGTCACCAACCTCTCCAAGCGGAACGCCATCGTCCGCAGGCTCACCGCTGTAGAAACGCTTGGCTGCACCCAGGTAATCTGCACCGACAAAACCGGTACCCTCACACAGAACCGGATGACCGTTGTGGAGACGGCCGGAGATGCGGAGCCGCTTGCCCGCACCATGGCGCTTTGCAGTGATGCGTGGCTCTCCCCCGACGGAAAAGCCGGCGGCGAACCCACTGAAAGTGCTTTGGTCGCTTATGCCGCCCGGCAGGGAATCGACAAAAACCGCCTGGAAGAAAAATACCGGCGCGTCGGTGAAGCGCCGTTCGATTCCGAGCGGAAAATGATGTCCACCGTGCATGAAAACCCGGAGGGCGGTTATCTCCAATATACAAAAGGAGCACCGGATGAAATTTTGAACCGCTGTGAAAAAGTTCTGGAAGGCGGCAGAATTCTGCCTTTGACGGACGAAAAACGGCGGAAGATTGAACAGACCAATCTCGGCATGGCGGAAAAGGCGCTCCGCGTGCTTGCCGCCGCATACCGCCCTTGGGACACGCTCCCGGGCAGCTTTGCGCCCGAAAAGCTGGAAACCGGCCTGACTTTTGTCGGTCTTGCCGGAATGATGGATCCCGTGCGGCCCGAAGTCCCCGCCGCAGTTGAAAAATGCCGCCGCGCAGGCATCCGGCCCGTGATGATCACGGGTGACCACCGCGACACCGCAGCAGCAATTGCAAAAGAGCTCGGCATCATTCAAAATTTCAGTGAAACGGCGTCCGGCAGCGACCTTGACCGTCTCTCGGATGAAGAACTGGCGCGCCGGGTCCCGGATTACGGGGTCTACGCCCGCGTCCAGCCGGAACATAAGGTCCGGATCGTGAAAGCCTGGAAGTCGCGGGGCATGGTGACCGCCATGACGGGCGACGGCGTAAACGACGCCCCCGCCCTCAAGACCGCCGATATCGGCACAGGCATGGGAGTCACCGGCACAGACGTGGCGAAGGGCGCGGCAGATCTGATTCTGACGGACGACAATTTCGCCACAATTATCACGGCAGTGGAAGAAGGCCGCCGCATTTACGATAATATCCGCAAAGCCATCCAGTTTCTCCTCTCCTCCAACCTAAGCGAAGTGATCGCCGTGTTCACGGCGACAATGCTGGGGGCCGTCCTGCTCAAGCCTATTCATATTCTGTGGATCAATCTTGTAACCGACAGCATACCGGCCATTGCGCTCGGCATGGAGCAGGCCGAAAAAGGCATTATGAACCGTCCTCCGCGCCCAAAGTCGGAAGGGCTGTTTGCAAACGGCGTCGGGCCCGATATTCTTTATCAGGGCGCGGTTGTCGCGCTGCTGACACTGGTGTCGTACCGGATTGGCCGCGGAACTTCCATTCTTGCGGGCATGACCATGGCATTCCTTACGCTGTCTCTCTGCGAGGTCTTCCATGCCTTCAATATGCGCTCCCGCCGGCAATCCATTTTTACCCTGCACACCCGCAACCGGTACCTGCTGCTTTCTCTCCTGTTCGCGGTTGGAATCACCGCGCTGATGCTCTATGTTCCGCCGCTGGCCCGGGCCTTTTCCCTTGCGGCGCTTTCCGCGCGGCTGTACTTCATTGCCTTGGGGCTGGCGTTTGCCATTATCCCGCTGGTGGAACTGGTAAAATTATTTCAGCGGAAGGCAAAAAAAGGTTCTGAGCTTTGAAAATTTTCCTCCTTGCGGCTGAACTCCGCGATTGACAACCCTCCATTTTCCAGACTATAATGAAAACAGAAGGTTTATTCAAAGAGAGTGAATTGTATCCATTTTCCATACGGGAGGAATACGGAATGATTGCAAAAAGCGTACTGGACTTAATCGGCGGCACACCGATGATGGAACTGTCAAATTACGAAAAAAAGCACGGCCTGAAAGCGGATATCGCCGCAAAGTTGGAATATTTCAACCCCGCGGGAAGCGTGAAGGACCGTATTGGAAAATTTATGATTGAAGACGCCGAAAAGAAGGGGCTGCTGAAGCCCGGTTCGGTGATCATTGAGCCGACCAGCGGCAACACGGGGATCGGTTTGGCCGCCGTGGCAGCCGCAAAAGGATACCGCATTATCCTTACCATGCCGGAAACCATGAGTGTCGAACGCCGGAACCTGCTGAAGGCTTACGGCGCGGAAGTTGTCCTTACCGACGGATCAAAAGGAATGCAGGGTGCTATCGACAAAGCCGGCGAATTGGCAAAAAAAACGCCGGGTTCTTATCTTCCCGGTCAGTTTGTCAATCCCGCCAACCCGGAAACGCACCGCAGAACCACGGGGCCGGAAATCTGGAAGGATACGGAGGGGAAAATCGACATTTTTGTCGCGGGGGTCGGCACGGGCGGAACCTTGACCGGCGTCGCTCAATATCTGAAGGAGAAAAAGCCGGGCGTAAAAATTGTGGCCATGGAACCCTCCGGTTCACCCGTTCTGTCGGGCGGAAAACCCGGTCCGCATAAACTGCAGGGTATCGGAGCGGGCTTTGTCCCGAAAACACTGGATCGTTCTCTGGTGGATGAGGTTCTGACGGTCACAGATGACGACGCATATCAGGCAGGCCGTGAACTTGCCCGCATGGAAGGAATCCTGGTGGGAATTTCTTCCGGAGCCGCTGTTCATGCAGCCCGGGTTCTGGCCGAACGGCCTGAAAATGCCGGAAAGCTGATCGTCGCGCTCCTGCCCGACACCGGGATGCGCTATCTTTCCACACCGGATTACTTAGTATGACCGCACCGGAAATACCGCCCGAATTTTCCCGCACAGAGCGGGTTATCGGCCGGGAAGCGGTTGAAAAACTGCGAAACTCCTCCGTCGCCGTGTTTGGCATCGGCGGCGTGGGATCGTATGCGGCGGAAGCGCTGGCAAGGGCCGGTGTCGGCAGTCTTGCCTTGTTTGACGGCGATACAGTCGCCCCGTCAAATATAAACCGTCAGATCGTTGCCCTGCATTCCACCGTCGGCCGCCGGAAAGCCGACGTCATGGCAGAACGCGTGCTGGATATTAACCCTGCCTGCCGCGTAACGGCGTATCCGTATTTCTTCACCGCCGAAAACGCGGACAAAATTGATTTTTCGCGGTTCAACTATCTTGTGGACGCCGTAGATATGATTTCCGCCAAATTGGAGCTGGCGGTCCGTGCGGATCAGGCGTGCGTGCCGCTCATCAGCTGCATGGGAGCAGGAAATAAACTGGATCCCACCCGGTTTGAAGTCGCCGATATCTACCAGACCAGCGTATGCCCGCTTGCCCGCGTAATGCGCCGCGAATTGAGGACGCGCGGAATTGCGCACCTGAAAGTTGTCTATTCCAAAGAACCGCCGCTTCCGCCGCAGGACGGACCGCCCGCAGAAATTGACGGACGGAGCGCTGTTCCCGGAAGTGTCTCCTTTGTGCCGCCTGTGGCAGGCATGATTCTCGCGGGGGAAGTCATAAAAGATCTTGCCGGTTTGAACGAAAAAAAGCAGGCGTGTTCCGGCGGCAGCCAAGGCGTCGCCCCGAAGCGGCGGGAAACATCATGAAATTTCTGCATCTTGCCGATCTGCATATTGGCAAGCGGGTCAACGAATTCAGCATGCTGGACGATCAGCGGTATATTCTCAGACAGATCCTTAATATTGCCGAGCGCACCCGGCCGGACGCCGTGCTGCTGGCAGGCGACCTGTACGACCGCAGCGTTCCGCCGGGCGAGGCGGTTGGCCTGCTGGATGATTTTCTCACAGAGCTTTCTTCACGGAGTATGGCTGTGTTCGCTGTCAGCGGGAACCATGATTCCCCTGAACGGCTTCAGTTCGGCAGCCGCATCATGCAGAAAAACGGCGTGACCATTGCCGGAGTGTTCCGGGGCAGACTGGAAGAAGCCGACTTGTCCGACCGGTTTGGCCCAATCCATATTTATCTGCTTCCTTTTATAAAGCCGGCCACAGCAACCCCCTTTTTCGGTGAAAAGGCGGATACTTATGAAAAAGCAGTCCGCTGCGCTGTCGGCACGCAGAAAATCAACATGGCGGAACGCAATGTACTGGTTGCCCACCAATTTGTCACGGCTTTGGGAAGCGAACCGGAACGCTGCGATTCCGAAACGATTTCGGTGGGCGGCGCAGACGAAGTGGATGTTTCCAATTTCGACGCGTTTGACTATGTGGCACTGGGCCATCTGCATGGGCCGCAGAGGGTTGGAAGGCCGAATGTGCGGTATGCGGGTTCACCCCTGAAATATTCATTTTCCGAAGCGCGGCAGAAAAAATCCGTAACTCTCGTCGAATTCGGCGAAAAGGGAAAAGCGGAAATTACGCAGATCCCCCTTTCGCCGCTTCATGATATGCGGGAGATCCGGGGACCGATCGAGGAACTGACAAGCCCGGCGGTTGCCGCGCTGGGCGATACCCAGGACTACATCCGCGCTGTCTTGACGGACGGGCACGAAATCTCAGACGCTGCCGGCCGCCTGCGGGCAGTTTACCCAAACCTGATGCGGGTTGACTTTGAAAACGCGCGAACGGCAGCACAGGAACATTCCCGAACTGCAGCGTCAGGCGACGTTTCCCGCCGTTCGCCGCTGGAACTGTTCGAGGAGTTTTATCGGAATCAAGCCGGTTCTGAGCTTCCTGCCGATGAACAGAGAGAACTGGAAAACGTCATTCGCACGGCGCAGGAGGAGGAAACAACGTGAAACCGCTGAACCTGGTTGTATGTGCGTTCGGCCCCTATGCCGGAAGAACGGAAATTCCCCTGCACAAGTTCGGGTCCGGCGGGCTTTTCCTCATTTGCGGCGCTACCGGCGCGGGGAAAACAACTATTTTTGATGCCATCACCTTTGCTTTATATGGCGAGGCCAGCGGTTCCACCCGCACAGCGGACACGCTGCGGAGTGATTTTGCCGATCCCTCCGCAAAGACGTTTGTGGATCTGACTTTCACCCATGCGGGAAAACTGTACCGCGTGGTGCGCAATCCGCGTTATCTCCGCCCCAAGCGAAAAGGGGGCATGACGACGGAAAATGCGGATGCCGCACTGACTCGGCCGGACGGATCAGTCTGCTCCGGCGCGAGTGCCGTCACAAGGGAAATTGTTCAGCTGCTGGGTATCGACTGCAAGCAGTTCCGGCAGACTTCCATGATTGCGCAAGGGGAATTTCTGAAACTTCTCTTAGCAGACAGCGCCGAGCGATCCGATATTTTCCGCCGTGTGTTCGATACCGGCCTTTACCGTCGGATTCAAGACCTCCTGCGGACACGGTCTCAGGAGTTGTCCGCTCAAATGAATGAAAATGCACGGGCCATTTTGCAGGATGCGGGTGCCATCCGGCCGGACGGTAATTTTCTGACAGCGGATACCCTCGCGGAATTTTCCGCTGAAAACGATGTGCACCTTGCCCCGCAGATGCTGAAACAGCTTTCGGCTTCAATTGAAGCGGAAAGAAAAACGGCGGAACAGGTATCCGTCGGCCGCAATGCTGCCCGCGCGGAAACGGAGAAACTGGCCGCGCAGATAGCCGCCGCAGAACAGGTCAACCGGGCATTCGACGAACTGAAAAGCACGAAGCAGAAAGCCCTCGGGCTGAAAGAGCTTTCGCAAACTATGGCCAATACCGAAGCGAAAATCCGGGCGGCGGAACAAGCTCAGGCTCAAGTTTCCCCCGCCCGGGACGCTTTTTTGCGGGAAAAGGAATCTGCATGCCGCCTGAAGCAGGCTGTTTCCGAACTGAAGGTTGAAATCAGCCGGAAGGAAAAAGAACTGTCCGAATTCCGGGCCGCTGCGCAGGCCGAAAAAGCAAAGGAACCGTACCGTTTGGAACTGGAAGGAAAAATGGCCGGGTTAAAGTCTGAGCTTCCTCATTATGAAAAAGCACAGGCGCTGCAGGCTCAGACCCAACAGATAAAAAAAGAGTTGGACTCCCTCCAAAAAAAACTTGAAGAAGCAAAGAAAAAACAAGTCCGCCTAGAAACCGAGCAGAAAGAACTGGAAGCGGAACTTCAGGCCCTGAAAGATGTGGAAGTCCAGCGCGTCTCCTGTGAAGCGGATGGAAAAACAGCAGCACAGACCTGCGAAAAGCTGGAAGAAATTATTACAGGGACGGATAATATCCTCATCCTTTGGAAAACGGTCCGGGTATGCCAATCTGCATACCCAAAAGCGGAGGCCCGATTTCAAGAAGCCGACCGCAAAGCTTCGGATGCGGAATTACTGTTTCTGCGGGAACAAGCAGGCTTAATGGCAGCAAATCTGAAGGACGGGGAACCCTGCCCGGTTTGTGGCTCCGCCAGCCATCCGGCAAAGGCACAGTTAACGGGGAAAGCGCCCAGCGGAAGCACACTCAAGCGTCTGAAAGACGAGCGCGAACGGCAGCGGGATGCTCTTCACAAAGCGGCGCTGGACGCAAAGGAAGCCAAAACTAAACTGGAAGCTGACAAGGCCAACTTGCTTTCGGCGGCAGCGGCTGTTCTTGGCAGCCTGACCGGTTGCGGAAGTGTAAAGGCTTTACGGAAAACCGCGCTGGATGCGCTGGAAAAAACATGCGTGCAAAAAAAAGAACTGGACATCCGCCTTTCTGCTCTGATCCAGCAGAGCAAGCGGAAAGAAGAACGGACCGCACGGCAGAACCAAATTCAAAAACTGCTGTCCAGCTCCGAAACGGAAATCACCGGACTGGAAAAAAAGCAAAGTACCCGGCAAGCGGATTGGAAAGCTGTGCAAGCAGAAGGCTTCGCTATGCAGGAAAGCCTTTCCTGCAATTCCGAAGGGGAAGCACGGAAAAGGCTTGCTGTTTGCTCCACAGAACTGGAATCCATGAAAAGTGCCCGGGAAAAAGCAGAGCATGATTTTCACGATTGTGAAAACAGTCTTGGGGCGGCGCGGGCAGTCCTGGAAGACAACCGGAAAAGTCTGGCTTTTTCCGCCGAACAAGCACAAAAGCTTCAAAAGAAATATGAACTCAGACTGCAGTCCGCGGGTTTTCCCTGTGAAGCGGATTACTTGAACGCGCTGATTCCGGCGGAAAAGCTGGAAAAACTGAAAAAGCAGCTGACCGATTACCGCGACCAGTGCTGTGCTGTGCGCAATGACCTCACCCGGCTGGAAAAGGAAACCGAAGATAAATCCCCCTGCAATCTTGGGGAAATGAATGCCTTGCTTTCCGAATCCCACAAACGGGAAGAAAAATGTGAAACGGCTCTGCGTGAAATATCTGTGCGGTTAGAGGCCAACCGGCGCGCCGCTGAAAAAATGACAGCAAAATTAGAGGAACGGAAAAAGCTGGAGCGCACTTACGAAAGTGTGCTGGATCTCGATAAGACAGCGAACGGTGCGCTGACCGGACGGCAGCGGCTCAACTTTGAACAGTTTGTGCAGGCGGCTTATTTCAACCGGATTTTGGAACAGGCCAATCTGCGTCTTGCTAAAATGACCGGTGGACGCTATCTCCTGCTTCGCCGTGAAACAGCTTCTGACCTCCGTGCACGGTTCGGGCTGGATATCGATGTACTGGATCATTACACCGGCAAAGTCCGGGACATAAAATCCCTTTCCGGCGGAGAATCCTTCAAAGCATCGCTGTCCTTGGCGCTCGGCCTTTCAGACGTGGTGCAAAGCCGTTCCGGCGGAGTGCGTATTGAAACCATGTTCGTTGACGAAGGGTTCGGCACGCTGGACGATGAATCCCGCCGCCAGGCGATTTCAACGCTGGCAGAGCTAGCCGGCGGAGACCGGTTAGTGGGGATCATTTCCCATGTGCCGGAGCTTCGTGAACAGATCGACCGGCAGATTATTGTGCGGCGAGGACTAACCGGAAGCACCGTACAAATTGTATCATAGTTCCTATAATTCTTATAAAAAGCACAAAATAGCGGACAAAAAGCGGTTCCCGAAGCAATTTCATATGCTTTGGGAACCGCTTTAATTCAGGTTTTTCCATTATAAACGGAAGTTTTTAGGCTTCAAAAAAGTTACCCAATATCAAAAATAGTTTTTTGACTTACGCTTCTTCTACTTCCATCTCATCTGCACTGAGCAATTTAAACTTTGCCAGCATTTCATTCAGTGAACCTGCCAAATGGCTAAGTTCTTCGCTGGTTGCGGCACCTTCTTCCGCTGTGGCTGAGTTTGTCTGCACAACTGCGGAGATTTGTTCCACATTTCCGTTGACTTGACGGACGGAATCAGCCTGCTGCCCCGCCGCAGTCGTAATGGCCTGCAGCAATTGGCTCATCTTCCGGACGTCTTCAATCACCGATTTTAAGTACTGCGCTGTATCTTCGGCAATCTTGCGGCCTTCATCGACCGCGTCGGCGGATTCACTGATTAAAGTAGACGTACTCTTCACGGCCTCGCCGCTTCGGTTAGCCAAATTGCGCACTTCGTCCGCAACAACCGAGAATCCTCTCCCCGCTTCGCCAGCGCGGGCCGCTTCGACCGCCGCATTCAGGGCAAGAATATTGGTTTGAAAAGCAATATCTTGAATGGTTTTAATAATCTTTCCGATTTTGGAAGAAGACTCGCGAATCTTCTCCATTGCTCCGGCCATTCGATTAATCCGCTCGTTTCCTCCCGAAACTTCCTGCTCAGCCTGATTGGAAATTTCATTGGCCTTTGCCGCACTTTTTGCGCTGCTGTCCGCCTGACTTGCGATTTTCTGTATCGAAGAGGAAAGTTCCTGGATCGTTCCGCTCTGCTCCGTTGCGCCCTGTGCCAAAGCCTGCGAAGCATCAGCCAGCTGCTGGGAACCTCCCGCGACCTGCTCAGCCGTTCCGTGAATTTTCCGGAACGTTTCATTCATAGAAACAACAATAGAATCCAGTGCCTTTTTAATTGCCGCAAAATCTCCTTTGTAGTCCTGCTGAGTATTTATGGTAAAATCGCCATCAGCAATGGACCCCAAAACATCCGTTATTTCCCGAATATAGGCATTCAGAGAATTGATCATCCCGCCGAATGTGTCGGCAAGTGATTCAATTTCATCCCCTGTATGAATGGCGGGAACCTCACTGTGCAGATCGCCTTCCGCCAGTGCCCCAACCCGGTCTTTCAGCTGGAGAATTGGACGAACCACTGGATTAGAAATCCGAATTGACAGGAATATCGCCATCAGGATAAAGACTGCTGTAACTGCTATGACAATCCAAAGTGCTTTGTAAAAGTCCGCCATCATTTCATTAACATCCGCCAAAACGGCTACAGACCAATCCGTATCCAGAATCGGCGCATAAAAGACGTATTTCTGCTCTCCTTTTAGGTTCACATACTGTTTGCCTGCCTGGTGGCCGATCATACAGTGGATCAGTTTGGCAATGTCAGAATAGGAAGAATCTTTTTTTGCCATTTCAATATAATTGACGCCGTTGTAAACATTTTCGGTAGACTTGTCCGCAATAATTTTTCCATCTGAATCTACGATGAAACCATATCCCTTGTCTCCGATTGAAACATTGCTGATAATTTGGTTGAATTTAGAAACAGACAGAAACGCATAGACAACGCCGTCAAAGTTCGTCCCGTTGTTCACTTTTGCAGAAAGACAAAGCCCCAAATTCCCATCGTCATCATTCATCGTTGTAGAAATCGTTCCTGAACTGGATGCATACAGGAGCATGTCCTTTTTGCTGAAATCTTTTCCATCCAAAGATTTTCCTGTTGAATCAATCAAGCCAGCGCTGCTGAAATCATTCGATTGAGCCAGATAATTCAAGTTCTGCTGCCAGTTGGCTTTCTGGGCCGGATCCGTCAGTGACGGATCCGTCGCTATAGATTTTATGCTGGATTTATAGTTTCCTACCGCATTTTTAACGGATTCATCATAAGCCAGCGCAATTCTGGAAACCTGTTTTTCCATATTACTCTTCATGTCGCTGTAAAACAGGGTGCAGGTAACAGCAGCAAGTGCCACACAGATTGCCACCGTAAGACATACCATGCTTCCAATCAGCCTTTTGCGAATGGTGGTGCGCCGTGTTTTTCCCTCGCTGACACTCTTTTGGGCTTTCGCCGGACATTTCTTGTGCTTTTGAAACCGGAACCCCTTAAAGCTGAAATGAATCATCTTCTTCTTTTGAAAATGAAGTTTTTGTTTTTTGAAACGCATCGTTTCCGTTCCTCCTACAAAATAAAAATTAGAAAAGCCAGCTTACGCTCCGCTTCCGATCATCACCCATGCAGCCGCACCGGTTTTTTCGGACGTCATGCATGATTTATTATCAAAAAACAGTCACCTTAATTTCGGCCACCGCTTTACTTTTCTGAAAGCCCGTCCGCTTTCACCTGTTTCGCGAGGATTCCAGCAATGGCCTGGCATGGTGCCTGTTTCATAACCGCCCCAAGTTCATATGCAGCCATGGGCATTCCATAAACAACACAGGATTCCTCATCCTGCCCCACGGTATACGCACCTGCTTTTTTCATGTGCAGCAGCCCTTCAGCCCCATCTCGTCCCATACCGGTCAAAATCACACCGATTGCGTCAGAGCCTGCCGTTTCAGCGACAGAGTCAAACAAAACTCCGACTGATGGGCAGTGACCGTTCACTTTTTCACCTTCCGCACACCGAACGTAATAACCCTGAGCATCTTTCTTTAAATACATATGCAGACCGCCGGCAGCCACCAAAGCCTTTCCCCGTTCGATTCTGTCCCCATTTTTCGCTTCGGATACTTCCATCTGAGAAATCCGGTTCAGGCGCTCGGCATACATCCGTGTAAAAGAAGCCGGCATATGCTGCACAATAACGACACCGGGCATTCCTTTCGGCAAAGACTCCATAATCTGCGCGGTTGCTTCCGTTCCTCCCGTAGAAGCTCCAATAGCAATCACATGGTAGCGCAGATCCGTGCGGATATAAGCATTCGGAGGCGATGAAAAAGACATACCGAAAGGGTTTGCAAGAAGTTTCACTTTCACGCATATTTCATTGCTGAACGCTGAAAAACTTTCCTTCTTCCTCAGATCCGGCATTTGAATGTATTCGGCAGAAAAACCGGCCGCCGCTTCTTTTTCCAGCAGCTTCCCCGAACCGATCATAATCATAGGAATATGATGGCTGACAGAATGGACTCGTCCCATCACTGTTACAGGATTCTGGCCGCCCAGCGGTGCCGAACTTAAAATAAGGACATTGGGTCTAAGTTCGAGGATTTCTTTCTGCATCTCTTCCCAGCTTCCTGCCGTTCCGATGATTTTCAGGCTTGGGTCTTTGCTGATTGCCTGCCGGAACGCCGTAATGAAAGGCAGAGACTCGTCCGCGACCAGAATACGTATGGTTTTCATCTGCATTGCAGCATCTAGTATCCTTTCTGGTAGACTGACGGCTGTATGTAATGAAAAGCCGCTGCGTCCCTTTGAATCGTCTCAGAATGTCCGATGAACAGGTACCCGCCCGGCTTAAGAATTTCATAGAATTTTGCTATCAGCCTGTTTTTCGTTTCTTGGTCAAAATATATCATAACATTTCTGCAAAAAATCAGATCGAATGGATGATGAAAAGGAAACGGTTCCATCAGGTTCAGCCGCCTGAAAATCACTTCGCGCTTGACTTCATCGCTGAGAAGATACATTTTGCCCGATTTTCTGAAATACCGGGCCACCCAAGCAGGCGGCAGATCTTTCAGCGATTCGGCAGGATATACCCCTGCGCGGGCACTCTCCAGCACATGAGTCGAAATATCGGTAGCCAGCATTCGGTAATCCCACCCTGAAGCCGCCCCGAAAAACTCCTTCATCAGCATAATGGCCGTATAGGCCTCTTCACCTGTAGAACATCCGGCACTCCAAATCCGCAGGTTTTTCTGCCGATTGCACTCTTGTTCTTTTGGAAGGATCACGTCCTTTAAAAACTGAAAATGGCTCGCCTCTCTCATAAAATAGGTGTGGTTCGTCGTAAGTTTGTTAAGCATGACATTCAGTTCTACCGGGTCATTCTGTATCAGGGAAAAATATTCTGAAAACGAAGACACATTTTTTTTGGCAAGAACAGAGTACATACGTGCTTCAATCAGCAGTCTTTTTTTGCTGAGGTCAATTCCAAAATTTTGATGGATATAATCGACAAGATTGTGGAACTCGGTGTCAGTCAAATGAATCATAAACTCTCCATATTCCGTTTTAGCTTGATTACTATGAAACAATGTGCAGACAATTTTACAAAAACGGTTTCCGGACTGTGAATCGGAAACGTGCAGGAAACTCAGTTGTCGTTGTAAAGATTCTGCACGTTCAGGATCAGGCTGATGCTTCCATCGCCAAGAATCGCACACCCGTCAATGCCGGACTTGCGTACGCGGAACTGGTTCAGGTAGGCCGGAATCGACTTTACCACAACCTGCTGTTCACCTAAAAGCGCATCTGCAAAAATACAGTATTCACAGTCGTGCGTGCCAACCAAAATCACAATTCCGCCGGCAATATCGCTGACCTCGGTGTTAATGTTGTATACTTTATGCAGACGGACAAGCGGATAATATTTATCGCGCACCATAATAATTTCATGCATATCTGTGTCATACATGATGCTTGCTTCCTTCGCCTTGAAGGATTCGCGTATATTTTTAATAGGAATTGTAAACATGGTATTCCCTACCGAAATTTTCATCCCATTGATAATCGCGAGGGTAAGCGGAATTTTAAACGTCGTCTTCGTTCCCTTTCCAGGTACACTGTCGATGGATACTTCACCGCCGATTTTCTCCACGTTTTCTTTAACGACATCCATTCCCACCCCGCGGCCGGAATATTCGGTAACGACTTCATTTGTCGAAAAGCCCGGCATAAGCAGGAACTGGTAAATTTCCTGGTCAGTGTATTCCGTAGCCGCTTTGGTCAGCAGACCCTTTTCCTGCGCTTTGGCCAGCACCGCGTCGCGGTCGATTCCCGCGCCGTCGTCGCTGACACTGATCAGGATATCGCCGCCCGTATTCTGCGCAGAAAGTGTAACTGTCCCCATGGAGGGCTTCCCGGTTTTTGCCCGCTCCGCTCTTGTCTCAATTCCGTGATCCATGGAATTGCGGACCAAATGCATAATCGGGTCAGAAATACTGTCTACAATGGTTTTATCTACTTCGGTTTCTTCCCCAATCAGAACCAGCTGGGCATCCTTTTCCAGCTTCCGGCTCATATCACGCACCACGCGGTTCATTTTCTGAAATACGGTCGAAATGGGAACCATGCGGATTGACATTACAATTTCCTGCAATTCATCCGTCAGCTTCCGCAGCTGCCGTGAGGCTTTGGTAAAATTGTTGTCCAGCCCGGCCTGCTGAAGCGCCGGGTTGGATGTAACCATGGATTCGGTGATTACAATTTCGCCCATCAGATCCATTAAACTGTCCAGCTTCGAGAGGTTCACATTAATCAGGCTCTGCTTGATCGGGGCATGCGTCTTGGCAGCGGCGGCCGTCTTCGTTTTCCCAGATGCCGCCAATTTGGCTACGCCCGCTGCAGACTGGGGAACACTCACATCGCTGTAGCTTTTGGTATATGGGAAACGTTCCACCACAGGCAAAACTTTGTCCATCTCCGGCTTGCTCTTGAAAAACATGAAAAAGCCATTGCGTATAACGAATTCAGCGGTATCCGGATTGGTCTCAATATCCGACGGAGAGAACTCAAAAGAGGTACACACATCCCGCACATCGTTTGCCAGCATAAACGCGCGCAGATTGGCCATCTGCTCTTCCTCGTCAAAAAACACCCGAACGGCAAAGGGAAAACCTTTTTCCGCCTCTTTCTTCAAAAGTCCGGCTTCCGGCAAAACTGCCGTGTCGGCTTTCGGCTTCGGTGACGGCTCTGCACCGGCGGAATCAGAAATCTTTTTCAGGAAATTGTTAATTTCCTGCTCCAAAGTGCCGATATCTGTAGTGAGCGGCTGCCCGGCACGGACTTTTTCGACCTCTGCCTTCAGAAAATCGCCGGAGCGGAACATCAGATCAATCAGATCTTCAATATATTCCTGTTTAATCCCTTTTTCTCTCACAAATGAAAATAAATCCTCCATCTTGTGAGCGATAACCGTCAGGCTGTTAAACTGCATCATGGCGGAGGAGCCTTTTATTGTGTGCATAATGCGGAAAATTTCATTAATGCTGTCCTGATCAAAACTTTTATTTTTTTCGCATGTCAGAAGGATTTCATCCAAATGTTCCAGAAGGTCGTCTGTCTCAAATAAAAAGACATCCAGCATGGATTCCGTACCATTATCCATTAATCTTCAACTCCCATATTTATTAGATCGCAGTGTTTTCAAGCAGTTTTGCCCGCCTGAGCGCAGCATAATCCCCTGTTTCATCATATATATATATCGACGGATATCCGTGTTTCCTTAGTAAAATTAACAAACATTTAGTCAATTTTTTAAGAAAGAAGTGGTTTCATGCCGGACAATCTGCGGATAACAACCCCGGTAAACAACAGCCAAGGAATCAGCAAGCCCAATCCGGCAGCAGAATCTTCCCCGGCTGCCCCCATAAACCCGAGCCGGGTTCCCCAATCCGGAAACCAGAAGCAAAATACGCAGGACCAGGCCATGAGTCTCCTGCGTTTTCGGAATTCCGTATACGGGCAGTTTTTGAAACAGCTGAAAAGCACGCCCGATCTTTCTCAGACTCTGCAAAAAATCGCAATGAACGCTGTAAACGGGCAAAAAATTACCGCAGCCCGCCTGCCTGCGGATTCTCCGCTGCGTGCGCTGGCTTCCAGCATCACCATGCAAAAAGGAGATATCCTGAAAAACCTCACCTTCCAGAGGGAAAATGCCTCCCTCTTTTCAGGAAAATTGTTCCAGCTGCTGGGGCAGATCTCACAGCAAAGCAGCGATTCCCGGCTTGACCTCCAGCTGGCAGATTTTCTTAAGGCTTTCTGTGGGTACTGCACGGCTCAGGACACCACACAGGCGATCTTCACAAATCTGGAAACCATCCGGAACCGTATCCCCATTCCGTACGCAAAACAGCTTTCCGGAGAAATCCGGAAACTTTCGGGGAATGCGGAGGACACAAACCAGAATCTGGCTCTCCTGAAGGAAAAGATCATTCCCCTTTTGGGGAAATACGTGTCCAAAACGAACGACTACGGCAAATCCAGGGAAGCAATCTCCATGCTTCTTCACAATACGTCTATTCTCAATGTCAGCACTCAGGAAAACCTTTCTCAAAAATTTGAACAGCTGCTCCATTACTGCAAATACAGTCTAAACCTTCCGGACACGACCATAAACCGCATGAAGTTCCTGTTTGCCGGTGAAATTGCCGCGAAGCGGGAGGACAGCACGGACAATGCTTTCTGCAAGGCATTTCTTTCCCTGCTGTCTCATAACACGGGCGGAAAGGATTCGCCGGCAGGCACCGATGCGGCAGCCCTGCATGACATCTGCCAGTCTGTTCTGCTGGACAACAGTGTCTATATGCCGTTCCAGCATATCTTTCTGCCTGTCAGTATTGACGGCCGGTTCCTGTTCACTCAGATCTGGATCGAAAAAAGAGGAACGGGAACGGTCCGCGAAAAAACAGCCATCCGGAAACCGTCCGCCGTCTACCTGACGTTTGAAATTCAGGATTTGGGATATTTTGAAGCTTCCATGCAAGTCTTCGGAAAACAGGTAAGTATGAATCTCTCCTGCCCTGCGGCGCTGGATCGGCTGCACGGCGAAATCCGTTCCGGAATTACCGAAATACTGCAGAAAAACGGTCTCACGCCTGGCAGCGTGCGGCTCTCTTCGGGCGGCGCACCGCAGATCCCAAGCCTGATCCTGGAGAAAATTAACGAAAGGAAAGATTCAGTCGATGTCACAGTTTGAGAAACTTCAAAAGGCGGCTGCCCTGAAATATTCCGAAGATTCCCCCGACAGCGCCCCCGTGGTGGTTGCTTCGGGAATGGGCCCGGCGGCGCAGCAGATTGTCAGTATCGCTGAAAAAAACGGTGTTCCCGTGTTCCGCGACAATTCCCTTGCCACACTTCTGTCTCAGATGGAAACAGGAACGGAAATCCCCCCCGAACTGTACCGCGCTGTAGTCGATATATATGTATACTTTCTTGGATTCACCGCTGACAAAGACGGCAATGTGAAACGCCCGGAACGGCCCGCCCCCGCAGAACCGAAATCCGCCGGGCCAGCCGAACCAAAGGAATCAGAGAAGCAGACGGAACCGTAAACTTTTATTTTTTAACTGAATAGGCTAATTTTTTTCCCTATCCGGCCGATAAATTTAAATAGGGGTTTTTGTCCTTTTTATTTTTAATCCCGCGCGGCAGAAACTACCCTGGAAAGGCAGAAATAGGGCAGCAGCGGCCATTTTGGCCGGTTCTGCATGAATATCCGCACTATGCGCGGCAGAAAAGGTGGATTGTATGAAAGAAGCCAAAAATGATGAAAAGCAAGAGTTTTCGGATGAAGAAAACATACAGTCGGAAAAATACCTAACTTTCTTCATTGACGGTCAGCTTTACTGTATACCGACTGCGGAGGTCGTTGAAATTATCCAGATGCAGCCCATCACATTTATTCCCAATGTGACCGATTACGTAAAGGGCGTTATCAACCTGCGCGGCAAAGTCGTCCCCGTAATCGACATGCGGCTCCGCTTTAAGAAAAAAGAAAAGGAATATAACAGCCGCACCAGTATTGTGATTGTGGAAAGCGGAGAGAAAACCGCAGGACTGATTGTGGAATCGGTCAAAGACGTGCGCGACGTGAGCGCTAATCAGATCAACGCGGCACCGACGCTGAAAAAAGCTATTGGGAACGGATTCGTCCGCGGGATTGCGTCCCTCGGGGAAAAATCCGCTATGATACTGGATATAGGTAAAGTTCTGACTCATCATAGTTCTTCCGGCCTGAACAAATCGGAAAAAACGGAGCAGGAAAAGGTCCAGGATGAACCGGTTGCATAAAGGCCTCTTGCATTTTTTTACATGGCTGTCGGGAGGTACGAACGAATGAAGCCAATCTCAGAGCAATATCTTAATTCTTCTTGCGAAGTGAAAGCGGTGGACAATAAGCCCATCTTGATTGGCCGTCTCAGTAAAATTCTCGGGGAAGAAATCCTGATTTCCGGCAACGGCAACAAGCTTCCGCTGATCCACTGCAATACCATTGTGAAGGTCAGCATTATCAATACCGCGCTCGGGCTCAAAGTGTTGGTAGGAAAAGTTTTTCTTTCTACTGAGAATTTCATTCGGATTGCAGAACTTCAAAGCATGGCTGATTTTGAAAAGCGGAATTTTTTCCGCGTGAATGTCGATCTTGCAAGCCGCGCCTGTCTCATCCCTTCCGGAGAAAAAACGGCAAAGATTGAAAATCCGAAATATTTTCCGATTCATATTCTAGACATGAGCCTCAGCGGACTGTTTTTTATCAGCGGAAAATCGTTGACAATCGGCAGCTGTATTGCTGTCACCTTAAATCCATACCAAGCAGAAATTTTTCTGAAGTGTAAAATTCTGCGCAAAACGGCGGTGAATATGAATACGGAAAACGGTTATGGCTGCGAGTACATCGGCAACAGCGGAAAGCCTTATGATCTGCTGTGCAAATACTTGTTCGACTGCCAGCGCAGGCAGATCCGTCAAATAAGGGAAAGCCACCCGCAATAAAGCGGCAGCAGACAAAAATGCAATTTGCAGATTATGCAGATTAAAAACTATTGATGAGGTGAAAAGATTTGCAAAATACAGAAAGGGAACTTTCACCGGGCAAAAAGGAAGAAGCAGGAAGTGACAAATATCTGACATTTTGGACCGACGGTGAGTTATTTGGCATTCCCATCTCTGACGTCGTGCAGATTATCAGTATGCAGGAGATTATCCCTCTTCCCGATTTTCCCGCTTACGCTAAAGGGGTTATCAATCTGCGCGGCAATATTATACCGGTAATTGACATGCGCCTGCGGCTGAAAAAGCCGGAAGCCGCTTATAATGAGAATACCTGCATTATCGTAACCAGTATAGCGGAAGCTTATATCGGTTTTATTGTGGATACTGTGGATGAAGTGGCAGATATTGGAGAAGAGGATATTTCTCCTGCGCCGAAGGTCTCCCGTGAGACTACCAATAAATACCTGATGGGGATCGGTCAGATCGGCAAAAAAGTGGTTCTGCTTCTTGATGTTTCCAAGATCCTGTCCGAAAGCGAATTTGAACAGGTCTCTCAGACGGCACAGGAACAGGCCGCAGCGAATCGAACCAAAGAGCGGCAAACCGGTAAAAATACCGTATCTGCTCCGGAGCCTTCCGAAAAAAAGTCTCCTGATAAAAAAGATTAAAAACGGCTTTATTTGGGCCGGAAAAGGGGAAGTTAAAAATGAACTCGGGAAAAAACAAATCTTTGCGTGGAAAACTAGTGGGAACAGTTCTCTTCACGCTGGTTCTGATGGTTATTCCTACTATTGCAACGCTGATTCTTACCACCCACCAAATGCTGAAGAACGCTGAAAAAATTTTTGTTCCTATCGTGGTAATTTACCTAATTGCCATGGCAGCCATCATTATTTCTTATGTGCTGCGCTCATCGAAAAAAAGCTTTCGTCTTCTGGAAGAAGTGGAAAACAGCTTAAACCGGTTGGGAGCCGGAGAACTGAACGTCCATATTGACGACAGTACCAATGACGAAATTGGACAAGCAGCTAGCACTGTTAATTCTTTCTCTGAAAAAATGCAAGCTGTTATTCAGGCCCTTATAATTTCACTTGATTCTCTGGCCAAAGGGGATTTAACTTATAAAAACGACCATGTTTGGAAAGGCGAGTGGAGTGAAATTGGTGATGCTCTGTCACGCATCACAAAGGATTTAAACGCCATTTTCATCAATGTTAAGAATGCCTCTGAACAAACGGCCAGTGGTTCCCAGCAGGTGGCAAGCGGTTCGCAGGCGCTTGCACAGGGCGCAACCGAGCAGGCAAGCTCTATTGAACAGCTTTCTGCAACGGTAACAGAAATTTCCGAACATGTCAAGGATAACGCATCCAACGCGGCGGAAGCCAGCCGTGTCTCTTCTGTTGCAGAAGATAAGCTGAAAGAAGCCAATCATGAAATGGATGCTATGGTTGAGGCTATGTCGGAAATCAGCGAAACTTCCAAACAAATCGGCAATATTATTAAAACCATTGATAACATTGCATTCCAAACGAATATTCTCGCCTTAAATGCCGCTGTAGAAGCCGCACGCGCGGGTTCCGCCGGCAAAGGATTTGCTGTCGTAGCTGACGAAGTGCGTAATTTGGCAAGCAAAAGTGCCGAAGCGGCGAAAAATACAACCGATCTGATTGAAAATTCAGTGAAAGCTGTTAGTAACGGCAGTGAAATTGCAGATTCTACCGAAAAAACACTTAAGGAAGTTTTGGATGCATCCACTCATGCAAATGAACTGATTGGACAAATTTCAAAGGCTTCCAACCAGCAGGCGACTTCCATCGGGCAGATTAATCAAGGCGTACAGCAGATTTCCGCAGTTGTTCAGACCAACTCCGCGACGGCGGAGGAAAGTGCTGCCGCAAGTGAAGAACTCGCTGCACAGTCAAAGGCTCTTATGCATTCCCTTGAAAACTTGAAACTGAATGCAATTGACAAAGGAACTTCTCCGACTTTCAAGCAAATAAAGGTTCCTGCAGCGCAGAAGAAAGCTGCCCCTAAAAAAATGGAATCTGCAAAAGCCGCGGCAGAACCTGTCGCCGCCAATGATAAATACATCTGATCAAACCACCAAGAGATTTATCTCTTATAAAAGCCGGGCGGAAAACCGTCCGGCTTTTTTTTGAGTTCCGTAACTGTCGGAAAAATCCTATAAATTTTTCCGAATCCGGTACGATATATGTTATAGAGACATAAGGGATAAATTTGATTAAAAGATAATTTGATTGAAAAGCGGGGAGCGCCATGAGTACAACATCGTCATCATCATCCGTGAACTCTTTTTATACCAGCGGGGGAACTACACGCTTAAACGGTTCGGAACTGATGTCCGGTCTGGACACTCAAAAGCTGATTGAAGCTCTGACATCCAAAACGCAGAGCAAAATCACCAAGCAGAAGCAGTCGGAACAAAAAGTTAAGTGGAAACAAGAAATGTACCGCGATGTCGAATCCTTGATGAAAACTTTTTCCGACACATACTTTTCCTACGCAAGCAGCAGTACAAATATTCAGAGTTCCACTTTTTTTGATTCAGAAGATCTGGTCAGCTCATCCAGCCTGGTCAGCGCCACGGGTGCCGCGTCCGACGCGGGAAATGTCGTTATTAACAGCATAAGCCAGTTGGCAAAAGCCGCTTCGCTGAACTGCGGCAACCTGGTATCAGAAGAAAATATTACATCGGGAACGCTCCGCGACAGCTGGACAGAATCGACGGTCGGCGGAAAATCCATGGTCATTACATACGCCGGGATTGATTATACCGTCACCCTCAGCAGCAGTGTCAATTTGGATTCCAGCGCTACTTCCCAGCAAAACCTGCAAACCCTTGCCGACGGCCTGAACGACCAGATCCGGGATACCAGCGCCTTGAAGGGCAATGTTGAATTCACCGTTACAAGTGACAATAAACTGACACTGAAATCGACCGACGGCAAATCGACCGTAAAAATAAGCGACTATGAGGCTACGAAGGACGACACGTCCGGAAAAGATTTTCTGGCGGCGCTGGGCTTTCAACCGGGTGACAGCGGTACCAGCTTTACTTCCTCGGAATCGATTAACACTGGCGGCAGCGTCGACAACGTAACCAGCAGCAAACTGTTCAATCAGTCCATATCCTCTCCTGCCTACCTGTACGTTAAGGTAGATAATTCACCCTATACTCTTCCACTGAGTGGGCTGGATCTCTCTTCCGCCACCGATTCGAATTCCGCAGCCCAGAAAGTTGTAGACCAGATCAATAAACTGGCAAGCGAAACGACAGGACTGAAAGATACAAATTTTAAAGCAACAACAAATGGGGATGGATTCATCTCATTGAATGCGGTGGGTCACACGGTATCGGTTACAGACTCGGTTACAGGCAGCTCTACGACTAAGATTTCAAAAAACCTCGTGGAAGGTCTCGGTCTGGCAAAGGACGGTGATCATTATTCGTTTACTAAAGCCGTCAGCAAATCCGCTTTGACGAAATCTTATTTCGGCGATACGCTGGCCGGTTCCACCGTTACGTTTAATTTGAACGGCATTAAAAAAACCATTTCATTTGACGCCAGTGAAGAATCTTCCAACTATGCAGATGTAAACGTCATCCAAAAATATTTGCAGCAGAAACTTGACGCGGCTTACGGGAGCGGAAAAATTACAGTTGGCATGAATGATGGAAAACTTACTTTTACAACCCCTTCCGATTCTACTTCTGTTTTAGAAATTTCTTCTTCCAGTTCAAGCAGTGTGCTGGGAAAAGACGGCGCCCTGCGGATTGAAACCGGTGAAACCAACCGCACCGAAACCAGTAAAACACTGAAGGACCTTTCCAGTGAATTGAGCATCCCGCTTCAGGCTGGCACCGTCGCCATTGACGGCCGGCAAGTATCCGGGTATGAAATTGAAGTCAACGGGAAAACATATACGTTCAGTGAAGATACGGAACTAAACACCGTTCTGAACACCATCAACAACGATACGGACGCGGGTGTCAACATTTCCTATTCGCAGACTTTGAATGAATTCCGCATCACGGCAGACGACACCGGCGCGCAGGGAAAAATATCAATCTCCGATAAAAGCGGGAACCTTGCATCTTTGTTTGGAATTAACAATTATGGTATTTCCGAAATTCAGACCGGCAAAATTGCCACAGACACCAATGGAAAATATACCACGGGAACCGATAATTCAACCTATACGTTCCAGATTGGCAACGGTGATTCACAAACTATTACAATTGACGCGAACCAAAATTTTGATTCTCTCAGCGATATGGCGATAGCCGTCCAAGACACCATTAACCAGAACAGCACATTGAAAGGAAAAGTTATTGTAGGGTACACAAATGACGGAAAGCTGACTTTCAATACGTCCGACTATACTTCTGCAGATTCTAAATTAACTGTAACGAAAACAAGCGCGGTAGATAGCTTGAATATGGCACAAGCTTCCAAATCTTCAACGACTGTGATTCAGCCGGATTCCACTCTCGCTGAATTAGCTGGTACAAGCAATGGGCTGATTGTTCAAAACACCGATGGAACCTCCTATTCTATCGCTGGAAATTCCACGAAATACAGCGGCGACACCAAGTTAAGCAATACAGTGCATTTCACAGCAGGCACAGACCTGACAATGTCGGTTTCCCTAAACGGCGGCGGTTCCCAGACCATTACCCGCACGGCCAACACAACCACACTGGACGGAATTACCCTGACCGTAACCGGAACAACAAAAGAGGGCGACAGCCCGGTTAAATTTACCGCTTCCAATGATGTGGACGACCTGTACAAAAAGATTTCCGATTTTGTGGATGCATACAACAAAATTGTCGATAAAGCCAATACCTATACATCGCAGACACCTTACGGCTTAAATTCCGAATCCGGAAAAAACGATTCATACGAACCATTAACAGACGCTGATAAAAAAGATATGACCGACGACGAAATCGACAAGTGGAATAAAAAGGCAAAGCAGGGGCTTCTGGAAAATGATAATACCTTGAATTCCATTCTCTCTGATATGCGTTCCGCGGTGGAAGAAACCGTCACCTCAACCGGAATATCTCTTCAGGAAATTGGTATTTCAATTTCATCAGACTACACCGACGGCGGAAAACTGACGATTTCTGAATCTACACTGAAAAGCGCTTTGAAAAGTAATCCGGATAGAGTCAGCCAGTTATTTACCAATACAGACGGTATTTCGTCGAAAATTAAAAAGGTCCTTGAAAAGAACATCGGTATATACGGAACAAGCGGCACACTTTACAATATTGCCGGCAGTGATAGTTCAACCGGTGCCGACAACAGCCAGCTGTCAACCCGGGTTTCTCAATATGAAAAGACGATCACTAATCTGAAAAGCCAGCTTCAAACCGAAAAGGATCGCTGGCTGAACAAGTTCACAGAAATGGAAACAAAACTAAACGTGCTAAACTCCCAGTATACTTATCTTACCAGCATGACAGAATCTTAAAACAGAATTTAAAGCGGGAGGACAATTATGAGCGATAGCAGCGACCTGATTATGAAATACCAGGAGCAGGCAATCAATACCATGTCCCGGGGAGAACTGATCATCCGGCTGTATGATGAATTGATCAAAAATTTAAAATACGCTTCAATTTTTTTTAAAAAAAAGGATACGGCGACGGCACAGAAATGTACTGAAAAATGCAGAAGTATTCTTAATTATCTGATCGTCATTCTTGACCGGAAATATGAACTCTCTCAAACGCTGGAACGGCTTTATACCTACATGGTAGGGCAGATTATCCAAGTTAATGTGTCCGGGGACGCTTCCCTCCTGGATAAAATTGTTCCAAAGGTTGAGGAACTGCGCGATACGTGGGTCCAGGCAGAAAAAAAGCTCCGTTCCCAGCCTGGAGAAAAGGCCGCAGGACGGAAAACCTGAAAGGATACGCTTTTAATGGATTATCATGAAGAGTTGCTTCCATACGTTTGTCAGCAGACTGTTTTACTGACAAAGATTTCAGATATCACTGCGCAGATTGAAGTCCGCAGCCGCCAGGCCGATATTCAGCTGGAGAACCTGCCGGAACAGCGTCAGATTTTTATTGACCGGCTGAAAAAATGCAATGGTCTGATCGCCAGAACAACCGCCAAACTGCCTGAAACAGAACAGGAGCGCCTCCATAAAATTTTGCGCGGCACGTTTTCCGAAGAAAACTGCCGTGCTGAGGAACAGGAACTGCTTCAATGCGGAATCAAAAACTCAAATCTTCTTCAGAATATTCTTGCCATGGACAGCGAGGCACGCGAAAGAATAAGCCGGGAATGTGCACGTTTGCAGAAACACCTGCGTAGCACTAACCGCAGCGGCAGATATTCCTAACGCTGTGCGCGGTCAATATGTTTTTGTTCCTTTGGCAAAGGACTTTACAACCATGGAACCGTCTTCCGTATAAAAATAAACAGTCCGGCCATAATTCAGGCCCGTATCTTCAGCGAGGATGCGGACCTGAAATTTGCTGAGCGTTTCTTTTACGGCTTCTACATTTCGCTTGCCAATGTTGCCGAATCCACTGTCATCAGCCACATTGAACATCTTTGCCCCACCGGCAATTTTGGCCACGATTCTGCATCGAAGACACCCCATGCTTTCCATTTTTTTAATCATGGCCGGCAGGCATGTGTCCGCATAGCGGTGTACTTGATCATTCGGGTTATCCACCGGAAAGTGGGGAAGCATAATGTGCCCCAGCCCGCCTATTTTCTTCTGGGTATCATACAGGCAGATACCCACACAGGAACCAAGGGCATAAGTCACAAAGACACTCGGGCTTACTGAAATTTGCATGTCCGATATTCCTATGGTTATTATATCGCTCATAATGTAATCCCCAAACTATTCATTAATTTACTTAATGACTGAAGGCTGGGAATCAGCATCATGTTTGCAGTGATCGTATTGCCGGAATTGACAAAGTCATCTTCAATAAAAATAATTTTGTCAGAAAGTGAACCCATTTCCGCTGCGGGGACAGTCAAAAGTGATCCAACCATATCGGCCGTAACAGCCGGCACCGAAATTTTGATTTCAAGATTAGAAAGGGAAGCAATCGCTGCGGTATAAGAACCGATCATGATATTGCCAATCTCAGAAAAAGCAGAATTCTCCATATCGGAAAGATGCAGGCAATCAGGTTTTTCCTCCCCTAAAAGGCCGGACATCAGTGATTTGGCAAAACTTTCCCCAACCACAAACATCATAATGCCGCGAATATCACCATAAAGTTCTACCAAAATGGCAACCACCGGAGTTTCAGGCCCGCCGAGGGCTTTGTCCGCTTCGGCAATATCCAGTATCCGAACCTTAGGGGTCACCATATCAATTTTCTGGTTTAAAATTTGTGCCAGCGAAGTCGCTGCATTCCCAGCGCCGATATTTCCAATTTCCTTCAAAACATCTATGTGCATTTCATTCAGCTGGCCTAAATCCTTAATTGCCATTTTGCACCTCTCAGTATGATTTTAGTCATGCGGACAACACAGATCCGCCGCTAGCTGTCCCGGTCGGAGGGCAGCACCGGCCCTTGCACAATCTGGTCTTTGCCTGCATAAAACTTTGTATTGCTGTAGTCATTTGTCAAATCCATTGTAAAACTGCCAATAACCAGCCTGGTTCCTGCATATATTACTTTTAAGCCAATAATATTGTAATCCGCAGGGGATTCACTCTTCATTTTTTCTTCCAGTGCAGCTTTCTTTTCGAGTTCCTGAATCTGTGCAGCTGAATTCTTCTCATTCTCCAAAAGCTGACGAAGCATCAGTTTCGCTTTTCCCAAGTGCCTGCCCGTTGTTGAAATGACCTTAGACAAAAGGTCAATCTGTTTGCGCAGGGTCTCTTCTTTTTCCCTTTCTTTTTCCAGCTTTTCCGAAATTCCTGTTTCTTCTGAATCTTTTGCCAAAAGGTGAGTCAGAATTTCAGAGCAGATACCCACTTCGGTCCTTACATTGCTGGAACTTCCAATCGTTTTGGCATAAATCTGCCGGGCTGCGCGGCACGTGCCGCCGACGAGCAGAGCATGCCGCCCTCTCAGCCGAACAGAATGACCGGATGTAATATTGCAGTTCATGACAACATCGGCACAAACATCTCCGTCGCACTGGATTGTAGCATTTTCAAAGTACCGTGCAGTGATATTTCCCTTGGCCTGAACTTTGCCCCTGCCCATACCGTTCATTCCTTCCGAAATGACGATATTACCTCCTGCATCCAGCGTTGCGCCTTCTACCGTGCCCCGAACCGAGATATCGCCGCCTGCCTTTACCGAAAAGCCTTCAAGGACGTCGCCTTTGATAACTACGGAGCCGAGAAAATCAATGTTGCCGGAAGAACTGTCTACATTTCCGCGGACGATAAAGACCTCATTGATATTCAAAATAGTTTTTTTATACTCAATACATCCGTCAATTGCAGCGGAGAGCGTAAGACCGTCTTCCGAAACTACGGTATTCTTCCCGGAAGGAAATTTTGGAAGCTTTCCCTTTTTATAGGCAACCGGCTGATTGAAAACGTCAGTTCCGTCTTTTCCGGGAGCCGGCGGAAGAATCCGGCAGAGAACATCGTCTTTCGATACATTCTGCACAAGGCCCAAATCCCGGAAATCGACTGTCCCGTCTTCCCTCTCCGCAGGCAAGCGGCTCTGGTTCCTGTCAAACAGGTACTCCAGCTGCCCATCCGTTTCATCAATCGGATCAATTCCATGCGCGCAAGGAATTTCCAGAAAGTATTTCTTATTCTCGCAGAAATCCCGGATGGAATCGTTACAGATCCCATAAACGATTCCCTGTTCCTTCAGGCAGGCCATCACCTGATCATATGTAACGGTCTGGCTGGGTTTGGACAGTTCCACATTCAGGTAAGCTGTCAGTTTATCATCCGATACGCGGACATTGATTTTCGGCTGTTCCTCTTCCTCCTCATTCTGGCTTGCAGCTTCTTTGACCATGCTCATCTCAATAACATCTCCTCTTCAAACTGCAACCTGTGCCCGAATTAGCGCAGGTTATTAACTGTCTGCATAACTTCGTCAGACATCTGCACGATTCTTGCGTCCATTTCGTAAGACCGCTGCTGTGAAATCATGTTGGAAAACTCCTTGGACAAATCTACATTGGAATACTCGAGAAACCCCTTTTTGACTGTAGCATCCGGCTGAACCAGCGCTTGCCCGGAACGGGCTGTCGGCTGAAAAAAGCTGTCCCCGGCTTTCTGCAGACCGTCCAGATTCTGAAACGTAAAGACACCGGGGGTCTGCGGCTGCTGCCCTTCGGTCACCGCAATGTTTCTGCCATTTTTGTCCAGCACATAATGGCCTTCCGTATCAGCCAGGTAATAAAGGCCGTCGCTGCCCAGTGCTTTCTGAAAATTGCCGTCCCGCGTATAACGGATTCCTTCCGCTGTCTGCACGGCAAAAAAATTGCGGCTGTCGGGCAGAGCATAGTCGAAATCTCCCCTGGTCTGACGGATGCCGCCTGTGTCAAGAGACGTGTCGGTCTTCCACAGCTTGCTGCCTGAACCGGCTTTTAAGTAAGAAGCCCCCGTTTCCTGCTTCATGTTGGTATAAAGCAAATCGGAAAATGCTGCCCTGTCTGTCTTGTAGCCATCCGTTGATAAATTGGCAAGGTTATTGGCTGTTACATCTAATCCTTCCTGCTGCCCCATCATTCCGACGGCCGCCGTATGAAACGACGTCATCATGTTCATTCACCTTCCTTTCGATTAAACTTTCCCAATTTCCGTTGCGGCTTTGTCCAGAATCTGATCATATATTTTTATCGCTTGAGAGCAGGACTGCAGCTCCCTTTGAGCGGAAATTGCACCCGTCATTTCCTTGGCGAGATCTGTGTTGGAATTTTCGACTCTTTTCCATAAAATCTGCGGATTCTGCACCAAAACTGCCCCGTTTCCGCGGTACATCCCTTCTCCAACGGTTTCTAATGCCTGATTGTCGGCAAAACGGTAAATTCCCAGGCTGCCAGCCTGCCTTCCTCCGACAAAGAGATTCCCCATTTCGTCCGACTGGACCTGGTCGGTTCCGAGATGAATCGGCTGCCCGCCACGGCCAAGGACGCGTCCTTTTCCGCTCAGGCAAAGGTACCCGCCGCTGTCAATATTAAAACTTCCGTTCCGGGTATAAACAGTTCCGTCGTCGCCCTGAACCGCGAAAAAGCCGTCCTGATGGATGGCAAAATCCAAATCCCGGCCGGTTTCTTCCACCGTTCCCTGAGAATAATCGGTTACGGCCCGGTCTGCCGTATTCATCAGAGTAACCGTCCCGATCGGCGTCTTCTGGCTGTCAATCCGGTCAATCACCATATTCCCAAATGTCTTGGAAGTGACATGATCGGCTTTAAAACCATACGTTTCAGCATTCGCTAGGTTGTTACTGGTTGCGTCCAGGATTCTGTTCTGTGTCAGCATACCGGATGCCAACGTGTAAAATCCCCGTACCATCTTTGGGAAGATCCCCTTTCACCCGCGGGTAAAAACCGCGTTACTGTTTTAAATATCCATTTAAACTCTTTCTCAGTTTCCGCAGGGCACTGGAGTGAATCTGCGAAACCCGGGAATCACTGATCCCAAGGATTCCCGATATCTCCTTGATTTTCAGCTGTTCTTTATAGTAAAGTGCTATCACCGTTTTTTCTTTCTCATCCAGCTGCTCAATGTTTTCTGCAAGGACTGCCTGAAATTCTTTTTCTGCCATAACCTGTTCCGGGCCTTGAATGTCACCGGCACCATTCAGTTTTAGGTTCTCGATTCCTTTTTCATAGACGATCTCCTCAAATGAAAGCATATTCAGCGAACAGGTCTCAGCCAGCATTTTTTCAAAATCTTCCAGTCCCAAATTCAAGTATGCTGCAAGTTCCCTGTCCGTTGGTGAACGCCCCAGTTTCTGGTTCAGAACCTCGTCTGCGCTGTTAATGTCTTTGGCTATTTTTTTCAGCCGGCGGGGAAAACAGTCCTGTCGGCGTATGTAATCAATCATGGCCCCGCGGATTCGGATAGATGCGTAGGTTTCAAATTTCACGTTTTTGGAAACGTCAAATTTTTCAATGGCATTCATTAAAGCAATCAGCCCTTCGCTGATAATGTCTTCCATGTAGTTAAAATACTGGTAGCGGCCTACGATCTTTAAGGCTATGCACTTGACCAGATAACTGTACCGGCTGATGAGTTCATTCCGAACTCCGATTTCTTTCATTCGGCTGTAGCGCAGCCAGAGATCCTGCGTTGTTCCCTTGTCCGTTTCGCATTTTTTCAAAACTGCGGCAGCTCCTTTCTTTATTATACCACCGATTCACCCAGCGTGACATTGGCAACAGCCTGAATCTGTACGCTGCTGTCCAGCTCATTAAATGAAAGGACCACAGCCTTAGGATAGAACTGCTGCAAAAGTTTGCTGAAATACAGCCTTACAATCGGTGAAGTTAAGATAATGGGAGTGCTGATCACATCTTTTACGTTTTTAATGCACTCGGTCAGTTTCGTAATAATCTTCTGTGTTGTCTTCGGATCCAGAGCCAAATAAGTTCCCTGCTCGTTTTTGCTGATGGAATTGATGATTTCCTTCTCGATGCTGCTGTCCAGCGTTATTACGCGGATTTGGCCGCCTTCGGCCCATTTCCTTGTTATAGTGCGTTTGAGCGCCTGCCTTACATATTCCGTCAGAAGCTCGGGGTCATGCACACTGCCTGCATAGTCGGATATGGTTTCCAGAATTGTATCCATATCTCGTATTGGGATCCCTTCCCGAAGGAGATTGCACAAAATCTTCTGGAGATTAGCCTGTGAGATCACGTTCGGGACAACATCGTTGACCAAAGGCGCATTATGTTTTTTCATATTTTCGAGAATTTCATTGACGTCCTGTCTGGAAAGCAGCTCATGCGCATGTTTTCTGACTGTTTCAGAAAGATGCGTTACAATAACCGACAGCGGATCAATTACGGTGTAACCGTAAATTTCCGCCATGTCCTTTTTATCCGGTGTAATCCATTTGCTTGGGATTCCATAAGCTGGTTCAACCGTGTCAATGCCGTCAATTTCACCTGTCAGATTTCCCGGATCCAGCGCCAAATAATAATCAATCAGCACTTCTCCGCGGGCAACCTCTTCCCCCTTGATTTTAATGGTATATTGATTCGGGTTCAGCAAGCCATTGTCGTGCAGACGAATAGGCGGAACAACCATACCCATGTCTGTGGCAAACTGTTTACGGAACATGACCAGCCGTTCAATAAAGCTGCTTCCGCTCCGCTCATCCACCAGAGGAATCAGGCTGTACCCAAATTCCATCTCAATCGCGTCGAGGGGAAGCAGTTTATAGATATTGTCGATATTCTTGTAATAGTCCGCCTCGCTTACCGGAGCTGCCCCCGACGCGGTTCCGGCCCCGGCTCCGGCCGCAGCTGTCTGCATCTGCGCCTCTTTTTGTTTTTTCCTGATTTTCGCCCCGGACCCGATCAGCACAGCCGCAACAATCAGCAGCTGCACAATCGGCATACCCGGAATCAGGCACAGGCCAAGGATTGCAAAACCGGTAAGCATAATGACGGTCGGCTGCGCAAGAAACTGCTCGGTAATATCTTGGCCGAGCGTGGAGTTGGAAGCAGCGCGGGTTACAATCATACCGGTTGCGGTGGACACCAGAAGCGCCGGCAGCTGCGACGCCAGCCCGTCGCCGACGGTTGCAATCGTATAAATATTCAGCACTTCCTGAAATGTTTTACCGCCCTGCACCATCCCGATGATGATACCGCCGATAAAATTGATCAGCGTAACAATAATCGACATAACGGCGTCGCCTTTGACGAACTTGCAGGCACCGTCCATAGAGCCGTAGAACTCAGCTTCACGCTGCACGTCTTCACGGCGTTTGCGAGCCTGTTCCTCGTTAATCAAGCCGGAATTGAGATCGGCGTCAATAGCCATCTGCTTGCCCGGCATAGCGTCCAAGCGAAACCTGGCCGCTACTTCCGAGACACGGTCGGCACCTTTTGTAATGACAAGGACGTTTACAAGGACTATGATGAGAAAGACAATAAACCCGACTACTACATTTCCCTGTAAGACGAAATTTCCGAACGTCTTAATAACCTGCCCGGCTTCCCCGGATTTTGTCAGGATCAGCCGGGTGGAAGAAATGTTCAGGGCCAGCCGAAAAAGCGTACAGATCAAAAGGATGGATGGGAACACCGAGAAATCCAGAGCGGTCTTTACATACATCGTCATCAGCAGAATAGATAGAGACAGCGTGATGTTGATAATAAACATCATATCCAGCAGCCATGCTGGAAGAGGAATAATGATGAGAGCGATAATGAGAATTACAAACAGCGAAATGATATTGTTGAAAAACTTCAATTACCGTTTCATCTCCTTTTTCAGCCGGAACACCCACGCCATAATCTCAGCAAGGGCAGTATAAAATTCAGGGGGGATTTCCTGGTCAATTTCTACCGCCGCGTAAAGGGCCCGAGCCAGCGGCCGGTCTTCCTTCGTGGGAATGCCGCACTGTTCAGCAACGGCTATAATCCGGAGCGCCAGATAATCGCGGCCTTTGGCCACTACAACAGGCGCGTTGTCCTGGTCAATTTTATACCGCAGCGCCACAGCATAGTGGGTCGGGTTCTTCACGACAACATCCGCCGTAGGCACCTGCTGCATCATGCGCTGCCGCGACATCTTCCTCTGCATCTGCCGAATGCGTCCCTTTGTTTCCGGGTTTCCTTCCAGTTCCTTGTACTCTTCCTTAACTTCCTGCTTTGTCATCTTGATGTTCCGATTGTATTCCCACCTTTGATAGAAATAATCCAAAACCGACATCGCTAAAAATGCCAGAGACATCTGAATGACCAAATCCATAATATCGTCCAGCATGACGGTTGTACCCGTCAGAACGCTTTGTCCCATCATGGAAGCACATTGAGAACTAATTTTTTTAATTTGAACATACAGGATATAAGCCATGAGGACAATCTTAACCGCTGACTTGAGAACTTCCATAACGGAGCGCAGCGAAAACAGCCTTTTAAAACCTTGTATGGGACTGATGTTGGAAAACTTGAATTTAATTTTTTCATGGGAGAATTTAAACCGGGTCTGAATTCCCGCCGCCACAATTGCAATCACAACGGACGTAATCATAACCGGGGCTGAAAGCAGAAGGATCGCCACCCAGCCGTCGCGGCACATATCCAGTGCAAAATGCGTATTCAAAGTCTCGGTGGTTTTAATATAACCCAAATGCTGAACCATAAAATCCGCTGAGTAGCGGTAGAGATAAGGCATAACCGCTCTTAAGATAAGAAATATAACCAGAACGGAAAGCGTGGCAACAGCGTCCGTACTTTGAAACAGGTTTCCTTTCTTCCGTTCGTCTTCACGCCTTTTCGGCGTTGCCTCTTCTGTTTTCTCTTCTGCGGCCATTCGATTCCTCCCAGCATACCGCTCACAGCAGCATAGCGTATATCCGGCTTATTGCATTGAACATCAGGGTAATCAATCCCTCCAAAAAATTAGCAAACGGCGCGGCCAAAATGATGATTGCAAAAAATCCGACGATAATTTTCAGCTGAATCTCAACAGTGAAAATATCAATCTGGGGAACTTCCCGCATGATAATACCGATGCCAACCTGGGTAACCATTTCAATGGCAATAATCGGCAGGGAAAGTTTCACGGCGTAAATCAGCATCTGTGAAAATGCCCCGGCCAGGCTTTCAAACACACCCGGCGGTATCATCTGATCTCCGTATGGGACTGCCTCCCCCAGTTTAATAAACACCCGGATCAGCGTAAGATGCGCGTTGGTTGCAAAGAAGATCAGAATAAACATGGCGTTGAGCAGAGATGCGGAAAGCGGCATGGAAACATTGCTCTGCGGGTCATAGATTTTCGACATGGAGATACCGATCTGCATATCCATCTGTTCGCCGCCCATAATGATCACCGACTGGAAAAGCTGGAGGATAAACCCGACAGCCAGGCCAATGAGAAGCTCCTTGACGCAGCAGACCATCATTACCAGGACAGAGTTGATTTGCAGCGGCTGATGCGGCACAAACGGATAAGTAAACACCGTCAGCATGGCGGCAAGGCCGATGCGGATGACCGCCGGAAGATTTTTTCTGCCGAGAATGGGGTTGAACAGAACACACCCTGACATGCGCATGAAAATCATCAGCAGGAGAGTAAAATTGTAATCGAGATCCATGCGTCTTTCACCCGTCCCTTTTATCTCAGCTTCGTAATCATATCAAAAATGTAAACGGTAAAGTCTTTCATATTCTCGATCATCCAGGAACCCATGACAATGATAATAATAACAATGGCGGCCATCTTCGGGACAAAAGCCACCGTCTGCTCATGCACCTGCGTTGCCGCCTGCAAAATAGAAATTACCAGTCCCACCGCCATACTGACAAGCAGAATCGGCGCGGAAACCTTCAGGAGCATGATCATGGCGGCTTTAATAACTTGCATTATCTGCGAAACTGTCATTTGCATTTTCCTTTCAGGCTAAAGGGCCGCTACAAATTGAAAGACGTTGCCAGAGCCTTGAACAAAAGATCCCATCCATCCACCAGAATGAACAGGAGCAGCTTAAACGGAAGCGACACCATGGCAGGCGGCAGCATGACCATGCCCATAGACATCAGTGTACTCGAAACGATCATGTCGATAATCAGGAACGGCAGATACAGAAGGAATCCGATGATAAACGCACGCTTCAGTTCACTGGTCATAAAAGCCGGGATTACAACGGTAATCGAAAGATCCTTAACCGGGACAGAACTCTTGATCTTCGCCAAATCCCGAAAAAGGTTCAAGTCCTCTTTTTTGGTGTTCTTCAGCATGAATTCCTTGAGCGGCGCACTGGCTTTTCGGAGAAACTGTTCCTGCGTAATTTTCTGCTCTTTGTAGGGCTGGTACGCCTCTGTGTTGATCTTGGAAATAACCGGAGACATGATAAACAGCGTAAGGAAAAGCGAAATGCCGATGATTACCTGATTCGGCGGCGTGCTTTGAAGCCCAAGAGCATTCCGGAGAAAGGACAGCACGATGACGATCCTTGCAAAACAGGTTGTCATAATCAAGATAAACGGCAGCAGTGCCAGGATTGTCATCATTTCAATAATTTGAAGGGTGCTGGCGCTCTGGCCGTTCACATTCACACCAAACGTCGCTGCGGAAACATGCACCGGTGTTACTAGAAGAACCACTAGAAATACTGCCAGAAGCAGCACCGCTTTCCGGGCAACCGCAAATTTTCTGCCAGACTGCCGCTTACGATTTTCCATTCTTATGTCCTCTGTTATGTTCCGTCAGATCCTGTCTCCCCTTAAGAACAGAATTCAAAACGCTAAAGAAGTTTGGTTCTTCTGACGTTTTAGACTTTCCGTGAATCATCGAAGCATCCAGCTCTTTTAAAATTTCTACACGCTCGTTTGAAAAACCAATCAGGTAGTAGGAGCCGCAGATCTCGGCAATCACAAGGCCTTTGTCCTGTGAAAGGGCAACTCTTTCCAGAATACGGATATTATTTGAACTCGTTATCCTGTTCGCTTTTTTGCCAATAAAACGGCTGAGCAGGTAGCACAGATAGAGCAGAACCGCAACCGCAATCAGGGTAAATACAAGAGGAAGCACATCTGAGCTGGCACTTAAATAGCGGGTCATTTTCATTAACCTATAATGCTTTTTACAGCTTTCATGATGCGGTCGGCTTTAAACGGCTTCACGATAAAATCCTTTGCCCCCTGCTTCAGGGCATCCACCACCATGGCTTCCTGACCCATAGCGGAGCACATAATGATGTTGGCCGAGGGGTCCTGTTTCTTAATTTCTTTCAGGGCTTCCAGGCCGTCCATCACCGGCATGGTGATATCCATAATGACCAGATCCGGTTTTTCATTCGGGTAGTTGGTTACGGCAACCTGACCGTTGTTTGCTTCCACAATGTCGGTGTAGCCATTTTTAGACAGCGTGTCCTTAATCATCATACGCATAAAGGCAGCATCGTCTACAAGCATTATTTTCTTCTCCATTGTCGAACCTCCTAAAACTATATAAGCTCATGAAAATCGGTTAAACCAATTTCAAGATCTCACTATTATTAATCACTTCGGTAATTCTGACCCCGTAGTTGTCATCTACAACCACCACATTGCCTTTGGCAATGGGCTTGCCGTTGACATATACATCAACCTGCGAACCAGCCTGCCGATCCAGTTCCACAATGGTGCCTGCAGTGAAATCAAGAATATCCTTAATTTTTTTTGATGTGCGGCCTATTTCCACTGTAATTTGCAGAGGAACCGACATGATCATGCTCAGATTGTTGGTTTCATTTGAATTCAGTTTGACATCCGCCGCATCAAAACTGGGGTACACAGCATTGGAAACGCTGTAGTTCTGGGATGGTTCGGCAGCGGATTGCACAACCGGCGGCTGTGCAGGGCCTGGCGGTGCCGCTGTCGTCACCGGAGGCGCCGGGGGAGCAGCGGACACCGCTGCGGGCTGCGGCTGTACCGGAGGCGCCGGGGGAGCAGCGGACACCGCTGCGGGCTGCGGCTGTACCGGAGGTGCCGGGGGAGCTTCAGCGGCAGGCGGTGCCGGTGCCGGGGACTCTGGCTGCCCAGCCTGTGCCGATTCCGTCTCCGGCTGCTCAAACCCGAAATTGGCAATCAGCTCTTTGGCAAGGTCAATGCGCATTACATTAATAAACTGGCTGTTGACAAGATCCCCGATCATCAGATTAAAGTAAACGGCAACGATATTTTGATCGCCGTTAAAATACTTGCTCTTAAATTTGTCGGAATCGTCTATCTGAAATGAATTCGGCGGAGATATATTGATAGAGCGGTTTAAAAACTGGGAGAGCGCCGTAGCAGAAGCCCCCATCATCTGGTTCATTACTTCGCAGATCGCTCCGATATTCATTTCGTCAAGGACAAACTCTTTGTCTGAAAAATCCGTCTGCAAAAGCAGTCCCACAATCACTTTAACGTCAGATTTTTTCAGAATCAGAATGTTCTGCCCGTCCAGTCCTTTTACGTAATTGATTTCCACCCCAATTGCCGGCTCGTATGTCTGGATATCAAAGTCTCTTGTCTTCATGACTTTTACTTCCGGAGTAGTAATATTTACCGGTTGTCCCAATAGCTGGGATACGGAAGTCGCGGAAGATCCCAGACTGATGTTCATAATTTCGCCAATTGCGTCAATTTCCATTTCAGACAGCAGCCCTGCATCATTTGATCCCAACAAAATCACCCTTTTCACTAATTTTTACTGAATGACTTTTTCGATTTTTACCGCATAATTCTTTCTTTTGATCCCAACAGTCCCCCTGAACCAATCCAGTTTTTCTACTTTGACGACCACGGAACCTCTGGAAACCGGTGTATCCAGTGGGATGATATCTCCCCGCTGAAGTTCCAGAAGGTCTTTCAGCGTGACATCCGTCTGCCCCAAAATGGCCGAAACCGTCAGGGCCGTATCTTTCAGCGCCGTAAGGATATTTTCCCTGCGCTGCTGAATTTCCTCCGGATCGTCTTTTTTAGATGCCTTAACAGATTTGGAGTCGAACCTTTTGAAAATCTCTTCCAGTGAACTGGCTGGAAGGCAGATGTTTAAATTGCCTTTCAAATCGTTCAGCTCCACCTGCACAACCACAATTGCCACTGAGTCGTCCGGCTGAATAAACTGAATCATCTGGGAGTTGGTCTCAATGGAATCCAAGCTGAAACTCACGTTGGCATAATTGCTCCATGCATCTTTCAGCAGAACAGTAATCTGTTTAAACAGATACTCCATCAAGGAAATCTCGATTTCCGTATAGTCCCGGTCAATCCGGTACCCGGAACCGTTCCCTCCCATCATCCGGTCAATAATGCAGAAAGAAATCGGGCGCGACATTTCCATGAGAATTTGTTTATCGTCGATTTTATATTCCTCGCTGTGGAGCCCCAGCACGGGCAGCAGCACGGAATCGTTCAGGGCGTTGCTGAACTCGCGGAATTCCTCCTCTTCCACCTGCAGGACCTCAGCCTGACAGTTAAGCCGGAGAAGACCAGACAGCTGCGAGGAAAAGCGCCTTGAAAAATTTTCAAAGATATTTTCGAGAAACCGGATTTGTTCCCTTGTGAATTTTTTGGGAGAAAGAAAATCGTATTCTTTGACTTTTTGTGCGGAAGTTCGTTCTTCAATCTCGCTGATATCCGCACTGCCGCTTTGCAGGCTCCCCAGAAGTTTATCAATCTGGTCCTGTGACAAAACTTCAGCCATAAACTACCACCATTCCCCGCACAAAATCAGAAGCGTTTTTCTTATATGTAAATGCAGTTCCGGACCCCGTGCGGCCGGCCGGCTGCAAAATTTTCATTTTTTAGGACCCGAGTCCGCAGAACCTGGCGAAATGGATGTTCCCGCAGAAGGGCTCGAGCTGGCCGTCTGAATATCCTGATACACTTTTTGGAGAACATCTTCCGTATGGCCGGTTTTGGAAATATAGATTTCGACTCTGCGGTTTTTAGCGCGGCCTGCTTCGGTATCATTTTTAGCTACCGGACGGTACATTCCGTACCCGGTGCTTTGCATTTTCGCCCCGCTAATAATCTTTTTCGACTGGACGTACAGCAGTACGTTTTTAGCCCGGTCATCAGAAAGGCCCCGGTCAAATGCCTGCCGTTCCGCCGTATCGGTTGGTGTAATCTGAGCCGTATGCCCGTAAAAACGGATTTCTCCGACTTGGTTTGGAATCCCCGACAGCGCATCACAGAAAAAATCGAGTATCTTTTTCCCGTCCGATTTCAGCACGGCACTGTCACCGTCAAAAAAAATGCTGTTTCGGAATGAAAGAAAGGTATAATCATTTCCTTTGTAAAGTGCAATTTCGCTTTGAAGATGGTTCTTTTCAATATATTGTTTAAAATATGGGTATAGGTCGTCAAAATTCGTGACTTTCGTTACTTTGGAACTATTCAGCACCTGTGCAATGCTCACGGCGGAACTCGCTTTACTGGAATCTGTCCCGATTTGGCTTGGTACGGTTAGTGTTGAGGTCGCAACCGGATTCCCCTTCAGGTTCTGAAAAGCCTCAACCAGCTTCTTCCATTTTGATTCGTTCATGGTTGTCATGGAATACAGAAGCACAAAAAAGGTAAGGAGCAGCGTGACCATATCGGAATATGTATCCAGCCAGTTTGCACACTGTGATTGTCGCTTTTTTCTCTTTCGCATGCTTTCACCCCCGGCCGCCTAGTTTATTTATTGGGAACGGCGTTCCGCCCCGTTCTCTTCTTTTTTGGGCTCTGTCCCGCTGCCGCGCTGACTTTGGTTCAGGAACGCGTTCAGCCGCTCCTCAATATGCTTTGGGTTTTCGCCGGCCTGAATGGCAATAACCCCTTCCGCCGCAATTCTCTTGCAAAGCATTTCTTCGTCGTGCAGAACATGCAGCCTGTTCCCAATCGGCACCAGAATGAGGTTGGCAAACAGAGAACCGTAAAAGGTTGTGATGAGGGCGACGGACATGCCCTGCGCCAGGGCGGTTGTGCCTTTCTCTGAACTCATATCCAGATTTGCCAGCATATTGATTAATCCGATCAGAGTTCCGATCATGCCGAACGCCGGCGCAAAAGTCGAAGATTTTTCATAAAACCCCCACCCGGCCTCATGGCGTTCTTCCAGGTTGTCCAGTTCATTGTCGAGCATTTCCCGAACTTTCGCTGGCTCTATGGCATCCACAATCAGCAGGATGCTGTCCCTCAAAAACGGATCTTTCAGCCCATTGGCTTTTTCTTCGAGTGAAAGGAGGCCCTTTTTCCGCGCTTCCTGCGCGAAATCCACAATGGTTGCAATGTATTCTTTGGGGTTGTACCGGCTCTTCTGCATTGTGATCCGCAGCTGAGACGGAATTTTCTTAAAATAAGAAAGGGGAAAAGCAATTAAGGTTGCGCAGATTGTCCCGCCGAAAGTTATGGCCATACTGGAATAGTCAATAAAGCCGCTGATCGCCCCCAAATTGGAAAAGTGGGTAGTTATGCCAAATCCGATTAGGAAAAGACCGGCAAGGAAGCCAATCAAACCTGTTAAATCCATGTTAAAGCACTCTCCAACCGTGAAATTATTCTTTCCCGCGAACGCGGACGGTAAAGCAGCCCTTCAGGACGTGCCTGCGGTAAGCCACAACCTTCCGGACAACCTCCTCGCAGGTTTCCGTAACAAGGTAATATTTCCCTGTAGTCAGGGTGATTTTTGTCTCCGGAATATTGTCAATTTTTTCTATCAGGTTGCAGTTCAACACAAAGGGCGTGCCGTCCAGCTGTGTCAGTCCTATCAAAGCCTGTCACTCCCAGCCGATTTTAAAATATGGTTTCCTTCCCGGTTTTTCCGGGAAGGAAAGCCTGTCCGGTTTACTTCATGTTTACAAGTGTCTGCAGCATTTCGTCTTCTGCCGTGATAATCTTGGTGTTGGCCTGGTAGCCGCGTTCATAGATAATCATGTTGGAAAACTCCGTGGCCAGGTCCACGTTGGAAGCCTCCAGCACACCGGTGACCAGTTTTCCGGCATCTCCCTCGCCAGGCTTTCTGTATGTGGCAGCCCCTGAATTGGATGTTGCGCCATAGTAACCGTTGCCCAGCTGCTTGAGGCCCGTATCGTTGGGGAAAGTCGCAATGGCAATGGTCTTGGGCGTATTTGCCGTGCCGTCTTCCTTCCATGAAACCGTGCCGTCCGAGCCAATCGCCGTATCGGTTAACTTCTTCGAGATGTCCTGCTTAATCGTAGAGTATGTAGTGGAGCCGCTGGCTGTGGTAGCGCTCAATACATAATTGCCGTTGCCGTCGGTCAGATAGCCGGCATCGTCAAACTTCATTTCTCCGAGTCTCGAATATTGCACCGTTCCTGAATATTCTCCGCTGCTTACCGTTCCTTTGTTGGAAATCACAAAATAGCCGCCGCCGTTGATGTAGCAGTCCATTGCACGGCCGGTTGCGCTCTGGCCGCCGTTGGTCATATCCATGTTCACGCCGGACAGGGAGGCGCCGTAGCCGATTTGGGCAGGGTTGGAGCCGGCCAGCCCGTTTGCCGCGTTGTCGCCGCCGCCGTCTGAAAGAGTCTGGTAGAGGGAATCGCGGAACGACGCGCCGGAACTTTTAAAGCCGTTCGTATTGACGTTGGCTATGTTGTTGCCCACAATATCCATTGCATCCTGATGGGCTTTCAGCCCGGAAATCGCGGACGTCATGCATCTTGCTAATGCCATTGGAATTTCTCTTCCTTTCCGTGTTGGGAACCGCACGGGCTTCTCTGTCAGTCAAAGCCCGATGACCTCCTTAAAAAGGCCCGGTCATAAAATTACGGCCCCGTCAATATGGGTAAATATGTTTTCCTTCATTTCCCCGCTGTCCATGGTGGTGACAACCGTCCGGCTCGGCACATGGACGATAAAGGCTGTGCTTCCGCTTAAAATCAGCGCTTCCTTCACGCCTTTGCTGTCCGCTTTTTGAACCGCGCCGCCGATTCTGGCCGCCAGAGCGGGGGAAACTTCAATCTTTCTGGAATCCATCCTTTGGATCGCATGTTTGGAAAAAGTAAGCTGTGCGCCGGCGTTCTTCTGCAAATTTGTTTGCAGGGCCTGCGCAAAAGCACTGTTTCTGCTTTCGGATACCTGCTGTTTTTTCCCGGCCGGGGAAAGCTGAGTCCCGTAAACCGGGCTGGTCGCGGCGGAATACTTTCTCTGGAACTGTATGTTATTCATTTACGCACCGCTTTGACTGCCGCCGGTATCCGCGGTACCGCCCGCATCAGAACCGTCCGCACTGCCGGAATCAACGGTGCCGCCCGTACTGCCGGAACCAGCGGCGCCGTCCTGCACACTGATAACATCGGATAAAGCATAATTCTGTCCATTGATCGAGATGGCGCAGTTTCCGCTGGAATCAAACCCTACGGACTTTACAACTCCCTGGACGCTTTCAAACTTCCCGGTAGAACTATTGAATTTTGAAACGGTTGCGGTATGGCCCACGAGGGACACCGCGTATTCCCGGCTGTTGTTATTCGTTAATGATTGAATTGACTGGATAATGGTAAAATCCAGAAGCTGCTGAATATATTGGCTTGAGTCCATTGAATTTCCGCCGATGCCCTGATTCTGCATCTGCGCAACCATCAGCTGCAAAAAATCAGAAACGCCTAAAGATGTCCTCGAGCTTGATTTTGCCGAATCCCCGGAAGAACCGTCGGAACCAGCTGCATATGCTTTTGAAAGTGACCCGCTGTACGGGGTTATGCCAAGCAGATCCATTCTGCATCCTCCTTTCTTTTTTTCTCTATAAACCGGCCGACTGCTGAAGCATAGACAGGAAATCACCTGTACTGACCGCTGAAGCGCCGCCCACGCGGAACCAGCCCGCGCTGTTTTTGCGGTTCCCGGCTCCCTGCTGCTGTTGCTGCTGGGAAAACTGCTGCCCGGAACCGCCCTGCTGGGCATACCACTGGGCATTCGGATTTGTATTCTGCTCCGGCTTTGCGACCTGTACGGCCTGCCCGGACGAAGCATGAAGGATGGATCGGATTTCTCCCGAACTGGACATCAGCAGGCTTTGTGTTTTAGGATTGGAAGCCTCAATCACCACCGTCAGCATACCGCCTTCCGAAGACAGTTTTACCGAAACCCTGCCGAGCGACTGAGGATAAAGCTCGATCTGAAACTCCTGCTTCCCTTGTTTGATGCCGGCTGAAACCGCGTCTGCCACCTGGCGCCCGGCAGATAATGAGTTGGTTTTCGCTCCGTCCGACGATACCTGAACCACGACTTTGCCGTCCGAGTAAAGGCTGGATACGGACTGCGGCTGTGCCGCCGCTGCGGAATCGGTTTTTTTCTCCGCGGCCTTGACGCTGCCGGAACCCGCTTTCTCTGTTTCTGCCGTCCCAGCCGTCTGCCTGCTATTCTGAACGGCTTCAGCCGTCTGGGAAGGCTGCCCGGCGGTTTCCGGCTGTACGGCCGATCCGGAGGAACCCACAGCAGCCTTCACAGCCGATTTTCCCTGCTGATCGGAACCTGCCTCCAAAGTGGATGGCTGTGCCTCCGCCTGCCCTGTTTTCATGGCCTGCGCCTGCACGTTCGAAAAGGTCTGGGGTTTCTCCGGCTGAGCAAGAGGCAAAGATGCCTCAGCTTTTTGGCCGGCCACACTGCTTTTCGGGTCCGGCGCCGCCTGCGAAGGAACCGACACCTGCTCTGCCTGAATGTCTGCCTGCTGCAGTCCAACCGCCTGCAGAGCGGAAAGTACCTCTGCATCCGATGCAGGCAGCGGGTTCAGCGGCAGATCCATACCCTGCGCTTCCGGCGCCGCCTGCGCGGCAGGGACGGGAGCGCCGTTCTGCGGAACCGATACGGCAGCCACCGTCACATTGGCGGAATCTGCCTTTTTGGATTCCGTGCTGTCGGATTTGTCCTCGGGCGTTTTTCCCGCATCCTGTTTCCCGCTCTCCGGCTTCTGCACCTTTGTATGGGAAACTTCTTGCAGGATTGTACTGAAACTGTCTGTTTCGGAATCCGCGCTGCCGGATTTTTGAACTGTGGAAACCTTCGCCGGCTGCGGTGTTTTTACCAAACTGATTTGCTGTACCATTTGTTTCACCTCCTTTCAGCGGAATTAAGCGGCTATTCTGCCGCGTTTTTTCTTCCCACGAATTCTTCAATAAACTTTTCCTGTTCCTTCCGATCCTGCGCCATATATTCCCCGTACTGTTTATCCCGCAGGCGCTCCAAACCGGAAATTCCGCTGTTCATCCGAACGATTTCTTTCTGTTTGGCTTGAATCTGTTTGAGGAGTTCCTGCTTTTGTTCAAAAAGCACTTGAACACGGTCGTTTAATTTAGCAAGATAGACTTTATATACGGCCACATTCCGCGGATCCAGCCCCGCTTTCAGCTTGCCGGCCAAATCCTGGTTCAAGCTGCCGAATTCCCGTTCAAGCCCGGTTATTTCTTCTTCCAGCTCCGTATGCGCCGCCTGAAGCCGCGCAAGTTCGTTTTTGTGCATCCCGAGGATCTGCCGCTTGTATCGAAGGACTTTTTCGAGGGAAAACACAAACTTTTTCATAGCATCAGACTGCCTTCATCAATTTTTCGGTTTCCTCCGCCGAGAAAGACTCGTCTACCTTCTGCTGAAGGAAGCTGTTAATCGCGTCAATTTTTCCAACGGCTTCGTCCAGCTTTTTGTTGACCCCCGGTTTGTAGGCGCCAATGGAAATGAGGTCATAGTTTTGGTAATATACGGAAAGCAGATTCCGGATCCGGGCCGCCAGCGCCTGATGCTCCGGCGTTGTTATATCCGTCATCAGCCTGGAAATGCTTGCATTCACGTCTATGGCCGGATAATGGTTCCGGTTAGCCAGCGAACGGGACAGGACAATATGACCATCCAGAATTCCGCGGACTGTATCCGCAATCGGCTCGTTTGTGTCGTCGCCTTCTACCAAAACGGTGTAGATGCCCGTAATCGAACCCGTCTTGAAATTTCCGCTCCGTTCCAGGAGCTTCGGCAGCGCAGCATAAATTGAAGGTGTGTATCCGCGGGCAATAGGGGGTTCCCCGGCAGCCAATCCGATCTCCCGCTGAGCCATGGCAAAACGGGTCAGGGAATCCATCATTAAAAGCACATCTTTGCCCTGGTCACGGAAATACTCCGCGACAGCGGTCGCCACGGAAGGGCATTTAGCCCGGAACATGGCAGGCTGGTCCGAAGTTGCGATTACCAGCACCGAACGCGCAAGCCCCTTGGGGCCGAGATCCTTTTCAATGAATTCCTTGACTTCACGGCCTCTTTCTCCCACGAGCGCAATCACGTTGACGTCCGACTCAACATTTTTCGCAATCATGCCCATCAGCGTGCTTTTCCCCACGCCGCTGCCGGCAAAGATTCCCATCCTCTGCCCTTTTCCAATAGTCAGCATCCCGTCGATTGCCTTGATGCCGTAATGCAGCGGCTCGCTGATGCGGGGCCTGTCCAGCGGATTAGTATAGGATGCATCTATATCATAATACTGCCGGGGATGGAAACTGCCCAGCCCGTCGATCGGCCGGCCTATGGCGTCTATAGTGCGCCCGATAAGGAAATCCCCCACCGGGACGCGCAGCCGGTGCCCTGTGTTTTCCACCAGGCTGCCCAGGCCGATTCCGCTTACGTCGCCGTAAGCCATCAGCAGGGTGTTTCCGTCCTTAAAACCGACAACCTCCGTGATGACCCCCTTAGAATCGGCCGTGCGGCCGACCACGCAGATCTCGCCGATTTTTGCGCGGATGCCCGTTGCTTCCACCATCATACCGGTGATATTTTTCACTTTTCCCATGTAGCGAAGCGGGTTGATCTTCGGAACCGCACGGCATGCAGCTTTTAGGTCCACCATATTTTCCACCTCTTTGCAGGATTTCTACGAATTTTCTGATTCCATAGCTGTAGTAATTTCTGATTTAATCTTTTTCAGCTGGCTGCTGACACCTGCGTCGATAACCTGATCGGGCATTTCCAGCACGCATCCCCCGTCGTCAAGGCCGCTCGACGGAATAACCTTGACATTGTCGGAAATGCCTTTCAAGTCATCCACAATGCTGTTATCGGCTTTCAGCAGGATGTCTGCCGTATCTTTGGAAACATAAATGCGGACCCATCCCTGATTTCGATAAGCATCCATAGCATTCAGGATGATGGAGCGCATGGCCCCATCGTCAATTTCGAGATCTTTTTTCAGAATAGCTTTGGCGATGGCAATTGCCAGGTTCTGTAAGTCGTCTTGAAATTCCTGGAGGATTCGGGTTTTGGACTGCTCCACTTCCTCGATCATCCGGCCCAGCTCCTGAAGGCTTTTCTGATTATCCGATTCGGCTTTTTTTATGCCTTCGCTCTGGCCGGCACGGTATCCAGCCTCATATCCGGCCTCTTTCCCCCGGGCCGAACCTTCCGCATATCCTTCGGAGTAGCCGCGCTTCTTCTCGGCGGCGGATTCTTTCGCAATGGTGTTCCGGGCCTGCTCGGTCTGGCGCGCACTGTACCCTTCGGCCGAATCAATGATCTGCTTCGCCCTATGGAAAGCTTTCTCCATAGTCTGCCGGGTATATTCGTCGGCATTCTGCCATGGCACAGACGGAGCATCCTGCGGGACATCGATTCCCGGCTCTCCGCAGGGTGGTGATCCGCCGGTGGATACAGGCGGGCCCGAGCGGATTTCACCCGCTTTGATCACCCTACTCAATAATCTCATCCTTCCCGCCTTTTGCAATAACCAGCTCGCCTTCGCTCTCCAAACGCCGGATCACTCCGACTATGCGCTGCTGCGCGTCTTCAACATCTCTCAGGCGGACATTATGCGTATATTCGAGGTCGGAACGGATAGTTTCGCCAGAACGGGTGGACATATTCTTGAAAATGACGTCGCTGACTTCTTTGTTGGCCCCCTTGAGGGCATACACAAGATCTTTGGAGTCCACTTCACGCAGAAAGCGCTGAATGGACATATCGTCCAGTGTGACGATATCTTCGAAAACGAACATTTTTTTTCGGATTTCCTCCGAAAGTTCGGCATCTTTGCGGTTCAGTTCGTCGAAAATCGTCTTCTCGTTGGTGCGGTCCATATTGTTCATCACGTCGGCTGCATAGTTTACACCGCCGAACTGCGTGAAATCCACATCGTAAACATTGGAGAATTTATCGGCCAGATTGTTCTCAACGATTTTGATCACATCCGGCGGCGTACGGTCCATGGTGGCGATACGCTGCACAACTTCCACCTGTTTGTCCGGCGGAAGCTCCGAAATTACCGCGGCGGCCTGATCCGGCCGTGCATAAGAGAGAATCAGCGCAATAGTCTGCGGGTGCTCGTTCTGAATGGTGGTCAAAAGGTTCTTGCTGTCGGCGTTTCTCAGAAAATCGAATTCTTTTGAGCGCAGGGATTTCGTCACGCGGTCCAGAAGGGTCGTCGCCGCCTGTGGCCCGTAGGCCTTTTCCAAGACATTGCGGGCGTACTCCACGCCGCCGTCGGTAATGACTTTCTGGGTCAGGCAGAGCTGGTAAAAATCCTTCAGGATTCCTTCCATATCGTCCTGAGACACCCGTGTCATGCGGGCGATTTCGTAGGTGAGCTGCTCAACCTCGTCTTCCTGAAGATATTTATAAATTTTAGACGCGGTGTCAGTCCCCAGCGCCACAATTACGGCTGCGGCTTTCTGCGGGCCGGTGATTTTCTCAACCGCCATGCTTATCGCCTCCCTTAAGCCAGCTGCGGATCAGCTGGGCAGCGATTTCTGGATTGTTTGATGAAAAATCCGTCAGCTGCTTCTTCAGTTCGGCGTCTTTGGCACCCATGGCATTCCGGGCCTGTTCAATAGATTCCTTCGTAGCATCCGGGACGGCCCCGCCGGGAGCCCCCGCTTCTTCTTCGCCGGGCTGCAGCGGCATGGCAGCCGCTTCCACGTCCGGTTCCAGCTTGGCCATCAGCATCTGGGCCTTTTTCTTTCGGTGTTTTGCCGCCAGCAGAACAATCAGCAAAATCAGAAGAAGCAGGCATATGCCGCCCACTGCCAGGATGACCGGATTCTGCAGCACCTCCGGCAAAACGGAGGTCTGCATTGCTTCCGAAGCAGCAGACTGCTCCGGCAGCGCCGAGGCCATTACAGCCACTTTATCTGGGTCTACGGCGGCAGCTTTGGCAATCAGATTGGTCAAATCTGCCTTTTTGGCAGCCGTCATTGCGTCCGTGCGGATTACAACAGCCACTGAAAGGTCGTCCAGTGAAGCTGCGTCGCTCTGCACCTGTTCTTCCACATGGTTGACCAGATAATTATAGGTTTTCTTGTCCCGTGTTGTGATAACGTTTCCGTTTACGGTGACGCCCGGATAGGTGGTGGTTGTGTCTGAGTTCGTTGTCGTACCCGCAACGCCGCCCCCGCTGCTGGCCCCCTCGCGGGTCATTTCCTCTTCTTCCGTGGACTGGCTCACAATCCCCTTGCCTTCACTCGTGGAGGGGGTGTAAGTGACAATATCCTGGATTTTTTTATCGAGATCCATCTTGCTTTTAACGCTGACGCTGATATTGCTGGTGCCGTAGGTGCTTGCCAGAAGAGACCGGATCTTATCCTGGATATTGTCTTCATACTGTTTTTCAATTTTCATCTTGAATTCAGAAAGGGTGATCTGCTGGGACTGGGATTCATCCTGGCTGGAACCGGAAAGTTCTTCCATTGATGAGCCGTCGATCACAGAGACATTCTCCGTTTTCATCCCCGGCACACTTTTGGAAACCAGCTGCTTAATCCCGTTAACCTGCTTTGCTGAAAGGGTTTTTCCGGCCTTCAGCCGGACAGCCACCGAAGCAGCAGCGGCCGTTTTGTCGTCGTCCCAGGCATAATTCCCGCTTGTGGGAATGCTGATATTGACATAGGCGGTATCCACCGGGTTCAGAGTCCGGATTACCGCCTGGAGGCGGTCCTGAAGCTGGTACTGGTTAATAATTTTCAGTTCTTCATCCGTGGTCATTGCTCCGACGTTCTTGGTGAAAAAATCGTAGTTCGGCGCTGATTTCGGGTAGCCTTCATTTGAAAGCTCCATCCGAACGGAATCTTCCTTGTCTTTGGCCACATAAATCGTGTTTCCGTCGTTTTTGCAGGGGATGTCTTCTTTCTGCAGCTCTGTCATAACCGCCTTGGCTTCGTCGGAGTTGAGCCCATCGTACAGAACGGAGTATTGCGTTCTGTTCATCAAAAGGCTTAAAACGGCTGCCAGCACAACAATCCCGCCCAGCACCGCCGCAAATATTTTTTTGTTCCGTTTTGACTGCCCGGCCCAGAAATTTTTGACCGGATCAAGATACTTCTTTAGTTGATCATTCATGAAACCGTGTCTTCCGCCCTTCCCATCAAGAGTAAATCAGGAACCGCTGATTCAGACGCTGGTATTCATAATTTCCTTATAGGCGTCAAGCAGCTTATTCCGCAGTTCCACCACAAGGTCGAGTGAAAGGCTCGCCTTTTTAGAGGCAATCATAATATCATGCAGATTGTCGGATTTTCCTGTAACCATATCAGAAATCTTGTTTTGGTAATTTGAGTCAGCCTGCTGAGCGCTGGAAACCGCGTCCTGAAACATCGTCTGAAACGGAATGGCGACGCTGGTGCGCCCCTCACTCGTTTTCTGGACGCCCTGCAAGGCGCTCAGAGAGTCAATCTTCTGCAAAGGCTGAATGGGTTTTATTGCAGTCATTCTGTCACTTTCCTATCTCCAGCGCACGGCTGGCCATATTCTTCACAGCGTCCAAAGCCGTCAGGTTGGCACTGTACGCCCGTGTAACCGCCATCATATCCACGGTTTCCTTAATCATATTGACATTGGGTTTCTCCACATATCCCTGTGCGTTGGCGTCTGGGTTTGACGGATCATATTCTTCTTTAAAAGGGGTCTGGTCTTCCACAATTTTTGTGACCTTGACGCCCTTCGGAACCGTCGTCTCCCCGTCTGAAAGTTCCCCGTCCAGCATGGAGCGGAATGTGTTTTTCCCGTCTGCGCACTGGTACACCGCCATTTTTCTGCGGTACGGCCCGCCGGAATCTGTGCGCGTAGTTTCTGCATTGGCAATGTTTTCGGAAATAAGGTCCATCCGCAGCCTGCTCGCCGTCAGGGCGGATCCGCTGATATCAAGCGAATTTAAAAATGCCATTGAAAATGGGCACCTCCCTGCCAAACATTATTTGGAATTTCCGGTCACGGCCGTTTCCAGCCTGGAATAGGAATCGGTCATTGCCTGCGCGGCATATGAATAATTCAGCACCGTGCGCGCCATTTCAAGATTCTGCTGCTCCAGATCCACGCCGTTGCCGTCTGCCCGGTACTGCTCGTCTTTTTCCTCCGCTGTAACCGGCTTTACGTTTTTGATGCTGTCTGCCAAAGCGGCCGGCGAACTGCTGCCGGCGTCAGAAAGCAGGCCCCGGAGCTGATTTTCAAAAGAAACGCTTTTATTCTTATAGCCGGGAGTTTCGTAGTTTGCAAGATTATCCGAAATCGCCCGCTGCCTCACCCACAGACCGTCCAGGTCTTTTTGCAGCAGTTCGGTAGAAATATTGTCTAGCCAATACATTCCCAAAATCCCCCTTTTCGCTTTCATCATTATGCTATTATGCTGATTCATTTTTGAAAACGGCTGACCTGAAAATCCGTATCAGATAAAAAGCTGACATTTTGAAAATTTTAGAACATAGAAAAAGAAAAAAGTGATATTCTTTTTGCCATATTTTATCTAATTTCTATTATTGTACATTAAACGACAAAAGTCAATATTTTCTGACATCTTTTTATAAAAAAAACAAGCGGTTTGTTTGTACATATTTTATAAATCCAGCGCACTTTTTGTTGGAATATTTTATCAATTTTATTTTTATTTACCAAAAATACGGTGGTTTTGCTCCTAAACGGTCATAAAATAATTTTAGCAGACATATAAATCCAAATTATCTATCTGAAGGCGTATGCAGTAAAAACGGAATACAGAATGCACTAAACTTTTTTCACAAAATGCCGATAATGGTAAAGGAGGTGAAAAGTGCATGATCATTACAGGTGCGGAATACGGCGTAAATTTCTACCGGACCTCCCGCCCCATGGGAAAATCGGATCCCGCCGTACCCGGAGTTTCAGGCACCGGAAAAGGAAAATCGGTCTTTGGATCGGTGAACGGCAAAACGGATCGGGTTGAATTTTCAAACCGTCCGGACGGCAGCGGGTCCTTTCTGAGTGAAATTAAAAAGGAACTGGTGGAAAGTGTGGACCGCAGCACCGATCCGGCCCGGCTGAATACCCTGAAAAGCCATATCGAAAGCGGGCGCTACACCGTGGATTCCGCCGAAATGGCGCGCATCCTCTCAGAATGATACAAACAGCTTACAGACGTCCTGCGGAAGGGATGATTATATAAAATGGAGAAAGAAACTTCTGACCGCCTGATTTCCTTTTTAGAAGGGATGCTCCCTTTTTACCGGAAATTTCTGGAGGTTGAAACAAACAAATATCAGGATCTTGCCGCTGGAAAGCTGGATTCGCTCAATGCGCATGTCCGGCGCGAAGAGGCTTTTGTGCTGAAAGCGCGCGGAATGGAGCAGGAACGCCAGCGCCTGCTGGAAGAAGCGGGCCTCGGCGGAAAAACGTTCCGCGAATCGATCCCGTTCTTCCCCGCCGAAGAAAAAGACCGGCTGGAAAAACTCTACCGGGATCTTTCCGGGACTGTCGGGCAGATCCGCGCCGTAAACTCCAAAAACAGCAGCCTGACCCGGCTGAAGCTGGGGCAAATTTCCCAGATTCTGTCCCGGCTGGAAAATAACCCGGAGCTGAAACGGATTTACGGAGAGAAACTGAATGCGGCCGCTCCGGCCGATTCGTTCTATTCCAAAAAAGTATAGAGGCCGGCGGAATGACAGAAAACGGGAAAAGGGGACGTAAACCATGAGTACATTTGATGGGCTGTATATTGCAAAAAGCGGCGTTCAGGCTTCACAGACCGGCCTGAACCTGACCGGCCACAACATCTCCAACGCCGGCACAAAAGGGTACACCCGCCAGCGGATAGACCAGTATGCGATCCCGCCGCGCCAGGAAGGCGGGCGCTACGCTGTCTCCGGCGCGACCTACGGGCAGGGTGTCAGAGCGCAGGACACGACCCAGATCCGCGACCTTTTTTTGGATGGAGAGTACCGCACCCAGAACGCACAATACGGGGAAAGCAATCTTATGAATGAAGTTCTAAGCGGAATGGAAGATATTTTTTCTACCACAACAACCTCATCCTCTTCTTCCGATTATTCCGTTGTGGATATTCTGAGCAGCCAGTTCAGCGACCTGATCTCCCAGATGGAAAGCCTCGTATCCGGAGAAGACAATGCCTCGGAGAGCGCCATTTACGATTCGTCCAAAATTCTGGCCACAAAACTGAACCGGGCCGCCAAAGACCTGGAAACCACCCGAACCCATCAGTCGGACAACCTGACCAGCAATGTAAAGAGCGTAAACGATCTGATGCGGGACATCGCATCTCTGAATGAACAGATTGAAGATGCCGCCAGCAACGGCTCTTCCGCGCTTGAACTGAAGGACCAGCGGAACCTGAAACTGGACGAACTCTCTCAGTACGTCAGCATCAAGGTGGAGCCCGCCGCCACCGAAGGCGGCGTAACGGTTTACCTTGCCAATGCCGACGGAACGGCCGCTACGGACACCGATCCCACCGATTCCGCCAATCTGGATAAACGGTATACGCTGATCGACGACGGAAAGTATGCGAAATTCTCGGTAACTCAGGATAACCAGGATGAAGACGGCAGCAGTTTCAATAAATTCGATTTTACGCATATCCGTCTGGACGGAACGGATTTTGCCCAAAACAGTGACGTAAAGAATGCCGACCTGAAGAGCGGCAGCTTTTCCGGATACCTGCAGATCCTGAACGAGAGCGGTGAATACGATTCCCCAGCCACTTCGCGCGGAATCGGGTTTTATGCGCAGTACCTTGACGCCGTTGCGGAGAAATTCGCCAGCGTGATGAATTGGGCAAACAGCACCAACGTTGAAGGCAGCGGCTATCCGAACTCACCTCTCTTCACTTCGGATGGAAGCGCAACAATCACTGCCGGAAGCGCAGCAATCACTGCAAAAAATATTCAGGTTTCAAGCAAGTGGTCCCTCACCGACAGTAAAAATTCCGCCAAAGAAGGGGACTATTCCAATATCACCGCCATGATCACCGCCCTGGCAAGCACAAAAGTGGATCTGAATGCCAGCGGAAACAAGCTGTTCCACGGAACGATCCAGGCAGCCTTTTCCAATGAAACCACCATGCTGGGGCAGGACACGGCAAGCGTTATTTCGTCGAACGTGACCAGCTCCAACCGCCTGAACACGATTGACAGTGAGCGCCAGTCGGAGTCTTCGGTCGATATCAATGATGAAACCATTAATATGATCCAGTACAACAAGGCGCTGACGGCTTCTTCGCGCTTTATGACCGCCGTGGACGAATGCCTCCAGACCATTATCAACAATATGGGGCTTGCAGGAAGGGGATAATACAAAATGAGAATTACTTCGCAGATGATGTCAAATACCTATAAGCGCGACGTTTTAGACGCTTACAGCAGCATGTACACTTCCATGAGACACGCGTACAATCTGCGTGCTTTCGACAAGCCTTCCGACGATCCGCTTGCCGCGTCGCAGACATTTAACACCCACTGGCAGATCAGCCTGAACAGCGACTACCAATCCAATATCACCAACGTGACCGGATTTTTCAACACGGCAGACAGCATCACGCAGAATATCGACAAAGCCCTTTCTGACACTGACAGCAAGCAGGTTCTGGGCGCCATCAGCGGAACGATGAACTCCTCTGAACGGGAAAGCATTGCCACCCAGATTTTAAAGGACCGCGACGCCATTGTTTCCAAACTGAACGCCAAATACGGCGACAGCTACCTGTTCAGCGGCTGCGATTCCCTTCAGACCCCCTTTAAAATGAAAAACGACCAGCTGTTTTACCACGGCATCAATGTGGACTCCAATGCGGCGTCTGTAACCCTGAATGACCAATCGAGCCGTTCACTGGAAATTGATTTTCCTGATTCCATGGGGGATATCCTGAACGGATATACAGTCTCTATTGACGCCAGCGGCTTCGCCGGTTCCAACTTCAGCACTGCGGTAACGGACAAAACAATTACCATCACTGCCGACAATACAAAGGACGTTGCTGCTCTGCAGAGCTACCTTCAGGGCAGCTTTTCAAATGACCTGAGAAATTCGGGGGACGCCCATCTTGCCGGCATTACCTCCACGGCGGGCATCACCGTGGAAGGGCTGGACAGCAGCATCCAGCTGTCGCAGAATTTTTCCAGTTCCAAGGCAGTTTCTTCTAAATTGGAGAACCTGGCAAACGAAAGTGCCTATGTAGATATCGGCCTTGGCATTTCCACCGACAGCAGCGGAAATATTGATTCGCAAAGCGCGTTTGACCGTTCCCTGCCCGGTGTCTCGTTCCTTGGGTACGGCACTTCGGACGTGACGGACGAAGACGGGAACGTTGCAAAAGACGTCCCGAACAACCTGATTTCGCTGATGACCAAGATGGCGGGTCTTCTAAAAGACGGCAGCCTCAGCAATACCGAGTTGATCAAGAAAATTTCCCCGTACCGCCAGCAGTATTCGGAATCGCTGGACAGTTTTGAGTCGCACCAGACGGAACTGGGGCAGAACCTCAATTTTCTGGAAGATACCGGAAACTACCTGAGCAACCTGTCGCTGAACCTGTACGAGAAAGACAACAGTGTGGAATTTGTCGACCCGACGCAGGCAATTCCCGATTTTTACAACCAGCAGAACTGCTACCTTGCCTGCCTGAAAGTCGGCGGCCAGGTTCTGGAAGGCAGCCTGATGGACTACCTGCGGTAAGGGTATTTGCGGAAGGAGGCCCGCCATGATTCTGGTCATTGAGGATAAAGACAATCCCGAAGCCTCCATTGCCGTTGAAACAGAAGGGCCCGAAGGCGTAGAGCTGGCCTGCATTGCCCCGGTTGCCGTGCGGCTGGAGGGCGGCCCGCCGCAAATCCGGCTGGCTTTTCAGATCGGCCGCATGGGGTTCGAGTGGCGCGGGGCACACCGCCCGGCGGGGCCGCCCTCCAAAGAAGAAGCCGCCCTTCTGGTTGCGCGGTATGTAAAGGCGCTGGAGCTCAGCGGATCGCCCGACGCCGCCCGCCTGCGGGCAAAAGGCGCTTCCGGGCCGGAACACGCGGGGTTTTATGCGCAGGGATAAGCTGAAAACGGAAAGGAGACCCATCCATGCAGACTGCCTGTGACCGGAACCGGGAGTCCGAATCCGTCCCCGGCGAAAAAACTATCATCCATTTTCCGGACGGGATCTACGGCTTTGAAACCATTAAGGATTTTATCCTCATCCGGGAAGATGAACACGGGGTCATCTGGTCGCTCCGGGCGGCAGACAGCCCGTACCCTTCGCTGGTTGCCGTTGATCCGTTCCTTGTCATGCGGAGCTACCGCCCCGAACTGAAGGGGGCCGACCTGCGCGCGCTCGGCAACCCGGCCAAAAAGGATCTTGGCTTTCTTGCCGTGGCGGTTATCCGGAAAAAACTTCCCGATTCTGTCGTCAACCTGAAAAGCCCCATCGCCGTCAGCGTAAAAAAGCATCTGGGCCGCCAGGTAATTTTGGAAGACAGCGACTACCCCGTGCGGTACCGGCTGTTCCAAAGCCCCGTGAAAGGGGTGTAGCGGACTATGCTGGTGATCTCGCGCAAAAAATCAGAATCCTTCTTTATTGGCAATGACGTTGAAGTTGTTGTCACCGATATTGGTTCCGACCGCGTGAAAATCGGCATCCGTGCGCCGAAAGGTGTGCCCGTGGTGCGCAAAGAGCTTCTGGAAACCCGCGACCTGAACCGGGAAGCCAGCGCGGCTTCCGGCAAAGACGCGGTGGAGGAGCTGAAAAAGCTGTTCGGCGGCACCGGACCCTCCGGCGGCACCGGACCTTCCGGCGGAAACGGCGGCAGATAAAAAATCTCTTTTTCCCCTAAATTTCCGCAGAATGCCGCCGATATATACAATAGATTCCTGGGGGACGTCCCCCAAAGCGCGCCGCTGCCGGCCCACAGGGCCCGTGAGCCGGGCGCGGCGGTGCAGAGCGGGGTTCCCTTTTATGGAATAAATAAATGAACGGAAAGAGAATGGATTCTCTTTTCACCCAAACGGCGCAGAGCCGCGCGGGACAAAAATCAAGGAGGAATATTCCTATGCGTATTCAACACAATATTATGGCCCTGAACGCTTCCAACAGGCTGAAGTCCAACGACAACGCCATCAGCAAGAACATCGCGAAGCTGTCTTCCGGCTACCGCATTAACAGCGCGGCCGACGACGCGGCAGGTTTGGCGGTTTCTGAAAAAATGCGCGCCCAGATCAACGGCCTGAACCAGGCGGAAGACAATGCCCAGAACGGTGTTTCGCTGATCCAGACAGCCGAAGGCGGCCTGAACGAAACCGAAGCAATTCTGCAGAGGATGAACACGCTGGCTGTTGAATCCGCCAACGGTACTTATCAGGACGGCACAGACCGTGCCAACCTGAACAAGGAAGTTACGGCCCTGAAATCTGAAATTGACCGTATTTCCACTTCCACAAACTTCAACCAGATCAACCTGCTGGACGGTTCCCTGGGCGGCAAAGCGGTAACAGAATCCGTGGCAGCTTTCTCCGGTATGCCGACCGGTGCGGTAGGCAGTGTTGTAACCGCGGCCGCAGAGAATGACTCTGTTACAAACACACTGACTGCATCAGCAAACGACGTTGTTTCCTATACGGTTGATTATGTCGATGCGGATGGCAAAACGCAGAGCGTGAACGTTTCTTACACGGCGGCAGGTACCCAAGACGCGGGCGCTGTTGCAACAAGTGTGGCTAACGCTCTCGGAAAAACCGACGTTGGCAATCTTTTTGACATTTCCGCCGACGCTTCTACTGGTAAGATTTCCTTTGAAGCCAAAACAGCCGGAGCCAGCGAGGGAAAAGTTACTAATATTGCTTCTTCTGTAAATGTAAATTCTCCTGTAACTGTTACTGTAGGAACAGCGGGGGCGGATCCTGATACGGCAGAAGTAGATAGCTTAGTGAATAGTGTTGTTCTTAAAGCTGGCGAGCAAGTAACTTATAATATCAAGTATCAGGAGAGCGCTACCGGTGATGTAAAAACCGCAAGCTTCACTTATACAGCATCAGTTGATGAATCTGCTGATGCGGTGGCAGCTGCCGTTGCAGCGGGTTTCAATGCGACTCTATCCTCCGATTTTGGTGTTGCAGTTGATACTACTACTAATAATCAAATCAATTTTACCGCAAAGACGGCGGGCGCGGGTAAGCAGAAGCTTCTCAGTGCCACAGTTTCCCATACGCAGAATAGTTCTGCTGCTGTTTCAACAGAAAGTGCCGATGCTTATCAGGCAATTGATACTAGTAAATTTAATGTAAGTGTCGCCGATCAGAACTCGTTTTCTGTGAACGGCCAGAAATTTGCTTTTGTAAACTTGGGCGGCGATCCGACCACACTGGCCAGTGATGTTGCTTATGTAGTCGTTACGGGTGCCAATACGATTACCGCGGACGATGCAGCTGCTATGGCAAACCTGGTTCAGCAAAAGACCGGGATGGTTGCCAGCAATATCACACCTGGTACTACTACGACAACGACAAATGTTTACGTTTCAGGTAAAGTTCAGAAAACTTCAACCGACGGCGTAACATTCCAGATTGGTTCCGAAAACAAGGCCGATCAGACTGTTTCGCTTTCCATCAATGACATGAGTTCCAGCGGACTAGGCGTAAGCAATGTGTCCATTAAGAACCAGGGCGATGCAAAAGTTGCTATTGACACAATTAAATCCGCGATTAACACGGTTTCCGCTACACGTGCTAACCTCGGTGCTTTGCAGAACCGTTTGGAGCACACCGAGAACAACCTGAGCACCATGAGCCAGAACCTGACTTCTGCTGAGAGCAACATCCGCGACGTGGATATGTCCGACGAGTACGTCCAGTACTCCAAGAACCAGATCCTTTCGCAGGCTGCTACGGCAATGCTTACTCAGGCAAATGCCCAGCCGCAGAACGTTCTGTCCCTGCTGAAGGGCTAAGCGGTGAGTCACCGCTGACAATGGCCCACATTTTCTCATTGTGTAGATGAATAGCTTCGTGATGTGGGACTGAAATGGAAAACTCCCGGAATGCCCGGCTTTGAGCCGGCGTGTTCCGGGAGTTTTTTATTTATATTGAAGGCAGATGGCGGGCGAAGGTGAAAATGGTTGTATAAAAATCCTCCGCCGCCTGTCTGCCGCAGGGCATAAAAAAGCGTTGTACACAGAAACTTCTTCCATATACAACGCTGTCAGCCGCCGCGAAAACCCGAACCCCTTCATACCCCCTGTACAAACAGGAGTGCAGAGGGTATAATAGAAAACGCAGTGTGCCGATTATTCGGTTGTGTATGGAGGCTGTTGCTCCGTATGCAGGGGATGGGTGTTTGCCGCGCCCGTTCCTGCACTGCACAATTTTGTTGTGCCCTGTAGCCAAATTATACCACCTTGCCGGAAAATGTCAAGCGTCACGCGGCAGGCGGCAGGCTGCCGCTTCCAACGGCCCACCCCATAGTGCGGAGAAAATCAGCCGTTTTCCCGTGTGGGACAGAAATAAAAATCTCCCGGACACACAGTGTCTTTCGCGCCTTCGGCGGCCACGCCTATGGCAAAGCGAAAATCATAACTTTTTATTCCCCTTTTGGGACGCACTCGATTGGATTCTTAAATCCCGTCCGTGCCTTATTCGAGACAGACCGGTTTCCCGTACCTTTTCGTCAATGAAAATCTGTTTGCCGATCGGTACCCTGCTGCTTGATGGGAAGTGCCAAGAGGTGCAGGGGGGAGCGATTAGGTGCCCCTCCCGCCGGGAGTTCACAGCTCCCCCCTGCGCGCGCTTTCCATCCTTTCGCGCAAGACCGAAAGGATGGGCCTGCACGGCCTGAGTGCAAAGAAAAAAAATTAACAGAATCTTTAATACGAAAAAGAGTGTTTTCCCTTTTGGGAGCGCACTCGATAGGATTCTTCAAATCCTGTCCGTGCCTTATTCGAGACAGATTGCTTTCCCGTGCCTTTTCGTCCATGAGAATATCCTTGCCGATTGGTCTCTGCTTGCTTGATGGGAAGTGCCAAGAGGTGCAGGGGGGAGCGATTAGGTGCCCCTCCCGCCGGGAGGGCGCACAGCGCCTTTCGCGCCTTCGGCGGCCACGCCTGTGGCAAAGCGAAAATTATAACTTTTTATTCCCCTTTTGGAAGCGCACTCGATTGGATTCTTCAAATTCTTCCAGTGCCCCATTTGGGGCAGATTGCTTTCCCGTGCCTTCGTCCATGAAAATATCCTTGCTAATCGGTACCCGATTGCTTGATGGGAGGTGCCAGGGGATGCAGGGGGGAGCGATTAGGTGCCCCTCCCGCCGGGAGTTCACAGCTCCCCCCTGCGCGCGCTTTCCATCCTTTCGCGCAAGATCGAAAGGATGGGCCTGCACGGCCTGAGTGCAAAGAAAAAAAATTAACAGAATCTTTAATACGAAAAAGAGTGTTTTCCCTTTTGGAAGCGCACTCGATTGGATTCTTCAAATCCCATCAGTGCCCCATCTAAGGCAGACTGCTTTCCCGTGCCTTCGTCCATGAAAATCTGTTTGCCGATCGGTACCTTGTTGCTTGATGGGAGGTGCCAAGAGGTGCAGGGGGGAGCGATTAGGTGCCCCTCCCGCCGGGAGTTCACAGCTCCCCCCTGCGCGCGCTTTCCATCCTTTCGCGCAAGACCGAAAGGATGGGCCTGCACGGCCTGAGTGCAAAGAAAAAAATTTGCTGAATTTAAAAAATTAAAAAAATAAGAGGAAAGTTGCTCTCCATAGGGCAACTTTTCCCTGTTTTTATGGGTAAGGTGAAAGGGGATTTTCCCCTCCCCTATCGTGCAGTCATATGCGCCGCGCATGCGGAAGTATCTTCTTTCCGTCCCGGCAGACTGCGCTTCTGTTCCGCACCGGAAAAGATGCCGGGCTGAAGGGCGCGGCGACACGCCGCCCGGGCCGAACGGCACCATGTGCCGTTATTGGGGAAGGCAGGAGGCGATCTCCCGCATCGTCGGTTCGGTGTGGGTCAGTTTACGGAACCGCAGGACGTCCTTGTCCTTAGGCAGCAGCTTGGCAAGCTGAAGGGTCAGCTTGCCGGCCTGCGCAAGGTTGCCGTCCCGGATCATCTCTTCAATCTGCTTTTTCGCCTGAATGGCAAGTGCCGCAAACTCTTTTCCCTTTGCGTCCTGCTGTTTCTGTTCTTTCGTAAAGCGGTTTAAAAGCAAAGTGACTGGTTCCTTCATAATCGGATATTCTTCCAGCGATTTGCGCAGCCCTGCCAGATATCCGGCGCCGTCCGTCCTGCTGCGGGCTTTCAGCGCTTCGCCAATATAATACCCAAACCGGCAGGCCCGCGGCAGAGAAGAAAGGTTCGAGGCCGTCAGCATCTCCGGGCGGTAAACAGCCCGGACATACCGGGCCGCCCCTTCCGCATAATTCTTAAACAGCTTCAAATATTTCTCCTCATCTTTCGGCGAACCAACCGACAGAATGGCATGTTCCATCAGGCAGACCGACCAGAAAAGGCCCTTCACGTTTTCAAACGAATAGACGTCAAAATAATCGGACACCATGCCTGCAAATTCCGGGTGCCGCTTCTTCATGTCGGCCGCTATAGACGGCAGGTCGTCAATGTCAATTTGTAAAATATAAGGCATGATATTGATTTTTTCTTTCATGGCGCAGTAGAGGACGTCGGAATAACAGCTCCCCCAGTCTTCTTTTTTCAGGGAAAACTTCTGCAAAAGAGCCAGCGCCTTCTTATGGTCGCCGTGCAGCTCCGCCAGGCGCAGGCGGCACATGGCGGAATACGCATCCCGGCAGTCCGCACCGTCCACCGCATTCAGCACCTTTTCGCGTTTTGCGGGGTTGGCCGCCAGATATTTATCACAGCTTGTGATAAATTCGGCCAGTTTCTCCTTATTGTTCGCTCCCTGTACATTCCGGAGCAGATATGAAAGAAACTCCCACCGGCCAAAATGGTTCGCCGCTACGGCAAAAGCTCCAAAATCGTCCGCCACAGCGGTATCCATGGAAAGGTTCAGCTCCCTGAGAAAAGTCTCGGCGGTTTTTTCGTCATTCATCTGGATGGCGCACCAGATATTCTGCCGGAGGACCTGTTCCCGGTTTTTCTCCCCGATAAAATCATAGTCGGCAAAAATCAGCAGATCATTGTCCAGTTTTCCATCCTGATATTTCCGGAACAGATCCAGATATTCCTTTCCGGCGGAAAGAGCCTTGTCATACTGTTTCAGCCGGCAGGCAACCTGCTGCTGGAGGAACAGGCAGTCCAGGAACGGAATCTCGCCGTGATCTTCGGAACGGACAAACTCCTCGCTCTGCCGGACGGCCCTCGGGAAGTCCTGTTCCGAAAAACAGCACCGCACCGCCTGGTAGCGCAGCACCAACCGCCAGACCCGCGCCGGTTCCTTCTTTTCGATTTCCAGCCCCTTTTGGATGATCTCTTCCGCTTTTTTGTAATCATAGACCGCCATATACTCTTTTGCCAGCTGATAGTAGGCCTTTAAACGGCTGGGGTCGTCATTCAGGCTCTGCTCCAGCAGGCTGGCATTCCGCTTGAATTTTCTCTCCCGATCTTCCTGCGTCTGGTACGCATAGCCGTAATGGTGGACATAGGCACTAAAAAATTTACACGGCGGAATCCACCGGAACCCCTCATGCACAATCCCGTCAAAATGAACGCCCGGATATATGCGGAACATCCGCAGCGCGTGAAAATCCGTGTAGACTTTCCCGGCGGCGTCCCGGTAGTTCCGCTGCAAATAGGAACCGCAGCCGTACCGGTCGCATTCACCGCTGGTGAAAAATTTGGCGATTTCCGAAACGTCTTCGAACCACTCGTCCCCGTCCAAAAACAGGAACCATTCGCCCCGCGCTTCTTTCAATCCGGTGTTCCGCGCGGCGGAAAAATCGCCGCACCATTCAAAATGGATGATATGGCTTGTATATTTTTGCGCAATTTCTATGGTCCGATCCGTACTTCCGGTATCGGTAATAATTAATTCGCTTGGCACAGCCTCCAGCAGCGGTTTCAGCGAAGAAAGGCACTTATCCAGCGTTTTTTCTTCATTCCTTACAATAAGCCCAACCGTCAGGCGGATCGGGTGCCCGTTAAACGGTCCCGATTTTGTCCCCGCCCTCGTTACAACCATATGTGCTTTCATAGAAAAACGTCCTCCGTGTTCCGACTTAATTTCAGTTCATAACCGGGTATTTAAAATCTATTATATATATCGGCACGCAGGATTAAATTCTTAGCCCGAACAGAAGGCAGTACTTACGTTTCCAGTTAAAATGTGGTATAATAAAGATAGCAGAAGGATTTTTCAGGGAGAGGTGATGCGGCCATGATCCGGATTAGCGCCTGCATGATCGTAAAAGATGAAGAGGCGGTCTTGGCCCGCTGCCTGGACTGTCTTTCCGGAATTGCAGACGAAATTGTGGTGGCAGACACCGGTTCGTCCGACCGAACCATGGAAATTGCTGCCCGGTATACGGACAAGGTCTTTCGCTTTCCCTGGAATGGGAATTTTTCTGCCGCCCGCAATTTCGTGTTTTCCAAAGCCTCTTTGGATTATATCTATTCCGCCGATGCGGATGAGGTTATTGACAGCGAAAACCGTCGGAAATTTCTCCTGTTAAAGCGGGATCTTCCGCCGGAGGCGGAAATCGTCCAGATGAAGTACGCGAACCAGCTTCAGTACAATACCGCCTATAATTTTAATTCCGAATACAGGCCGAAACTGTTCCGCCGCCTGCGGCCGTTCCGGTGGATCGATCCGGTGCATGAAACTGTTGACCTGGAGCCCCGCGTCTTCAACAGCGATATCACGGTAATCCATAAGCCGCAGTCGCTTCACGCTCCGCGTGATTTTTCTTTGCTGGAGCGCGCCGCCCAAAAGGGTCCGCTCAGCCCCCGGCTGAACCGCATGTACGCAAAGGAGCTGTTCATCTCGGGCACACGCGCGGATTTTACCGCCGCGTTTCCCTATTTTGAGTCTATGCTTCATGACGAAAACCGCAGTGTCGAAGAAGTGCGGATCGCGCAGTGTGTAACGGCGCACTGCGCACGGCTGCTCGGGGATGCGGTCCTGCTGTTTAAGACCGCCCTCAAAAACGTGATTGCAGACCCGTGTTCTGAGGTCTGCTGCGAGCTGGGCGGCTATTTCCGGGAAACCGGCGACTGGGAAGAAGCCGCCACCTGGTATTACACAGCCGCATTCGGCGCCCAAAGCGAACTGGACGTTCATTCATCCGGGGATGTGCCGCTGAACCGCCTTTCGGAATGTTACCGGCAGCTTGGATATCCCGCCGAAGCGGAAAAATACAAAAAGCGGGCGGAGCAGTGGGCTCCGCCCGAAGCGGAAAATTCTCCGGAATCTGCCGCTGTCCCTAATTAGGATTATCATATGTGGAATTCGTCCATCGAGTAAGTATCAGCTAACCAAAAGAGAGGTTTTCCCCTCCCTATAAATCACTATAAATCACTATTTTATCAAAGAAGGTATGAAAAATGGATAATTACAGGATCAAAAAAGCGGAAGGAATGCAAATCCTCGATTCCCGCGGCAATCCAACCGTAGAAGCAACCGTAACACTGGAAAACGGTGTCACCGGAACAGCCGACGTGCCAAGCGGCGCCTCTACCGGCGCTTTTGAAGCCCTTGAGCTTCGTGACGGCGATAAAACCCGCTACGGCGGCAAAGGGGTTACCAAAGCCGTTCAAAACGTCAGCACAGCCCTGAGTGAGGCCGTGAAGGGAATCGACGCGACCGATACGGCCGCCGTGGACAGCGCCCTCCTGAAAGCAGACGGCACTTCAGACAAATCAAAGTACGGCGCCAACGCAATTCTCTCGGTTTCACTGGCGGCCGCCCGGGCCGGAGCCAATGCGCTCGGCATTCCGCTTTACCGCTTTATCGGCGGTGTCAGTGCAGATACCCTGCCTGTCCCGATGATGAACATCCTGAACGGCGGGGCACACGCCGCCAACAATATCGACATTCAGGAATTTCTGATTATGCCGGTTGGCGCTCCCTGCTTTTCGGAAGGCCTGCGCTGGTGCGCAGAAGTTTTCCACAAACTGGCCGATATTCTGAAGTCCAGGAACCTTTCTACGGCTGTCGGCGATGAAGGCGGTTATGCGCCGAGTCTTGAAACGGACGCTGAAGCTATTGAACTGATTCTGGAAGCGGTTAAAGCGGCTGGCTACAAACCCGGCAAAGACTTTGTCCTGGCACTGGACGCAGCTTCCAGCGAATGGGCGGGCCCCGACGGCTACACCCAGCCGAAGCATAAGACTCATTACACAACTGACCAGCTGATTGATTACTGGAAAGATCTTGTGGCAAAATACCCAATCCGCTCTTTGGAAGATCCCCTCGGCGAAGAAGACTGGCAGGGCTGGACCAAGATCACCGAAGAACTGGGTGATAAGGTGCAGCTTGTCGGCGACGATCTGTTCGTAACGAACACAAAACGTCTGGAACGCGGTATTAACATGCACTGCGGTAATTCCATCCTGATTAAGCTGAACCAGATTGGCTCCCTCAGTGAAACCATCAGTGCCATCCGGACAGCTAAGCACGCAGGATACACGGCGGTTATTTCTCACCGTTCCGGTGAAACAGAAGACACAACCATTGCGGATCTGGCTGTGGCGCTGAATGCCGGCCAGATTAAAACCGGCGCGCCAAGCCGCACTGAACGCGTTGCCAAATACAACCGTCTCCTTAGGATTGAAAAGGAACTGAGATGCGCATCAAAATATCCGGGTATTCGGTGCTTTAACCAACAGTAAACAGAAAGCAAAAAACAGCAGCAGGCTTCCCCTTTTCCGGGAAAGCCTGCTGCTGTTTATTTCTGAAATCTTAAAATCTTACGTCTCCGGGCTTTCTTTCGTTTTTCTCAGTTTGATCCAATCCAATTCTTTTTTCAGTGCAGCGACCTGCGCAGAAAGTTCTTCGCTTGCGGCGGAACTCTCTTCGGCCGTAGCGGAATTCGTCTGTATGACGGAGGAAATCTGCTCAACCCCCTGCGTCACCTGACTGACAGCCGCAGCCTGGGCGCTGGAAGCGTCTTTGATATCCTGAATGGTGCTGTTAATCGGCTTAATCCTCTCAGCTATACTGGAAAGGTTCTTGGCTGTTCCATCCGCAAGGGACAGCCCTTCTTTGACTGTTTCCGCCGAATTCTGAATCAGTGCAGTGGTCTGCTTTGCGGCGTCGGCAGATTTTCCGGCAAGGCTGCGCACTTCATCCGCCACAACAGCAAAACCTTTGCCGGCTTCTCCGGCTCTTGCGGCCTCAACGGCAGCGTTCAGTGCAAGGATGTTCGTCTGGAATGCAATGTTATCAATCACTTTAATAATTTTACTGATCTCATTCGACGAAACCGATATGGCGTTCATAGCCGACAGCATCTGTTTCATACTCTCGTCGCTTACGGCAACTTCCTCCGCTGTTGTATCCATTTTTGAAGCCATACCGCTGATCTGCTCATTGTTCCGCTGAACTTTTTCAGAAATGTCCGTAATAGAGGCGGAAAGCTCTTCTACCGAACTTGCCTGCTCGGTAGCGCCCTGTGCAAGCTCCTGCGCTCCATCGGCAACTTGCTTGGCTCCGACATCCACCTGCGCAGCCGAACGCTGAACACTATTGAAAATATCATTCAGGTTATTCAGAATCGTATTCATTGCATCGGATATCGGCCGAAAATCGCCGTAATAATCCCGCAGGACATGGTAGTCGCACTTGCCTTCTGCAATTCCCTGAAGGACAGCGCTGATTTCCGTCACAACTCCCTTTGTCCGCCGAAAAGCCTCATTTAACAGCTTGGCAACCGTTCCGATTTCATTTTTTGAGTCATACTGAACATTGACGGAAAGGCTGCCGCCCGCAACCTGCCGCGCGGCTTTCTCCATCTCAGTAAGGGGAGTACTGATCGACTTGGAAATCCTAAATCCCAAAACGATGGAACCGGCAATGCCAACGGCCGACAAAGCAATCAAAATGATCAGAATTTGCAGGACCATTTGGCTGTCGCCGTCTGTTTCCGCTTTCGATTTCTGAACCCGGTAATTCATATAATCCTGGTATGTACCATACACCTCATTGACGGTTGTCCTGCTATTCTGCACGATTTTATTCGATTCATCCGCTTTTCCCTGCTGGGCAAGCTGCATGGCCTTCTGAAACTGCGGCAGAAGTTTGTCATCATACTCTTTCTTTGCCGAGGTCAATTTTGTCTTCCATCTGGTTTCGGCAATACTTGCACACAGCTGCTGATGGCTCTTATCAAACTTTTCTGTATAGTCTGTGAATTTTTTCTGATCCATTTGCTGCTGTGACGGATTGTTGGAATTAAGGACGGCGTCTCTGGTAATCGCCTCCAAACTGGAAAGACTGGTCATGGTAGATGAAAGGACTGGGAAATTCGCGATTCGCCTGCTATATATATTATCCATGGTGCTTTTCGTTTCATTCAACCCGTAAATTCCAATTCCGCTCACTACGGCCACAATCACCGCAACTGATAAAAAGCCCGCCAGCAGTTTACGTGAAATCTTCATGTTTTTCAGCTTATCTTTGATTGCCATAAAAAGTTCTACCTCTCCTTCATTCATAATTTGATAGTTAGTCACATAAATTTAGATACATAAGTAAATTTAAAGTATTGCAATTTTTGTGACCAATAGGGGAAACCGCGATCTATTTTCTCCTTGTTCACATCCCCCCATTAAAAGCCTTCTTTGCAGCCAAGGACATATAGATTCAGGCGTTATTTACTGTTTTATACTAAGTATATTTTAACGGGGTAATAATGTCAAATAATATTACAAATAATAATATATTCTATTGTAAAATATCGGATAAGCGAATATATTTCAGGGATTTAAAGGCATAAACAAAAACCCCGCATTTATCATGCGGGATTTAAAAATCTTCAGTTTGCGTTAGTTCTATCCAGCCTTTTTCTGCCGCGGAGTATTCCCTTCTTCTTTCAGCAGTTTTACTTTTCCCACTTCCTGATTCAGCAGATCGGCCTGCCCAGAAAGCTCTTCGCTTGCGGCGGCGCATTCTTCAGCCGTTGCTGAATTGGTCTGTATTACAGAGGAAATCTGTTCAACTCCGCTTGTAATCTGCGAAACCACGGAAGACTGCGCGGACGAAATCTCATTAATTTTTTGAACCGTCTGATCCAGCGACGCAAGGCTTTTTACAACGCTGTTCAGGTTTTTTGCCGTAGAATCGGCAAGGGCTTTTCCGCTCTGTACCTTCTGAATGCTGCTTTCAATCAGATCAGATGTCTGTTTGGCCGCTTCCGCCGACTTGCCGGCCAGACTGCGGACTTCATCTGCCACAACCGCAAAGCCTTTACCGGCTTCACCGGCCCTGGAAGCTTCTACGGCGGCATTTAAGGCCAAAATATTTGTCTGAAAAGCAATCTCATCAATCACCTTAATTACTTTTCGGATTTCATTGGAAGCCGCACTGATATCGTCCATAGAAACCTGCATTTGCTGCATTTGTGTGTTGCTGTTTTTCAAGTCAGCCGCAGTTTTATCCAACTCCTGCGCAACATCATCAACATGCCCGGAATTTTCGCTGATTTTCTGCGATATATCTGTAATGGAAGCAGTCAATTCCTCCGCAGAGCTCGCCTGTTCAGAGGAACCCTGCGCCAGCTGCTGTGCACTGTTGGAAATTTGGCTGGAACCGGCATCAACCTGCTGTGCTGAAGAACTCATGGTTGAAAAAACGGAATTCAGCCTTTTTAGAATCATTCGAAATGACTGGGAAACCGCAGCATAATCGCCCTGATAATCGTCAATCCGAACGGACGCAAAATCTCCCTTTGCAAGCTGAGTTAAAACAGCCGCAATATCTTCCGACATTTTTTTCAGCGAATGGAATGTAGCATTAAAACCCTGCACAAGATCACCGATATTATCGTCGGAAGAATAGTCCAGCGAAACGTTTAAGTCGCCTTTTAACGCCTTCTGCATGGCCTCCGTCAACATTTGAACCGGCTGATCCAGCTTTTTTGAAATTTTGATTCTGTATCTTATGGCTATGAAAAGGCTAACGGCAAAAACCAAAGCCATTACGACAATTAAGCCCACCCCGATACGCCGAATATCCGACGCGTTTCTGTCTGAAAGAATCGTAACCACCGCATAGATTCCAATTACGCTGGAAACTGCGCTGGCTGCTGCTGTTACAAAAAGGGCATTTGAAATCAGCTTTGAAATTTTATTATGTTTTCGTTCCTGCAATTCTCCCGAACCTTTCATGGTAAGTATTTCCTTTCTTCGCTATATCGCAGCTATTATTTAATTTTATACCGTCTGGTTAGAATTTACGCCCATTGCAGCGTTTCTACTTGATGATACATAAATTTATATCTACCGATCCAATTATATATTTAGAAACTTGATATGTCAACATACTGCATTTCATAAATTGATAAATGATTTACTTTTTTAACCGTAAACACATAATGGAAATAAAGGGGGAAACGTTGTGAACAAAATTCGCTTTCTTCGTATTAAAAATTCATTAAAGCAGGAAGATTTAGCAAAGACTTTACAGATAAGCCAGTCATCCCTTTCGGGATATGAAAATGGGAGATATGAACCAGACAGCAAAATGCTTTTAAAAATAGCTGGCTATTTCGGAGTCTCGGTAGATTATCTGCTTGGGCGGAATGTTCCCGGAAAGCAGGAAAACGAACCGCTGAAGCAGATTCCGGTTTACCGGAAAATCGGCTGCGGTCTTCAAAAGAAGGAATCGAATGCTATTTATTATGAAGTAATCAATCGGGCGAACCTTCCTGAAGGTGAATATTTTGGCCTTATTGTAAACGATAACCGCATGGAACCCCGTATCCGGCCCGGAGACCTTGTCATTGCGCATAGACAGGACACCGCTCCAAACAGCAGTATTGCTATTGTGCAAATCGGGAGCTACAATGCAACCCTGTTTAAGGTTGTCAAACCGAAATGCGGGGGTATCGTTCTTGTTTCATTCAACCTGAATTATGACCCTGTTTTTTATACGGAAGAACAGATAGCGTCTCTTCCCATCCGCATTCTTGGCGTTATGGAGGAATTCCGCGGAAAATGCTGAGACCCAGGCCGCGCCTTACGGGCCGGGCCGGGTTTTTCGCTTTTGCATGTGGTATGCGGCGCGAACAATTGCCTTTTCCGGCAGAAACCTTTCAATAAACCGGGCGGCTTTCATCGTGGATCCCGGCACGATTACGGTTTTTCGGGCAAACATTTTTCGGAGAGCGTAATCCGCTACAAACATGCTGGAAAGGCCTTTGACGCTGAACCGTACATCAGCCACCGAATCGAATTCCGTCTGGACCGGCCCCGGGCACAGTGCACCGATATAAACATGACTGCCGGAACGCCGAAGTTCTTCGGCAAGCGCTTCTGTGAGTCGAAGTACATAAGCCTTGGAAGCATAGTAACTGGAAAGAAGAGGCCCCGGCTGAAAAGCTGCGGAAGACGCGACATTCAGGATATATCCGGAATCCCGCTTCACAAAATCCCGGTAGAACAGTTTTGTGAGAATGTGCAAGGCCCGGATATTGACGCTGATCATCTGGAGTTCCCGCTGCAGGTCGGTTTCGGCAAAGGCTCCAAACAGGCCGAAGCCGGCCGCATTAATCAGAATGTCCGGTTTTTCTCCGCACGTCTGTTCATATAAATCAAAACATGATTTTTCATCAGAAAGATCGGCTGAAATAATCTGGACGCCGGTCTTCAGTTCCTTCTGCAAATTTTCCAGCCGATCCCGGCGCCTTGCAACAACAATCAGGTCATATCCTTTTTCGCTCAGGATCCGCGCCATATCGCGGCCAATCCCAGAACTTGCCCCTGTTACCAACGCTTTCATTGAATGATACCTCCCCCTAACTTTTTCACTGCGACCGTCGTATATACCGGATGTCCGGCCATGCGATCCGACCGCATCAGATGAATAGAATCAACTTCCATTTTCATGGCGGGCACGGTAAACGCGCGCCGGTCACAGTCAGCTTTCAGGATTGCCTGGCGCACAAGTGTCAGGTGCGGACGGTACGCACGCACCTCCTGCAGAATGCCCGCCTCATGCATCCGGTCGGCAAGGGTTCGGTACACACGGTCCAGTGGTGCCGTATGTTCAACCCCTGCCCAGTACAGACCGCCGCCTCTTTGCTGGAAACACCCGAGCCCGCCGATTTGAAGCGAAAAAGGCTTTTCTGTTACGGCGTCCATAGCCTCCTGTACGCGCGGCAGCAGCACCGGTGAGATTTCGCCAAGGAATACCAGTGTTAAATGCAGATTCTCGCGGAATGTAAAACGGCCCTTTTCACAGCAGGGTTCCATTTTTTTCATTACTGAGCAAAGTTCATCTTTAATTTTATCATTGAAAAGCAGAGCAAAAAATAGGCGCATACGGCATCACTCCACAAAATGAAAAACTTCATCAAGATTTTTCCGCTGTTTGGCACGGATTTCAGGGCTGGCGGGATATCCGACGGCAATCAGAACACGAACTTCTTCGTCGCCGGATATACCTAGCTGCTGTTTCAGTTTTTGTTTATCGACCGCGCCCATGATACAGGTGGCCAGCCCCTGAGCGGTTGCGGCCAGGCAAAACTGCATAACGGCAAGTCCTAGGTCAAACTGTGCATATTGCTGATTTTTCTCCTGTTTACCGGTTCTATACATGTAAAGGCCGGCGGGTTTTTCAGCCACCGCGACGAAAGCCGGGCATTTTTCTGCAAACAGATTGGCACCGAGGGCCTGTGCACACTGGGCAGCCCTGTCCCGCGCAGGACCCCCGCAGACGGCCACAAATTCCCACGGCTGGCTGTTGCAGGCCGAAGGGGCCAGCCGGGCCGCTTCGGCACACCGAACCAGTTTTTCTTTTTCAACCGGCTTTTCTGAAAAATTACGGCAGCTTTGCCGCGTCCGAAACAGTTCCATGAGTTTTTCAATCATAAAAATTCTCCTTTCCAAATAACCGCAACCAGTATCTGTTCAAGAGTATTATATCACGCTTCTGTACTTACAGAAGCGTGATTTGTTAAATTCTCCCTTTTCACAAAAAGCTGGTTGGAATGAAAAAAGCCCCCCGCCCGGCAAAAGCCGGACGGGGGAACTTCGAAATTTCAGGAACGGAAATTAGATTTTGGACATCTTTTCAAGATGTTCGTAATCTTCTTTCGCGTACTGTTCTGCTTTCGTAAACAGTTCTTCCGCACGCTCTGGGAATGCGCGGGTCAGTGAATTGTAACGAACCTCGCCCATAATAAAGTCGCGGTAAGAAGCAGACGGAGCCTTGCTGTCAAGCTGGAACGGATTCTTACCGTCCTTGGCAAGGCGCGGGTCGAACCGGAAGTTCTTCCAATAGCCAGCCTCAACGGCCTTTTTCTCTTCCAGCTGGGAAATGCCCATGCCGCCTTTGATGCCCTGGTTGATGCAAGGGGCATACGCAATGATAATGGACGGCCCGTTGTAGCTCTCAGCTTCAGAAATAGCCTTGATGCACTGGTTGTAATCAGCGCCCATGGCAACGTGTGCTACATAGACATAGCCGTACGTCATGAACATACCAGGCATATCCTTTTTCTTCGTTGCTTTGCCGGTTGCCGCAAACTGGGCAACAGAGCCCATCGGCGTTGCTTTGGAAGCCTGGCCGCCGGTATTGGAATAAACCTCGGTATCGAAGACGAGGACATTGACATTTTCGCCGGAAGCCATCACATGGTCAAGTCCGCCGAAGCCGATATCATACGACCAGCCATCGCCGCCGAAGATCCAAATGGATTTCTTAGCAAGGTAATCCTTGTCGGCAAGCGTCTTTTTGGCAAGCTCTGCAATTTCCCCGGAACCATTCTGAACCTTTTCCAACTCCGCAACCAGTTTGTCGGTCGGCTCGCGGTTCGTCTGGCTGTTGTCAGCAGTATCCAGGTATCCTTTGCAGGCAGCCTTCAGGGATTCCGGAGCACTGCCGTTTTCAATAGCCTTTACGTAATCGGCCAGCCTTGCACGGATCGCATCGTTGGCCAAAGCCATGCCGTAGCCGAACTCAGCGTTGTCTTCAAACAGCGAGTTATTCCAAGCCGGGCCGTAACCCTTTTCATTCTTCGTGTACGGTGTAGCCGGTGCAGAACCGCCCCAAATAGAAGAGCATCCTGTCGCATTGGCAATATACATTCTGTCGCCGAACAGCTGGGTGACTAACTTGGCGTAAGGAGTCTCGCCGCAGCCTGCGCACGCACCGGAGAATTCCAGCAGCGGTTTGCGGAACTGACTGCCCTTAACGCTCGTCGGCTTAAACTTTGCAGCGACTTCCGGCTTCTCGGGAAGTTTTGTTCCGTATTCAAAGCCTTCCTGGCTGGCCATCTGGGTTGCCATTGGCTTCATCACAAGAGCCTTGTTGCCCTTCATGCCCGGGCACACTGTCGCGCAGGAACCGCAGCCCGTGCAGTCGAGAGTGGAAATGGTCATGGCAAACTTCTTGCCGGGCATCAGCATCATATCTTTAAACTTTAGGCTCTTCGGCGCCTTGGCAGCTTCTTCCTCCGTCATAACAACCGGGCGGATTACCGCATGCGGGCAGACATAGGAACATCTGTTGCACTGAATGCAGTTGTCCGGATTCCATTCCGGCACATCAATGGCAATTCCGCGCTTCTCATAAGCGGAGGAACCGGACGGAACTGTACCGTCAGCCATCTTCAGTACAGCAGATACCGGCAGTTTGTCCCCTTCATGCCGATTGGCAGGGTTCAGCACATGATTGACATAATAGGTTAGGTCCTTATCACCGCAGTCAACCTGCGCTATCTTAGAGTCATCCGCAGCATTCTTCCAGGAAGCCGGTACGTTAACCTTTACAAACTCATTGGCCCCGCGCTCAATAGCTTCATGGTTCATCTTAACGATCTTGTCGCCCTTCCGGCTGTAAGTCTTCGTGGCGGCATCCTTCATATACTGGATAGCCTTATCCTTCGGAATGATGTTGGCAATGGTAAAGAACGCGGACTGCAAAACCGTGTTGATGCGGCCGCCCAATCCGATCTCCTTGCCGAGCTTTACACCATTGATCGTGTAGAAATTGATCTTGTTATCGGCAATATACTTTTTCATCTTTGCGGGCAGATGCTCGTCGAGTTCCTTCTCATCCCATTCGCAGTTAAGCAGGAAATTCCCGCCGGGCTTCAAATCCTGCACCATGTCGTAGACATTGACATAAGAGGGTTTGTGGCAGGCCACGAAATCCGCCTTTGTAATGTAATAGGTGGACTTAATCGGCTTGTCGCCAAAACGCAGATGCGAAATGGTCAGGCCGCCGGATTTTTTGGAATCGTAGGCAAAATAGCCCTGCGCATACATATCGGTATGGTCGCCGATAATTTTGATGGAGTTCTTGTTTGCGCCGACGGTTCCGTCCGCGCCAAGGCCCCAGAATTTGCAGGAATGTGTACCGGCCGGTGTGGTGTCCGGATTTTCTGTAACCTTCAGCGAAAGGTTCGTCACATCGTCATCGATGCCGATCGTGAAGCGCTTCTTCGGAGACGCAGACTCCATGTTGCGGTAAACGGCGATAATCTGGCCCGGGTTGGTATCTTTCGAACCGAGGCCGTAGCGTCCGGTGTAAATCGGCAGAGAACCGAATTCAGTATCCTTCAGACCCGCGACAACGTCGAGGTACAGAGGTTCACCAATGGAACCGCGCTCTTTCGTGCGGTCCAGCACGCTGATCTTCTTCACGGTCTTCGGAAGAACGGCGGTCAGATATTTCGGAACAAACGGACGGTACAGATGGACTTTCACAAGACCGACCTTATCACCCTTGGCGTTCAGGTAATCCACTACTTCTTCCGCGCATTCGCATACGGAGCCCATGGCGATAATAACTTCCGTCGCGTCCGGCGCGCCGTAGTAGTTGAAAGGCTTATAGTCCGTGCCGATCTTGGCGTTGACCTGGTTCATGCAGCCGACAACGACTTCCGGGAATGCGTCATAGTGGCTGTTGCTGGCTTCGTTGACCTGGAAAAACAGGTCGTCGTTCTCTGAAGTGCCTTTGGTTACCGGATGCTCAGGGTTCATCGCATGGCGGCGGAACCGGCTGACGGCGTCCCAGTCGAGCATGTCCGCCAAATCCTTGTCATCCCAGACATGGATCTTCTGGATTTCATGGGAAGTGCGGAAACCATCAAAGAAATGCATAACCGGCATGCTGCCTTTAATGGCGGCAAGATGAGCAACGGCGCCTAAATCCATGCACTCTTGCGGGCTGTTGGAGCAAAGCATGGAAAATCCGGTCTGGCGGCATGCGTAAATGTCGGAATGATCGCCGAAAATGCACAGAGCCTGTGTGGAAAGGGAGCGTGCGGAAACGTGCATGACAGCAGGCAGGAATTCACCCGCAATCTTATACATATTCGGGATCATCAGCAGCAGGCCCTGTGAAGCGGTATAGGTCGTTGTTAAAGCGCCGGCCGCAAGAGAACCGTGAACTGCACCGGCAGCCCCGCCTTCGGACTGCATTTCGGTAATATGCACCGGCTGGCCGAACAGGTTTTTCCTGTCGGCGGCAGCCATTTTGTCTGCTTCATCCGCCATAACGGACGAAGGTGTAATGGGATAGATGGCTGCAACGTCGGTAAATGCATATGAGACATATGCCGCGGCATTGTTGCCATCCATGGTCTTCATTTTTCTTGAATCCATCTGAATATTTTCCTCCTTACCGGTAATATAGCATGATCTGAGCAAACAGATATTGTCTGTTCTTAAACAAATACTATCATTTTTTTCCGGCGCTGTAAAGGTAAAAAAGACAAATTCTCGGGAAGAGTATAATTTCCGCCAAGACTTGATTCTGTGCGGCGATTTAACCCCGGCTGCAACGGAGTTTTCCCGGGCAGACGGGCAGGACGCCGGTTAGCTTCTTCACACGAGGTGCAACCCTCTTTTCAAGAAATTGACAGCTGAGACAAAAACGATTAAAATAAAGTATAGGTAAAATTAAGGGTGTTTGAATCTGTTCTTTGCAGAATCATCTCCGATACCATCGCCGCCGAACCTGAAAATGGCTCCGCACGGCGAATTTTAACATACCGAAAGGGGTAAACTTATGCCTCCTGAACCTGACGGTTCTCACTTACCTGCGTTATTAACGCTTTCCGGTGCCGGGTCGGCACCGCACATGCATCCGGCCGCTTCCATTCTTCTGCTGGCCGTTCTAATCCTTATTAATGCCTTTTTCTCGTCGAGCGAAATCGCCGTGGTGACGCTCAAAGAAGCCCGGATCGAGAAAATGGCAGAGAACGGCAGCAAAAAAGCCCAGAAACTGCTGAAGCTGACTTCCAACTCCAGCCGCTTTTTTTCCACAATTCAGATCGGCGTAACACTGGCCGGATTTCTTTCATCCGCCGTAGCGTCTGAAAACTTTTCGGACAGCCTTGCCGCTGCCCTTGCTGGTCTTCCCTTTTCACCTTCTGTGATCAAAGGGATTTCCACGGTCTTAATCACTCTTCTGCTGTCGTATTTTTCCCTGATTTTCGGCGAGCTGGTGCCCAAAAAAATAGCCATTAACCGTGCAGAAGAACTTTCTTTTAAGTTTGTCAACATTCTGACTACGGCAGCGACTATTTTCCGCCCAGTCGTTTCGTTTCTCACCGTTTCAACCAACGGCATTCTCCGCCTGCTGGGGATTGATCCCACCGACACCGAACAGCCTGTTACCGAGGAAGAAATCATGATGATGGTGGATGCCGGCGAGGAAAAAGGCGTGCTGGACGAAGACGCTAAAGACATGATTTCCAATATTTTTGAATTCAGCGACAGTACCGTTGGGGACGCTATGACTCACCGGACAGAAGTCGCCGCCGTGGAAGATACGGAATCGGTTTCCGCCGTAGTTGCGCTCTCTATGGAACAGGGATATTCCCGCATTCCCGTGTTTCACGAAGACCTCGACAATGTTCTTGGGATTATATACATTAAGGATTTGCTGAAATATATCGGGTCCCCCGTCAGCCCCGAAGTGAGGCTCACAGATGTGATGCGCCCGGCCTACTTTGTGCCGGAAAGCAAACCGTGCAGCAAACTGTTCTCTGAAATGACGGCCCGCAAACTGCAAATTGCCGTTGTTGTAGACGAATACGGCGGTACGTCCGGCATTATCACCATGGAAGATCTGCTGGAATCCATCGTAGGCAGCATGCAGGACGAATACGACCGGGAAGACGACGACATCCAGCGTGAAGGCGACAACCGGTTCAGCGTGGACGGTGCAACGCCGGTTGACGAAATCTCCGACCTTACGGGTGTGGAGCTTCCGGAAAGCGACGATTACGATACCATTGCAGGGCTGGTGATTGAAGATCTCGGGCGTATCCCGAAAAAGGACGAACACCCCTATGTAATCGTTAAAGATCTAAAGCTGACAGTCGCCGAAATGGAGGACAGGCGTATTGCCCGAATCCTGATTGAAAAAGAGCCTCCGGCCCCGGCTGGGGCACCGCCGGGCGGCGCCCTGAAGCCATAAACCTGCGGCAGCCAAAAACCTGCATCCTGCCCATCGGTTGCAGGTTGCTTTTTTTTTCATTTTGTAGTATCGTATGAAGAACGTCGAATTATTCGGCAGGTCAGTCGCAACATCCTGACCTAAAACAAAACTACGGGGGAATTAAATATGAAGACTCAATCCGGACACCTTGTGCATCTGGTGCAGGGAGCTATGATCGCCGCAATCTACACTGTGCTTACTTACCTTGCAGCACTGGCAGGCCTTGCCTACGGGCCGGTCCAATTCCGATTTTCGGAGGCGCTCACCATCCTGCCCGTCTTTACGGCGTCGGCGGTGCCCGGCCTTACGGTTGGGTGCCTGCTTGCCAACGTTTTCAGCGGCTATGGTATCTACGACATGGTTTTCGGCACTGCGGCCACGCTGATTGCCGCAGTTGGAACACGGCTGCTGCGGAACGTCCGGTTCCGGGGAGTGCCGGTTCTGGCACCGCTGCCGCCGGTCCTTGTCAATGCGGTTATTGTCGGCGCAGAAATCGTCATTCTTTCTCCGGGCGGATTCGCCTGGGCGGCGTTCTGGACGGCAGCCTGTCAGGTTGGGCTGGGAGAACTGGTCGTCTGCTATGTGCTGGGTCTGCCGCTTGCCATTCTGATTGAGAAAAACAAGACTTTAAAATCATTGCTGCAATAGGTTTTTACGAGGTGACTTGATGGGGAAGGAGATTTCTACACTAAAACGGCGGCTGAAATCCATACCGCCTGTTCGTCTGATTGTGGGAAGTTTCTTGGTTGTTATCGTTATCGGCACGATTCTGCTGGCTTTGCCAGCCGCAGCCAGAGACGGCAGACCGACGCCCTTTGTGGATGCTTTGTTTACCTCAACGTCGGCGGTCTGTGTAACGGGCCTTGTGCTGTACGATACCTGGTCGCACTGGAACGAATTCGGCCAGGTGGTCATTCTGTGCCTCATCCAGATCGGCGGACTCGGGCTGGTAACGTTCACCACCGGTTTTTCCCTGCTGGTCCGCCGGAAACTGGGGTTTCGGACGATCCGCCTTGCGACGGAAAACACCAGCGGAAGCGTCATTCATATTACGCGTCTGATCCGAATGATTCTGGCATTTACCTTTTTCTGTGAAATTATCGGGGCAGGCCTTTTGATGCTTCGGCTGGTGCCCAAATTCGGAAATTACGGGATATGGGTGTCATTTTTCACGGCGGTTTCGGCTTTCTGCAATGCGGGGTTTGATATTATGGGCTGCGCAGCGCCCGGAAGCAGTCTAACGGCCTATGCCGGTGATCCGCTGGTCTGCCTGACAGTTGGTGCGCTGGTTGTCATTGGCGGCCTCGGCTTTGTGGTCATAAGTGATTTCTTTACAGCTAAATTACAGCCGCGCCTGCACGGGAAAGCCTCTTCTGCACTCAATTTCCATTCCAAAATTGTTCTTCGCACAACGGCCGTCCTGCTTATTCTCGGTACCGTCCTGTTCTTTATTCTGGAACTTGACAATACCCTCAGCGGCATGAACTTCGGCGAACAGCTGAATGCGGCGTTTTTTCAGTCTGTCAGCGCCCGCACGGCAGGTTTTAACACCATTCCGATCGGGAGAGAAAAAGACTTTACAAAACTGATCACCATTATTCTGATGTTTATCGGCGCTTCGCCGGCTTCGACCGGCGGCGGCGTTAAAACTACAACCATTGTGGTTCTTCTTGCCGCCGTTGCCAGCGTTATTCACAATGATGACGACGCCATTCTGCTCAAACACAGACTTGACCGTTCCACGGTCTACCGTGCCCTATCTATTGTATTTCTTGCAGTTCTGACCATTTTTGTCACAACCGGAATTATTACCGGCACCAATTCCAGCACCGATACGATCAATGCTTTGTTTGAAGCAACTTCCGCTTTTGGCACAGTCGGACTGTCCACCGGGGTTACCCCTACGCTGACCGAGACCGCGAAGGCCGCGGTGATCTGCACCATGTTTATAGGCCGTGTGGGCCCGGTTTCACTCAGCCTTGCATTCACCCTGCGCAAAGGGCGGAGCAGCAACAGTTCCGTTCTGCCGGAAGGACGAATTGTTGTCGGCTGAAACCGTACGGCCTATCTTCAATAAATAGGGGAACGCCGCCCGGGCAAATGCCCGGGCGGCGCTCCTTATTTCTCTGCCCTATTAAGAAAGGTCAGGCAGAAATTCTAAATGTCTTCCGTAAAGAATTGACTGTCTCATTCCATGCGGATTTCAGGCGTTCAAAGAATCCGCTGCTCTGTTTCTGCTGTGTACTGCTGACGGCAACATTCTGAGTCGTCTTCTTCGTTTCCGGCTTCTTGATCTCGGCTGTCTTGTAGACGAATTTCAATTTTGTCGTTGCACCGTCGGCGGCCTGAGTAAAGATGCTGTACTGGTCGGAAAGTTTCACATATTCATCCTTCCGGTCCAGAAGGCTTTCGGCGTCGTTGACTTTTTTAATATAATCGTCAATAGAGCCTTTCTGCTGGAAATCGTCCAGTGTGCTGAACGTCTTTTTGAACAGTGCAACTGTATCCGGCTGCGTGGTTTTTTTGAAAATATTGATGATATTCCGATTGGCACGCACGTCCTTTTCCGTTTTCAGCAAGGTAGCTGTTGTCTGAGGGAGTTTGTGCATGCTGGCGTTGATATCCGGCAGATCAAGCCTATCCTTGATTGACTGCAGAATTGGACGCGAATCATCTAAATCGGTCTGCAGTGTAGGAACCATGCTCCGGAAATTTTTGATCTTCGGATCGTCATACTCTTTCAGCAGGTCGCGCATCAGGGCTACGTTTGCGTCGTTGCCGTCCATATCGGACTTCATATCCTTCAGCTTGTGGGTCCAGCTGATGAGGTAATCCATCTCATCTTTATCTTTCAGCAAATCTCTGGCGCGGTCGAAATCTTCCTCCATTTTTGCATCGTCGTCATCGCTGATATCCTCTGCGTCGTCTTCCAAATCCTTCAGGTTGTTTTTCTGCGACCGCAGGCTGCTCCTCAGGCCGGAGATATCGGAAAGGTAATCACTGCCCAGTGCCCTTTTGCTGCTCAGGGCGCTCTTCAAAGAATCCGTGTCATTCATTAAATCGCTAACAGTTGAAAAAGCTTTATGCATCTGTGATTTAACGATATCTGTCATATCATCCGCTTTTAGGTTATTTTTTAAATAATATTCCAGAGAAGTTTTTTTGATGAGGATACTGGATGCCAGAGACGGCTGCTCTTCTAAAACAGCGGTCGGATCAAAATCCGTTGTTTTATTATCAATGGCTTCGAAAATACCAGCTATGACGGGATGCTGAATCTGTGAAAGAATTGCATCCTGCTGCTGGGCGGAATATGCCGCTACAAGCTTTTCCACAGTCCCCACAAAATTTGGAAAATTGGAGCTTTCAATAGAGCTAACCGTGTCCGAATTACCGCTTTTCAGCCCGGTTTCCGCATTTTTAACCTGCTGGTTAAGCCTTTCTACAGCACCAATCAGGTTTTTCACGGAAATATTGTAATCAGAATCGAACAATCCCTTCGCTTGCATGGTTCCTATAATCTTAGCTGCATCGCTTTTTAAATCTTTTTGCAGAGCATTAACCAGCTTTGTTTTCGCAGAATCTGGGACACCATTTTGGGATAGCTGGTCTGAAACTTCCGACGTAATCTGTTCGAGATTGGTCGTTAAACTGTCATTAAGAACTGAAAGCGGTATAACCGTATGGATAGTATCATTTTCCACCGCGGCTGCAACTAATTCCTTCTGGCTAGTAGAGAGACTACCGGTTTTTCCAAGTGAAGCCGCCGTAATATAGCCTTTGCTGTCGGCTTTCGGAAGAAGTTCGTCAATCATCTTGAGAGTGCTGACATTATCGCTGACCTTATTGCTGCGTAAGCGCTTTTCGATAAGCGACGCAATCATGTAGTCATAGTCGTCTTCATCCAAATTGAGGCTGTGGTACACCCCGGAATAGGAGCTGAGCGACGTCATATCGTCTAAGACGCTGTTCAGGCGGTTCTGCACGCTGGAAGAATCCAGAACGGAAAGCGTGTGAACATCGGACTTGTCAAAGCGGTTGTAAATCTTCTTCACGTCGTCGAAGAGATCGTCGAGCTTGCCGTAATTCTTATCATAGCTGTCCATAACTTTCAGGACGCGGTTCAGCTTCGTCATGTCAAATGTTTTGATTTCGTCGTAGTCGCTCAGGAGTTTCCGGACCTTTTCCACCTTTTCGTCCGTAACGCGGTCGTTCAGGCCGCGCAGGGTCTTGTCGTCAAGAATATAGTTCAGATCCGCCCTGTCAAGATCCGAAGTAACCCGGTCGTACAGCTTGATATTTTTGTCGGTCACATACTCCGGCAGAAAATCTACGGCTTTTGTATCGAGGCCATAAAAATCGAATACGTCATCCACCAGCAGACGGGCAGCCGCCGTACGGTCAGGATTTGTAAACAGGGAACGGATATCCTTGTCGGGATCGGCTTTTTGGATATCATCCTGCATTCCTTTCAGCTTGTTCAGGTTGGTTTTCATTTCGTCGATATCGTCGGCTTTTTTCAGATCGTCCTCATTGAGGAGTTCCGGCGTGGCAGCAACGGAGATTGGATCCAGTTCAAATTCCTTCGCATCTGCCGTAATGGTGAGATCCTCCGGAAAATCGAGGCTGCTCAGCTGTGAAATTCCACAGTTCTTCAGGTTCAGGCTTTCCGTAAGGCCCGGCATAGCAAGAAAAGTGACAAACTGATTGTTCCCATCCGAAAAGACCTTCCCGTCTTTGCTGACGGACACATTTTGGAACGTATCGGAAGGCAGCGTCGCCGCCACAACGGCCGTCATGGGCGTATACATTGCCGTATCTTTTTCATCCACGGCAACATTGTGGACATCGGCATTCCGAACGCTGATTTTAATGGTGACTTTCCCGCTTTTCCCCGCAATCTGCGCTGCAGAAACCGGGTTCCCGTTCAGCGTATAGGAAACGGAAATTTTCAGCGGCGTTTTTTTGTCCGTTGTTCCTTCATAATAGATATTGCTGTCGGAATTGTCCGTATCCAGCATCCATGTCAGAGTGTTCCCGGTCTTAACGGCCTTTTCGTCTGATTTTACGTTTTTGATGTTTTTCAGGTCGGACTGATCCGCAATCTGCCGTGTGCTGCCGTCCGAATGGAGCCAGTCGGAAACCGTTGTCTTCGTGGTATTTCCGGCTGCATCCAAGCTGACATATACGGTTTCATCTTTCTGGGTGCCGGAAGCGTCGGCCATTGCAGCATTCGGAACCGACATGACGAATAATAGCGCCAAAGCCAGACAGCCTACCCGCCTGAATCTGCGGAATGTTTGTTTTTTCATGGGTATCCCTCCGTATTGTTATAGAATAAAACGAAGAAATGAAATGGATTTATTTTTTATATGCCACCCGCCTTACGCCTTTTTCCAGTGGTAGCTGAGTTTGCTGATCAGCGGCTCCGTCACATACAGCACACCCGGCAGAACCAGGATAATTGTCAGGGCGCTGATGAGAGCGCCGCGCGCCAGTGTGCTGCAGATGCTCTGGATAATTTCAATCTGAGAAACGAGAGACACACCCGCTGTGGAACAGAAGAACACCAGCGAACTGGTAACGATAGACGGGAACGAAGTTTTGGAAGCAATCTTAATCGCCTCCAGGCGGTTCTGACCGCTTTTCAGTTCTTCCTGGAAACGGCTGGTCATCAGGATGGAGTAGTCCACCGTTGCGCCTAACTGGACGCAGCCGATAATCGTCGGGGTAATGAACGGGATTACCGTCCCCGTTAGGAACGGAATACCCAGGTTGATACTGATGGCAAGTTCGATAACGGCCACCAGCAGGAACGGGATAAGGGCGGATTTAAACACGATGGCAACCAGGATCAGCATGCACAGCATAGAGATTTTGTTTGTCACGCTGAAATCGGTATTGGCTACGGTGATGAGGTCTTTCGTCAAGGCTCCTTCGCCGGTCACAAGCGCCGAAGGATCATACTGATTGACAATGGATGTAATCTGATCAATCTGCTGGTTTTCTGCATCTTCTGCCGCCTTGAACTTGGAATTGACAAGAATCAGCTGCTTCCCGTCTTTCTTACACAGATCCTTGACTTTCTGCGGAATGAAATCATCCGGTATAGTTGGGCCAATGATATCGTTGTAGGCCGCGGCATTTTCAACGCCGTTTACTTTCTTAATTTTGGAAACCATCTCCTTAACCTTGTAGGCCGGCATCGAATCATCCGCAATGATAAAGTGGGTGGTCGCCATATTGAAATCTTTTTTCAGCTTGTTGGTTGCAACAACAGAGTCCAGATTCGAAGGCAGCGAGCGGGTCAGGTTATAGTATTCTTCCGTATGAGACTGCGTCCACAAAGCGGGAAGAATCAACAGGAGCCCCAGCATGACGAACGCTTTCCGGTGCTTGATCAGAAAATGGGATCCACCGCTGAAATCCGGAATCAGGCTGCGGTGAGTATATTTGTGGATAGGTTTGTCGAAGACAAAGATCAGCGACGGAAGAACCGTCACCGTTGTCAGGACGCCCAAAATCACGCCTTTCATCATCACAATACCAATATCCCGGCCGAGCGTCAGCTGCATAAAGCACAGGGCAAAGAATCCGGCTACAGTCGTCAGAGAGCTGCCTGCCAGCGATGTAAACGTACTTTGAATGGCGCTGGCCATTGCATCGCGCCGATCCTGAAACTTCGGCTTTTCCTCATCGTAGCGGTTAATGAGGAAAATCGAATAGTCCATGGTCACGCCCAGCTGGAGGATACCTGCAATTGCCTGCGTCACGTAGGAAATCTGCCCCATAAAAACATTGCTTCCGAAGTTATAGGCAACCGCAAACCCAATGCCCAGGATAAACACAAACGGCAGAACCCACGACTGCATGCACAGCGACATGGCCAGGAGGGAAAGTGCCACGGCCAGCCCCACGTAAATAGGAAGCTCCTGCGCCGTCAGGTCTTTTGTATCCCGGGTAATGGCGGAAACACCGCTCAAAAAGCATTGTTTGTTCAGCAGCTTTCGCACGCGGCCTACGGTATCCAGGGTCTCATTTGAAGAAGAAGAACCGTCATAAGTGATTAGGACCAGCGTAGAATTATCACTGTAAAACGTATCTTTCAAAAGGGTGGGCAGCATTTCCTTGGGTATGCTGATGTCCGCCACGTCATCCACCCAGATAACATTGTTTACGCCGGGCACTTTCTCAATCTTTTTTTTCAGGGTCACAACATCTTTTGAATCCATCCCGTCTATAACCAGCATAGAGGTAGCGGCATCATGAAACGTGTTTTCAAGAACGTCCTCCCCCCTTGTTGAGTTCAAATTTTTCGGCAGGTAGGACAGAATATCATAGTTTACCCGCGTCATAGCGTACCCGATGACGCTTGGAATCAGGAGTACAATGGCAATGGTAAGAATGATGGACGGGTGCCGCGTCAGCCCTTTGGCAATTTTAGAAAGCAAACCGAATCTCTCCATTTCCTTAGATCTTTCGTGGGCCGGGCCGCCCGGCCCGGTGCGCCAGCCTTCTTCCTCAGGACAAAATCCGCCGGACGGCCCGGTACAGTTCGGGTTTGATCTCGTCGAATTCATAAGGAATTTTCTGTACAATGGAGTTATAGCAGACCACCCCGACGATACAGACAATCAAATACAGGCGCTTTCCGGCAGTTTCTCTGGTTTGGCCCTGCAGCATAAAATTTGTGGTGAAAGCCTTCCGGGCATCTTCCATTTCCTTGCAGCTGAATGTCTGTTCATAGAGGGACAGTGACAGGTTCTTGAAAATCAGCTCCAGAAACCGGGTATCGCTTTTGAAAAAATTTACGAGATAATCGACAAAATAGATGACACTCTGCTGAAAATTCATCTGTTCGCGCTTTTTTTTCTCAGAAAGCGCATTCATGGCATTGTTCAGAACCGCTGAAGCCTTTCGGATAATAATTTTGTCCACAAGGTCATACTTATCTTTGCAGTATAGATAAAACGTCCCTTTTGCTATGCCTGCACGCTTCACAATGTCATCGACAACTGTTTGGTGAACGCCCTTTGAAGTAAAGAGTTCATACGCCGAATCGTACAGCTTTGTCATTTTCCGTTTCTTTTTTTCCAGTATCCTGCCGCCCATGCAACTCCCTCCAAAATTAAATGACCAGTAGTCATTTTTCGTTTTACAGTATACGTTAAAAATGACTACTAGTCAATATTGATTTTTCAATTTCGGCTTTTTGTTTAATTAGCCGGAACCCTATAAAAAATAACTGGTTATTCTGCAAGGCTGACGGAGCCTGCATGAAATACATCCGGAGGGCAACACTATTTTCAGGCATCCGGCCCAATTTAAATATAGAGGAAAAGGAAGTGGCACCGTTGGAGGACAAGCGTCTTGGTTCACTTTGGCAGACGGAAAAATGTCCCGAATTTCCACGCTTCACCGGGGAAAGCGCGGCGCAGGCGGTCATTCTGGGCGGAGGCCTTTGCGGCCTTCTGTGCGCCTATGAATTGCTGCAGAACGGAGTGAAGGATATTGTGCTGCTGGAAGCACGGAAACTCTGCAGCGGCACAACAGCCCGCACCACGGCAAAAATTACGGCTCAGCATGGTCTCATTTACCACAAACTGATCCGCGGCGCCGGCTTCCAACGGGCAAAGCAGTACGCAGACGCCAACCGTCAGGCTATCTCGCGCTACCGCGAAATTATTGAAAAGGAAAAAATCGACTGTGATTTTATCCCCTGCGAAGCGTATCTCTTTGCACGGGACAGGGAAGGCGCACAGAAAATCCAGGAGGAGGCCAAAGCGGCCAGAAGGCTCTCACTGGATGCGGACGTGGTAACGGAATGCGAACTTCCGTTCCGCATCCAGGCGGCGCTGCGGTTTCCTGGGCAGGCAAGGTTTCATCCGCTGAAATTTGCTTACGGCCTTGCGGAAATCCTGCGCCGAAACGGTGTGCGGATCTACCAGGGCAGCGAAGCTTTGGCACTGGACGACGGCGTTGTCTACACACGGGATGGGAACCTCTACGGCAAAAATATTCTGATCTGCACACATTATCCCTTTATGAACCAGCGCGGCCTTTATTTTTCCCACATTGTCCAAAGCGTTTCCTATACAGCTGTGCTGGAAGGCCCCCAAAAGCTAAACGGTATGTATCTGGACTGCGCACCCGGAGGCGACTCGTTCCGCAGTCAGCCTTGGCAGGGAAAGGATCTGCTGCTTTTGGGCCGGTTTGACCATAAAACCGGCCACGAAACCGCTGTTCCCCATTTTCGGCTGCTGGAAGAGGAAGCGCAGAAACTTTATCCGGGCAGCACCGTCCGCTTCCTTTGGTCGGCGCAGGACTGCATGACCGGCGACTGCATACCTTATATCGGCCGCTACCGTCAGCTGAAGGGGAACGTATTTCTCGCCGCTGGATTCAATAAATGGGGTATGACAGGCTGCATGGCGGCCGCGGGGATTCTCAGCCGCATGGTGACGGGCGGAAAGGAAACGCCGGTGTTCTCCCCGCGCCGGTCGGATTTGAGGATGCAGGCGCCGGCCCTTCTGCGGGGGGCACGTGACACAGCGGCCAGCTTCCTAAAAGACTATTTTGCGCCGCCCGGCAAAAACCTTTCCAGCCTGAAAAACGGTGAAGGAGCTCTGGCGGAATACCGGGGCAGCAAGATTGGCGCCTACCGCGACGAGGAAGGATCCCTGCACGGCGTGAATCCCGTCTGCGCGCATATGCGCTGCCCCCTGCAATGGAACCCGGAAGAACACACTTGGGACTGCCCCTGCCACGGTTCCCGATACGACAAAGACGGAAAAGTCATTGAAAACCCGGCCTGCCACCCCTTGGAACACAAGGGTCCGGATTAAGTTAATTCTTTGGGAAAACCATGGTTAAAATTCCCTATTAATTTTTCTCTATTGCAATTAACAGGAAAATAAACCATGGTACTATCATGATAAATCCTATATTGTTTATAAATTAACGATTGATTAAGGGGGCATTCTTTTATGGCACGATTCACAGTGCCCAGGGACATTTATTACGGACCTGGCGCAATCAATGAGCTGAAAAACCTGAAGGGCCATCACCGGGCATTTATTGTGACCGGGGGGCATTCCATGCAGAGGACTGGTTTTCTGCAAAAACTGGACGACATCCTGAAGTCCGCCGGACTTGAAACAATGATTTACAAGGGTGTCGAGCCTGATCCCTCCATTGAGCGCGTGTACGACGGCGCAAAAGCCATGCGTGAATTTCAGCCGGACGTCATCGTGGCAATCGGAGGCGGTTCCCCCATGGATGCCGCCAAAGCGATGTGGGTCTTCTACGAATATCCGGATAAAACTTTTGAAGACATTAAAAATCCGTTTACGATGCCGAAGCTCCGCAAAAAGGCTATTTTTGTGGCAATCCCGTCAACCAGCGGCACGGCATCCGAAGTTACGTCGTTTTCCGTCATTACGGATTATTCCACTAACATAAAATATCCTCTCGCCGATTTTGAGATCACGCCGGACATTGCCGTCCTTGATTTTGATATTCCTCTCACCATGCCGAAAACACTGACTGCTCACACCGGAATGGATGCCCTGACGCATGCGATTGAAGCCTATGTTGCCCTCAATCGTTCCGCTTTTTCCGATGCGTTCGCCATCAAGGCGATTTCCGATATTTTCGACAATCTGCTTGATTCTTATAACGGTGACGAACAGGCCCGCGGAAAAATGCATGTGGCACAGTGCATTGCCGGCCTGGCGTTTTCCAACGCGCTTCTCGGTATTGCACACAGCATTGCCCACAAGACCGGTGCCGTATTCCATATTCCGCACGGCTGCTGCAACGCCATTCTTCTGCCGTATGTCATCCAGTACAATTCCCGCGTCTGTATGGAGCGCTACGCCCAGATTGCAAAGGCTGTCGGCCTGCCGGGGAATACCGATAAGCAGCTGACCAATTCGCTGGTGGATGCAATCCGCTCTCTGAATGCCAAACTGGATATTAAGCCGACTTACCGTGAAAACGGCGTCAGCGAAGAAACCTATAAAGAACATGAACAGACTATCGCTGAAAATGCGGTGAAAGATCCCTGCACTTCCGCCAACCCGAGGCCGACCGACGCTCAGGCCATGCGGAAAGTTCTTGCCTGCGCTTATTACGGCCAGGACGTCGCTTTCTGAGTTCTTGTTTAAAGAAGGCGCCAGCACAGAAGCTGGCGCCTTCTTTTATTTTCTGTGAGTTCTCCCGCCGGCTGTTTTACAACACATTCTTCTTAAGCTGGCGGATACGGTTCATATGGTATTCGTAAACGGTCTGTATTTTATCTGAAGGCGGAGCTGCCTCTGTCAGTTCCAGAGTCTCAACAGCCCGCAGCTCGTCCACAATCATCCGATAGATAGAGACCCGGCTGGAAATGGCAAATACTTCGTCGTCATCTCCGCGCAGAAACTTTGCCTCCGAAACATACAGCTGTATATTGCGTGCCAAACTTTCAATGACAGATTCCACAGCATTCACATCAATTCGGCGCCGGTTCGCGGCATCCTCTATGGCGGCTGCCGTCCGCTCATGCAGAATTGCGAAAGACCGCTTAATCTGCTCAGCATAATTCGGTGGCATAACAATCAGGTTAATCACAACCGCCACGGCGATCCCCAGCAAAGCATTTTCCGCACAGGTGCCGGCATAGCGCCACGGCGCCGACTGAGCGCTCCCGAACATTACCGCCGCAAAAGCAAAGCTGGAAAGAAGCCCGGCCCCTTTCAGGCGCAGCAACTGGCACAGATACAGTGCGAGAATAACCCCCAGACCGCACAGGCCGGCGTTCCCAGGCAAAAGCCTGGCAAAACAGCCCCCCAATGCAGTGCCCAGCAGCACTCCAATCATTTTGTTTTTTCCCGAACGCACCGACATATCGATGGATTTCCCCATGGAAAGCACCGTTGCGATAACCGCAAGAAGCGGATGCGTCAGCCGCAGAACATTGGAAATCACAATGCAGACCGTAACGGCAATGCCGGTTTTCACAATGCGAAGCCCTGGCCGGTAATTTGCAGGCAAAGGGTGGAATTTCCGGTTCATGTGTCACCTCATACTGCCGACGGCTACCGGTAGAATTTCTTTGGGCTTTTCCAAAATATATTTGGCATGGTTGTCCTCTAATTCCCGCCGCGTCCGGAATCCCCAAAGCACCCCGGCCGTATCCATTCCGGCTGCCGCGCCGGTTTTCATATCGGTATTGGTGTCACCGAGGTACAGGCAGCGGTTCGGCTCAACACCCAGCTCCCGCGTGATCCGCTGCACACCTTCGGGCGAGGGTTTTCGAGGAATACCCGGGCGCTTGCCGTAGCAGCAGTCAAAACTCCCCTGCGGAAACAGGGAACCGATAATTGCTTTGGCCCATTCGTCCGGTTTGTTGGAAAATACGGCAGTTTTTAATCCCGCTGCTTTCAAGCGGCGGATCGTCTCCGGCATACCCGGATAGTGGGCGGCAAGATAGGTAGGATTTCCGCCGTACAAATTCCCGTAAACAGAACGTACCTGCTGGAAATCCGCTTCGGAATAATCCCCTTTTCCTGCCGAACGATCCAGCATACGGCGCACCTGAACATCCGCTCCGTCCCCCACAATCATCCGGTAAGTTTCCTCCGGAATTGTGCGGTAACCGCATTCTCTCAGCGCCTCATTGGAAAAATAGGCAATAGAGCGCAGCGTGTTCACGAGAGTCCCGTCTAAATCGAAGATACATGCCCGATACAAAAAATCACCTGTCTTTGGGACGTCCATGTCTGCACTGAAGCGCTTTTTCGGCCGCCCGAATCCTTCTATTTGGTATTTTTTATTATACTATAAAATACGGACCTTGTAAATTGGGGCGCTTTTCACCTGGTTTTCATTGAATCCCGACTTCCGTTTTTGGTCTCTCCCTGCGCTGAAATCCGGTTTTCTCCCTGGCCTGTGTTTTCTTCGGAATTTTCCTTTTCCAAACACTCCCGGCGTGCCAGAATTGTCGTGATTGTGTCACCAAGCTGAGTTAACGCAGCAGCCAAAATCGGCAATTCCTTTTCGGAAAGGTTCTCCGAAATCACGTTTGCAAGTGCCGTAATTGCCAGCGTCATCTCGCACGGAGACATGGAACCGCCCCCCTTTTTGTAAAAGATATGAACCCGCCGGCGGAATCATACGCCGCCGGATTCACCTCAGAGAGGGTCGGGCGTTAGTTTTTTAACATCTTGGCAACGGTATTTTCCCGGCCGAGGAAGTAATTTTCAATAACATCCCAACGCTGCTCTGTCGTCAGGTCTTTTTCCATAAACCGTTTCATGATCTCCTGCGAAGTCTGGTGACGCTTCCGGATATTTGTCAGAAGCCGATTAGTATATTTCTCCTCCGTCAGTTTTTCAAGTTTTCCCGGATCATTGACGCGCACAAAAATCTCCATATCCTGCCCGCCTTCCACCTGATAAGTGGCCAGACCGAAAAGCTCCAGCATTGCCAAAAGTTTTACCCGCTCCGGACATTTTCCGTTCCTCCCAAAAGGGATATATGCCTGAAAAGTATTACCTGAAGAAGGGGCGCACTGCATCGCCAGCTGGACGAAATAATTCGGCATTGTAAGATAACCGGTATTCATAATCCGGTAGACAAATTCCCCGGAAGGCGCCTTGCGGGCAGAAATAAATTTCAGCCGGTCGCGGTTGGCACGGAATCCGGTATTCTGAGACAGATCGGCGATAAACATATTCAGCAGCATTCCCGCAAAATCCAGTTTGGTGAACTTTCCGCCGTATTCCCTCTTTAAATCCGCCTTGAAGTCGTCCGCCGTAAAGGTTTCGCCTTTGGTTTTGTAGGCCCTGAAAATATTGGCCAAAACCGTGGCGGATTCTTTCAGCTGATCCAGCATTTTCTGATATTCCATACTGTACCGTGCACGGATGTGAATCCGCGGGGTAAGCCTTTCGCCGGAGGCAAACCGGAACAGTTCCCCGCTGAAAAACTGGGAACGGAACTGTGCAGAACTCATATTCTGAAAGAAGTTCTTCCAGATGCCGGCCATATCCAGTTCATAGACATGCCCGCTGTTGATTACGGTGGTGTCGGACTCATAACGCTTATTCCGGGATGGAAGAATCCGTTTGGTATGGTCATCCAGCTTATGGGCAAAATCCCCGTACCGGCGGCTGAATTCATCTTCCACAGGGAGCGGAACGTTTACATAGTTTTTGGTAAACATGGTTTTGGGGCGTATCGTAATAACCGGAACCCCGTAAACAGCCTCCAGATCCTTGGAAATCAGCAGAAGTCCGTTTTTCACCTTGTTATCCAGTTCCCGCTCTTTAAACATATAGGAAAACGCTTCGGGAGATACCAGAAAATTCCTCGATCCTCTTTCCCGGTAAATTCCATATAGTTTCCGAATCATTTCATTAAGCTGGTACTGTTTCATTTCAGAAATGCCGTACAGTGTGCGCACATAGTGGATATCACTGCCAAGAAAATCTGCCGAAGCGCAGCCCTGCGAGCCCTCTTCACGCGCCGCCCTTCCAATCTCCTGCACATAGTCGGCCAGACTGCCTGTCGGCGCATAATGATATATGTGGCGGATGTTTCGGATATCAATTCCCATTCCAAACGCCTTGGTGCAAACCATCACGCTGCACTCGTCCGATTCAAAACTGTTCTGGGCGGCATTGCGGGCCTGCTTGTCCATGGTGCCGTAGTATTTTTTCACCTGCGGCCGCACGGAGGGATCCAGCCTGTTGTAGATATTGTCCACCTGGGACACGAACGGGCAGTAAACCAAAGCTTTTTCTTTCCGTTCCACAAACGACTGGATGGCTTCGGTGGCACACTTCAGCTTAAATTTCTCAACGCCGCCTTCTTCATCCGGAGCGGGCCGGCGGATATCAAAACGAATGTTGTTCCGCCGCACGTCGCCTAAAAAGATGATGGGATTGTTCAGCGAAAGGCTCTCCACCGTTTCGTTTACCACGTCTTCGGCGCCCCCGTACACCGCCGTAGCGGTCAGGCACAGCACTGGAAACCAAAAGCCGTCCCGCTTCAGCCGTTTCAGCAAGTCGCCCAGATACCAGTAGTCTGCGCGGAAATCTTTCCCCCATGAAATGACAATATGAGCTTCATCAATGACAAAAAGACCGACGGGCCGATCGCCGATAATGGATTTCAGCGGGGTGGAAACCAGCAGTTCCGGGGCCAGGTAAACGATTGATTTTTCCCCTGACCGGATCTGCTTCATTCGATTTTCCCGTTCTCCAAAGGAAATCGTGGAATTGATGAAAGTGGCGCAGGAAACGTGGTGTTCTTCCTCCAACTGCGCAACCTGATCCTTCATCAGGGCAATCAGCGGTGTAATAACGATGGTGACCGCGTTGTATTTTTCGGCAAGATAAATCGCCGGCAGCTGAAACAGCAGCGATTTTCCCGCGCCGGTGGGAGCTGTTGCAAAAATATCGCTGAAACTGCGGTTCCCACTCAGAGCTGCCCGGCTTTGGCGTACAATCTGCGAAATAATATCCCCTTGTGAAAGCAGGACGGTTTCGCTGGTTTTGTCCGGATCCCGGTAAAATTTGAGCGTCCGGAAGGATGCTTTTTCACCCCAGTATTTCCGCAGAAGGGGAAGAAATTCATCCGGGCTGGAGTTTTCCGTCTCATTAAACCGGTTTCGGCTGCTGAGCCCAAACGGGATCCCAAGTGTTTTCAGTGCGGCAGAAAACGCTGGAAATCCATATTTTTCACCCCGGGAATCCGAATCCGTAATATAAACCGCCGGGCCGGGCTCCCGGCCGTCAAGCAGATCCGCTTTCCGGATCAAAAAATCACTTCCGGTAATAGGAACTTCTCCGGTTCCCTGAGGCATATTGCTGCCGCAGGGAATATCCGCCTCCGGGAAAAAGGGAACTCTCTTCAGATTTTCATCGGTATGCCGGTCCACCGGCTCGACGAAATAATGGGAATCGTCCGGCGAAATCGTCTCCCCATAGTAACAGAGGAAAGGTTCCAGCCCTTCCGGGGTAGCAATGGCATCCTGCCGGAAAAAACCGTACAGTTTCCGGGCCGCGTCAAGCGGAATGCAGGCCGGGTAACAGCAGGAAAACAGGTTGTTTTCGGTAATTACGATTTCCCCTCCAAAAGCTTCACGGAAACCGGGGTCCGCATATGTCAGGGCAAGGTATTGTTCATACAGCCCTGTAACCAGCCCGGCGGCGGAAAGAAAACGTTTTTCCATTTCACTTTTCTGTGCGTCCAGAGCCGGAATGTTGACGGTTCCGTCTGCATTTAAAACGGAGCCGTCCTCCATACCGCCTGCCGCGAGAATTTCCCGGCTCTGCAGTCTGCCGAATCCTTTAAAAAAGACGGCGGTCTTCCTCCCCTGGTACGGTTCCAGGAACTTCTCAATTTGTAAATGAAACAATTCTTGAAAATTCATATACCCACCTTTGCAAATCAGCACGCCGAAATCCTTGTTCAGACAAACATTCCCGCGAATCGGCGAGCGGAAACGCTTCCCGGCACTATTGCCGCAGCCGGAAATGCCTGCCGCCCTTTCAGTCTTTCTTTCTTCTATTATACTCTCTTCAAAAAAATGGGCAAGCGCCGGGTCGGTTCGCAAGTCTGACGGCGGAATAGCCGTCGTTCCTTTCGCGGAATTCTGCCGCTGCACCGATAAAATTCTTGTCTGACCGTGGGAACTATATACGAAGGGAATCTGCAAAACGTACATTTTGCAGATTCCCTTTTAAAAGCCGGTTCATCTGATTTATTTTTTTGTTCCGGGAACCGCACTGCGGATGCGGAACAGCGAGGAAACCAAAAGGATACCCAGCGCCAGCGCTCCCGCAATTCCAAGTGTATGCAGCCCTGTTTTAAGGAACATTTCGTTGTTCCCGATAACGCAGTACTCCATGGTATAAAAAATGCCCCCTCCCGGCACCATGGGGAGCAGTGCGACAATTTGGAATTCCATCGCAGGTTTTTTGTAAATCCGGGCCATCACTTCAGAATATACCGCCGTGGCAATGGTCGCAAAGAAAAACTGAAAAATATCGTTGTTTAAAAAATTCAGGGACAGGTAAACAAACCACCCGAGCGCGCCGCCAAAAGAAGACAGGGGCAGGATCTTCCCGCGGATATTATAGACCAGGCAGAACGCCGCACAGGCAAAAAACGCCCACAGACAGGGCAGGTAATACACGGCTCACACCCCCCACAGCATCCGCATGGCGGTTAGGGCAATACCGGCACCGATGGCAATGGCTGCGGCGACCAGCAGGCTTTCGGTAAAGCGCAAGATTCCGGCAATGAGATCTCCCGCGATAATATCGCGCATAAAATCCGTAATGGCAATTCCCGGAACCAAATTCATCAGAGCGCCAATAATAATTTTGTCGTAGTTCAGCGACGCATTAAAATTGGCAAAACAGAGAGCAATGGCCGCCGCGGCAAAGCTGGCCGCGACGTTGATAAAAAACAGGTTGACATGGAGCCGTTCCAGCAACGAGCAGATGGGGCGTATCGCCGCGCCGCACAGAAAAGAAACCAGCGCATCTGAACAGTTTCCGCCGTAAAACAGAGTAAACGCCGCGGCAACCAGCGCATATGCCGCAACCTGAAGCGGGAACGGGAAAACCGGCTGTGCGGAGATGCGCCGGATTTCCCGTTCCACAGATTCAAACTTTGGCTTTGTGCGGCAGACACGGCGGCAGAGATCGTTCGCACGATCCACTTTGCCCATGTCTACCCGTCTGGAAGGGATGCGCCGTATGGCAGTAACCGGACGTCCTTCCGGTGTGCTGACGGAAACGTTGATGAACGTAGGGATTGCAAAGACCTCGCCGTTTTCCGCCCCGTAGGCATAAAAAATCCGCCGCACGGATTCTTCCGCGCGAGAAATTTCTGCTCCGTTGGCAATCAGCAAATATCCGGCGTCGGCCGCCATACTAACCAGTTTGTCGTAGTCCATCAAGAACCTCCGGATAGCCCGGCGTTTTTTCACGCCGCACTGCGTACCGTTTCATTTTATAATCTGGATTTCATTGCCATCCGGATCATAAACGCAGCTCATATAAACGCCGTTGCTGTCTTTTTGCGGCGGCTGAATCAGCGGGGCTCCCCCCTTGACCAGTTCAGCGGTCATGCTGTCCACTTCCGTCTCGCTGCCCATGCTGAATGCCAGGTGCGCAAAGCCAACAGAACGTCCCTCTTCCCGCTCCGCAAGGCCAGACATTGCTATAATTTCCATGCGTGTTTCACTGTCAAAACGCAAAAGACAAGTCTTCATTCCCTTTTTGGGGTCGGTATATTCTCCATCTTTCAATGCCAGAAAATAATACCTGTAGAAATCTGTAAGTCGTTTGATATCATTGGTATACAGTGCAATTTGGCTGATCGATTTCATTCATGTGTCCCCGTTCCTAAACTGCAGTAAAATTCTGTTGATTTTTTAGTAGAAAGTAGGGTCATTATATCATTTTTACAGATTTGTTTCAATAAATTTCTAGAAGTCAGCCAACATTTTCCTATATTCCTATGTTTATGATTATGCTTCGCTGTTTTCTGCTATTCCCCTACTTTCCGGATTTCAACCGTTTGCGTTGGGAACGCCAGCTCCGCGTGTTCTTTTTCCAGTATCTCTAATACTGCGTAATAAATTTTCTCCCGAATTCCCAGGTACTCCATCCAGTCCGCCGTTTCCGCAAAGCAGGAAACCATGAGATTCATACCGCTGTCACCCAGACCGCTGAGGACCACGGCAATGCTGCTTTCTTCCACGTCATCCCGCTCAGAAAGCATTTCCTGGATTTTTTGGGAACACGTTTTTACCCGCTCAACAGGCGTGCCATACTCCAGACACAGGATAAAATCCACCCTCCGTTTTCCCCGGCGGCTGAAATTGGTAACCGGAGCCGAGGCCACCATGGAATTCGGCACAGTGATGGCCTCACGGCCGAAAGTGCGGATTTTCACGCTGCGGAATGTAATCTCTTCCACGGATCCTTCCACATCACCCGTCCGAATCCAGTCTCCGATATGGAACGGCCTGTCCAGCAGAAGGACCAGTCCCCCAAAAAGGTTGGCCAGCATATCTTTTGCGGCAAGCGCGAAGGCAAGGCCGCCAAGACCCAGCCCAGCCAGAAGACCGCTGATGCTGTAATTCCACTCCTGCGCGATAATCAGTACAGCCAGCGCAACGATCACAAACCGAATGATGCCGGACAGCGCAGGCATCAGAGCCTTGTCTGTCTGGAGATCCAGCTTCTTAGCGAATAATGAATTCTCCAGCTCCATGCCGTCCGCCATACGGTACAGTCCCCATGCCGGGATGATAACCAGAAAGCTCCGGAAACATTTTTCGGCCGTTGGCCAGACCCCGGCCGCGCTGCGGGCAGCCGGGCAGATAGAAAGGGCTGTGAAAATTCCAATTCCCATCAGCAGAATCCGCAGCGGGCGGCCGAAATCACGCTCCAGTTTTCCTTTTGGCTGTTTCCCAGCTTTTTCCTCCGCTTTGCGCAGCAGGCAGAAAAGCCCTTCCGTCAGGGGAACCCGCAGAAAATAGAAAAGAAGAAACACAGCCAGCGGCACAGCAATGTCCTGGATCCAGACACTCTGCCAAATTGAATACCGAACAATCAGGTTACCCATTGAGCTTATGCAGCCTCCGTTTTATTTTCCATGCCGGATGGCATGGGCCGCACTGACAGCAATGCCGCCCCAAATAATTACCATGGACAGAATCATCATAATAATCGCAGAAGTACTCATTTCGAATTTTCCTCCTTTTCCGCCTTCAGGTTTGTTTTTACGCCTCTCCAGCGCAAGTGCGGGATAATGAGGGCAAACACCAGCAGAGCAATAACCATGCCCCAGCCGAATACAGCGTCAAAGTCAGCCGGATATCCACCGTAAACCTGCGTGATGTTGGTGTAGAATGAAGACACAAGGATGATAATCAGGATGACCGGCGTGATAAACGCCAGGCAGATTTTCCAATAGTTTCCCAGGCGGATCTGCGAGAAGCGGTTGGCCTCTTCCATCAGCGGCTTGGTCTGCTTGTAAACCCACAGAATTAAGATAATTTCAAACACTGCCGAGAGCATAACGCCGAAATCATTGACGTAATTGTCCACCACATCCAGAAGGTACAGGCCGCCGTGCGTTGTATAAGCAACGGAAACCAGTGTAGCCAGCCCGCCAATAATTAAAACCGTGTGCTTGCGGCTCCAGTTGAACTTCTCCGAAGCCGCCGCAATGCACACTTCCAAAAGAGAAATCAACGAAGTGATGCCGGCTATCAGCAGACAAATAAAGAAGATAACTCCAAAAATCTGCGAAGCCGGAAGCTGGTTGATGATCTGCGGCAGAACAATAAAAGCCAGCCCGATTCCGCCCGCGGCAAGATCCTGAATGGGCTTTCCGCTCATGGCGGACATAAACCCAAGGGCGGCAAAGATCCCAATGCCGGAAAGCAGCGAAAAACCGGAGTTGGAAAACGCCGTAATATAAGCATTATTGGTGGTATCCGAATCCTTCGGCAGATAGCTGCTGTAGGTAATCATAATTCCCATGGCCAGCGACAGACTGTAGAAAATCTGGGCATAGGCGGCCATCCAGATATTGGGATCCTTCAGCTGCGACCACGAAGGTTCAAAAAACGTATTCAGGCCGACCGCCGCACCCGGCAGCGTCACCGCGCGGATCACAAAAATAATGAACAGAACAGCCAGACATGGAAGAACAATCCGGCTGATTTTTTCGATCCCATTGCGCACTCCGCGGTAAGAAATACAGAGAGTGACGGCCCAGATGACCAGCACCGGAACCAAAGTCTGCCAAACAACACCACCGAAATTGGTGACTGATGCTCCCGGCGAAACTTGCAAATAGGAATTATAAAAGAAATCTTTTGTCTCGTTTCCCCACGCAAGAGTTGTTGAAAAACCGATATAGCTGAGAGACCACGCCAGAATCACCGCATAGTAAGTCATAATGACAAAACTGATTGCAAATTGCCACCAGCCCACAAACTCCATGTGCTTGTTAATCCGAAAATAGCAAAGTGGAGCCGATCCGCGGTATTTTTTCCCGACGACAAATTCCAGCGCCACGAAAGAAATCCCCGTCGTCACAAGGGCAAAAATGTACGGAATTAAAAACGCTCCCGCACCATTCTTATAAGCGACATACGGAAACCTCCAGATGTTTCCCAGACCGATTGCCGATCCGATCGCCGCCAGCACAAATCCAAGCCGTGAACCCCACTGTTCCCGCTTTTGTTCCATAATTTTCCACCATCCTCAATAAAACGATCCTGCTTCTCAGTAGGGCGAAAACGCTGTTATGGGCTGCTGAAAAGCATTAAAATAAACAATATTATACCACATATTTTACACAGATGGCGCTTTAAATGATAGAATTGCGGTTGTAACTAAATATTTTTAAATAATGAATTCCGTATTATGCAAAATTCATACTACCTGCCACGGGTTTTCCTTTCCCTGAGAAAACAGCACACAGCTCTCAATCGAGTGTTCCACCATGTCACTGACCGCCTGATCGGTGTAAAACGCGGTGTGCGGCGTCACAATCACATTCGGGTAGGATTTCATCACAGCCAAATCCCTGTTTTGCAGGATTTTGCCTTCTTGATTGCAGTAATACAGGCCGGCTTCATTTTCCACAACGTCGAAGGCAGCGCCGCCGATCTTCCCGCTCTCCACACCGTTCAGGAATGCCTTGGTGTCAATCAGTGAACCGCGCGCCGTGTTGACGAGAATTACGCCGTCTTTCATCTCTGCAATCGTTTTCTCGTTGATCAGGTGGTAATTCTCCTTTGTAGCAGGCATGTGCAGGGTAATCAGGTCACTTTCGGCAAACAGCCGGTCCTGCGGCACATATTCCGCATACTTTTTGGCTTCATCATTTTGGTAAAGGTCACAGGCCAGGATTCTGCATCCAAAAGCACTCAGGCGTTTCATAACCGTGCGGCCGATACGCCCGGTTCCGATCACGCCAACGGTCAGATTATGCAGATCCACCCCCTGCAGGCCGTTCAGCGAAAAGTCCTGCGCGGCGCTGCGCAGAGCAATGGCTTTCACTTTTCGCGCCGCCATCAGCATCAGCATCACTGTGTAGTCGGCTACACTGTCCGGGGGATAGCTTCCATTTCCAATATGCATGCCAAGTTCCCGTGCCGCTTTCAGGTCGATATGATCGTATCCGATGCTTCGGGTCGAGATGAAGCGGACCCCCGCTTCGTAATATTTTTTCATCCGTTCCGCCGTCATGGGCGTTGTCAGCATACTCATACAGGAACAGCCTTTTGCTGCTCCGACTGTTTTCTCATCCGGAACCGCATCACACAGCGCCAGTTCCACTCCGTATTTTTTGGAAAATTTCTTCAAATATCCCAATTCGTCGGGACGATAGTTATAAACAATCAGCTTCATGGCCAAAGCCCCTTTTCTAAATTTATCTCTCTTCTGCCGTGCTTTGATACGGTGCAGAATCAGCCGGTGCCCATTATCCTCATCCGGCAGGAAATAGGCACCGGCGTCTTTGTCTGTGCGGTACATTGGGAATGCTGTTTATTCACCGTGTCTGTTCCTTTTCCAGATAAGCCCGCGCCGACCGGAACAGACGGCGGTCATTTTCATAAGTAATCTTCTTCTCGGCTTCCTCCGGGGCGTACCATCCGAGTTCAAGAACTTCCTCCCGCTGAGGAACCGGTGCGCCTTCCTTTGCTTTCGCCAAAAAATAAACCACGTCTTTTGAAACGCCCGGTTTAGGGCTGTAAGTTGTAACCGAGCGGAAACCGGTGTCCAGTGCAACGTTCAGGCCGGTTTCCTCGCGGATCTCGCGCAGGGCAGTTTCCGCTTCACTCTCGCCTTTTTCCACATGGCCTTTCGGGAATGACCAGTGCCCGCCGTTCACATGCCGGATCAGCAGAGTTTCACAGCTTGCTCCCACTTTCCGGATAACTATGGCGCCGCAGGATTTTTCGCATTTCACCGTTCTTTTCCTCCTTACAGGCAGTTAAAGGAAACTGTCTGCTCCAGCGGCTTTCTCTCAGCGTGGTGACTGCTCGGCGCAGCGTCTTTTGCGGGGTAGCCCGTTGGGAGAAGGGCAACGGGCACCATGCTGTCCGGCAAAGAAAACTCTCGGCGGACGGCATCCGGGTCAAAACTGCCCACCCAAGTGGTTCCCAGTCCAATGTCGGCCGCTTCCAGCATCATGTGCGCCGTCACAATGGCGGCATCCACTTCTCCCTCGTCTTTTCCATCATAGCTCCGCTTCCAGCTTACCGCGCGGTCATAGCAAACAACAAAGATAACCGGCGCACAGAAATCACTGTGCGTGCATTTACGGATTTTTGACCGCGCCTCTTTGCTCTCTGCTATAAGGATATGCTGCGGCTGGTTGTTGCAGGCTGTCGGGGCCAGCTGCCCCGCCTGCAGAATCAGACCGATTTTTTCTTTTTCCACCGGATTTCCGCTGAATTTCCGTACAGAATACCGATCTTTTGCTAAATCAAGGAACGCCATACAAACCATCCTTTCCAAATAAGTCATCTGATTGTATCGTACCACGTTCTGCGCGCGGAAGTAAAGATAAAGTTCCGGATTGATTGCAAAAACCGAAAAAGACACCCGGAAGGCGCCAAAACGCGCTCCTCCGGGCTTGACAGCCGGCAAACCATTTTATGATAAAATTCATCTTTGTTTTTTCCGGGATGACTGGGCATACAGCACAAAACAAACAACGCAGACAGCCGCGCAGATTCCCAGCAGAGCAAGCAGCGCCGGGGACGGATTCGATGAAACGAAAATTTTGGTTGGTCCATCCGCCCCACCGATTACCTGTGCCCCGTTCACTTGTTTGGGAATTGGTCTTCCATAAAAGAGCGGAGGAAAGTTCCCGACTGTATATTCTTCCCATGCTGTTCCTAGCCCGGTGGCGGCAGTCAGCACAGCGAAAATAATGCCCAGCACAAACAGGACTTTCTGTTTTCTGGTTTTCGGAGACACCGCAGGCGCTTCCAAACAGAACCCCTTTACCAGTTCTTCCGGCGTTCCCATGGAGCGAATAATTTCTTCCGCAGATTCCCCTTTTTCCAGCCGAATGCTGAACTCGGAAGCAAGATCCGCCTCCAGCCGCTTTCTTGTTTTCTTTTCCATTCCGGAGCGCCGCAGAGCGGCGGAAACCTTCCTCAGATATTGTTTTTCCGTCATGACTTTGATTCCTCCTCAAACAGAATATCACTGACGCTTTTGGAAAACTGCTGCCACAGGCTGCAAAGTCCTGGCAGGCGTTCCTTTCCCTGCGGTGTGATGAAGTAAACCTTTTTCGGTGCGCCGCGCCCTCCTGCTCCCTTCCATTCCGCGTGAATCAGGCCGTCATCCTCCAATCGGTACAGAACCGGGTAAAGCGTCCCTTCCCGCAGGCTGAAAAAGCGCCCGCTCTTTTTTTCCAGTTCCGTCAGCAGTTCATACCCATAGGACGGCCTTTTCTCAATCAAACGGAGAATCACGATTTCCAGCGCGCCTTTTTTCAGCTGGCGTTCATACCGGTCTTCCAATTCCGAATCATCTGCCTTTCTATGCTAATTGATTAGTATGACTAAATATTATACTGTAAAAATCACACCTGTCAAGGGGGAAACAGCCGCATATTCAAAACTAAATCCGGCAAAATAAAGGTAAATGATTCATCGAGGAAGGCGAAAAAATGACCGTTACCAAAAAAGAATACAAAAAGATGGCTCAAAAAGCCTCGCCGGGGACCACATACGGGAAAAACATGCTCATGGCGTTTTTGTTCGGCGGAACCATCTGCACCCTTGGGCAAGGTATTCTGAACCTGTACCTTTCGTGGGGAATCGACCAGCAGGCCGCTTCGGCTTTTGTTTCTGTTACGCTCATCGCCCTGAGCGCAATTCTCACAGCCCTGCGTGTATATGACAACCTAGCCAAATACGGCGGAGCGGGCACGCTGGTGCCTATTACCGGATTTGCCAACTCGATTGTAGCTCCGGCCATGGAATTCAAAAGCGAAGGGTATGTGATCGGCATCGGCGGCAAGATGTTTGTGATCGCAGGACCGGTTCTGGTTTACGGAACTGCCGCATCCATTCTGTACGGCCTGATCCTGTGGTTCTTCCACCTGTATTGACGCCGGCAGAAAAGCCAGCTGCGGAAAGGAAGTTGAACAATGCCCGCAAAAATTGGAAAATATACAATTGAGCTTCAGACAAACCCCGCTGTCGTCGGATACGCGGCGGTTGTCGGGAAAAAAGAGGGCGAAGGCCCTTACGGAAAATATTACGACCAATGCCACAACGACACCACCCTGGGGGAATCCAGCTGGGAGCGCGCGGAAAGCCGTCTCCAGAATGAGGCGGTCCACCTTGCTTTGCACAAGGCCGGTTTGCAGAATACAGATATTGACTGCATCTTTGCCGGTGACCTCTTAAACCAGTGTATTTCTTCCACCTTTGGCCTGCGCAGTCTGGATATCCCGTTTCTTGGGCAGTACGGGGCATGCTCCACTATGGCGCAGACGCTGGGAATTGCTTCCCTGTTTGTGGAATCCGGGGCAGCCCTGCGGGCGGCGGCGGTTACATCCTCGCATTTCTGCTCAGCGGAGCGGCAGTTCCGCTATCCGCTGGAATACGGCGGTCAGCGCACGCCTACCGCCCAGTGGACGGCAACGGCGGCGGGGTCGGTTATCCTCGGCGCGCGCAGCCAGTATCTCAGCGCCAAAATCGGCATGCAGGCTGTTACATTCGGCCGTATTGCCGATTTCGGCGTCAAAGATGTAAACAACATGGGCGCAGCCATGGCCCCTGCAGCGGCGCAGACACTGATAGACTTTTTTAATGACACCGGAACCGCCCCGCAGGACTACGACTTGATTCTGACCGGTGATCTCGGGCTTGTGGGCAGCGAGCTTCTGGACGACCTGATGAAGCAGGAAGGGAAGGATATTTCCCCCGTCCACAACGACTGCGGCCTGATGATCTATGACCGTGAAAAACAGGACGCCCACGCGGGCGGCTCCGGATGCGGATGCAGCGCCGCCATTCTCTGCTCTGCCATTTTGCAGCAGATGGACGCCGGGCAGCTGCATAAAGTCCTCTTTATCGGCACGGGCGCGCTGATGTCCCCCACCTCGTCCCAACAGGGTGAAAGCATCCCCGGGGTGGCGCATCTTGTCTACCTGAAAGCGTAGTGCGGCTTAATTTTCACCTTTTGCCAGCGCTTTCTGAAGCGGCGTAAGATTGATACCCTCTGAACAGTTTTTCAAAAATGCGGACAGTTCCCGCAGGATTGTCTGCACTCCGCCCTTTTCGTCGCTTTCCACATTCAGCGGCAGAATTGGGTCGTGGACGCTCAGCCGGAGCAGGAACCATCCGTTTCCATGCGCCGCATCCAGTGAAACGCGCACACCCTCGCAATTGTCGGGCGCCACGGTCCACCCGGGCTGTTTTTCCGCATATGTTTCCAGCGCCGCAATAATCTGTTCCCCTTCTTTCCGAAAATCTTCCGGAAGGATAGGAAACCGAAGCTCCAGCGCCTCGGCGGGCTCTTTCAGCGGTGCCAGCAGATCTTCCAGCGTCTTCCCACGCGCGCGCAGCTGTGCCGATTTGATGATTATTTTTGTCACAAGATAGGCGCCGTCGTCGAGAAAATAGTTCTCACGCATAGCGGCATGCCCGGAAGTTTCAATGGCCAGCGGGCAGTTCGCACCTACGCGGTTCAGGCGCACGGCTTCATTGATGACGTTGCGGTACCCGCGCTTGAAACGCCGGTGTTTTCCCCCCAGCGTCTTTTCAATATAATCTTTCAGCCCCGACGACGTGATGGAGTCGGTGACAATGGTTCCGCCCGGGCAGTTTTCCAATGCAATGGCCGAAGCGACGGCAACAAGCCGGTTGCGGTTGATTTCGTCCCCCCGGCTGTCCACGGCGCCGCCGCGGTCTACGTCCGTGTCAAAAATTACGCCCAGATCGGCTTTCGCCCGCACGACCGCCCCGCAGACGGAGCGCATGGCCGTTTCATTCTCGGGATTCGGGATATGGTTGGGGAACCGCCCGTCCGGTTCAAGGAACTGGCTTCCGGAAACGTCGGCTCCTAAGGGCGCCAGCACGTCTTTGGCATAAAATCCCCCCGCGCCGTTGCCTGCGTCCACCACAATGTGAAACCCGGCCAGCGGGTGTTCATAGTCCTTCGCATTCACGCCTTTGCAAATCATCCCGCGCAGCCGCTCGCAGTATTGTTCCATATAGTTCACATTCCGCACGCTTCCGGCGGCCGGGGCAGGCCTGTCGCCGTCCTGCGCATGCTGAAGCACGGCTTCAATGTCTGTGCCGTCCAGCCCGCTTTCCTGCGTAAAGAATTTGAGTCCGTTCCGGTTCCACGGATGGTGGCTTGCCGTAAGCTGCACCGAACCGTCACAGCCGAGATCCTTCGTGACGAGGAACATTGCAGGCGTAGAGGAAAGCCCGCAGTCCACTACATGCACTCCCGCTCCCGTGAGGGCACTGACTACATCTCCGCGAAGCCGGCCGGCGGAAAGGCGCGGATCGTGCCCCACCGCAATGGTCAGGGCGGAGGGTTCTTTTTTCGTTTTTTCGGAAAGCCACAGCACAAAGCCATCCGCCATTTTCTGCACGGACTCGTCCGCCAGGTTTACCTTCTCCCCCGAGACGCCCTCACTTGCAACGCCGCGGATATCAGTTCCGCTTTTAAACTGTGCCCAATATTTTGTAAGCAATCTGAATTCTCCTCTCAAATCTGAGCGTATCCGAACTTTTATCGCATCCGCTTCAATCGTTATTTGATTTATTAAAGGTATAGGAAAGGTGAATGTATGGCAAATTTGATTTCCGTCCGCGACCTCTGCAAAGTCTACCATATGGGCCTAAATGAAGTCCACGCGCTCAACGGCGTTTCCCTCGACGTGGGGGACGGAGAATTTGTCGCTATCGTGGGGCGTTCCGGTTCCGGAAAATCCACCTTGATGAACATCCTCGGCTGCCTGGACACGCCCACTTCCGGCCAGTATTTCCTCAACGGAGAAGATGTTGCAGGTCTCAGTGAAAAGCGCCTTACACAGATCCGCAACCGGGAAATCGGCTTCATTTTTCAAAGCTTTAACCTGATCAGCGGGCAGAATGCTCTGGAAAATGTTGAACTTCCTCTGCTGTACCGGGGTGTGGAGCGCAGCGAACGCCGCCGGCTTGCGCTGGACGCGCTGGAACGGGTTGGCCTGGCGGAACGGATCGGCCACCGGCCTTCGCAGATGAGCGGCGGGCAGCAGCAGCGCGTCGCCATTGCGCGCGCTATCGCGGCCAGGCCTCCTATTGTGCTGGCAGACGAACCAACAGGCAACCTTGACTCCAAATCCGGCGCAGAGGTCATGGAAATTCTCCATGATCTCAACCGTGCCGGAAGAACGGTGATCCTGATTACTCACGACGAGCGGATCGCCCGGGGAGCCGGACGGATGATCCGCCTTCAGGACGGCCGGATCGCGGAACGCGTCCGTTCCTGCGGATAAGCAGAAAAAGACTGGCAGGCTGCAGGAATCTGCCGAAAAAGCACCGCGAATTTTGGCAGTTTCTACGGTGGATGTTTTCTTGACAACACGCCCCGGTATGTTATAATAAAACCAGCAGAAATTTCCACGGCTTAGGCCGATGAATGATTGCCGAAGGAGGGGTTTAATATGGCATCATCCCCAATTGAACTGCATGACATTGATGTACCTGCATTTATTAAGATCCTCGACGAGTGCAAAGGCAATGTGTACCTTGTCACACGTGAAGGGGATAACCTGAACCTGAAAAGCAAACTTTGCCAGCTGGTTGGTCTCACAAAACTGATTGAAGGCGGAAAAATTGCCGACGCTTTCATCATTTGCGAAAACCCGGAAGATGAATCCAAACTTTTTCGGTTTAATCTTTACGGTGAAAAGGGAACGAACAAGAAAGAATAGTCCGTCCGCAAAACAAAATAGTCCGGCCGCCTTTTAGGGCGGCCCTTTTTATTTTCCTTCGTTGAAAAACTTCTCCCAGTCAAAGTCGCTCCGGGCTCCCTTGACAGGTTTTGCCTGAGATTTTTGAAGAAGCGGATCCGTTTGGAGGGCAGGCTGGGCTTTTTGTTTTGCCGGCTGCGGTCCGTACGAATTTTCCCGAATTTTCCGCAGAGAAGCGGAATCGTTTTTATGTATTTTTCCGTCGCTGTAGGAGCTGATATCGGTAAAGACAATGGTGTCGTCGTCGGAATGGCTGCCACCGGAGCGGCCGGGGCCGCCCGGGCCTTTATGGATAAACTGCAGATAAATAAAAGCTCCTATTCCGGCGAGACCAACGACAACCAACCCAACTCCCAGCGCAAAAAGATTCGAAAACCCTCCCTTTGAGGTTTCAGCGGCGGAAGAAACGGCGGAAGAAATGCCGGTCTCTTCTCCGCTCGTTTCCCCGGACGCCGTCAAAAGGGTCTGCCAATCCTGAGACGAAAGTGTATCTGGATCACTCGTCGCTTGTTTGGCGGCGGAGGCAGCAGCATCCACTTCATCCTGATGTGTATCCACTTTCGGCAGTTTGGAAGATACAGGCGTATTTTTAACCCATTGGGCAGAAAGGGTCATATTACTGTTCAAGGCCATGGAACTGTCCACTTCAGTGCCGGCCGACATCCATCCCGCAAAACGGTATCCCTTGCGCACCGGAGTTTTCAGCTCAGAAACTTTCGTCCCCTTTTGAACACCGGTTTTGCTTTTGAGACCAGTGCCCCCATTCAGGACAAAATGCAAGGTAACAGACTGATCCTCTTTTTCATCCGAGGGATTGGAAGATGAAGATGATGAAGAAGAAGAGGGCGCTGAACTGCTGGACTGCAGTATTTCATCAATTTGGGAAGAATTCAAATAAGCAGGATCTTCCGCATTTACCGAATCACCTTCTGCGAATGCCGTCACAGCAAAAGCCGCTATGCTGAAAGCCGCTGCAAGCAAAATTGTTATGTATCTTTTAAACTTCCGGTTCATCGTCCGCATACCCTCTCAAAATGCCATAAAGTATTCATAGTATTCCATAAATCCTGTTTATCATACCATAAACCGCGCTCAGATTACAATAAAAAGTTCCCTCTGACAACAAAAAAAGTTCGAACCAAACGCAGTTGAAGGACAGCTGCCAAGGTGCTATAATGGGCAGAATAAAAAGGATTGAGGGGACTGTCATGCTAACTTTTGAAACGGAACGGCTGGTCCTGCGCCCATGGAGGAAAAGCGACCTCGGTGATTTCTACGAATACGCCAAAGACCCTGAGGTCGGCCCCAACGCGGGCTGGAAGCCGCACGAAAATATGGATGAAAGCCGCCGAATCCTTCAGTCTTTTATCGACGGGGAAGAAGTCCGCGCTGTTGTTCTAAAACAAACCGGAAAAGTGATCGGCTCGCTGGGCCTGCACCCGGACAGGCTCCGCCACGAGGGCATGGGTGAAGGGCGCGAAATCGGCTATGTGCTCTCACACAAATTTTGGGGGCGCGGCCTGATGCCGGAAGCGGTGCGCGGCGCGATTCGCTTTGCGTTTGAAACCATGCGGCTCGATTATCTCGCTGTGGCGCATTTTCCATCCAACGCACGTTCGAGGCGCGTCATTGAAAAATGCGGCTTCCGGTACGAAAAGACTCTCTCGGCCAGCTTTCCGGATTACACCGGAATCAAGCAGGATGAACTCTGCTACATACTGACAAGCAAAGAATATCAATCCGAAAAACCAAAAGGCCCGTTCCATACGGCTCTGCTCACGCGGGATCAGGCTGCCGAAATCGGAAGCTGGAAATACCCCGGCCGTTTTGCGGTCTATGAATGGACGCTTCCGGACGATGCGGAATTCCGGGCACAGTTCTTCGCTGTTCTGAACGCGCAGGGAGCGTTCTGCGGCTATTACCGCTTTTTCCCCGAAAACGGCGGAATCATGCTTGGCCTTGGCATAAAACCGGAATTCTGCGGGCACGGATACGGCAAAGACGTGATGGCGCTGATTCTGAAGGACTTCCGGCAAAAGTATCCGGGGAAAACTCTGGAGCTGGAGGTACGGGAGTGGAACGCACGGGCCATCGCCTGCTACCGGCGCGCCGGCTTCCGCGGAATTGGAAGCTGCCGACGCGAAACCCCGTCGGGCGGAGATGCTTTTCTAAGAATGCAGTATACCGGCCCGGAGATCGAACCGTTATAATCATTCTGCCTGATTTTCTTCCAGAACATCCTTAATGAGTTCGTCCAATTGAACGCGCGTTTCAAGGAACCCCGCCCGACGGCGGAATCCGGCTGCCCCGCGCAAACCTTTCAGATACCATCCTACGTGCTTGCGCGCTTCACGCATGGCGCGTTTTTCGCCTTTATAACGGCACATCCGCTCCACATGCCGCGCCATCACCAGCATCCGTTCATAGACTCCCGGCGGCGGCACAATACAGCAGGATTCGGTCAGGTAATCGTTGATCTGCCGGAAAATCCACGGGTTGCCAAGGGCGGCACGCCCAACCATCACCGCATCACAGCCGGTCTGCTCCAGCATCAGCGCGGCGGGCTGCGCCCCGGTTACATCCCCATTGCCGATAACCGGGATTTTTACCGCCTGTTTCACTTCTTTGATCACCGTCCAGTCGGCGGGCGGCTCATACATTTGGGAGCGGGTGCGGGCGTGGACGGCGACGGCGGCGGCTCCTGCCTGCTCGCAGATTTTCGCTACTTCTGCGGCGTTGACGGATTTTTCATCCCAGCCCGCGCGGATTTTCACGGTGACAGGCACAGGCACAGCCCCGGCAACGGCGGCGACAATCTCTCCGCAGAGCGCCGGGTCTTTCATTAAAGCGCTTCCCGCGCCCGGCCCGGTTATCTTTGGGGCCGGACATCCCATGTTGATGTCGATTGCGTCGGGGGAAAACTCCATCGCTTTTTTCGCCGCCAGCGCCATGACGTTCGGCTCCGATCCGAAGATCTGAATTGCCGCCGGACGGGCGGTTTCGCCCAGTTCCATCAGTTCCCGCGTTTTTTTGCCGCCGAATTCCAGCGCTTTGGAACTGACCATCTCGCTGACCGTGTATGACGCGCCAAACTCCGCGCAGATCTCACGGAAAGCCCGGTCGCCCGCACCCGCCATGGGGGCCAGCACGGCCCGCCCCGAAAGTTCCAGATTCCCAATTTTCAGACCCAATGGCACTTGCCTCCCTGATGTTTTAAGCTTCTAAGACAAGGCGGACGGCTCCGCTTCATCTTACCTGAAACAGCACACAGGACGGGCGGTGCAGGCAGGCCGAATGCCCCGTGAAACTCAGGGAGCGGAATCCGGGCTCCACCGCCATGACCGCCACCCGGCCGGACGTTTCGTCTGCGGCCAGCAGGAACTTTTCCTCCGGATCCAGCGCAAAGTCACGCGGACCGGACCCCTCGGAAGGAACACACCACTGCGGCTCCAGCAGCCCTTCGCCGTTTATTCGGAACGCCGCTATGCTGTCGTCCCCGCGGTTGGAGATGAAAAGCCAGTTCCCGTCCCCCGACAGCCGGAGCGCCGCGGGAGCATTCGTCCCCTTTCCGGGATACGGCAGAACCGGGCAGTCCTGTTTCAGCCGAAACCGGCCCTGTTCCAGAGAAAACACGCTGATATCCGAACTCAGTTCGTTTACCACATAGGCCGTCCCGCCGCGGAAAACAAGGTGCCTCGGCCCTGAACCCGGCCGGCACCGAATGGTCAGGGAAGGCTCCGGGGCAATTGTGCTGCAGCCTTCTCCCACCCGGTAAAATTTTACCCGGTCGATTCCAAGGTCAACAGCGTACAGGTATTCCCCGCCTGGGGTAAACCCGGTGCAGTGCATGTGCGGTACGTCCTGCCGCCCCCGAACGGGGCCGCTGCCGGAGTGGACGACAGTGCGCAGGCAGGGCCTGATGGAACCATCCTCAGCCAGCGGAAAAATGGAAAAACTTCCGCTGCCGTAATTGGCCGCCGTCAAAAACCGGCCTTGCCCGTCAAGGCTTACATAGCACGGATCGTTCCCGCACGACGGCTGCCGGTTGAGAAATTCCAGGCGGCCGCCGCTGCCGACGGAAAAAGAGGCTACGCCGCCGCCCGCCCGGCCGCCGAGCCGCTCGGTTTCCAAAGCACAGTAGAGGTGCCGGCCGGAGGGATCCAGCGCAAGGTAGGACGGGTTCTCAATCCGGATCGGGTCAAAAAGCTGGGACAGCTCTCCGCTCCGGCGGTCAAGCCCAAACGTATAGAGGCCTTCGCCGTGCTCCGACGAATAAGAACCGATATACACAATCTCCCGGTTTTCTCCCATGTTTCCCTATTCTCCCCTCTACAGTTTTTTCAGGTAATGTCCGCTGACCATCACATGTTCCTTCGCAACCAAAAAAGCATTCGGGTCATGTTTGTGGATAATCTGCTTCAGCTGGCCGCATTCATATTTGGAAAGGACAATATACAGGACCTCGGTTTTTTCACTCGTAAAACCGCCGGTTGCGTTCCAGCGCGTCAGGCCGCGCCCAAGCACTTTGAGTACATCGCGTTCCATTTCAGCGCTGTCTTTTTTCGTAATAACGAGAATCTCCACATTGATGTTCTGGGAATGCACTTTATCCGTAGCAATTGAACTGACGGCGGCAAAAATAACGGAGTACACAACCAGCCGGGGATTAAACAGAAACAGGCAGACGGCATAAACAAACAAGCTCACCAGCAGGTTGATTTTGCCGACGCTGAAACGCCCGTCTGTCCGAATGGAATACAAGCCAATGATATCCATGCCGCCCCCGGAGCCTCCCATCATCAGGGTTAAGCCGCTCCCGGCTCCGCAGACAATCCCGCCGATGATAGAAGACGTTAAAATATCGTCGGTCAGCAGCCCTTTTTGTGGGATGGGAATAACCGTGAGAAAGAACGTCATGGTGGTGATGCAGACAACCGTCTTGACAAAGAAGGGTCTTCCCATAAACTTATATGCCATATACAGCAGCGGAATGTCGATAATATAGTAAATAATGCCCGCAATGTCGAAACGGCGGAATGGAAAATGCAGATATTGAATCAGGAAAGTGCGGATTAGCTGGCAGACACCCATCAGCCCGCCGCTGTACAGATCCAGCGGAACAATAAAGAGATTCATCCCGGCGGCATACAGCGCCGTGCCAAATACAGCCCCCAGAAACCGAAGGACCGACTTCTGGTGCGCACTATATTTTGTTTCCATTTTCTCTGCTCCATTTTTTCCGCCGCCTTTCCGGGTCAGCGGAAGCATTTTTGCTTTATTGTAGCACACGCTTTGCCGGAATTCTAGATACCGCAATCAAAAGATTGCAGACCGTCCTATTCCGGAACTTCGGCTTCTCCCTTTTCCCGGGCCCTTTCTTTCATATAGGTCAGCGTGGACAGCAGTTCCTCTGCACTGCGGACAGCGCTGGAATAGGAACCGGACACCTGATCAACGGAACTGCCGATAAATTTTACCCGAACCACCGGCTCCGCCAGATTTCTGACGGATATGACCACGGCGAGGGATCGGCAGACCGGGATCATCCGGCCTTTTCGGATATCAATGCCGTCATCCCGGACTGCCTGGTACCGCAGAATGTCGCTGTACCGGTAAAAAAGGACGGGAATGTGCGGCGGCTCGGCATAAGCCCACTGCCTGGAAGAATCATCAATAAAAATCCGGCAGAAAGGCGTGGCGAAACATTTTTCGGTGCGGAACCCATGGCTGAGTTCCGGCAGGACCGCAGCGGCGCACCAGAGAACAAAACACCGGGCCGGACGGCACCGCATTATCCCTTTCAACTACCCCGTAAAAAGAGGAAAAAGTTGCCCTGCGGAGGGCAACTTTTATAAAAAAATTTATTTTTCTTCCCCACGGTATTGTTCCAGCAGACTTTTTGCCGTAACGGAATCGACCGGAAGAAAGCTGTTCGCTTCTTCAATGCCCGCGGCCCGCACAATTTCAAGCGATTTCTGGTATGCTTCTAACCGCGTACTCCGCTCGACCAGCTGATCCCGTCCTTCCGGAAAGAAGGTAAAGCGAATCTGATCCTCTTCCTCGTCGGCGGAACAGAAATACCCCTGAATGGTTTTCTTGCCGTGTTTCCGTTCCAAAACGCCTGCAAGAGCATATTTGACAAGTTCCACCGCATAATCGTTCAGGCCTGCCTCAAAAATGAGAATCTTCTCTTTCAGCTCGGCCGGTGTTGAAACCACACGTTTTCTGACCCCCGCAAGCTGCGGGAATTTTTCGCTTACATCCACCGGGCGGAACTCGCTTCCGCTTCCGTTTGGGACAACATAAACCATAAATTTCCGATCCCGGTCGTGGTACAGGCACGGGTACACAAACTGCGCGGTATACCCGCACTGCGGGCATTTCCAGTCAAACATAGTTTCATCCAGTACGCGGGCCCGAAGTTCGGGGTTTTCCTGCGCGCAGATTCCGGGCCACATCTGCGTTCTGACCGCAGCGCCGCAGTGCGGGCAGCCGACATCTTTACTCATCTGTGTCGACATTTCCTGTCCTTCTCCTTCGTCCAATCGCGATTTTTCTACGCATTTATTTATTATAACACAACAACATAAAAAAAGGAATAGATGAAATACTACTGTTATTTGCAGGATATTTGAGGTATAATACAGGGGAGAAAGCAGGGGCCGCACCGCGGCAGGAGGTAACTGAATGGATTTTATGAAAGATGTAGCCGATTCCATCACCAAAGCGGTCAACTATGTCGTAGATCAGAACCGCAAAGCCGCCATGATCAACCGGCTTAAAATTGTTATCCGACACGAAAAGGAAACGCAGGCCCGCGCATATATTGGGCTTGGAAAATATTACTTTGATCATTTACGCGACGCTGGAAACAGCCAGACTGAGCCATTCTGCACGGCTGTGGAGAAATCCGCCGGACGGCTGAAACGCGCTTACGCGAAACTGGACGAACTGACCATGCCGGCGGACAGCGGCGCGGAAAGTGAAAGTGAAAGCGCTGGCAAAAATGAACCGGAAGAAGACGCCCCGCACAGCACGGGAGGCTGTTCCTGCGGCCCGGAGTGCGGCTGCGGGAATAATCCGACGTCTCCGGATCATCCGTTCCAGGAAGCGCAGGAAAATCTGGACGGCGCTTCGGAAAAAACGGCCCCGGAAGAATCAGCCCCGGACGACGAAGATTTTCTCCGGCCGTTTTCGGTAATCCAGAACGACGGCGGAGACGCCGGAAACCCGGAGGAAAATGCCGCGGAAGACGGGCCGGAACCGGAAAATCCCGAAAAGCAGTAAAAAATACAGAAAAAGGGCCGTGCGGTTTTCCCTGCCGCACGGCCCTTTTTTTCGGTTTACAGGGCGAAAACCTTCATCACATTCTGTTCTTTTTTATTCCTGCCGGAAATATAAAGACCACCTTTGAATTCGGAAAGCCAGTCATAATCATCCGACGGATCAAACAGGTATTGATTAACAATTTTCTTACTTTTAAAATCCACCGTCACCAAAGATTTGCCTAAAATAAAATAAATTTTGCCGTTATGAAAAAGAAGCCCATGAACACTTCCACTTTTCTTATTATCATTATAATGATATAATTCACAAGTTTGCAGATTTAGAAAATACAGATTTTTCGCTTCGTCGCTCCATGCCGCAAAATTGCCGTCGGCATTGTAAAAAGAGATTTTAGTACTGCCGGTTTTTATCCGGTGCTTTTTGGGGCTATTGATAATATGTTCCGTAATATAGTAGTTTTCGCCATCTTTCGTACAGTAGTTTACGGATGTACCAGAGCCCGGAGGGCTGTCATACGGCGAATCCAAATACAAACTTCCCTCCGTTTTGAACCTTTCTGCATGGCCGGTCGCCGGATTATAGCAGTACAAACGAAAACTACCGCCGCCATTCGTATCTCCATCTCCGGCAAGGCCACCGAACCAGTAAAATTGGTTGTTTACAACGGAAAAACCCGGAAGAGAGAACAGAAAACCCTGATCGGTTCCCAATAAAGCTCTCTTTTTCTTGACTAGATCAAATTTCACAAGCGATTCCCCGTCGTTCGCTTCTTCGTCCCAAAGCAGGCAGTTTCCGGCGCAGCCGATATAAGATACTTGCACCGTGGAGCAGTTTTTGTTTTCATACCGGTAGATTTGTTCCGTAGATCCGGTTTTTATGTTCTTGCGGTCAACCGCATATCCGTGAGAGATATCTGCCATTTTAACATCTTCCCAGTTGACGTAGACATAATAAATATTTTCTCCGCTGCTGTCCAAGCATGCGCCCTGCATGTCAGCGCGTTTTGTGGTTTTTCCGTTCTGAACATTCTTCAGTATATAATCTTTGCAGGACAAAGAAACAGGATTGTACCCGACGTTGTAGGTGAGTTCGATTTCTTGCGGTTTGAGGCTCTCCGCATCGATTTCTTCCGTTCCGTTTTCCGCCGTTTGCGAAACAGCACGGGCTGTGCCACTGCTTTTCGTCATCTGCGAAGCCGCGCCGACGGAAGCGGTAGTTTTTACCGGCGCGGGATTTGGATTTTTCCCGCACCCGGCAGAACCGGCGGCCAGAACCGCAGCTATAAAGAAAACAATAAATCTTCTTTTGTGATTTTTTCGAAATGGCCTTAACAAAGGATAACATACCTCCCGGAGTAATCTACACAGCCAAAAGCTTCGCTGATGGAAACTGTATGGTTTCCAAGCCAGTTGATTTTCTTAATTGTAAAGACTATATCACTCTGCCATTTATTTGTCAATTATTTACTGTAATAAAATGTTTATTCTGTTTGTTTATAAAATAGCCCCGGCAGAAGGGAACAGCCGCTGAGGCGCTTTCAAAGCAAATCTGCAGCAAAAAAATATCGGCCCCGGTAAAACCGGAACCGATGCTTCACTGTTTTCAAATTACGGGTTCTTCTGAATGAAATTCCAACTGTCGCGGCACATATCGTCCAGCGTATACTGAGCCTGCCAGCCCAGTTCCTGTTTTGCGCGGGAACAGTCCGCATAGCAGGTGGCAATGTCGCCCGCGCGGCGCGGCGTGACTTTGTACGGGATTTTAACGCCGCTGGCCCTCTCAAACGCATGGACAACGTCGAGGACGGAGCTTCCCTTGCCGGTGCCGAGGTTAAACGCCCGCGCGCCGTCCAGCGTATCAATCTTTTCCAGCGCTTTCACATGGCCCGCCGCAAGGTCGCACACATGGATGTAGTCGCGCACGCCTGTGCCGTCGGGCGTGGGGTAATCATCGCCGAATACGCGCAGGCACGGCAGTTTCCCAATGGCCACTTTCATAATATAGGGCATCAGATTGTTGGGAATGCCGTTCGGGTTTTCGCCGATCAGGCCGCTCCGATGCGCGCCGATCGGGTTGAAATAGCGCAGCAGCGCCACTTTCCAGTCCTTTTGCGCATGGCAGACATCGCGCAGGATCTGCTCGATCATCACTTTCGTGCAGCCGTAAGGGTTTGTCGCGGAAACCGGCATTCCTTCGGTGAACGGCGCTTTGTTGTTCATGCCGTAGACCGTGGCGGAAGAACTGAACACCAGGCGGCGGACGCCGTGCTTCTTCATCAGGCGCAGCAGATTGAGGGTGCCCGTAAGGTTGTTGTGGTAATATTCCAGCGGCTTTTCGACCGATTCGCCCACGGCCTTGAGGCCGGCAAAATGGATCACCGCGTCAATTTTATTTTCCTGAAAGACAGTCTCAAAAGACGCTTCATCCAGCATGTCGCATTCATACGCGGGAAATTTTTTACCCGTGATGGTTTCGATTTTGCCGATTACGTCCGGCGAAGAATTGCTGTAATTGTCCATGACGACAATGCCGTATCCGCTGTTCAGCAGTTCTACGCAGGTATGGGAGCCGATATACCCGGCCCCTCCGGTAATTAAAACGTTCATGACTGATGCCCCTTTTCCTTTATAAAGCGCGCGTAGGCCGCGCGCAGCTCTTCCGCCGTATCTTCCGGGCAGGTCGGATTGCAGGCCGCCCACGCCCCCGTTTCGCTGGAGGCATTGAACTTCTGCTTCTCCGCGCTGCGCATCGGCGGATAAAATTCAACGTGAAAATGGAAATCCTTCGAGTAGTCGCCGCTGTTGACCGGCGCGTTGTGCATGCACATCATGTACGGGAACTTATACCCGAACAGGCTGTCCAGCATTCCGGCGGTATCACGGACAGTGATTCCGAATGCATCCCGCTCCTCATCCGTAAAATCGGTAAGATACTGCCTGTGCGCATTGGACTGGATATAGACACCGTAGGGATATGCCGTGAAAAACGGCAGGAACACCGTAAAGAATTCATTTTGGAAGAGGATGCGCTTCTTTTCCTTAATCTCGTTTTTCAGGTGGTCGCAGAAAAGGCAGCGCCCGGTTGATTCATAATACTCCTTTGCGGAGCGGGTTTCAAGCTCCAGCTTTTTGGGCAGGAACGGATAGCCGTAAATCTGCCCGTGCGGGTGCGGCATGGTGACGCCCACCACGTCGCCCCGGTTTTCAAAGATAAAGATATATTTAATTTTCGGGTCGGCGCGCATGGCGCTGAAACGTTCGCACCACAGATCCACCAGCCTGCGCATGTGCGCGTCGGAAAGCTCCGGCAGCGTAACCGTATGCTCCGGCGAATAAAGGATCACTTCGCATTTCCCGTAGTTCGGCCTTGTCTTGAAAAAGTCCGTCGCAACACCGTCCGGTTCCGGCGGATCCTGACGCAGGGCTGGAAAATCATTGTCGTATTCCATCACGTCGTAATCCGGCACGTTCCCGGACGAGGGGCAGAACGGACACCAGTCCTTCGGCATCTGCGGCCGGTTCTGCCGGTTCGACGCCACCATGGTCCAGTCCCGGATAAACGGGTCCCATCTCAGTTCAGCCATTTTTGCACTCTCCTTATGATACCTTTATCATGCCTTTTTTATTGGATGATTCAATCCTTATAAAATCCGGATTCCGCCGACAGGCCGGACGGTAAGCGGACGGCAGCTGTTTTGCCCGAAGACGGATTCCATGCGGCGGGTGAATTCGCCGAGAAAATCCGCCGGGACATACGCCTGCACCGTACCGGCAAACCCGCCGCCGTGCACGCGCCACGCCCCGCCGCGGCCCGCCAGGAACTTTTCGCACAGCGCGAGCGCGAGCGCCACCCCCTGCTCTTTCACGCGGGACGGCGAATAGACGTTTTGCAGGTACTGGAATGACGAACGCCCGCTCTCGGTCACGAGGCGCAGGAACGTTTGAAAATTCCCGGCCCGGAGGGCTTCCGCCTCTTCTCCGACACGCCGGTTCTCCCCGAAGAAATGGATGGCGCGCAGAAGCGCCCGGTCGCCCGTCTGGGCGCGGATTTGAGGGATGCGGGAATAAAATTCCGCTTCGTCCACCTGTGAGAGGACATTCTTCCCAAAACAGGCCGCCACACGCTTCATCTCGGCGGGGATGGCCGCGTAGTCGGGCGTCAGGTCCGAGTGGCTGCCTTTCGTGTCGATGATGCACAGGCGGCATCCGCAGTCTGCAAAATCAAACGGGATTTTTTCCGCGCGCGGCTGAGCCGGATCGGCAAAATCCAGCAGGGCAAACCCGCCGATTGCGCTGGAAGCCTGATCCATCAAGCCGCAGGGCTTGCCAAAATACGCATTTTCCGCTTCCTGCCCGATCTGCGCAATGACAAGCGGAGGGACTTTACTGCCGCAGTAAAGTCCACTGATTACCGTGCCGATCAGCACTTCAAACGCGGCGGAGGAGGAAAGGCCCGAACCGGACAGCACCTCCGACGTTGTATAGGCGCGGAACCCGCCCACGGGGTACCCGCGCTTCCGGAAACCGGCGCAGATGCCGCGGATCAGTGCCTTTGAGCCGCCTGTCTCCCCCGGCTTTCTGCCGAGGTCGCCCGCATTCAGCGCATCCTCCGGGAACCCTTCCGACTGAACGCGGATTTCTCCGTTTTCTGTGCGGGCAGCCACGGCGACGGCATCGAGATCCACACCGGCAGCCAGCACACGCCCGCCCTGGTGGTCCGTGTGGTTCCCGCCGACCTCCGTCCGGCCCGGGGCGCTGAAGACCGCGACATTTTCTTCCCGGCCGTATAATTTTTCAAATTCTTCCGCAGCGTGTGCCAGGCGCTTGGCGCGCGCAGCAGCTTCGCGGCTTCCGCAGGCATAAATGCGTTCCAGCTTTTCAGCGTTTTCTTTGCGGGAAAGTTCTTCCCCCACCTGTCTGGGCAGCATCTTACAATCCCCTCCAAAATTTTGTTTTTCACTCTTTGCCTTTTCTTTTATTGTAAGGCCGGCCGTCCGGACGCACAAGTGCCGTTTGTATCGTCCATATGGATATTTGATGCATGCTGCCGGGAACAGAACCCACAGGTATATTTTCCCCCGGCACTGGAAAATATAAATGGAAACGAAAGGGGGGCTGACTGTGGCCAGCCAAGATAATTTTAAGGGAGCCAAACTGCCGTGCGAAAAGCTGGACGCGAACGTGCGGTATATCCATTCCGTCTTTAGCGACGATGACACTCTCGTAACCCGGTTTCTCTCCAGCCCTTTCGATTCCGCCCTGAAATTCTGCCTGATTTATGCAAACGGAATGGTCAACAACAAGCTGCTGAACGACGACGTGATCCGCCCGCTTTTGCAGTACCGGTTTCCGGAAGAACACGACGGCCTGACCAGGCTTATCGCGCAGAATGTGATGTTCTCGGATGATGTGAAGCAAACGGACGACATGGAAGCAATCGTGCAGGGAATCGTGTACGGCGACACGGTCCTTCTGGCCGACGGGTGCGCCGACAGCCTGGTCCTGAACACAAAGGGATGGAACACGCGCTCCATTGAGGAGCCGGAAAGCGAGCGGGTGCTCCGCGGACCGCGTGAGGGTTTTAACGAATCCATGCTGGTCAACCTTTCCATGATCCGCCGCCGCATCCGCACACCGGATTTGAAATTCCGGTTCCTTACGTTCGGCCGGAAAACCCGCACAAAAGCCTGCCTGTGCTACCTGGACAGCGTGGTGAACAAGCACGTCCTGGAAGAACTGAAAAAGCGGCTGGCAACAATCGACATTGACGGCACGCTGGACACAGAATACATCATGGAGCTGATCCGGGACAAACCCTACTCCCCCGTGGAAACCATCGGCAGCACCGAGCGCCCGGACGTGGTTGCCGGAAGGCTGCTGGAGGGCAGGGTCGCACTTGTGCTGGACGGAACCCCGCAGGTGATGACCGTCCCGTTTTTGCTGATTGAGGATTTCCAGAGTGATGAAGACTACTGCCTGAACTACTACTTTGCTTCACTCGGACGAATCCTCCGGATTCTGGCGTTTCTGATCTCTACGGGTCTTCCGGCCATTTACGTAGCTTTGGCCACGTTTCATCAAGACATTCTGCCGGCACCGCTGCTTATCAGCATCTCTCAGGCAAGAGATGGGGTTCCGTTCCCGACGATCCTGGAAATCCTGTTCATGCTGGTGGTGTTTGAGATGCTCCGTGAAACGGGGGCCCGCATGCCCGGCATCATGGGGCAGACGCTCAGCATTGTGGGAGCGCTGGTCATCGGACAGGCAGCCGTCACCGCTAAAATTGTGAGCGCCCCTATCATTATTATTGTGGGCATAGCCGGAATTACCGGCCTGATGGTGCCGAGGCTGAAAAGTTTTACGATTTTAGTCCGTTTTACCATGCTGGCGCTCGCTTCCGTACTCGGCCTGTACGGTTTTCTGTACGGCAGAGTTGCCCTTCTGATCCTGCTGTACGGGATGGACTCGTTCGGCGTACCGCTGATGGGGAACTCCACGGAAAAACTGAAGAATACCAAAGACATTTATATCCGCGCCCCGTGGTGGATGATGATCACCCGCCCAAAGGAGCTTACGAAAAACAGAATCCGGCAGAATCGGGGCAGTAAGAAAAAATGAGGGCATTCAAAATTTTTACCGCAGCCGCTCTTGCTGTTTCTCTGGTTTTTCTGACCGGGTGCTGGGACTACCGGGAAGTTGAGGACATGTACATTGTCGGCGGAATTGCGATCGACAAAGGGACGCAGGGGCACCCATACCGTGTGACCGCTGAAGTGCTTGACCTTTCAAGCGGCGGCAGTGAAAAACAGAGCCCTATAAAAGGAAAAGTGCTGGAATCCGAAGGAGAAACCGTCTCTGAAGCCATCGCAGCCCTTTCCCACAGGGCGAACAAAACTCTGTATTACGGCGACTGCAAAATGGTGATCTTCAGCAGGGATATTGCCGCCGACGGCCTTTCCGGCGTGCTGGACTGGATGAACCGGGATCCCCAGCCCCGCTTCACCATCCAGGCGTACGTTTCTCAGGAACAGACAGCGGGGGAAATTTTGCTGAAAGGCTCCCCCAACGGCCAGCCGATTACGCTCCTCATCTCAAAAGCAATGGAAAAAGCCGCCAGCTATTCCGGGAAAAGCCAGGCTGTGGAACTTTACCAGCTGGATAACTTTCTCTGGGGGGAAGGGCAGAGCGCGACCCTGCCTGACATCCGGTTCCACCGGTATGAAGACGGCGTAGAACCGGAGTTGTACGGAACAGCCGTATTTCAGGGCGACCGGTATATCGGTGAACTGGACGACCAGGAATCGTTCTATTTTCTGTTTATCACCGACAACAACAGCGGCGGAATCTTCCTGACCGGCGAAAAGCCCGACGACAAGGATATCAGCCTGAAAATCCGGAAAAGCAGCACCAACGTGGAACCGGTTATCAGCGGAAACAATATCCGGATGAAGATCAAAATCAGGATGGAAACCTCCTATGATGAGGAATGCTCCCGGAAGAATCTTCTGAAAAACAAAGGGATCAAAACCATTGAACAGTATGCGGAAAAGTCCCTGGTAAAACGGGCGGGGCAAACCGTGGACACTGTTCAAAAAAAATACGGCAGTGACATCTTCGGATTCGGCCGCAAAATCTATGAAAAGGATCCGGATCTGTGGAAAAAGATCAAGCCGGAGTGGAACCGGCACTTCCGGGATCTAAAATGTGACATTTCCGCGGAAGTAGTCATTACCGACACAGGATTTGCATTCCCGAAAGGATACGAATGAGATGCAGCAGATTATGCTTTCAGCGTTTCTTCTGGCTTTTTGTGTCTGGGTGGATCTAGTGCCCCTGATTAAGAAAAAAGAAAAAAAGGCGCTGTGGTTTGCGATTCCTTCTTACCTTATATACCTGATTCTTAACATTCTGGTAGGACTGAACGTAAAAACGGCCGGCTTGAACCAAATCATTGCCCAGCTGGTAAAGTCTGCCATGAAACTGGAGTAAAAAGGCTGATGAAGAATCAAAAAGTGCCCGGAAAAAAAATAACCGCCATAATCGCGCTGTACCTGATCGGGAGCTCTCTGGTGGAAAGTTCCGTGAGCGGAGCAGCACGCCAGGACTCGTGGTTCTGCGTTCTGCTGGCCACGGGGCTGGCCTTGCTGCTGGCCTGGCTTTACAGTTCCATCCTGCGCCTGCATCCCGGAAAAGGCCTGTTTGACATTGCGGTTGAAACTTTGGGGGCCGTTCTCGGAAAAATTGTCTGTGCCATCTTTGTATTGTACGCTGTCTATCTTGCGGCGCAGGTAATCCGTGTTTTTGAAGAGTTTGTCCATCTGGTCAATTTACCGCAAACACCGGAGATTGTCCTGCTGATTTTTACCGTTCCGCTGGTCGCCTGGCAGGTAAGAAGCGGCCTGAACAATATGGCCAACGTATCCGCTTTTCTGCTCCCCTTGCAGCTCATCTTCGTGGCGATTACCATTGTATTGGGCATAAAATTCATGGATCCTGAAAATATCCGGCCGATCCTCAGCGCAAAACCAACGCAGATGCTGAAAGCAACCTTGGGAGTCTTAGCCCTCCCTTACGGGGAAACCATCCTCTGCACGTCGTTTTTCGGAGAAGTTGACCAGAAAGAAAGTCCCTTCAAAATTATGGCTTTCGGCATCCTGATTGCCGGGGCTGTGCTGGTTATGGCCAGGCTGAGAAATCTGCTGATCCTTGGTTCTGCGACGGTGCAGATGTATCTGTTCCCTTCCTATGATGCAGTAGGCGTTATTTCACTGGGGGACTTTGTCACGAGAATTTCTGTGCTGATCGGCGTCAACCTTGTCCTTGCCGGTATTATAAAAGTCAGCGCCTATCTTTATTCCGCTACCCTCGGGATTTCCCGAATTCTTGAAATCCGGGACTTTCTGTCTCCCGCCGTATCCTGCTGCCTGCTCATCGCCGGCATCTCCAGTATTCTCTACAGCAATATATTGGATGGAATGAAATTTATCACTATCATGCCCTATAACAGCGTCTTGTTTCAGATCCTTCTGCCGGCGGTGATCCTGATTGCCGGCAAACTGAAAAAGAAAGCTGCCGGCGGAAAAAAGTGGCCGGAAAAAAATAGATAAGATGGATCCAAACGGTCCCCGGGAACTGTCCGGGGACCGTTAATTGTTAATAAACTGTCCTTTATTTTTAGACCTTCCTATGCTATAATGAAAAATACAAACGAAAATATCTGAAACAGAAATATCCTCCGCCGGCACGGCGGTTTTTGAGGTGAATCAACATGAACCGTATCATCACCACTATATTCGGAAATTACAGCAAGCGCGAGCTGAAACGGATACAGCCGACCTGCAACGCCGTGATGGATCTGGAAGAAAAGTACCGGGCCATGTCCGACGAAGAGCTGAAAGCCCAGACACCTGCCCTGAAACAGCGGCTGCAGAACGGAGAAACGCTGGACGGCCTTCTGCCGGACGCATTTGCCGTATGCCGGGAAGCATCCGACCGCGTGCTGGGAATGCGGCATTTTCCCGTTCAGATCCTCGGCGGAATTGTGCTGCACCAGGGACGCATTGCAGAAATGAAAACCGGTGAAGGCAAAACGCTTGTCGCCACGCTTCCTGCCTACCTGAATGCACTTGCCGGTAAGGGCGTCCACATTGTCACCGTTAACGACTACCTAGCCCGCCGGGACTCGGAATGGATGGGTAAAATCTACCGTTACCTGGGTCTTTCGGTCGGTCTGATTACGCACGAAATGGAAAACGAGGAACGCCGCAAAGCCTATAATGCCGACATCACTTACGGCACAAATAACGAATTCGGGTTTGATTACCTGCGCGACAACATGGTGATTTACAAACAGGACAAAGTCCAGCGCGGACACAGCTACGCCATTGTGGATGAAGTGGACTCTATTCTGATCGACGAGGCCCGCACACCGCTGATCATATCCGGGCAGGGCGACCAATCCACCGAAATGTACCATGTGGCGGATCATTTTGCCAAGACGCTCAAATGCGTGAAGGTTGCGGAACTGAACGACAAAGAGGACAACGACGCCCTTTACAAGGGCGCCGACTATGTGGTGGACGAAAAGGCAAAAACGGCTACCCTGACCCAGACCGGCGTAAAAAAGGCCGAGGCCTTTTTCAAGCTGGACAACCTGACGGATGCGGAAAACCTGCCCATCCAGCACTACGTCAACCAGGCCATTAAGGCGCGCGGCGTAATGCGCAAGGATATTGACTATGTGGTGAAGGACGGCCAGGTCATCATTGTGGACGAATTCACCGGGCGCCTGATGTACGGCCGCCGCTACAATGAGGGCCTGCACCAGGCGATTGAGGCAAAAGAAGGCGTAAAAGTCGCGCGGGAAAGTAAAACACTTGCCACCATTACGTTCCAGAATTACTTTCGTATGTACGACAAGCTTTCCGGCATGACGGGCACCGCCATGACGGAAGAAACTGAATTTCGTGAAATCTATAAGCTGGACGTCGTTGAAATTCCCACCAACAAGCCCATGATCCGCAAAGACCTGCCGGACATTGTCTATAAAACCGAAAAGGCAAAATTCCGGGCTGTAATTAAAGACGTCGTCACACACCACAAAACCGGGCAGCCGGTTCTGGTCGGCACCATCTCCATTGAAAAATCGGAGGAACTCAGCAAGCTTCTGAAGAACGAGGGCATCCCGCACGAAGTCCTGAATGCGAAATACCACGAAAAGGAAGCGCAGATTGTCGCACAGGCCGGCCGGAGGGATGCCGTTACCATTGCGACGAATATGGCCGGGCGCGGCACCGATATTGTTCTGGGCGGCAACCCCGAATATATGGCAAAGGCGGAAATGCGCAAGCGGGGTATCCAGGAAGACCTGATCAATGAAGCGGATGCGCATTCCGAAACCCAAAAACCGGAGATTCTGAAAGCGCGCGAAACATTCTCCGCACTGGAGAAAAAATACCGAGAACAAACAAAGACTGAAGCCGAAGCGGTCAAAGAAGCCGGCGGCCTTTATATTATCGGGACCGAACGCCACGAATCCCGCCGGATTGACAACCAGCTGCGCGGGCGTTCCGGGCGGCAGGGCGATCCTGGGATGAGCCGTTTTTACATTTCGCTGGAAGACGACCTGATGCGCCTGTTCGGCGGAGACCGGATTACCACGCTGATGGAACGCCTCAATGTGGATGAAGACACCCCCATTGAAAACAAGATGCTGACCAATACCATTGAAAATGCCCAGAAGAAGATTGAAGGGCGCAATTTTGGGATCCGCAAGAGTGTGCTTCAGTTTGACGACGTTATGAACCGCCAGCGCGAAATTATTTACAGCCAGCGCGACCAGGTTCTGAATGGCGAAAATATTAAGGAACAGATTCTCAAAATGATCGACCAAGCGATTGAAGCGCAGGTAAAACAGTACCTGCCGCCCGAAGCCGAGCGGGAAAATTGGAATCTGAACGGCCTGCGCGACCGGTACATGGGCTGGCTGCTGGGGCCGGACGACCTCATTTATACGGAAGAAGAAAAGGTGCGGCTGGAGGTTGAGGATGTACGGAAAGATCTGACTGAAAAGGCGCACGCAATGTATGAAAAGCGTGAAGAACAGTTCAGTTCCCCAATTATGCGTGAACTGGAACGGGTTATCCTGCTGAAAAACGTTGATACCGAGTGGATGGATCATATCGACGCCATGGAGGAACTGCAGAAGGGCATACGCCTGCGTGCCTATGGCCAGAAAGACCCTGTGGTGGAGTACCGCGTGGAAGGCTTCGATATGTTTGACGCCATGATTGCCACCATCCGTGAAAATACGGCCCGCATGATGCTGACCGTGCAGCTCCGCAGCGCGGAAGAACCGAAGCGTGAGCAGGTTGCGAAGCCGACCGGTACGTCCGGCGGAGAGGACGGCACTCCGGCAAAGCGCATGCCGATCCGCAAAGGCAAAAAACCGGGCCGCAATGATCCATGCCCCTGCGGCAGCGGAAAGAAATACAAGAAATGCTGTGGACGGTTCGAAGACTGACGTTCCATGAGGCGCCGCATTCAAAGAATGCGGCGCCTTTTATTGTGAGGAAAGTGAAGAAACAAAATGGCTATAAAAATCAGGGAAATAATCCTTTCGGATTACGAAGCCGTCTGGAAAATGGAAGGACAGGTTCACCGGCTGCATTCTGAGAACCGGCCCGACATTTTCCAGAAGATGGACTCTCCCCTTACTGAACAGGCCTTCCGGAAGACGCTGGAAGATAAAAACCAAATTGCTCTTTTGGCGGAGGAAAACGGTACGGCGGCCGCGTACTGCATTGTGACGCTGCGTCCCCCGTCGAAAAATCCGATGCTGATCCCACGGACAGCCGCCTGGATGGAGGAGCTGTGCGTCTGCGAAGAATACCGGCGCCGGGGAATCGGAAACCTTCTGTTCCGCGAAGCGTGCCGGCGCGCAAAAATGCTCCATGCGGAAAGCATGGAGCTGATGGTCTGGTCGTTCAACAAACCGGCGGAACGCTTTTATGAGCAGGAAGGTATGGCGCTTAAAAGTGAAACAATGGAAATAAAGCTGTAGCTTCTTAAAATGGGAAGATCCTCCGCAGCCCTCTTGGGGTTACGGAGGATCTTCCCGTTTATGCGACTGCGTTTTTATTTATTTCCGAGCAGCTTGACCAAAACGGCTTTTTGGGCATGCAGGCGGTTTTCCGCTTCATCAAAGATCTCTTTGGAATGCGCTTCAAAGACTTCATTGGTGATTTCTTCTCCGCGGTGGGCTGGCAGGCAGTGCTGCACCATCACATCGGGCTTTGCCTCAGCCAGGACTTTGTCGTTGACCTGGTATCCCTGAAAGGCTTGGCGGCGTTTTTCCGCTTCGGCTTCCTCACCCATGGAAGCCCACACGTCGGTAATAACCACATCCGCCCCTTTGGCGGCTTCCATTGGGTCGGACGTCATGCTGAACGCCGGGTGGACCGCGGCGAAATCCAGCACCGTCTGGCTGGGGCGGTAACCGGCCGGGCAGGCTACGGCGACTTCCATCTTCATTTTCAGGCCGCCGACAATCAGGGAATTCATCATGTTGTTGCCGTCGCCGATAAAGCAGAGCTTGAGCCCTTCCAGTGATCCCTTGTACTCACGGATGGTCATGAGATCCGCCAAAACCTGGCAGGGATGGGAGTAATCGGTCAGGCCGTTGATGACGGGTACGGAGCCGTCTTTTGCAAGCGCCTCCACCTCGGACTGCTTAAACGTGCGGATCATAATTCCGTCCAGATACCGCGACAGCACGCGCGCGGTATCCTGCACGGGTTCGCCGCGGCCGATCTGCAGATCGTTGGAAGATAAGAAGATCGGCAGGCCGCCGAGCTGGTACATACCGACTTCAAATGACACGCGCGTCCGGGTAGATGCCTTCTCAAAAATCATGCCCAGCGTTTTGCCGGCCAGAACTTTATGCTCAATGCCGTGCTTCTGTTCATATTTCAGCTGATCTGCCAGGTTCAGAATCTCGGTGATGTCCCCGCCTGTGAGGTCCATCATTTTTAACAGATGTTTCATAAGAAGCCTCCTGATTTCAAATTCATGGGTGGATTACTGGAACAGCTTGAGAACCCCCGCCAGAATCGTAAGTCCTTTGTCTGCTTCCTGCCGGGTAATGGTCAGCGGCGGAAGCAGGCGCAGCACGTCCTTGGCTGTTAGAATCAACAAGCCGTTTTTAACGCATTGGGCGGCAATTGCGCCCGGAGCGCCCTTTTCCGGTTTGGCGCCGAGCATGAGCCCCATACCGCGCACGGAGGAAATCCCGGGCATTTTGCGCAGGGCCTCCGCAAAATAAGCGCCTTTCGCTTTGACTTTTTCCAAAAATGCGGGGCTGCCTACACGATCCAGAACCGCCAGCGCACCAGCGCAGGCAACCGGGTTTCCGCCGAACGTGGAACCGTTCATCCCTTTCCCCAGCAGGCTGCCATACGGCTCCGCGCAGAGGCAGGCACCCATCGGCAAGCCGCCCGCAAGGGCCTTGGCGCTGGTTACGACGTCCGGAAGGATGCCGTAATTCTGGTAGCAGTAGAAAGCGCCCGTGCGCCCTACGCCGCTCTGCACTTCATCCACCATCATCAGGATTTTGCGCTCGGTGCAGAGTTTCCGCAGTCCCCGCACAAATTCCGCGTCCATTGGAATTACGCCGCCTTCACCCTGCACCAATTCCAGAAGCACGGCGCAGGTTTTTTCCGTCAGGCAGCTTTTTACGCCTTCCAGCGTCGGTTCCGCATAGCGGAATCCTTCGGTCAGCGGCGTAAAATACCGGTGGAATTCATCCTGCCCGGTTGCCGCCAGCGTTGTCAAGGTACGGCCGTGGAACGAGTTCTTCAGCGTAACAATCTCAAAGCGGCCTTCGGCGGCTCCATTGGCGCGCGCCACCTTGACGGCGCATTCGTTTGCCTCGGCCCCGGAGTTGCAGAAAAACACTTTTGACATGCCGCTGAGCCGGCACAGTTTTTCGGCCAGTTCCGCCTGCACGGGGCTGTAAAACAGGTTGGAAGTATGCTGGATAGACGCAGCCTGCTTTGCCACGGCGGCCGCCCACGTTTCGTCCGCATAGCCGAGGCAGTTGACCCCGATGCCGCTGGTGAAGTCGATATATTCTTTTCCGTCTACGTCCTTCGCCGTTGCGTTTTTTCCGGAAACCAGTGCTGCCGGAAAGCGCGCGTAGGTAGGCATTACGTTTCCGTCCAGCTGTTTTTGTACCGTTTCAAATGTCATTTTCCATTACTCCCGTCAATAAAACATGGTGCCGATCCCTTCGTCGGAGAAAAGTTCGATCAAGATAGAATGGGGAATGCGGCCGTCAATGATATGCGCCCGCCCGACGCCTCGCCGGACGGCGTCCACGCAGCAGTCCACTTTGGGGATCATGCCGCCGGTGATGATACCCTGCTTTTGCAGCTTGGGGACTTCGCTGGCGTTCACGACGGGAATCAGCGTATTCTCGTCGTCTTTGTCCCGCAGAAGGCCGCGCACATCGGTCATCAGGATCAGCTTTTCCGCCTTCAGTTCCGCCGCAATGCGCGCCGCCGCAACGTCTGCGTTGATATTGTAGACTTCGCCGTGTTCGCCGCCCGCAAGAGGCGCCACAATGGGCACGTAACCGTTCTGCGTTGCGTTGTTGAGAGGCGCGGGGTTAACTGCGGTAATTTCGCCCACATAGCCGAGATCTTCCGGCGCGGCCAGTTTTTCCGCCCGCAGCATGCCGTCGTCCAGCCCGCAGAGGCCGACCGCCCGGCCGCTGTGCCGCTCCAGAAGCTGCACCAGATCTTTATTGACCTTCCCGGCAAGCACCATCTGGACAATGTCAATGGTCTCGCGGTCGGTGCAGCGCATCCCGTCCACAAAACGGCTCTGCTTGCCGACTTTTTTCAGCATGGCGTCAATTTCCTTTCCGCCGCCGTGAACCAGCACCACCCGGATGCCGACAAGCTGCATAAGGACAATGTCGCACATGACGGCGTCTTTCAGCACCTCGTCCACCATGGCGCTGCCGCCGTACTTTACCACAACGGTCTTTCCCGCATGGGTTTGAATGTAGGGCAGCGCCTGAACCAGAACCTTTGCCCTGTCGCTGTTTGATATCTGCATGCTGTTTTTTCTCCTTTGCGGCACGCTGCCGCACTTTTTTCCTCGGGTATATCCGGGCAAAGGTTATTTCGGTAATATTTGACATATATCCAAATAAGTGTTATGCTAATAAAGAAATAGGAGGAGGCATTACCATGAAAAATCCCGTAAAACTTTTTTTGGCATGTGCGGTTTGTGCCTGTCTGTGCATACCGCTTACAACCCCTTCGTTTGCCACAAGCTCAAAACAACCGGCCGCCAGCGCAATGCCGGGCAAAAAAATTGTTCTTCCGAAAGGCGCTGCTGCAGACGAAATTTCAAAAGACCTACCTTCGGAACCGAATTCCGGGAAAACGCCGCAGGCGGTCGCCAAGCCGGGTAAAAAAATTGTCTTTCCGGAAGGAGCGCATGTCAACATTCTCAAAGAGAACCTGCTTAGAGGACAAAATGTCCCAAATCAGGAATGGAACTGGTCCGACGGGAGTTATGACGGACACATTTACCACATGAGCGGAGACCTGTACACCAATTACTATTACCTTCCAAGCAAAAAGGGAAAACTTTTGGTCAGCACAGACTTCCAATGTGATTCGAGCGGCCCAAAAGGATACAGATTCGAAATTGTTTGCTACGATAAAACTACGGGGCGGGAAGCAGCTTCCTGGTCAGGTTATACCGCACCGGAAGGCAAAAGCAAACCTGTATCGGTCAGTTTTTATAACTTAAACAAAAACCACGGCTATTATTTTCAATTTGTAAATAAAGAAGGACAAGGAATTCTGGACGGTACCTTTACAATTGAGCAGCAAAACGATTAAGCCAAATTAAATCCGCAACGGACAGCCGCACACAGCGGCTGTCTTTTTTGGGTTTGCACAAAGCAAAAGTGCGGGCCGCTGCGTGCAGGCTCAGCCTGCCTAACTGCGGTAATCGCCGTTGATTTTGACGTAATCGTAAGTCAGGTCGCAGCCAAAGGCCGTAGCGGACGCCTGCCCGTCGCCGAGGGAAACATGAACCGTGATCTCGTCTTCGGAAAGGAGCTTTTTTGCTTTTTCTTCACTGAACGGGATTCCAAAACCGTTCCGGCAAACGGCGATTTCGCCCGCTTTCGACGAGAACGACACGCCGATTTTCGAAACGTCGGTTTCCGCCCCGCTGTAGCCGACGGCGCAAAGGACACGGCCCCAGTTGGCGTCCGCGCCGAACATGGCGGCCTTAAAGAGGGTGGAATGAATGACCCCTTTGGCAGCCTTGCGCGCGTTTTCACGGTCTTTCGCGCCGGTTACTTCGCAGACGAGAAGGCGTGACGCGCCCTCGCCGTCTTTCGCCAGCGTACGCGCGGTTTTCAGGCAGAGCTGTGTAAGCGCTTCGGCGAACGTTTCAAAATCGGGACCTTCCGTCCCGGCAATCTCCGCGTTGCCCGCAAGGCCGTTGGCAAGGATGGCGCAGGTATCGTTGGTGGACGTGTCGCCGTCTATGCTGATCATATTAAAACTGACGTCCACAGCACGGCGCAGAGCCGCATCCAGTGCTTTCTGGGAAATGGCCGCGTCTGTCGTGATGAAACACAGCATAGTTCCCATGTTGGGGTGAATCATGCCCGAACCCTTTGCGATGCAGCCGATTTTCACTTCCCTGCCGCCAAGGGTGCATGACACGGCGAAATTCTTTACAACCGTATCGGTCGTCATGATCGCCCGAGCCGCGTTCTCGGAACCGCTTTCGGAAAGGGACTCCGCCAGCGCGGGAGCTGCGTTTTCGATTGCTTCGATTGGAAGCGGCTGCCCAATTACTCCGGTGGACGCGACAATGACGTCCCCCGGGTTCAGCCCCAGTTCTTTTGCCGCGATTCTGCACATTTTTTTTGCTTTTTCAACGCCGTCCGCAACGCAGGCATTGGCAATTCCGCTGTTGCAGATAACCGCCTGCGCCCTGCCGTCCTTCAGATTCTCACGCGTGACCAGAATCGGCGCGCTTTTGACGAGATTTTTGGTGTAGACCGCAGCCGCTGTGCAGGGAACGCCGGAAACAATCATGGCAAGGTCTGGCTTCGACGCGTTTCTGCGGATCCCGCAGTGGATACCGCCCGCTTCATATCCTTTCGGGGCCGTTACGCCGCCGCCGACAAACTGGTACTGCATCTGCTGTTCATCCTCCCATACGATATTCTATCTTTCGGCACCCGCCGCGCGGATCTCTGCGGCGGAGCTTTTTTATTATTAAATTATACCATGTTTTCCCGCCATGAAAAGCCGCGCGGAAAAAAAGTAAAAGATAAAACCAAAGAGAAACCAACGGCAGCGCCCCGCTGCCGTAGAATTATCAGAACAAAAAGCTTTTAAAAATAATCATAAAAATTGTTGAAATAAGCTGAATAATGGTTTACAATAATCATAAATTGCTGTCATAAATGTACAAAATATCAGCAATAAAAGTCCATAGCAAAATTTGTAATCGACCTTATCTATAAGGTGGATGAGAATTCACGCTTCAAATTAAAGGAGGAAACGATTTTCAATGAACCAGATGGCAATTATTCTTATGTCTTTTATTGGGTTTACATCTCTGGTGGCTCTGATCACTTTCTTCAAGACAAAAGAAAGCAACCTGGACACGGTCGACGGATATTTTCTGGGCGGGCGAAGTCTGCGCGGCGGAGTAATTGCCGGCTCTCTGCTTTTGACAAACCTGGCGGCTTCAAATTTTATCGGAATGTCGGCTCAGGCCTATGACTACAACATGTGCGTTATGGGCTGGGAAGTCGGCGCCGGAATTACGCTGGTCATTGTGGCTTTATTCCTCGTCCCAAAATATCTGAAGCAAGGAATTACAACCATACCGGATTTTCTTGAGAGCCGTTTTGACAAAGGGACGAAGAATATAGTCACAATTTTATTTTTGGCCCTTTATATCGTGAATATGCTGCCCGTTACCCTGTATTCCGGTGCAGTGGCTCTCAGCCAGATTTTCCACATTGAAACAATCTTTCATGTTGACTATGCGCATGCAATCTGGGGTATGGTGTGGATTATCGGGATCATCGGCGCCTGCTATGCCGTATTCGGCGGACTGAAAGCCGTGGCCATTTCGGATACCATTAACGGGATCGGACTGATTGTCGGGGGCCTGCTGGTTCCCATTTTCGGGCTGATTGCTCTGGGAAAAGGAAACGCCGGCGCAGGGTTTCAGCGCTTTTTAACTTCCACTCCGGAAAAGTTTAACTCGATCGGTTCAAACTCCGACCCTCTGCCGTTTTCTGCCACGCTGACGGGCCTTGTTCTTGTCAACCTGTATTACTGGGGCACGGATCAGTCGGTCATTCAGCGGGCTTTAGGAGCAGAAAACCTGAAAGAAGGGCAAAAGGGCGTTATGCTGGCCGGAGTGTATAAAGTGTTTACTCCGTTTATTCTGATTATCCCGGGCATTATGGCCTTTCAGCTGCTGGGGGGCGGGATCAAGAACTCCGATCTGGTGTATCCTATTTTCGTCAATAAAGTCCTGCCGGCGCCCTTGATCGGGCTGGTCGCGGCAGCAATGATGGGGGCCATCCTCAGTACCTTTAACTCCGTGCTGAACTCGGCTTCAACCTTGTTTGCCATGAATGTGTACAAACCGCGCTGGGGCAAAGGAAAAAGTGACGCGCAGCTGGTCAAGGCCGGCAAAATCTTTGCGATTGTCTTAGCTTTTGCAAGCATGTTCTGCGCCCCTTTTATTATGAACGCGCCAACCGGCCTGTACGATTACCTGCAAAAAGTTAACGGACTTTTCAACGTACCAATCTTTACGGTGATCTTTATAGGCTATCTGACAAAGCGGGTTCCCCCTCTTGCGGCAAAAATTGTCCTTCCGTTTTTTATCATTACATACGGCCTGACCCAGACCGTGTGGCACACGGGGCTGCATTACCTGCACGTTTCCGCAATTCTGTTCGTGATCTCCTGCCTTATCATGGTTATCATCGGCAAAATTCATCCCATGGATCACGACTTCACCTTGAAATCCTGCGGGTTGGTTGATATTCATCCCTGGAAATACCGCTTCCGCATGGCCGGATTCGTCATATGGCTGATGAACAACATGTACATCGTATTCTCGAAGCTGGGGCTTGCGAAAACCGGCGGCCTCGACGGCGGAACGGCGCTGGCCGTCTGCATAAACACAGCTTTCTGCCTTGTGCTTTCTCTGCTGCTTGAGAAAAAATTCGTAAAAGCAACGGACGAATAAATTTCTTGCTAAAAGGCGGGGGGAAAGGCCGTAAGGCCGGCGGTTTCGGGGAAACCGAATGAAAGGTTCATATTCTGGACTGCCTGCCCCGCCGCGCCTTTGACCATATTGTCGATTGCCGAAACCGCAATGAACGTTCCCGTGCGCACATCCATGTGGAGCGAAATATCGCAGAAATTGGAAAGGCGCACATTCTTGATGTCTGCCGCGCGTCCTTCCGGCAGCAGCCGGATAAAATACTCCGGCCCGTATTTCGCCTGATACGCCGCACGGATCTTCTCCATCGTCGCGCCGGGAGCCAGCTTTGCATAGCAGGTGGCGAGGATTCCCCGGCTGACTGGAAGAAGGTGCGGGACGAACGTCACGTGCATCTCCCTGCCCGCAATCCAGCGCAGGGTCTGTTCGATTTCCGGCGTGTGGCGGTGGCAGCCTACCTTATAGGCCGTCATACTTTCGTTCAGCTCCGGAAAATGGGTGTTCTGCGTCATTTTGCGCCCCGAACCCGTCACCCCGGAAGCACAGTCTGCGACAATCCCGTCCGGAAGGATCAGCCCGGATTCCAGCGCCGGAGCCAGCGCCAGCGGCACTGCCGTGGTGTAGCAGCCGGGATTGGCAATCAGTTTTTTCCCCCGGATCTTTTCGCGGAACAGCTCCGGAAGGCCGTAAACCGCCTCTTCATGCAGTTCCGGGTACCGGAACGTCCCTTTGTACCACTCCCGGTAATCGCCTTCGCGTTTCAGGCGGAAATCCGCGCCCAGGTCAATAAAGGTTTTTCCGGCTTCCCGGCAAAGTTTGGCCGGCTCCTGCGAAAGGCCGCTCGGCAGCGCAGCAAAAACGACGTTGCTCTTCTCCAGGACTTCTTCCTGCGTACCGCAGATCTTGTCGCAAAGGCCGTAATAGGCCGGGTAGACTTCGCTGAGCGGTTTCCCCGTATAGCTGACGGAACCGACCGCCGCCAGCTCCGCATCCGGATGCCCGCTCAGCAGCCGCACCAGTTCTGCGCCCGCGTAACCAGTCGCGCCCAAGATTCCCGCGCGAATCATGTTTTCTGTCCCCTTTTAAATCTGATTTTTATCTAAAAAAAGAAACGGGCGGACGAATCCGCCCGGGAGGCCGCCGGATCGCCGCGGCCTCCAATTTTACTTTTTAAGCTTCTCAAATTTTTGTTTTTTAAGAGCCTGAACGGTAATGGGCAGGCCGAACAGGTTGATAAACCCGTCTGCATCCGCCTGATTGTAGACATGGTCGGCACTGAACGTGGCAATCTCCTCGTCGTACAGAGAATACGGGGAAGAAACGCCCGCGTCAATGATATTGCCTTTATAGAGCTTCATCTTCACATCGCCAGTCACATTCTGCTGGGTTGAATCCACAAATGCGGAGAGCGCCTCGCGCAGAGGAGTAAACCACTTGCCGTCATAGACCAGTTCCGCGAATTTTTGACCTACGCCCTCTTTAAAGTGGTAGGTGTCACGGTCGAGGCAGAGCTCTTCCAGCTTCTGGTGCGCGTGGTATAAAATGGTGCCGCCGGGGGTTTCGTACACGCCGCGCGACTTCATGCCGACCAGCCTGTTTTCCACCAGATCCACAATGCCGACGCCGTTTGCACCGCCGATTTCATTCAGCTTTGCAACGAGATCCACGCCGCACAGCTTTTCGCCGTTCAGCTTGACCGGAACGCCCTTTTCAAAGGATACCGTCACATACGCCGGCTTGTCGGGGGCCTTCTCCGGCGATACGCCGAGTTCCAGGATTTTATCGTATTTCGGCTCGTTGGCGGGGTCCTCAAGATCCAGACCTTCATGGGACAGATGCCACAGGTTCTTGTCTTTGGAATAGTTCGTCTCTCTCGTGATATTCAGCGGGACATTGTGCGCTTCGGCATAATCGATCTCCTCGTCGCGGGACTTGAGATTCCAAATCCTCCACGGGGCAATGATCTTCATCTCCGGTGCAAAAGCCTTGATGGCCAGCTCGAAACGCACCTGATCGTTGCCTTTGCCCGTAGCCCCGTGCGCAATGGCGTCGGCACCTTCCGCCTTGGCAATATCCACCAGGCGTTTTGCAATCAGCGGCCTGGCAAATGAAGTCCCGAGAAGGTATTTTCCTTCGTAGACAGCCCCGGCTTTCAGGGTCGGCCAAATGTAGTCTTCCACAAGCTGCTTTTTTAAATCCGCAATGTACAGCTTAGAGGCTCCCGTCTTTTTCGCCTTTTCTTCAAGGCCGTTCAGTTCCGCGCCCTGCCCGACATCCGCCGCAACGGCTACGATCTCGCAGTTGTCGTAATTTTCTTTCAGCCACGGGATGATTACTGATGTATCCAGACCGCCCGAATAGGCCAGGACAACCTTTTTAATCTTCTTTTCCATATCTGTCAACCGCCTTTTCCGTATTGTTCCGTTCGTTTGTTTGCTTTTGATATTCACAATTATACACCTGTTATTCAAAAAATCAAGGGTTTTTATGAATAAATATTCAATTTTTTTCATTGTAATCCGGACAAAAACAGGCGTTGTTGTAATTCTTGCAAAAATAGAATATGATAAAGAAAGAAAACGCCCGCTGACGGGCCGACTGCTAAAGGAGGATTTTTATGAACGAATTTCAGGAAACCGCAATCGAAGACATGAAATTCAACCCGTTTACTATGATTAATAAAGAGTGGATGCTGGTGACGGCGGGAAACGCGGAAGCTTGCAACACCATGACGGCAAGCTGGGGTTCCCTCGGCGAGCTGTGGGGAAAATACGTCTCCACCATTTATATCCGCCCGACCCGCTACACGCTGGAATTTCTAAACCGGGAACCGTACTATTCCCTTTGCGTGTTCGGTGAAAAATACCGAGCGGCGCTGAACTACTGCGGAAGCCATTCGGGGCGCGGCGGCGACAAGATTAAGGCCGCGGGCCTCACCCCGGTTTTCGACGAAGCAGCCCCGTATTTCCAGGAAGCAAAGCTGGTTTTGATCTGCAAAAAGCTGTACCGGCAGGACTTTGATCCGGCATGCTTCCTTGATCCATCTTTGGATGCTGCGAACTATCCGAAAAAGGATTACCACAAGATGTTCATCGGAAGCATTGAAAAAGTGCTGACGAAAGAACAACCGTGAAACGCCGGTGGCCCAAACGGGCGGCGGCTTTCGCGCTATGCGGGCTCGCGGCCTTTTTCGCGGCGGCCCCTGCCCGCGCCAATTCCGGCCCCGCACACTGGCAGAGCGCTCCGTCGCTTTCCATCACCCCGCTGAAGGACTGCCCTGTAACTGTAGCAGGGGAAGATTTGTTGTTTGACTTCACGCAAAAAACGAAGGGCAGTTTCAGCCCGGAGGCAAAAGTCACCGCGGCTTACCGGATGAAAAATCCAACTGCGGAGCCGCTGACGGTTCAGATGGCATTCCCGCTGATCGCCAGCCTGAACGATTTGGCGGCGGCAGGCGGCGTGGAAATTTCGTCGGACGGGGTAAAACTTCCATTTGAAATTTGCCCCGGCGATATAAAACCCTGCACCGGGCTTACGCACCACTACTACACGGAAAGCGGAGAGCTTGTAAAAAATCCGCTGCCCTCTTTTTCGCAGATCCTGAAAAGCGTGAGCCAAAAAACCGCCGGGCAAAACCGGTTCAAAGGGACGGGCACGCTTTACCGGATTTCGTATCCGGGAAATGCCTTTCTCAGCGCGAGTGTACAATCCAAGGGAACGGATGCCATCCTCCCAGGGGACAGCTTAAACGGAATTTCTGAAGGCGATGGAAAAATAACGTTGGAAAGTTCTGTCGGTTCGGGCCTTTCCGACGAATTTTCCTTCCTGATTTTCGGCGCGGGGACGCCGGAAGTAAAAGCTTATACGGATTCAAGCCGGAAAACAGTCTCACCCAAACCGCCGAGCGTGGAAACATCCCGGCAGAGCGCGGATGCGTTTTTCGCCGCACAGCTGGAAAAAAGCCGGATTTACCAGGCATTTCCGTCCAAAGCGTTCCTGTCGAGGCTGGTCTCGGCGGAGAAAGAAGAAGCCGAGGAGGCTTTGGACAAAGGGGAATCCGTCTACTCCGCCCATGGGATGTCACCCGTATTCGACGGAGACAACTGTGCTTATGATTTTTACGAACAGCCGCGCATCCTCGTCCTGGCTTATGAAGTGGCCTTCCCGGCGGGAGGGACGCGGGATGTTTCGGTGAGCTACCCTATGAGCGGTTCGATGGAGTCCGAAAAAACGGCGGAGCCCATCTACACCTACGGCTATCTGCTGAATCCCGCAAAAGGCTGGGCGGATTTTCAAAATCTGAATATCCGCATTTTTCCGCCGGAAAAAGACCCGTATCTCGTAAAAAGCAGCCTTCCGTTTACCCGGTCGGCAAAGGGAGCGTATACGGCAAAGTTCTCCGCACTGCCGGAAACCGATCTGGTATTCTCTCTTTATCAAAACCGGCAGGTCGAGGCCAAAAGCGGAAACCTTCCGCAAAAAATCGTAACCGTCCTCGCGGTGTCGGCTGTCCTTTTGGCCGCTCTGCTGCTTTACGGACGGATAAGAAAAACAAAATAGCCGTCCGGCAGTGCCGGAAGATTCCCAGTATTCCGAATAGACGAAACTTTATGGAATAAATTCTGAAAAAGCGTTTACAATGATTATAATATCCGGTATGATGGAATCTACGCATGCAAAAACATCAGCAACAAAAGGAGAAAGAATGGGAGATTACGCAATTGTAACAGACTCGTCCTGCGATCTGCCGGCAGAAATAGCGGAAGAACTGGGAGTGACGGTTCTTCCGCTCTCGTTTGCCATTGGAGGAAAAGAATACCGCAATTATCCGGACCAAAGGGAAATGCCGCTTCAGGATTTTTATGCCCGTCTGCGCGCTGGAGAACGGGCCACTACGTCCGCCGTGAACGTAGAATCCTTTAAAGGAGCCATGGAGCCGCTGCTGCAGGAGGGCAAGGACGTGCTTGTTCTGGCGTTTTCCTCTTCCCTTTCCAATACCTGCAACGCCGCGCAGATGGCGTGCCGGGAACTTTCGGAACAGTATCCCGACCGGAAGGTTCTCTGTGTGGACACACTGGCCGCATCGCTGGGTCAGGGAATGCTGGTTTACTACGCCGTGCAGCAGAAGCAAAAGGGCCAGAGCGCAGAGGAAGTGAAGGACTGGGCGGAGCAGAACCGGCTGCGCATGTGCCACTGGTTTACTGTGGACGACCTGAACCACTTGAAGCGTGGGGGGCGTATTTCCGCCGCCACCGCACTGTTCGGCTCCATGCTGAACATCAAGCCGGTGCTGCATATGGACGACGCGGGCCACCTGGCCGCCATGGGAAAAGCGCGCGGGCGCAGGGCCTCGCTGGACGCGCTGGTTGACCGGATGGAGCAGACCGCCGAAAAACCGGAAGAGCAAGTGGTTTTTATCAGCCACGGCGACGCGCCGGACGACGCGGAATATGTTTCTTCGGAGGTAAAGCGACGCATGGGTGTGAAGCGCGTGGTTATCGGAGAAATCGGGCCGGTGATCGGCGCCCACGGCGGGCCGGGAACCCTCGCGCTGTTCTTTTTCGGACACCGGTAAGTTTCTCCCTCTTTTCATTTGACTTTTCGCGGATCCGTGCTATAATGAGTTGTACGGTATCCGCCCGTAGCTAAGTCTGGATATAGCAGCAGATTCCGATTCTGAAGGCCGGGGGTTCGAATCCCTCCGGGCGGACCACTGAAAAACATGTGCCGGGAATTGGCGCATGTTTTTTTATCTATATTTATCTATAACTGAATATCTGATGATTTTATGATATACTCGGTTCAGACTGTGAGGGTATCCCGAATGGATTTGATTTATGCACCTGCAAAAGAAAGAGATATTGGGCCATTATTTCAGTTAAACAAGGACTTAATTGACCAATATGAGAATCTCTCTCAGATTGATTATTCCAAAGTTCTGTCGTGGGTCGGTGAAAAAATCAAAAAGCGCATCAGCGAATACACCTGTATTTTTCGGGAAAATCGGAAAGTCGGCTACTACCGTTTTCATCCTGCCGAAGGAAAAATGGAATTAGATGATATATACATCTTTCCAGCATATCAAAACAAAGGAATCGGAAGTCAAGTTATCCGGAAATGCATTGCAGAAACCGGTTCGCCCATATTTCTCTATGTTTTTATTCGAAATACCAAAGCAGTTTCTTTCTATAAAAGGTTCGGTTTTGAAATCAAAGAAACGATCAGAGATTCACGATATATCATGGAAAGATAAACGATCCATTACGTTTCGGGTTTGCCTCAAGGCAGGCCCTTATTTTTTTGACCGGAACGTGCTATAATAACTTTAATTACCATGCGGAGGGGCAAAATGAAAGTATTAGTATTGGACGGCAACAGCATCCTGAACCGGGCATTCTACGGCATCCGCCTTCTTACAACGAAAGAAGGCCTGTACACCAATGGAATTTACGGCTTTCTCACCATCTTCCACCGCCTGATGACGGAAACGGAGCCGGATGCCGTGGCCGTGGCATTTGATATGCGCGCCCCCACCTTCCGCCACAAGGAATACGCAGGCTACAAGGCAAACCGCAAGGGAATGCCGCCGGAACTGGCGCAGCAGATGCCCACGCTCAAGGAACTGCTCACTCTGCTCGGCTACCGGCTGGTGGAGTGCGAAGGATTTGAGGCAGACGATATTCTCGGCACGCTGGCAAAGACCTGCGAAGACGGCGGCTGCAGCTGCGTCCTCGCCACGGGAGACCGCGACAGCCTTCAGCTTGTTGCGCCGCACGTGACCGTTCGCCTCGCTTCCACCAAAATGGGGCAGCCGCTGGTCACCCTGTATGATGAAGAGAAAATCAAAATGGATTACGGCGTGACACCGAAGGAAATGATCGAGATTAAGGCGCTTCAGGGCGATTCTTCCGACTGCATTCCCGGCGTGGCGGGAATCGGCCCAAAAGGCGCGGGACAGCTCATTCAGGCTTACCATTCCATCGACTATATTTACGATCACCTCGATTCAATTGAGATCCGCGAAAACCTCCGCAAGAAACTTGCTGCCGGGAAGGAAAGCGCCTATTTGAGCCGCCGCCTTGGCACGATCCGCACCGATGCGCCGATTGACACAGATCTGAAAAATTATATCCCCCATGGGCGTGATGCGGCGGCGGCCGCCCGCCTGATGGCAAAGCTCGAATTTTTCTCCCTCATTGAAAAACTCGGCCTCAGTACACCTGACACCCCGCAGGCGGAACAGCCGGAAAAAGGTTCTTCCGTCACTTTCGCCGAAACCGCGGACGGATCCGCACTCCTGAAAAAGCTGAAAGAAACCGGGCGCGCCGATTTTACCGCGCAGACGGAGTCCGGGGCCGTCAGCGCCCTTTACGTTCGGATCGGAGACACCGTCTGCCCCGTGACGGATGCGGAAACCATTCAGGCCATCCTCACGGACGGATCTATCCGCAAAAATACGCACAACATTAAACCGCTGTACGCCGCTATGGACCGGTCGGGCAAAGAGATTGCCGGCCCGGTGTTCGATACCATGCTGGCCGGATATCTGCTGAACCCGTCGGCTTCGGGGTATGAACCGCTCCGCCTTGCGCGGGAATACGGCGCCCCCGTCCCGGACGGCCTGCCGGAAGGTTCCGCCGGCGAAGCGGCCGTCATGCCTGCCCTTACGGACGCACTGGAGCGGAAAATCGCCGAAAACAGCCAAACCAGCCTCCTTGAAAAAATCGAACAGCCCCTCGCGCAGGTTCTCGCACGCATGGAAAATATCGGCTTTGCCGTGGACGCGGACGGAATCCGGTCATTCGGCGCAGCTCTGGACGGGAAAATCACAGAGCTTCAGCGGCAGATTTACGATACCGTCGGATATGAGTTCAATATCAATTCGCCTAAACAGCTCGGGGAAGCGCTGTTTGGCAAGCTGGGCCTGAAGCACGGCAAAAAGACGAAAACAGGCTGGTCCACCAGCGCCGCCACGCTGGAAAAGCTCCGCTACGAAAGCCCCGCCGTGGAACTTATCCTGAACTACCGCACACTGGCAAAGCTGAAATCCACCTACTGCGACGGCCTGCTCAAGGTGATTGCCCCGGACGGCCGGATCCATTCCAGCTTTAAACAGACCGAAACGCGCACGGGGCGCATCAGCTCTACAGAACCGAACTTGCAGAACATTCCCGTCCGCACAGAGCTGGGGCGCGAGATGCGGCGCTTCTTCGTCGCGCGGCCCGGCTGGGTTTTGGTAGACGCGGACTATTCACAGATTGAGCTGCGCGTCCTTGCCCACGTTGCCAACGACAAAAACATGATTCAGGCGTTCCGAGACGGCGACGACATCCACCGCCGCACGGCGGCGCAGGTGTTCCACATGCCGGAGCAGCTGGTCACCCCCCTGATGCGCAGCCGTGCCAAGGCGGTCAATTTCGGCATTGTATACGGTATCGGCGCGTTTTCGCTTTCCCACAACATTCACGTTTCCATGCGGGAGGCTCAGCAGTATATCGACGATTATCTCGCCCACTATTCCGGCATTCATGAATACATGAAGCGCGTGGTGGAGGAAGCCAAAGAAAAGGGCTACGCGGAAACCATGTTCGGCCGCCGGCGCTATCTGCCGGAGCTGACCAGCTCCAACCACAACCTGCGGGCGTTCGGCGAACGCGTTGCGCGCAACATGCCCATCCAGGGCACGGCGGCGGACATTATTAAGATCGCCATGATCCGAGTGGAGCGCCGCCTGAAACAGGAACACATGAAATCCCGGCTGATTTTGCAGGTACACGATGAACTGATTGTCGAGTCTCCGGAAGGAGAAGCCGAAAAGGCCGCCGCCCTGCTGACCGAAGAAATGCAGGGAGCCGTTTCCCTCTCGGTTCCGCTGACCGCTGAGGCAAAAGCCGGCCGCACATGGTACGAGGCCAAGGCTTAAGACAGAAGGAGCAAAAATGAATTTCTTTTTTGTCTTTCAGAATAAGACGTATAACCAAGAAAGAAATGGTGAATACCTTTGGGCACCGAAAGGACCTTGCGCACATTGGAAAAATCTTAACCTGGTAAAAAAGGGAGATATCACTTTTCATAGTTATTATGGCAATTTAGTAGCTCTTAGCATTGCCAAATCGGATTGCTTTGAAGCAAATCAGCCTATTGAATTACAAAGAGAGCACCATTGGGAAAATGATGGACGGAGAGTAAATTGTAATTATTTTATTGTACCAAACCCGATTCCGTTTGCAGATTATAAAGAACAGATCCTACGACGTCAACCAAAAAAATATGCACCGTTCAATCGATTGGGAAGAGGAAATTCAGGATATTTTTACATTTTAAATCGTCAAACCGCTGATTTTCTATTGGAAAAATTGTCACTGCAAAATTCTAATTTTGTAGATACCTTTAAAAAAACAGCCTTGGAAATATAGTCCTTTTTATGGGGGTATTCATGATCTTTGTTTGCCCAATTTGTAACAAATCTTTATCACTTACAAATGAGAACCGTTCTGCTATTTGTGAAAATGGTCACTGCTTTGATTTTGCAAAAGAAGGGTACCTTTATCTTCTTCCGCCAAATAAAAAGCATTCCAAATCCCCGGGCGACGACAAACAGATGGTAGCGGCGCGCCGCCGGTTCCTGGAAGCGGGGTATTACGGCCTTTTCAGCAGCGCGCTGAACCGTTTGGCAGAAAAATATCTATCCGGGCTAAAAAATCCCGTGGTGCTTGACGCGGGCTGCGGCGAGGGGTATTATACGGGCAGGCTGTTCCGTTTTCTTTCCGAGCATAGCCTGAATCCCGAAGCATACGGATTTGACATCTCGAAAACCGCTGTGCGGCTGGCCGCAAAAAAATACCGGGAAATTTCGTTTGCCGTCGCCAGCACGTTTGGCATCCCGGTGCTTTCCGGTTCCGCCGACCTTGTCACCGATGTATTCGCCCCCATTGTCCCTTCGGAACTGAACCGCGTCCTCAGGCCAGGCGGAGTGATGATCCTTGCCGTACCGGGCAAGCGTCATTTGTACGGTCTGAAACAGATCCTGTACGACGAGCCCTACGAAAACGAAACCCGCGAAACGGAGTACCCCGGATTCCGGTTTCAGGAGCGTGTCCCCGTCGAGGGGAAACTCTGCACGGAAGATCCCGGTGTTATGCGCGATTTGTTCGCCATGACCCCTTATTTCTGGAAAACGCCGAAAGGCGGCTGCGAAAGGCTGGAAAAAGCCGGAAAGCTGGAAACGGAAATCCGGTTTGATTTCCTGATTTACCGAAAGGCGGCAGAAGCATGAACAAGCGGAAAGCATTTGTCAGCTTTGTGAAAACGGAAAGCGTCCTGTTTCTCATTGCGGTTACACTCCTTGCGCTGCTGATCCGGGGGAAGTTTCTTCCCTTTGAATCCTGTGACTACCACCAGTTTCTGCAGGGATGGTTTTCCACTTTGAAAGAAAACGGCGGCCTGCAGGCCGTCGGGATGAATATCGGCGACTACATGCCTCCCTATTTTTACCTTCTGGCCCTGCTGACCTATCTGCCCGCACGCGGCCTGTACCTTATTAAATTTTTGTCGTTTGCAGCCGATATTGTTATGGCTTTGTACGCCCGGCGCATTGTCCGCCTGCAATACCCGGAATTCTGGGGAGAGATCGCCTACGCGGTTGTTCTTCTTCTGCCCAGCGTGATTCTGAACTCCGCCGCGTGGGGGCAGTGTGATTCCATTTACACCGCCGCGCTTCTCGCCTGCGTGTATTACGTCATGACGGATCGGCAGTACGCTGCCGTCACCGCATTTTCCATCGCGTTTGTGTTCAAGCTCCAGGCCGTGTTTCTCGCGCCGTTCCTGCTTCTGATGCTCCTGCGGCGCAAGATTCAATGGCGCAGCCTGCTGATTCTGCCCGCCGTTTACCTGGCCTCCATCCTGCCTGCCGCTCTGATGGGACGGGATTTTGGGGAGCTTCTCACCGTTTATTTCCGGCAGGCGCGCCAATACAGCAATATTTCTATGTACCTGCCGAACCTTTCGGTTTGGTACCCAAAGGATACGTCCGTAACGGCAGGGGCCTGGATCGCCGCAGCTGCCGTCGCCGCCACGCTGATCTCCGTTCTGTGGCTCAACAGCCGGAAATTCGACCTGAACCATAAAATGCTGGTTTCGCTGGCGCTTCTTTCCGTCCTCTTTGTCCCGTACATCCTGCCGTATATGCATGAACGGTACTTTTACCCGGCTGACGTTCTTTCCGTCATTTTTGCATTCTATTTTCCGGAGAAACTCTATGTTCCGGTTATCACGGTGTTCAGCTCCACCTATGTCGTATGCCACAATTTGTTTGGTGCCCATTTTCTTAATATTAAGCTTCTTTCGGTTCTGATGCTGTTCTGCCTGCTGTGGGTTGCGGTCAGCACCATTTACTTTTCGAGGGATGAAAAGATCGGACAGGTGGTCCGCCGTAAATGGAAGAGCTGAAAATCGTACCGATGGCGGAACGCCATCTGGATGACCTTGCGGAACTGGAGCGAATCTGTTTTTCGCAGCCGTGGACGCGCGCCGGCCTTGCGGCAGAGCTGGGAAACCCAGCGGCCGTTTTCGCCGTGGCGGAGCGGAACGGGGAAACGGCGGGTTACGCGGGGATGCACCGTGTAGTGGACGAATGCTATGTAGACAACGTCGCCGTTCTTCCCCGGCACCGCCGGAAAGGAACCGCCCGCATGCTGATGGAATTCCTGATTAACAGCGCCCGGGAAAACGGGGCGAAGTTTATTACGCTGGAAGTTCGGCCCTCCAACACGGGGGCTTTGGCACTGTATAAAAGCCTTGGGTTCCGCGAAGCGGGCCGCCGCAGGAATTTCTACCGGCTTCCGGCTGAAGACGCGCTGATCCTGACACTGTTTTTCAGCTCCGACGCCCATGAAAAGCAAATCGAAAAAACATAGAAAAGAGGAAACGGATATGTCAAAACGCGAAGTGCGCCTGCTGGCGCTGGCTTGTACTTTTTTCGGGATTGTCCTTGGATTTCTGCTTTCACCGATCAAAAGCGGCGTAAACGTAACCTGCGGGAACAACAACCACCTGGCGCCCAGCCATATTGACAGGAAAAAAGGGCGCAGTCCGGTTTCTGGCCGGTCGAATCCAAAAGAGGCTTCCGGTGCGCAGGGAGAAAAGAATACAAATAGCTGACAGAACAAAAATTTGCTTTAGGGGAATCGGAATGAAGATACTGGGAATTGAAAGCTCCTGCGATGAAACCGCCGCGGCGGTTGTGGAAGACGGCCGGACCGTTCTTTCCAATGTAGTCGCTTCACAGGTAGATGAACATAAACTCTACGGCGGCGTGGTGCCTGAAATTGCCTCGCGCCGGCACTGCGAGGCAATTGTCGGCGTGGTGCAGAAAGCCCTCGGCGACGCCGGGACAACCCTGGACGAGATCAGTGCGGTTGCCGTCACCTACGCACCCGGACTGATCGGCGCGCTGCTGGTCGGCGTTAATTTTGCCAAAGGGCTTGCACTGGCCGCTGAAAAGCCGCTGGTGCCCGTCCATCATCTTCGCTCGCACATTGCGGCCAACTACCTTGCATTTCCGGAACTGGAGCCACCATTTCTGTGCCTGGTGGTTTCCGGCGGCCATACCCACATTGTGGAAGTGCAGGATTACACAAAATTCCGGGTGCTGGGACGCACCCGGGACGACGCGGCGGGTGAAGCGTTCGACAAGGCGGCGCGCGCCATGGGCATTCCGTACCCAGGCGGTGTAGAACTGGATAAAATTGCCGAACACGGGAATGATAAAGCCTACCCCATGCCCCGTCCCTCTGTGGACGGCGCCCCGTATGACTTTAGCTTTTCCGGCCTGAAAACGAGCGCTATCAACCTGATTCACAACACTCGGCAGCGCGGCGAAACCCTCAATGTTCCCGACCTTGCCGCCTCTTACCGCAAAGCCGTCGTTGACTGCCTGACGCGCAACTTTTTCGCTGCGGCACGCGACACCGGCGCCAAAAAACTGGCCATTGCAGGCGGGGTATCTGCAAACGCCCTTCTGCGCCGAACTCTGGAGCATGAATGCCGGGTAAAAGGGCTCGCATTTTACCGCCCGCAGCTTTCTTTCTGCGGCGACAATGGGGCCATGGTGGGCTCACAGGGTTACTATGAATTCCGGGCCGGGCATACCGCGGGGCCGGAATTGAATGCTTTTGCGGAAATGCCGGTAGAACAAAACGAATATGTTTTGCATAATACGCCTTGATGTTATGCAAAACAAGAAAATTTATTTTTCTTCGCCGCCTATATTTCTGCGTAAAATTTTCATAAAAATCTAACCAAAAATTAAAAAATATCAGAAATTGATAGAAAATTAACAATTTAATTCTTTTATCGTTTAATGAATCAAAAAATAAAGTGTATTATTGTATTAATTTCAATAGGCCATTGGGCCGAAAGGAGAAATTATGACGCAGAATCAATCGGTATTGGAATGGATCCAGAAAATGAAAGAGCTGGTCTGCCCAGACAAAGTGCTGTGGATAGACGGTTCCAACGAGCAAATTGAAGCTCTGAGGGCTGAAGCCTGCAAAACTGGCGAAATGATTAAACTGAACCAGGAAAAGCTGCCGAACTGCTACCTGCACCGCACGGCGGTGAATGACGTTGCGCGCGTAGAGGGGCGCACGTTTATCTGCTCCCGCAAAGAAGAAGACGCTGGCCCGACCAACAATTGGATGGAGCCGCAGAAAGCCTATAAAATGCTGTACGACATCGCCAGGGGAAGTTACAAAGGGCGCACAATGTACGTCATCCCTTACTCGATGGGCCCGGTTGGATCACCGTTTTCAAAAATCGGCATTGAGCTGACCGATTCAATTTATGTTGTACTGAACATGTCCATCATGACCCGTGTAGGGACCAAAGTAATGGAAGCACTTGGCAACAGCTCCGACTGGGTGCGCGGACTCCACTGCAAATGCCAGATCGACGCCGAAAAGCGTTACATCTGCCACTTCCCGGAAGACAACACCATTATTTCCGTCAACTCCGGCTACGGCGGAAATGTGCTGCTGGGCAAAAAGTGCTTTGCTCTCCGCATTGCTTCTTACCTGGGCAAAAATGAGGGCTGGATGGCCGAGCATATGCTGATTCTCGGAATCCAGAATCCGAAGGGCGAAATCCACTATGTGGCGGCTGCATTCCCGTCCGCCTGCGGCAAGACGAACCTTGCTATGCTGATTCCGCCGGAAGTTTACCGCAAAAAGGGCTATAAAGCCTGGACGGTAGGCGACGACATTGCCTGGATGCGCATCGGCCCGGACGGCCGCCTGTGGGCTGTAAACCCCGAAAACGGATTCTTCGGTGTCGCCCCCGGCACCAACGAAAAATCCAACCCGAATGCCTTGGCAACCACAAAGTCCGGCACGATCTTTACCAATGTTGCGCTGAATAAAGACAACATGACCCCGTGGTGGGAAGGCCTCGACCACAATCCGCCGAAAAACGGCGTGGACTGGACCGGAAAACCGTGGGACGGCACCATTTCCAAGGAAAAGGGTGCCCATCCAAACAGCCGCTTTACCGCACCTTCAAGGAACTGCCCGTGCCTCAGCTCAGAGTTTGACAGTGCAAACGGTGTTCCGATTTCCGCCATTATTTTCGGCGGCCGCCGCGCTCACACAACCCCGCTGGTTTATCAGTCCCGTGACTGGAACAACGGTGTGTTCGTCGGCTCCATCATGGCTTCTGAAACAACTGCTGCCGCCACAGGCGCCGTCGGTGTTATCCGCCGTGATCCAATGGCCATGCTGCCATTCTGCGGCTACAACATGGGCGACTATTTCCAGCACTGGATCGATATGGGCAAGCGCCTCGGCAGCAAAGCTCCGAAGATCTTTAATGTCAACTGGTTCCGCGTGGATAACGACGGCCACTTTATTTGGCCGGGATTCGGCGACAACATACGCGTAGTGGACTGGATTCTGAAGCGCTGCGCAGGTACGGTAGACGCTGTGGAAACCCCCATCGGATATGTGCCAAAAGCGGAAGATATCAACCTGGAAGGCCTGGATCTCAGCCGCAATACCCTGAAAGACATCTTAAACGTAGACAAGGCCGAATGGTCGAAGGAAGCTGACGGCATTGAAGAATTTTATAAGAAATTCGGTAACAAGCTGCCGACAGAACTTCGCAGTGAGCTGAACAATCTTCAGGCAAAACTGAAATAATCTCTTCAAAACTCTTCGAAACATTTAAATTTAGAAACCGCGGAATAATGAATTTCCGTGGTTTCTTTTTATATTTTTCCTCTTTGTGCTTCTGGGATGGGCTATATTCGGTGCATATTCAAAAAGTATGAATAATTTGTTGCAAAATTTATAAATTTGTGTAAATAACATCTTGCGTTCTCCTTATGAAGTCCTTATACTAGAAGTATCGTCTTCGTCTCCCGGCAAAACATTGTCGGGCAATTTTTATTTACCGGAGGAATGAAAATGGAGGAAAACGCATTTGCAAAGATTCACCCGAAGGGCGACTTTTTTAACCTGAAGGGTAACGGAACAAATGTCCACACAGAAATCATTGCAGGCCTTACCACTTTTTTCACCATGGCCTATATCCTTTTTGTGGAACCGTCTATTCTTGGCGACGCAAAAATGGACAAGGGAGCTGTCATGCTGGCGACCTGCATTGCCGCAGCCATTGGCACTCTGCTGAGCGGGCTTCTTTCCAACTATCCGCTTGCACAGGCGCCTGGCATGGGTCTGAACGCCTTTTTTGCGTACACCATCTGCGGAACCTACGGCTATTCGTGGAGAGCCGGCCTGGCTGCCGTCTTTATTTCGGGCATTGTATTTATCATCATCACGGCTTCTGGGCTTCGTGAAAAGATTGTGGATGCCATCCCGCTTTCCATTAAGCGGGCAATCAGCGGAGGCATTGGGATGTTTATCGCCATTGTCGCGCTGAAAGGGGCCGGCATTGTTGCACCCAGTAAATCTACGATTATTACGCTCGGTGACTTTTCCAAACCCACCACTATTCTTGCCCTGATCGGCATTTTTCTGGCAATCCTGATGGTTGTCTACCACGTGAAAGGCGGCCTGTTCATCAGCATTATTGCCACCAGCCTGATCGGCGCACTGATGCAGTTTGGTTTTCATGCCAACGTGGGCATTTCCAAAGGACTTACAGTTGGAAGCTCTCTGGCTCCGACATTCGGCCAGTTTGCCTTCGGTTTCTCGGAACTGCTGCATACCAGCGAAGGATTCGGGGTTGCACTGTTTTCTCTGATTTCCGTGCTGATCTCCCTGACAATGGTCGACATGTTTGACACGGTCGGCACGCTTTACGGCACAGCGGGCCGCGCAGGTTTCCTGACTCCTGAAGGAAAACTGCCGAACGCTACCAAAGCTCTGATGGCGGACGCCGTTGCCACTTCTGTCGGTGCTGTGTTCGGAACTTCCACCGTAACAACTTATGTGGAATCCAGCGCAGGCATTTCAGAAGGCGGCAAAACCGGCCTGACCAGCGTAACCGCAGCCATTTGCTTTTTCCTTTCCATTTTCCTTGCCCCGTTCCTCGGATTCATCCCCGGTTCGGCGACATATCCGGTTCTGCTCGTTGTCGGTGTTATGATGATCGGCGGCGTGCGTGACATAAACTGGGATGATATGGAAATTGCTATTCCCTGCTTCCTCACGATTGTGATGATGCCTTTCGCCTACAGCATTTCTGAAGGAATCGCGTTTGGCTGCATCAGCTACTGCTTTATCAAACTGGTTCGTGGGAAAGTGAAAGAAGTCAGCCCGATTATGTATGTCATTTCGCTTCTATTTATCATCCGTTATATTCTTCCATTCATTCACATCTGATTTTTATAAAGATAAAAAAGGGCTGCTGCTTAGCATTTTGCAGCAGTCCTTTTTGCTGGGGAGGTCCCTTTATGAAAAAAGCACTGGTAACAGGAGCTTCCCGCGGTATTGGCCGCGCCGTGGCGCGCAGGCTGAGCCTTGACGGGTTTTTCGTCATCCTAAACTACGCCCGGTCGGACAGCGACGCACAGTCGCTTCTGAACGAGCTGAACCGAAATGGCACTGGGCGCGCCGCCATCTTTCGGGCGGACGTTTCCGACCGAAAACAGGTGGAAGCGATGTTCCGGAAAGCCGGGGGCGTAGATGTGCTGGTGAACAGCGCGGGAATCGCGCAGCAAAAGCTGTTTACTGACCTTACCGAACAGGACTGGGAACGGATGTTTGCTGTGGATGTGACCGGCGTATTCCACTGCTGCCAGATGGCTCTGCCATATATGATTCATCAGAAACGGGGAAAGATCGTCAATATCTCCTCCATGTGGGGACAGACCGGCGCTTCCTGCGAAGTCCATTATTCCGCAGCGAAAGCGGCAGTGATCGGCTTGACAAAGGCCCTGGCCAAAGAAGTGGGTCCCTCGAACATCCAAGTCAACTGCGTAGCGCCGGGTGTTATCCATACGCAGATGAATGCCGCCCTCAGCCCGGAAACCATGAACGAATTAAAAGAAGAAACCCCGCTGGAGCGTATCGGGACACCGGAAGAAGTAGCCTCAGCGGTTCGTTTCTTGGTTTCAAAGGATGCGGATTTTATTACAGGGCAGGTTCTTGGAGTAAACGGAGGCATGGTGATTTAGACAGTCGTCCGCAGCAGGCGGCACCTGCCTTTGACCGTGTAGTCCCCAAAACCGGCTGGGACAAATATACTGTCTCCTTTCTGGAACGAAAACACCGGTTTACCCTGATTCAGCAGGATAGCGTCGCCCTCCAGGCAAAGGAAAGAATGGAAGCTGGTTTCATCCGCCCGCAGAGCCGCTTCCTGAATTTCCATCTCGTACACCGTAAAGACGTTGCACGAAGCAAGCAGGATTTGGGAATACCCCTCGCAGGTTTCCCGTTTTCCCTGCGGACGGGCCGGCCGGTCCGGCGGCGTCAGGCGGGTGACATCCAGCGCCTGCGGGATATGAAGCTGGCGGGGCTTTCCGTCCGTTCCGACGCGGCCGTAATCGTAAATACGGTACGTCAAATTGGAATTCTGCTGGATTTCCGCAATTAAAATTCCTTTGCCGATCGAATGCAGCGTGCCCGCTTCAATGAAAAAAACATCGCCGGGATGCACGGACGCCCGGTTCAGGACTTCCTCCAGCGTATTGTTCTGAATTCTTCTACGGAACTCCTCTTTTCCAATCGGATGGTCAAAGCCATAATAGAGGAATGCGCCCGGCTCACAGTCGACTACATACCACATTTCGGTTTTTCCAAAGCCGCCGCCGTGCGTTTTCGCGTAGGCATCGTCGGGATGAACCTGAATTGACAGGCGGTCTTTCGCATCAATCAGCTTGATGAGAACCGGAAAATCCGGAAATTTTGCGCAGTCTGTTCCAAGGGCCTGCCTTCCCAGCTGTTTCAGGTACTCCGGAAACAGCATACCTTTGCAGTCTCCGCTGTTCACAATTGACGGGCCGTCCGGATGGCAGGAAAGCATCCAGCTTTCGGCGACTTTTTCCGCGTCGCTCTGCTGGTGGTATTCGGTCCTCAGCCTGGTTCCGCCCCACAGGTAATCCTTGCAGGCAGCTTTTAATTTAATTGGTTCTGTTGAAAACAATTCTATTCACCTCAGTTTTTTGTCGGAGCCTTCTTTATATTACTCGATAAACATTATAATCTCCGCACCGGAAAAAAACAAGGGAAACCGGGAAGCTCCGCTGCCGTGGCTGGCAGCGGAGCTTTTTAAGCGGCTTTAGATAAAGAGCGTGGTGTCGGACTGCTCTGCAGCGGCAAGGAAAGTCGCCACTCCGGCGGTTTCCACGCCGTCGATCAGTTCTTCTCTGCGAATGCCCATTAGATCCATCGACATCTGGCAGGCAATGATGCGCACACCGGAATTCATGGCCTTTTTCAGCAGTTCCTCCGGAGAATCCACGTGGTTCTCGCGCATGAGGTTCCGGATCATCCGGGAACCCGCACCGAACAGGTTCAAGTGCGAAAGTTTCAGCTTCTGCGTCCCGCGGGGCATCATGGCCCCGAACATACGGCCCGTGAAGTTCTTTTTCACCGAGACACGGCTGCTTTTTCGCAGGATATTAAGACCCCAGAAGGTAAAGAACATGGTCACCTTCCGGTCCATGGACGCCGCACCGTTCGCAATGATCAGCGAAGCAATAGCCTTATCGAGGTCGCCGCTGAAGACAATGATGCTTTTATCATTGCCGCCTTTTGGGGCCGCTGCGGCCTGCCCTTCTCCTTTCCGGATGGAAACAAGCAGTTCACCGCCGTTTTTCTCTACACTGAGCAGCTGGTTTCCCGTGCGGCCGCACCATGAACGGATATCGGATGCATAGCCCGGATCGGAAGCTCGCACTTCCAGCACTTCGCCGGTTTTGATCTTTTTCAGGCCCTCCGCCGTTTGCAGGATGGGGCCGGGGCACTGAAGACCGCACGCGTCAATGGAAAGCGCCGCTTTGGCGGGAGAGCCGGATCCTTTCGGCGGATCGCCGTCTTCCGGCGGCTTCTGCACGCCGACGCAATTGACATTGGTGGGCGGCTCCTGCCCTTTCGAGGCAATATACGTTTTATATCCGCCGCTCAGGTTATAGGCATCGAACCCGTGCTGCATCAGGATGCGGCAGGCAACGTAGCCGCGCAGCCCGACGGCGCAGTAAGCATAAACCGGGCGGTACTTTGGAATTTCCTCCATGCGGCTGCGCAGATCGTCAAGGGGGATATTGACCGAACCTTCAATGGCGCCCGCCTGCGCCTCGGGAACCGTGCGCACATCAAGCAGAGTTACTTTGCTGCGGTCGAGGCCGTCCACTTCATCCCAGTAGAAAGGTTTGACGTCTCCGCGCAAAATATTAGCCGCCGTAAAACCGAGCATATTGACAGGGTCTTTTGCCGATGAGTACGGCGGGGCGTAACAGAGTTCCAGCTTCTCAAGGTCGTAGACCGTGCCGCCGAGACGCTGCGCCGTGGCAATTACGTCAATGCGCTTATCAGCGCCCGCGCGGCCCACGGCCTGCGCCCCGTAAATTTTCCCATCCGGGGCGAACAGCAGCTTCATGCTGATCTGCGACGCACCGGGATAATAGGCGGCGTGGTCACCCGGATGGACGTACGTTTTGAGGTACGGAAGATTCCGCTGTTTCAGCTGCTTTTCGTTCAGACCGGTGGAAGCGGCGGTCAGGCCGAACACTTTCAGGACGGAGCTGCCCTGCACGCCCGAATCCTGAACCGTGCGCTTTCCAAGGACGTTTTCACCCGCCGCGCGCCCCTGCTTGTTGGCAGGCCCTGCCAGTGCAAGAAGCGTGTCTTCGCCGGTAACGGCGCTGCGCACCTGAATGGCGTCGCCCACAGCGTAAATATCCGGGTCGCTGGTGCGGTAAGCGGAATCCACTTTGATGCTGCCGCGGATGCCCAGCTCCAGCCCAGCATCCTTCGCCAGGGCACTGTCCGGGGCAATGCCCGCGCTGAGGATAGCAAGGCCTGCGTCCAGCGTCTGCCCGTCGGTCAGAGAAACGCGCAGGCCGTCCGGCCCGCCCTGCTCAAAACTTTTGACACCGGTATTCAGCAGCAGGTTTACGCCGTTTTCACGGATATGGGTATGCAGAATAGCCGCCATTTCCGGGTCAAGCGCTGCCACGGCCTGGCCGGTAAACTCCACAACCGCAACATCCAGCCCGCGCCCTTTCAGGTTCTCGGCCATCTCGACGCCGATAAAGCCTGCACCGACCACAACGGCGCGTTTCACCTGTTTTTCACGGATATACCGGTCGATCACGGCGGCATCCGGGACATCGCGCACCGTAAAGATGCCCCGGCCGTCTGCACCGGGAAAATTCGGGCGCTTCGGCACACCGCCCGGCGAGAGGATCAGCTTATCATAGCTTTCTTCGTACTGTTTTCCATCCGCCTGCCGGACAGACACTGTCTTTTTCTCACGGTTGATTCGGACAGCTTCGCTGCTGACACGCACGTCAATGCGGAACCGGCTGCGCAGCATTTCGGGCTTTGCGACCAGAAGCCGCTCCCTGTCCCGGATAACTCCGCCGATAAAATACGGAAGGCCGCAGTTCGCGTAGGAAACGTAAGGCCCCTTTTCCAGAAGAACAATCTCCGTTTCTTCACTCAGGCGGCGCAGCCTGCAGGCGGCGGAAGCACCGCCTGCAACACCGCCGACAATCACAACTTTCATCTTTCATTCTCCTTTCAGTGCTCTTTGATATATTTCACAGCCTGTTTCAGGGAATCCTGATCCATCATGGAGTTAATGCCGCCGACAAGATTCCCGTTCTTATCAATGAAATAGGTGGCGGGAATCCCCTGCAGCCCATAAGCCGTGACGGCATCCTCATCCCGGTCATAATAAACGGGGATATTCAAATTCTGCTTTTTAAGGAACGCTTCGGCGCTGTCCTGCGTTTCGCGGCCGCCGACCCAGTCGACAAACAAGAACTGGACATTGTCTTTCTCTTTCTGATAGACTTCAGCAAATTCCGGCATCTCCTGTTTACAGTAATAACACCAGCTTGCCCAGAAATTCAGGACAACCGGCCTGCCCGTAAAATCCGACAGGCTGACTTTTCTGCCGTCTGCCGTGTAGACGGTAAAATCAGGCGCCTTCTCAAGCGCCTGCGACGACTGCGGCATTTCTGACCCCGGCGGCACCGCGGCGGACTCCGGCGAAGCGGATGAAGCAAGCGGCACCGAACGGCGGCCCGCGGTGTAGCGGGAATACAGAAACCACGAAGCGGCCACCGCCGCAACAAGGAACGCACCCATCAAAGCTGCTTTCCATTTTTCCGTCATGCGGTTCAAACTTCCTTTCTTACAGGCCGGCCGAAAAAGTCCCGAAAACACCGAACGCCGTCATCAGCCCCGCGGCAATCAGCATCCCGCCGGAGACGGCGCTGACCGCGCGGGAATGGCGCCGGATAAAATCAAACGAACGTTTCAGGCGGCCGATAAAAACCGCACTGAGAAAAAACGGAACGCCGAGGCCGGCGGAATAGCAGAGCAGCATGGCAACCCCTTTGGCACTGCTGCCGCGCGACGCGGCAAGCAGGAGCGCCGATCCGAGAAAAGCGCCGACGCAGGGCGTCCATCCAATGGAGAATAAAAAACCGAACAGCATGCAGCGAAAAAAGCCGAGAGTTTTCGGGCGGTAGGAAATCTGCCGGCTCCGGCTGAAAAATCCCGGCTGGAGCACGCCCAGAAAAAACAGGCCAAACAGAACCATGACAATGCCGCTGACGATTTCAACCATATGTGAATAACGGTGGAGCGCCGCGCCGACCGTGCCGGCAAACGCGCCCATCAGCACAAACGCGGCGGTAAAACCAAGCACAAAGCCGAGGGCATTGCGGGCCGTCTGGTATTTTTTGCCCTCGCTGTCCTGTCCGGCGAAAAAAGCCGCATAAACCGGAATCATGGGGAGAAGGCATGGGGAGACGAAAGTGACGATCCCCTCCAGAAACGATATGAAATAATCCAAGGCGGCGCTCCTTTCGGCATCCTTTTATTTTATCCTTATCGGGTATATAATACCTTATAGTATCGCCGTTTTCCGTGACAAAATCACACAGCGCGGATTTTGCGTAACTTTGTCACGGCGCGGGAGGCAAAAAAGGGATACAATAAAGCAAAAACAGGAAAAGGTGATTTTTTGGCGGACGTCATTATTATGGGAAGCGGCCCGGCCGGAATCTCGGCGGCGCTGTACACCGCGCGCGCCGGGCTGGACACGCTGGTGATCGGGCCGGTGGGCGGCTCCCTTTTAAAAACAAATAAAATCGAAAATTACTACGGGTTTGCGGAACCCGTCTCGGGAAAAACCCTGCTGGAAAACGGCACGGCGCAGGCGGAGCGGGTCGGCGTGATGCGGCTGGACGGCGAAGTAGTCGGCATTGCCTATGACGGGCAGTTTGCCGTGAGCACCGCTTCGGACACCTACCGCGCGCCGTTTGCCGTCCTTGCGACGGGCGCGGCGCGGCGGGCCCCAAAAATTCCGGGCCTTTCGGACCTAGAAGGCAGGGGTGTGAGCTACTGCGCCGTATGCGACGCTTTCTTTTACCGCAAAAAAAAGGTTGCGGTTCTCGGCGCGGGGGATTACGCCCTGCACGAGGCACTGGAACTTCTTCCGGTGGCTTCCAACGTAACCATCCTGACGGACGGGGAAAAACCGGCGGCGGATTTTCCGGAAGATTTTACCGTGGAAACGAAAAAGATTTCGTCGCTGGAAGGAGGCGCAACACTGGAAGGCGTGCAGTTTGAGGACGGCTCCCGGCTGGAAACCGCGGGCCTGTTTGTGGCGCTGGGCGTAGCAGGAAGCGTGGATCTCGCCCGCAAGCTCGGCGCGCAGACAAAGGGCACGGCAATTGCCGTGGACGAACACCGGCAGACCAATATTCCCGGCCTGTACGCGGCGGGTGACTGCACGGGCGGCCTTTTGCAGATCTCAAAGGCCGTCTGCGACGGGGCCGTGGCCGGAACCTCCATTGTCAAAGCATTCCGGGCAGCAAAACACTGACGCCGGTTTCCCTTTCACTTTACCCTTAAAAACAACGAAAAGTTGCCCTTTGCAGGGCAACTTTTTTAAAATTATTTTAATTTTTTCGGATTTACAGCGCCTTGCGGAACAGCGCCTCAATTTCGGGAACCGTTGCTTCCCTCGGGTTGCCCGGCGTGCAGGCGTCTTTCATGGCGGAGGCCGCCAGTTTGGAGATATCCTCTTCCTTTACGCCGATTATGGAGTTTCTGCGGGATGCCCACATCCAGGGACAGCTGCCGGACAGCGTCAACCGCCGCTGTTTTGTACTGCTCCGGGTTCATGCCCTTCACGTCTACGCCCATAGCCTGCGCAATATATTTGTATTCCATGCCACACCGTGCGGAATATCATAAAAAGCACTGAGCGTGTGCGCCATGATGACGTATGGCATTTTGATCCACTGTGTACGTGTTCTATTTTACAGCTTTTCTTCCATGAAAAATCAATTGTCATTTCAGAGCTTTTATGAATTTTACTCGAAAAATTTGAGCTGCGGGTCCTTCAGGGAAACGCATTTCCGCCGGACTACCGTTTCTTCCGGCGGCGGGCGAAAGCCCGCTGTCAATACAAACAATATGCTGGCCTACCCGAAAGGGTAGTGAGCGTACCCAACCCCGCAAATGCTCCCTTGCTTTTCCGCTCCCCTTGGGTTACAATGAGAGCAACCAATTTTTGAAACCGCTTCGGTTTCATGAGCCGTCATTCCATTGCCGTGGAGTGGCGGCTTTTGCTATATTGCAGTCATAGGCATCATCTCCTCTTGAAACGACCAATTAATATAGCGTTTAATGATTGGTCTATAATTGTATAGTAGCAAAGCCTTGCAATCTTGTCAAGACTAATGTATAATAATTTTAGCATCAAGTCGTTCTGATGAGGTGGCAAAAAATGCGTTACACATACAAAGTTTGGGTTGAAGATGGCAAAGAGCATTTTGAATATGGAAATGAACAGAAAAAGAAAAAAGACCTGCCCTTCGGGACAAGTCTGATGGAGCTGCTCTATTTGGATGTTTGGGCATATGGCGAGTTGTTTGACGGTATGGGTAAGTCGCTCATGGAACTGTATTCCTCTAAGGAACAGCAGTATGCGGAGGAAGTCTTGGCGACGCTGGACACGATAGCTCCCAAACACGTTTACTTTGAGCTGCTTCGTCTGGAATGGCGGGACAGGCTGGAACAGGCGAAGCGGCAGAATTATGAGAATATTGCCGGTCTGCTGCCCCGCAAGGAGCTGACACACATTCCATCCAATATTCACACGATGCAGGAGCAGATTAATACACTTTTTGCCCATGTGCTGGATTTGGACACCAGCCCCAAGGAGCCGGTGCAGAAAAAGATGGTACGGTATTATAACTACCGTGGAGATGACCAACTGAATACTTTCCAGTTTCAGCCTCAGCCCATGAGCTTTGAGGTCATCGACCGAAAAACCTTTACTGAGGTGCTGTATCCGAAAAATATCTATGACATGATTGACTACTTCGTTCGGGAGTTTGTGAAGCAGGAACAGCCTGTGCGCATCTGCAAAAACTGCAATCGTTATTTTGCCCTCTCCGGACGTTCGGATGCGGAATACTGCAACCGTCCCATTGACGATAAGGGGCGTACTTGCAGAGATGTGGGGGCCATCAAAGTTTGGACGGAAAAGCGCAAGGATGATGACGTTTTCAAGGTCTACCGCCGGGAGTATAAAAAGCGCTTTGGCTGGATTAGAGCGGGAAAGATTGAGCAGGAGGATTTTTACGCTTGGAGCGAAAAGGCCAGGGAGCAGAAGGCTAAATGTGATGCCGGGGAGATCAGCTTGCAGGAGTTTGTGAGGTGGCTCACAAATTCATAGTAAATTAAATATCGTCATAAGCAGGAAGAAAGGAAGTGGAATATTTGAATGTGATTATTTCGAAACTAAAAGAAGTACTGTATTCGGTTCTGCCGATTACTGTGATAGTATTGATCTTGCATTTTACGATATCTCCGCTTGATACCGTATTACTCATAAGGTTTCTCATTGGCGCAGTGTTTATTATTTTTGGCTTAACAGTTTTTTTAATTGGAGTGGACATTGGAATTACTCCGATTGGAAATCTCCTTGGGTCAACGATCGCAAAAACCAATAAAATATGGATCGTCGTTATTTTCGGAATTATTCTTGGTTTTTTTATATCTGTTGCGGAACCCGACCTTCATATTTTGGCGGAACAGGTTAGTTCCGTCACATCAGGACTGATTTCAAAGTGGAGTATTGTCGGTATTGTATCAGCCGGTATTTCTATAATGCTTTCAGTAGGACTCATGAAAATCGTTTATAACTTCCCGCTATATAAATTATTAACCATTCTTTATGCGATTATTTTTGCGCTTGCGATATTTACAACCCCGGAGTTTTTAGCAATATCCTTTGACGCTTCGGGAGCGACAACAGGCGCTTTAACGGTCCCGTTTATTTTATCGCTTGCCGTAGGCGTTTCAAAATTAAAGAAGGATAGTAAATCATCTGAAAAAGATAGCTTCGGATTGGTGTCAATTACTTCAACAGGCGCCATAATTTCGGTAATGGTTATGAGTATCTTATCAAAGGCAGATGATATAACCGGTAATCTTACGCAAGAGGCGACGTCAACCTCAATACTTTATCCGTTTCTTCACGAATTTTCAAAGGTAGCTGTAGAAATAAGCCTGGCATTGCTTCCCATTATATTAATATTTATAATATTTCAAAAGACTTCATTCAAATTATCGACTCGAGCTGTTCGTAAAATCCTATTTGGCATATTGTTTACGTTTTTAGGCCTTGTTGTGTTTTTAGTCGGGGTTAATTCCGGCTTCATGGACGTGGGAAGTACGATCGGTTATAATATAGCCTTATTGGATAACAAGGCTTACGTCATTCTTGTAGGGTTTATACTTGGCGTTGTTACGATACTTGCAGAACCGGCCGTGAATGTACTAACCCATCAGATCGAAGATGTCACAAGCGGTTATGTAAGCAGAAAAGTTGTCATGGTTACGCTTTCCATCGGGGTCGGCATCGCTGTGGCGTTATCCATCGTCAGAATTCTGATTCCGGAATTACAATTATGGCAGTATCTGCTTCCGGGATATGCGATTTCTGTTGCATTGATGTATTTCGTTCCCAAGCTCTTCGTGGGAATTGCCTTTGACTCAGGCGCAGTAGCCTCCGGTCCGATGACGGCTACTTTTATATTGGCATATGCGCAAGGAGCTGCCGAAGCTACGGAGGGGGCCAGCGTTTTGGTCGATGGGTTTGGAATTATCTCAATGGTTGCGATGACCCCGTTAATCGCCTTGCAATTGTTGGGTTTGTTTTATAAAGTTAAGACAAAAAAGTATGGGGAGGTGTAAATCCTTTGAACAACGAAGTGAAGTTAACAGAATTAGAATTGATATGCGTTATCGTTGATTTTGGATATGGAAGCAAGGTGCTAAAACGAGCAAAACAATATGGGATAAAAGGCGGTACGGTGACGATAGGAAAAGGAACTGTAAGCAGCCGGATCCTAAATTTTATTGGGCTCTCTGATATTAGAAAAGAAATTTGCTTTATGTTGACGGATACGGCAACAGCGTGCCGTTCTCTTGAAGGACTTAATAAAGAATTTGATTTCAACAAGCCAAATCATGGCATTGCTTTTACAACTTCAGTTTGTAAGATTTTGGGGGCAAAAAGTTTACCGTGTGAAAGCTCGGATTATAAAAAGGGAGTGGAGAACACCATGTATCATATGATAACAACCATTGTGGAAAGGGGGAAAGCCGAAGATGTTATTGATGCTGCAACCAAAGCAGGTTCAAAAGGAGGAACCATTATGGGGGCCAGAGGTTCCGGTATTCATGAAACCAGCAAGCTGTTCTCCATGGATATCGAACCTGAAAAGGAGATCGTTCTTATCTTATCGGAAACAGATATGACGGATGCAATTGTGTCGTCTATACGCACGCAGTTGAAAATAGACGATCCCGGGAAGGGAATAATTTACATTCAAAATGTCAATAAGGTCTATGGAATATACAAATAAATAAATAAGCGTAGTGAACTTTTTGATTCACAAAATAACCGACAGCAACTGAGTGATGGCTGTCGGTTATTTTTATTTAATAATACTGCACTACCTGGCTTGCCGTAAATGTTCCACCATTCTTTATGAAAATATTTCGTTCAGCCGGTTCAGAAACCATTTGGAATAATAGGCCGGGATATCGGTCCTCCTGCTGGCGCTCAGAATCATGTTCTTCCGCTCCTTCTCTACTTTCTGATCCTTTGATACCACAGCGCGGACCCGCTTGTCAGCCGAACGGCGAACCCCCGTTCTGACATGTTCCGCAGACTGTGCTATACTATAATAAACTATAATAAGATAGATTTCAGACACAGAGTTTAAAACTAGAAAAGAAAGACTGTTGCACTCATGAAAACCGGAATACTGGATTCGGGAATCGGCGGCCTGACCGTGCTTCATCAGGCGCTCCGGACACTCCCGAATGAGGATTATCTGTATTACGCGGACACGGATCACGTCCCCTACGGAACGAAAACGAAGGAAGAAATCACCGGCTACGCGGATGAAGCCGTGCTGTTTCTGGCGCAGAAGGGCGTGCAGGCGGTTGTTGTGGCATGCAACACCGCAACCAGCGCGGCGATCGGTTTTCTCCGCAGCAAATACGCTTTTCCCATTCTCGGAATGGAACCGGCCGTTAAGCCCGCCGTGCGGCGGAACGCAGGCAAGCGGGTCATGGTGGTTGCCACGCCCGTCACCATACGGGAGGACAGGCTCCAGAACCTTCTGCGCCGCGTGGACGGGGAACATTCCGTGGATCTGCTTGCCCTGCCCCGCCTTGTCACACTTGCGGAAAGCGGCGAATTTAATTCGGACCGCGTGCGCCGCTACCTGGAAGATGAGTTCTCACGCTATGACCTGACGCGCTACTCAGCACTGGTTCTGGGCTGCACACACTTCAACTTCTTCAAGGATACGTTCCGGAGGATTTTTCCGCCGGACGTCGCCCTGATCGACGGCAGCGCAGGCACGGTCAACCACCTGCGGGACGTCCTGCGGGAAAACGGGCTTGCAGGCGGCGGGTCGGGCCGCGTGGAATACTACCAATCCGGACGCAGGCTGGAAGACCGCGCGTCACTGGAACGGATCCGCGCCCTGCACCGCAGACTGGACGCCATGCTCCGCTACTGACTGGGGCCTGCCGCGCCGCCGGGCGTTTGGGAACGCGGCAGGATCAGAACGGCTTTTGTTCCCCGGCCCGGTTCGCTGGACAGCCGGAAAACGCCCCCGTGCGCCCGGGCAATGCTGCCGACAATGCGCAGCCCGAGGCCGTGCTCCCCTGTGCGGGACAGGCCCTTCCCGGAACGGATCGCCGCCTGGAGCCGCCGCAGTTTTTCCGGTTCGATCCCGATGCCGTCGTCCTCCACCGCCAGCAGGCAGTCCTTCTCCTGCGCCCGGAGCGACACAGTGATCCGGCACCCGGCCGGATTATGCACGGCACTGTTTTGCAGAAGGTTTGTCACCGCCCGTTCCAGCAGACGCCCGTCTGCGTCGATCCATACGGTTTCATCTGCCGGTTCTATTTCCACTTGGAATTTTTCATCGACGCCCCCGTTCAAAAAACCGGTCACGGCTTCCCGCAGCAATTTTGCCGCCCGCACCGGCCGGCGCAGCAGCGGCTGCATGCTGTATTCAAGCCGGGAAACCAGGTTGAGGTCACTGACAAGATCCCTCAGTTTAACCCCCTGCGCGCAGATCCGCGCGCAGCGCTCCCTTGCCGGTTTGGGAAGGGAAGGGTCGTCTTCCATTTCCCCCGCGTATCCCAGAATCATCGAAAGGGGCGTGCGGATGTCGTGCGAAACGCCGGCGATCCATTCCGCGCGCGCCTTTTCTTTTTCTTTCAGCGCTTCGCTCCGGCTTTGCAGAAGGACGGAAGTGCGGTTGAGCCCGGCGGCAATTTCGGAAAACAGCCCCTTTTCCTGCAAAAGGACCGGTTCCCCGCGCGAAAGCGACCGGATGCTTTCGAGAATCGGCTCCACCGGCTTGACCGTGCGCCAGCTTAACAGCGCGTACAGCAGGATCAGCAGGGCCACATTGCATCCGAGCATCAGTTCCACCCAGCGCAACGTCTGCGAAAACATCTGCATGGAAGCATCGTAAGGATATTTAAAGTAGGAATCTTTCGGGTACCCGAGAACCATCAGCCCGCCGCCGCGCTCCCAGCAGAAAACCGGGTAATCCCGCAGGTAGTAGCGGGAAAATTCCGCGACGCCGGCCGCCGAATAGGAAAGCGGAATGGTCTGCGGCAAGTCCATTTTCCAGACGACCTTCCCGCCGCTGTCCAGAAGCATGGCCCACACGCCCTGCTTTTTCAGCTCGTTTTTTAAGCCGCCGGGCAGCGTGTAGCCGCCGCCTTCGGTTCCGGAGAGCGATTCCGCGGCCTGCCGGACCAGATACTGCGGCGACCCAGAACCTTCATCGGCCTGTGAAGCCTTGTAGAAGCAAACTAAAAAAATACCGACGTTCATGGCGGCGAACAGCACAAAACAAAGTACCAGGCCCGTTAAAAACCTCCGGAGAAACCGCTTTACGTTTTTCACGGATTGCTCCCCTCCGTAACCAGCTTGTACCCAAGGCCGCGCACTGTGAGAAGGAAACGCGGCTTGGACGGGTCTTCTTCGATTTTTTCGCGCAGGCGGCGGATGTGGACCATCAGCGTATTTTCGTAGCCCGGAAGGCCGTCGCCCCACACAGCTTCGCACAGGGCGTCGCCCGTGACGATCCGGTTGCGGTTTTCGTACAGCTTGAGAAGCAGCGCCAGTTCCTTTGCCGTCAGGGGGAGCCGGCGCCCTTCTTTTTGCACAAAGCCGCCGCCCGGGTCCACTTCTGTTTCCCCCAGCGTGAAGCGGGGCGCGCCCTCCCGCCCGGCGGGCCGGTACGCCCGCCGCAGAACCGCCCCTACGCGCAGGGCCAGCTCCTTCGGCAGGAACGGCTTCACCACATAGTCGTCCGCGCCGAGGCCGAGGCCGACCAGCCTGTCTTCATCCTCGCCGCGCGCAGTCAGGAAAATCACGGGCACGTCTGAGCTTTTCCGGATTTCACGCATTAGGGAGAACCCGTCGCCGTCGGGCAGCATCACATCAAGGAGGATGAGGTCGGGCCGGATTTTCTCCGCCGCCTGCCGGGCAGAGCGGCAGTCCTGTGCCGTAAAGACACGGGAATACCCTTCTTTCCGCAGGATTTCTTCCAGCAGTTCCAGCAGTTCTTTCTGGTCGTCAACGGCCAGAATTTTTTTTGCCTTGATATCGTCCATTGCCATCACCCCAAAATCCAGTATACCACCCCGTCCGGGCTGAAACCCATCCTGCCGCAAAAAATTAAGGCTGGCGTAAGGAAGGCGTCAGGCCCGCGTAAGGAAAGCACGGTACAATGGGAACAGCAAAAACGGAAAGGGATGTTTTTTATGGAAAAGGCAATCGCCACAAAAGGCTTGTCAAAAGAATACAGCGGCGTGTTCCGCGTAAAAGACCTGGATCTTCAGATCCGGCAGGGAGAAGTTTACGGCTTTCTGGGACCGAACGGCGCCGGAAAATCCACCACGATGAAAATGATTTTGGGCCTTGTGCGCCCCACGCGCGGAAGCGTGGAACTTTTCGGGCAGCGGCTCACCGAAAAAAGCCGCATAGACATTTTAAGGCAGACCGGTTCCCTGATCGAATCGCCCGCCTATTACGGACACCTGACGGGGATGGAAAACATGCGGATTATCCAGAAGCTGATGGATCTGCCGGAAAAGAACATCCGGAAAGCCCTCTCCATCGTCCGGCTGGACAACCAGAGAAACAAGAAAGTGAAATACTATTCACTCGGCATGAAACAGCGCCTCGGCATCGCCATGGCGCTCGCGCGGTTCCCGAAGCTGCTGGTGCTGGACGAACCGACCAACGGCCTTGACCCCGCCGGGATCGAGGAGATCCGCGAGCTGATCTGTTCCCTGCCCGCACAGTACGGGATGACGGTTATGATCTCCAGCCATATCCTTTCGGAAATCGACCGAATGGCTACGGCGGCCGGCATCATCAATAAGGGCGAGCTGGTTTTTCAGGGCAGTATGGAGGAGCTTCGGGCAAAGAGCAGCCATTCTATCGTTATGAGGGTGCGCAGCCGGGAAAAGGCCGCCGGGCTTTTAAGCGATTACTCGCCCAAAATGACGCCGGAAGGCGAATTGGCGTTTGAACACGTCAGCGACGACGCCGTTGCGCGCATCAACAGCCGCCTTGTGGAAAACGGCATCCCGGTCTTTCGGATTGAAGAGCGGCGCAAAAGCCTGGAGGAAATCTTCCTTGACCTTACGGGAAAGGCGGCGGCGCTGTGATGCAGTATCTTGGTCTGGAATTTTACAAACTGAAACGCAGACATGTTTTTTTAACGGTGCTGGCGCTTTTCCTCGCGGAAACATTCTTCATTCTGTATTCCGCCTATCGTTCTGCCGCACGGGGAGGGACGGCGGCGGATTTACCATGGGAGAACTTATTGATGCAGATCGCCCTGCTGAACGGGCTGTTCTGCCCGTTTACCCTCGCCGTGGCGGCAAGCCGCGTCTGCGACGTAGAACATAAAGGAGATACCTGGAAGCTGCTTTCCTGCTGCTCGGAACGCATGTCTTCCCTGTACAGCGCCAAATTTGCCTGCTGCATGATTCTGACTGCGGCGGCGCAGGCGATTCAGTATTTCCTCTACGCGGGATACGGGTTTGCGGCAAAGTACCCCGGCGCGTTCCCCGCGGAAAAATTTCTCGCGTCTTATGCGGGAACCATGCTGATCAACGTGGGAGTACTCGCCGTGCAGGAGTTCTTTTCCATGGCCGTCGCAAATCAGTCTGCCGCCCTTGTCGCCGGGCTGTTTGGATCCTTTCTCGGCTTTGCCGGGGCGCTTTTTCCGGACAGTGTTCGGCGGATTTTCATATGGGGATATTATACGGAACTTGCGCAGGCACGGACGGTGGAGATCAACGGAAAATGGACCCTTGCGCCGGTTGCCGTAAACTGGGAATTTCTGGCTGGCGTGTTGATAGCCGGGCTTCTGATCTATGGTATTGGAAAACACCGGTTTGCGCAGAAAGAACTGTGAGGTGAATGAAATGCTGAAAAATACTTTTGCGGCAGAGCGGCTGAAGCTGAAAGGGTCGCTTATCTGGCTGGCGTTCTTTTTTCTCTCGGCGTTCAGCGTGTTTTTGGGGGCGGTGAATTTCTCATATAATCAGGAAATGCTGACCCACCAGTGGCAAAGCTTTTGGACGCAGGTCAGCCTGTTTTACGGGAATTTGTTCCTCCCCATCCTGATTGCCATTGCCTGCGCCTACGAGTGGCGGCTGGAACACACCGGCCGCAATTGGAATGCGCTGATGACGGTGCCGGTCCCCCGCCGGGATATCTACTGGGGAAAGTTTGCGGCTGTGGCGGTTTTCAGCCTGCTGGCCCAGATCCTGTTCCTGGCGCTGTATTTCTGCGCCGGGAGGATTTTCCGTTTCTCCGATCCGTTCCCGGCCTCGGACGCGGCCCGCTGGTTTTTCTGCGCATGGCTCGGCTCCCTTGCCGTCGCGGCCATGCAGCTTCTGTTTTCCATGGTGATCCGCAGTTTTGCCGTACCCATCGGGCTGGAACTCCTGTTCTGCATCCTGGGTTTCGGCCTTGCCGCAAAAGGGAAATGGCAGTTTTCGCCGAATTCCCTGCTGATTGCCGGTCTGGGTTCCGTAAACCAGGACGCCCTCGGCGCGGTGGGCATGGGCACGTTTGTTCTTATATGTTTCCTTTTTATCTTTTTGTTTTGCCTGCTGTCCCTGTTTTTCCTTCGGAAACGGGATATCCGCACGGAATAAATTTGCCCGGATTCCGAATGTTAAGAAAGGCCGCCTGGAATTCCATTCCCGGACGGCCTTTTCGCTACATAGCTGCTCCAAAATGTTCGGCGACCTTCATCAGTTCGCCGAGTGTGGAAATCTCCACGCCGGATTCCAGGATCCGGTTCTTCACGTCGATCGGCAGCGATTCAAAATAATCGCGCAGATCCGGATTGTTCTCGTAAAACGTCCCCACGCCGTTCGCCTCCATGGTCAAGCCCCTCGAAAAGAGTCGTCCCGCATAAAGGCTTCGGCATACAGCCGCAGAGACCTCACCCCGTCGATTTCGTCGGCATGCTTTTCCACCGCTTCACGCGCATACTGCGGCAGGGAAGAAAAATACTGTTTCGCTTCCGGGTTAGAATCCAAAAGCTGGTTCAGTTCATAATTCAAAAAACCACCCCGAAGGTAGTTTATGCAGTGCCCGGCCGAATACCCGTCTGCGGCGCCTGCAAATTTCTGGATTCCCCGCCGGACGATCCGCCTTTATTCTTTATAATCAAAATAGTCGAAGTCCGCGTACCGGCCCAGACCGCTTAAATCTTGGCAGCAAAGCCCCACAAACGCACCCGTGAAATGGCTGCATCCGGAATGTTCATCCGAAAGGACGCGCATATCGTACACTTCGCCGATATGCCTCCAGTTTTCCCCGTCGAAGGAAAAATAAAACCACAGGCCGGCATGGTCGGCGTGCGCCCGCAGATAAACCGCGGTGCGCCCTTTGGCGGACACCTCGCCGCCAAACGTGTACCTGCCGTTGTCACAGCTCAGCACGCTTATCGTTTTCCCTTGTTCCTCATCGCCGCCGATTTTCAGATAAAAATAATTATCGAGATCGTGCAGGCAGATCAGCCCTGCCATTTGGCGGAAATCCTGCGGCTCAAACTCCACTTTGGTCTCCGCCGTATAGGTAAAAGACTGCTGGCGCCTTGCAACCAGAGCCTGCCGGTAGGCGGAATGCAGGCTCTCCCTTCCGTGGAGCCTCAGCCATCCCGGCCGTTCCGTAAGGGACAGCGTTTCCGGCCCAAGGGGCATCCGAAGGGTGCAGAAATGCGGGTTCAGGACATCCGAATCGAAATGGTCGCGCTCCGGCGCATTCTTCGGGGCAAACGGCGGCAGATCCGGGGCGGGAACTTTCAGCCGGGGTTCACAGCCGCCCCCCTGGAGGCGGAGCCATCCATCGGCACCCCATTCAACTTTTTGGATCGACGTCTCGCGGCCGAGAACAGAATAACCGTCCAGCGGACGGGAACACAGGTGCACCATATACCATTCCCCGTTTTCTGTTTCCACCAAATCGGCGTGCCCTGCTTTTTTGAGGATCAGGCCGGGATTGTACCGTGAAGTCAGGACGGGGTTCTGCGGATGGATCTCATAAGGGCCGGAAATCGAACGGGACCGCGCCATGGTCACGGCGTGGGTCAAGCCCGTGCCGCCTTCCGCGGCGATCAAATAATACCAGCCCCCATGCCGGTAGAGATGGGGTCCTTCCGTTTTTCCATAATGGGACCCTTTGAAAATATTAATTGGTTTGCCGATCAGCTTTTTCTGCCGGACGGAATACTCCTGCAGAAGGACACCGGCAAAAGAGTTTTTTCCGCCGCGGAAATCCCACGACATATTGACCAGCCATTTCCGCCCGTCTTCATCATGGAACAGCGACGGGTCAAACCCGGTGGAGTTCAAATAAACCGGATCGGACCATTCGCCGTACAGATCCGCAGACGTGACAAGATAGTTATCGGTATCTTTAAAAGCGCCGCCCGTGCTGCGGACAACCGTATAGATCAGGTAATACACGCCGTTTGAATAGGACAGGCAGGGCGCCCAGACGCCGCAGGAACAGGGAATTCCCCGCATATCCAGCTGCGAAACCCGGTTCAGCGGCCTGGCGGCAAGCTCCCAGTGAAGCAAGTCGCGGGAATGGTGGATCTCTACGCCGGGAAACCACTCAAACGTGGACGTGGCAATATAGTAATCCCCGCCCACCCGGATAATTGACGGATCCGGATGGAAACCGGGAAGGATCGGATTGACAATTTCGCTCATTCTGTTTTCCCCCTTACTCGTTCCGGTAGCGGAACCAGTCAAAATCGGCGGGAACACGGCTGCCGGAACCGCCGTTGTTTGCAAACAGGCCAACCAGCGTTCCCGTGTGGTGCTTCCCCTGCGTGATCCCTTCGTCGCTCAGGAACGTGCAGTTCGGATCGGAGCCGACCAGATTCCAGCTTTGATTGTCTTCGGAAGCGTAAAACCGGCGCTCCTGCCCCCGGACACGGACGCGCAGATAAACGGTATTCCCCGAAAACGCCGTTTCGCCGAGGCGGGTGACAGCCCCGTTGCGGTTTTCCTGCAGGATGACCGAATTCCCCGCTCCGTTCCCCGTCAGGAAACATTCGATGTAGTTCCGGAGCCCGTAATAGCAGACCAGCCCGGCCTTTTCGCCCGCAGCGGGATGGAACTCCAGTTTCAGCGACGCGGCGTACTGGAATTCCTCTTCCCGGCGCAGGAGCGTATTGACGGAACGGATGGAATCCAGCCCGTAATCGCCCGTGACGATGCGGAAAGATCCCGGCCTCTGCGTAAGCGAGTAAAGGGTTTCGTCCGGGTTGCGCACAAACTCCCACTCGGGAGACAGGCTGCCGCCGTCAAAATCATCGAAATACGCTTCCGGGCAGGCCGTCTCGGGGAGATCCGGCGCCAGCTGTTTTTCACTGGGGCCCCGGCCGCGGTTTACGAGGAACCAGCCGTCGTCCGTCCACTCGACGGGATCCAGTGACGTCTCGCGTCCCAGCGTTGTAAAATTGCCGCCGCTGGGACGTCCGCACAGGTACAGGATCCACCAATCCCCGTTCTGCGTTTCCACAAGGTCGCCGTGGCCGCAGCGCTGTAGCTTTGCGCCCGGGTCGCCCTGCGTCAGCACCGGGTTGTACGGGCAGGGCTCATACGGCCCGTACAGGTTTTTGGCCCTCGCTTCCGTTATGCTGTGCCCATAGCCGGTTCCGCCTTCCGCAAGGACGGCATAGTAGTAATCCCCGCGCTTAAAAATATGCGGGCCCTCCGGGGCGCGCTTCCCCGTGCCTTTCCACACGCAGACCGGCCCTTCCAGCACTTTGCTGCAGTCATCGTTTAATTTTACGACGTTGATGCCCGGCGGGACAATCATATAATGAGTTCCGTCGTCATCGACAAAATGCGAGGGATCAATGGCGTCCACCGGCAGCAGGACCGGTTTGGAGTAAGGGCCTTCGGGCCTTTCAGATTTCATGACGAGCTGGACACGCAGCGGGGCCTGCTGCCCTTCGGGCGGATTATTCAGGCGCAGCGGCGCAAAAATGTAATAGACGCCGCCGGAATACGAAATATCCGGCGCCCAGATCCCGTGGGAATCGGCAATACCGGAAAGATCGAGATATTCGTTTTTCGTAATGGCGTGCCCTATGGTCTTCCAGTGCACAAGGTCGCTGGAATGGGAAATGGTGATGGCCGGAAAATACTGAAAAGTAGAATTGACCATATAGTAGTCTTCCCCAACCCGCAAAACAGACGGATCCGGGTAAAAGCCCCTGCGGACCGGATTTTCATAATATCGTTCGTTCAGTTCGTTCATCTTCAGCCTCTGTTCCTTATAAGTAGAATATTTTATTTTTTCATTCTAAATAACGTTTAAGAAACGCGCCGGTTTCAGAACCGTTCCAGCGGTGAACGCCGTCAAAAACGAAGTGGTGCAGGAAGTCCTGCCGGGAAAACAGCCGGTAAGCCTTTTGCAGGCGGGCAAACTGCTCGTCCACATCCCGCAGGCCCCTTGCACCGTTCAGTTCATCCCGGCTTCCGCTTTCAATAAGGAACGGCCGGGGGGCAATCAGCGCGGCCACGTCGCACAGGTCCATGTTCTGCCACAGATGGGGAACAAAATTGCACCCGCAGAAATTGGTGGATAAAATGGAGTCGCGGTAACCGTGAAAATAACCACTGATCACGGCGCACGTGACGCGGTCGTCGAGAGCGGCAAGCCAGAGCGTCTGCAGGCCGCCCCCCGAAAAACCGCAGCAGGCAACCCGACTGCCGTCGCAGAACGGCAGGCTCTGGGCAAAGTCGATCAGCCGCATGAGATCCCATGTCCACATGCCCGCAAGGGAACCGCCCAGGCTGACGGCCGCAAAGTTCAGCGCGTCGCAGGAAGACGAAAGTACCTTTTCCGCTTCACTTCCCTGCTGGCGCGGTTCCCTGCGCTCGCCGCTGCCGCGCGCGTCGGGGCAGAAAACCACATACCCCTGCTTGACAAAATCGACGCCGCAGACACAGTGATAGCTTTCGGCGGCCTTCCGGACAGCCGGGTTTTCCAAGACGCCCGCGACGGAATCCTTGCCGCCCGTGCCATGGCCGTGCGGAGCGATGACGCAGGGGCATTTTTCCCCTTCTTTGATGCCGTCCGGCACCAACAGGTACAGCGGCATAAAAATCTCCGGCTCCGTCTGCAAAACCCCTTTGACGCGCCGGAAACCGTTTTGTTTACTTTCCCCCGTTTTGCGGAACGCCGGGCGGCACGGTTCCAGAAGGGAAAATCCCATAATATTCCGGAGCATCTCCCGGCTCTGCTTTTTCCATTCAAAAAAATCTTCCGTATTTTCCGCCCGGAAGGCATACGGGCGTTTCTGGGCATCATAGCAGCGGAGAAGCTGCTTCCGCTCCGTGTAATAGACCGGTTCTTTCTCTTCCATTCTGCTTATTCTTCCTTCCAATCCCTATCAATTTTTATTGTATCGGATTGGAACCGCAGGGTCAATAGGAAACGCAAAAAATGCGCTTCCGCAGAAAAAATCCGCAAATAAAAGCCGATCCGGGAGTCCCCTTCCGCTGAGTCAGCCTCCGATTTTTGCAAGAAGATCCGGAAAAATCTGCAGGCTCCGTTTTAAAATCCCCTGCATATAAGCTATGGCGACCCCATAATTGGTTATGGGCACTTTTTGATCCCGCGCACGCCGAACCCGGCTGCGGACTTCCCGCCCATGGAGCATGCAGGCCCCGCAGTGGATGACAAGGGAATACGGGGACAGGTCTTCCGGAAAACTGCCGCCGGAGCAGGTCTGGAAATTCAGCTTTTTTCCGGTATAGCCGCGCAGCCACCCGGGAATTTTGACGGTGCCGATATCGCCGCACTGGCGGTGGTGCGTGCAGCCTTCGGCCATCAGGACGGTGTCCCCGTCCCGAAGGCGGCCGACCGACGCTACGCCCTGGACGGCGTCCGCAAGGAACCCCTTGGCGCGCGCCATCAGGATGGAAAATGAGGTCAGGGGCACGTCCTGCGGCGTTTCGGCTGATGCTTTGGCAAAGACCTGGCTGTCCGTAATGACCAGCGCCGGTTTCCTGCCGAGATGCTCCAGGGTATCCCGCAGCCCAAATTCCTTGACAACAACGGCCGTGGCGTCCGAATCCAGAATATCGCGGATCGTCTGCTGCTGAGGAAGGATCAGCCTCCCTTTCGGCGCGGCTTTGTCAATCGGCGTCACCAGCACAACGAAATCCGACGGGCGGATGAGGTCGCCCACAATCCGGAACTTTCCGTCATCGGGAGGAAGCAGAGACGCGATCTTTTCTTTCAAGCGGCCCATCCCGTCCCCGCAGACAGCGCTGACATAAATCTCATTTTCTTTTTCCGCCGAGCGGCCGGTTGAGGGCAGAAGGTCGCTTTTGTTGAAAGCCGTGAGATACGGAATCTGCTTTTCCCGGAACAGCCGGACAAGCCGGCGGTCGAAATCATTCATCCCCGCCGCCGCGTCCACAACCAGGACCGCGGCGTCCGCCCGGTTTAAAACCTGCAGGGTCCTGCGGACGCGAAGGGAACCCAGGCCGCCCGTGTCGTCAAACCCGGGCGTATCCATGATGACAACCGGCCCCAGAGGAAGGATCTCCATGGTTTTATAAACGGGATCGGTCGTTGTGCCTTTGGTGTTGGAAACGACGGAAAGCTCCTGCCCCGTTACAGCGTTGACCACACTGGATTTTCCCGCATTCCGGCAGCCGAAAAAGCCGATATGGGCCCGGTCAGCGGCGGGAGTATCGTTCAGCCCCATACGTACGCCCCCTTTATATTCCGCTGCCCGCCGCAGCCGGGGGCGTAAAGATAGTCTGGGCCTGCCGGTCGCTCAGATCGACGCCGAAAACGCTTTTATAATACTTTTTTGTTTCTTTCGTAATATCCACATCGGCAAAAAGCTTGGGGTACGTGGTTTTGGCAAGCCACAGCAGGGTGACGGGAGTATCCACACCGGGCGTATAACTGCGGTACATGCCCAGCGGCATTTTGTAGACCTGTTTTTTCTGGACGGCCTTTACGCCGCTCCAGTCAAAAGATCCCACCGTATTTCCGTACAGATCTTTGGGGACTGCCGTTGTGAAATTCGTGATAAAAATAAGATCAGGGTTCCACTGGTAGATCTGCTCCATGTTGACCGCGGCGGATTTTTCTTTGTCGATTCCCCCGGCCGCATTTTTTGCGCCGATGGCGTCCGCCCACCACTGGCCGAAAAAGTGTCTGCCGGAAGACATAATGGTGCCCGGGCCGTACTGGAACAGGAAGAAAACGCGTTTCCGCTCGCCGTCCGTTAGATTCTTGACGCGTCCCTGAACCATCTGGTAGACCTGGTTGCTTGTTTCCTGCACGATTTTGGTTTTGCTGTTGTCGGGGAAAATCCGGCTCAGCAGAGCAATCCAGTGGTTCAGCGTCTCAATGGAATTGTAGTCCCATTTGCTGACGGAAACGGCAACGGCGTTGAATCCCGCGTTTGTCAGCTGGGTGCCCAGTTCTTTGGTGGAAGCACTGTAAAACACAACGTCGGGTTTCAGTTTTGCCAGCTCTTCCAGATTGACGCTGCTGCCGCTGATATAGCCGGTGCTGGCTTTCAGAATATCCGGGTACAGCTCGCTCAGGAGGCTGTTTTTGGCAGCGGTCATGCTCTCTTTTGACATTCCGACGATATTTTTCGCGGAATCAAAAAAGACGGCAAGGACGGACGGCAGCGGCCAGATATTGCAAACGGCAATGCGCTGAGAATGGGCTGGAAGCGTAACAGTGTTGCCGGCGTCGTCTGTAACGGTGATGGTTTTGCCTGCGGCAGTACTGCTCACAGCGCTGCCGGCCGCCGCAGACGGAGCGGCCGCGGAGGACGTCCCATTTCCGCCTGAACAGGCGGAAAGCGGCAGAAGAAGCGCCGCGCACAAAAAGAAACAGGTGATTTTTGAAATGATTTTCATGAACTGGATCTCTCCTCTGTTACTCGATTATTTTGTGGATAGCATATTTAAAAAAGCGCCGAAATCCGCCGTAAGGTTTGGGATTTCTTTCCGGAAAATCCGGCCGGAGAATGCCTCGTGCGGAAGGGGGACAAACCGGCAGTCTTTCGGGCAGACGGGACGGTACAGCGGGTCGGCAATAACGGTTTTGAAAGGTTTGAGGCTTTCGGCCAGATCCTCTTCGGAGGGCGCTTCGGCGCCTCCCGGCGGAAAAATCTCCGGGCAGGTTTCCAGCGGGCAGAGGACCTGTGCGGATTCCCCCGTTTCGGCACAGACAGCGCGCGCGAGTGATCCCGCCGCTACGCTTTCGCCGATCACCGCGGTTTCCGGCTGCCGCGGAGCCGGTTCCGCAGCATAGGATACCCTGCTGCGCCCCGTATACGCCGCCGTTTTCAGATCGGAAACAACCATTTCCGAAAAGCGCTCCCCGTAAGGGATTCCGACAACATACGGCGTATGGAACAGTTCCCGGAGCCGACGGGCCGCGGGGAGCCCGGAGGAAGACACCACCAGATTGACCGAGGCCCGGCCCGCCCGGCGGATCTCCTCCAGGCTGCTCCCCATGGCCCAGCTGCTGATGACCCGGAACCCGCCGGCTTCAAGCCGCTTACGGATAGATTCTGCGCTGCCGTTGACGGAAAAATCCAGCGGCGTGAAACCGAGAATATTGGCGGACAGTTCCGCCGTCTTGACGGCCGCCCGATCCACCATCCTTTCCGCCAGCGCCCGGAAGGCCATCCCGGCCCCGGAAAGGTAGGAATTCATGCTGTTGGTCGGGAACCCGAACGACAGGATGCCCGTGCGCCTTTCAAGGATTTCCGCCACCGCCGGAAAATCCGTGCCGGTTATCATGGGGATCGGTGTACCGGCAAGGGCAATAAATTGGGGCGACAGCCTGGCGGCCGCCTCGGCGACCTCCTGAATCAGCGTCTCGTCACCGCCCAGAACGGCGTCCGTCTCCGTCAGGGCGGAGACATACACCATGCTGTTACAATCGTACCACCGGGGCTCGTCGTGGGTACTGTATGTTGAGTTGCAGCCGGACGCGTCGTGCATAACCGTCATGCCGCCCAGCTCAAACAGGGCGGAACAGACGCCGGAGACGTCGGCCGCATAGGTGGAAAGAAAACACGAAGCCTGTTTCATCGGCAGCCGTCACACCCCAATCCTTTCATCTGTATCAGGCTCCGCGCGTCCTTTTCGTGAAGGAACGCGTCCGTCATTTTCTTTGCCATCCGGCAGATGCCGTCGAAACCGTACATGCCTCCGCCTTCCACCACATTGACAAAATAATTGGAGCCTGTAAAATAAGCGGCTTTCTGGCCGACAGCCAGCGTTTTGCCCGGCGTGCGCCGCGGAAGGACGCGCATCTCGGGGCGGCTGACCGGGTACAGGCGGATCTCCGGCCGGTTCTTCCGGAGCCATTCAAAATCCGCTTTTTCTTCCGGGGAAAATCCGTCCGCATAGATCCGCTCCACCGAAAAGCCGTGTTCGCACAGGAGCCTTGAAAGCGAAAGCGGGCGCGGCGTCGCCGCGGCATCCAGGGCAACCGGGCAGCCGCCGATCACTTTCCGGGCTTTCCGCAGGGCGGCTTCCGCGCGGGACACGGCGGAAGAATAGTCCCGCTCCGGCACGCCGAGCGCGCCGGAAAGCCGGTGCAGGTTCTGTTCGATTTCCCGGTAAGAATAGCTGAGGGGAAGGTACCGGTGTTTCTGCGACAGCCGCTTTTCCAGCGCGTCCCCGCCCGCCCGGGCCGCCGGGCAGCAGGAAATAGCAAGGAAACTTTCGGCCATCTTCTGATACTCCGCATAGGTTTTGCACAGGGTGATATCCTTCAGGTCAAACCCGCTTTCCCGGATCAGGCGGACCAGTTCGCTCGATTCATCCGTTGGAAAACAGTTGCCGATAAGGCTGACGGAACGGGAATTGAGCGGCCTTTTTTCCAGAAGGCTGTACAGCTGCCGGCGCATCATCTCGTCGGGCGTTAATCCGCTTTTCCGCAGGATGGGGGTCATGTAGCAGTCGGCAAAGGCGGTGCCGGGAAACCGGGCGCGCAGCGTGCGGTACACCAGCGGAAGGTCACAGCCCATAAAATGCTGGATGCAGCTGGTAAAGACCAGGACGGCGGGCGGCCGGGAAGGAAGCCGGTTCAGGATATCCGTCACGCCTTCAATAATCAGGCTCTCCATGCCGCCCTCCAGCACGTCGCTTTCGCGGATCGCCACGGTGGAAAACCGGTCAGAAGCGTTCATTTCCGCCGCCGTGAGGACCACGCCGCGCAGACAGCCGGGGGCGCAGACAAAAATCTGGTGCGCCTCCGGAATCAGCATGCCAACATGCACAATATTCCACACCCCGCGGGCGGGAGGGACGTACTCCAGCCCTGACGCAAACGGAACCGGGAACGGCGCACTGCCGACAGGCACACAGACCTGCGGAACATCCGGCCGCCCGGAAAGGGATTTCAGCATGGCAGCTCCTTTCCGCAGGCACGCAGCAGATTTTCGGCCAGCGTACGGTACTGATCCGCCATAGGGCTTTGCGGGAATGCTTCCAGCACGGTCTTGTCCAGGACTTCCGCCTCCTGCACGGTCCGGCTGTAATCCAGCGTTCCGGCAACGCAGGTATGGAAGCGATCCGCCAACTCCCGCACTTTTTTCTCTTCATCCGGGACGCCGCGGCGGTTTAAAATCAGCCCGCCGAGGCTTGCGTAGCCCCGGTCCCGGAAATTCCAGACTGCCTGCGCGATATTGGCAGAAGCGCGGATGGCCATCTTTTCGCCGGAGGTGACAATAAATACCCGGTCGGCATATCCGCGGCGCATCGGCATGGTAAACCCGCCGCAGACCACATCGCCCAGCACATCATAAAAGACGACGTCCGGCCGGGAAACCTCATAGGCGCCCTTTTCCTTCAGCTTTTCGAGCGCGGCGATAATTCCGCGCCCGGCGCAGCCCATCCCAGGGGCCGGGCCGCCCGCTTCCGCGCAGACAACGCCTTTGTATCCAACGGCCGTCATTTCCTCAAGGGAAAAGCCGTTCTGCCGCTCCCGCACCAGATCCAGCACGGTGCGGAGTTCCCGCCCCGAATGCAGGCTGGCGGTGGAATCCGCCTTCGGGTCGCACCCGACCTGCATGACGCGGAGGCCGCGCTCCGCCAGCGCGGCCGACAGGTTCGACACCGTGGTCGATTTGCCGATTCCGCCTTTCCCGTAAACGGCTATTTGAATCATCCGCCTTTTCACTCCTTACAAGAATTTTCTGTTCTTTTCTCATTGGGCTGAAAAACCGCCTTGACGCTGATCCCGGGCAAGCGGTTCAGCCGGTACAGAAGCTCCCGGATTGTATTCTCCGGGGCATCCAGCACGACGCTTTCCGCCGTCACGCGGCGGCCCGGGCACGGCAGATCCATGCGGCCAACCGTAAAATCCCGGCAGCCGCGCAGGATCTTCCCGGCTTCCTCCGCCGCGCTCTTTTCCCCGGCGAGGATGGTAACGGCGGCCAGCCTGGGTCCTTCACGCCCGGTTCCCCCGCCCGGCTCCGGGGCTTCCCCGCCGGAAAGGCACAGCGGCACCACGTCCGGAAGGACGCGCTCCGGTGTTTCCAGTTCCCCGATAACCGCACGGACCCCAAAGGCAAGCTCAATATTCTTTTCGGTTACAATGGAATGTGTTTCGCCGAACACGGGACCGCCCCGGCTGCCCAGCAGCAGGGCCTTGTTGGCGCGCTGAAGCGCATGCGCCGGGTAATGCGTGTTGAAAACGCAGGACATTCCCTCCGCCGCCAGTGCAGACATGGCTTCCAACACCAAAAGCTGGTTCTTAAAATCGAGGTTCGATTCCGGCTCGTCAAGAATCAGCACCTTTGGCTGGGACACCAGAGCGCGCGCAATCAGCGTCATTTGCAGTTCGCCCCCGCTCAGTTCCGAACATTTTTTGTCTTTCAGACGGGTGATGCCCAGCTTCTCCATGACTTCCCCCGCCTTTTCAAGATCCTTCCCTCCCGGTTTGGCCAGCAGGGCGATTCGGCTGCTGCGCCCCAGCAGGATCATCTGCTCAACCGTATAGGAAGGGAGAGCGGTGTTTTTCGCCTGCGGCACGTAAGCAATGTTCTGCCACAGCCTGCGGTGCGGAATTGACCGGATGTCCGTCCCATCCAGGCAGCTGCGCCCTCTGCTCCAGGGCAGAAACCCCATGGCGCAGCGCAGGAGCGTCGTCTTCCCCGCGCCGTTGGGGCCGAGAATTGCGGCGATGTCACCGGGGCCGACGGAAAAGTGAATATTCCGGAGAATCGGCCGGCCGCGCCGATATGAAAAACAGCCGTTTTCTACGGAAAGAGTCATAGCTGCCACCCTTCCGTCCGGCGCATCAGGACAATAAAGAACGGCGCGCCGACAAGCGCCGTAAGGATGGAAACCGGGATTTCGGCCGAGGTGGCGCTTCGGGCCACCGTATCGACAATCACCATAAAGGCCGAGCCGGCAAAGATAGATGCCGGGACAAGGGCCATGTGGTTGCTGCCGAATTTCATCCGGCAGATGTGCGGAACCAGAAGCCCTACCCAGCCAACCTGCCCGCACATAGAAACACAGGAGGCCGTGATCCCCGTCGCGCAGATTACCGTCAGCGCGCGCAGGAGGCGCAGGTTGGTTCCCGTTGCCCGGGCGTCGTCTTCCGGCAGCGGCAGAAGGTTCATCCGCCAGCGCAGCAGGTACAAAATCAGGATTCCGGCGAGAATCGGAGGCGCGCCCAGCGCAAGCGAACTGTACCCGGCGGAATTCAGGCTCCCCATCAGCCAATAGGTGATCGCGGGAAGCTGCGACTCTGTGTCCGCTGTGAATTTCACGAGGGACACCAGCGCCGAAAACAGCGATCCGATCATAATCCCCGCAAGGATGATGGTGTTGATGCCGCCCCTCCCCGATCCGGAAAGCCAGGCGAGGAAAACAGCCGCCACTCCGCAGGCAAACGCCAGGACCTGCACGCCAATCAGATTAAAACCCAGAAGAAGCGCCAGAGCCGCGCCGAAACTTGCACCGGACGCCACGCCGAGCGTGTCGGGTGTGGCAAGGGGATTGGAAAAGAGGCTCTGGAAGGCGCATCCGGCGACGGAAAGGCCCGCCCCCACCAGAAGCGCCAGCAAAATCCGCGGCATCCGGATAGAAAAGACAACGGCGTCGGCGCGCGGGTCGGCCGCGGCATGGCCGGAAATCCGGTTTCCGACTGTTTTCAGGACTTCCAGCGGGGACAGGCCCATCCTTCCGATCGCCAGCGTTACAAAGACCGCAAGGACGGGAAGGGCAATCAGCACGGCGCGGTCCCGCCAGGACAGCCCGCCCAAAGAATCCGTCTGTTTCATTCTTCTGTAATCACTCCCGAATAGGCGGTTTTTGTGCTGACGCCGGGCAGTTTCCCGATTTTTCCGGAAAGGGCGCTGATGACGTCCTGGGGCGCGTCAATGGCAATGCTGATGATATGGATATTTTTTTTGCGGTACGGAATTCCCATGCGCCCAACAATGTATTTCCCGTACTCATGAAGCAGCGCGTTCAGCGCCGCCACGGAATCTCTATTCTGAACGATAATACCGATAATTGCTACTCTGGTCTGCATGACAAATTCCTCCTGAAATAAGAAAAATAAAAGCCGCACCCCGAAGGACGCAGCCATTAATTCCGCCGCGCCCGCGGTCTCCAGCCCGCGGGGTCGCCCCGCGAAAAATCCGGGACAAACCCGGCCTTTCGAATCCGCCCGGCAAGGCGCTGGAAACACTCCGCCGCCTCGTCTCCCGTGCAGATCTTATGGTCGTAGAGGCTGTACTCTCTGCGGCGCTCCGGAGGAGACAGATTCGGCATCACCACGTTGGCGCCTGCGCGGAACCCCTTTTCCCTGCCGAACGGGTCGATTGTTCCGAGCGCGGTTGTAGCCGGCAGCAAAACTTTGGGCAGCAGGCACCGCACAAGCGCCAGAAGAATCACCGTACGCTCAGCCGCCGGATGGTAATAATCCGCAAACCGCGTGTCCTTATGCGGAATAAAGGGGCCTATCCCCACCATTTCCGGCTGCAGCTCCCGCAGGAAGAGAAAATCCTCCGCCAGCGTTTCACAGGTCTGATAGGGTGAATCCACCATAAATCCCGCGCCGACCTGATATCCGATTTCCTTCAGGTCATACAGGCACTGCATCCGGTTCCTGAGGCTCATCTCCGGGGCGTGCAGCTTCCGGTAGTGGGCCTCGTCCGCCGTTTCGTGCCGCAGAAGGTACCGGTCGGCCCCCGCGTCATAAAGCCTCCGGTAGGAATCCCGGCTTCTTTCCCCAATCGAAAGGGTCACGGCGCAGTCCGGAAAAAGCGTTTTGATGCGGGAAACTATCCGGCAGAGGCGTTCGTCCGTAAAGTACATGTCTTCTCCGCTCTGGAGGACAAACGTGCGGAACCCCAGCCGGCGGCCTAAGGCACACCGGCCCACGATCTCTTCTTCGCTCAGCCGGTACCGCCGCGCTTTGGAGTTGCTCCGCTGAAGGCCGCAGTAATAGCAGTCGTTTTTGCAGTAACTGGAAAACTCTATTAATCCGCGGAAGTAGACGCTTTTCCCGTAATACTTTTCCCGCAGGGTTTCCGCGCAAAAAGCAAGATCCGAAATCTCCTCCGGCGAAGCTTCTTCCAGAAAATACCGGATCAGCTCCGCCATCTCGCTCCGTCCGGCCCGGTTGAGCCGCCCGGAAAATTCAAGCGGACGGCTCCGGCCGGTTTTTCCGGCAGCAGATTGCAAAAAATAAACCCCCTTTTCGCAGCACAGGCGAAAAGGAGGTCCAATAGGCATCTTGAAAGATCCCGTCTGAACACTCGCTTTCCGCTCGGAAACACCTTGCGGTTAGGTACGGTTCTGTCTCTTTACAGGTACCCGGTTATTATATCACGGCCTTTTTAGTTTGTCAAAAAAATATCAATCAATGGATTCTATGCGGACTCCGCAGAGTTCCGCATTTTCTTCCAGGCCCATCACCAAAAAACGAACTTCCGTCTCTTTTCCCAAAAACGATTTCGGCAGATACAGGCAGTCAGGCTCGCCGACAAGGAAGGGGGCGTCTTTCCAAAGCAAGACGCGGCCGAGGGGGCGGTTCCCGACAAACGCCAGAATGAAAAGGCCGTGCCCGTCCACCTTTAGGTAACAGCTCGTTTTCGGCACTTTAAAAAACGGCAGATCCACATGGATGATTTCACCTGCCGGCACTTTGAAAGGGAAACCAGCCCGAAACTGACAGAATTTGTTTGCAAGGGCGGCTAATTTTTCTTCCGGAAGGCCCGCAAATCCGCAGCGTTCGATTTTTCTTCCCGAATACAGGGCGGGAGTTCCCAAAGGCAGCCCCCAGTTCCGGTCGCGGATATCCAAAGCCAATTCGGCTTCTTCTTTTCCGGAGACAAAGGAGGAAAAGTCAAGAAACGGGTCAAATGGATTAAACATCCCCGCCTTTTCGCCGTCTACATATAAGGTGATTTCCGAATGGACATGGGGGAGTTCTAAAAAGTAACTGTCGCAGCCGCGGTCAAGGAATACCTTTTTTCGGTACAGGGTCCGCGCAGGGAAATGCGCCGTGCTCCAGGCATTCACGCTGAGGACTGTTTCCACCGGCTTTTGGGGGACTGGAAAACTGCCGGAGAATCCGCTGCAGAGCCACCCGTCTTCCAGCGGACAGACAGAAAGAACATCCACGGCTTTTTCCAGCCCCCGGGAGGAATCCAGCATCAAGGCGGGCTGACGGGCATCCGGAAAATTGCTGTGACCCCAGACGGCCGTAAAGATTCTGTATTCCCCTTTGCCCGGATGGTACTTTGTGCATCCGGCAGGGGTGCAGGTTTCTTCCAGCCGCCCATTCCGATAGATGCCGATTAGATCGGCCCCCCTGACCAAAAGGACGCCCAAACCTTCCACGGGGAAACCGTAACTTCCGGCACCGCGAAAAATATTTTGGCTCTCAAGAGGCCGCAGGGCATCCTCAGTATAGGCCAGTTCAGGCATTAAATTTTCGGAATACCGGATGGCCTGAAACAGACCGGAATCCACTCTTTTGGAACATTTTGTGCTGGCCGGAACCGGCACGCCGCACAGCGGCAGCTCCCGCAGCTCCCGGTCATTTGCCCATACCGCACGGATCCCACCCTGGGCCGGGTGCTCCGGAGTCAGGCAGACTGGTTCTCCCTGCAGGACAAACCGGGCAAACGGGGAAGCGCTTTCCGTCCAGAAAGTAAAAACCGTTTCCCTTCCGGCTTCGGCGGAACAGTTCTCCAGTTCCCCGTTGGAACAGACCAGCGTGCCTTCACGGTGAAACAGCGAAAGCGGAATATTGAACGGGAAAAAGGGGGCGCTGCGGCCCGGCACTGCGGCTTCCAGGCGGATACCGCGGCAGGAAACCGCCGCCGTCCCCTTTTCTTCACTCAGGTTCGGCACGCAGACCAGGCTGCCGCCGCCTGTAAGATCCAGCCTGTAAAAGACCGGGTTTGAAGCAAAGTCATGGGTTACGGTCAGTTCCGAATCCTGCACGGATTCCGCAGAGGCCAAAGCCGGACCAAACGTATGGATCAGCCCGGCAAACTTGCGCCCTTCAAAATACTGCTCCTGCAGCTCCCCCGCGGAACCGATCATGCAGTCCCCCGCATAGCGGGTTGTGAGGAAAGACATGGGTGAACCGTTTTTCCCCCAGTTGTTCACGCTTCCGGTAAAGCCGAAGTTTGTACCGCCGACTTGATTGTAAGGTCCAATCAGCTTGGCTCCCGCCGCCAGTTCCCTGCGGAGAAGCAGATGGTCGCAGTCGGTTTCACTGATCATCAGGGGCTGATCCAGCTCCCTCATACGGCTGGAATAATAATGGATTTTATCGCCAAAAGAGGCATTGCAGACGTCCCCGTAGAAATTAAACGTCAAATGGACACCGCCGGCCCACCCGAAAGCCCCTTCTGCATCCGACTGCCCTGCACAGCAGAAAAGCGGGACCGTTATCCCAAGTTTTCTGGCCATGTCACGGAGGGTAGAGATATAACCGCGCGGATCGGCGCAATAGAAGAAATCCAGCTCGTTTTCCAGCTGCATGAGAATAACCGTGCCGCCGCGGTCGATCTGATGCTTTGCAATATACGGAATAATCTTGCCATACCAGCGGCGCACGTGTTCCAGATAGGCGGGATTGTTCTGGCGCACCTGAACGGAGTGATCGGCCAGAAGCCACGCAGGAAGGGCTCCGCCGTCCCATTCCGAACAGATATAAGGCCCCGGCCGGGCAATAACATATAGCTGATACCGTTCCGCCAGCTGCAGGAACCCGTCAATATCTTTTTCACTTTCAAAATCCCATATTCCGGGTGCCGGTTCATGAAAATTCCATGGAAAATACACGTCAATACAGTTATAACCGGCATCTTTCAGTTTTCGGATCCGGTCTTCCCATTCCGCTTTTGGAATACGGAAGTAAAAAAGGGAAGCACAGAGAAGAATTGTCTTTTTTCCCCGGATCGTGATTCCCTCCCGATTGAGCATTACCTGATTCATATTCAATATCCTTTTCTTAATATTTGAGGGCCGGCCCAGAAGTTGGTGTCAAGCCCGTCTTTTGCAGCATCATAGCCTTTGGGATACCCCAGCGTGCCGTCTGAATTCATGATATAATCTTTTCCTTCAATACCATGGTTATGGACAAGACCGCCGTGGCCATTTTCAGCGTTTCTGAAGGAAGGTCGGTCACGGTGATATTGGCGCCGGCCGTGGATTGCTGCAAAGCCGCAGCCTCGTTGATAATCCGATACAGAGTATATTCCGAACGGCGGAAACCCTTGATAAATAAGGACTTCCGCCATTTTCTTACGCCTGTTTGTCGCTTATTTGTTGCCTTTTGCTCTGTTGTGAGTGACGCATAACATTTGACAATTGCTAATATCCGTCGCACCGCCATTGCTCCATGCAGTAACATGGTCTGCGTCCATTTCGTTATATTTCCATATTCGCTTTGCGTTATTATCGCTACCTAACGCGCATAACGGGCAGTTCGATTTTCCACAAGCCCTTGCTGTGTCGGTCTGCTTTGTATATACTGCTTTTTTCATGGATTCCTCAAAGACGCGAATATCAAGAAGGCGGGTATTTTGACATCCGCCTAAAATGTATTCAAATACTCCCGCCCTTTTCTTTACAGCAGCGTCCGCATACAGTTCATGCACCTTTGCAGAAACAGCGACAGGGTCATACGCGGTATTATGATAAGTTTCAAATAATCTGCCCCATTCAAGCCCTCGCATTTCACTTTCAACGTCACTAAATACAGACGATACCCAATCAATGACACTTGTAAAATACGCCTTTAGTTCAGTAATGTCTGTGTCATAGCGGTGTCTGCTCATGTAAGTTTCCACATCTTCGTCGGCATCGCTTTTGCATACCCATTCAAGGGCGACGCGCAAGTAATCTTGCCGTAATACATCGCCTTTAATATAAGCACTCCATTTCTGAATATTGGCATTTTGGCTACTGCTAAATTCTTCTTTTGCCTTTGTAACAAAAGTTCCTGAATATACAGCGTTTGCGACTTCCTGCTTGTTTAATGGTATGCCTGCAATGTTGATTGTCTTAAACCATTCTTTGATTTCTGTTTCAGTTCCCTCACAGATATAGATTGTCAGCTTTGTTTCGTTGATTTTCTGCTTTTGGTCGTCTGGCATAGCCGCAAAATAGTGTGGCATACCGCTTGCGTCAATCAGCGGGAATTTGCCCGTCAGGAATCGTCCCAAACTGGTAATACGCTGTTGTCCGTCCAGAACTTCATATTTATCTGTACCGACTTTATTAAAATAAATCAGCCCTAACGGATAGCCTTTCAGAACGGATTGAATAACGGCTTCTTCCATTTTCTGTTTTGCATACAGATAATTACGCTGGTACTCCGGCTGAATGGTCAGTTTGCCGGAAAGCCCGAAAAGCCCCTTGCCCTCTAATTCATTGTAGACAAACCCTTTGCAGATTTGCTCAACGGTAATGTCTGTTCGCAATGTTGTAATCACAATCAACGTCCCTCGTTTCTCCTACGGATTAGTATTCGTGGAAATATACTTAATAGATACCCTTGTGCATTATCAGCAGTATAATAAACCGTTCCGACAGGCTTTTCCTTAACAGAAATAGCCGCGCGTGTATTTACTTTGCTGCCACTTTGCATACTGCCATCTTTATTATGTTGAATGGCATTTTCATAAATGGTAGTCATTTGATAATCAACGGTATTTCCAAGTGTAATGCCCAAAATTTCAAATTGTTCCGGGCAATGTCTGGAAAGATAGGTTATCGGAACCCCCATAATGCCGTTACATCTGTTTGCGCTTAATAAATAACCGCTTGTACCTGCGTTCTCCGTTGACAACGGGCTGTGCAACTCCGCTTTCTTCGTTCCACAATCCACCAGAGAAGTCCTTTCCCTCGCTCTCTGTTGCTCCGATAATCTCAAACTGTTCTGGGCTGTGTCTGAACAGGAATGTGATTGGCACGCCCATGACACCGTTACATCTTGCGTCTGATGATGATTCTGAAGTACGGCGTAATTCTGCGTCTGTCTGTCTGTCTGTCTGTCTGTCAAAATTGTGTCGGACTCAACCGTATATGTTAAGTCTTTTTCGTCATTTCCTTTGCGAAATTTTACAACTTCAAACTGTTCTGGATTATGCCGTTGAAGATAAGTAATTGGTACTCCCATATCTTCAACATAATCACTGGGAATTGCGTCAACAAAGGGAACTTCAATAGCGTCATAGTTATCATATTTCAGATACCCCTGTTCACGAATTTGCTTGTGCTTACTATATTTCAGGTTATCTTCCATTGTCATTAAAGATAATGGTTGGTGGCGTCTGCCGTGGTCAATGTTGGTAAACCAACACGCATTCCCCAAACGGGTATAGTTTCCTTTATATCCTAATTTTTCAGCTTTTTCCTTGTCTTTAGGGGCAACAACTGCACCTTCCGGGACTTCAAAGACCATGTCCTGCCCATTATTGGTTGCACCTATCCACAATTTATTATCTTTGAGTAACGGAAAGATTTCTTTATATGTTATAGCGTTCTGGTTTCCTATAACAACTATTTTCTTATTTGCTTCCATAACCCATGCAACAAATTCACGAAAAAGTGAAAAAGGCGGGTTTGTGACAATAACGTCGGATTCATCACGCAAGGCTTTCACTTCGTCGCTGCGAAAATCGCCATCGCCGTCAAGATAATGCCATTCCAAATCATCAATATCAATAACGCCAGATTTATTAGCATCTCTTTCAAGGGTGAAAATTTTACCATGTGCACGGGATTTTTGCTCGTCATATTGCGGTGACTGTAATTCAAACAGTGTCATTTGATGATACTGTTCATATTGCTTTTCTTTACAGTCGGCTGCATATCCTGTGCTAATCAGCTTTTTCAACCCTAAAGTTTCAAAGTTCTGAGCAAAATACTTTGTAAAATTGCTCCATTCTGGGTCATCACACGGCAGTAAAATGGTTTTCCCCCGAAACACATCGGGATTGTATTCTAAATAGGCGTTCATTTCTTTTTGAATATAGTCATAAACGGTATAAAACTCATCGTTCTTTCGGGTTTTTGCTTTCCCCAAACTTTCGTTTGCCATATCAATTACCGCCTTTCTCTGCGTCGCTCTGTATTTCTACAATATCATCAAGCCCGCATTCAAGAACGGTGCTTATCTTTGCAAGGGTTTCCATGGAAACCGGCTCGCTTTTGCCCATTTTAGCCAGCATATTGGTGCTGATACCCGCTCTTTTGCGCATTTCTGTTTTTGTTATTTTTCGGTCTATCAGCAATTTCCACAGCTTATTATAACTATAAACCATAGAATAAGCCCTCCCATACAATTTACCAAAATACATTATAGCATAAGAGGGCGAAAAGCTCAATAATATATTGTAAATTGTGATAAAATATTTTGAAATGCTACGCTTTTTTCTTGCAATACAGCGTCAAGTTCTCTTTGTAGCCCTCGAACGTGTCCACGCGGGTAATATCGTACAAAACGCCCTTGTAGCTGACATGTGCACTATTGGTCAGAACGCGCGAAACGGTCGCGGGAGAAACCTTGGCCTCCTGCGCAATGTCATAAATCGTTATTTCTTTTCTAGGCTTTGTATCACGCATACCGGTTCTCTCTTTCTTTTTCCGCCCGTCGTTATGAAATGGGTTTCATGCAACTTATTTTCATATGTATCATTATATCTGAATCTTGCAGCCTTTTCAATTCGAAAGGACCGAAATGAATTTTTTGGAAAGCACTATGCCGATTTTACAGGAACGGAAGCCGAAAAAAGTGCAAAAATGCAAAATAAAAAGATTATTCCAGCAAACTGCCGCAGCAACCCAGAAGATGCCAAAAAAGCCGAAAGGCCGCCGCACAGATGAAAACCGTGCATCACAGCCTTTCGGCGAATTTATTTTTTACAGAAGATCCGCTGCGACCAGACGTTCCGCTTCTTCCAGAGAAGCACAGGAAGAAGCTCCGCCGTACTTTGTAACGCTGATGGATCCGCAGGCATTCCCATATTTCAGGCAGGTTTGAAGATCCTTTCCGGCAAGGCAGGCATAAAGAAAACCGGCGTTGAACGAGTCCCCTGCCCCGGTGGTATCGACCGGCTGGAAGCTCTCGTAGGTTTTCTGCCTGACCAGTTTGCCTTTCCGCCCTGCAACAGCGCCTTTGGGACCCAGTTTGACAACAGCCGTTCCGCATGTTTCCGCAAGCCGGACCGCGGCGTCTTCCACCCGTTTGGTTTGGGTAATATGCAGTGCTTCCGTTTCATTTGGGAAAAAAACATCGGTGCAGGAAAGCGCATCCCAAATGCCGTAATCCCAATTCTGTGTATCATCCCATCCTGCATCAAGCGACGTGGTCACATGTTTTTTATGGGCCAATTCAAACAGCTTCGGAATATCTCCCCTCAGCTTCTGCTGAAGGAAAAACGAACCCACATGGATATGCCTTGTCTGATCCAAAGCGGATAAATCAAGATCTTCCATCCGCAGTTCGCGGATGGAACCTAAATAGGTAACCAGCGCGCGGTCTTTTCGGCTGCTCAGCGAAATGGTAAGTCCGGTTGGCACAGACTGGTCGACAACAACGGACTCGGTTGCAACATGGTTCTTCTTCAGATTTTCCATCACAAGCCGGCCGAGACGGTCGTCCCCAACTTTTCCGATAAACCCCGTTCTGAGACCGAGTTTTGCAAGCCCGCTGGCGCAGATCGCCGTGGAGCTGCCCAGCGTGACAGAATACTGATCTGCGGTGATCTCTTTCCCTGCCTGCGGCATGCTTTTCAGGCCCGTTACCACAAGATCCGCATTCAGCTCACCGATGGCAAGTACATCATACCGCTTCATGCCGTTCGTTCACCCCTTGCCTCATAATTTGATCCAAGCGTCAAGATCATGCGGCGCATCCGGGTTAAACCCCATTTGCAGGGCTTTATAATACGCAAGAAGCTGGGCCAGGCAAAGGAAGAAAAGCCCGGACGCCTGCATGCCAAGCGGTTTTCCGATGGAAATCTGAAGGGCAGCCCCCTCCAGCCCTTCCACGTTTCCGTTGGTAAGCGCTACGACCATTCCGCCGGTTTTGGCTGCATCTTTAACCAGCTGTTTTTCATAGCCGATCCCCGATTCTGCTAAATACGCCAAAAAGAGAGTCCGGCGGTTCGCCAGAACGATCGGCCCGTGGCGAACGTCCAGAACATGGTAATAGTTCGAATGCACATTGCTGATTTCTTTAAAAGCAAGCGCCGCTTCGGAAGCCAAGCCCTCCATTTCCCCGTCGGCCAGGACGATTACATTGTTCCACGGTTTCTGAGCCGCCGTTTTTAGGGAAGGCTCGTTTGCTTTTAGGAACTCACTTCCGATCTGCCCCACGGTCTCTATTTCTGCCGCAGCCTCTGGATCATCCGAAAGGAAAGAAAGCAAAAGGATCAGCGCAGCATACAAATTGGAGACCGACCGGGTCTGGCAGACACTGCTATCAAATGCCCACGGTATTTCCAGCGCGAAATCGGCGGTTTCAGAAAGTTTGGAATTCTGAGAGCAGCAGACCGCCACAACGGGCACATCCGCCCGTTTTCTGGCTTCTGAAATGGAGCTGAGTATTTCACTTGTCATGCCGGATCTCGAAATGGCAACGAGAACCGAATTCTCCAGCAGTTTCTGATAATCCCGGCAGTGCAGCATCAAATCCCCCGCCGGCAGGCTGGAAGCCTTTTTCCCCAGTTTCATTTCGGCAGTCAGCTCGCCAGACCGCGACAGGCAGTAGCTGGAACCCGATCCGATAAAAAGGAAGGATCGGGTTGTTTTGTCCCTAAAGAAGTCCAGTATTTCCGCTTTTCTGCCGTTCATATATTCCGCTGTTTTTTGAACAGCGTCATATTGGCCGCAGATTTCCTGATACGTCCTATACATAAAAAGTTCCTTCCGTGTTTTTGTTATAATGATTATTATGTTATATTGTTATATCCTATATAGATATATCATTCATTTCACGAAAAGTCAACCGTCCCGCAGAACTTATCATACCAAATCCTCCAATTTATTTTTGCGCTGCGCAGAATTCTTTTCTCTGATAATTTACCCGAAACCGGACCGATTATCCTATTGACTTTCTGCTGGTCTGTGAGTATACTTAATTTGTTATATTGTTATATCTAATTTAAAGGAGTAACTTTCATGCATGCTGAACTCGACGAAACTTTGAGCACGTCCCTGTACAGCCAGTTAAAAAAGATTATTTTGGACAACATAAAGAGCGGAAAGTGGCCTGTCAATACCAAAATTCCAACGGAAGTACAGCTTTGCGACATGTACCACGTCAGCCGGATCACGGTCCGCCAGGCATTGAATGATTTAAAACAGGACGGATTTCTGTACCGCAAGCAGGGAAAAGGAACTTTTGTCCGGGAACCGAAACTGGAGCAGAATCTAAGCAGATTTTACAGTTTTTCCACTGAAATCAAAAAAATGGGCTACACGCCCAGCACCCGGATCCTGAATTTTGAAGTTACCGGCGCTTCACCAAAAGTCCTGCAAAAACTAAAGCTGAATCCAGGAAGCAAGGTCTACGCCATTACCCGGCTGAGGCTGGCAGACAGTGAACCGGTCGTGCTGGAAATATCTTACCTGCCCTACAGCATTTCAAAGAACCTGAAAGAGCAGGATATTAATAATTTCGGCCTATACGGAACCCTGATCAAAACGATTGGCTGCCACCCCAACAAGGCTGAAGAATCTTTTGAGGCCGTCCTGATGAACCAAGAAGAGGCCGGATATCTTCATGCTAAGCCGAAAGACGCCGCTTTAAGGCTGGAACGCTGCACATACGCTGACTCAAAACTGGTTGAGTACTGCATCAGTATCATTAAAGGCGACAAATACACGTACAAAATCACTTTGATGTAGTCATCTGCATGAAGTTTTTCAAGGAAGGTTAATTTATGCCATTGACGACAACAGAAGATCTTTTGAAACGCGCACAGAAAGGCAGTTACGCGGTGGGCGCTTTCAATGCGGAAAATATGGAAATGGTAAAAGCGATCGCAGAGGCGGCGGATGAACTGGACGCGCCCGTTATCATCCAGACGACTCCCTCAACGATCCGATACGGCGGTCTTGGCTTTTATGGTGCAAACGTACGGGCGGCGGCTGAACTTGTAAAAATCCCGGTGGCCCTGCACCTGGACCACGGCGCTGATTTTGACATGGCAGCCAGGGCTCTCCGGGCCGGATACACGTCCATCATGATTGACGGGTCCAAACTCCCGTTTCAGGATAACATTGCCCTGACAAAAAGCGTTGTGAAAATATGCAGGCCCAATGGGATTCCCGTTGAAGCAGAGCTTGGAAAAGTCGGCGGAAAAGAAGACGGCGCGGTTTCAGGCGGGCCCCAGTACACCGATCCCGAAGACGCCAGAGTCTTTGTCAAAGAAACCGGTATTTCCTCTTTGGCCGTAGCAATCGGGACGGCTCACGGTTTTTATAAAGGCACGCCCGTCCTGAACAAAAAGCTTTTAAAACAGATCCGCGAAACCGTCGATCTTCCTCTGGTGCTCCACGGTGCCTCCGGTCTTTCTGACAAAGACGTTGCAGACTGTATTCGGCTGGGCATCTGCAAAGTCAATTTTGCCACGGAACTCCGCGACGTTTTTACAAAAGGGGTGCGGAGCGTTTTGCAGGATACATCCGTCTTTGATCCCAAAAAATACGGCGGTGCCGGGATTGAACGTGTCAAGGAACTGGTCAGGCACAAAATCACGGTATGCGGGTGTGCCGGAAAAGCGTAAAAAGAAGTCAGAGACCATAGAGGGGCTGCCTGCCGGCAATTGCCGGCAGGCAGCCCCTCCGACTGTTTATGCGCCATTTTATCCCTTTGGCGGTACAAAATCACTGCGCATCGGAGTGAAAATATCGAGCAGAATTCCTTTTTCCAGACAGACACATCCGTGTTCAACGCCATTTCTTTTTAACAGGGTATCTCCTTTTTCGACAATATGCTTCACACCGTCAATTGTAAACTCAAATTTTCCCGAAACCACATAGGTAATCTGTGTATTTGGGTGGTGGTGAAGCGCGCCGACCGCCCCGGTTTCAAAGTGATTTTCGACAACCATCAGTTCACGGCAATACGCCAGAATTTTGCGGTTAACCCCTTTGGCGCAGTTTTCGGAATCAATGGTATGGTTGTAAACCCACTGCTGATTTTCTTCTGTTTTCATAGAAAAATCTCCTTCCTGTTAGAAACCAGTTATGAATAGATAAGACAGAACTCCCGCGCCCGTTTTCTGTTCAGATATACTGCGTTTTGTTCCTGCAGGGAACAAAATGCAGGGAAAAACCGTCTTCCGCCCTGAGCATATGGGCCTGCGGATCGTAAACCGGCCGGGCTGCTTTGCAGCGAGCCATAAAATCAGGAAACCGTATTTCACGAAGGCTCCCGCAGATGCAGTAATAGGCCGTTTTTCTCCCATACGAACGGTATTCGCATTCTCCCAGAACATTATCTGCCGGCTGAAGGTCACCGGAACACCACAGGCCGACACAGCCTTTTTCCCGTCTGCCGAACAGCCAGTGTCCGCCTTGCACCGTCTCGTCAAATTTAACGGCCGGCCAAAAGACATGTGTGAAACAAATCGGGTGGGTACCGGGTATCTCATAGACCGCGCCGAGCGCATTCCCTTTTTGGAGCAGGGCGGGGAATACGCCGTTCCCAAACCAGTAGCCGGGGCGCATTTCACCGCAGTCCACTGTAGAACCGGGATGGTTGACAAACACAACGCATTCACTGCTCAGGGCGGCATACCAGAGGTGCTGCTGATACCCATAGACCCCCGGCTCAAAAACACTCGTCCCATGGAACCGCTCATTCAAAGATTTCACATACGCATTGCTGTTCCGGTCGGCGTTTGGATCAAAGCACAGATTATGCCAGCCGGGTGAATCTGCTGCCCCGCGGGGCGAGCGGACGCTTGTAAGAATATAATCGGCGGTCTTTTTCAGAACGATTCGGGCATTCCCGGAAACATAAGAAGTACAGGCGTCCCGGCCCGCAATTTCCAGTAAATCATCCGGGAACCGGTAACGGCTGGTGAAAAGATTGACATCCCAGATATTTTCGGCATCCGAATAGGGAAACTCAGGCGATACCATGTGCAGAAGGGACTGAACGGACTGCCGGTACGGGTAAATAACATCGCGGTAAACACGCCCCTGAGGACTGACGACGGATTTTTGAAATACATGCCGGAACAGCTGGCGCATGAGACTGTCCAGCACAGACCATGCCCGCCTGGAAATATCGTCCGGCGCAAAATCCACCAAATTCAGCAGCGCCGTTACGGTAACCGGCAGGTAACTGGCACTGTTGAATTCTTCCGCCCCGTCGCGCTCGACATCATTCAGCCAGGAGCGGCAGCGCTCCGCTCCGATTTTGCTTTGCTGCCGGCCCGTGCGGCCGCTGCGCCGAAATACCTCGTCCGGGAACATCTGCCCAACAGCCAGCTGCGCCCCGTAAAACATCAGGGCATGGTTTTCGCTCCAATAGCACATTCCATCATTTCCGGGTTCATCCATCCAGTAGCGGAATGAAAGAAGAGACTTCTTGGCGCACTGTTTCACCGGTTCGCTGACATCAAACTGATGCAGCAGGCGGATAAACCCGATGACCAGAAAATCCGCGCAGTCTTCACAGCGGTCAATATATTGCAGATCCTGCAGAAGAAGTTCTTCATCGCCGGACCGCTCCCTGTGAAGAAGGAGGCGCGCCATAACATGGAACACGCCAAAATGGGTATTGCTGTCACGCGGTTCCCATTTCTGCGCCGCAATATGCTTTAAAAAGTCCCGGCGGTAATTTTGAGAATTGGCAGCAGACTGGTTCGGATGGAGATGCTCCATCAGCTCAAAGCTGCGCGAAAAGGAGGTTCCTGCCAGCGCGCCTGACACGGAAAACGAGCTGATATCATCCGGGATCATCCAATCCCCGGCTTTCTCAATTGGAAACAGCTCCCGATCGCCGCTCTTCAGCACAGCGGGACAGGGCGGAACCGTGCGCACCGTGAGAGTGCCTTTTCGGCAGACAAGCGAAGACAGCCATTGGCCGAACCGGACGCACGGCTCGGTATTTTCACTGTCCGGCAGATCCACGGAAACACCGGCGCTCTGTTCCAGCTGCAGGCCGAACAGGCTCCTGGTATCCCGTATTCCGAGGCTGTGCATTCTGGCATAAACCGTATTGCCGCCTTTTCGAAGCGGTAATTTGACGGGATATTTCCGGATTGGTTTGTAGACGGGCTTCTGCGCCTGAAACACCTGTTTCCCGTTCACCCAAAGGTCTACGGCCGCATAAGTCCACAGAACAGCGGATACGGTCTGCGAAACCTCGCTGTTCAAAACCGCCGCGGCATCCAGGCGGATGGCGGCGGGCTGCGTATAGAACGCACTCACATCCACAAACCAGTTTTGCGGGTAATAATAATAACGCCAGGGCTTTCCATTGCCTGAAGGATCGCCCAGACGGATATTCTGCGGAGGAGGTTCTTCTCCGCCGGGATTAAATACTTCCCGCAGCGTTTTTTCATAGCCCAGCTGATCCGTCCACCCCTTCGGCAAATCGGCCGGGGGGCTGTAGGCAGAGCATACCGGCCCGCTGATGAGCCAGTCCGTAATAAAATTCTGCTGATTTAACGGTAACTTCATAGATACTGTTCAACCTCGTCTCTTTAAAAAATAATCCATTTCTTTCGTATTATTTACTGCAAAGCCAGGAAAACTTTATTTTGATCAATTATTTTGCAGTGCCTGCGATCCAGCACCTATCCTTAGTGCATATCCAGTATACCTTTTCGCAATAACATTAACAACAAAAACTCAAAGCTAAGTAAATATTGTTACATTTTGAATAAAAAGAGCCATTATATAGGAAGGGCTTTCGTGATATGCTAAACAGCAGAGAAATGTTTCTAAAAGGATGTATTCCGAAGAAAGGAAAGAAATTATGAAAAAACAAATCATTTCCGCTCTCCTGGCATCAGTAATGGTCCTTTCATTTTCCGCCTGCAGCGGAGGCAACGGCGGTAACGCCGGATCCGGCACATCCGCAGGGGGAGCAAAAACGACCATTGAAGTTTGGACGAATGACCGGCATGATCTGGATTATGTCAACTCTGAAATCCAGAAGTTCAATTCTTCCAACCCAGACAACATTCAGATCCACCAGACGGTTATCACCGATGATTACGTCAACATGCTGTCGATGGCAAAATCATCGGGAACCGCGCCGGACATTGCCGGAATCAGCGGTAGTATCGGCATTGACATGAACGCATTTGCGGACACGAAAATGGTCCTTCCGCTGAACGATTATATCAAAAAGGCCGGTGCGGATTTTCAAAAAGTCACCGAAAGCGATGATCATATTTATGAAGGGGTCAATGCCGTAAACGGACAAGTGTACTGGGTACCAACCGTCGTCCGCAGCGGGACACGAATGATCTACAACATGGATTTGGTCAAAAAAGCAACTGGAAGCACAACGCTGCCTACGACTCTCCCGGAAATGGTAAGCCTTGCAAAAAAAATCACTCAAAAAGGCGCTGGGCAGTACTACGGCTTTGCCACAACAAAAGACGCGCCGTTTGTCCGCTGCTTTGAAGGAATTGCAGAAATGGCGGGTCAAAACCGCTACGGGTACGATTACGTAAACGGAAAATTTGATTTTTCAGGTTTTAAGCCGATCGTTGAGGAATTCAACAAACTATTCACCGATAAAAGCGTTCTTCCCGGTTCCCCGTCTCAGGGTGTTGACGCAATGCGCGCCCAGTTTGCAAACGGTAAAATTGGGATTTGGGGAAATGCTTCACAGGAAGCCGGCGTGTTTACCGAACAATTCCCGGTTAAAAATTTCGAATGGAAAGTAGCCGAACTGCCAACAATGGACGGAAAGGTTCAAGGCGCCCTTACGATTCAGCCTGAAAAAGGCTACGCGATTATGTCAACGACCAAGCACGCGGATCAGGCATGGAAAGTGATTGAATTATTTTCCAGCAAAGATTTCCTGAAAGGGTATCTGGAAAAAGGCTATGGGCTTCCATTCTCAAAAGAAATGACCGCAGCTGTTGACACAAGCAAAACAGGGCGCATCAGTGATTTTGCCCTGAAAGATTACGAAAGCGTTTATCCCGCCGCTCCGTCGATAACGATCGAAGGCGAAGACATGCAAAAAGTCCTTTGGAGCGCCGTTATGGGGCAGCGCAATGTCGACACGGCGATTCAGGATCTGAACACCCGTTATAACAAGGCTTTGGACAGCGACGTTGCCTCCGGAAAAGTAAAACGCCTTGTAATTAAAGATTTTGACCCGCTGCATCCGTCGAAAGGCACGCTGCAGTATCTCGACAAGTAATTCTTCCGATCAATTCTAAGGAATCCCAGTTTGCGGTGGATTGCCCGAACCAAACGGTCCCATGCAGCAAGGTTCGGGCACTCTTTTTTCCGTACTGATTATCAAGGAGACTTCTATGAAACTGTTTCAGAAAAAACATGCATCTTTGGAGGACGAGGGAAAAGCCTCCGCCTGGCTGATGCTTCTGCCCTCGATTTTTCTGCTTGTAATTACTTCCGTCTATCCTTTTATCTGGCTGTTCCGCTACATCTGCTACGATTACAACGGCTACACGGCTTACTTTACAGGAGCCCATAATTTTTACCACATGCTGAGCGACGGAATTTTTTGGGGCAGCGTGGTGCATACTTTTGAGTATGCCGGGTTGAAACTGATCTTTATCATACCCGTTTCATTTCTTCTGGCTGCACTGCTGAGCCAAAAGATCCTGGGCAGCAGCCTGTTCCGTGCGATCTATTTTATGCCGACGGTAATCAGCACAGCCGTTTACAGCCTTATTTTCGGGTTTATCTTTGCCGTATTCAACGGTTCTCTAAACAGCATTCTTAGTCTGATGGGACTGATCCACAGCCCGGTTGACTGGCTCGGCAATCCGAAAATTGTTATGATTTCGATTATTATCGTAGCCTTATGGGGCGGTTTAGGAAATTATATGATCTTGTTTATCTCCGGAATGGGAAGCATCTCCACCGATGTTTATGAAAGCAGCAAAATCGACGGAGCCAACGGCATCCAGACCTTTTTCCACATTACCCTTCCCATGCTCAGCCCAGTGATTAAAGTGATCCTCATGCTTGCCATTACGACGGCATTCAAAGATTACGAATCAATTCTGGTTCTGACAAACGGGGGCCCAAACAACCGCTCACAGGTTATGTTTACCTACATTTACCAGCTGATATTCAGTTCCAACGTCACACCGCAAATCGGCTATGCCACCATGCTGAGCGTTGTCGCAGCTCTGATCATCGGGGTTGTTACCGTCGCATACCTTATTCTGGCACGCAAGCTCGACGACGTAATGTAAGGAGGAACCGCAAAGATGAACCGTTCGCATGTGATTTATTCCAAAGGCACGAAAACCGCCCGGATTTTTATTTTCCTTCTTTTACTGATAATCGCCGCCATTATGGTGTATCCTGTAGTTTATATTGTACTTGGCTCCTTCAAAGAAAATATGGAACTGCTGCAGGGCGGCGCCAATCCGATTCCGACACATTTTGTTTTCCAGAACTATGTACAGGCGTGGAAACAGGCTAACTTTGCCGTTTACACCCAGAACAGCGTTCTGATTGCTCTCGGTGTTATGGTTTTAACGCTGTTCTGCACCAGCATGGCTGGGTATGTGTTTGACCGGAAAAAGTTCCGGGGCAAAGAATTCGTTTATAATCTGTTTATTGCGTTTATGTTTGTCAATGTCGGAAGCATTGCACTGCGGCCAATGTTTGAACTCGCCGTAAAAGTGCACATGAACCAGTCGCTGGTCAGTATTATTTTAATTGCGACGGGAACCGGACAGGCCATGTATATCTTTCTCGTGCGCGGGTTTATGTCCAGCATTCCAAAGGAAGTTGACGAAGCGGCAAAAATCGACGGATGCTCTTTCTTCGGAATTTACTGGCATATTGTATTCCCCATGCTCAAGCCGATTCTCGCAACGGTTGCGCTTCTGTCTTTCAGGGGCGGCTGGAGCGAATACATTATGCCTTTGGTGTTCACCATGTCCAACGACGCTCTGCGTCCCCTTACCGTTGGGGTTGTCATGCTGAAAAATTCCGGAAACGGAGCCGCCGCGTGGAATATTATGTTTGCCGGAGCCACTATTTCAATCATCCCGATTATTATCGTATACACTTTTACCAGCAAGCATTTTATGGAAGGAATGACATCCGGCGCCGTAAAAGGTTAAAAATACAGCGGGTGCTGTTTAAAGTTCTGGTGAGGATTTGTGGAACAGACAGAAAAGCTGTCTCTTTTGATTGCCGATGATGAAACATCCATCCGGCGCGGCCTGTGTGAGGCGGTGGAGTGGAGCGCACTGGGAATCCAGTTCGTCGGGGAAGCTCAGGACGGTGCGGAAGCGCTGGAGAAGATCCATGTTCTCCGACCGGATATTGTCATTACGGATATTAAAATGCCAGGTTTCAGCGGGCTTGACTTAATTGAAAAGGCCCGTGCCGAAGGCTTTGAAGGTTACTTTATTATTTTGAGCGGCTACGACGACTTCGCTTTTGCACAGCGAGCGATTCACAGCAGTGTCACCTGCTACCTGCTTAAACCGGTAAATATAGACGCCCTGCTTGCCGAAGTAAAACACATCCGAAAGGAAATTATGGAAAAAAGAAGCTCCGGAGTGGCAAGGGAGCAGGATCGCTTCAATGCACGGCGGGGCAGCAGCGTTATGAAGGAACAATTTTACGCCAAACTGGCGGATGGAGAATTCCACAGCGAAGACGATATCTGGCGCGAAATTAATTCGATAGGTTTCGTTCCCATTCCGTGCCCGTGCGCAGCAGTTGTTTTTCATTTTTCGCTTCCCAAAAAAGAAAACGGCTCCGATTTCTCTGCCAGCGACAGTCATCTGTTTAAAATAGCATTCCGCAATGTGCTGACCGATCTGGCACGGCAGGGCAGGCAGCTGGAATTTTACGCCGACCGGGGCAATCAAATCGGTCTTTTCATTTCACCAGCCGGTAATCTGCGCGAATTTCTTACCGTCTGCGTCGAAATCATGGAGGAAGTCTGCCCGGTTGAATTTTCCGTCGGCATCGGCTTTGCTGCGGAAAGCCTTTTGGATGTGCCCCGTTCATGCCGGGCTGCGGAAGAAGCCGCCGAATACCACTTATATAAAAGCGGCACCCATTTTTTTGACTCTGCAACGCTGGCTGCTTCTTTAAAAGCTGCTCCTCCGCAGCCGCCGAGCACACAGAAGCTGGCGGAGGATGTTGTATCCGACGATATCAAAGGAATTCATTTGGAACTGGACGGATTTTTCCGGAAAATTCTCTATGTTCCCATGCCGCCGCCCCGTTACGTGCGCGGCATGTGTTTTTACCTGATGGGCGACGTGACAAAACGTGTTGATTCCATGCTTCAGCACGGCTCCCTTATCCCGACATCAATATGGACGGAAAAAATGGACGGTCTGGAATCCATGGACGCTGTTCGGGACTTTATGCTGCAGGCCCTTCTGAGAATGGCCCGCGATATCCAGCAAAATAAGAAAGTGCCGATTCCCCCCATCATAACCGAGGCACAGAAGTATATTCGGGAGCATGTGTTCTCGCGTCTTTTTGTAACGGAAGTTGCGGCCCATGTGCATTTGAGCGAAAGCTATTTTACGGCTTTGTTCAAAAAGTCAACGGGCATAACCGTTCAGGAATATATTTTAACCTGCAAGCTGGAAAAGGCAAAAGAACTGCTGATGGAAGGAAAACTTGCCATATCTGAAATTTCCGATAAGCTGGAATATAAGGACTACCGAAGTTTTTCGCGTGTTTTCAAACGCTTTTCGGGGTGCAGCCCCACGGAATATCAGCACAAAATGACGCGGCGCCAGAAAGGAAACTGAACAGGGATGCCTGGTTTTTTGAAAAAAAAATTTATGGACCTGAAAATCAGACAGAAAATTGCAATCAGCATGATGGGTCTGGCTTTGGCAACGGCACTGATCGTTGGGTTTTTATGTTCTGCGTCTTTTGTAAAAATATATTCGGATCAAAGCTCTGCCCAGATGGACAACACGCTGGATACCACGATTTCATCCTTACAGAAGAACTTAGACGACATGTATAGGAACACGGTTTATCTCCTGTCTTCTCCCCTTTTCCAAAATATTTACCGCTCAACGGAGCAGAGCAGCTCCGACCCGCTTTTCCTAGAACATTACGATTCGGCTCAGAATTTCTTCTCTTCTTATCTGCGCTCAAATAATCTTCTTGACAGTGTAGTCCTGCTTTGCAGCAGCGGGGACATTTATTCCACATATCAGTCGGGAATGAAATACACCATCAGCAATTTCCCTGATGAAATGAAACAGACCAGCATTGCCTGGCTTTCCGCCCGATCGAATCCGTTCCTTAAGGACGGGCCGCAGGTGATACCGGTCTGTTTTCCTCTTGCCTATCAGCAGCGGTTCAGCTTTTCCAGCGGGAAAAAGGCCTCCATGGTATTTGTCGCCTACCTGAACGCCGACCGTTTTGCCCTAAGCCTGGAACAGATGAACCGAACTGCTTTTTCACACGTTTATATTTGTGATTCCGCCGGAATGCCGCTTTCGGTAAAGCAATCCGACCCGCTGTACTCTAAGCTGAAAAGCGCGGCTTTCCGCAGCCGGCTGACCGCAAGCAAAGAGCGGGTTCACTTCAGCATCAATCTGGGGGATGAAATGTGTTCCGTAGCCACAGAAGAAGTCGGGGTCAACGGCCTGCGGATCGTAAGTATTGTAACGTATGGGAAAATGCTCCGGAATGTCAAAAAAATTCAGCTGGTTACGCTCATTGCCGTCAGTCTCAGCTTTCTTTTTGCCCTTATGCTCGCGGTAAACCTTTCGAAAACAATCACCACGCCGATTAAGAACCTGATGGGTCAGGTCGATAAAATGAAATCCGGAAAGTACTGTTTAAAGCCCGTCACAAAATACGGAGACGAAATCCATACGCTGGATACAGCGCTGTGCAGTATGTCTCAGACTGTTGTCGAGCAGATGAAAAACATTCAAAAAACGGAGGCCCGGCGGCGGAAAGCGGAAATGGATGCTATGACCGAACAGATCAATCCCCATTTCTTATACAACACGCTGGACAGTATCCGCTGGGAAGTCCTTGCCGGAAAACAGAAAAGCGCGGCAGATATGATCCAAAGCCTTGGTGCTTTTTTAAGGCTTTCTTTGAATCATGGGCAGGAAATGCTGAAACTTTCGGAAGAAATTGAACATACGGAGCAATATATTAAGCTGATGAATTTCAGGTTTGACTCCCGGATTCGATTCACTTATACGGTTGCACCCGATTTATCGGATTTTATGGTCCCAAAAACGATCCTTCAGCCTTTGGCAGAAAATTCTATTCTGCACGGGTTCGGCGGGCAAAAGATTGATCCGGGTGTGAAAGATCCCTCCATTACAATCTCGGCGCGCAGAAAACAGGACCAAGTCATTCTGGCGCTGGAAGACAACGGACGCGGAATCAGCGCCGAAAAGGCAAAGGCCAGTTTACACGCACCGTATGAAGGCGAAAATCATGTGGGGCTTTATAATGTTTATCACCGGCTTCTGTACTGCTTTGGGCCGAAAGCAGAAATCCAATTTTTCAGCATCCCCTATTACAAGAATCTTGTCACTCTGATTCTTCCCTGGCAAGACCCATTCGGCGGGAACCGGGCACAGTAAAGCCTAGCCGCTGATGATCTTAACGAAAAAATGCCTTTCGCGCGGGCCGTCAAACTCACAGAAATAAATGCCCTGCCATATTCCCAGGACGAGCTGTCCGTCCTGCACAGGAACAGCCGCGCTGGAGCCCATGTAACTGGCTTTAAGATGGGCGGCGGAATTTCCCTCGGCATGCAGGAACTCTGGGCGGTCCGGCAGCGCTTTGGACAGCCCGAGAAGAATATCATGCACAACGTGGGGATCTGCATTCTCATTGATCGTGATCCCGGCCGTCGTGTGCGGGCAGTACACAAGGCACACTCCTTCCTGGACGCCGCTTTTCTTCAGTGATCGGCGGGCCATCTCCGTGATATTGGTAAATCCCTCCCGGGACGTCTGCAAACTGTATTGATCCAGCATAGGACACCATCCTCCATAAAAAATATTCACCGCATCCAAAATCGGGCACAAAGGCGCCTCCGAATCACGCCCGGTTCGTCCATTGCCGAATTTTGTCATCTGTGCTATACTGTACCCGTAAGAAGAATGATCAGGGAGGGATATTCCTCAATGACGGGAATTGTGGACGTGGGCGGCGGGCTCCGGGGAATTTACGGCGCCGGCGTTTTTGACTACTGTTTGGACCACGATATTCAATTTGACTACTGTATCGGCGTTTCCGCAGGAGGTGCCAATATTGCCTCCTATCTTGCGAAGCAGAAAGGCCGGAATTATCAGTTTTACATGGAGTATTCCTTCCGGAAGGAATACATGGGCCTGCACACCCTGCTCCACACCGGTTCTTATCTGGACCTTGATTACGTTTACGGCGACCTTTCGAAAAAAAGCGGGGAAAACCCGCTGAATTTCAAAAAGTTCCAAACTTCCGCCAGCCGAATGAAAGTGGTTGCGCTGAATGCGCTGACCGGCGAAACCATCTATTTCGACAAAAGCGACATGGTGCAGGACGACTACCATATTCTGAAAGCCTCTTCCACGCTGCCCGTTGTCTGCAAACCGTATTTTGTGGACGGCGTCCCGTATTACGACGGTGGGATGGCCGATCCCATCCCGCTGAAAAAGGCTTTTTCCGACGGATGCGGCACGGTTGCCCTCATTCTCACCAAACCCCTGGATTTTATCCGGGAACAGAAAAAAGACGCCCCCATGGCCCGGATTTTAAAGCACCAGTACCCAAAAGCCGCCGAGCAGCTCCTTTTGCGCTATCAGAAATACAACGACGGGGTTGTCCTGGCCAAAGAGCTCGCCCAGCAGGGAAAAGTGCAGATTATCGCGCCGGACAACTGCTGCGGAATGAAAACCCTGACGAAAAATCGGAAAAGCATGGAACAGATGTACCGAAAAGGATACCGCGATGCCGAATGCCTGCCGGAGTTTCTCGGCATGGCAGAAACTATGCCGGCATAGTGCGCTGAAGTTCCCCTTGATTATAATACCCTCCCGGCAAAAATACAAGGTCATCGGGAGCGGTTCAAGCGCCTGCCGTTTCCGCTGTATGTCTGCCCCCAGCAGGAAAGTCCCAAAACCTAGAAAAAACGCCGCTTGGGCTTAAAACCCAAACGGCGTTTTGCTGCTGTGTCCCCTGAATCAATGCTTCCTCTCTGCGGTTCCTAGTCGGAAACCCAGTCACGTGTGCTTACAGGATCGTAAAAATCTGCAAAGATCCTGAATGGTTTCCCGTATCCGGAACAGCTCGCTTTCTCGATTCCGAATACGCCACTGGGCGGTAAACTGGCGGAACCACAGTTCCAGCTGAACCGCTAAGGTGCCACAGTTCATAGCGAATGGAGTCTGTTCCACATGGTACGCTTCCCTTTTGAGAGCCAGGCAGGCGGCATTCATCAGCGCCACTCCCCTCGCCGAAAGGGCATATTCCATCCGGTCGCCGAGCCGGCTGTCCGGGCATGGGAAAGCCGCCAGCGTCTTTTCAAGCTCCAGCGCACGACTGAAGCCGCGGAGTGCTTTTTCGTCATCCATTTTTAAGATGCGACCCCAATCATTTTGGGCCGTTTCGGAAAGATGCAGCAGCTTGGACTCCCGCCAGCAAACGACATCCGCCCAGGTGCCTGCCTGCTGTTCCGATAAATCCGTCAGAGCTTCCAGCAATTTTTTCGAAGGGGTTCCAAACTCCAAAACAGAATACGCTTCTGCAATCTGCGGCCACCGGCGCTTGTCCTCCGGATTCCATGACAAAGCCGCACCGGCTGCCATGCCGGGCATCGAGTTGGCCAAAAAGTTGATGTGGCCGTAATCGCCCCAGTCTGTATTCAAAATGCCCTGCGCTCCATACTTTTTTCCCAGTTCTGCCATACACCGGATATTTTCATAGGAATTCTCAAACAGGTTCATCATCCTGTTCCAGCCGCACACTCCCGGACACACCAGGAACGGAACTTTCGAATCCGAAATTGCCTGAACATCCTTTTCCGGCACGCTGCGTCCATAATTCCAGTAAAGGCAGGTAACCCCGTCCGGCAGCCGCTGGAGGGACTCTGTGGTTTTCAGCAGGATATCACCCCAAAACTGAACCTTTTTCCCTTTGCTTTGAACATAGCTGACGAGCTGTCTTAAAAAGGAAAGATATGCCTGGTCTTTCCCTATTTTTCGGACAAATTCCGCGCTCTTTCCGCAGCCGAGGTCAAATGTTTCATCACAGCCAATATTGAAAGTTCCGGAAGAAAACAGGGGAATATATTGATCCAGCATGTCCTTTACCATCCGGAAACTCTCCGGATTGGAAACATCCAAAGTATGGTGGGCCATACGGTTATACCAGGAAAACGGAGACGGGCCGTCCGTTTCCAGTTCACAGTACCGGCTCCACGTTTTTGTGGAAAGGATCTCATACAGGTGGCCAAATGTCGCGAGGGACGGCACCAGCTCAATATTGCGCCCGCGGCAGTATCCGTCCAGTTCCAGGATATCTTCCGCCGTGAGGGGGTCTTTCCCGGTCCAGGCTTCACTGAAATTGCGGAATGCAAACGTATGCTCCACATACAGCTGCATCTGATTGATTTTATAAAATGACAGCCGATCCGCCAGGCCTTTCAGCGTTGAAAGCGTCGGGACTTTGCCGCGCGTTATATCGTGGAAGAAACCGCGCACAGGGAAATACGGCTTGTCCAAAACCGTCATACCGGGCCAGGTATTTCCGCACTGCCGCGAAATCTGCCGCAGAGTCTGGATACCCCAGAAAATTCCCCGGCGGCCTCCGGCGAGCCGTACCCCGGCAGCCGTAATTTCGAGGCGGTATTCTTCTCCGTTTGAATCCGTCCGGTGAATCCATAAACCGGGCGGATAAGGAAGACAGTCTGCTTCAGCTTTTTCAATGGCCGCATAAACGGCGCTGTTCCTCTCGAGTTCTGTTTTCAGCAGCCGCGCTGCCTGAAATTCGCTGCTGCCGCAGCTTAAATCCAGAAAAATTGTAAAATCAAGCCCGAATGAAAAAGTCTCTTTGTTCCAAAGCACTTTTTGTGGGGATGGAAGCAAGACCAACTGACGTCTCTCCTTACTTTGCTGCAGCCGCTGTCAATTCACAAAGACGGAAATTTCTCCATTTACCCAGCCAGTCCCTGCAAAATCGAAAGCCATCCGGCCCTGCCGCGGGGCGGCGGGTCTTCCGCTAGCTGTTCGCAGTATATTTATCCGTTGATTTCCGATACAGAACCTTCGGCTGAATATAGATGGTTTCGCAGGGAAGTTCCGGCAGGTCAATCCTCATCATAATTTGCCTGACAAGGCGCTGGCCAAGGATTTTTGTATCCACACAGACCGTTGTCAGCTGAGAATCCGACATAACCTTCTCCCGGATATTGTCATAGCCGGAAACGGCAACATCTTCCGGAACATGGCAGCCTCTTTTCTTCAGGGCATCAATCAGCATAAAAGCGATGTAATCGTTCGCGCACACAAAAGCCTGCGGCAATGAAGAGAGGTTGTCCAAGACATTCAAAATTTCGTCCGCATAATAAAAATGGCCCTTTGGGCTGCTTGTAAAACAATATTTCTGCATAAGCGGGATTTTATTGACAGCCAGCGCATATTTAAATCCTTCCCAACGGTCCAAAATTGTTTTTGAATAGGTGATGTCCCCAATAAATCCAAAACTCTTCAGTCCGTTCCCAATCATTCGCTCTGTAATTTGGCAGATGCTGTTATATCCTTCCAGCAAAAGCAGGTCGCCGCCTCTAGACTTCTGAAACATTTTCGGCGTAGTATCCAGAAAAACGACCGGAATCTCTGTGCTCAGAAGGGAATCAATGATGCTGTCGTTATACACATTAATAACGATAATGCCGCTGACATGGTGCGGATCAATGATTTTCGGCAGGACATACTTTCCTTCTCGGTTCTTAGCCAGGATACTGTAAATAAAATCATACCCGGATTCTGCCAGGGATGCTGAGATCGTGTTAATAATTTTCATCCAAAATTCAGAAAAATCCGGGGCAATCGTAATAACAGCAATACAGCGGACCTTATCTTTCTGAAAGTCTCCGGCAAGCTGCAGCTGCTCCTGGGTAAGCTTTTCATAGCCGTTTTCTGCCAGCTTGCGCAGAACCTTTTTTTTCGTTTCCAGCGAAACGCCCGGTTTATCGTTAATTACTTTCGACACAGTAATTCTGGAAAGATGCAGCTGGCTTGCAATTTCTTTTAATGTAACGTGATTCATTTTTATCCCCCGGATACGGCAAGTCTTTAATATCTTTCTTTTATAACATGTACTATAGCATAATCTTTCATTGTGATCAACATCAAAACAGACTGTGCCTTGATATAAAGCAATGTTTATTTAAATGTGTGTAATATAAATATTACATATTATAATACACTATTAATTTGTTATTCTTGTTTTTTGAATTTATTATGTAAAAATATTTCGATAAATACATTTACATAAGAATTAATTAAAATTTTTATGTGAATGTATTAGCCTCAATTTTATAACATAACAGCGATTATACAGCTTTAAATTATTTATTTTAGTCAAATCTATTGCATTTTCTTTTGATAAGTAGTAAAATATTTCGCGTAAACATATAATATAAACATAGTGTAAATATTATTATATTTTTGCTTGCTTTTTATTCATACGACTCAAATTTATAATAGCAAGTTTGTATTATTTTGTTTACACATTACAGCCTGTATTTCCAGAACATCAGCTGACCCATACAAACTGCAGCCCAGGAAGGAGAGTTCGATGAAAACAATGGATTCTACAAAGCTCCAGCGAAAAGGCAGAAAAAAGCGCTGGACAAAGGATGACACGGAGCTGAGCCTGCTGGCAGCTCCTACGGTGGTCTGGTACTTACTGTTCGCCTACTTGCCGATGTTTGGCCTAATCATTGCTTTTAAAAACTTTAAAATTCACGGTAATTTTATCAAAAGCGTTTTTTCAAGCCAATGGGTAGGGCTTGAAAATTTCAAATTCATGTTTACAAGTAACGAAGCAGCCATTGTCCTTCGCAATACACTGGGATATAACATCATTTTTATTTCACTTGGAATTATTCTTCCTGTTATTCTGGCCGTTGCCATTGAGAACCTGCACAGCAAACGAATGGCGAAGGTCTACCAGACGGCCATGTTTATGCCTTATTTTCTCTCTTGGGTCGTGGTTGCTGCCGTTGTATGGGGATTCTTGAGCTATGACAAAGGAATTGTAAACTCAGCTTTGTCACAAATGGGGAAAGACCCCGTCAACTGGTACATGAGCCCGCAGTACTGGCCGCCGTTTCTGATCTTTATGAACCTGTGGAAAGGGCTGGGGTATGGTATGGTGCTTTACCTTGCCGCTGTAGTTGGAATCGACCCTTCCTATTATGAAGCAGCCGTGATTGACGGCGCGACAAAATGGCAGCAAACACGCTATATCACTCTGCCGATGATTAAAACGGTTATCATCATTATGTTCATTCTGAATGTAGGTCATATTTTCTATTCTGATTTCGGGCTGTTCTATCAGGTTCCGCGCGATTCCAACTCGCTATTCAATGTCACTTACACGCTGGATATAATGGTATACAAATCGTTAAAAAGCTCGACAGTCGGTATGGCTTCTGCCGCGGCGTTTTTCCAGTCCGTTATGGGATGCCTGACAACACTGGCTGCCAACGCGGTTGTAAAACATATTGATCCAGACAGCGCTATGATCTAGGAGGGTGGAAAATGCAGAAGCTGCATTATCAGACAGGCCTCGAAAAATTTAACCGTATCAGAAATTCCACAAATATTCTTTATCACATTCTCTTCATTGTTCTTTCCCTGATATGTATTCTTCCTGTTATTCTGATTCTGTCTATCTCTTTATCTTCGGAACAGTGTATTCAGGATTATGGATATCACTTTATCCCGCAGGTATTCTCCGCTTCTTCTTATACTTTTCTTTGGCGGCAGCATACCATTCTGTTCCGCGCTTTAGGTGTTTCGGTTTTTGTTACCTTAATTGGAACGGCGATCGGGGTCCTGCTGACTACGTCAATGGGGTATGTGCTTTCCCGGCCGCAATACCGGCTGAAAAATTTTATGACATGGCTCGTTTTTATACCTATGGTATTTAACGGAGGCATTGTTTCCAGTTATTTTATCAATACAAATTTTCTCCAGTTAAGAAACAGCGTCTGGGCATATATCTGGCCTTTGGCTGTCAATTCATTCAATGTTATCATCTGCAAGACTTTCTTTAAGTCTACCATTCCCGATTCTATTGTAGAATCGGCCAAAATAGACGGCGCAACGCAGCTGACTATTTACTTCAGAATTATTCTTCCGATTTCACTGCCTGTTCTGGCTACAATCGGGCTTTTCCTGTGTTTTGGATATTGGAACGACTGGTTCCAGGCTCTGCTGTATATTGATAATTCAACATTAAACTCTCTTCAGGCTCTTCTGAACCAAATTATGAACAATGTAGATTACCTGTCGAGGAACGCAGCAACTTTAGGCATCAGTTCGGCTGAAATGGCAAGAACGATGCCGAAGGAAGGCGCCCGTATGGCCATAGCGGTGATTATCATCATTCCAATCGCATGTGTTTACCCATTTTTCCAAAGGTACTTTATCTCCGGTCTGACAATCGGGGCGGTGAAAGGATAACCGTATGCCATTTAGCCTTGCAGGGCTAAAAATAAAAAGATTTATACAAAAAAGGTGGAGGTATTGTTTATGAAAACACGTAAGGTAATTTCTTTGCTGTGTGCAGCAGCAATGGCCGTCAGCATACTGCCGGGCTGTCAGTCCGGAAAAGCGGCGACTTCCGCTGTTTCCGGCAATTCTGGTTCTGCGGACTCGGCGGCCAGCAAAGACGCGCCGACACTGACGTGGTGGCTGATCGGCAACCAGCCGCAGGATCTTCAGGAAGGCTTAGATAAGATTAATGCTTACACAGCACCTAAAATTGGCGTCAAAGTGGACATCAAAGTGGCCGGCTGGGGCGATTGGTCCGATAAAATGAACCAGATCGTCAATTCCGGTGAAAAATTCGACATCATGTTTACCAACAACACCAAATACAGCAGACAGGTAAACATGGGAGCTTTTGCCGATATCACGGATCTTGTGCAGCAGAAAACTCCAGACTTGTACAAATCCATTCCACAGAACGTCTGGAAAGGAGCTATGATTAAAAACAAAATTTATGCCGTCCCAACTTATAAGGACTCATCCATTACACAGTACTGGTGCTTTGACGATACTTACGTCGAAAAATATCATATTGATGTGGCAAATACAAAAACCTTTGAGGCACTGGACAAAGCTCTGACGAAAATTAAGCAGGGTGAAGGAAAATCCTGTTACCCGCTGAACCTTACACAAAGCGATGCTTTCAGCGGTTTGCTGAATAATTATGATGACCTCACTCTTGGCCTGCCGCCTATCGGAGTCCGTATCGACGATAAGAGCCATAAAGTAGTCAGCGTACTGGAGCAGCCGGACGTAAAGGCAGATTTGGAAATGCTGCACAAATGGTATAAAGAAGGAATCATCAACCCGGACGCACCGACACAGAAAGATGCGGTAAAAGGAAGAATTTTCTTCTCTGCACAAGGTTTTCCGGGAGCGGAAGCCAGCTGGGCAATCAACGAAGGTGAAAAAAAGGTTGATACCGTTCAGGCAGCCCAGCCAATTATGACTGACAGTTCCATTCAGGGGTCTTTGAACGCCATCTCGGCAAATTCTGAGCATAAAACCGAGGCCATTGAATTCCTGCAGCTTGTCAACACAGATCAGAAACTGAGGGATATGCTGGGCTACGGCATTGAAGGAAAAGACTTCGAATACGTCAGCAGCAAAGTCGTGAAGCGCCTCACCGACACATGGGGCATCGGCAATTATGCTATCGGCTCATTTTTCGACATGGCTACCCAGAACGACGTTCCGGCAGACCAATGGGAGCAAGTGAAAAAGCTGAACGAAAAAGCCGTTGCTTCCACATGCCTTGGTTTCACGCCGGATACTTCCGATCTTACTACGGAAATCACCAACTGCGACGCTTCATGGGGCAAGTTCCGCTTTGAACTGATGACCGGTGCTTCCGATCCGGATACCGTAATTCCGAAAGCGATCGCCGAGCTGAAATCTTCCGGTATGGATAAAATTATAAAGTCCTTGCAGTCTCAGCTGGATTCTCAGTATAAATAATGGGAAAAGCCAGCAACGGCAGGCTTTGACGGGATTATTTCTTGGCAACCTGAGCGGAATGTTAGCGTTGCGTTCAGGCTGCCTTTTTCAATCTCCGCGGTCCTGCCGGCTGCTGGATTCATTCCACAATTGAAAATACAGGAGGCATTCCGTTGAGCAAGTTAATAGGCTCATCACTCAAGAATATTCCATGGCAGGAAAAGCCGTCTGGCTGTACAGCGCCCGTCTGGCGGTATACCCAAAACCCAATTATAGCAAGGGACGCGCTGCCGACATCCAACAGTGTATTCAATTCCGCAGTTGTCCCCTTTCAGTCCGGATTTGCAGGCGTTTTCCGCTGTGACAGCAAAGCCGTAAGCATGGATATCCATGCAGGGTTCAGCACAGACGGGATTCACTGGAACATTAAACCGGAACCGATTCAGTTTGAAGGGGACCCCGATGTGACAAGACGGGAATACCGGTATGATCCCCGCGTGTGTTTTCTGGAAGACCGGTACTATATAACGTGGTGCAACGGATATCACGGTCCAACCATCGGGGTTGGATATACGTTTGATTTTAAAAAATTCTACCAATTGGAAAACGCTTTTTTGCCTTATAACCGCAACGGAGTGCTGTTCCCCAAAAAAATCAACGGGTACTACGCCATGCTGAGCCGGCCGAGCGATACGGGCCATACGCCCTTCGGAGATATTTTTTGCAGTTTCAGCCCGGATTTAGTCTTCTGGGGTAAACACCGCTTTGTCATGGGAGCTGTAAACAGTGACCGAACCGCATGGCAATCTAAAAAAATCGGCCCAGGCCCGATACCGCTGGAAACTGACAGAGGATGGCTGCTGATTTACCACGGCGTCATCAATACCTGCAACGGTTTCACCTACCGGATGGGATGTGCTCTTCTCGACCATGACGAACCCTGGAAGGTTAAGCTTCGTTCCCGGTTTTACATTTTAGGCCCGCAGGAACTGTATGAACAGGTTGGGGACGTGCCAAACGTGATTTTCCCATGCGCCTGTCTGTCGGATTCCTCTACCGGTCGGATTGCGATTTATTACGGATGTGCTGATACGGTAACCGGCCTTGCTTTTACGACCGTAGATGAATTGATCAATTTTATGGAAAAATATCCTTTGTAAAATGATTTATATGAACTGCATTTACAGGACACCGGTCCGTGATAAAATATTCTGAAAGCCGCCCGGATGTCGAAAAAAATATCCGGCCGAGGAGGATTCATACAAAATGATATTTTCGGAAGAGCGCACACAGGTCATCTGCAGCCAGCTGAAAACACTGGAAAAAGTACAAAAGCTGGATATTACAGACTGGAGTATGAAAGAAGGTCTGTATTTCCGTCCGGAAGAAGCAGACCGCGCACAGGCGCCGTGGAAAGAATTTAACAGCCGAACGGATGCCTGGTACGGGCCGGATCGGCATTACTGGTTCCGCACGAATCTCACCGTGCCGGAAAGTTTTAACGGAAAACCGCTTTGGCTGATTTTCCGGACCCAGATTGAAGAGTGGGACGACGGAAAAAATCCGCAGTTTCTGCTGTTTGTCAACGGAAAAATAACGCAGGGGCTGGATATGAATCACCGGGAAGTTTTTCTGACAAATTCAGCTCGGACGGGCGGCTGCTTCCAGATTGACCTTCAGGCCTATACCGGCACACTGCACAGTGAATTCCGGCTGATTGCTGAAATGGCGGAAATTGACCCGGAGATCCGCGGGCTGTACTACGACATGCAGGTTCCGCTGTGGTCTTTTTCCCGTATGGAAAATGACAGCAAAAACCGCTACGATATGGCGGCGGTCCTCAACCACGCAGTCAACCTGCTGGACTTCCGGGATGAATACTCCCCGGCGTTCTACGAATCCGTTCGAAAAGCCCGGAAATACCTTGCCGAAGCCATGTACACGGATCTGGCGGGAGACAGCAGCGTTGTAGCCACCTGCATCGGCCACACACACATTGACGTTGCGTGGTGGTGGACGGTTGCCCAGACGCGGGAAAAAGCTGCGCGCAGTTTCTCAACGGTGCTGAAACTGATGGATGAATATCCAGATTATCGGTTTATGTCCAGTCAGCCGCAGCTTTACGAATTTGTAAAAGACCGTTACCCGGAAATTTACGCCGAGATCCGGGAGCGCGTAAAAGAAAAGCACTGGGAGCCGGAAGGCGCCATGTGGTTGGAATCCGACTGCAACCTTACGTCCGGCGAGTCCCTCGTCCGGCAGATTCTCTTTGGAAAGCGCTTTTTCCGCGAAGAATTCGGCGTGGACAGCAAAGTCCTCTGGCTTCCGGACGCCTTTGGATTCAACGGCGCCCTGCCGCAGATCATGAAAAAAAGCGGCATCCGCTATTTTATGACGACTAAAATTTCTTGGAGTCAGTTCGACAAATTCCCGTACGACACGTTCCTCTGGCGCGGAATCGACGGCAGTGAGATCCTGACGCATTTTATTACGACCGTCGGCGTGGGGCAGAAAAAAGATCAATACTTTACCACATACAACGGAATGCTCCACCCGGATGCAATTATGGGCGCGTGGCAGCGGTACCAGAACAAGGAAATCAACAACGACATTCTGATTGCCTTCGGCTACGGCGACGGCGGCGGCGGACCGACGCGCGCCATGCTGGAAACATCGCGCCGCATGGAAAAAGGATTGCGCGGAGTGCCGAAAGTGCGGCAGGAATTTGCCGGGACCTACTTTGAAGAACTGGAACGCCGTGTAAAAGACAACCCGCAGCTTCCTACATGGGAAGGGGAACTGTACCTCGAATACCACCGGGGAACCTACACTTCCATGGCCCGGAACAAGCGCGCCAACCGGAAAAGCGAACTGATGCTGATGGATCTGGAACTGTTCTCCGTTTTGGCGGACGTCCGGGTCAAATACCCAAAGGAAGAACTGGACAGAATGTGGAAGACCGTTCTTCTGAACCAGTTCCATGACATTCTTCCGGGTTCTTCAATTCACGAAGTCTACGAGGTTACCAAAAAAGAATATGCGGAAATCACCGAAACCGGCCGCAGGCTGATCGGCGAGCGGCTGAAAAGCCTTGCCGGCTCCGGGAACTCGGTTGCGGTGTTCAACACCGTTGGTTTTGAGCGCGGCTCACTTTTGAACCTTGGGCATTCCGACGCCGCCGCCCTGATGGGCGGCGGGCAGCGCTGGCCCGTCCAGCAGACAGGGGAAGGCGCAGTCGCTTACGTCCGAGGCCTGCCGCCCAAGGGATGCCGGAGCTTTGCCGTCAGCACGGAGGCTGTTCCGCAGGAAAACCCGTTCAAAATTGACGGAAACAGCATCACTACGCCTTTCTACCGCGTCACATTCGGCAGCGACGGCACCATGACGTCGATTTATGACCGGGAAAACGACCGGGAAATCCTTCAGGAAGGCCGCTGCGGAAACCGGCTGCGCGTTTACGAAGATAAGCCGATTTATTTTGACAACTGGGATATTGACATTTATTACAAAGAAAAGTCGTGGGATATCGACGGTCTTACAAAAATGGAGTGGACGGAGCGCGGGCCCGTGCGGGCTGCCCTTCACCTTGAATATGCCTTCTCCAAGTCTACCGTCAGCCAAACGGTTTATTTCTACGCGGACGACCGGCGGATCGACTTCAAGACCGTAGTTGACTGGCACGAACACCAGCATCTGCTGAAAGTGCATTTCCCGGTGGAAGTGCATACGGACGAAGCGACGTTTGAAATCCAGTTTGGGAATATCACGCGCAAAATTCACCGGAACACAAGCTGGGACACAGCCCGCTTTGAAAGCTGCGGCCACCGCTGGATGGACCTTTCGGAAGGCGGGTACGGCGTCAGCCTGCTGAACGACTGCAAATACGGTCATTCGGCCTATCACGGCGATATGGCTCTCACATTGATTAAGAGTGGGATTGAACCGAACAAAACGGCGGATCAGGAAAAGCATTTCTTCACATACGCCCTGTATCCCCATGCGGGAACGTGGCGCGAAGCCGGGACGGCGCGCGAGGCCGCCTGCCTGAACCAGCCGGCTTATGCGGTTCCCGGCGCTTCGGACGGGCTGGACTTCTCCCTGTTCCGGGTAGATGCCAAAAATATCATGGCCGACACCGTCAAAAAAGCAGAGGACGGAAACGGCATAATCCTCCGCATGTACGAGTACGAAAACAGGCGCGGCAAGGCATCCGTAACATTTGGCGAGCCGGTTTCACAGGTTTTCGAATGTGACCTGATGGAAAACGACCTCCATGAGCTTCTGCACAGTAAAAGGGACTTTACGTTCCGTTACAAGCCTTATGAAATTAAGACGTTCCGTGTGGTGCCGGAACCATGAATTATCAAAATCCTGGTCTTTCCCCGGAGGAGCGTGCGGAGGACCTTCTCTCCCGCATGACGGTCCGGGAAAAAGTCGGCCAATTGAACCAGCATTTGTATGGGTTTTCCTGTTACAGACGCTGTGGGCAGAAGATCCAACTGACGGACGAATTCTGCAGCGAGGTGAAAAAGTGGAGCGGGCTCGGCGTCCTGTACGGTCTTTACCGGGCTGATCCGTGGTCTGGGCGTACGTGGGAAAACGGAATTACGCCCCGCATGGCGCCGCAGGCCTGCAACACGGTGCAGCATTATGTCGTCTCCCATTCCAAGTTTGGTATTCCCGCACTGATGAGCAGCGAATGCCCGCACGGACATCAGGCGCTGGGAGGGTACCTCCTTCCAACCGCCCTCGCCATGGGCGCATCTTTTCAGCCGGATCTGGTACGGGATGCGTTTTCGGTCTGCGCCCGCCAGATGAAGGCCATGGGCGTAAGCCTGGCGCTTGTTTCCGTTCTCGACGTTCTGCGCGATCCTCGCTGGGGGCGCAGCGAGGAATGTTTCAGTGAAGATCCATTCCTGTGCGCCCATATGGCGGAGGCCGCCGTGACCGGCTGCCAAAAAGAAGGCGTCGCCATGGTCGCCAAACATTTCTGCGCGCAGGGCGAGGGAACCGGCGGTGTCAACGCCAGCGCTGCGCGGATCGGCGAACGCGAACTGCGCGAAATTCATCTGCCGCCCGCCGCAGCCTGCTGCCGCGCCGGGGTGCAGGGCATCATGGCCGCCTACAACGAGATTGACGGGCTGCCGTGCCACGCCAACGCACACCTGCTGAACGATATTCTGCGCGGTGAACTTGGTTTTCATGGGATTGTAATGGCTGACGGGCTGGCAGTTGACCGGCTGAATATCCTGACCGGGAACCCGGAAGCATCCGGCGCGCTGGCGCTTCGCTCCGGCGTGGACGTTAGTCTGTGGGACGAAGGATTTACCCAGCTGGAATCAGCTCTGCAAAAGGGGCTGATTTCAAAAAAGGATCTGGACGAAGCGGTTTTCCGAGTCCTGCGGCTGAAATTTGCACTGGGGCTCTTTGAAAAACCTTACACGGACGAAACGGTGGATCTGGACCGTTTCACTTATGCGAATTTCAGTGAATCGCTGGATCTAGCCCGGCAGTCGCCTGTCCTGCTGAAAAACGAGGGGAACCTTCTTCCCCTTGACCGGAAGAAAATCCGTTCGCTTGCTGTCCTTGGTCCGAATGCAGACGACGTTTACCGGCAGTCGGGCGATTACACTCCGCCAATCCGGGACGGGGTAACCATTCTGGAGGGCATCCGGAAAGAGGCGGAAGACAGCGTCCGGATTTTCACCGCCCCCGGCTGCGGAAAGGAAGCGCTGGAAACCGCCTCACAGTGTGACGCGGTTATCCTGGTTCTGGGAGGCTCTTCCAGCCGTTACGAAGGAGCGGAATTCAACGCGAACGGGGCCGCGGTCCATACGGAGCATCTTTCAATGGACTGCGGCGAAGGGGCAGACAGCGCCGGACTGGAACTAAGTACAGAGCAGACAGCTCTTGCCGAAGGTGTTTTCCGCCTTGGAAAATCCGTGGTAACAATTGTGATAGCCGGCCGGCCTTATGCGATTCCACGGATTGCAGAAAAGACGGACGCTCTGATTCTGGCGTTCTATCCCGGTCCAATGGGCGGGCAGGCGCTTGCTGAAATTCTTTTCGGGGCAGCGGAACCGTCCGGTAGGCTGCCGGTTTCAATTCCCAGAAGCGCAGGGCAGCTCCCGGTCTATTACAATCCGAAAGCATCTTATGAAGCGATGGCATACCGAGACGAACCGCACACGCCGCTTTTCCCGTTTGGTTTCGGCCTTTCTTATACGCAGTTTACTTTTGAAAAAGTCTGCCTTTCGGCAGAACACCTGACTGTAGAGGAGCTGAAACAACACGGTGTTACCCTGAAGTTTACGGTCCGGAATACCGGTGCGCGCGGCGGATATGCCGTTCCCATGCTTTTCCTCCGCGACGAGCAGGCGAGCACGGTCCGGCGGGTACGGGAACTGAAAGCATTCCGGAAAGTGTTCCTGCGGCCTGGGGAATCCAAAGACGTATGCCTGACCCTCTGCTATAACGATTTTGCCATCTGGGACAGCCGGATGGAGTTCCGCGTGGAGCCCGGCAGTTTCCGGCTTTCCCTCATGGAAGCTGACCGGATGTTCTGGAGCGGTTCGGTTTCCGTCTGATTTTATTCTCAGATAATTGACTATAAAACAAGGCTCTATAATAAATGTTGGG
>DHNW01000029.1 GCA_002407675.1 Ruminococcaceae bacterium UBA5406
TTTTGTGTAGAAGATTAACACGATAGGAATTAACACGATAGAACGCCGCTTTCTTCGTTTGGGAAGAGGGGGTGTTTGAGGGGGAGAAAACCTTTCTGAAAGGGTTTCTCCCCCTCATTGTTGGTAAACAACCCGATTAAAAATTTTATGGAGGTAATGAAAATGAGAAAGCTTCTGAAAAAAGTATCAAAGAAAGCAGGAGCGATGAAGATGCGAGCCTGTCTGGCACTGGTGGATAACCGCGGTGAGTCGTCCGTTTCCACGGCAGTTTCGATATTGACAGCTGTTGTATTGGGCGCTTTGGTGCTGGCCGGACTCTATGCGCTGTTAAAAGATACGGTACTTCCCAGTCTGGCTCAAAAGATTCAGGACATGTTCAATTACGCTGGATAACGAATGCGGCGGCGGCCGTCTGCCATTGGTGGGCGGCAGTCATGCTCATGATATACTTCTCCCAATATCATAAAGATGGGAGAAGTATATCATGAAACAACAAACCAATCGTTTCAGGGTGAAGCGATTTCACTTTGAAACGGATTCCGGAACGGAAATTGGACGGTATATGATCACCGACAATTTGCTTCCAATGCTCGAGGTAAATCAGTGGATTGAAGCGAAAAGCCTGCGGAAGGTCAGCACCGGCAAGGCCTATGCCGAAAAGCTGTCGGTATATTTGAATTACCTTGATTCCCGTGACATGGAGTATGATTCCGCGACAAACAGACATGTTACCGCGTTTCTGCAAAATCTGATCTACGGCAGTTTGAATGACCTAAAAATCCAATCTGTTGAAACTGTTGTCACCTACGGAACGCTCAGTCAATACGTCACGGTCATAACCGATTTCTACCGATGGCTGGACAACAACTATGAATCTCAAATGTACTTCAGAACCAAAACGAGCCGTGTGAGAGCCGGAAAGTCTTTTCTGTACGGTCAGATATATTCTTTTGATTACAAATATATCGTTGACAGATATCTGCCCGGCTTAAAGGGCGGCAGAGAGTATGTCAAATGGTATGACGACGGAGAAAAGCAAGCCATCTGCAGCAATTTTCTCACTCTGCGTGATGAAGCTGTATTCCGGATTACGCTGGAGGGGTTCCGCATCGACGAGGCGCTGAGCGTCCGGCTGGAACATTACAATGCCACCGAACGGATGATCCAACCGTCGCGTTCAAAAGGCCGCGCCTTTGTGCCGGAAGGTCACTTCAATCCACTCAGGACGGTGGCGCTGCCGGACGAAACCTGTACGATTCTTGACCGGTACATTGCCACCGAACGAATGACGGCGGAAAATGAAAGCGGCGTCGTCAGCCAGTATCTGTTCATTAATCTCAGAAAAGGTAAGGGGTTCGGGCTGCCGTTGTCCTACCGCAATTATCTGGCGATTCTGAAAAGTTGTTCCACAAGAGCAGGGCTTGATCCTCATAAAATACGGACTCACAGCGGACGCAGCACCAAAGCGATGGAGTATATCGAACATCAAATTCTGCATCCCGAGGATGGACTGTCTGATGCCGTTTTGCTGGAGTGTATGGGCTGGCGCAGCACCGGATCCATCGAACCATACCGCAATCATAACAATCAGGTGATTGCCAGAGCCGTCATGGAGAAGCTGCACCGCAATGGAGGTGACGACCATGATTAAGCGGCTGGAAATCCGTCAGGCATCGGCGGTGTGGCACATTGACGGTGCGGAAATTTTTATGTTTCATCGGAAGAAAATCTCCTTGGATCTAACTGTCGCCAACATTGAGGCATATCGGGGCTGTCTGAAAAGCAACAGCTATGAAAAAGACAACACGCCGCTTTGCGACGCTTTTGTGTTTTTCGGCGGTATTTCCTTTGTCGCCATCGGCTACAAGGCATACCGCGAGGATTTTCTGAGAATGTTCCGTTACTTTACAAAGCAATTCGTAAAAGAATGGCATGAGGGTGACAAAAGTCTTCATTCCAAAGAAGTGGGTATCGGCTATGTATTTGAGACAATGCTGCACCATGAAAAAATTCCGGTCAAATATCAGTTTCTGTATATCCTTGACGAGATCGACAACAGCCATCAATTCGTCGGTATCGTAAATGAGGAGTTCCGTGCTTTCTGGATGGAGAAAATCCAAAAGGCCATGGATGAAAAGGTCAGCCTGAAAATGATCGTTTCCCGTATCGGTATGGTCAGAACCATCCGTTATTGCATGTCTATATGGGAAGAAACCGCTGAATATCTAAAGCAGATGGCGGGTTCATACACCGCAAGGCGGGAGATTATTACTGAGCATAAATTTCAGCAGGATCTGTTTGGAGAAAAAATCAACTATCCCGTTTATGGTAAAGCGTTTGAAGATTTGTTTAAAAGCACCGTAAAAAGCGAGGCGGTCATCCAGAGGCAGCAATTCGTTGTAGAAAACCAGCTGCATCTTGATGTAAGAGACGATATTTGGATGCTGTACAAAAAGCATGGTCCCTCTCTGTACTACAAAAAGCTGGACTTTTCCCTGATCAACAGCCCGTCCCTGCGGCTGGAGGTCAAGTATTATTTTAAGTATCGTTTTACGGGCGTACACCAAATTCAAGACGGTATACTTTATCAGATTGCGGAAGCCATTCGTTTAATGACGGAGCGAAATCCTGCCATCCGGTATTTCGCGGATATTGACGATGTGGATGTTCGGGCACTTTATATTGCTCTTGAAAACCAGAGAGAAAGCGATGGAAACAACAACTCCCCAATCAGAACCATGAGGACGATCAGCCTGTGTAAACAGGCTTGCGCCTACCTGATGAGCACTGCAAGGAATGAACAAATCAAAAGTCCCCATCCCCGCCAGAATCCCTTTGAAAAGTTTGTGTTCACAAATTCCAAAGACTATCTGAAAAACACGCCCGTCATTCCGGAAACCGTTATGGATCAGCTGGAGGCGCATATTAATGAGCTTCAGGAATCGTATCAATTACTGTTCAAAATCTTTTCAAATACCGGGATGCGAGCGAAGGAAGTGCTGTTTCTTGAAGAAGACTGCCTTGAAAAGGCCCGTTATGACGGTTATGTTACATTAAAATACAAACCGTACAAGGTGCTGAAGGCCAGGCGAAAGTCAGGAGTCGGAGATTATCACAGGATACTGATTCCCTCTTTTCTTGCCGATGACATACGGAAACAGATTGCGGAAACGGAAGCGCTTCGCAGGGAGTACGGGCTGCCTTACCTGTTCATTCGCAAGAGAAAGAATTTTAAAGCAAATATGCTGAACATGTGGTATTTCTCTCTTTTAGTCAACAAGCTGATTGAGAAACATCAGATCTGTGATGAAGACGGAACGCTCTGGAATTTTACGAGCAGGCAATATCGCAAAACCCTTGCTGTCACGCTGATCGAAAACGGCGCAACGATTGAAGAATTGGCCTATTGGCTTGGGCATTTAAACAGAGAAACCGCAGCCAGATTCTATGCCGAGGTCAGAAAAATGAAGCTGGCGGAAATGAATACAGAGTTTTTCAGGGACAGATTCGATCTGCTGCTGTCTCAGGAACAGCTGACCGAGTATTCCGAAGAAGAACGGCGGCTGCTCTATATTGATTTCTGTCTGGAGCAGCGTAAGGTGGAGTTTGGATACTGCCTGAAAAAAGCCGCGGACGGCGGGTGCGAAAACCGCAGCAGTCTGTTCAACTGTGTCAACTGCAAACACCTGTGTACCGGCAGAAAATATCTGCCCTATTGGCATGAGCTGCTGGAGCAGCAGGAGGAAATCGTGTGGCAATTGCTGAAAATCTACGCGGAAAACGGCATAACGGATTATGAGGAGTTCAGAGAGTACCGGCAGGAACGCTTTTTACTGGAATGCTATCGGAACATGATTGTTTCCATTGAGGAAAGCGAGGCGGAATTATGAGTGCTTTAGAGCCGGTAATTGCGGAGACATATGACGAGAGCCGGAAAGCACGGTATATTGAATTTCTTAATGATCTTGGTTCCGATATTCACTTTGAATCGGATACATGGATCTGTGACAAAAGAATCCGCAGCTTTGCGGAAGAGCGCGTCTTTGTTACACTGTATTTTTCGTGCATACCCGCCGGGTATCGTGATATTGTAAAGTACTACGCAATTATCCGCATTTTGAATGGAAAAAGAGTGCGTGGTGTTAAAGGAAATGTGCAGAACTTAGTCGCGTTTCTCACCTTTCTGCCAGAAGGAATGGATTTAGCTCGGGTTAATTTGTCTACCGCTATGCAGTACAAAGCGTTTCTGGATGATTCCCATTACAGAGAGAGCTCCCGGTTTGGACACTGGTCTGCGGTTAGCACCTTCTTTGAAACAATGAACGGCTGGAATGGAAACCACTTGAAAAATCCTTTTACGGAGAATCCATACGACAGCCACCACAGGTTGGATTACAAGTATATTCCGGATTCGGTTTCAAAACAGCTTGACGCGGCTTTTATGCGAGAGGATATGGATTTAACCATTCAATGTATCTACTGGGTATTACGACTGATACCGTCCCGTATCAGTGAAGTGAACGGTATGAAAATGGATTGCCTGAAGCCGTTTAACGGGCATTACTGCCTATTCATCCCGACGTGGAAACAAAACGGTGGGCACAAAGAACCCATTCTGAGGGTCATTCACATCAATGACGAGGGGATGGGTGGATACCTGCTGAACCTGATCAGGAAACAGCAGGAGCTGGCAAAATCGCTGCAGCCGATGATGCAGGAAAACAAAAAGGGCGCTTTGTTTACCTACAGGAGAAAGCTATTCCGTGAAAACGGCAGCATCGATATGACAAACAACTGTTGTATCTCAACATGGGGATATGTCAGCAACAATTTCAGGCGCATTTGCAGGCAATATCATATCTGCGATGACAGCGGACAGATATACCATCTTTCCTCTCACCAATTCCGGCATAACGGGATCACCGACAGGCTCGAGTCCGGATTTACACCGGCGCAAATCGCGGACATGACCGGCCATCACGGCGACGCCATGCTGCTCGCTTCATATGCCCATCTTACTCTTAAACCGGAAACATTGGTGGAAAAGCAGCAATATGTGCTGAAGGAACAGGGCGACGGAAGCAGTCCCCGTGTACTGTTTGGCGGCAGAATCCTCGGCATGGAGGAACAGCTTGAAAAGCGCCTGCTGAAGAATATTCGCGCCCATCGCGTGCGGGGCGGGATATGCAGCGATATTACCGGCTGCAAAAGCGATATGTGGAATTGTCTTGACTGTGAACATTTTGTCCCTGACCAAGAACAACTGCCTTGGTTTCGTGAACAGGTATCGGCATGGAAAAGCAAAGCTGAGAAATTCAGGGATTATCCGATGATTTATGCTAACGCGCTGAAAAACGCGGCTCTATTTGAGAAGGCGATCAAAAAGATGGGTTTTGACAGGGGTGAGTCGGATGAGTAAGCAACCGAAACAGCTGCTGGAAAAGCAGGAAATGCAGCGGCAAAAAACCGTCAATCTTATCATTCGGGCAATTTCCGAGCTTAAGGCCGAAGGATACAGCATTAAAATCAGAGATTTGATGGATGTCACAGGTTTATCTCGCTCGGTATTCTCAAAGCCGCATGTTCGTGAAATCCTGCAGAACAACGGGATCGGTTATGCCAAAACGAATATGCAAATACAGACATCGGCCAAGCCGCAATCAAAAAAGCAATCGCAGATTGCGAATCTAAAAGAGAGACTTGCCCAAAAAGATGTGTATATTTCAAATTTAACAGCAGAAAATGCAGCGTTGAAAAGCGAATGCGAATTGCTTCGCGGGCGCCTGTTTTTATTGATGCAAAGACTGCAAACGGACGAAAAAACCTGACAAAAAAATTAACACGATTGAATGTCACAGTTCGGTCGTGTTTTTTTACCTTGAAATCTAAAAGAAAGGTTGGAATACTCTATGTTTATTACACTTCGTGCCCCTCCGAATATCGACCTATCGTGTAAATTTTTTCTTCACAAAAGGTGTTAAGATTTTGATTGC
>DHNW01000011.1 GCA_002407675.1 Ruminococcaceae bacterium UBA5406
TTTTCATCGAATATGCTCTGTCTTTTTACTCTTTTTTCAAAGCTCTATTCTCTGCACCCCAACATTTATTATAGAGCCCTTTTTTCTCTCAGTTTCACTCATAAAATGCGGGGGTTTTGCAGCGATAACGCCCGGAATATAGCTGCCGTCATATCACAGGATCTCCATAATGTCAATTTCTTATGGGCTGCCGATTCTCACGGAGGAATGTACTAATCTCAGCGTTTTGAACGGCTTATCCCGCATGGGGAAAACCAAAAAAATACCGCCCTGTGAAGGGCGGTAAAAAAGAAGGAGAGAAAGTTATGAAAAAGTATATTTAAAATCCTCTTTCGAGGAACTTGTAATTTGTCTGCGGGTCTGTAGTCCGGTATTCCGTCCACACGGCAGACCCATGCAGTTTTATACTTGGTGTGTTTCTGTTTGGAATGTCTTAAGTATAAGCAAATATTGTGTACGGGCTGTGAATCGAATTTTAAAAAATTGCACAATTCTTGTTAAGAATCTGAAAACAAAAAGCAGAAATAAAAAATCCGCCCCGAATACCTTGCAGGATTCGAAACGGATTTTGAAAGTGCCGTACAGTCTGAGCCTAAACCAGCATATTCAAGGCTCCCGGCTGCTGGTCTTCTGATTCGGAAGAATCGCTCTCTGATTTCTCTTTTACCTCCTGCTCAGCCTGCCGCTGTTCCGCAGAAGTTTCGGCTTTGGATATCTGCGCCTTTGCGGTTTTGGCAATTGCCGAGTGAACGGATTCACCGGAGTTCCGCAGCGCAACCATTGTGGCGTCGGTCTTGTATTGCAGCGTGGAAACGCCAATCCGTTTTGGGCCGGACTTTCCGGTTTCGTCGGCATGCTTCTGCTCCTTTTGCAGCTGGCTGATTTGCTGATCAACTTTAGAAATCAGGTTGTCGAATTCATTCAGTTTCATGCGGATGCTCGTTCCGCCGCATCCGGAGGAATGAGCCTTAATGCGGTAATCGTCTTCCATATTCTGAATGGATTGTTTCAGCCTTTGGAGTTCCGATATGCGGGCTTTTTGACTATTGCCAGTGTCAAGGCCCGCATCTCCCGATTTGCTGGCTGCCGCAGCCAGCGCAATCGCATCAATTCCCATGTTCTGTTCCCGCCTTGCATTAAGATATGTGATATTCTCTATATTTTATTTATCGAACGAAATTTCAATAAATTTAGAAAAATAGAAAATTTTTGCTGTTAAAAGACTCTCAGCGGGAGTTTTTCAGCTTTGCGCAATGGCAGCCAGGGAATATATTATTCGGGTGATTCTCCGTTTTTTTTACCGGAAGCCTGCGCGGAGCCGGATTTACGGAATTCCTCGATCTTGTAGCGTGGGCGTGCTTTTGTTTCCCCGTAGATTTTTCCAATGTAAGTGCCCGCGACACCAAGGCAAGAAAGGATCAGCCCGCCGAGAAGCCACAGTGACCACACGGCGGGAACCCACGCGGCGGTTGTTCCTACTGCATGGGAAATCAGCGTCCAGATGAAGCCGATCAGGCTCACCAGCAATACCGCAGCTCCAAGGATGAAGATCAATTTCAGCGGTTTGACGCTGAATGAGGTGATGCCGTCTACGGCGAACGCCAGCATCTTTTTCAGCGGGTATTTCGATTCCCCGGCGAACCGTTCATGGCGGTCATAATAAACAAAATCGCTCCGGAACCCAATCAGCGGGACAAGCCCCCGCAGAAAAAGATTGACTTCGCGGTATTCGCTGAGGGCGTCCAGCGCACGGCGGCTCATCAGGCGGTAGTCCGCGTGGTTGTAAACGATATCCACGCCCAGCGCAGAGAGAAACCGGTAAAATCCCTGTGCTGTAAAACGTTTAAAAAACGTGTCAGTGTCGCGCCGGTTGCGTACGCCGTATACGACATCACAGCCCTCCCGGTATTTTTGCACGAACTGAGGGAGAACTTCCACGTCGTCCTGCAAATCGGCGTCGAGGCTAATGGCGCAGTCCGCAAGCCGGCGCGCCGTCATCAGCCCCGCAAGCAGGGCGTTTTGGTGGCCGCGGTTGTGCGCCAGTTTAATGCCGCTGACAAGACTGTTTTCTTCACAATACTGCGAAATCAGTTTCCACGTGCCGTCCCGGCTGCCGTCGTCGACAAACAGGATCCGGCTGCTGCTGTCTGCAAGGCCGCCGCTGATCATAGCGTCCAGTTTTTCCGTCAGGCGCTTTTCCGTTTCCGGCAGAACTTTTTCTTCGTTGTAGCATGGGACAACCAGATATACCACAGTCATATTAAAAATCCTCCTGATCCGATGGATCCGCCTGCTCCGGAATTTCCGGAGATTTCACGCGGTAAATTTTCCGTTTCTTTTTTGCGGGGGAGCGTGTATACAGCAGATAAAGGCCCAGCAGTGCAAACCCTCCGAGAGTGACCCAGAATCCGAGCCGTACGCCGGGAGTCTGGTAAGTAAACCGGATAGACGCGGTTCCTTTCGGGACGCGGACCGCCATAAAGCCGACATTGACCTGGCAAATTTCCGCTTTTTTCCCGTTAACAGTGGCGCTCCAGCCGTTTTCGAACGGTACGCTGAAAAATACAAGGCGTTCGGAATTTGATATGGCTGTAGCGGAAAAACCGCCGTTGTCGTGAGAGAACGAAGTGCAGGATGTTGCCCGCCGGGCGGCGCAGTCCCGTAAATAAGCTTCCTTGTTATAGGTCTGTGCGTTGAGATTCAGGTGTTTCAGGTTTCCTTTTTCTTTGGCCGCGTCTGCGTCTTCCAGCACAATTGCTTTCAGCAGAAGCAGGTGGCGTTCATTTTCTGAAGTGCTGTTGTATTCCGAACGGGTAATGTAAGCGCTGTAGCTGAATCCCATGGGAATATAATAGTCATTCTGGTAAATGGTGCACCCGTTCTGCGTATCATAATAGCTCCATCCGGGCATGGCGGTTTCACCGCCGTCGTTAAAATTTTTGCCGCCGGAAGGATCAAACAGCCACCGGCAGCTGGTTAGGCCGCGCAGTCCGTAGACCGTGGTGTCCGGGCGGGAACCGACGTCCCGCTGCACGCCGATAGAGGGATAGAATTCCATGATGGAGCCGGGCACAATGCTGTGGAATGCCTGGATAGTTGGGATCTGCCAGAACATAGCCTGGTTATCCATGCCGTCGTACACGTCGCAGCGGCAGTTCTTTGTATCCGGCAGATGGATATCCTTTCCGCCGTTGAGCGCATACGGAATAATCCACTGGTGTGTGTCGTCGCTCTGCGTTTTGCCCAGCGCTATAAAATAGGAAGCATAGATGGCGGTGATCAGGCAAATGCCCACCGTGCAGTTTTTCAGAAACTTTTTGCGGTCACGGCGGTAATACTGGAAGATAATGACCAGAAGGGCAAGGCTGAGGAGCGCAATGGCCACATACGCCCAGAAGCGCGTCGGATAATCTTCCAGCCCGTATACGGTGCTTTTCCCGCTGCTGCTGTCTACAGTTTTCGGCATAAGGCCGATGGGCAGCGCGATGGCAAGCGTGATGCCGAGGGTCCAGTGAATGGCACTGCGCCAGTCGGCACCCGGCACCTGGAGGGCCGAAACAGTTGCCAGCGCCATCATCAGTGTCAGCATATAATACCAGCGCGCGTAATAAGCCATGTTGAACAGCTGAAACGCGGCGTTCAGAATGGGGACCATGGCCATAAAGAACAGGATGCAGAGAAACGTCTTCAGCCACTGCCTCTTTCGGCTCTGCAAATACGCAATGACCCCGCTCATGCTGAACAGCGGCAGCCACGCACCCAGCGAGGCCCATTTTGCTTCGGAGTTCGGCGTAAAGTTCGGCCGCGCCGGAATATCCGGCGGGAAGAAAAAGCATTCCAGAATGTGCAGATACCGCTGGTTATAGTCATACAGCAGCGCCGACCATCCATTCGGCGGATCATTGACACGCGGATTTTGGATCACTGCCAGCACCGTTGGGATCAGCAGGATGCAGGAACACAGCACGCCGATGACCGCTTCACAGAAAAGCAGCAGAAAATCCCGCACGCTGATTGACCAGCTTCCGGAGAGCATCCGGACCGACCAGTAAAGGATGAGAAAGACGACCTGACCGGCGAAAAAGTAATAATTAATCGTGCAGCACAAAAACACCGTCAAGGCAAATACGCCTCTGCGGCGGTGAACCATATATTCGTCCATGGCCCACAGCATCAGCGGGAAAAAGACGATTGCCTCGTGAAAATGGTTGAAAAAAATATTGTAAACCGAAAATCCTGAGAACGCATACAAAAGCGCCCCCACAATGGCATAATCCGGGTGGCGTACATACCGGCGCAGATAGATAAACGATGTCAGCGTGGCGCAGCCGAATTTCAGGATCAGCAAAGGACCCATCAGGTGCGGTACCATCCAGCTCGGAAACGGGATGGTCAGCCAGAAAAACGGGCTGCCCAGCAGATAAAACGAATACGAACCGATAAAATTCGCTCCGAGGTCGGTTGACCAGCTCCATCCCCAGTTGCCGCTGCGCACGGCGTCGTGGCACATCTGGTAGAAAGGGACCTGCTGAACATTATAATCCCCGTAAAATAAAAAATATCCTTTGTCAAATAAAATAAAAGGAACGAAAAACAGAAGTGAAAGGCCAATCCCGTACAGAAAGGCCTTCCGGCAGTATCGGCCGCCCCCGTTGTCCCGCAGGCCGAAATTCTGTGCCACTGTGCCGACTCCCCCCATCCGGTAATTTAAACTTAATTTTTATTATAGCATACGGATTTGTCCAAACAAGAGATAAATTATGAGAAATCAATGACTTTTTCTTGCATTTGAAAGAAAATCCGGTATGATGGAACCGAAAGGGTGAAAAACATGTATCATTTTTTTGCCGTGCTTTCCCGAATGAAGGATATCAGCCGCTGGGGGCTGATGCGCAACACGCGCCGCGAAAACCTCTGCGAACACAGCTTTGAAACGGCGGTAATCGCCCACGCGCTTGCCGTCCTGAGAAATACCCGGTTCGGCGGGCACGCGGACGCTTCACGTGCAGCAGTGCTGGCGCTGTTCCACGACGCAACCGAAATTGTAACCGGGGATATGCCAACGCCCGTCAAATATTTCAGCCCTGAGATCCGTTCTGCTTACCGTGAAGTGGAATCCGCCGCGCGGATAAGGCTTTTAAATCTTCTCCCGGAGGATCTGCAGGACGAGTACCGCCCGCTCCTGGGCGAACCTCTGGAGTCCGACCGGGATCTGCTGCCGCTGGTGAAGGCGGCGGACAAAATTTCCGCCGTAATTAAATGCGTAGAGGAAAAGCGCATGGGCAACAGCGAGTTTTCCTGCGCAGAAACAGCACTGCGGAAAACGGTCGCGGATATGCACCTGCCGGAAGCCGACTGCTTTATGGAAGAGTTTCTGCCGTCCTACAGCCTGACGCTGGACGAGCAGGGTGCGGCGCAGCCGAATACCTAAAGCGCGCGGAACGAAATGCTGTTTTTCTTTGCATAGGCTTCGGCTGCCGTTCCGGCATATCCGCTGATGGCAGGCAATGTGCGGCAGGAATTCCGTTTACTTTTTGATAAAATCGGTATATAATAAACAGAACAAAAAATAGGATTTAAAATCTAAAATGCTGGCATTTTTCCGCCGGGCTTTCTTTGGCGGAAACGATTAAGCTGAGGGTTGATGTTATGAAAAATCGAAAACTGATTTTGCTGCGAAATCTTGCTATCCTAATAGTGAGCCTGCTTTTCTTAACGGCAGGTGCGGGCTGCATTTATGCGGATCAGCTGCTGAACAAAATCAACTATGCCCAGCCCGGGTCGGCAGCCGGGGCAGACTCCGGTTCTGCGGGCATCTATGACCCCGGCGATACAGAGCCGGACAGTACAGCGGCTGGGCTGGTAGGCGGCCTGTACCACGACGACGCAATTAAAAACATCCTTCTGCTTGGCTCCGACGATTACCAGAAAAATGATACCGGGCGCAGCGACAGCATGATGCTTGTTTCGATCGACACACGGCACAAGAAGCTGAAAGTCACCTCGTTCATGCGCGATATGTACGTTGCCATCCCGGGTATCGGCAGCGACAAACTGAATGCCGCTTACAGCCGCGGCGGGGGAAGAGCCAAAGGAGCCCAGAAGGTGGTTTCCACCATTGAAGCAAACTTTGGCATTGATATCGACCGGTTTGTTATTGTCGATTTCAGCGCGTTCCCGAAAATCATTAATCGGCTCGGCGGCGTCACCATAACATTGACTTCCGGCGAAGCAAAGCTGATCAATCGTTATTCGGAGTCCAAAAAGAAAAACCTGACGGCGGGAACCTTTACTCTGGATGGTTATCAGGCGCGGTATTACTCGCGCATCCGCGCAATCGGCGACGACTTTGAACGCACTCAGCGCCAGCGGAAGGTCTTTTCCAGCCTGGTAGATAAGCTGAAAAGTTCCAGTCTCTTTCAAATCAACAGTATCCTTTCCGACACGCTGAACCTCGTGACGACCAATATGACGAAAAATGAGATTGTGTCCCTTGCATCCCATTCGCTGACGTATCTGAATTATCCGGTGAGCCAGCACCGCGTACCAGCCGACGGGGAATATAAAACAGGAAATGTATATATCGGAAAAAGTACGCGCCCGTCGGATGTTTTGATTGTGAATCTGGATAAATGCAAAGAAAGCCTGACGAAGTTCCTGTATGAAAACAATATTCCGGAAAAAACGTACGGCTGAAAACAGCTGAAAGAACAACCCTACAAACCGCGCGGCTGAACACCGCGCGGTTTTTAAAAGGAGAAAAAACCATGCCCACGCCCTTGTATTCGGCACTTGTGAATCATAGAAATCTCCGCCGCGCGTCTTTTCATACTCCCGGCCATAAAAACAGTCCTGCCGCGCTCCCTTCAGACCTGTATTCGCTGGATTTTACCGAACTGCCGGATACCGGCAGCCTCTACGACGGCACCGGCCCGATCCCGGCGGCCGAAAAACTGGCGGCGGAGCTGTTCGGCACGGCGCGGACCTGCCTGTCAGCGGGGGGATGCACGCTGTGCATCCAGGCCATGCTGCGCCTTGCCGCGCCGCGCGGCGGAAACGTACTGTGTTCCCGCGTAATCCACCGGAGCGCGGTCAACGCGATGGCACTTCTTGGCATTCAGCCGGTCTGGGCTATGCCGGGGGATGTTGTTTCCGCCGTTCGGAAGGCTGGCAGCATCTGCGCCGTCTATGTCACGAGCCCCAATTATTACGGGCAGCTTTTGGATATCCCCGCCATTGCCGCCGCATGCCGCGAAAAGGGTGTCCCGCTTCTGGTGGACTGCGCCCACGGCACACACCTGATGTTCACGGAGCCGAATCTGCATCCCCTGACGTTCGGCGCGGCCATGACGGCGGATTCTGCGCATAAAACGCTCGGAGTCCTGACCGGCGGCGCGTGGCTGAACATTGCCGACGCACGTTTTGCCCCGGACGCAAAAAGCGCCATGGCTCTGTTTGGTTCCACCAGCCCCGGTTTCCCCGTCCTCGCGTCGCTGGATCTTGCTCAAGAATGGCTTGGAACTCATCCGGGCGCATACGGCCCCCTCCAGCGGAAGGTTTCTGAAATCCGGAAGTCCGCGCTTTCGCGCGGGATCACGCTGCCCAAAGGTCCGTGCGATCCCACACGCATTACGCTGGACATGTCGCAGATTGGGCTGACGGGTACGCAGGCGGCGGAACGGTTCCGCGCGGCGGGAGTGGAGCCGGAATACGCCGACGGCGCGTATGCAGTGCTGATTGCCACACCGTTTAATACGGATGAAGATTTTGAGCGGCTCCGCCGCGCCGTTGCGGCTCTGCCGGCCGGCCGGCCTCTGCGGAGAAAAACGGGATTTCCGCCGCTGCCGCCGGCTGCGGCGGGGCTTCGTGAATCGCTTTTGGCAGAGACCGAAACGGTAGAACTGTCCCAGGCTGCCGGGAGAGTGGCGGCGGAAGCCGCGTGCCCATGCCCGCCCGGCGTACCGGCTGTGATGCCCGGGGAAAGGATTACGCCTGAAACGGCAGAGTTTTTGTGCCGCTATGGCTTTTTAACAATAAAAGTGTTAAAATAAAAATAGAAAGTCTGTAAAGTCCGGACCGGATGAAACACGGCGGGAGGGATCCGAATGAAACTCGTAATGGCGGTAGTGAACAATGACGACAGCGGAATGGTGTCCGCGGCGCTGACGAAGGACGGTTTTGCCGTCACGAAGCTGGCAACAACGGGTGGCTTCCTGAAATCGGGGAATACTACGTTTATCGTCGGGACGGACGACGATAAAGTCGATCGGGTGATTGATATTATTTCCAAGCAGAGCCGCCGCCGCACACAGCTTGTGCCGAATACGGCAGCCATGGATATGGGCATGTATTCTGCTTATCCGGTGGAAGTTTCTGTCGGCGGTTCCACTGTGTTTGTCCTAAATGTGGAGCGGTTTGAAAAAGTATGACACCGGAACAGAACGGGGTACGGGAAAACCGCAGTGCGTGGGCAGGACTTTCCCAAATTTTTGCGGGGGATAGGCCTCCCCACGCGGTGATTCTGGAAGGTGAACCGGGCGGGACGGGTTCTTTGGCAGCACGGCTGGCACAGGCGTCGGTCTGCCTTGCTGCGGAAGGAAAACCCTGCGGAAGCTGCCCGGGCTGCATTAAGGCGAAGGCGGGTTCCCACCCGGATATCCTGACACTGGATGGAAATGCAAACCCGCGGGTGTTTCCCGTGGATACGGTTCGGAAAATCCGCTCTGATGCGTATGAAAAGCCTAACGAAGCGCCGCGCAGGGTATTTGTCCTGCTTGGGGTGCAGAATATGTCTGAAATTTCGCAGAATGCACTGCTTAAAATTCTGGAAGAACCTCCGGAAAATGTCCTTTTTATTCTTACGACGACCAGTGCCGCCCAATTGCTGCCAACGGTGCGTTCCCGCGCCCAGCTGTTCCCGGTGGAAGGGGAAAGCCTTCCGGAGGACTGGACGCTTGCCGAAACAATCGCAAAGGCCGTTGTGGCTACCCGCGAAGCGGAGCTGATTTTTCAGGCAGCAGACCTTATCCAGAATCGGGATGGGATGCGCGGCGTACTGGAGCAGCTGTCCCTGATTTTTCGGGATGCGGTCGCCCTGCGTTCCGGTGCCGGGGGCTGCCGTTCCGCAGGCCGGGGAGCCGCTTCCCTTCTGGGGGATACGCTGACGCGGCAGAACTTGATGCGGATGCTGGAGGCAACGGAAAAGGCGAGGCAGGCGCTGGAACAGAACGCAAACACCGCTTTGCTGGTTACCGCCTACTGCGCGGCTCTGCGCTCGGCGGCGGGCCGGTGAAGAAACCGGGAGGAAAGTATGGCAGAAGTCATTGGGGTCCGTTTTAAAAATGTGGGGAAAGTCTATTATTTTGACCCGGACGGAAACCTCCTGAAGAAGGGGGATCAGGTCATAGTGGAAACGGCACGCGGCGTAGAGTGCGGCGAAATTGCCATGGAGAACCGTCAGGTGCATGACGAAGATCTCGTTCAGCCTCTGAAAAAACTAATCCGCGTCGCTACCCCCGAGGATTTGAAAAAACTGGAAGAAAATCATAAAAAAGAGAAAAATGCTTTTCACATATGCCTTCAGAAAATTGCTGCCCATAAACTGGAGATGAAACTGGTTGATGTGGAATACACGTTCGATAATTCCAAGATCCTGTTTTATTTTACAGCAGACGGCCGCGTCGATTTCCGTGAACTGGTCAAAGACCTGGCGTCGGTTTTCCGCACCCGGATCGAACTGAGGCAGATTGGTGTACGCGACGAAGCCAAAATGATGGGAGGAATCGGCGTCTGCGGAAGGCCGTTCTGCTGTTCTACTTTTTTGGGCGGGTTTCAGCCGGTTTCTATCAAGATGGCAAAGGAACAAGGGCTTTCTCTCAACCCGGTCAAAATTTCCGGCATCTGCGGCCGGCTGATGTGCTGCCTGAAGTATGAACAGGAGAACTATGCCCAGATGCAGCGCCTGATGCCGGACGTTAATTCCGTGGTGATGACGCCGCAGGGCCGGGGGACGATTACGGCCCGTAATCTGCTGACAGGGGCGGTGTCTGTGCGGTTGGATTCCGAACCGGAGATTACCCCCAGCGAGTTTGGCTACAGGGAAATCAAGGTGCTGAAAAGCACCCGCACGGGTTCCCCGCAGGGAAAAGCACCCGAGCCGGCGGGATCCGGCAATGGATAAAAACCTGTTGCATTTTTTGAGTTTTATGCTACAATAAATGATGTTACTAAAAAGGTAAATTATGTTTGGAGGTGTATCTCATGGCATATGCAATTAGTGACGACTGCATTTCTTGCGGTGCCTGTGCAGCCGAATGTCCGGTTGAGGCCATTTCGGAAGGGGACGGAAAGTTCGAAATCGATCCCGACAAATGCACGGAGTGCGGCAGTTGCGCCCAGGTTTGCCCGGTAGGCGCACCGAAAAAGGCGGACTGATTCTTTTGGAAACAAAAAGCGGAGCGCTTGGGCGCCCCGCTTTTTTTCTGGAGTCCGCAGGTTCTGTGCGAAAAAGGATGGAAGAAATGGAAGAAAAATCAGAGCCCCTTTCGCCTGGCATTTCGGTTTTGGTAGGCAGCAACTATACGTTCAGCACGGATACGATTCTTCTGGCGTGGTTTTCCATGCCAAAGAAAGGGGAAGTCTGCGCCGATTTCGGCACCGGCTGCGGTGCAATTCCCTTCCTGTGGTACGCGCGGTCGCAACTTTCGCTTGCCTATGCGGTCGAAATACAGCCGGAAGCGTGTGAAATGGTACGCCGCTCTGTCCGCCGGAACGGCCTGGAGGATAAAATCAGGGTTGTTCCGTGCGATATCCGGCGCCTGCGGCAGGAAAAAGCCCTGCCGTACGGCCTGGATTTAATAGCCTGCAACCCGCCTTACAATCCGCTGGGTGAGGGGATCCCCAGCCGTTCGGAAAAGGCCCGGAAAGCCCGGCACGAAACGGCATGTACTTTTTCAGACGTGGCGGATGCCGCTGCCGCTTTTCTGCGCTGGGGGGGCCGTTTCTGCTGCTGTATGCGTCCCGCGCGGCTTTGCGATACGGTCCTGGCTCTGCGAAGGGCCGGGCTTGAGCCAAAGCGGCTTCGCTTTGTGCAGCAGCGGGAGGGTTCGTCTCCGTTCCTTTTTCTGCTTCAGGCAGTTCGGGGCGGAAAACCCGGCCTTTCTGTTGAACCTGTTCTTATGGTTGAAAACGGGGACGGCGGACTGTCGGAGGAAATGAACGCCGCCTACGGCGGATGGGGAAAGGAGAAAAAATGAGCGGAAAACTGATCGTGGTCGGAACACCCATCGGCAACCTCTCGGATTTTTCCCCGCGTGCCGAAGAAGCGCTGCGGGAAGCCGATTTCATTGCCGCCGAAGACACGCGCGTCACTAGAAAACTAATGGCGCATTTTGAAATTCACAAACCGCTTATCAGTTACTTTGAACACAATAAGTATGAGCGGGGGAAAGTCCTGTGCAGCAGGATGCAGGGCGGCGAGACGTGTGCGTTGGTTTCCGATGCCGGAATGCCGGCTATTTCCGATCCGGGGGAACTGCTGGTGGCCCAGTGCGCCGAACAAGGCATTCCGGTCACTGTGGTGCCGGGACCGAGCGCCGTTGTGTCTGCACTGGCGGTTTCCGGTTTGCCAACGGGGCGCTTTACGTTTGAAGGGTTTCTCAGCGTCAACAAAAAAAGCCGCCGCGAACATCTCACGGGGCTGAAAAACGAAGAGCGTACCATGGTATTTTATGAGGCGCCCCATAAGCTGGCTGGAACACTCCGCGATTTGCTCGACGCGCTGGGCGACCGCCGGGTTGCCCTGGTTCGGGAACTGACAAAAATCCACGAGGAAGTGATCCGCACCACGCTTTCGGATGCGGCGGCGCGCTACGCAGACGGCGGCGCAAAAGGGGAATTTGTTTTGGTGGTAGAAGGCGCAAAGCAGGCCGTCCCGAAACCGAAACCGGCGCAGGACGCCATGCTTTTGGCGCGCGGCTATCTTGCACAGGGGATGTCTGCTCCGGAAGCGGCCAAACGGGCGGCGGCAGAAACCGGCCGCAGAAAGAACGAAATCTACCGCGGACTCGTGCGGGAAAAGGAATAACTCATTCCGGTATGCCAAGCTGGGCTGCCGCATTCCGCAGAAGATGCCATTCTCGGATTGAGTTCCGGAGTGCCGCCTGCCCTTTTTCGGTAATCCTGTAATATTTTCGCGGCGGTCCGCCGGAAACACTGCCTTTGCGGCTTTCGGTTTTCCCGTCGGCATTCAGCCGGCGCAGCACTCCGTACACGGTGCTGCGGTCGATTTCCGGGAAAAGTCCGCCAATGGTTTTGAGAAGTTCATAGCCGTAAACTTCTCTTTTTGAAATTTCAAACAGGACGCACATTTCCAGTACGCCCTTTTTCATCTGACCGTCCATGGGTTTTCCTCCGTGACGCTGAGATTTTTTGCAGAAGCAGAAGAAGGATCGCCGCCGCAAAGCTGGGCAGAACGGCGTACAGGATACTGGAGGCGAGGACGGCTGATCCATTGTAGGTATTGAAATCGATATTGGAAAGCGCGCCGGTCAGATTCAGGAACAGCGTAAAAACGGCCGTGTCTGAGAAAAACATCCACCGCGCTTTCGGGTGGCCATGTGCGGCGTACAGGAAAAACAGCACTTCTGAGACGCTGGCCAGAAGCAGAGATGCGGCAATTCCCCACGGTGCAAAAACGTACAGAAATCGGCAGAAAGTGCTGCCGCCCTGTGTAACCTCATCGGCGATGCGGACGAGATGAACAATCTCATAGCAAATAACAGCCGCAGCGGCAGCCATAAGCACAAAAAAGGCTGCCTGCACGCGGGGGACATGGCGGTATCCGGCGTGAGCGGGCACCCCAATCGCCATACGGAGCGAGAAAACAGCCTGTATTAAGAGCGGGAACAGCAGGGCGGGCAAAAATTCCACCGGGCCGCCGTTCTGGAGAACCGGCTTTTCCCACGCGGCAAACGCTGCGGCCGCTAGGACGGTCAGGGCAGCGCAGGTTATATCGGCAAAGCGCATTCCCCTCCGCTTTGCCGGCGTCTCATTCCGGTCGGTCAGCTCCCGGGCTGCCTGTTCCGGCGGACCAAATTCCCGGCAAAGCCTTTCTTCGCTTTTTCCTTCGGCAGTTCCTGAATCAAAAAATTCCGAATAATCCGAAAGAATATCTTTGACTTGATTTTCCGTACAGGTTTTCCGGAGTTCTCCGGCAAGTTTTTTCAGGTAAGTTTTCCGATCCATTTTCATTTTCTCCCCTTTACCCGTTTGAAAATCATCATACATCACTAGTGTGCAATAGTCAATAGATTCCCTGACATCTTCAATATTTTTCCGAAGCGAAAAATTTTCAAAACAAAAAAGGACCGTCTCGTAGCGGAGATGATCCTTTTTACAATAGAAAAATGAAAAGGGAGGATTAAAAACAATCTTGTAATCAAATTACTTCTGAACCAATATCATTTTACCGCCGGAATGTGACCGCGGAGTGAAGCCGGTTTGAAAAGATTAAGAATAAAATATTACGAATTTAAAAACAGACAGAGATTTCCGCTTCCGGGCGGAACGCGAAAGCGGAAATCAAAAATACCTATTCTTTCATTTTCAGTTCTTCCAATTCTTTGTGGAGTTTTATTTCGGAATCTCCGCCCTGATGGAGCAAAACCTGCTGGATTTCCTCCGGAAGTGAAAGCAGTTCTTCTTCATCTTTTGAATTAATGGCAAAAGGCAGGCCGAAATTTCCAAACCCGTAAATGGAATAATTCTCTGTGCTTGTATCCTGCATGGTTAATCACCCCCGAAAATAGTTTTTCCCGAAACCCGGGTTTCAAACTGGAATGATCCGGTTTTGGCGGTGAAAAACAAAGCATGCGAGAGGAATCCAGCGGGATTCTGATCAATATAGGCTATAAATTGGAAATTTTATAGGAATCTGCGGAAAATTTGAAAAAATAATTGACAAAGAGAGGCGATAACTTTATTATTTGATAGGTTGCGTTTCTTGATTTAGACGGCCGGGAGACTTCCTGCGGCAGAGAAACCTGCTGCTGCGCCAAAGAAAACACCGGGATCCCTCTTTTTAAAAGGGCTGCCGGCAGAATGGCCGGTACGGCGTTTTAACAAAAGGGGATGCATGCATTTGGAAAACGAACCAATTATTTCGCTGCGGAATATCTCGGTTTCATTTGACGGGGAAACAGTTCTGAAAAATTTTAATCTTGACCTGAAGAACGGCGAATTTGTTACTCTGCTGGGTCCTTCCGGGTGCGGTAAGACTACGACCCTGCGGATTATCGGAGGATTTGTAAAACCGGATACGGGCGATGTCTTTTTTAATGGCCGGAAAATCAACAGCCTTCCCCCGTATCGGCGGGAAGTCAATACCATTTTTCAAAAATATGCCCTGTTTCCGCACCTGAACGTTTACGACAACGTGGCGTTCGGGATGCGCGTCCACGGGAAGAGCGAAAAGCAGATCCGGGCAAAAGTCGGCGAAATGCTGAATATGGTGAACCTGAACGGCTTTGAACACCGGAACGTGAATCTGCTTTCCGGCGGGCAGCAGCAGCGTGTTGCCATTGCCCGCGCGCTTGCAAATGAGCCGAAAGTCCTGCTGCTGGACGAACCCCTCGGCGCGCTGGACCTTAAATTGCGAAAGGATATGCAGGCTGAACTGAAAAAAATCCAGAAGCAGACCGGCATCACCTTTCTTTTTGTTACGCACGATCAGGAGGAAGCACTTTCCATGTCCGACGAAGTCGTGGTGATGGATAAGGGCGCCATCCAGCAGATCGGGACTCCGCTGGATATCTACAATGAACCGAAAAATGCCTTTGTGGCGGATTTTATCGGAGAGAGCAATATCCTCGACGGCGTCATGCGTGAAGATTATCTGGTTGAATTTTCCGGAAGACCGTTCCGCTGCGTGGATAAAGGCTTCCGCCCGGATGAACCGGTTGACGTAGTGATCCGACCGGAGGATATCGACATCGTTTCCCCCGACGGGGAACATCTGACAGGGACTGTGCAGACAGTGAATTTCAAAGGCGTTTTTTACGAAATCATTGCAGACGTGCAGGGATTCAAGTGGATGATTCAGACAACGGACTGCAGGCAGCCGGGAGCGGAAATCGGCCTGTCGATCCGACCGGACGAGATCCATATTATGCATAAATCAGAATATTCCGGAATGTTTGGCGACTACACGACCTTCAGCGATGAAATGGACGAAGATATCCGAACGCAGCCGGAATCGGAGGAGGAGGGATGACACCATGAAAATGAAATCCGCCGCCTTCCCGTATCTGGTGTGGATGGCGGTTTTTATTATTGTCCCTACAATGCTGGTTGTAATTTTCGCATTCACCGGCCGGGACGGGAGCTTTACGCTGAGAAACCTTGAAAGCGTCGGGCAGTATTCCAACGTGTTCCTCCGTTCTATCTGGCTTGGCGCAGTGGCAACCGCAGTCTGCCTTGCGGCGGGCTATCCGCTGGCATATTTTATTGCACAGGCCGGCGGCCGCCGGCGGAACGTACTGATCATGCTGGTAATGCTGCCGATGTGGATGAATTTTCTGCTGCGCACCTATGCGTGGATGACCCTGCTGGAAGACAGCGGCCTTATCAACCGCGCACTGACCTTCCTCGGTCTTCCCACTCTTCACATGATTAATACGCAGGGCGCCGTTGTCCTCGGGATGGTCTATAATTATATCCCTTATATGATCCTTCCTCTTTATTCCGTTTTGACAAAGATTGACAAAAGCGTGGTAGAAGCCGCGCAGGATCTCGGCGCAGACAGCAGGAAGGTTTTCCTGCGAATCACGCTGCCCATGAGTATGCCGGGCATCATTTCAGGCGTAACCATGGTATTTGTCCCGGCGGTCAGCACCTTCATCATTTCCCGCATGCTGGGCGGGGGAAGCAACCTGCTGATCGGCGATCTGATTGATATGCAGTTCTTGGGAAGCGCTTACAACCCGAACCTCGGCTCCGCCATTTCGCTGGTGCTGATGATCCTGATCCTGATCTGCATGGGCATCATGAACCAATTCGATAAAAACGGGGCGACGGAAGGGGGAATTATGGTATGAAAACCGCTTCCAGGATTTATACTTTTTTCATTTTTCTGTTTTTATACGCCCCGATCGCGGTGCTCGTTGTGTTTTCGTTCAACGGTTCCGAGACGATGAGCCGCTCGGTTTGGTCCGGGTTTTCGCTTCGCTGGTACAGGCTTTTGTTTCAGGATCGGATGCTTCTGAATTCTCTGCGCAACACGCTGGTGATCGCCGTGGTTGCGGCCGCTGTTTCCACTGTGCTGGGCACGGCGGCTGCGATTGGAATCGGAGGAATGAACAAGTGGGCGCGCCGCGCCGTTATGGATATTACCAATTTTCCCATGGTGAACCCCGATATTGTGACCGGTGTTTCACTGATGCTGCTGTTTGTTGCGGCGGCGCGGCTGCTGGGAAACCGTTCGCTTGGAATGCTGTCGCTGATTCTGGCGCATATTACGTTCTGCCTGCCGTATGTGATTCTCTCGGTTATGCCGAAGCTGCGGCAGATGGATCCAAATCTGTATGAAGCCGCGCAGGATTTGGGATGTGCCCCCGTCCAGGCCTTTTTTAAAGTTGTCCTGCCGGAGATCCTGCCGGGCGTTGTAACGGGGATGCTGATGGCGTTTACTCTTTCTATCGACGATTTTGTCATCAGCTACTTTACAAGCGGAACGACGCAGACCCTTCCTATCTTTATTTATGCCATGACGCGCAAGCGGGTCAGTCCGGAAATCAACGCACTTTCTACGCTGCTGTTTGGGACGATCTTTGCTCTGCTGATGATTCTTAATTTCCGGATCGCCGGGAATCCCGGAAGACGCGGCCGAAAAGCCGGGGAGGGAGCGGATCAATGAAAAAACGGATCGGATCATTTTTGGCCGCGCTGGTTCTTGCAGCGGGATTTTCCATTCCCGCCGCAGCCGGGCAGCCGGAAAAAAGCGTGCCGCAGAGCAGCGTTACCCTTCATGTGTACAATTGGGGCGAATATATTTCCACCGGGCAGGACGGCACCATGGACGTCAACGCGGAGTTTACCAAAAAAACCGGCATTAAGGTGGATTACACTACATTTGAGGACAACGAATCACTTTACTCCAAGCTGGCCGGCGGCGGAGCCAGCTACGACGTCATCTTTCCTTCAGATTACATGGTTTCTAAGCTGATTCAGAAAAAAATGGTGCAGAAACTCAATTTTTCCAATATCCCCAATTACAAATATATTGATCAGGAATACCGCAATTTAGTCTATGATCCTCAAAATGGATATTCCGTACCGTATACCTGGGGCGTTGTCGGGATCTTTTATAACAAAAAGCATGTCAAGGAAAAAGTAGACAGCTGGAAAATTCTTTGGGATAAAAAGTATTCCGGGAAAATCCTGATGTTTGACAATCCGCGCGACGCGTTCGGCATTTCACAGAAAATTCTGGGATATTCCTATAATTCGACGAATTCGGACGAATGGGACGAGGCGGCAAAACTGCTGGAAAAGCAGAAGCCGCTGGTTCAGGCTTACGTAATGGATCAGATCTTTGACAAGATGGCCAGCGGTGAAGCGTGGCTGGCCCCGTATTACGCGGGCGACGCGGCGGCACTGGTCGCGGATAATCCGGATATCGGGTTTGCCATACCGACAAAAGAAGGAACCAACTTCTTTGTGGATGCCATGTGTGTCCCTTCCAGCGCCCAGCATAAAAAAGAAGCGGAAGAGTACATCAATTTTCTATGCGAGCCGGACGTAGCCGCCGCCAATATGGAGGCCGTCGGCTATTCTACGCCGGAGTCGGAAGCCAAAAAGCTCCTTCCCGAAGATGTTCAGAAAAATCCGATTGTTTATCCGCCCGAAAGCATCCTGAAAAAGGCGGAAACCTATGTGAGCCTGCCAGAAGACACCGGCCTGATGGTGGATACTCTGTGGGCGCAGGTCAAAATGGGCGGGTCGGGGCAGACAGGTACGCTGGTTGCCGTTCTTGTTGGTTTTCTGCTGGTCTATATCGGTATTGTGGTTTATAAAAAAATCAAGCGGAAGCGGGAGCTCCGGTAAAAAATACGGATTCGGAAGGGAAAGGATTGGCACCTTTCCTTTTTTTGATTTTATCGTTCTGATTCATCATAAAAATCAATAAAGTTAATATTATTTTTAAATAAATTAATAATAATATTCATTAGCATATAAAGTAAATTTAATTATAAGGGGCGAAAAACATGAGGTTTGTCGTAATAGTTGTTATTGCTGCCGTTGCCGAAGGGCTTCAGTCTTTTCTCGGAAGCCGGAAGCACTGGATTTTAGGCGGCCTTGTTCCGTTTGCGTTTTTGGTGTATACAGTTTGGTACGGGATATTTCATAAGGCCGATATGAACGGCAGTACGGTGGTGGATTTCATTTTAATTTTCGCCGGACTTCTGGCAATATGGTTTTTGGCGAGAGCAGACTGTCAGAAGAAGAAAAAACAGGAACTGGAAAAAATGGAAGCACAGGACTTGAAACGAAAATGATGCCGCTGCTTTTTCTTTATGGTGAAAAGGGGATTAGACAAAAATGGATCAAGTTCCGGAATGGATGAAAGACCTTGATACGGAAGATTCTGAGTTTATCCGAAAATTTCTGCTTTCTTCCGGTTCGCTCAAGGAAACGGCAAAGCTGTACGGTGTCAGCTATCCGACCGTCCGTCTGCGTTTGGATCGCGTGATACAGAAAATACGGCTGAGCGAACAGCGGGAAAGCGACCCGTATGTCACTTTGATTCAGAAAATGGTTATTGAGGAACGGATCAGCCTGGATGCGGCAAAACATCTGATTGCCGCATACCAGAGACAGACAGGGAAAAAATAAATTTTAACAGCGGAGATCTTGGAGGCGGGAAACAAAATTCCTGTTAAAATTTTAAATTTGGCGTGCAGTTTCCACCTTATGCAATATCCGGTACAACTGGCCGCAAATTCCGTAAAGCGGCGGTTTTTGTTACTATTTTCCAGATAAAAATAGAATTGACAACATAAAAAACCTCTCCTGTGGCAGAGTAATAGTGCGGCGCCGGGGAGGTGAAATTTTGAAAAAAATCATGAAATTTTTAACTGTAACCGCCGCTGTAGCCGAATTGCTTTTTGCAGCAGTTTTGGGTACGGCGAATTATTTTACCCCTGATTCCTATACAGTTGCGGAAGGAGGGAGCCTAAAGTGGTGTTCCGGGGCATTTTCTCTTATGCGGGATGGGAAGAAGAATGTTTCTGTCAGTGCGGGCGGACGTTTTCCCAAAACTTATCAGGCTACACTGATGCTGTGCAATGCGATTCCCGTGAAGACGGTTCGGGTCAATGTTGTGGATAAGACCTGTGTTGTTCTCAGCGGAAAACCGTTCGGGATCAAGATGTTTACCAACGGCGTTGTGGTTGTGGGCCTTGCTGATATCCAGACAGAAAGCGGCGTTTGCAACCCCGCATCGGATGCAGGTCTGTGCGTGGGCGATGTGATCACAGCTATTAACGGAAAAACAATGGAATCCAACATTGATGTAGAAAAAGCGGTGGAAGCCTCTAATGGAGATACCGAGGTTTTTACCGTGCGCGAAAACGGGCAAAAGCGGGATATTACCGTGCAGCCAGTGCGGGCGGAGTCCGACGGCCTTTACAAAGTGGGCCTTTGGGTGCGTGACAGCACCGCCGGAATTGGAACCTTAACGTATTATGATCCATCCACGGATTATTTTGCCGGTCTTGGCCATGGGATCTGTGATTCCGATACCGGGCAGCTGATGCCGCTTCTGAGCGGCGATATTGTTTCCGTTGCCATCAACGGCATTACCAAGGGGCAGAGAGGGACGCCCGGGGAACTGCATGGCTATTTTTCCAGCGACAACGCCATGGGCTCGCTTTCGGCAAATGTTGCATGCGGTGTGTTTGGCAGGCTTAATCGGTCTATCCAGGGCACCGCAGTTAAAATTGGAATGAAACAGGATGTAAAACCGGGCGCCGTAAAAATTCTGACAACAATTCAAGGCAGTGCTCCTCAGTATTATGATGCTCAGATCGAAAGAATCAACTACCGTGACGATGTCCAAAGCAAAAATATAGTTTTGCACGTGACCGACCCAAAGCTTCTTTCTCAAACGGGAGGGATCGTGCAGGGCATGAGCGGAAGTCCGATTGTGCAGAATGGAATGCTGGTGGGCGCCGTAACGCATGTCTTTGTGAATGACCCGGAGCGCGGATACGGTATTTTTGCCGAAAAAATGCTGATGGAAACCCGGTCCGTCAGTGCCCGTGAGAAGCGCCTTGCCTCTTAATCGAACCCTTTCGCCAGTAAATTCCCCTTAAATTAAAAAAATATTTAAACAAACTATTGCCATTTTTACCAATATATGGTATAATACAGATAAAATAAATCAATTAGGGGGATAAAGATGGAAAAGCGCGTTAAACTGTTGATTGCCAACGATACTACAGAGTTTCACAATGACTGCGGTCGGTTTTTTGAAAATTCTGGGCTGGAAGTCAGCTATGCACCCAAAGACGGGATAAAACTTCTGGAGAAAATCCAGAACTCCCACCCGGACGCAGTCCTTTCTGATTTGTTTATGCCTAGACTGGATGGGATCGGCGTTATGAAGGCGATCAAAACCAAAAACCCAGACAATCAGCCTCTTTTCGTTATTGTTTCTAATTTTACCAGCCCGACCCTGGAACGGGAAGTCATGATGTCGGGCGCAGCCTATTTTGCTGTTGCCCCATTTGACGCCGCAGATCTTGCCGAACGTATTTGCCAGCTCTGCTCTATGAACGACATGAAAGTACCGCAGCAGAAACTGGTAAAAAAGCAGGTTCCCCAGGAAGCCGAGCAGGAACCTTCCCTGGAAATTCAGGTCACGGAAATTCTTCATCAGATTGGTGTGCCAGCTCACATTAAAGGGTATCATTATTTGCGCGATTCCATCATTATGGCTATAGAAACACCGGATATTATTAACGCCGTGACCAAGCAGCTGTACCCCGGTGTGGCCAAGCGGTATGGAACAACCGCATCCCGTGTGGAACGGGCTATCCGCCATGCCATTGAAGTCGCGTGGGATCGCGGGGATGTGGACATTCTCAATTCCTACTTTGGCTATACCATCCACAATACGCGCGGCAAACCCACAAACAGTGAATTTATCGCCATGATTTCAGACAGGCTTCGTCTCCATATGAAAACAGCGTAAACCGCATGAATACTGGATTTATTGAATTTTCACACCTACGAATATTTTGAAAATGTGCGTGAAAATGGATTTCATTCCGATAAACTTTTTAATGCAAAACCTATAAACTCCTTTGCTTTATTGGGATAATATTTAATTCCTCAGTAGAGTAAAGGAGCGCTTTTTATGGTTCAATTTGATTATGATATTGATGATTTTATGAGCGATTGTCAAGCGAGAAATTTGCGTCCTGAAACGATGCAAAGTTATGAGCAATCTTTGAGAACTTTTGAAAAGTATATGGTAGAGGTTCAGAAGGTAACTGAAGCATCCGCTGTCAAAGAAGGACATATCAAAGAGTACATACAATATTTGAGAACCAGAGGTAAATATACGGTTGTAGCAAATGAACAATCAAGAAAATACAATATTCCTCAAAATAGACCTGATTTAAACAAACCTATTAGTGATATAACCATTAATAATTATCTCCGTAATATAAAAGTGTTTTTTAATTACCTTACTGAGAATCATTATATAAGGCAAAATCCTTTTATGAAAATTAAAAAGAATCTGACAAACGAACATAAAATAGTTGAATATATTTCAGATGAAGATTTTAAAAATCTAATCCGCTGTTTTGATTTATCCAAATTTCATGAATACAGGGATTGTACTATTATAGAGTTGATAATGGATACAGGTATGAGGGTTGGAGAAACCTTGTTAATTAAGCTATCAGATGTTGATATGGTTAGGCGTTCAATCTATTTACCGCCTGAGAATACAAAGTCCAAAAAGGGAAGGATGGTTTTCTTTAGTGCTGAGATGGATAAAAGCCTGAAAAGCTGGTTGCAATTTAAAGATCGTTACAGGGACAGCGATTATCTTTTCTGTACAAATAATGGGAAGCCAGTACAGGTAAATGTCTTTGAACGAAACTTTAGAATGTACGCTTCACGAATTGGATTAAAAAACGCTCATCCTCATATGTTGCGAAATAACTTTGCGAAACGATTTCTAATGAATGGCGGCGATATCTATACTCTCAGCCGATTGTTAGGCCATAGCAGCGTTACAGTAACTGAGAAAGCATATTTAGACTTGAATGAAGAGGATTTAAGAGTAAATTATGCCCCTTACTCCCCTCTTAAAAATATAATGAAGAAAAAATTTAAATAGAGCATAGTTAATAAGGGTGTTGCCTTACAGGGTAACGCCTTTTTAATTGCGCTCTACAAAATTATATAATACACGTAATGATACGTAAAAATTCTCAATATCTGTTGACAATACGTAATGCTACGTATATACTGTAATAGTAAGTAGAAAGTGAGGGACAAAAGGAATGAAGACAAGCGAACTGCTAAAGCTATTTAGACAACATAATATTACGCTTGTTGAGCATGGTAAAAGGCATGATCTTTATTACAGTCCTATCACCGGCAAAAAGTTTCCAGTACCAAGACATAAAGAAGAAATTAAAGTTGGTACTCTAAACAGTATGCTAAAGGATGCAGGGTTAAAATAGATACCCTGTGTTCCTTATACGATAAATTGTGAATAACTATTATTTACAAAAGGGGTGATTAAAATGGCTAAATATGTATTTCCTGCAATCTTTACACAAGAGGATAAAGGGTATTCAATTGCTTTTCCTGATTTGGAAGGCTGTTATACTGAAGGTGACGATTTACAGGATGGCTGTGATATGGCTCAGGATGCACTTTGCTTAGTACTTTATGATATGGAAGAAAATAAGAAGTCAATTCCAAAGCCTTCTGATCCAAAATTAATCAAAGTAGATTCAAATTCATTTGTGACATTAATTAGCTGTGATACATTGGAATATAGAAAGTTTAATGATAGCAAGGCCGTCAAGAAAACGCTTTCAATTCCTTCGTGGCTAAACAAAATGGCAGAGAGCAATGGAATTAATTTTTCAGCAACATTACAGGGAGCCTTGAAACAACAGCTTCATATTGAGGATAGAATGTAAAACCAAGAGCAGTGATTACTTGAATGGTAGTCACTGCTCTTATTTACAATTTACGGTTTGCTATAGCGGCTTTAGTGTGCGCTAGTGTCAAGAGAAGTTCGCAATTTGAGGACTCCGGGAAACGAATCAAACTGCGTTTAGC
>DHNW01000027.1:0-1028 GCA_002407675.1 Ruminococcaceae bacterium UBA5406
CCCAACATTTATTATAGAGCCTTATTTAGTAAAACGAAACCGCTTATTTCTTATAATGCTTATATTCTCTGATGGTAATCACCACGTTTAAAATGGCACAGAGAAAATATATCATTGCCAGCTTTTGGTTTGGAAGACATAAGAAATAGATACCTATAAATAAAAAAAGAATTATAACGACAATAAACCATAAAAGTTTAATTTTTTCCCATTTATTCATTAAATCACCTCTAGAAAATCTTTCATGAGCAAGTAAAGATAAAACAGCCAAAAGCGCTACTTATCAAAAAATCATAGATAGTACCGGCAGAATTGTTTCTATCCGCCGTGCAAGTCAGTCAGGCAATAACTATTATTTTCCTTTACCGGTGTAAGCACCGGCTCCACGGAAATTTACATAAACCAGAGTTCTTCGGCCGTCTTTATCTGCAAAGTTGTCTGATAAAACACGTGAGAAATCTCAGAAGGGGCTTGGGCAATCGTCCAAGCCCCTTTTGCATTAAATTCGACAAGCTTCCATAGAAGAACAGGTTATCTTGCGTTGTCTAAAACCATGGTGCAAGGTTGGCCGCCTATTTTTCTTTTACCTCTGTAATCTTATTTGTGTTTGGATCGAGCTTATAATAGGACGTCGGATTCATCTTCTTATCGCCGATTTGTTGCATCTGATAACATGCATATAAAATATATCCATCTTTATACTCCGCGGTAACGGAAGTACTTCCGTTTAGCCCATGATATTTATTCACGTTCGGGTTATATACCACTAAAGCGTCAGTGTTGCATACCTTTGTTTTTTGCGAACCGTCCAATTTTATTTTGTATATATTTTCCAATGGGAAAATGTAATACACCCATTCGCTCGCCACGCACGGCGCTAACACAGAATCATCTGAAATCACTTTATCTTCGGTAATCCTTTCGATGTGAAGTTTGTACTCATCCTTGCTGTTTGAATATGTCGCCCACTTACTGCCGTTCCACTCTGTGCATTCTTCTCCGCTCCCACAAGTCCGGAAACCTCTGCT
>DHNW01000027.1:1327-165120 GCA_002407675.1 Ruminococcaceae bacterium UBA5406
CCTCTACGAAATTGCGAACTTTAAAAAACAGGCGGCATTTTTTACGAATAATAAGTAGAAAGGAAACCAGCGGTGAGCTGGTCAACAGAAAACGCAGGCCGGGGCTTTCTGAATTTTATATAATATTATATACTGCTGTTACTGCTGTTTTTTTGCTCTTCACAAGGCTCTTTTGCTTTTTCATCTTCCGGATGCATGTTGGAGTTGATAATGCTGAAATGATAATTTACAGCAAGTGCCAGCTGCACTTTATCGTGATGCCGGAGCGCATAGACGATCTGTTCGTGTGCGTACTGCAACTGGCTTCCGGTCTCAAAATTCAGGAAAATCCTTCGGCGCATATCGCTGATAAAACAGTCAATCGTACCGGAAAGCGCACGGAGAATCTGAATGATCAGCTCATTTTTCGAAGCCTCCGCAATAATTGCATGCAGCTTTTTGTCTAGTTGGTCGCCGCGTGAGGTAGAGCAGGTTTTCATTTCCCGCACGATGGAGGTAAGCTGGGTAAGCTGTTCATCTGTGATACGGTCGGCGGCAAGGAGCGCTGCCTGAAGCTCCAGACCGGCGCGCAGTTCGGCAAGCTGCCGATAGCTTATTTTATGCAGGAGAATCAGCAAACTGAAGGAATCTTGCAAATTCTGTTGAATATTGCAGCTGATGAAATTTCCGGCTCCGCGGTTACTTACAAGGAAACCCATGTGTTCCAGTTGACGGATGGCTTCCCGCACGGAATTGCGGCTGATGCCGAGATGTTCCGCCAGTTTTCGTTCCGGTGGCAGGCGCTGCCCAAGAGAAAGCTTTCCATCATTGAGCGCGTTTCTCAGATAGGTCAGGACTTTCTGATATGATTTTTGTTGAGTTGCCATGGCCGTATCCCCCCTTTTTCATGGAAAACAGGTATCTTTCTTTTCCTGTGCCAATCCATTATAGCACTGTCCTGTAAAGCTGCAAAGAGTTGACAAAATGGTAGTACCAAACAGCAAAGCTAAATTTAGGTATTTATAAATATTGGCATAAAATCAAGAAAAAATATTGACTTTTTGTCACAATCAGTCTAACATAAAGGTACAAATTAATTTAAAATTCAACTTTTTATAATTTCTCTGCAAATAAGGTAGTACCAATAAAGGAATAAAAAGCTTTTAAAGGAGATGTATGCGATGAGCCAGTATGAAAAAGTCACCCCGGAATTGTTGGAGACGCTAAAAGCTGCCGTTTCCGGGCGGGTAAAGACAGGCGCGGATATTAACGCGGACTATTCGCATGACGAGATGCCGATTTATGGCATGGCCACGCCAGAAGCAGTGGTGGAAGCGCATTCAACGAAAGAGGTCGCCGCCGTGATGAAGCTGTGCAACGAACATCATGTTCCGGTTACCCCGCGCGGAGCCGGAACCGGCCTTACGGGCGGCGCTGTTGCCATCTGCGGCGGTGTGCTGCTTTCAACCGCGAAAATGAACCGAATTCTCGGTTATGATGAGGACAACATGATGGTAACGGTGCAAGCCGGCGTGCTGTTCAGTGACCTTTCCGCCGATGCCGAAAAGCATGGCTTTTTCTATCCGCCGGATCCGGGTGAGAAGTTTGCAACACTGGGCGGCAACGCTTCCACCAATGCGGGAGGTATGCGTGCTGTTAAATATGGAACAACACGCGATTATGTGCGTGCCATGACCGTTGTGCTGCCAACCGGCGAAGTGATTCATCTGGGTGCCCCGGTTTCCAAGAGCAGTTCCGGCTATTCGTTGCTACACCTGATGATCGGCTCAGAAGGAACACTTGGCATTATCACTGAACTGACACTGAAGCTCCTGCCTATGCCAAAGGAAATTATCAGTCTTGTCGTACTGTACGAGAACCTGAAGGATTGCATTAGCACGGTACCGAAACTGATGCGCGCCAATCTCCATCCGCAGGCGCTGGAGTTCATGGAGCACGATATCATCAAGGTTTCGGAAAATTACCTAGGTAAAAAGACTTTTCCGCAGAAATATGAGGGAAAAGATGTGGGCGCTTACCTTCTTGTTTCCTTTGAAGGCGAGGATGACGACCAGCTGACGGATATCATAGAAAAGGCTTCCGAGGTTGTGCTGGAAGCCGGTGCATTGGATGTGCTGGTAGCCGACACTCCGCAGTTGAAAAAGGATGCTTGGGCGGCCCGCAGTACCTTCCTGGACGCAATTGATTCCAGCACAAAACTGGTGGATGAGTGCGATGTTGTTGTGCCGGTCAGCAAAATTCCTGATTACCTTACCTGTGTCAAAGAGATTGCGAAAGACTATGATTTCAGCATTCAGGATTTCGGCCACGCTGGCGACGGCAACCTGCATATCTACTGTTGCTCCAATGACATGGAAGTGCAGGAGTTTAACCGGCAGGTAGCCAATTTTATGCGAAAAGCCTATGCAAAAGCAACAGAGATGGGTGGGTTGATTTCCGGGGAACATGGCATCGGCTGCGGTAAGCTGGACTATTTGGAAGAAATGGCTGGGCCGGTTAAGATGCGCCTGATGCGCGGTATAAAGAAAGTTTTTGACCCAAATGGTATTCTGAACCCGGGCAAAGTTTGCTGTAAACTGTGATGGAAATAAAACCATCCACGAATTTTTATAAATTGTATAAATTGTAAGGAGGAAACAATTATGGCGTATCTGATTTCAAATGAGGCAAAAGATCTGCTGAGGGATGTTCACGAGTTCTGTGAAAAAGAAGTTAAGGAACAGTGCAAGCAGTATGACCGTACCGGTGAATGGCCAAAGGAAATATATAAGAAAGCGATCGACATGCAACTGCACACGCTGGAAGTCCCGAAAGAATACGGAGGCCCAGGCCTCGATCGTGTTTCCGTGGCGGCTTTGATGGAAGAAATGGCAAAGGCAGACGCGGGCTTTGCCACAACAATTTCCGCAAGCGGCCTAGGAATGAAACCAGTATTGATTGCCGGCACGGAAGAACAGAAAAAGCACGTATGTCAGCGTGTTTTGAACGGTGGGCTTGGCGCTTTTGCCCTGACTGAGCCAGGAGCCGGCTCCGATGCGAGTGCCGGTAAAACGACCGCAGTGAAAGACGGCGGCAGTTATATTCTCAATGGCCGCAAATGCTTTATTACAAACGGCGGCGTTGCCTCTTTCTACTGCATCACGGCAATGACGGACAAATCTGCCGGGACAAAGGGAATATCCATGTTTTATATTGAAAAAGGGACACCTGGACTTTCTACAGGCCATGAAGAAGACAAAATGGGCATTCGCACTTCAAACACCTGCGATGTTGTGTTGGAAGATTGCCGTATCCCGGTTTCTAACCTGATTGGTGAAGAGGGGAAAGGGTTCAAGATCGCTATGAAGACATTGGATCAAGCACGCACCTGGATGGGCTGTGTAGCTACAGGCATTGCACAGCGCTGCATGGAGGAAGCCATTGCATATGGGAAGCAGCGGATCCAATTCGGCAAGCCCATTTTAAAAAACGAGGTCATGAAGTTCAAAGTAGCTGATATGGAAATCGGGATTGAAACGGCACGCCAGATGGTCGCTCATGCGCTTACGCTGATGGATAAAGATATGCCGTATTCGAAGGAATCTGCAATCGCAAAATGCTATGCCTCCGACATAGCGGTTAAAACTGCATCAGAGGCCGTACAGATGTTTGGCGGCTATGGTTACAGCAGAGAGTATCCGGTTGAAAAGCTCCTGCGCGACGCAAAGATTTTCCAGATTTTCGAGGGTACAAATGAAATTCAGCGCATCGTGATTTCCAATAATACGATCGGGAAATTTTAATTTTGGAGGAAACACAATGGAAATTCTGGTATGCGTCAAACAGGTTCCAGACGATTCTGTGGCAGTCCATTTGAAACAGGGTACGCAGAAAGTGAATTTAGAGGGGATCACCGCCGTTGTCAATGCATTTGACACTTATGCCCTCGAAATGGCTGTGCGGTTGAAAGAAGCCGTTGGTGGTACCGTCACTGTTGTGACAATCGGCGGCGAAGAGACAAAAAGCGCCGTAAAAGACTGTTTGGCCGTCGGCGCTGACCAGGGGTTCCTGGTCAGCGATCCCTCTTTTGCGGGAGCCGATATGCTGGGCAAGAGCCGGATTTTAGCCGCTGCCGCAAAATACCTTGAAAAAGTCAGCGGAAAACCGTTTGATATCATCTTCTGCGGCAGGGAGGCGACAGACCATGCAAACGGGCAGGTCGGTTGTCAGCTGGCGGAAACACTCGGTGTTGGTATCGTCACCGACCTAGTGGATATTGAAAAGACAAAAGCAGGTGTCTGTTGCAGGAAGCAAACGGAAGAGGGCTATCTCCGTATCGAAAGCCCTTGTCCATGCGTGGTGACTGTCAGCAAACCGGCTTATGATCCGCGCTATCCGACGATTAAAAGCAAGCTGGCTGCGCGCAGAATGTCCATTCCGGTATTGACGCTTGAGCAATTGGGAAATATTCCCGTTCAAAGGCACGGATTCTGCACCGTAAAAGTGTTTGAACCGCCGAAGCGGAAGGCTGGCGTCAAGATACAGGAAGAGGACAGCTCCGATTCCGCGCAAAAGGCCATTAAAATGATGGTGGATGCCAAACTGCTGTGAAGGAGAGAACGGGTATGAACTGGGGAAATCAGAGAGACATTCTTGTCTTTGTAGAGCAAAAAAGTGGTCAGCCGGTAAATGCGGGGCTGGAAGGCCTGACATCAGCTCACGCACTGGCCGAAGTTTCTGGCGGCCGGGTTCTTGCCCTGCTTGCCGGTGCCGACAATTCGGCGGGAATCAAACGCGCAGCGTCATGCGGTGCGGATGTAATTCTGTCCGTACAGGGTGCTTCCTTTCAGAATGGCTGCGGAGATGCGTTCTTCTATGCGCTGGAACAGATGGCAGGAAAATACCATCCCGGCGCTGTGGTTGCTGCCAATACGCCTCTTGGACAGGAACTGACCGCTAGGTTTTCTGCACGGCACGGGCTGGGAAATGTACAGGATGCAGTAGCTCTTCGTATTCAAGACGGTACGCCCGTGTGGACGGTGCCGGCATACGGTGGGACGATCCTGACTAATGTGGTGCCAAATGCGGTTCCGTTTGCGGCGACTGTGCGTTCCGGTGCTTTCCAGAAGGCAGTAACAACTGCAAAAAAACCCTTCATTGTGGAAGAAATGGTTTCTGTCCCGGACAGTGCCTTGCATACAAAAGTGCTTGAATCAGTTCGGGAAATTGCAGAAGAAATCAATCTGGAAGACGCGAAAGTGATTGTTGCCGGAGGACGCGGTATGGGAAATAAAGAAAATTTTGCGTTGGTGGAAGAATTGGCGAAAGTGCTTGGCGGCGTGGTCGGTGCGACACGTCCGGCAATCGAAAGCGGTTGGGTTTCCCGCGCGCATCAGGTTGGTCAGTCCGGTAAGACGGTCGCTCCGGCACTGTATATTGGCTGCGGCATTTCAGGCGCTATCCAGCATGTTTCCAGCATAATGAATTCCGGTTATATCGTCGCCGTGAACAAAGACGAAGACGCTCCGATTTTTGATATTGCCAATATCGGCATTGTTGGAGATGTAATGCAGATACTGCCGGTAATGATTGAAGAAATTAAAAAACGTAAGGCGGGATAAAAACAAAACATCTAATTTTCAGGTGTTTATCCCGGAGAAAACTTCATAATTTTTGTGTAAAAACTAAATAAAAGACTTCCTTTCAGACAAGAATGAAATAGAAAACAAGTCTGAAAAGAAGTCTTTTTTGTTGATACAAAACTGATAAAAATCGCAAGGAATATGTAGAGTGACCGCTGATTTAAAATGGAAAGAAGCATAAATCGGGAATATTCAACCGTTTTGCAACAAAAAATGACCTCTATACCAATTGGCCTGGCCAGCATGAAGAGGTTTTCACTCGTGCAATAACAGCATGTATATGTCTGTGTTTGGCTTTTCGCCCGAGTCCGACAGGAGGAAAGCGAAAATCAGGCATCATCTTTTCGATAAATCATGCGGAATTTAATTCCTTGATTGTAATTGCCAAAACCACGCCCATAAATAGTCATACCACCAAGATTAGCGGCGTTATCCGGAACACCAATCCGAAACCGAAGTTCGCTTTGGTAGGAAAGTTTCAGCATGTCTATAGTTACCGAAGACACCAGCAGACCGTCAATGAAAGTCCCTCGCTTATTGATGCTCAGAAGTTTCAGCAGACCATACTGATTCCAATTGTCGAACCACCACTCAGGCGTGTAGATGCCGCGGACATCACCAAAATCGCCCGGACTGATCCAGTGCGCAAGCTCCGTATCATTTAGGTAAAAATAGATATCGCTGGGCCAGTTTTCCGAAATACCCGGAGCTTCCGATGAAAGCTCCATAGAAAGCTGAATTTCAATTGGCTTTTGGTTTTCTTCCAGATAATTAGGTAAACGGTATTCGACATAACCCTTCCGCATCCATAAAATCCCTGCCTCTGTGCGTGACGGCGCATCAAAATAACGCGGGTCGTCTTCTACGCCGATCAGCGCATTTGTGGTGGCTATTCCGCATGTTGGGAAGATTTTGTAAGAAGTATATTGCCCAATCGGAATTTCGGCTTCATACATGTTGCCTGTGTTAAAGTCGTGCCCTAACGCAACCAGATATTTATTTTCCTTTAAAAAACAGGTTTTTTTCTGTCCGCGTTTTCCGGCTCCAGTTTTGATCCCAATCAGATCAGCATCTATTAGGACCTTTATATTCTGTGTTACAGCTGCCTTACTGATGCCGAATTTCTGGGCAAGTTCAGAAAAGCTTATTGACTTGTTTGAATAAATATACTGCAGCATATCGATTCGCAGTTTTGAATTCAGCGCATGGCAGAAAGAAACAATGGAATCATCAGAAAATAACTCTTTCATAATATCCCTATTAAATGTTAAGTATTTCTTTAATCATAGCGAGGTTTTTAACGTTTGTCAATAGATTTAGGAAAAGTTCAGCGGCCCACCTAAATTCTTGGCATAAAAGGATTTTTAGAAAAGCAATGCGGCTAAACATAATATTATAAAAGAAAAATAAAAGATAAGTTAACTATTATCTTAAAAATTAACAAAATGTATTTATAATTATGCATTATACGAAATAACCAGATTTACAAACTATCAATGCTTAGAAAGCAGCAGATACAGTAAGATTATTTTTATACATTATATATAAATAATGTAAAATTACTATTGACTTTTAAAAAATATATGTGTATTATATGTAAATGTTAAAGTAAATCGTAATTACAAACATAAATGTAAATATTTCAGCTTTCCATCTCCTAAATCTGATGCAGAAATGTAAGTGGATAATTTATCTGATCATCCTAGAATAGCAAAAGGTGATCCAGATGATTATAAATTTGTATTTAGGGGGATTTTTATGAAAAAGTTTAAACAGTGTGTTTGCTGTGTGCTGGCCGCGGCAATTTTATTAACTACTGTTGGTTGCCATGGTGGAACAAAAACCACGATGGCTTCTAACAATGGACTGAATGAGAGTAAGGCACCGGGTGAAAAAGCAAAATTGACAGTGCTAATTTATGCCCAGGAACATGAAAAGAAGGCATACCAGAAACTGATCAATAAATTTCTAGCAGCAAACAAGGACAAAGTCAGTAAAGTCGATTTTCAAGTGACCACGCAGGATGCTTATACACAAAAAATGACAGCTGCTTTTACTTCCAGAAAAGTACCAGATGTTTTTTATGTTGGCCCTGATGCCGTGAAAAATTATGTTGACAATAAGCGTATCATGCCTTTGGATGATATGATTACTAAGAACAAAAATATTAATTTGGATGATATTTGGCCACAGATCATTAAGGCTTACCGTTATGACGAGAAAACCATAGGTAAAGGCAAATTGTATGCTTTGCCAAAGGATCTTTCGACTTTTGCGTATGCCTATAATAAAGATCTCTTTGACAAAGCCCATTTGGCGTACCCGGATGCCAGTAAAACATATACGTGGGACGAATTTGTGAAAGTATGCCAAAAATTGACAATAGATTCTAATGGAAAGACTGCGGATGAGGCTGGATTTAACCCGCAAAAAGCGAAGCAGTGGGGATGCGGTTTTGCTGATTCTTTTATGTTTACTCCGTTTGTCTATACCAATAATGCGACTTTTCTGAACAAGGATTATACAAAAGTCATCATTGACGGACAGAAAAATTTTGAAGACGCTCTCCAATATTACGTGGACTTGATCTTAAAATATCATGTTGCGCCGACCGTTCAGCAGGATTCCTCTTTAAACTACTATAAAAGATGGCTTGCCGGTCAAATTGCATTTTATGCTTGCGGCACATGGGATGTAGCGGCTTTCAACGACAAAAAAACCTTTCCGTATCATTGGGATTTGTGCGGATGGCCTGTAGGCAAGAGCGGTGTGTCCATGACGTGGAACGCCAGTGTTGGTTTTGCTGTTTCAGCCTCCACAAAGTATCCGCAGGAAGCTTTGGATCTGATTTCATATTTGTCTGTTGATAAATCCGGTCAGGAGGATCTTTCCGGAGCGACAACAGGGCAATCCATGCAACTGCCAAATATTATGTCTTATGCAAAAGGCGAATATAAGGATCTGGTTAAATCTGGGAAAATACCCTACGCTAAAAATATTGATATTATGTACAACTATATTGAAGGAACGCCAAAATACAAAGGCATTTTTACGGAAACAACTTATACATATAACAGCGACTGGAGTGATGATTTCTTTTCGGCAATGCCAAATGTCAAGGAAGGCAAAATCAGTGTAAATGCGTTTTGTAAGCAAATTCAGCCCAAAATGCAAAAAGATCTCGATAAAGCAATTCGGCTTCAAAAAAAGGCCCAGAGATAAAATGTAATAGAGTGGAATGATAGTTGCATGTTACAACTGTCATTCCATAAGTGTAAATTACAGAGAAAGTGTGGAGTGAATATGCCAGCTGCTGCATCACAATTGCCGAGGAAAAAGCGGAAAATAGGGAAAATGGCTATGAAAGAAGAACGGACTGCATATTTATTTGTTCTGTGTCCCTGTATTGGTTTTCTAATTTTTACGCTCGGTCCGATTGTTTTTTCCGTCGTTGCAAGCTGTACTGATTGGACGGGGATCAATGATCTGACTTTCAATCATTTTCAAAATTACATTGATCTTGTTTCTGACGAAGAATTTTGGAAATCATTAGCAAATACGGCGATTTACTTAATCGGAATCCCGATTGGAATGTTCCTGGGCCTCATTCTTGCCATGGGGATGAATCGGCGAATACCCGGAGTTCGTGCAATGAGGACAATGTATTATATTCCCGTAATTTCCTCGGTTGTGGCCATTTCAATTTTGTGGGCATGGATTTACAATTATGACTACGGCCCCCTGAATTTAATTATCAAAGCACTTACAGGCCAACACGGGCCGGCATGGCTGACCGACGAAGCCATGGTTAAGGTTGCTATGATCCTGTTTATGGTTTGGAATGGTCTGGGCGGTACAATTATTTTGGATCTTGCGGGATTGCAGAATATACCCCGCGTCTATTATGAGGCGGCTGAAATTGATGGGGCCAACGGGTGGCAGAAATTCCGGTACATTACGCTTCCGCTCATTAGTCCGGTAAGCTTTTATATTTTAATTACCAGTTTGATTGGCGGCATGCAGGTCTTTGTTCAAGTCCAGGTTATGGTCCCTGACGGAGGAACAAATTATAGTGCTGCAACAGTTGTGTTCTACTTATTTCAGGAGTCCTTCAAGAGCGGTGCTATGGGTTATGGATGTGCAATAGCCTGGATCCTTGCGATTATTATTTTTATTTTGACTTTTGTAAACTTTAAATTTCAGGACAAATGGGTCAACACTATGGATTAAGGAGGAAAGCATTTATGACGGCTACCATTGAAAAGAGCGGTTCACAGGGAGGTGTGATGAGCAGGCAAAGCAAAGTCGCAAATATTGTTATAACAATTCTCCTTTGGTTTGGCGCAATCTTAATGGTCTTTCCTCTTTTCTATATGGTCATGATGTCTTTCATGACGAAAAATCAAATTCTGTCGGCCTATTTCTCAATAATTCCGTATCCTTGGGTGTTTGGAAAATATCAGGAAGTAATGCAGAAGGGCGAGTTTATTTCCGGCATTGTCAACAGTTTTTCGGTTGCCATACCTGTTTTGCTGTTTGGCGGGTTTACTTCAACATTGGCGACTTTTGCGTTTTCCCACATGAGGTTCCGTGGGAAAAATCTCATTTTCATGATCCTGCTGTCGGCGATCATGATGCCGTTTGCAGCAGTAATGATTCCTCAATATGCACTTTTTTCTAATCTAGGTTGGACAAACACGCTGGCACCTCTGATTATTCCTGGGTGTTTCGGAAATATAGGGATGATCTTTTTCCTTGTGCAAAATAAGGGCGCTGTTCCAAACTCTTTGGTTGAAGCAGCTAAGATAGACGGCTGCGGGTATTTTCGGATCTACTGGAAAATATTTCTTCCTTTAATGAAAGGGGCAGTTGCCACTCAGCTAATTCTATGGTTTATGGGAATTTGGAATGATTACCTTGCCCCGACGATTTTCTTGCAGAATGAAAATACCTGGACCTTACAGGTCGTAATTAATTCTTTCAATTCTTATTATTCCATTCAAAGCGATTACGCACTTATTATGGCAGCCTCTGTGATTGCTCTGGCGCCGCCGATTATCTTATTCTTTGTTTTCCAAAAATACATTATTGAATCCATTGCCATCAGCGGCGTTAAAGGGTGATGATAGAAATGAAAGAAAGGAGGAAGAATAGCTTTTTGAAGAAAATTTCCTGTTTAGTACTCGCTGCGATGATGATGGAGCCAGTGTCTGCCTGCCGCTCTAAGCAAGCTGCAAACAGAACCGATTTTTCGCAGTTATCCATGCCCAAAGGACTGGATTTTCAATTTAACACAACCAGTTTTGAAAAGAATGGTGCCGTTGGATCGCATGACCCATGTTTGATCCGTGATCCAAAAAGCAAAATGTATTATTCTTATTCAACGGATAATTCTGTCGATAAGAATCATCCTGGAATCGGAATCCAAATTCGAAAATCGTCGGATTTGCAGCACTGGACTTATGTGGGAATTGCTTTATCAGAAAAGGCAATTGCGCAGGCTCAGGACAATGGAGAGGGAAATTCGATTACAGAAACATTTTGGGCTCCCGATGTCGAATATGTAGATGGTGAATTCCGTATGTATTACGCCGCGACAAAAGCCTTTGGAAGCAATGAGTCACGTATTTGGCTTGCTGTTTCTAAAAAACCTGAAGGACCGTTTGGGAATAAAGGCATTATTGTAAGCAGTTGGCCGGATGGCATCAATCCCGAAGCGGATGTTCCCAATGCGATTGACCCATATGTCATCCGTACGCCGGAAGGAAAGACTTACCTTTCTTACGGGTCGTATTTTGCTGGAATTTATCTGAAAGAACTGCGGTCGAATGGTTTTGCAGTGAATCAAAACCGTTTGTCGAAAGACTACTTTGGCATTTGTATTGCAAAAAAGGGAGACGGCAGTCTGGACGGCCCGGAAGGCTCTTCTTTACTGTACAATAAGTCTGAAGGATATTATTATCTATTTCTTTCCTATGGCTGGCTGGGGGATACTTACGATATCCGCGTGGGGCGTAGCAAAAAGATAACGGGACCGTACGTTGACGATAGGGATCGTTCCATGACAGCTTCTGTTCCTGGCATAACAACAGGGACCAAGCTGGCGTGCAGCTATCAGTTCCATGCCAGCAAGCCAGGCGGAAAACAAAACAACCCCAATTCTCTGTGGTCATGGGGTGGTTTCCGCGCTCCGGGCGGAGGGGTTCCTTTTTCCAGCGGCGGTCAGTATTTCTTTGCCCATCATATCCGGGACGGAGCGTCCATTAACCATACGGAATCGGGCGGACAATCCAACTATTTCATGCATTATCTTATGATTCGAAAAATGTATTTTGTGAATGGGTGGCCTGTCTTGTCACCAGAACCTTATGCCGGAGAAATAGATGAAACAATTCAGTCAAATTATTTGCCGGGACAATGGGAAGCAATTCTGTTTGCGGATGATAACAACGACCCAAAAATGTCCCAGACCCTTGATCTTGGAACTCTTACTCCAAATGGCAAAGGAACTTTAAAGTTGGCAGATAAAAAGGGCAGCTGGAGCTATCAGAGCAAGACAAACATACTGACTCTGCAAATACAGTCTCCTGAACCCGTTACGATCCGGGCAAAAGTAAGCACGTGCTGGGATTTGGAAAACTCGCGTGCAACCATCTGTTTTACCGGACTGACCAGCACCGGGACAGCAGTTTGGGGGAAATGTATCAACTAGATACAAATATTATTTCTTGAAGTGTAGGTGCAATAACATGAAAACCGCAGAAATGCATATTGAAAAAGACTTTGAAATTTCCCGGACGGATGACCGGCTTTTCAGTTCCTTCCTGGAACATCTGGGCCGTGCCATTTACAGTGGAATTTATGAACCAGGCCATCCGGAGGCCGATGAAAACGGATTTCGCAAAGATGTCCTTGCACTTGTCCGTGAACTGCATGTGGATTCAGTGCGTTATCCAGGGGGGAATTTTTTGTCCGGATATGACTGGAAGGACGGAATTGGCCCCAAGGAGCAGCGCCCCCGCAGGCTGGATCTTGCGTGGAAGACGATAGAAAGCAACCAGTTTGGTATCGATGAATTCTACGACTGGAGCTGCAAGGCCGGAACAAAAATTATGGCGGGCGTTAATATGGGAACTGGCACGCCGAAGGAAGCAGGCCAGCTTGTCGAATACTGCAATTTTCCCGGCGGGACTTACTGGAGCGATCTGCGTGCAAAAAACGGGCACAAAGATCCCATGCGCATTAAGCTCTGGTGTATTGGCAATGAGATGGATGGAAAGTGGCAGATCTGCCACTTGAATGCCGATGATTACGGCAAAAAGGCGCGCGAGACTGCCAAAATTATGAAGTGGGTCGATCCCGGCATTGAGCTTGTCGTCTGCGGAAGCGCAGGCCGCGATATGCCGACTTTTCCGGAATGGGATCGCAAAGTCATGGAATATACGTATGATAACGCCGATTACCTTTCAATGCACCGCTACTATGAAAATCACGGAAATAACCTTGACTTTCTTGCTTCATTTGTGGACATGGATCAGTTTATACGTACACTGATTGCCACAGCAGATTACGTAAAAGCCGAAAAACGCGGAAAAAAGGACTTCAATTTTTCGTTTGACGAATGGAATGTTTGGTACCAAAGTCAGGATAAACCCCATGGCTGGATGGAAACGCCGCCGATTCTTGAGGATCATTACTCGCTGCTGGATGCATTGGTGTTTGCCGGTCTCGGTATGACATTGATCAATCACGCCGACCGCGTTAAAATTGCATGCCTTGCCCAACTTGTAAACGTGATAGCTCCAATCCTTACCCAAAAAGGCGGCCAAGCGATCCGACAGACAATTTTTTACCCATTCCGTTGTCTTTCCGAGTATGGCAGAGGGATGGTTCTCCAGCCTGTGGTGCGGACTCCGAAGGTGGAGACAAAATACGGCGAAACTCCTCTCCTTTACACAAGCGTTGTCCGTGGAGACGAGGAAACTGTGACGGTGTTTTGCCTGAATATCGGCGAGGAGGAAATGAAAACGGATTTGAACCTTGCTTCTTTCGGCAAATTGGCCATGACAGAGCATCTCTGCCTGGACGGCAGCGATTTGAATGCAAAAAATACTTTTGAGAATCCGAATCGAGTTGTGCCGCGCGAAATAGAACAGGTCAAAGGTGCTTTCAGTAAGTGCAGCGTAATGTTGCCAAAACAGTCGTGGAACATGCTCCGCTTTCGGACTCTGAAATCCGGTCAATCGGGGAAATAATCCGTGTCCTTAGAGCAGTTCCGGTAAGTGTGAGACGGCGTCTTTTCTGCTTGACAGACATTAAGAGATACGGTATAGTAATTTCATAATAAATACCCATCCATGGGCTTTGAATGGGAAACGGCATATTTTCCGGAGCGCCGGTCTTTTGCCTTATAAGGGAGCGATTGGATATGATAGAGGATTTAATCAAAAAAAACCGGTCGTACCGTCGGTTCTATCAAAGTGAACCGGTAAGTATAGAGACACTGCGGGGGCTGGTGAATCTTACACGTTTCTGCGCGTCCGGATCCAACCTTCAGCCGCTGCGCTACAAGCTTGTCAATGATCCGGCCGGCTGCGCAGATGTTTACAGAACCCTTGGCTGGGCTGGCTTTTTGAAAGACTGGGGCGGCCCGGCGGAAGGTGAACGTCCGTCCGCATATATTGTTGTGGCATATGACCCGGCGTTAAACAAGAACCCCGCGGCCGACGCAGGCATTGCCGCGCAGACGATCCTGCTCGGTGCCACAGAACAGGGGCTGGGGGGCTGCATGCTTGGGAATGTGAAACGCAGTGCACTGAAAGCATCTCTGCACATTCCGTATGAGATTTCCCTGGTCATCGCACTGGGAAAGCCGAAAGAGAAGGTCGTACTGGAGAAAATGAAGAACGGTGACGTGAAATACTGGCGGGATGAGGCCGAAGTGCATCATGTGCCGAAACGCGCGCTGGATGATATTCTGCTGTAGAATGGAAAAAAGCATTGAGAAGGTAAAACATGAAATACATTTTAGATCAACTGAAAAACCTTACAGCCATTGACAGCCCCAGCGGCTTCACCCGGGACGCAGCCCAATATACAATGGAACAGTTTCAAAAGCTGGGCTACCATCCAAGCCTTACCAACAAAGGCTGCGTAGTGTGCGAACTGGGTGGGGAAGGCCGCCCGCTGATTTTCTCGGCGCATATCGACACACTGGGCGGGATGGTGGCAGAAGTCAAGCCCAATGGTCGGCTGCGCATCACCAACATCGGCGGCCTGAATGCAAATAACTGCGAAGCCGAAACCTGCCGAATTCGCACCCGCACCGGGAAAGTCTTTGACGGGACCCTCCAGATGAACGATCCGTCCGTCCATGTCAACGGCGATTATTCCAAGCAGAACCGGACGTTCGAGGGCATGGAAGTTGTAGTGGATGAAAATGTAAAGGGAAAAAAGGATACCGAAGCGCTGGAAATCCGCAACGGCGATTTTGTCTGTTTTGATCCGCGCACAAAGGTGACCCGGAGCGGGTATATTAAGAGCCGTTTTCTGGATGACAAACTGTCCGTTGCAATCCTTTTGGGCCTTGCCAAAGAAATCCGGCAAAAAGAGCTTCCGCTTGCCCGGAAAGTATATGTGTTTATCACTGACTATGAGGAAGTGGGCCATGGGGCCAGCGGAGGGCTTCCGGCAGACGCGGGGGAAATCGTCAGTGTGGATATGGGATGCGTTGGAGACGGCCTGGCCTGCGACGAACATAAGGTCAGCATCTGCGCAAAAGATTCCGAAGGGCCGTATGATTATGAAGTGACCACCGGCCTGATCCGGTGCGCGGAAGAGGCGGGGCTGGACTTTGCCGTGGACGTATACCCCCACTATGGTTCCGACGCAGACGCAGCGCTGGCCGCGGGCAATGACTTTAAGCACGGGCTGATCGGTGCGGGCGTTTATGCTTCCCACGGTTATGAGCGGGCCCACACAGACGGTGTAAACAATACGCTGAAGCTGCTGGAGCGTTACATTGTTTCTTCCCATAAGGCGTGAGGGAAATCAAATCGAAAAGCCGGAGCGGCTGGTCCCCAGGGGGTCAGTTGCTCCGGCTTTTTCCGGGCCCTTTTACAGCGGTTTTTTCCGGGTAGTTCAATCAGGCAAGTCTTTCAAATCAGGTTTTGCCTACTGCGATAGCCGAGACGGTCCCGCTGACAATCGTCCCTGCCTGGGCCAGCGTAGCATTGGAAATTTCTACGGTGTAGGTTGCGCAGTCACAGCATTCTCCGCAGTCACAGACCTGGAATGCAAAAGTTTCACTGTTGAGAACGTCAACAAGAGAACTGAAATTGTAGCTCCCTCCAATGGACTGCGAAGCCCCGTTGCATGACTTTCTCAGCCGAAAAGAGATATTGGGAAGCGCCCCAGCCGGTATTGTGACCAGCCCGATAAACGTAATTAAGACGCTGGGGTTTTTAAGCCCTTTCATATTCAGGGTGACACTGGCGACGGAATAAGGGTTGATAATGCTTGCACCCGCCAGATCCAGCATTGGAAGCGGGCCGGCAGAACCTGATCCACAGCTGAGAACAACTCCGGGGCAGCGGCCGACCGGGCAGCCTGCATTGCTGCGGCAGGCCAGCGTATTCTGCGCAGTGTATAAATTAGTGGGATAACTATCCATAATTACGCTCCTCTTGCAACAAGAATTTTTTTCATCTTGTTTGGTACATACTATGCACAGATCCTGCCGATGGTTCATAGCCGCACCGTGCGGAAGCGGCCCCCAAATAAGCTGAACCGGCCGCCCGGACCAATTGTCTGTCCGGGCGGCCGGTTCTTTTCAGTCATTTTTTCACAAACGGTTTTGTTCAAACACGGCGTGTTTGTGCTTACGCATCAAAACACTGTGTGTTTTTTTAAGACAGGACTTTACGTTTTGATAATCAGCGCTGGCTACCCCGGCAAACAGGATGTCGATAATTGTCAGCATGGCAATCCGCGAACCCATAGCCCCGCTGCGAATGGTAATTTCCGGAGTGGAAAAGTTCAGAACGACGTCCGCCTGTTCTGCCAGCTCGCTTTTTACATACCGGGTGATGGCGATGACGGACGCTCCGGAATCTTTTGCCACTTCCAGCGTTTCCAGAATATCAAGCGTGTCGCCGGAATTGGAAACCAGGACCGCTACGTCTCCTTTATGTAGCAGGCTGGCAGCCGTAAGCTGGCCATGCCCGTCCGTATAGGCAAAACAGGTCTTCCCAATCCGGGTAAATTTCTGCTGCGCATCCATGCAGACCAGCCCGGAAGCGCTGACCCCGTAAAAATCGATCCGCGTTGCGCGGCGCAGCATTTCCACCGCCCGTGCAATAGCATCCCGGTCAATCACCTTCATGGTGTCTTCAATGGATTTGCGGTTGTTGAGGGAAATGTTCGTAATAATGGTAGAAAGGCTGTCGCCGGGCTGAATATCGGTGTACTGGTTGCTGCTTTTGTCTGCCGAGCCAAGGGCCGTGGAAATTGCCACAATAAAATCGCGGTAGCTGCGGTATCCCAGCGTCTTGCAGAAACGCAGAACAGAAGCGTCGCTGGTGTGGCTGTCCCGGGCCAGAGCTTTGATGGAAAGGAGGGGGATTTTCTCTTTATTCTGCAGGACATATTCTCCGATAATTCGCTCTACAGGGGTCAGAGAATGGCGCAGCTCACGAAGCCTCAAAAAAACATCGTCGTCCAAAATCCGGTGCCTCCTTTCATTTCTAAAACTTTTATCTCTATAATAATATCCGAAAAGAACAACAATTGCAACTAGATTTTAAAATTACCTAAAACAGCGCGGTCTGGCTTTTCAGAAGAAGCATATAACATGCAGACGAGCAGAACGAAGGCCGCGCTTTGCTGACGTCGAATAGACACGAAAAACCAGCGGATTACTTTGCCTTGACTATCTTCTGATAGGCTTCATTGCCCTGGTCAATGATTTCCTGAAGGCCCTGAGATTTCAGTGCTTTATACTGGGTATAGAAATCGTCTACAGAAATTTTGCCGATTACACATTCGGCGATCATTGTAGTCAGTTTTGGCATAATAACGCCCTGTTGATCCTGGTAGGCCTTTGTCTGCAGGCACGGTGTCGGGGCGAACAGATAATCCTTGTTTCCGACAAGCCCGTTGTAGAACTGCTGTGTAGGCTCACTCAGCTGATCCTTTGACTTGCCGCCCAGTGTAATCTGCATAAAGGCATCCCCGGAGAAGTAATGGGTGAAGGGGGTGAAATTGATGCCGTTTGCACGCGCATTGATAAAGTTATCAACATAAGGGGATTTAATCTTTGCTTTACCGTCTTCCGTAGTATTCATTTCGCCGTCGATCCCGTAGCTGGACAAGTGGGCGCCTTTGTCACTATAGACATAGTTGAAATAATTCATAATGGATTCCAGCTTATTTTCTTTCTGGGCGTTCACTGTAAAGCAGGCTCCGTAATACAGTTTATTTCTGGCTGGGATCCTCTGGGAACCGTCGATGGGGCTCTTCGGCGGAGCAATCGATTTATACAGGGCGTTTTTGTCGGCTTTCTGAAGCATGTTGGTGGCATCCTGCGTGCCGGCCGCCCAGCTCATCCAGGAGAAAGCAAGCCCGGAGTTTTCGGCGTTGTCAAGGTTGTTGGCCGTATCGGAAAAAGTTCCGCGCGTGGTGAATTCCGGATCGAGAATACCAGATTTATACATGCTGCGCATTTCGTTCAGGAATTTAGTGAAATTCTTGGAGTCACAGCACATAATATATTTTCCATCTTCAACCATAAATCCAATTTTATCGCCGACATTCATATCAAAGGCAGGCATCAGGGAATAAATATCGCCGCAGTACGGAACCATTTTCGGATTTTTCTTTTTCACGGTTTCCCACATAGTTTTCCAGTCGTCCCAGGTGACGGGATCCTTTGTGATGCCGTCCTGTTTGGCAATGTCTGAGCGGTAAGCCCAAGTGAAGCAGTATGGGAAGTCAACGATAGTCGGAATGCTGTAGATCTTGCCGTCGTCCGCATTGCGCAGATACAGGTATTCGTCATCTGTAAACCGTTTCAGGACGTTCTGGCCATTCGATTTCAGCAGGTCGTCAATTGAGACAATTGCGCCCTGGCTCAGCAGAAGGGCTCTTGTGGAGGTACCTCCGTTGATGATGTCCGGGATATTCCCAGATGCCAGCATCGCCGACACTTTGCTGTCATAGTTCGACTCGGGGACCCAGGTAAAGTCAATTTTTACATTGGCCTTTTTCTGCATTTCGCTGAGGACCTTATTGTTTGTGTGTTCTGCGAAAGCCGCGTTGATACAAGACATGTACGAAAACTCCAGTGGTTTCTCAGAAGAGCTTGCGGAAGAAGCAGATTTGCTGGAAGAACTGCTGCCGCCCCCGGAGCAGCCACTGAGCGCAGAGACGGCAATCAACCCGGCGAGAGTTGCCGACAAAATGCGCTTATTCCTGTTTTTCATAAAATTTTCCTCCTTATGACACTTTGTTTTATCCTTTAACCGCTCCCAGCATAATACCTTTGACAAAGTATTTTGACAGGAACGGATAAATGACAATCATGGGAATAATGGAAACAACAATAACAGCGTTCTGGATTTGGGTGGGTATGACCATCTGCCCTTCGGCGTTGATTCTTGCGGAATCACTTGCGCCCGAAAGCGCCCCTTGATTCTGCAGGATTATTTCCTGAAGGATCATCTGAAGGGTGTACTTTTTTCTGTCCTGCAGGTACATCAGCGCCGGAAGGAACTCATTCCAGTGCAGCACAATAATCCAAAGTGCAATGGTTGCCAGCGCGGCCTTTGAGAGCGGAATCACCAGCCGGAACAGAATGGTGAAATCGTTGGCACCGTCCATTCGCATAGATTCTATGAGGGACATGGGAATACTCCCGGTAAAAAAGCTGCGGAGGATAATAATATAGTAAGAACTGAAAAGGGTGTTGAGGATCAGTGCCCACAGGGAATTCGTGAGGTGCAGGCTGTTCATAACCAAGTAAGTCGGGATCATGCCGCCGCTGAACCAGAGTGCAATAATGATCATCATGGAATAAACTTTTTTGCCGTAAAATTCACAGAACGCCAGCGGATAGGCAGCAATGCACGTGGCAAGCAGGGTCAGCACGCAGCCGATCAGCGCCACAAAAATGGTGTTTTCATACGAGTGGTAAATAGAAGCATTGTTGATGATTTTGCTGTATGCCGTCGTTGTAAACTGAACCGGGAAGACAGTAACCTGGTTTTGAAGCACGGCAGAACTGCTGCTGAATGAAACAGCAACAACATTTATAATCGGGTACAAGAAAAGGATCCCCAGAATTGTAAGAAAAATCATATTGAAGATGTCAAAAACCTTTTCGCCCTTCGACGGTTTCATATATTTGACCATTTATTTTTCCCCTCCTCAGACGATTGAAACTTCCGCAACTTTTTTGCTGAAGACATTTGCAAGCATTACCAGCGCAAAGCTGACGACAGAATTAAACAGGTCCACCACCGTTGCCAGACCAAACCGGGAACTTGTCATGCCGAGCTTATAAGTGTAGGTTGTAAGCACTTCAGAAACGGATAGGTTCGTCGGCGTCTGGAGAAGGTAAGTCATGTCAAAACCAACGGTTATCAGGCTCCCGATCTGGAAGATCAGCATAATCATAATCGTCCCGAGAATGGAGGGGATCGTCACATGAATGCAGCGCTGGAACCGCGAGGCCCCATCTACCATGGCCGCCTCGTACAGGGTGTCATCTACGGAAGAAAGAGCAGCAAGGTAGATGATGGATGACCAGCCGATTCCCTGCCACAGGTTTGCCACAACGTAAATCGGCCGGAAATACTGCGGCTCCTGCAAAAAGTTGATAGTGTTCATGCCCATGGATTGGCGCAGCAGGTTAATAGAGCCGGACGTAGAGGAAAGGAAATTATAAATCATTCCTACGACAACCACGGCCGAAAGAAAGTACGGCAGGTAGCTTACCGTCTGAATTGCCTTTTTCATTTTTCGGTGCGTCAATTCGTTCAGCAGCAGGGCGAAAATAATTGGGGCCGGGAAACAGATCAGCAGAACCAGCAAGTTCAGAAGAAGAGTGTTCAGCAGGGCCTGCCAGAACGACGAGTTGCTGAACAAATAGACGAAGTTGTCAAACCCGACAAATTTGCTTCCCCCAAACCCTTTCAGAATCTTATAATCGTAAAACGAAATGGAGAGCCACCCCATGGGGATGTACCGAAAGATAATATAGAATACAACAACCGGAAGGATCATCAGGTACACAGCCCTGTTTTTCCAGATGTTCCGCCGAACCCGGTAGTTATTCCGGAGGCTGATGGCTGGCTCCGGGCTGCCGGTCCCGGCAGCGGTCCTTTTTTTTGTTTTCATTGCGATCGACTCCCCCAACCCATGAGTAATTTTGTTGAATATGAACGGGAACTTTCTTGTAATCAACTATATTTTCGTCTCGTTTAAACTAATTATAACGGATATATTAAAAATGTCAATAAATTTTGAAAATAAATTTTTAATTAAAGTTTATTTTTAAAATTTATTGACATAGTAAAGGAGATGGGTATAATGATAATTAGTAATTTCTATCCGAATAGGCTCGACAATTCGGATTACTGATGAGGAAAGGCTGATTTCAATATGGAAAACAGTTCTTACGGAGGACTAACTACTGAAGCAGTGAATGAAGATACCCGCAGTATTGATTCTTGTAGCACAGTAGAAATGCTGGAACTGATTAACCGGCAGGATTCGCTGGTTCCTGCCGCGGTGGGAAAAGAGATCCCCAACATTGCCAAAGCCGTAGACGCGGCGTACCGCGCCATCCGCAGCGGCGGCCGCCTGATTTACATTGGAGCGGGCACGTCCGGGCGGCTCGGCGTGCTGGACGCCGCCGAGTGCCCTCCCACGTTCGGCACCGATCCCAGCCTTGTTCAGGCATATATTGCAGGAGGCGACGGGGCCTTGCGGCGCTCGGCAGAATCCTGTGAAGACGATGCGGAAGCAGGCCGGCAGCTTGTTCGGGATAAACATATCACGGCACACGACGTCCTCGTGGGCCTTACGGCCAGCGGAAGCGCCGCTTATGTGCTTGCCGCTGTAGAGGAAGCCAAAAAGATCGGCGCTACGACGGTCGGTATTTCCAACAACCGGAACTCCGCCATCTCAGGCGTCTGCGACATCAGCATCAGCCCGATTGTTGGACCGGAAGCGGTGATGGGTTCCACCCGCATGAAGGCGGGCACAGCCCAGAAACTGGTCCTTAACATGATTTCAACCGGTACGATGATCCGTCTGGGGAAGGTGTACGGAAACCTTATGGTTGACCTGAAGGCGACAAATAAGAAACTTCGGGACCGCGCTGTGCGCATTGTCTGCAAGGCCACGGGCGTGACCCTGGCTGCGGCGGAAGCCGCCCTGCAGGAAGCGGATGGAAGCGCTAAGCTGGCCATCCTGATGATTAAGACGGGGCAGGGCAAATCCGAAGCGCAAAAAGCGCTGGAACACAGCGAAGGCCATTTGAAAAAAGCAATCTCGGCCGTTCAGTGACGGCTGAGGCGTTCAAAAATCTGCGGAGATGATCAATATGGTTTTAAACGGAATTGACACGATTGACAATTATGACAGCCTGTTCCGGGGGAAGAACCTCGGCCTCATCACGTCCCCGTCCGGCGTTGGCCGGACATTGGAAAGCACCATTGACATCCTCAGCCGGAAGTACCGGCTGAAAGCCCTGTATTCGCCCGAGCACGGCGTGCGGGGCGACCGGTACGCCGGGGCCACCGTGGACACCTACACAGACCCGTACCTTCACATCCCTGTCTACAGCCTGTACCGGAAAGATTCCAAACGGATGACGCCCGAGATGCTGAAAGGCATTGATCTCGTCGTGTACGACATCCAGGATATTGGCACTCGCTTTTATACCTTTATTTATACCATGCTGTATGCCATGGAGAGCTGCGCCAAAGCCGGTGTCCCGTTTGCTGTTCTCGACCGCCCGAACCCGCTGGGCGGCACGGCGGTGGAAGGAAACATCATCGGGGAAGAGTACCGCTCTTTTGTCGGCGCATATCCCATCTGCATCCGCTACGGCCTGACGGCCGGTGAACTGGCGCGGATGGCAAACGGACGCTTCGGGATCGGCTGCGACCTGCACGTTGTTCCCTGCCGAGGCTGGAGCCGCCGGATGCTTTTCCCCGAAACCGGCCGCCTCTGGGTCATGCCCACGCCCGCCATTCCCCGGTTTGAGTCCGCTTTGCTGTACCCGGGTATGTGCCTGCTGGAGGGCACCAACCTTTCTGAGGGCCGGGGCACAGCGGCACCGTTTGAACTGGCAGGTGCTCCATTCATCAAAGCCGTTCCGCTCGCCGCCGAAATGAACCGGCTCCGTCTTCCCGGAGTGCTGTTCCGCCCGGCTTATTTTGTTCCGTATACGGACAAATTCAGCGGGGAACTCTGTGAAGGCGTGCAGATCCATATTACCGACGCACACGCGGTGCGCTCGGTAGAAACCGGTCTGTATTTCATTGATACCGTCCGCCGCCTGTACGGAGACCAGTTTCAGTTTCTTCCCGTCCGTCCGGGGCAGGCCCTCCGGCCGATCGACCGGCTGACCGGAGACCGTTCTTTTCGGGAGAATCCCGGGAGCCTGGACGGTCTTTTGACGGTTTTCCGAAAGGACGCCGCGCTGTTCGCCGAACAAAAGCAGGAATACCATCTCTATGCGGAATAACGAAAGGGGATCAGCAAAATGAACCATAGTCTGACGCTCCACGAAAAAATCGGACAGATGGTGATGACCGGCTTCAGCGGGCCGGAGTTTGGGCAGTCTATCCGGGAAGCCGTTGAGAAGGGCGCGGTCGGAAATATCGTCCTGTTTGCCGGCAATATCCGGAATGCACGGCAGATGCACAGGCTCTGCACGGAGATTCAGCAGTTTATCCGGCAGAAAACAGGGGTTTCCCCCTTTATCGCCATTGACCAGGAAGGGGGCATGGTGTCGCGTATGCCTTTCGACGGCACGATTTTCCCGGGAAATATGGCCGTTGCGGCGACCGGCAGCCCGCGGAACGCCCGCATTGCCGGGCGCATTACTGGCCGGGAACTGCATGCGCTGGGATGCAGTATCGATTTTGCCCCGGTCATGGACATAAATACCAACCCGAACAACATTGAAATCGGCGTCCGTTCTTATGGCGATCAGCCGGAAACGGTGCAAAAGTACGGCCTTGCCATGGCCGAGGGACTTCAGGAGGAGGGTGTTCTGGCCGTTGCCAAGCATTTCCCAGGGCATGGAAGCACGTCGGTAGATTCCCATTTCGGCCTGCCGCGGGTGGACAAAACTTCCGCGCAGATGGAAGCCGGCGACTTGGTGCCGTTTCGGGCGGCCGCTGAAGGCAGAGTAGGGGGTGTCATGAGCGCCCACATCCTTTTCCCAGCCATGGAAAAGAAAAATGTCCCGGCGACCCTGTCGCACACGATCCTTACCGGCCTGCTGCGGCAGCGTATGAAATTTCAGGGACTTATTTTTACGGACTGTCTTGAAATGGGCGCGATTAAACGGTATTATGGAACAGCGGAAGGTGCTGTCGCCGCGGTTGAGGCAGGCGCAGATATGGTTCTGATTTCCCATACTCCTTCGGCTGCGGCAGAGGTGGCGCAGAATATCGAGGCCGCCGTCCGAGACGGCAGGATTCCGGAAGAAACCATTAACCGCGCTGTTGAACGGATTCTGAAATTTAAAGAACAGTATGCTGAATATGAAATCGCCGAAACGGATCTGTCGGTTGTCGGATGCCGCGAAGACCGGAGCGAAGCCCGCCGGATCAGCGCGGAGGGCATTACGCCCGTCCGTTCCGGCGCCTGGAAGCTGCCGGAAGGCTCCCGCCCTCTGTTTATCGGCTGCAAAGCAGATCGGGCTACGCCGGTTTCAGATGAAATCGCCGAGACCTTCAACTTCCCCTCTTATTTGGCGGAAAAGACCGGCGGAACCGGCCTGCTGATCCCGCTGAACCCGTCGGAAGAGGAAATCCCGCCGATCCTCGAGAAAGCAGCCGGATTTGATCCGGTTGTCGTGGGGCTCTACAACGGCCACATCAACCGGGGGCAGATTGCGCTGGCCAACCGCCTGTGCGAAGGGCACCGCCGCGTTTTGGCGGTATCCCTCCGCGGCCCGTATGATATCCCGCTGCTGGACTCGCGGATTCCGGCGCTTGCCGCTTACGAGTACACGCCTTTGTCGTTCGATACGCTTGCAGACGTTTTCCGCGGCGCCGCCGTGCCTACCGGCCGCCTGACGGTGCGCCTGTAGCTGCGGAGGGAAAATATGGGACAGTATGTGATCGGAATGGACGGCGGAGGAACCAAAACCGACGTTCTCGCGCTGGATTTCAGCGGGAAAGTCCTGTACCGCTTCCAGGCCGGCGCGGTTAATTTTAACAGCGAAGGCCCGGCCCGCACGCGGGAAACCCTTACGGGAATTTTAGACCGTGCTTCAAAAGCAAACGGCGGGCTCGGCGGCTGCGCGGGCGTCTGCATCGGCGCGGCCGGTGTCAGCAATCCCGCCGCGCGAGCCGCCGTGCAAAGCGGGGTGGAAGGACGGTACGGCGGCCCCCTGTTTTTGGAAGGCGACCAGAAGGCCGCGCTCTACGGCGCTATGGGCGGTCCGTACGGGATCATTGTAATTTCCGGAACGGGTTCCATCTGTTGCGGGAAGGACCCGTCCGGACGTGAGCACCGGACGGGCGGCTTCGGCCACCGGATCGACGACGAAGGGAGCGGGTATGCCGTCGGACGGGACATCCTTTCAGCGGTTGTCCGCTCTTATGACGGCCGGATCGGAAAGACCTGCCTTACAGAACTGGTTTTCCGACGCCTGCACCTTTCCTCGGTTCAGGAGCTTGTCGGCTTTGTCTATGATGAAAAAACAGGGAAACGGGAGATTGCAGCTCTTGCGCCGCTTTTAGATGAAGCGTACTGCGCAGGCGACCCGGCCGCCATGCAGATTGCCGAAACCGCCGGGCGGGGCCTGTTTCAATTGCTGGTCCCTGTCGCGGCCCGGCTGAGTTTTCCGTCGCTGCGGATTGCCCTTGCGGGCAGCATCCTGCAGAAAAGCGCCGGTATCCGGCAGGCGTTCACGGACCGCACCGCCGCGGCGTACCCCGGCGCGCAGTGCTTTCACCCGAGGTACGGCGCGGCTTTCGGGGCGGCGCTGATCGCCTGCGAAAAACTCGGCCGCTCCGTAACCATTCGACAGGAGGAAGGAACATGAAAGGCGATATGCTGGTCAGGCTTTGGAATATTCCGGAGGATACGGGGGAGCGCGCGCTTGCCGCGCAGGGGATTTCGATTAAGAGGGCCCTTTCCGCCAACCGGGACGCGGTTGTCCGCTATGTGTCGGAAACATTCGGCGGCGGATGGGGCGGCGAATGCTCCGCAGCCCTGTCTCAGACCCCCACTGCCTGTTACCTTGCCGTGAGCGGCCGAAAGATTATCGGCTTTGCATGCTTTAACGCCACGGCGCCGGATTTCTTTGGGCCAACCGGTGTTTCACCGGAGTTCCGCGGCAGGGGCGTCGGAAAAACACTTTTTCTGAAGTGCCTCCATACCATGCGTGAAATGGGGTATGTCTATACCGTGATCGGGGACACGGACGAGGCTTCACCGTTTTACGAAAAGACCGCCGGAGCCATACCGATCCCGGATTCCTATCCGGGCGTATATAAAAATCTAATCTCCAAATAAATATTTCGAATAATATTCTAGCTTTTCGGGAGGCTGTTTTCCAAATGGCTCTCATTACATGCCGCTTTTATTCCAATGTCCTCGGCGTTACGACGGCGCTGAATGTAATTCTGCCCAAAGAGGAGAAAAAAAAATACCCTGTCCTGTTCCTGCTCCACGGGATGGGGGGCGACCATACGGTCTGGATCCGCAAGACGTCGGTGGAGCGGTATGCCGACGAAGCGGGCCTTGCCGTTGTCATGCCGGATGCGGGCTCTTCTTTTTACACCGATATGGTGCACGGCGGCGCTTATTGGACGTTTGTCAGCGAAGAAGTCCCGCGGCTGGCCCGTCGGTTCTTCCCGCTTTCTGGCAGGCCGGAGGAGACTTTTGCGGCCGGTATGTCCATGGGCGGGTACGGCGCACTGAAACTCGCGCTCCGGTTTCCGGAGCGCTTTTCCGCTGCTGCCAGCATTTCCGGTGTGACCGATGCGGCGGAATTCGGGCACGGGAACGGCCGGCAGGAACTGTTCCGGAATATTTTCGGCGGGGCCGGGGCCATTCCCGGCACGCCGGACGACCTGTTTTCCCTTGCCGGCCGCCTTGCCGCATCCGGGCGGAAAAAGCCGCACATTTATCTGTGCTGCGGCACGAAAGACGGGCTGTACGATATGAATGTACGCTTTCGGGATCATCTCCGCAGGCTGTCTTACAGCGTTACCTGCGCCAAAGGCAAAGCCGGGCACGAGTGGGGCTACTGGGATGAAGCGATCCGGGATGCCATCCGGTTTTTTACCGAAGATCTTTCCGCCGCGGCACGGCCGGAACACAATACGAATTCAGGAGGAAATACACCATGAAAATTATCGAAGCTTCGGATTATCAGGGTATGAGCCGCAAGGCAGCCAACATTATTTCGGCTCAGGTCATCCTTTTCCCGAGGAGTGTCCTCGGCCTTGCCACGGGTTCCACCCCGCTGGGAATTTACCGGCAGCTTGCCGAGTGGTACCGGAAGGGCGATATTGATTTCAGCGAGGCCCGCAGCGTCAATCTGGACGAATACTGCGGTCTGCCGCCGGAAAGTCCGCAGAGCTATCACTACTATATGCAGACAAACTTTTTCAGTAAAATCAATATTCGGCCTGAGAATACACATGTTCCCAACGGGCAGGCAGCAGATATCGATCGGGAGTGCCGGGAATACGATGCGCTGATTGCGCGCCTCGGTGGAATTGACCTTCAGCTTCTGGGCCTTGGAAATACGGGCCATATCGGCTTTAACGAGCCGGACGAAAGTTTCGATAAAATGACACACCGCGTTGTGCTGAAGCAGAAGACGATTTCGGATAATTCCCGCTTTTTCAGCAGAATTGAAGATGTGCCGAAATATGCTGTCACCATGGGGATTAAAGCCATCATGCAGGCCAAAAAAATTCTTTTGGTTGTCAGCGGAGAAGGCAAGGCGGGCATTGCAGAAAAGGCCCTGTTTGGACCGGTCACACCGGCGGTCCCTGCCTCTATTCTTCAGCTTCACCCCAATGTGACGGTTGTGGCGGACAGTGCCGCCATGAAGACTGTGCATGAAAAGCACCCGGAAAGCAGGCATGCGCAATGATTCTCCGGAATGCGGAGATCTTTGACAAAGACTTCCGCCTTGTCCGGGCGGATATCGCAGTGGAAGGGGATCGGATCGCGAAAGTTGGCCCGGATCTTCACGGGAAAGACGAGGTGGACTGTTCGGGCTGCCTCATCACGCCGGGATTTGTGGATATCCACATCCACGGCTGTGCGGGTGCAGATACCTGCGACGGCAAACGGGAATCCGTTGCGGCCATGGCGGCGCACCTTGTCCGGCAGGGTGTTACATCCTTCTGCCCTACGACAATGACCGTTCCCCTTCCGCAGATTGAGGCGGCTCTTGCCGCCGTGCGGGACTGCATGGAAAATCCTCCGGAGGGCGCGGCCGTCCTCGGTGCCAACATGGAAGGCCCCTATATATCGGAAAAGCGGCTGGGCGCCCAGAAAAAGGAAGCCGTCCGCAAGCCGGACTGGCAGGAATTTGAACGCCTGAACCAAAACTGCGGCGGAATTGTGCGGCTGGTGGATATGGCCCCTGAGTGCGAGGGGGCTGAAGAATTTATCCGCCGTATCAGCCGTTCCTGCTGTGTTTCCATTGCTCATACGGATGCCGGTTACGAGCAGGCTAAAGCGTCGTTCGGATGGGGCGTAACCCATGCGACGCACTTATTCAACGCCATGAACGGCCTGAATCACCGTGCTCCCGGTGTGGTTGGCGCTGTGTTTGACGATCCGAATGTTCGGGCGGAGATCATCTGCGACGGATTCCATATTCATCCCGCCGTTCTGCGGATTGCTTTCCGGATTCTGGGCGAAAACCGCACCGTTGTTATCAGCGATTCAATGCGCGCCGCCGGCCTGCCGGACGGCATTTCAGAACTCGGCGGCCAGAAAGTCTATATCAAAGACGGGCACGCCCGTCTGGCAGACGGAACGATCGCCGGTTCCACTACGAACCTTCTGCAGGAAGTTCAGAACCTGGTTCGCTTCGGTGTGCCGCTCCGGCAAGCCGTTCAGTCGGCCACCATCAACCCCGCCCGGGAAGTCGGAGCGGAAGACGAAACAGGGAGTATCTGCGCCGGAAAATATGCCGACCTTGCCGTCCTCGACGGCGGTCTTGGTCTCCGTTTCACTGTGGCCCGCGGCCGAGTTTTCCGGCGGCAGACTGCCGGAAAGTAGTGCCCTTCAAAACGAAAGTGCTAAAAAAGTGCCCTGAAAAAGCCTACACAGGCTTTTTCAGGGCACTTTGCTTTTGACGGGGCCCATATTATTTAGGTATCCGGGCTGAGAAGTTCCTGACGGATAATTTTGGGGCTGACCCCTTTAATGCGCTTAAAGGCCCGCCGGAAAGACTTCACGTTGCTGTAGCCTACTTTCAGGCAGATTTCACCAATTGTTAAATCGGAGTTTTCCAGCAGTTTGCATGCGGCGCTGATTCGGACGGTTTCAACATGATCGGTAAAATTCTTTCCGGTCTGTTTTTTAAAGAACGTCGACAAGTAGCCGGGGGAAATGTTGAATTTTTCTGCTACATTGGAAAGGCTTAAATCCGGGTTGCTGTAGCTGTTGTTGACATAATCCAGAATTTTTTGGATGAACCGTTTATTTCGGTCGCTTTTCTGGAAGCTGACAGTGGAGCAGATCTGGCGGAGAACAGAGAATATGGCTGCAAAATCGCTTTGCTTTACAAGCTGGTGTTCAGGGACCTTTTTCAGGCTGCTGTTCAGTTCAGCACTGACCGGAATTTTATGGGTCAAACGAAAGCAGGTGCTCAGCAGATCGCTGTAGAGCTGTTTTAAAGAATAGTTGGCCAGCTTTCGCTTGCTGAAATTTTCGACCAGAATCGTATTCAAAATATCATTTAAGCTGTTGACCTTTCCGAGGCAGATGGTGTTGATCAGGCGCTGCTCAAATTCAAGGGGATAATAATAGTCAAAGTTCCGTACCGGAATATAGGCATATTTTATAATCCGCCTGTCGTACTGCGTGAAGTTCAGCGCTTCCTGGGATTCTTGGTAAGCTCCCGCCAGTTCCGCAAGGGAGCCGCATGGGGCGCTTATCCCGATTAGGATCATCACGCCGCACTGCTGCAGCAGTTTTTGCGAAATGCCGTCCAGCATTTCCGGGAACTGCTCCATTTTATCCGGCTCGGGGAAAGAAGCAATCAGCGCGAGGCTGTCTAAATCGTTTTCGTGGTACAGGACCTGTTTCAGCAGGGCCTGGCAGGCCAGTTCCTTAAAACAGGTTCTTGCCAGGCTGATTTCCTTCATACTTTCCGGCAGTGCGCCGCCGTCGGAGGTCTGCGCGTCGGAAAAATTTACCGAACAGACTAAAAAAGAATGGGTGTCCGGTGAAATTCCAAGGTAATCCAAATTTGTGAGGACCGTATCCAGGTTCTCGCAGCAGCCGTTCAGAAGCTGGCCTGCAATGGTATTGCGGAGCAGCGGCTTTTGCAGGGACAGCTTTTTTTCAAATCGGATCTTATCGCTGATCAGGGTATCCAGCGATTCACTGATCCCCTGAAATGTGTCGCATTTTCGGTTCGGAGTGGCATTCGTCTGCCGCAGTTCTTCGCCGATATGTAAAATTGGTTTGCTGTTGAAATATGCGAAGGAGAGAGCAATGGCCACGCCAATAATCAGGGCGGCAATGAAAAGCAGGGAGATCGACCGGCGTATGGTGTATAAATCATTCATGGCAACGGACTGCGGCTGCACCCAAATATATTTCCACTGGCTCTTTGGAGAAACAGAGCAGACAACCGTCATATCTTCGCCGCCGATTTTCTTGTTCTGCACGCTGTCCTTTCCGAAAGCCGCGGGATTCAAGCTGGAAACACCGCTTTTGATCCCCCCGTAATTGATTTGAAACAACGGTTTTCCCGACGGATTAAAGATCTGCAGGTATCCTGCGCTGGAAAAACTGTCTTTCGAAAAGATCTGGTTAAAGTAGCTGTTGGGTATCAGTATGCACAGGTTTTCAATTTCATCAGGCTGCTCCATAGACACAATTGGCATGATATAACAAATGCAGTTGGCAGTTTCAGACTGATAGCGCAAAGAGACGCTTTCATAATCGACGTCCTTATAGCGGCAGCTGATCATCCGGAAAAAGGAATCCGTATTCCCGCCCTGCTTCAGCGGTTTAACAATGGAGGATTGAAACAGATCGGAAGAATAACAGGTATCCGGCGTGACGACGTATTTTCTGTTTGCATAATTAACAAAATAGTCATGGACGAAGTCGTCGTCCAGTTTGTACCGGTAGTCAAACAGTTCACTTTTTGATTTATCCAAATCCAAAAAAAAGCTGCCGTCACCTGCGGGAGATTCCAAGTGGTTAATAAAGGGGTTGTTGCCAATCTGGCAGGCAATCTTCTGGATATTGCAGAGCTTTTCATCCACAAGCCCACTTTTTTGCCGCAGCGTTGCCAGATTGCCATTCAGGACGTCTGACTCGATTTTTTCGATGGGAGCCTTTACAATGGCAAGAGAAAACCCGATTACCGTTAAAAGAAGCAGCAGGTACGTTCCGGTAAAACGGATCGGTATGTTATTAAAGGAACGATTCTTTTTCTTCATACTGTTCCATCTCCGTAGATTGAAATATGGACTGGATCATTTAAGATAGAAGCAATAAAATCGAACAAATACAATAATTTGGAATTTTTATTGACAATCCATATATATTCATATTGTCGTATATAAAAATACATCATTTTGACCATGTATGCAAGGCCACGGGGTGAAATGTTTGCTTTATTGGATAAATTGATCCTTATATAAAAAAATGTACCACTAAAAAATTATAATATTAAAATAATTTTTAGTAATTGTTATGAGAAGCCCTGTTTTTGGAAAAATGTCTCTTTACAAGAATGATCCGGAACAGTACGCTTAAAAAAGCAAAGGCAAGATCAGAACTGATTTGGATCTTAAATCGAGGATCTAAAAATTTTGGAAAAGAGGAGTGGTTCAAATTGATTAAGCCCGCAACTAAAGCGTTGTCTGTTCTTCTGTGTGCGGCGCTGCTGGTTGGAACGGCAGCCTGCTCCAGTAACACCACGTCCAGCGCCGGCAATACGGCCAGCACGGCTCCATCTGACGGCGAAATACAGTCGGATGCTTCCGCAGAAAGCAAAGCGGATTCATCCGAAAACGTGGAAAAGCCGAAAACGATCACCGCAATGCTGGATGCCGGCATTGTAAAAGTAGCGCAGGGCCAGAAACAGTTCTGCGAGGAATTCCAAAAGGAAACCGGCATAGAGCTGAAAGTGACGCAGCCGAACCATAACGAGTATATCCAAAAGGTAAAAATGAGCTTTGCTTCGGGGGATATTCCCGATATCGTAGAAATTAACAACGACAATATGGTTCAGTTCGCCAATAACGGCGCCCTGTATGATATGACGGATCTGATTGAACACTCGGACGTCTTTCAGAACATTTTAAAAGACGAGAAGGCGCAAAATACGTTTAACGCCGTCAAGGTCAAAGGAAGAATCTATGGATGCCCCGAAGAAAATGGCACCGGTGTCGTAAGTTATATCCGGAAAGACCTTTTGGATAAGGCAAAATTAAAGGTCCCGACTACTTACGATGAATTTATTACGGCACTGAAAGCCTTTGCCAAAATGAAGACGGAAGACGGAAAGGCAATTATCCCTTACACCGCGCCGGGGCTCGATCCGCAGTCCCAAAACTATCTGCCGGAGTTTTACCAGAACACGACCGGTACTTTCGAACTGAAAGACGGGAAATGGATCGACGGCTTTACAACGGACGCGATGAAAGATACTCTGACCAAAATGCAGGCAGCTTACAAAGAGGGTCTGCTTGATAAGGAAATCGTCACCAACAAAACTTCGACCTGCCGTGACAAATGGTATGCCGGACAAGTCGGCGTTTTCTCATATTGGACCGGCGCGTGGGCGATTACCCTGACGGACAAACTGCATAAATCGCTGCCTGACGCGGAAGTTGTCCCGATGCCTGCTCTTGAAGGAACGAAATATTCCCGCAGGGTTCCGGCAACCGTAGCCATCACCGCAAAGGCGAAGAATCCGAAAGGGATCTTCAAGTATTTCTTTGAATATGTGCATGGCGGGGAAGACGGAACCATGCTTTGGACTCACGGTGTCAAGGATGTTCATTACAAAGTGGAAAACGGAAAATATGAGACGCTCCCGTGCCTGGATGATCCGAAGACCAAGTTCACAAGGGCAATTGTCGATATCGGCGCGAATCTGGAAACAAATTATAAAGACCCGTTCCCAATCGATCCCCGCATTACGGAATCCAACAAAATCTTGGCTCAGGCTGAAAAAACAACCCCGCTCTGCCCGCCTTCTGATAGCTATTATAAAAACGGCGGGACTCTGCAAACCCTGAGAAGCCAGATTACGGCCAATGTCGTGATACAGGGCAAGTCGGCCGGCGACGGGATCAGCCAGTATAAATCGCAGGCCGGTGCCAAAGTAAAGCAGATTCTGAAAGAATTTAACGAGTCGAAATAACCGGTTTCTGCCTTTGCGTGGGAAAGGATATTTGTAAAAACCGGGGCCTGAATTCCGATTTTGCAAATACCTTTCCTTTTTTATCCATCCGGCCAGCCGGCGGCTGGAGTTATGAATCAAGAAAGAAGGGGAAACTTTGCAGAACACCGCAGCTACAAAAGAAATCAAAACCGGAGTACGTCCGCACACGCTGGCCGCTAGAATTTACAAATACCGCTATTTTTATCTAATCATGCTGCCTGCCATTGCGCTGCTGATTATCTTTAAATATATCCCAATGGCGGGCGTCAGCCTCGCTTTTACAAAATACACGGCTTTTGCCCCTCCAAAATTCATAGGGTGGGACAACTTTAAAGAACTGATTGGGGACGCTTCCTTTCTTAGTGCCCTGAAAAACACGTTGATCCTGAGTTTGGTCAACCTGTTTCTCGGCATGTTGTTTTCCATCGGCTTTGCCCTGTTAATTAATGAAATACACCGCAAGCTCGTCAAAAGCGTTTTTCAGACGATTTTATACATACCGCATTTTATTTCCTGGGTCGTCACGGCATCCATTTTTTATCTGATCCTGTCTCCTTCCGGAGGGGTGATTAATCAGCTGATTGTCGGGCTGGGAGGAAAATCGACTTATTTTATGATATCAGAAAAATGGTGGACACCGATCTTTTACCTGATCAACCTGTGGAAAGGGGTCGGGTGGGGCATGATTATCTACATTGCCGCCCTTTCCGGAATCAGTGACGAGCTGTATGAAGCGGCTTCAATCGACGGGGCCGGGCGGATGAAACAGATGTGGTATATCACTCTCCCCGGAATCCTGAACACCATCCTTGTGGTGCTGATCCTTCACCTTGCAAGCGTGCTGAATATCTTTCAGTCGGTCTTCGTTCTCCAGAACGACCTGGTTCTCAACGTTTCGGAAGTTATCGAGACGTATATTTACCGTGTGGGCCTGCTGCAGAGCGATTACGGCTATTCCACGGCGGTCGGTCTGTTCAAGTCCATAATCAGCATGCTCCTGATTTTGGTTACCAACAACGCATGTAAAAAGATCAAAGGCGAAGGAATTCTGTAAAGGAAGGTGCTATCATGCAAGAAAAATTTTCTTTCGCGTCGGGTTACCGGTCAAGAACGATTTTCAGAGTCTGCAATATTGTTTTCTTTATCCTCCTTTCCCTTGTAATGCTGGTGCCGATCCTCAAAGTTATCAGCGATTCGTTTGACGCCAAAGCAGGCTACGCGCTGACGCTGCTCCCGACCCAGTTTACAACGGATGCCTACAAGCGGGTCTTTACCGACAGAGAACTGCTGAATCCGCTGCTGATCTCCATCTTTACGACGGCCATCGGGACGGCTCTGTGCCTGTTCTTAACAACGACGAGCGCGTACGTGCTGCTGCAGACGGATATGCCGGGGCACAAGATCCTGACCTGGCTGTTCTTCATCACGATGATTTTCAGCGGCGGCATGGTGCCCGGTTATTTGCTGATCAAAGGCCTGCACCTGATGAACACCCTCTGGTCGTGTATTCTTCCCCCCGCGATCAGCGTCGCGGACATAATCCTGATGAAGAGCTTTTTTGAGAGCCTGCCGCAGAGCCTGATGGAAGCGGCGGCCATTGACGGGTGTACGCCGTTCGGTATTTTTATCAAAATTGTTCTGCCGCTTTCCAAACCGGCGCTGGCCTCCATTGGACTGTTTATCGGCGTGCGGTACTGGAATCAGTTCTTTAATTTCGTCATGTACATTACCAATAACGACCTGTTCAATTTCCAGGTAAAACTAAGGGATATCGTTTTGAACAGCACCGATCTTCAGAATTCCAATGCCAGCGATACGGTTCTGATGTCCCGGACCGTTCAGAACGCGTGCGTCATTGTATCAATGATTCCGCCGCTGATCGCTTATCCATTCTGCCAGAAATATTTTACAACGGGTGTCACTTTAGGTGCAGTAAAAGAATAAGAGAGAAGGCATTTCTTGAACATCAATCTGCATTTTCCAAAAACATATAGCCGGCGAAGAAAACTGGAACCATGCACCGTGAGCGTCCCGTTTGCAAGAGGAACGGTCCGGGAACCGGGGGGATGCGTATGCTGCGGCGGCGTGAAGCACCCGACGCAGTGCAAGGTGCTTTCCCGCTGGCAGGATCATTCCGTGAAGTGGATGCGGCTGGATTTTTTGGCGGATCTGCCTGCCGGTGAAGAATCGGATTTTACCTTTTCAACGGAAGGAAATACCGCGGAGCCTCCGGAACCCATCTGCCTGACCCGCGAAGGGCCGCTGCTGAAACTGCGCTCGGGGGCGTTTTCGGTGGAATTCGGCGGACCGGGGGCTCCCATTTTCCATCAAATAACATATGGCGGCTTAATTCTGCAGGAAGACTGTCTGGAAGGACCTGTCCTTGTGGATTCCGCGGGCGTGCAGTATACGGCTCTGACCGGCAGCAGCGGATGGCAGGTTTCGGAAAACGGTCCCGTGCGCGTTACGGCCGAAACATCAGGGAGGCATAAAAGCAAAACCGGTTCCCTGTTCGATTTTACCCTGCGCGTGACGGTTTTTGCGGGCTGCCCCTGGATTGTCCTGGACGACACCATTGTCAACACGGAGCGGAGAGAATCCTGCGGAATTCGGGAGCTGTCCTTTGCTGTCCGCCGCCCCGAAGGATTGGGGAACGGCACGTCGGCAGCTGCGTCCTATGATCCGCACAGCTACCGGAGCCGGATGATCAGCAGCCCGGAAGGCCGAAAATTGGAACTGGCTATTCACGCAGAGGATTTGCTGGTTCAGGAAAATGAAAGCAGCCCTGAAACGTATTTTGGGACGTTTTGGGCCGACTGGAACGACAGGGAGAAGGGCGGCGTGTGCGCCACGCTGTATCAGGCCTACCAGAATTTCCCGAAAGCACTTGAGGCTTCCGGTTCCGGGATCCGCCTGTTTTTCATCCCGGAAGGGAACACCGTTTTCCCGCGCGGCGTAGCCAAAACCCACCGGTTTTTCCTGCAGTTCCACGGCCCGCGGGAGTCCCTGGAATCCTTGAATGACCGGAGTATTCGGTTCCAGATGCCGGATATTCCGATTCTGAAACCGGAAACCTACCAGTCGGCCGGAGTGATGGAAGACGTATTTTCGGAGAAAAAAGACTGGAGGGTTGAACACCGCCTGCTTCAGCTTTCCGACAGCCGCGGGCGGGCGTTCGGCATGCTGGACTGGGGCGATGCGCCGGACGGAGGCTATACCGCGCAGGGCCGGGGGAACGGAAGACCTGTCTATACCAATAATGAATACGATTTTCCCCATGCTGAGATGCTGTTTTACGCCCGCAATGGCGAGCGGCGCATGCTGGACTGCTTTTTAACGGCGGTGCGGCATTGGATGGATGTGGATATTTGCCACAGCAGCGATGATCCCATCCGGAAGGGCGGGCAGATCACTCACTCTGCCGGCCATGTCAGCGGAATCGTTCAGCTCAGCCATGAGTGGGTGGAAGGCCTGCTGGACTATTACCACCAGACCGGCAGCGGCAGGGCCCTGCAAACAGCCGCTGAAATCGGGCAGAATATTCTGAAGCAGCTCAGCCTGAAAAAATACAGCGAGAAAGGTTCGTTCAATGCCCGCGAAACCGGATGGGCCCTCCGGGCTCTCACTGCTCTTTATCAGGAGACCTATCAGGACGGTTACCTCCTGGGCGCACAGAAAATCGTGCGGCAGTTTGAAGAATGGATGCAGCGGTACGGGACGTGGCTGGCTCCGTATACGGAGAATACCCTTGTCCGCGTTCCGTTCATGATTTCGGTTGCGGCGGGGAGCCTGATGCGCTATGACCGGGTGTGCAAAGATGAAAAAGTGAAGCAGATGATCGTGAAAGCCGCGAAAGACTTGACTGAACACTGCATGGCGGGCGACGGGCTGTTCTGCTACAAGGAGTTCCCGGGAACACGCCGCTCCTCGGTGAATACTCTGGTGCTGGAGCTTTTGGCGGACGCTTTTGAACTGACGGGGGACGCCGGGTTTCTGCGCTGCGGACTGGTTACGTTCCGCGTCTGCATCACCGGCTCCGCCCCGTCCGGCGGCCGAAAGCGTGTTTGTGAGAATGCCGTTCTCCAGGAAGGAAACGGACCAAAAGGATTCGCTCAGAGCTTTTACCCGATTGTTCATTTTTACAATCAGATTTCCAAGTGCCCCGATCTTTTTCCAGTGGAGCCGCTCCCTTCGTTTTAGGAGTAATCTCGGGAATCCGCGTCCCTGTCTGCGGGGGATTTCCCTGCGGCGGGGACGTTCTGCGCTTTGAATATCCCTGAAAATCCGGATATAGAAAATAAAAATGCAGGATCGGAGTAAGATAGAACAAAAAGTGAAAATTACAGGAGGACAGGGTATGCCGGATTTTGATGCGGCGATCTTTGATTTGGACGGCACACTGCTGGATTCGCTGGGCGTGTGGGAGAAAGTCGACCGGAATTTTTTAGGAGCGCGCGGCTTTGCTGTAACGCCCGGCTATACTGCGGCCATGGGGGCTATGAGTTTTGAGGAGGGAGCGGAGTACACCATCCGGCGCTATGGGCTTTCAGAAACGGCGGAAGCCCTCATCAGCGAATGGTCCGGCATGGTGGCAGACGAATACGCGCATACAATCAGACTGAAGCCGGGTGCACGGGAGTATCTTTGCTGCCTGAAAAAGCAGGGCGTAAAGCTGGGCGTTGCAACGGCGCTGCCGGAAGAGCTTTATGGTCCCGCGCTGAAAAACAACGGTGTGTACGGCTTTTTCGAGGCTTTTGCCTCTGTGTGCGAGGTGAAACGGGGCAAAGGTTTCCCCGATGTTTACCTTTTGGCTGCCGAGCGCCTGCGGACGCCGCCGGAGCGCTGTGCGGCGTTTGAAGACGTGCTGCCGGGAATCCGGGGTATCCGGGCGGCGGGGATGACGGCCGTAGGGGTATATGATCCGCATTCCCGCGGGGAAGAGAACGCAATCCGGGCGGCGGCGGACTCTTATCTGCACAGCTGGAGCGAAGCTCTGTTCAGTTCAGAGAGCTGATTCTGACAAAACAGGCTCTGTTTACAAAATCTTTTCATTTTATTCACGAAAAAAACAACCAGTGCTTTTATTATTTTGATAGAAATCATTTACAATATCATCAGGAATAAATGAAAGGATGATTGTCATGTATGATCCATACAACCATGAAAACGGCTTTAGCGGGTCAAACAACAATGAAAATAAAGAGAAGAGGCCCGACAGCGAAAAAAGCAGCGATACTTACCGCCCGGTTCAGACAGAATGGGAAGACGGCTGTTATCATTCCGTAAAAGGGCCGAATAATCCGGGGCAAAGCGGCCAGTACGGAAATTACCAGCCTTACGGCTATGTTTCCCCACAGGTCGAAAAGCCGAAAAAGAAGAAAAACCGCCATATGTTCCGAAAAGTCATTGCGGGAGTACTTGTCTGCATGGTGATTTCAGCCGGTTCCATCGCCGGGTTTGTAGCGCTTGTAAACAATGGAACCATTCAGCTGAACGTTTCCGGCGACACGCCGGCGTTCACCATCATGCAAAGCAACGATTCCGGTAAAAAGGCTACGGCCCTGTCGGCTGTTGGCGCGATGACGAAGAGCCAGGTCGCAAAAAAGGTGATTCCTTCCGTCGTCAGCATCGAAAACTACCAGGCTGTCAGGAACGGTGTCAACCAGTTTTCTATCGGCGGCTTCACATTCAGTTTCGGGGGCGATGAGGATGGAAACAGCGGCAAGAGCGAAACCTCCCCGACTCCGACCAGTGAGGGAAGCGGCGTGATTTTTTCCAGCGACGGCTATATTATCACGAACGCGCACGTCGTTTCGAAAGCAAAAAAACTGAAGGTTGTCCTTTCCAACGGAAAAAAGTATGAAGCCAAACTGATTGGCAGCGACGATGTTACCGATTTGGCCGTCATAAAAATCGATGCAACTGGTTTGACTCCGGCAACGTTCGGTTCCAGCAGCGAACTGGAAGTCGGCGACGATGTTTTGGCGATCGGCAGCCCGGACGGCGAGGATTTCAGCTCAACCGTTACTGCCGGCATTGTTTCCGGCCTTGACCGGGCCGTGACCAATTCCGAAACCGGCTATACCATGAACTGCATCCAGACCGACGCAGCCATTAACCCCGGCAACTCAGGCGGCGCACTGGTGAATATGCAAGGCCAGGTTGTGGGGATCAACTCTTCCAAAATTGTGGATACCACAGTGGAAGGCATGGGATTCTCCATCCCGATTAATATAGCGCAGAACGTTGTAAGTGAACTGAAACAGTACGGTTATGTAAAGGACCGTGCCGTCCTCGGGATTACCGGGAAATACCTTGACAGCATTGATGCCAGCCACTATCAGGTTCCATCTGGATTTGTCATTATCTCCGTATCCAGCCAGTATATCACGTCAGCGGGTATTAAAAAGGGCGATATCATTACAAAGATTGATGGGAAATCCGTTACGGGCGGGAGCATTATCACTTCTGAGATTGCAACCAAAAAACCGGGTGATACGGTCACACTGAATGTGACCCGGTCTTCTACAAACCAGTCGTTTACGGCAAGCGTAAAACTTTTACAGGCAACCGGCAAATCATAATGGAATAATGAAAAGGGCGCTTCGAGTGAATTTTAATTCATGCGAAGCGCCCTTTTTGCAGGTTTTTTCCAGATCCGGGGAACATGAACCGTATATCCCGGATTTTGAAGGACCCGTTTCACTGTGACTCTATCACAGAAGCAAGGTAAAATTCTGTGACAGGGTTCTGTGCACTTTTCACCAGGCGGATTTTCAAACGGTGTTTTCCCTTTGGAAGGTTTTGTGCAACGGTGGCAATAAAGAGGCAGCCGCCCCATGTTTCGTTAAAATTTGCGTCCAGCCGGACGGCGTGCTTTTCGTCCCCGTCGATAATCGCTTCCGCGATCGGCGCGGGATGTTTTACGCTTTTGCGGAACTGCACGGCGATTTCCGTACCGTCCACTTTGAAAAGAATCGACGCCCCTTCTCGAAAAGCCGTCCAGCCGTGCTTGAACCAGTCGCTGATACTTTGCTTTGGCCGCGGGTCCTTTGTAAATCCCGAGCATACCGGTTCGCTGCTGCCGTTCTGCAGAAGCGTGGAATTTTGGTAACGGTTCGGGGTAATCGGTTCAGGCAGGGCTGGATTCAGAATTTCTTCTGTCTCCAGATCCTGATAAATTCCCTCCAGGCAGGCAATAAGGGTGTCTGCGATCAGGCGATGCCCGAAGTCGTTCGGATGCAGGCCGTCCGGGGAAATGTCAGGGATCCGGATTTGGCCGGAGACGGCATTTTGGTAAAGGGAAGATTTCATGCTGACGCAGGGCAGATGATAGGCTTTTCCGATCCGCAGATGGTATTTTTCTGCGCTGATACCGTTGTCGTACCGGACATTGAACAGCAGCAGGACGGCGGGGCGGCATTCGCTTTCTTCCACCGTGCGGATTAACCCTTCGTAAGTTTCCTCAAAAAATTCGGTTGGTTCGTCGTTGACACTGAAATCGATGACGGCAAAATCCGGCTTCTCCGCCAGCAGGTCTTCTTTAACGCGGGCCGCCCCGAACTGCGAGGTGGTTGCCCCTATTCCTGCGTTGAGATAAGAGACTTTCGACATGGGGAACTTGTTTTTCCACCAGCTGTAGACGAGATAGGCGTAGCAGGTTTCCGGCGAAGAAGCCAGGCTGCCCTGCGTGACGGAACCGCCCAGAAAACCGATTTTGACCGGTTTCCCGGCCAGCGCCTTTTTCATGCAGTCCCTGATTTTCTGCCGGTTCCCTGCGTTCACAGTGCCCCTTGCGGCATATTTCTGATATTCACAGCGATCCATATGGCTGTCAAAACTCCCGTCCTGTAAGTTTTGGGTAAATGGTGCCCAGCTTATCCCGTTTTCCAGACGCTGGCTCCGAATGAGCCGATAAAGCGGCTTAATTCGTCCGACATCTCATCCGCTTCCGGAATCCGGATGTGGCCGGGCGTACCTGATCCGTTCCGGGAATACAGGAAATGCACGGTTTTGGGATCGCCGATGCGTTTGCAGACTTCCCCGATGGAGTCATCCCAACTCCCGTTATGCTCCAGAATGGTCGTGGCGGCAATGATCAGGGCTTTCGGGTAGGTTCGGCGCAGGGTCCTCAGGAATGCTTCATAGTGTTTTCTCCAGTTTTCGGATGAAAGGCCGCGGCAGTCTTCTTTCATATAATCGGAAGGGTGGCTGTCGTTCTGGCCGACCGCAACGATCACAACATGAGGAACATATTGGCTGAAATCCCAGGGCTTCGGTCCGCCCAGAGCCGGCAGGAACTCAATTTTGTCCCAGATATCCTCCATGCCGATATAGTCCGGGGCGACCCATCCCGATCCGTGAAGGAGAGGGATTCCGCCCTGTGAAATGTTATGCAGCTGCGCGTTCAGTTTGCGGGCCGCCATGGCGGCGTAGGAATAATAGGAATTTGAATATTCCCCATTGTGTTCTGGGTCGGGCTTTCCGACAAAGTCTACGGCCTCTGAGACTTCTCCCGCCGAGACGGAATCGCCGAAAACTTCGATCCGGCGGTCCGGCTTTTCTTCCGGCGCGAAGATTTCCGCGTGTTTGTCAAGGATAAAGCCGAAGAGGGAAAATATATGGCACGAATCCATACGCTTGAAGAAAAACAATTCGTGCTTTCCGCCCTTCAGTCCCTTTGCAAGGGTCAGACAGATTATTTTGTCATGTTCCGGAATTCGGATTTTATGCTGGACACCGTCCAGAAGACAGCCAAGGTAATTATTCCAGCAGCTGTGCTTGTTTTTGAGGATCACCTTCAGCTCTGAGCCGGTAAAGCATATTTTTACCGATGAATACGGATATACAAAAACCGGCGCGGCCGGATTGCTGAAATCGATACGGCCCGTATACTGCAGAAACCGGTCGGCCGGCGAAACAAAACGTTCGTCAGCCGAATAAAATTGATTCAGATTCAAAATTTAACCCCCAGCTAAATTAGAAAAGCCTTTATTTGCTGTTTTTGAATACGGCGTCCACCTTGCTTTGAGCAACCTGCTTGTTTTGCTCAACAGCCTGCGCCGGAGTCTTTCCATCATGCAGAAAAGCGTTTAGAACATTGCCGAGGGGATAGTCCGGGATCGCGCTGTAATAGTCCACTTTGCCGCATTTTTTAGAAATATCGACCGACATGTTCACGTCGTCTTCCGTCGGCCACAGGGTTTCCAGCCACTGCATGGTTGTGCCGCTTTTTTCGTCGAAATCTCCGCCGCACCAGTCGATGACTTCTTCAAAGACCTGTGCGACAATTTTGGGATCTTTTACGCCCTTTGGAATACATACTCCGGCTTCGGCTTTAAAATACAGATTGTCGGTTTTATTGGACGGTCCTTTCGGCGCTGGCGCGCATCCAACCTTGAAGCTGAGCTTTGGATCGGAGGTCGGCAGCATCCAGTCTTCGCAGTAGAACATGGCGATATTCCCCTTCTTGAAGGAATAGTCGTTTGAGTTGTAGTCGTTGATTTCGTTGGCGATGTAGCCGACTTTCTCGACGTTGTAGATCTTATTCACAAATTCGAGCGCTTCCACCGTCTTGGGATCGTCCAGGCCGGATTTCTTGTCCGTTTCGTCAAGAAGGCAGCCGTCGTTGGAGGCGATAAACAGCGGTGCGGCGCGTCCCGGCGTCCCGCCGAAGCCGTACTGGTCAATCTTGCCGTCTCCGTTGGTGTCTTTTGTGGCGGCTTTTGCCAGTTTCATGAAATTATCCCAGGTCCACTCGCCTTTCTTGTAAAGCTCATCCGGCGCATCCATGCCGAGCTGTTTAATAATATCGCGGTTAAAGGCAATAAACTGCCCCGACTGGGCAGGGCCTGTTTCAGCCATGGCGTATGCCTTGCCTAAATACGATACCGGGTAAATAACGTTTTTGTCATGAAAAAGGTCACTGTTATCCGGCACATTTTCTTCAAGCGGCAGGATTTGGTTCCCCAGAATGGCCGGATAAATTTGCGCGGTGCTCAGGTTGATGGCGTCACAGAACGGCTGGTTTGCCATAACGCTTGTGGTGAGCTTTTCGCTGATCTGGTCGTAGGGAACGTTGATGTACTTGATCTTGCAGTTGTATTTTTTCTCGATCCTTTTCAGGTTGGCCAGCTTTCCAATCTGCTCTTCCGTAGCTGTTTTTGAGTCCAGTTTGTCGGCTGAAGTAGACGGCACCATATCCCAGTTATAGGCAAAGGTAAACTTTCTGCCGCCCAAATCCTGGGCTTTGTATTTATCCTGAGGATTTTCTGCCTCGGCCGACGAAGCCTCGGAGGATGCCTCCGAAACCTGTGAAGATGCCGGAGAAGCCTCAGAAGGCGCCTCCGACGGCGCCGCCGTCTGACCTCCCGAACAGCCGGCGGTGCAGGATGCCGCTATAGCCGCTGCCAGCAGGCAGGCAACGCTTTTCACTTTTTTCATACATACTCAACTCCTTAAAAAATTTATTATGATAAAATGGCATCATCCATTTCATCTTCAAAATCAGCCGACAATGCCGCTTCTGTCCACGCTTTCCATGAAATGTTTCTGAAGAAGCAGGTAAACAATAATCAGCGGGATAATCGTCAGAACGACGCCGGCATGGACAATCAGCATCACCTGGTTCGGATCCCGGATCTGCAGGGTCTGCGCCAGCTTTGGCGTTAAGGTCGTAATTTGGATGGAGAGCAGATTCGAATCGTCCATAAACAGGGAAGCAAAAAATACGTCGTTATACTGCCAGACGAAAGAAAAAAGAAGCACGGTGATGATTGCGGAACCCGCGTTCGGGAGCATCACGACAAAATAAGTGTAAAACGGCCCTGCCCCGTCAATAAATGCGGCCCATTCGATTTCTTTGGGCAGCCCTTTGAAAAACTGACGGAAAATATAGATGAAAAGCCCCGACCTCAGCCCGCTGCCAAAAACCGACATCAGCAAAATTGGAACCGGCGTATTGAGCAGATTCGCTCCGTGCCCTGTCAGCAGGTGCAGGATCCCGGCAATGTCAAAATTGCGGAACTGGCCGTACAGGGGAACCATAAACGTCTGAACCGGGACAACAATGGTCGCAATGACCATGGCAAACAGCAGGTTCCTTCCGGGGAACCGGAACCGTGCGAACCCATATCCGACAAATCCGCAGATGAACGTCTGGATCAGCATGATCACGGAGGAAAGGATCAGCGTGTACGCCAGGGAATTCGGATACTGGATTTGCTGCCACGCAGTCCGGTAATTAGAAAGGGTGCCCTGCTCCGGAATCAGATAGACGAGCGGATTGTAGTAGTCGTTGATCGACATAAAGGAGTGGGAAACGATCCCGATCAGCGGGCTGAGAATTACATAGGAGATTCCCACCAGGATTACGGCCATGAAAAGATTAAGAAAGAATTTTGGTACCGCCCGTTTCAGTTTAAGGTTCTTTTCGCGCTTTTTTTCCGTGTCTATTTTCAGACAAAGGGCTTTTGCGGCTTCAGGCATACGAAATGTTCCACCTTTCCTTTTAGGTCTGGTAAAATACTTTTTTCGAGATCAGCGAGGTGCAGACGCCCAGAATCAGGCAGATCACGGCGGAGCTGACCAACGCCATCGCGGCGCTGAGCCCAAAATTCTGCTGGGTAAACGCCGTTGTCATTTCCATATCAATAATGGTGCTCTGCGAGTACAAATCCACAATGGTATACACCAGATTTGTCACAATCAGGGGGCTTACCAGGGGAAATGTGATTTTCCAGAAGATTTCGTAGCCGGTGGCGCCTTCCATTTGGGCAACCTCGTACAGGGAACCGGGAATTGCCTGAAGCGCCGCCAGGAAAATGATGATCTGAACACCGGAGTTCCGGATGATTTCATACAGGTTTCCAACGGCTCCGACCAGAAAATCGATCAGCTGCTTCGGAATGCCGTAGTCGGATATCATGACCGCGATTGACTGGATATTCAGACCGCTCACCTGCTGTGAGTCGGTCCCGGCCGCGGTGCTGGAAAGCCCGCCGAGCATGTTCTGCAGGTTTGCCGTAAGTGCGGACGTGATCGCGGCGCTTGCCATGATGACCGGGAGGAAGAAGATGGCCCGGACAAGCGCCCGGCCTTTAAACTGCCGGTTCAGGATGACGGCGATAAACAGGCTGAAAAAGATAATGAGCGGCACGTCGATGAGGATGTTCCCGGTGGATTCCGTCAGCGTCCTTACAAAATCGGCGCTTTTCAGGAAAGCGTAATTAAAATTGTCCAGCCCGACGAACGAGAGGTTGTATCCGTTTTTTCCCATTGTCAGTTTGTTGAAGCTGAAAACAATTGTCTGCGCCATATTGTAGGCGAAGAAAACGAGAAACCCAATTACCCAGGGGAGAACGAATAATAGGCCCGTGCGCTTTTCCCGCGCTTCCAGAGTGATTCTTTTCTTTTTCAATTCTGCTTTCCCCCCACCGCGTAGCTTTTCGCGCGAATTGTTACGGCGCCGACCGTCACGGGCTGATCCGTGTAATTCACGTAGATCGAAACCCCGTTGTCGAATACCGTTTCGGAAACGCCTTTTTCATGTATAATATAGCGGTCGATATAATGGTTCCGGAGGGACGAATGGATCCGGCTTACTTCCTGATAGAGGTTAGCCGCTTCGTTTATCCAGTTTTGGTAACCGGTGGAGTACAGGTCTTCGCTTGCGGTATGGGCCAGTTCGGAACCGCTTTGATAGGAAAGAACGTAATGCGGAGCCATACCGTATTCCAGAAGGTGGAGGAGCTGCGTGCCGCTGCCATACCCTTCCGCAAGGTTGCCCGCTCGGCCGCAGTAATCGACGGAACCGTGGACGACCATTTCATAGAACGGAATGGTTTCGTCCAGCAGGTAAAACGAATTGCCTGTATCCGGAACGTTGACAAGGCTGGACGCATAGGGCAGTGAATACCGGTTTCCGCCCGAAACCATCAGGCGGTACTTAGTCTGTAATTTGTGAAGCTGATCGCTGGTTATAAGTTTGGAGACTTCCCTTGAAATCGGGTATGCCCGGCGTTTGTCCGAAGTCAGGATGTCGCCCAAATCGCGGACCGAAAGGCCCTTGATCCCGAGCTTTCCGTATTTCGGGATGAACCGGCCCACAACGGACGGAAGAGCGTTGGGGGAGACGATGTCGTAAACGCCGGATTTATAAAGGGTTCCCATACGGAGCTTCGCCCGATTATAATCCGCTGTTTTTACCGACCATTGATCGAGGTACCTTGCGGATTCTTTCGAAGCCCAGTAAAAGGGGGACTGGGAGGAAATCTGCTGGAAGGCAGCGTCCGGGAAAAAGCCGCCCCCGCCGTCTTTCAGCGCCTTGTTCAGGCTGAGCAGGCCGCCGCTCCCCCCTAAAGAGCCGATCGGTTTGACCGAGCTTGGAATATCGTTGTTGATCCCCTTATTAAACCATCCGAGATACCGCATCTGCACGTTCCGGACGCCTCTTTTCCGGAGTTCCGAAAGGATTTGCTCTGCCTGCCGGTAGGTTGTCATGGTAACCGTTCCCCGGTACGGGACGCCGACCACAAACTTCTTCTTTTCAACCGCGCCGACAATATCGAGGTAAAACGGGGTTCCGCCGTTTCCGGAGAGCCGCCGGAGCGTGCCGTTTTCCGTAAGCATTCCCCGGTAGTACCGGGCCATGCCGGAGTAGTCCGCGTCTTTTCTCGGGAGAAAACAGTAGGAAACGGACAAACTGCCGCTGTACATGCCGTTTTCCACAATGGTCATGGTGGAATTGGAACCGGACGTCTGAGAAATATCTACCTTCGACGTACTCCTCAGCGTGAAGCTGGGGTAAACATAATTGTAGGAATTGGTTTTTCCGCTGACCCCGGCCAGGATCGCCGCCGAACTTTCTCCCTGCGTGATGCAGGCAAACACGGCGTCCCGGCCCTTTTTAATTCCGAAGACCGGCATCCGCACCGGCTCCGTCACCTGTGTGCGCGTTTTGTTCGCCAGCGCCGGATCATCCCCGTACACGGGCTGCCGGTAAAGTTCTTCACCCGTTTTTCCGTTGTTAAAGTCAATCAGAGCGCCGGAGCCGCTCGGCACAAACAGGTACCCCCCGTCACTGGTTGAGCCCGCGCCGAAAAATTTCATCAGGTCGATGGAAAGAACTTTAATACCGCCCTTTTCCTGAATCCTGTTTGCGGGGATCGTCACCGAGAGGCGGTCGTTTTCCAGCTTGTAATCCAGCGGGACGACGATATACTGAAGGTCGGATTTTGCCTGAATGCCGGCCTGCTGGTTGTCATATTTTAAGTCTTCGCTTGTATATCCGGCTTCCTGGAAGCCTTTCAGAACGCGGCCCATATTGATATCGGAGTTTTTAGTCGATTCCAGAAAAGCCATGCGGCCTTTCTGTGCGGAATCCTCGATATAGCTCCGCTGAACGGTTTTTTTAATTTTACTGTCCTTGATTTTGGAAAGAATTTTTTTCTGGAAACGCTCTTTGGAAATGTATTTTGGGATTGCATCGGCCCCCAGCGAAAGGTTGCCGATTGTGTAAGTGACGCGGACCCCGTCTTTCAGCGACTGGATTTTAAACTGCTTTTTTGCGACGCAGTCGCCGTATGTGCGGAACGTATGTTCCTGCCGGTTTTGATCGTAATAGACGATATCCATCTGGGAAGAAAGGGAATCCGCTGCCACTTTGTTTGCTATTTTGTCCTGGGCGCGGTCCTGCGGGTTGGAATACCAGATCTGCCCGGTCCGTTTGTCCAGCACGGCGGTTTCCGCCGTATCTTTTTTGACTAAAAGCTCCAGCGTGCTGTTCTGCGCCGCCACCTGCATTCCCTTTGCCTTCGGTTCCTCCGCCAGCGGGTGGAAGTCCGAGAGCTCTTGAGCGCTGGCCTTGGGGAGAAGAGAAGAATAATCGTACTTTTTATAATACATCGTTCCGCCGACGACAGCTGCCGCCGCCAGAATGCAGACCGACGGCACCAGCAGCCTTTTTCCCCACTTTTTCACAATGCAGCCTCCTAGGTTCTGTAAAGCAGTTCCGTATAAATGCTTCTGATGAAAACGAAAACCTGCTGGATCAGCATGAACACCATCAGTGCCAGAAATAAAATGATGAGAATCGCCAGAAAGATGAGAAACACCGTCGCAACGGTTTTCCCAACGGAATAGTTGTGGATGGACAGGGTGCTGATAAACATCAGCAGCGCGAACCATACGATGGAAATCCACATGATCACATGGTAAAAAGCGGCTTCGTCGAGAATCAGCAGATTGCTCAGCAGAGTTGCCGGGATAAAGACTAAAATCATCGGCGTCAGCGAAAGGGAAGCCGCCATGGCGATATCGCGGAATTTTCCTTCGCCGTTCATCAGCGTTGTGACGGACCAGTTGCCGACGCACCAGAGCAGAAACATGCAGGAAATCCCCAGCAGGTCTAAAAACGTATTGTAATCCAGAGGATTGTTTTCATTGATCACGAAACCGCTGTACTGTTTCTGAAACGAATAGGAAATCCAGAAAAGGATCAGGTTGACAAAGATGATGCTGGTATGCCCCCGCTTTTCATACTTCATGGTATAGAACCCGTCGGCGGGGTGGAACAGCACGTGCAGGGGCAGCGAGAAATATTCTTTAACCTTTGTCACGGAAACGCTTCCTCCTTTTCACCTTGCGGCAGATTTTCCCCGCGGCGGCGGCAATGATGATCACCAGGACGGCGGCAGCCACTATCCAGCCGTGAGCCTCCATCCATTCGTTCCGGTAGCGCCGGAACGCGACGGAATAATACCGCTTATCCATTCCTTTTTTCAGGTACGCCATCGCTTCCCTGTTTTTATTCGCGGCGAGGAGCGATTTTCCGATGCCGTCGTAGGCAAGCTCATAATTGGGGTCCAGCTTCAGGACTTCCTGCCAGTACTGCACCGCTTTGGATTCTTCGCCGTCGTAGCGGAGGCCAACCGCCGTGTTGATCAGTCTGCCGTATTTTGAAGGATGGAAGACGGTGATCCGCCCCTGGTTCCGGTCCAGAACGTAAATCCGGTCGTTCCACACTTCAATGGCGGCGGGCAGCTTAAATGTGCCGACCTCGGTTCCAATTCCGCCGAAAATGTAGAGGAGGTTTCCCTCGCCGTCATAAGTGTATATCCGGCCCCGCGTCGCGTCGAGGGCGCTGTAAATCCCTTTTTCCCTGACTTTGATATCCACAAATTTTGTCGGGCCGCTGTAAGGCCCCAGGGAGGTGTAGCTTAAATCGCCGCAGACGGGTTTTGTGGGATTGTAATTGACAAGGACGTCCATCCCACGCGGATTGATCCGGCGGATCGTCTGTTTGCTGCTGTAATCCAGATCCGTGGCGTAAACAAAACCGCTTTTGCCGATATCCAGGTTGGAAAACTCAGTGGGGATAAAGAGCTGCATCTGCGATTTCTGTGCCTTTGTCGCAATCAGCTTCCAGAATCTGTCCGCGAAGCTGCTCTGGACCTTGATGGTGCCGAAAAATCCTGAAAATTTCCCTTCGCGGTCAAAACTCATCAGGCCCTGGAATACATTCTTAGCGACGACGTAGTAGCGCCCCGCGCTGTCCACCCCAATTTTCTCCGGCTCAAAAATAAAGTTTTTCCCCGTCAGGTTATTGGGAGGGACTCCGAAGGTCCTCAGCAGCGTTCCGTCCGGATTCAGCGAAACGATCCGGTGATTTTCCGTATCCGCTATGTGGACAGTCCCGTCCGCGCCCACCATAATGCCGCCCGGCTGGTTAAAAGTTTCTTCCTTTCCCCGGTACCGGAAGCCGCGGATGATCCGTTTTCTGGAGAAACTGGAGTCCAATACCACAATCCGGTTGTTCCCGGTGTCCGCTATGTAGATATCGCCGTTTTTTGCGACGGACATATCGTTCGGGAGGCTGAAACCGTCCTTCCCTTCGGCCGAACCGTCCATACATTCCTCCGGCTGGTACGGCGCGGGAGACGGGACGGTATTGCCCCAGTAATCATAATTGAAACTCTGGTAGGGCACTGCGGCGGAAGCCTGCGCCAGCGGGGCCGCTGCCAGAACCGTTATCATCAGTGCCGTGATTAATATTTTCCGTTTCCCCATACCGGCACGCCCCTAATCCTTCATGCCCGATGTGGACATGGTTGCAATGACGTCTTTTTCAACCAGCAGGAACAGGATAATCGGCACGCTGATCATAATAAGCCCCACCGCGCCGGACGCGCCGGCCCTCGCGACGCCGCCCTGCACAATCTGGTTCAGCGCGTAGTTCAGCGGTTTCAGTTCCTCGTTCCGGAGGAATCCGCTCCCGGTGGTGTTCCACATGAACTGGAACTGCAGCAGCCCCAGTGTCAGCCACGCCGGTTTCACGTTCGGCATCACAATTTCCCAGAAGATCCGATATTCGGAGGCCCCGTCCAGACGGGCGGATTCCAGAATGGCGTCCGGTATCTGCTCCATGAACTGCTTCATGATGAAAAGCCCCAGCCCGAAGGCAAACGCCGGGAGAATTACGGCCGCGTATGTATTGTTGATCCCAAGTTTGGAGATAATCATGTAATTCGGCACGGCTGTGACATTGTAGGAAAACATCAGCGACAGGACCACCATATTGAACAGGAGCTTGGATCCCGGAAATTTATGTTTTGCAAGCGGGTAAGCCGCGGCCGAGGCGATAATCACATGCCCGACGACCCCCACGACCGTAATGAAAACAGTATTGAAGACATACCGGCTGAAGGGAACCCACGAGTCCGACATCAATGTGCCCAGCGTCTGAAAATTGTCGAGCGTGGGATGCTGCACAAAAATGTGCGGCGGCATTTTGAAGAATTCATCCAGCGGCTTAAAGGCGTTATTGATGATATAGACAAGCGGGAACGCCATAAAAACGCCCACGATTGCCAGGAACAGGAACATGGCGATATTTCCGCCGACGGAACGGTTCACTTTGTGGGCCTTTGGGGCATGGAGCTTTTTCAATTTTAGTCCCCCACCTTTCTCAGCAGATAGTGGATGAATTTATTGGTCAGGACCATGAGCAGGAACAGCACGGTGGCAATAGCGGAGGCGTACCCGAGTTCAAAACGGATGGTGCCGTAGTCCACCAGATGGGTGACCATCGTTGTGCCGGCGTAATTGACGCTGGGGAAACCGGCAAGATTGATGGAAATATCGGAGACCGCGAACGACTGCGTAATCTGAAGCACGGCTCCCAGCAGCAGCTGGGGCTTCATGGCCGGCAGCGTTATGTACCACAGTTCCTGCCACCGGTTGCGGACCCCGTCGATGGCGCCGGCCTCGTAAAGGGTCGGGTCAACGGTCTGGAAACCGGCGATAAAGACGAGGAATCCGGTGCCGAGGCTGAGCCATAACTGAATGACGATCAGCAGGGGCATGATATAAGTCGTATTCTTAAACCAGTTGATGGCGTCGGATATCAGCCCGAGGTTCATCAGAATTGAATTGGCGTACCCGTAGCGGTCGCCGCTGAAAATCAGCTGCCAGATAAAGTAGGCATTTCCAGCCAGGGAAGGCGCGTAAAAAATCACCGTGAGGAACGACCGTAGCTTCGGACCAAAATCGTTGATGATCCAGGCAAAGAAAAAACAGGCAAAATAACTGACGGGCCCGGTGATCACGGCAAACAGCATGGTGTTCTTCACCGCGATGGTAAAGATGTCATCCTCCAGAAACAGGCGCTTATAGTTCTGGAACCCCACAAACGTCGGCGGCTGCAGCATATCAAAGTTGCAGAAGCTCAGGAAGACGGAAACGATTACGGGCAGCACGGTGAACAGGAAAAAGAGGATAAAGTACGGCGCTATCAAAACATAGCACGCCTTGTTTTTGCGGATCCTGCTCCAAACCGTTTCTTTCGGCCTTTCACCCGCCGGCGCACAGGCGGCGGGCGTCAACACTTTATTCATTGCAATATCTCCTACGAATCCAGATGGAATTCATTCCGTTTGTTCTTTATCTCGTCGTTAATATACCGCACATTATCCATCAGCGCTTCGCGGGAGCCTTCTTTTTTGTCGATTACAACCGTCGCAAAAGCGTTGGTGAGGTCCCTTGCCGTGTAATAGCCGCCCGGAACCTGAGGAATGCCCTTAACGCTTTTGTACGCTTCCGTCAGGTTCTTAAAGTCCGAAGTAGGCCACGGGAGGCTCTCAAGCGCTTTGATATTTGCCGTGGGATACCGGGCGGCGGGGCCCTGCAGGGCTTCCATTTCAAGCCCGTATTTCGTCTGAATTTCCGCCGATGTCCACCATTTCAGGTATTCCCAGGCCGCTTCCTTGTCTTTGGCCTTCCGCAGGATGATGGTGGACGTCCCGGTTGACGGAACGGAATGATTGATGGAACCGTCTGCCATTTTTGTCCCCGGGACTTTTGTAAAGCCCCACAGGCCCTTGATTTCCGGAGCCGATACCTGCAGGGTATTGTAGAGGGAATAATCGGCGATCACGATGGGATCTTCCCCCGTGCGGAAGCGGTTCTGCGGATCAAATTCCCTTGCCAGCGAATAATCCGTGTAATAACCGGTCCATTCCTTAAAGGCCCGGACCGCCGTGTCGCTGTCCAGGGCGGAAGACTTGCCGTCCTTATTGTAAAAGGCCCCGTTCCGCTGATAGAGGAACATGCCATAGGTCAGGTCGGTCTGCGAGGGGGCGGTGCTGCCCTGCTGGATGGGCGGAATCGGCACCATGCCGAATTCCATGTTGTTTTTTGCCAGGACGGACATATCCGCTTTCACGTCGTCCCAGGTCCGCGGCACCGAAAGCCCCAGCTTTTTCAGGATATCTTTGCGGTAGAACATCATATTGAACGTCTGCGTTTCCGGCAGCGCGTAGCATTTTCCGCGGAACTGGAACGGAACCAGTGCGCTTTTCCGGAACCGGGATGCCACGGAGGTATAGTCGCCGAACTGCGTCAGGTCAACCACGGCGCTGCGGAGCGCGTAGTTGATCGGGACGTCGTTTGTTACCTGCATTGCAACGTCCGGCCCCTGCCCGGCAAGGGTTGCCGGCAGGAGCGAATCCATCTGCACAAGCATCAGGTTTACGTTAATCCCGGTTTCCTTGGTAAAGGATTCGTCGATCAGCGACTTCATTGTGTTGGCCTGGTCACGTCCGCTGCCGACCCAGACGGTGATGTTCCTTTCATCTTTCTGGTTGGAGACATTGCCGATTGCACTGTAATTGTTTACGAAAGAATCAAACAAAAGCCGGACGTGGAACGCGATATTGGCCCACAGGGAGTTTTTGGTTTTCGGCGCCGGGTTCCCCGGGGGGATGAGATAGATGGCGTCGATCTGGAGCGGCATTTCCTGCACTTCTGTCAGCCAGGTGCCGAGGGAGCCGATATTCGTCTCGAAACTGTCTTCCCGGGACGGTATTTTTTCCACGTCTTCATAAAACAGCTTGAGCTGCTGAGTTACGGTCAGAATAACGGCTTCCTTGTCGCTGCTCTGGCCGGTCAGGCTCCGGATTCCCTGCGCCGCTTTTGTCAGCCGGGCGTATTCCTCTTTCAGTTCCCCGGCAAGGCCCGGCAGGTTCTGCGCAAGCTGGTAGTCCCTCCAGCGGTCCGGCTGCTGGCCGGTCAGCATTACGACTTTCTGATAAATCGTATTCAGGCGCTTGATGCTCTGTTGAACTTCACGGATGTACAGGGAGGCTTTGCCGAGTACCACCCTCATCCGCAGCGTGTGTGTCCCTTTTGACAGATAAAACAGATAAGGGGATTTTCCGCCGAGGATCTGCTGGCGCCAGCCGCTGCCGTAGCCGAACGGGATTTCCTCCATCTCCGCAAAGGGAATTTTTCCGTCGATGGAAAGCTCCCGCGGAACGTAAAGCCCCCGCATCCAGTTTTGCAGCACATTCAGGCCGATTTCGTAAAGACCGGACTGCTGGACGTTGATCCGCCACTCGATCCACTGGCCGGCGTACCGCCAGTTGTAGCCGCCGATGGAATTCAGCTTGATCTTGCCGACCCCGTTGGGTTCCACCGTGGGGCTGGAGCGGTCCGTAATCGGGTACAGGGTCGGGGAGGATTTCCTTGCGGCCTTTTCGGCCTGCAGCACAATGTCCCGGCCGGTCGCTTTCTGGTATCCTTTCCGCGCGTATTCCTTCCGGACTTCTTTGTAGGAAGGAATCGTTTCCTCGCCGCGGATTGAAATTTTTCGGATGATCATCGGCTCTTTTTGAGAAACCAGCTCAATCGTATGTTTTCCGGCGGTCAGGTAAAAGAGGAACGGCCGGGTATAATAGCCGTCGGCGTCTTCCAGCCGCGATTCTTCCCATGACGGTTTTTCAACCTGCTTCGGTTTCATCTCGTTGCCCTGATTGTCCTTCTGGATCGTGTCGCTCTCGTTTGCCCATATCCGGCGGAATTCCACGTCGGCCGCCTCGGCGAACGGGAGTTTTCCGTCAACGAACACCGAGCGCTGGATGTCGGAGCTTTTTCCTTCCACCGGGTAATACTGGACCGAGATATTATAAAGGCCCGTTTCGCGCACGTCCGCCGTCCACCCGATGGAACCGGACTCCTGTGTCAAAACGGAAACCCCTTCCATTCCTTCGCAGCCGCTGTATTTTTTCACCTCCATTCCTTTCACCGTGGTGAAATCTCCGGCGTCAATTTCATACTGTGCTTTCGGTTTCGCCGCATTCCTGTATTTTTCCAGATAGGCGGAGTACAGTTCCTTGTCAGAGTAGGAATCAATCTGATCCTGGTAGGTGTCCAGGCTGGCGTCAGAGGCCGTGCCGCCTCCCGACTGGGCGGATGCCGGAACGGCCTGCATCAGGGCAGCGCAGAGAAGGACGCAGGCAAACGAAGTCTTCAGCTTTGATGAAAATCTCATACCGGAAAGATCTCACTCCTTAGCGGCATCCCGGAATTCGGCATCAGGGATGCACATTCCGTAATATTATGTAATATATTTTTTAAAAATACATTGCAATATTAATAATAAAATAGTTCAAAACTGTATTTACCACATCATTATAAGTTTCATGTATAAGATTGTCAAGAGAAATATTAGTTTTTTTTACTATAAAAAATTTCTTAATGCAGGAATCTTTTTAACAATTATTACATTATGCGGCTTGCTCTTCGAGAGGCATGCGGCAATTATGCAAGATAATTATGCACGATTTTTAAGAATGCCCGGAAGCGGCCGGAGCCCCGTCGGCCGCATAAAAAAACAGCCGGGCGCAATTTTGCGCCCGGCTGAAAACAACGGCTTTTTAAGAATCTTCTTTCGGGAAGACGACCTTTGTGCTGACAAAAACCGACTCGCAGTTCTTCTGCGGGCATTGGATCCGTTCCAGCAGCATCTGAAACAGACGCTTTCCAATATATTCGTTGTCCACGTGGACCGTACCGAAAGACGTCCGGTCCAGCAGATTCATTTTGTCGTCGAATCCGGTCACCTGGATGTCTTTCGGCACCGCAAAGCCTTTCTGGCTGAAGAAATGGATCGCTTCCATGGCAATATCGTCGCTTGCGCAGACAACGGCATCCGCCCGGCCGCACAGTTTTTGCAGGCAGCCTTCCATTTCTGAGCAGCGGTAGTACCAGAGCGGGTCCCGGCCGGTTATGCACAGGTCTTCCTCAGGCTGGAGCCCCGCGTCGCAAAGCGCGTCCCGAAACCCGCGCCACCGGTCGCAAACCGTGCGGCAGTAGCGGATATTGCCCAGAAAGGCAAAGCTTTTCCGCCCTTCCCGGATTAAGCGGCTGACAAGGGAATACATGCTGTAATAGCTTTCGACAAGGACGGCGTCGGCCGGAATTTCACCGTGGGAATATTTTGCCGGTGCGTCGTAAAAGACGGCTGGGATCCGCGTTCCGGCAATTTTCTGAATATATTCTTCACTGAACACGCTCAGGCAGATAATCCCCTGAACGTTTCCGCAGGCAATATCTTTCGGCAGAATGAGCTTCTTTTCTTCCTCCCGGCTGATAAAATGCATCATAAAGGAGTAGTCTGTGTTTTCAGAGATATCGGATATTCCGAACAGAATCCTGTTCCAGAAGGAAGACGGTTCCCTTTTGGCAATAACGGCTATTTTCCTTGCGCCGGCCAGCACGGATTCATTCATTTCCGCCTTTACGCTCCGAGGCAGTTTGGTATAGCCCATCTCAAAGGCCTGGTTCAGAATTTTCCGGCGGGTCTGGGGCGCAACAATCGTGCTGCCGTGCAGGGCTTTCGACACGGTGTTCCTTGAAAGGCCAAGCGCTTCGGCAATGTCGTTTTCGGAAACTTTTTTCATTCCTGCTACTTTCCTTCGTATTTTATGAATTTCAGTGGCTTACCGTATCACTATATCATAAAAAACGAAGAATTTCAATTGCTAATGTAAAATAATGTATGATTTATTGAAACATTTTCACATCACATTATTACATTTTATGTTTTCTGAATTCTTACCCGGCTGGAAGCGGCCCGAACGCCGGCCTCCCTCCTCAGAATTTCAAAGCACATACGCCCGTTGTGGCAGGGGCACTTCGAAGGCCCGGCAATAAGTTTGCCGCTGTCCGGGTGGCCGCCGCCGTCCACCTGCCAGAACCATTCCGAACCGGGCCTTGGGTCGGCCAGATAAGTCTTGATGTAGTTCCACACATCGACAGCCGCGTGGAGATATTCCGGGTGGCCGGGCTTTTTCTGGTAGGCGTTGAGGAAGCCGACAACCGCTTCCGCCTGCACCCATCCGACCCGCATCTCGTTTCCAGGTTTGTATACGCTCCCGACGGAATGCCCGCGGTATGCTTCGCGGTAAACGCGCGCCGCCAGCCGGGAAGTCAGGGTAGAGACCTTCCGCGAAAGGCCCTTTTCCCCCAGCAGGCCGCAGCCCCGGTCCAAGAGCCACGAGGCTTCGATGTCGAAGCCGCAGGAATCCGGAATTTCCGGCTTTTTATCGGCTGGATGGTAGACGTTATCCAGAAAAACGCGCAGGATTCTCTTCATGCTCTTCGCGGCGCCGGGGTCCCGGGCGGCCCTGTAAAGGCCGCAGTAAGCCTCGAACACGTACAGCAGGGTGTTCAGGGAGTTTTCCGCCGGGCATCCGTCCCTGCCGCTTATCCCGTCCCGGATCGGGTGAAAGGAACGGTCGAACGTATCCAGGAAACCGCCGGCGGCGGCGCACCGCGTTTCCATCAGCCGGCAGATTCCGCCGGCAAGGCCGAGCGCCTCCGGGTCCGAAGTCAGCTGGTAATAAGCGGAAAGGGCGTACACGGCGGACGCAAGGCTGCGCGTGTCTTTTGAGTCGTCCAGGACCTTTCCGTCGGGGAGTACCGTCCGGTAAAGGCCGCCGAACTCCCTGTCCCAAAAAGCGTTTTTCAGAAAAGCATACGCATGGGCCGCTTCCTGCGCCAGATCGCTGCGCTTCAGCAGAACCGCGGCGGTGGAGAAAAACCACAGGATACGGCTGTTCAGGATCGAGCTTTTTTCCGCTTGCCGGTTGATTGACAGGTTGAAGTCAACCTGTCCGAAATAGCCGCCGTTTTCACTGTCATGCAGGCTTTTCCAGAAGGGAATAATTTTCCCTGCAAGCATGTCGTTCGCTTCGTCGAACAGCATGACACTTCCCTCTTTCCATTCCATGTTGTGTTCCGCCCGGGCCGCGGGCTCCGCCGTTTCAGCCCCGGCTGCTTCCGGAGCCCCGGAGATCCAGCACGGATTCCCGGGATATGATCTTTCCCCTGCTTAGGATTCGGTTTTTCTGCCTGCCCGGCCCCATGTCCCGCAGGAGCGCCTTTACGGTGAGGCGCGCCATTTCGGCCAGATTCACGTGGACCGTTGTAATCTGGGGATCGGATTTTACAGCGTGGACGGAATCGTCAAAACCGGCGACGGAAACGTCAAGCGGAACCCGGAAGCCTTTCTGCTCCAGGCTGCGGATCAGCAGCCCGGCCACCTCGTCGCAGTTGCAGACGAAGGCGGTCGGCATAGTGCCGGGCAGGGGGATGTCGAGGTATCTGCCGTCGCTTTGCCTGTCGTTGAGGATCCACTCCCGCCGGAACGGAAGGTGATGCTCAATCAGCGCCTTGCAGTAACCGAGGAATCGGTCCTGGATGCTGCTGGTGTAGTTGAGGTTTCCGACAAAGCCGATTTTGGTGTGGCCGAAGAGGATCAGGCGGTCTGTCAGTTCGTAAGCGCTGAAAAAATTGTCGGTGTTCACGCTTGTAACGTTAAATCCGTCATAGTAGAAATCGAGAAAAACCATGGGGATCTGAAGTTCCTGGAGTTTTTGCAGATATTCCCGCGGCAGCTGCCCCATGACAATAATTCCGCCTGCCTCGCGGTTTTTCAGCTTTTCCGGGACGGCGCCGTTTTGTTCGCTCTGCCGGTCGAGGATCGTGAGGATCGCGTCGATATGCAGCTTTTCCAGTTCTTCCGAAAGGTAACGGTACAGTTTTACGTAAAAGCAGTCGCTGCCGCCGAAAAAATGCTCCGCGGTGAGGATGGTTATTTTAGAAACGGGCCGGCGGCTTTTCCCGCCGTACTGGTAGCCCAGCCGCTCCGCCGTGTCCAGGACTTTTTCCCGGACATTTTTGCTCACGTCGCTTTTGCCGCGCAGCACTTTGGAGACGGTGACTTTCGAAACGCCCAGGCTGTCGGCAATATCCTGCATGCTTACCTTGTTTTTCATTCTGTCCGGCTCCTTTGATGGTATTTTTCCGCCGCCGGGTGGGGAGAAATTTCCGGCGATCTACCGGTATTCGGTCTCGTCGCCGGGGAGAAGCCGCGAGTGCCCTTTCATATAGCGGACAAGTTCGTCCACCCGGGTGAAAGCGACGGCAACGTAAGTATCCGCCGCCCCGTAGTAGATGGCGATACGCCCCGTTGCGGCGTCCTGAAGGGTAGCGCACGGGAAGACCACGTTCGGCACGAAGCCCCTCGTTTCGTAATCCTCCTGCGGGGTCAGGAGGTACTCGTTTGTGCGGTAAAGCACCTTGCTGGGATTGTCAATATCCAGCAGTGCCGCCCCAAAACTGTAAACATAGCCGTTGCAGGTCCCCGAAACGCCGTGGTAGAACAGCAGCCAGCCTTCCGTCGTTTCAATCGGCGCGGGCCCTGCGCCGATTTTCAGGCTCTGCCACGAGCCGCCGCCTTTGGTCATCACGCGCCGGTGCCGGCCCCAGTAGATCAGATCCGGGCTTTCACTCAGGAAAATGTCGCCGAAGGCCGTGTGCCCGCCGTCGCTCGGCCGGCTGAGCAATATGTATCTGCCGTGGATCTTCCGGGGGAACAGCACCCCGTTGCGGTTAAACGGGATGAACGGGTTCTCAAGCCGCGTGAATGTCTTGAAATCTTCGGTTACCCCCAGGCCGAGGGCGGCGCCGCCGAAGTCCGTACACCATACAATATAGTATTTGCCCTCAATTTCGATCAGCCTGGGGTCGTAGGCGTAAGAGGGATCATAGGGCCTGCCTTCCGGATCTTTCCAATGGATCTCTTCGTCGTCAATATCCCAGTGGATGGCGTCCCCGCTTCTGCCGAAATGCAGGTTCGAGATGCCGTCTTTGTGATCCGAACGGAAAATTCCGGCAAATCCGTCCCCGTAAGGGATTACGGCGCTGTTGAAGATGCGCGCGGACTTCTCCGTCGGTTCCCAGCCGATAATCGGGTTTCCCCTGTACCGCCACACGGCGTTCCGGCACCCTTCCGGCCGTTCCTGCCATGGAATATTCGGCAGGGCGCTGCCAATGATTTTTACCTGTTCCATCTGGATTCCTCCTGTCATAACTTATATGAGAATGATGCCATAACGAGTCTATAACGTAACATATTAATATAAATAACGTTATTTTATTGCAGTATAAACCCATTTTTTAAATGTATAAATTAAATTAAGAATAATAAACAAGAATAGTTAACGGAATGCACGAATTTTTTACTTGCAGAGTCCGGTTTACAGCCGCTTTATTTCTTCAGAATGGCAGTTGGCAATCCCGAAATTTTGTGATAAAATAAATTATATAGATAAGAATTAACGTGATGAAAAACAGTGCTTTTTTTAGGACAGGCCGGGTTCTCTGGCGGAGGGATTTATGCGCAGTCGATATGATCAGCAGTATGGGCGGGACCCATACGACGATTTCGAAGATTCCGGCCGGCGCCGCTCTGGCCCAAAAAGACACAGGCATATGCTTGCGAAAGCCGTGCTGGTTGTATTTTTCCTTGCGCTTGCGGCAGGGTCGGCCGTACTGGCGTGCAGCCCGTCGCTCCGCGGCCGGTGCCTGGCGGCCGTCGAGCGGTATCTACCCGTGGACAGGCCCGCCCAGGCTGCCCAGGCCGTGGGGGTTACCACCGCCAACCTGCATCTGCGCGAGGGGGCCGGGTTATCTTACAGCGTGATCTGCACGATTCCGAAAGGTTCTTCGGTTCAGCTGATGAGCGGGAACGGCTCCGGGGCCGAATGGGTTCAGGTAAAAACCGAAGAAGGGCAGACCGGCTGGTGCAGCAGCCGGTACCTGCAGAAAGAGCCGGAGAGGGCTTCCTCCGCAGGCAGCGCGGTTTCCGCCGGAAACGCCTTGTCTCCGTCGGAAAGCGCCGCCCCCGCGCAGGCGGAGGTACAGGTTTCCCTTTCACAGGCCGTAAAGCCGCTTTCCATTTATGTTTCGCTCTCGGATCAGAACGTCAAAGTTCTGGACAAAAAGGGGCGGGTTGTAAAGTCATTTGTCTGTTCTTCCGGCAAAAAAGGGGACGAGACCCCCACCGGAACCTTTACGATCCAGAAACGCGGGGAGAAATTTTACAGCAAGCGCCTTGGCGAGGGCGCCTATTACTGGACTCAGTTTCAGGGAAATTTCCTGTTCCACAGCGTTCCTTTCGATGGAAACCGCCGCATGGAGCCGGAGGAAGCCGCCAAGCTGGGCACGCCCGCTTCGCACGGCTGCATCCGGCTTGCCACAGAGGATGCGAAATGGATTTACGACAATATTCCCAAGGGAACGGAAGTCGTGATCCGGTAGCCGCCGAGTTTTTTCCGGTTCATTTTTACAGTTTATTCATCCCCGCCGGAGCCGTTTGTGGTAAGATGAAACCGCGGGCAGGCCGGTTGACGGCAGCGCCCGCCGGGAGGGAACCAAGATGAATTGGCTGTATCGGTTTTCACTTTGGATGAGCCGCGCCATGTCTGGCAGGCACGGGGGCGACCAGCTCAGCGTTGCCCTGCTTGTGCTGTACTGCGTTCTGCTTGCCCTTTCCGCCATTCTGCGGATTCCTTTGCTGTTTTACTTGGCTCTTGCCGTGCTGGTGTGGGATGTATACCGGATGCTTTCGCGTAAAAATGAGCGGCGCTGGAAAGAAAATGAGTGGTTTCTGCGCTGGTGGACGCCGTTTCGGTACCGGACGCGAAATTTTTCGGGGCGCTTTTCCGCGTGGCAGCAGCGTGCCACAGAACGCAGCCGGAACCGCCAGCTTTTCCGCGAGTTCAAGTGCCCGAAATGCGGCAGTACGCTGCGTGTTCCCAGAGGAAAAGGAAAAATCATTATCACCTGCCCTGTGTGTGGGACGGAGTTTCAGAAGAAAACGTAAAATTGGCAGGCTGTATCCCGCCGCCCGAAATGGGCGGCGGGATTTTTTACTGTTTTTTCTGAAGAAGATTACAATTTTGTCAAAAGGTTTACATGTTTGTCGTTTGATTTTTTGCCAAAAAACAAGTATAATAAATGGTATATTATGCTATTTCCTCCGGGAAGGGGGAGTCCTATGGGGGAATCGATTATCCGGATCCAAGATGTCCGGAAAGTTTACTTGATCGGGAAGGAGCGTGTCGTGGCGGTCGGCCGCATCAGCCTGGATATTTCCAAAGGGGAGATCTGCTGCATTCTCGGCCCGTCCGGTTCCGGAAAATCAACCCTGCTGAATATTATGGCCGGGCTGGAGCGGCCTTCCCGCGGAAAAATCGTGATCGGCGGGACGGACGTGACCCGGTTTTCAGAAAAGAAATGGGCGCTGTTCCGCCAGGGAAATATCGGATTTGTGTTCCAGTCCTACAATTTGATGCCGACAATGACCGCCGTGGAGAATGTAGCGCTCCCGCTTACGTTCTGCGGCATGAACCGTGAAAAGCGCACGCGCATGGCCGTGCAGATGCTGAAAGCCGTGCATTTGGGCAGCCGCCTGATGCACCGCCCCACGCAGATGAGCGGCGGGCAGCAGCAGCGGGTGGGCATTGCGCGCGCCTTTATCGCGCACCCCAAAATCGTGTTTGCCGATGAACCTACCGGCAACTTGGATACCAAAACAAGCCGCGAGGTCATGGAGCTGATGGTTGCCATGGCAAAAAAATACGGTGAAACGCTTGTAATCGTTACGCATGACCCGGATATTGCAAAATACGCGGACCGGATTCTCACAATACGCGACGGCAGGCTGCTTTCAGACAAACCAAATCATTCAGTTTATGGGAATAAGGAGGAGCAAGCGGTATGAAAAAGCGAAGCCGGGCAGTCGTATTTTTGCTTGCAGCAGCAATTGCGGTATCTTCCGCGCTGTGCGGGGGTGTTTCGGCCAAGGCGAGTTCCAGCCTGCCGGATCCGCGCGTGGGACTGAGCGGGGATGCGTCTTCCCCTGCGAGTATTGCCGTCGGGAGTCTTTTCGATTTGGATTTAACTTTTACGCACACCTTTTTGAACCCAAGCGATAACGATACCTATGATCATGTGCGTAATGCGGTGTTAGGAAATACAAACTCTTATGCCGAGATTGATGTAACCAGCGAAACCGGCTCCATCCATTGCGGAAAAACCAAATATATTGTAGACATTGAGCCGCCGGACGACGATGAAAAGACCCTTACATACGAGCTATACATTCCCCAAAAAGAACTGAAACGGACCGGAAGCGGGTTCGGAGTTTTAAAATTCAAGATTACATATTATACAGATAATAACGAAAAATTACAACAAGATGAAAGCGATAAAGACGTCCCGTCTTTCACCGCCGAATATCAGGTTTTCCCCAAGCTGGCAGGTTCAAAAGACAAGGGGGAAGGCAAGCTGGCGGTTCAGTCCTTCCGGCTGGATCACAGCCCCATAAAAGAAGGGGAGACGTTCAGCCTGACCGTTGCGGTAAAAAACACGGGCAGCGTGCCGTGCGACCACGTGGCATGCGTGCTGGACCTGCCGGCGGATTCCGGCCTAAGCGTCAAAGGCCAGACCGACACGAAGAACCTTTCCTCGCTCGCGGCGGGGGCAGAGCAGAATTTCACGTACCCGCTGGCCTGCCTCAGCAAAATGGCAACGTCCAGCTACGCGGCGACCGTAACGCTCTCGTCGGATGAATCCGACGCGGCCTCTTCCAAAATCTATATTCCCGTCACCGGAACGAAAACTGATAAAGACGACACCGGCAAGGTGGGCCAGAGCAAACCGCAGATCATTGTGGAAAGCTACGATTACGGGGGCAAAGCCGTGACCGGCGGGCAGGAGTTCAATCTTTCCATGAAAATCCGGAATACCGGCTCCATTGCCATTGGAAACTGCAAAATGACCGTCGGCTCGTCTTCGGATGACAAAGACACAGCGGCAGCGGCGGGCAGCGTTTTTACCCCCGCGAAATCATCCAATACATTTTTTATCCCCCAAATTGCGCCGGGTGCGGCGGTTCAGAAGTCGATTGCGCTGCTGCCCAAAACGGATGCCGCGCCCAATTCATACGGGGTCACCGTCACGTTTGATTACGACGCCGTGGTGGACAACAAGCGCCAGGCGCTGAATGCTTCCGAGACTATCACCATTCCTCTCACGCAGCCCGACCGGTTTGAAGTGGGCGAGCCGGAAACTGATGACCAGATGTTCGTCGGTGAAGATGGTCAGCTGAGCATCAGCTACGTCAACAAAGGGAAAAGCAAAATTTATAATCTTGCGGTTAAGCTGGAAGGCAACTTTGAAACGAAAGACGGAGATTCCTATATCGGCAACCTGGATTCCGGGGCCAGTGACAATTTTGAGGCGTCTCTGCAGCCGGCTAAGGCCGGTACTCTTAAGGGAACGGCGACGTTTACATACGAGGATTCTACGGGGAAAACCCGCAAAATCGTCAAGTCGTTTTCGGGGGAAGTTACCGCTGAAGAAGAGCCTGGAAGTGTCGCTGGAGCCATGAATGGTATGCAGGGAAAAAAAGGAGCAAAATCCGCCAAAAGCAGCGGCCTCGGCTGGAAGCTGTGGCTTATTATCGGCTGTGCGGCCGCTGCAGGCGTTGTGGTAACGGTCATTCTTGTAAAACGTCATAAGGCAAAAAAAAGGCGCCTCCTTGAAGAAGCGGATGATTATGACGACGATCTGCCCGGAGGGGATGCAAAATGAAATTCCGGGACATGATCGCCATGGCGGTCGGGAGCCTGTTTAAGCGCAAGGTGCGCACGTTCCTGACGGTTGCGGGTGTGGTTATCGGAACCTGCGCTATTGTTGTCATGCTCTCGCTGGGGTTTGGGCTCCGGCAGAGCATGGAGAACGCGCTGAAACAGATGGGGGATCTTACGGTGATTACCATCTATAATGGGAATGGAGGCAGTTCCTCGGAATCCGAATCCGGCAGCCAGAGTGCGCTGGATGACCGTGCCCTTAAAAAAATCTCGGAGATCCCGAATGTAACTGCCGTCACGCCCATTTATTACCTAAGCCCGTCCGTGGTAAACGTGACCTGCCGGAAGAAATATCAGTTTCAGGGAATGATTTACGGTGTGGCGATGGATTCGCTTAAAGAGTTTGGATATCAGGCGGCAGACGGCTCTTTGCCGAAGAAAGACAGTGCAGTGGAAGAAATTCTGTTTGGCAGCGATTCCGCGTACGATTTTATCGACACCAAAAAAAAACATAACCGCCGAATCAACCGGCGGCCTGATAAAAAAGGAAACCTGCCCAAAGCGTATGTGGATCTGATGGAGGACAAATTTTTCCTTGCAGTCAATACGAGAAGCGATTCCGAGCAGGACACAAAGGGGATAGACATCGCTGAAACAGACAGCGGCACAGCGTCTGCTTCAAAGCAAAAAGCCGTCCAGCTGTCTGTAGCAGGCGTTCTTGCCGAGGATTACAGCAAGAACCCGCAGCCGAGCGACTGCATCTTTATGGATATTTCCTACGCGAAGAAACTCCAGGAAAAATACAATAAGCTGAATAAAATCAAAGAAGATTCCAAAAGCCAGGGATACGATACCGCCTGCGTGAAAGTTTCCTCTATCGACAAAGTTTCCGAAGCACAGGAATCCATCAAAAGTATGGGCTTTGAGGTGTACAGTATGGAAACACAGCGGAGCGCCGAAGAAAAACAGATCCGCACGGTGCAGATGATTCTCGGCGGCCTCGGCGCGATTTCCCTGCTTGTGGCGGCCCTGGGCATCACAAACACGATGATCATGTCCATCTATGAACGGACACGCGAGATTGGGATCATGAAAGTCCTTGGCTGTGTGGTGCGCAATATCCGCACGATGTTCCTTATAGAAGCAGGCGCAATCGGATTTCTCGGCGGTGTGGCCGGGACGGGCATCAGCTATGGTTTCTCAGTCCTCATTAACCATATTGCTGCGCAGCATATGGGGTCAGCCGGGGCAGAAGCGGCAGTGGAAGCGGGTGAAGCCGCCGCACAGACGGCCATCCAAATTTCCATTATCCCGCCGTGGCTTGCGGTGGGGGCCGTGCTGTTCGCCACAGCGGTTGGGCTGCTTTCCGGTCTCTACCCGGCAAACCGGGCTGTGAAGATCAGTGCGCTGACGGCTATTAAACAAGAATAGTTTACCCGCCTGCAACAGAAGCCGCCTGCGATTTTTTGTAGTCCTCGTTCCACTGAGCGTAGGCGCTTTCAGAACGGTGATCCGAAAGGGAATAGTTTTCTTTCAGGTACTTTCCCAAGTAATCGCTGGTTTTCACTGCACCCCAGATATTCAGGTGCCCGGCATTGTTCATATCCTGTGAAAAATCCAGCCCGATTTCATCCATCCGGTCGCACAGGTCAAGAAACGCGACGCCGTTTTTCTCTGCCACATCGGCAACCGTGTTAAACATGGCTTCGCAGTCGTTCACCCATCCGTCTTCTTTGTTGGAATCGGTGTAATCGCACGGCAGATTGATCAGCAGAAGCGGAAAATTTTCTTTTTTAGAAAGCCATATGATTTTATTGAGATAACTCAGCGTTTTCGGCGGGATGGCGTCTTTTTTCTGCGTATTGGCATAAGAAATGTCCTGCTTTCCGTAATGGCTGGTTCCCGCTCCGAAGCCTTTTGCATAATAGACCGAAGCGCTGTCGTAGGTAAAGTCTTTTTGGGTCAGTGATGACCAGCGGAAGTGATATTTCAGCATCGGAAAGTAATAGAAAAGACGTTCGTCAAACGGGACGCAGTTATGAATGGCCTGCACTTTATTGAGGGAAAAGTGCACGTTGTCGAGGGCGTTGCTTACAAAACCCGAAACGCCGTACGGATCTGTCATGCCCAGGTAGTACACGTCCACCACCACAAGCGGATTTTTGTGCTTTTTCAGCACTTCTTTCAGAAGATAATAAGTCACGTCAATCGGTTGCCCGCCGGTTGCGTAATTGAAACTGGAAATTCCGTATTCATGCCAAAGGACGTTTGGGTCGATTCCGCCGTTCATGTGGCTGGAACCCATCAGAACTACGTCATATGTGTCATCAGATTTATAAAGACCCTGCAGGAGTTTCCCCCGGTGGTCAATCTTATAGGTGAACAGCGGAGAAAATGCGGCGAGGATCGTCCCTATGATTACAAGGAAAAGACAGCTTTTCCAGATTGCTTTTTTCACCATGCCCCGGCCCCTTTAAAATTGAAAATAAATGAACTGCGACGGACTTTGCAGCGGACCATAAATCCCAAAAATCAAGATGACCATTGTGCCTGCGATATATACGGCCCAGCGGCAGACGGGGCCGCGGTTCAGCAGACTCTGCCGCAGATCCCTCCGGCGGCTGAGCAGATCTGCCGCCGTAACGGCGGCAATGCCGAGAAGCGCCGCCCAGAAATCCGGTGCCGCAAGGCCAAGGCTGAACAGGGAACCGTTCCAGAGAGCCGCCGGGTTAAACCGGAAGAGATTGCCGATAAGCACAGTCGCATCCCAGAGCGAATTTGCGCGGAAAAAGATCCACGCGAAATCCACCAGCACAAACGTGGCCGCAGCGCGGTACAGCCGTACGGGAAAGGAGTTTTCCCGGATCCCAAGTTTTTGTTCCGCGCGCTGTTTGGCCGGCCTTGTCAGCAGGCCTATTACCTGGTAAACACCGTGCAGCAAGCCCCAGATGACGAAAGTCATCGCCGCGCCGTGCCAGAGTCCGCAGACGGCAAACACGATCATCAGGTTCAGGCAGTGGCGCCATTTCGAGCAGCGGTTGCCGCCCAGCGGGATATACAGGTAGTCGCGGAACCACGCGCCCAGCGTGATGTGCCATCTCCGCCAGAACTCCTTGATGGATTTTGAAAAATACGGCTTGTCAAAGTTCTTTGTCAGGCGGAACCCCATCACCTGCGCTGCGCCGATGGCAATGTTGGAATATCCGGCAAAATCGCAGTAGATTTGAAAAGCGAAAAACACGGTCGCTACGGCAACTTCCAGCCCGGAATATTTTTGCGGACTGTTGTAAACCGTATTCACCAGCGTGGCAAGCCTGTCTGCAACGGCCGTTTTCTGAAAGTAGCCCCACAGCATCAGCAGCAGGCCCTTCCGCGCACGGTCGTAGTCAAACGTATGGACTTCGTCAAATTGGGGCAGCAGATCTTTTGATTTTTCAATCGGCCCTGCAACCAGCTGTGGGAAAAACGACACAAACAGCGCATATTTTCCAAGGTTCTTCTCAGGCTTGATGTCACCGCGGTACACGTCCACCGTGTAACTGAGAGCCTGAAATGTATAAAACGAAATTCCGACCGGAAGAAGCAGGTCAAATTGGACCGCCTGCGCCGAGATGCCGAAGATATGAAGAATTTCAGCGTACAAGCCGCAGAAGAAATCGAGATACTTAAAAACAACCAGAATGCCGATATTTACGAAAACGCTGAGTGCCACCCAGATCTTTTTCCTGCGCACGGTGTTCGGCCGTTTTCGGAGATCCTCCCGGCCAATCAGAAGACCGCTTGTCCATGTAACCACAGTGGAAACCGCCAGAAGAATGGCGTAATACGGGTTCCAGCTCATAAAGAAGTAATAGCTGGCGGCTAAAAGCCAAGCCCAGCGGGCTTTCTGCGGAATTACGAAATACAGGATGGTGACAGCCGGAAAAAAGATCAGGAACTGGATCGAAGTAAACGACAAACAGATTCCCCTCCAAAACGTCGGCTGCGGCGGACGCTCTATATTTTTAAAAATGAAACAAAATGAAACCTCTTAATTAAACCTCATTGGTTCCATTCAATTTACATTTTTCTGTAAATATTTTTTGACCAATTATAAACTCGAGTTTCATAAAGCCAAAAGCCGGCGGGCCGGAACTTTTTCCGGCTCTATCGCTTTGGCCCGGAAAGCCACAGCTCCAGCGCAATGCCCGTCACAATACAGAATCCGCAGGCGAGCATCCCCACCAGGTAGGCGGGCATCCGATTCTCAACCAGGTTTATGGCAGCCGGCGCACTTTTGAGGGCAGCGTCGGCGGAATCGGATTGGGGAGCCGTCAGTATTACTGCGGTTCCGCTTTCCGATTGCGCGGATTCAGGGCAGGCCGCACCACCGGATTCGAAAACCTTCTTCCGGGACAGACCGGCGTCCGAGAAGCCGGCTGATTCCGGACCTTCTGCCGTGCCGCCGGGAGGAACGCCTGAACTGGAACGTTTTTCCGAAAGCACGGATTCCGCCGGCCGCGCCCGGCTGGTGTCCGGAAGGGATACTTCCAGACACTTCGTTTTCGCGGCGCGCGTGACGTCCACTTCGTATACCTGGGTGTTCTTTTTATCGGCGGAAGTTACCCGTATGACAATCGGCGTAGAGGTACCCGCCGCGCCGAGGCTTTTCCGGCTGACGGAAACGGAAGCGCCGGCAGCCGCTTCCGCCCGGAATGAAACGGAGCGCACGCTTGACGCCACGGTCAGGGCATACCGGCAGATCCCCGGGTCAAACTCCGGGCTTAGCTTTCCTTCCGAAGGCTCCAGCGCCGTCAGGCAGGCTTTTCCGGATTTTGTCCGGGAAATTTCCAGAGTGAAATTTTTCGAACAGATCCCCGAAAGGCCTGTCCCGCTGTAGTCACAGATTTCATCCACCTGCGCATCCAGTTCCGCTGTGTCGGGCGAAGCATTTTTCTTGACTTCAAAAACATAGGTAAGAACGGTGCCGTATAGTTTAGGCGCGCTTTTCCTTCCCTTTTTGGCGTTGCACACATAAACCGAACAAACCGGATTAGAGGCACTGTTTGTTTGCAGAGTTCCGCTTTTCAGCCGGGACGACTGTTCAGTGCCGACAAACCGCAGGCTTGAATCATCATACTGCACTTTCGCGCGGAAACCGGCCGCGGCAACGCTTTGGTCGGCCCGGATCTTCAGCCGGACAAGGTCCCCGGGCACAGCCTGGAGGCAGTCCGTTTGAAACGAAAAGTAATTGGAGGAAGCCCGCACGGGCACCGGCAAAAAAGCGGCAGCCAGAAAAAGCGCGCAGAGTATAACTCCAATTCTGCGAAAACTTGCTGCAAGCTTCCTAAAAACAGCAGCCTTTCCATTTCGGGAAAACTGCTGAAAAAAAGCGGGCAAAATCAGGCCGTTACCGTATTCTGTTCCATCCCGGCGCGCGCAATCTCACGGATGCGCCTTTTGCGCAGAGTCTGCAAACGGAAACGGTTGTAGCGCTGCACAAGAGCAAAAGGCACGTTCCCGATCATTACGAACAGAGAAGTTAAAAGGCCCACGAGCAGCGGATTCACCAGCAGCATTACAATGGCGCATAAACAGTTTTTGCGGTGGACCCATTCTCCGCGGCAGGTTTCCAAAATGAATTCATCCAGGTATTCAATGGAATCATTTTTCAGATGGGTTTTTGAAAATCCACCTTTCCCAATATGCTGCGGAATCCGATCCTTCCAAGACTGGATCTTCAAGTTCTCCCGGTACCAGCGTCCCCCGCGTTCCCACGGCTTTGCCGCGTAGCATTCTTTCGACTCGTCAAATTTGGAATTGGGAAGTCTCTGACCGAGAGCCAGCGTGAGCCCATGCCACAGCGCGGCTATCAGCACATTCCAAAAAAAGATAACCAGAAACGAGGAGTTTTTCAGCATTGCAGTCACTTCCCTTTCTCAATTCTATCTGCAAATTCTATCTGCAGCAGCAAATACTGCTATTCCCCTAGCTTTAGTATAATACGAAACCGGTCGGGGTGCAAGGGAAAAGATGTTGAAAAAGCACCTGTTTTCGGTAAAACAATCAGGATAGTTTGCCCGTTTCCTTTAAAACCTTTGTGGCAAAAACAGTAATCCCGTGTGCTGGGCAGCCAACATCCTTTCCTAACATATCGTATGAAGGCCGGGAAAGGATCGTTCCGAAAGACTTTCGATTGACAAATAAACATTTACATGATATATTTACTGATACAATAAACATTATTGGAGATTAAACAATATGGAGCTGTCAAATTTTACCCTTCGCGAATTGGAAGAAGGCTTTCGGCTGGAGCAGGACGCACGGGCGTACCGGTGCATTTTCTGCGGAAGAATGTTCCGTATCGGAGAAGTGTATCCCAGCGGCGGGCATTTTTACGGCGCCCGCCTTGCCGCGGAGATCCATCTGGCGGAAGAACATGGTTCGGCGCTGGAAGCCCTGCTGGAATCCGGCGATCCCCGGCTGAAAATCACCGGGCGGCAGAAACAGCTTCTGCGCCTGATGCACAGGGGCATGCCGGATTCCGGCTGTGCGGCGGAAATGGGAGTTTCTCCTTCGACCGTGCGGCACCAGAAATTTGTTCTGCGGGAGCGGGCTAAGCAGGCGCGCCTGTTTCTCGCGGCGTACGAGCTGGCCGCGCGGAAGGCAGGCGCGGATACGGGCGATCCGCCCGTCCGGGTTCCCGAAACGGCGACCATGACGGACGACCGGTACCTGACGTCGGAAGCAGAGAGCGAGAAAATCAGGAATGAGTTTTTTTCTTCGCAGAATCCTCTGTGCCTGAAAGCCTTTCCCGCCAAAGAAAAGAAAAAAATCGTTGTCCTTACCCGGATTTCGGAACAGTTTGAAAAGGGTCGGGTTTATTCCGAACGGGAGGTCAACGATATTCTGAAACCAATTTTCGCAGATTATGCAACTTTGCGGCGGTACCTGATTGAATACGGGCTGATGAGCCGCACGCCGGACGGTTCGGAATACCGGCTGAACGGAAAGCCATGAACCGGAAGGGAAACGTGCTGAACCTCATCCTGAACCGGAGTGTTTCGCTGTTCGGCGCAGGGATCTATTCCGTTTCGCTTCCGCTGTATCTTCTTCAAGAAACCGGCTCGCTGGCCAAAGCGGGAATTTTCTTCGCGGCGGCGAGCCTGCCGTCTGTTCTGCTGCGGCCCTTTCTGGGCGTGCCGGTGGAACGGTCAAACCGCAAGCGCATCCTCGTGCTGTGCGATTTTACCTCTTCCGCTGTTTTTTTCAGCCTGCTCCTGCTGAGCCGGATGGAACTGCTGACGCTGCCGGTTCTGGCGGCGGCCGGGATGCTTCTGAACACCATTTCCGGCTTGTTTGGGGTTGCCTCCAATGTGATTTTTACGGAGCTGAATGAAAAAGGATCGCTGGAGCAGATGAACGGGCTGAAAAGTTTTTCCGACAACCTGGCGGGAATCGCTTCCCCGCTGGCCGGGGCATATCTTTTCGGCGCTTTCGGCTTTGCGAGCGTGCTGGCCGCGGTTGGGGCTTCCTATGCCCTTTCGGCGGCGGGCGAATGCTTTATCCGATACCGGCGGCCGGATAAAACACCCGGTGAAAGCGCCCCGCTGCGGGAACAGTTTCTCGGCGGAGTGCGCGTAATAACCTCCAGCCGGGAAATCTTTTCGCTCTTTTTCCTGGTGATGGTGCTGAACTCTTTCGTTGCAAATTCCGATGAAATCATCAATCCCGGTATTCTGGTTCAAAAATACGGCCTGCCGCAGAAGCTGTACGGACTGTCTTCTTCGTCTTTTGTAGCGGGAACGCTTGCGGCGGGGCTGTTCCTTTTCCGCCGCAGAAATGCGTGTCCCCCACGGCTGAAAGCGCTGTTTTTGCTGAACAGCGCAGTTATGATGCTGATCGGCGCCGCGTCGCTTCTTTGTTACAATCTGTGCCCGCGCGCGTATTTCCCGATCTTCCTCACGCTGGAAACGGTGTGCGGGTTCATCACCACCTGTGTGAACGTGCCGCTGATTTCGTTTTTTCAGATTCAGATTCCTGTGGAATACCAGGGGCGTTTTTTCGCGCTGCTGTCCTTTGCCTCCGGGCTGCTGATTCCCCTCGGTGTGAGCTGGGCCGGGTTCCTTTCGGATCGCGCCGGCGCAGACGCAGCCTATCTCATCAATAACGCGTGCGTGATTCTTGCCGTGCTGTTCGTTTACCGAAAACGAAAAAACGGTGCGCCGGTTTAAATTTCCCTTCCGACAGCTTCCGCTACCCGGCGGGCTTTTCTGACCAGCTCCGTGTAAGCTTCCACGGTCAGCTGCTGAGCCGCGTCACTGAGGGCTGCCTTCGGGTTGGGGTGGACTTCGATAATCAGGCCGTCCGCTCCGGCGGCGATCCCCGCGAGGGACAGCGGTCCCACATAGGCCGCTTTTCCGGAAGCATGCGACGGATCAATGATAATGGGCAGGCAGCTCCGCTCCCGTACGACCGGCACGGCGGAAACGTCCAGCGTATTGCGCGTCGCCGTTTCAAACGTGCGGATTCCGCGTTCGCACAGGACGACATTGCAGTTGCCCTCGCTCATGATGTATTCGGCGGCGTCCAGCCATTCTTCCACGGTGCTGGCGATCCCGCGCTTGAGCAGGACGGGCGTTTTCGTCCGGCCGACCGCTTTCAGCAGGCGGAAATTCTGCATGTTGCGTGCGCCGATCTGAAATATGTCGCAGTACGGGCCGGCGGATTCAATCTGGTCATGATCCGTGATTTCGGTCACAGTCAGAAGGCCGTAGGCGTCGGCGGCTTTCCGCAGGAGCTTGAGGCCCTCCTGTTCCATCCCTTGAAAAGAGTACGGCGAGGTGCGGGGCTTGTATGCTCCGCCGCGCAGAAACGCCGCGCCGGCCGCCTTGACCCCGGCGGCCGCTTTCATCATCTGTTCTTCGCTCTCCACAGCGCAGGGGCCGGCGATCATGGCCAGTTTCTTCCCGCCGATCACCTGATCCCCCACGCGCACCGTGCGCCCTTCGGGGACCATTTCGCGGCTTGCCAGCTTGTAGGAGTGCATAATGGGCACCGTTTTTTCCACGCCGTCCATCAGTTCCAGATTGACGCCGTTCAGTTTTGTCTTGTCGCCCAGCACGCCGACCACGGTTGCCTGCGATCCGGTGGAAAGGTTTGCCCCCAGGCCGTGCTCCTTTAGCGTCTTTATAACGTTTTCCACGTCCTGCTTCGTGCAGGAACGCTTCATAACAACGATCATGTCCTCGTCTCCCATTCATTCAGATTTCTAAAAGCTATTTTATACTTTAAAGCGCAAAATTACAAGCGGCAATATTCTAGAATTTAAAAATCAGAACAAAAATCAGAACTCAGAATATACCTATCAGAGGTTAAGCAATATAAAACAGAATAAAAATAAAATTTATTATATTTATTTATTATAATTATAAATATGAATTAATGGAGCTAATATATGGAATATACTGTATTTTTAGTAAATATTAACCGGCAGTTCACTGGAAAGGAATGCCTATGCTATGAAAGGTTTAAAATTGGGAATGAGTGTGGTACTGAGTATGGCCCTGATCACGGGAGTGACAGGAATAACGCATATTTCCTCGGATGCTTTTGCTGCGGATGGAGCAAAAAGTTTAGAACCTTCCGCCAGCCAAGTATCAACGGAAGGCCGGCTGACAGTCCCCAAAGGTTCTTTTGTTGACGATCTTACAAAAGAACCTTCCCAGCAGCAACGAAACTGTGAATCCAAATTGCAGCCGGCTGCGGTAAAAATTCCGTCTCCTGCAAAAAATCTATTTCCGGCGGGCGCCGTATACTATAAACTAAATTCCTGCATCAAAAGATGGAATAAGTCCTAATAGTTTATCCTATCCATCAGACTACTATAATCTTACAAGCGGGGATTACCATGGTTCGGTTTCCAATTTAGGCGGTCAGCTTTATACCAATTATTATTTTTCAACCGGTTCAAATGGAAAATTATTGGTCACAACAAAATTTGAGTCCGACACCGCAATTGGATATTCGTATACGATCAATTGCTATGATCGGACGGACGGTAACAGGTTAGCCACTTCATGGACGGGAGAAACCGGCACCGAAGGCCATCCGGGAAGAGATTCGATTAGCTTTTACAATCTAAATAAGAGCCATTTTTACTTTTTTGGATTTCAAAATAACTCGTCTTACGGAAAAATAAACGGCGATTTGTCCGTTGGATTTCAAGACTAAAGTCTTCGTTACCGGCACCGCTGCTCTTGTGGGCAGCGGTGCTTTTGTCACTCGAACAAGCGTAGGTGCGAGATGCCGACAGGCATTTCACATTTGCGCTTGTTTTTCGCAATAAGAGGCAGGATTTCCGTGTTTGTACAAGTGTCGGGCAGAGATTACTGTATTTACGCCGGAAAAATAATGTGGTATAATTTACAGCGTGAATCAGGAATATTTTGTTAAGTTTTTCTTATCATACCGCGGATGTAACAGGAGGAATTCAATGATGCGCATCACTTTACGGATAAGGAACAAGGCCGGAGACGTCCGGGCGGAAGCCGCCGCGGAAGATGAAACCAGCCTTGTGTATGACGGGGAATACCAGGAGGGGGATGTGCTGGAAGCAGAAAGCGAAACCCCGGATAGCTTTTTGGTTGTCCGGCTGGATGATACGGCAGCCCCCGCTTTGGTTTTCCTGAAAGGAAACCGGTTCGGGTATCCCGTCCCCTTCGGGGAAAAGCGTGTTTCCCTTTCTCCGCGCGCTTTTATGGGAGAACGGCACCTGCTGTATGCGCGCCGTGCCTTCCCGGAAGAAGCCGCCGCACGGCGGAACCTCGCGTTCAACCCGCTGGATTTCCACGAAAATAAAAGCCTGTTTCCCCACGCTTCGGCAAACGTGGAAACGCGCGGCGAAGCCGTGTTTGCCGCCCGAAACGCGATTGACGGGCTGAAGGCAAACCACAGCCACGGCGAGTGGCCCTACACAAGCTGGGGGATCAACCGCGACCCCAACGCCGCGTTCCGGCTGGATTTCGGCCGGGAAGTCCTGCTGGATGAAGCGGTTCTTTACCTGCGCGCCGATTTTCCGCACGACGCGTGGTGGAAACAGGGAACGCTCCATTTTTCGGACGGAAGCGCATTGGAGCTGAGTCTGAAAAAGACGGATGCCGGGCAGCACTTCCGCTTTCCGGCAAAGAAAGTGGAATGGATCGTCCTGGATCACCTGATCCGGGCGGATGATTCTTCTCCGTTCCCCGCCCTGACGCAGATCGAATTCTTCGGACACGAAGCGCCGTCTGGCTCCCGCGGGGAGAATAAGCGCTTCTAAGCCCGCGATCCGCTGACTTTTTTGATTTTCCCGAATTTGTGCTTGCAACTTCGGCGGAAAAAGGTATAGAATAGAGAAAAGCCCGCACGTCTGCGGGTATCCAAAAGGGGACAAAGGGGTCCGACACGGGAGTGCCGGGCTTTTTTTGGCAAAAACGGGCAGGCGCCCCTCAGGGAGGTATGCAATGTGAACCGTTACGGCAAAAATGATATTTTCAGACTGGTGGAAGAGAACGGCGTCAATTTTATCCGGCTCCAGTTCACCGATATTTCGGGCACGCTGAAAAATGTGGCAATCACCAAAAGCCAGCTTGCCAAAGCTCTTGAGAATGAATGTGTTTTCGACGGATCGTCGCTGGACGGCTTCGCGCGTGAAGCCGAGTCCGACATGTGCCTGCACCCGGACTGCGACACCTTTACCATGCTGCCGTGGCGCCCCGCGCAGTACGGCGTGGCGCGCCTGATTTGTGACGTGTACCTGCCCGGCGGGGAGCCGTTCGAGGGCGATCCGCGCCAGATCCTCAAGCGGCAGGTGCAAAAGGCGGCCGAGCGCGGGTTCGGGTTCAACGTGGGGCCGGAGATGGAGTTTTTCCTGTTCCAGACCGACGACAACGGCCTTCCCACCACAACAACGCACGATACGGCGGGGTATTTTGACCTGGGCACCGGCGACATGGGCGGCGATATCCGCCGCGAGATCTGCCTGACGCTGGAGAGCATGGGGTTCGAAATTGAGGCTTCGCACCATGAAGCTTCCCCCGGCCAGCAGGAAATTGACTTCCGGTATGACACCGCCCTCCGCACGGCAGACAACATCATGACGTTTAAGATGGCTGCCAAATCCATTGCCAAGGCGTCGGGCGCGTACGCCACCTTTATGCCGAAACCGCTTGCCGTAGCGAGCGGTTCTGGGATGCACGTCAACATGTCGCTGACAGACGGCGGGAAAAACCTGTTTGCTGATCCATCCGATCCGGCAGGATACGGCCTGAGCAAAACGGCGTACCGGTTTATGGCAGGAATTCTGGCGCACGCCGGTGCGCTTACGGCCGTCTGCAACCCAACTGTTAATTCCTACAAGCGGCTGCTTTCGGGGGATGAAGCTCCGGTCGCCGTGGCCTGGTCGGACCGCAGCCGAAGCCCGCTTGTCCGTGTGCCTTCCGCGCACGGCAAAGGGGCGCGCATTGAACTGCGTTCGCCGGATCCTTCCGCCAACCCTTACCTGATGCTGGCCTGCTGCCTGGCGGCCGGGATGGACGGCTTGGAAAAGAAAATGACGCCGCCGCCCGCCCTGGAACGTCTCTGCTCGGGCGGAGACGGAAAAAACCGGCCCTCCACTCTTCCGCTCAGCCTGAAGGATGCCATAGAGGCCTTCAGGAAGGACCCGGTTGTTTCCGGTGTGCTGGGCCCGCACGCCCTGCGCAGTTATCTCCGGGACAAAGAAAGCGAATGGGCGTCGTACAGCCGTTCGGTCACGGGATGGGAACTTCGCAAGTATCTTGAAATCTACTGAGCCGAACTGTTCCGGGCGGATTTTTGCGAACTGTATATTTTCGCGCCGCACATATTCCGATATAATAAGAGAAAAAATATCGGAAGAAACGGGGAATTCAAAAATGAAGAGACAAAAACGTGCGCTGGCCGTTCACGATATCTCGTGCTTCGGCCGCTGTTCCCTTACGGTGGCCCTGCCGGTGCTCTCGGCGGCCGGGATTGAAACCAGTGTCCTCCCAACGGCGGTGCTTTCAACGCATACCGGCGGTTTCACCGGCTATACGTTCCGGGATCTTACGGAGGATATCCCCGCCATTGCCGCCCACTGGAAAAAGCTCGGCCTGCGTTTTGACGCGATCTATACCGGATATCTCGGATCGCCCGAGCAGCTGGAGATGGTTTCGCACCTGATTGACGATTTCCGGGGAGAAAACACCCTCGTGTGCGTCGATCCCGTTATGGCCGACAGCGGAAAGCTGTATCCGGCGTTCGGGCCGGATTTCCCGCACGGGATGGCGCGCCTCTGCGGCCGGGCGGACGTCATCGTGCCGAACCTGACGGAGGCTGCGTTTCTTCTGGGCGAACCGTACCGCAAAGGCCCGTACGGGAAGGATTATGTCGAGGGGCTTCTGCGGCGCCTTGCCGCGCTGGGGCCGAAGACCGTGGTGCTTACGGGCGTGTGGTTTGAGCCGAAGACCCTCGGCTGCGCGGTTTACGACGCCGGATCAGACAGTGTAAGCTACGTTATGTCCGAACGGATTGGGGGCAGCTACCACGGCACGGGGGACGTTTTTGCCAGCGCCCTGCTCGGTGCGCGGATGAACGGTTTTTCGCCCGCCGACGCCGCCCGGATCGCGGTGGATTTCACGGTGGAAAGCATCCGCCGCACGCATAGCGCGGGCACGGATGTCCGTTTCGGAGTGAATTTTGAAGCCGGGCTTGCGCGTTACGCGCAAAGTCTGGGCTTGGACTGATCATAATAAGAGGTGTTGACTATCAAAGTACGGACGGAAGCCTTTGACCTGATGCAGAATTATTACCGCACGTTCCATGACCCGATTATCCGCTGCCTGATCCGCTTTTCGGGCAGGCTGGATGCAGCGGCTCTGGAACGCGCCGTGGATCTTTCCCTCTCCGCCGCGCCGCCGATTGCCTGCGGTTTCACCCCAAGGACGCACGGCTGGGTGTACGGCGGCTTTTCAGCGAAAGATATTCTCAGCGTGGAGAAGAGCGGTACTCCGAAAAGGGAAGAACAAATCCTTCTTTCCAGGCTCAATTTTGAAAAAGGGCCGCAGCTGAAACTGTTTTTAATCCGGGAAGGGGAAGGCGACGCGCTCTGCGCGGTCATGAGCCATTTGGTTGCGGACGGGGCGGGCTTCAAGCAGTACCTTTATCTGCTTGCGGATCTTTATTCCCGCTGCGCGGAGAATCCGGATTATCGAACGGCCCCAAAACCCGGCAGCAGGAGCCTTTCGCAGCTTCTCCGGGGTTACTCTCTCCGCGAGAAGGCAGCTGTTTTTTCGTCCCATTCTGATTATGCCCGATTGGCTCAGCCCATGCCCATGCTCCTGAAAGGGGACAGGAACCGCCCGTTCCTTGTCCGCCTTGTGCTGGAGGAAGAACCCTTTTCCCGTATCCGGTCTTACGGAAAAGCACGCGGGGCCACCGTCAACGACTTGCTTCTGACGGCATATGCCCGTGCCCTGCACCGCTGGACCGGCTGCGCCGATATCCGTTTTCCTTGTTTTGTCGATATGCGTAAATATCTCAAATATCCACAGAAATGCGGAATCTGCAACATGACTTCCCGCTACGGATGCAGGGCGGTGTTTTCCCAGGACGAACCGTTTGAAGCCACCCTGCAAAAAATCTCGGCGTCCATGTCGCGGCATAAGGGAAGCCCCGGATGCCTGAAAGCCCCGGTTTTGCTGGGGTTTCTGTTCCGGATTTTCCCCCGCGCGGTGTTGGCGCGGCTTTCCCCCGTCCTGTTCCGCGCTGCCCCCGTTTCCTTTACCAATATTGGGGTCTTTGAGAAAGGCCGGCTGGTTTTCGGAGATCGGAAGCCGGAGGACGTGTTCCTTTCCAGCGCCGCAAAATATACGCCAAATTTTCAGGTGGCTGTTTCCACTTGGAACGGACGCTGCTCGCTGTGCAGCAGCTTTCACGGCACACCGGAGGATCAGAAGCGCATCCGTTCTTTTTTGGGAGAGATGGAGCGGGAGCTTGTGTCCGCCGCCGCGCCCCGGGACGAATAAGGCCCGAGCCTTTGCCGCATACTAACGCCGGAGGTGGTTGTGTATGCCGAAAGACAGCCAGCCGGACAGAAAGCGTGCCCGAAAGGAAAAAGCGGGCGGAGGGGTTCCCCTCACCCGGGAAAACCAGAACCGCAGCCGCACGGCGAAAAAGCAGTCCGCCGCGCGGCACGGCGCGTAAGGGGGCGGCGAAAATGGCAAAAGCGGGGATGCGCCGTCCCGATCCGAAAGCACCGCACGGAACGGAAAGCAATAAAATCACGCATTTTCCTAAAAACAGGCAGCCTCCGGTCCCTGAAATTCAGGGCCGGGCCAAAACCGCAGGGAAAAAAGCGCGGCCAACCTAAAAACAATAAAGAAACCTGCCTTTCCGCGTGAGCGGGAGGGCGTTTTTTTACCTGAATTTTTCGGCTATGTAGAACATTCAGAAAATATGAGATGACTTACCCTAATTTCCTTTATTTCAGATTAGCAAAGATATTAGGTAGCTCCTAAAAAATAGACAAGGGTTAATAATATAGGGAAAAAACACTTAATTCAGTATAAAGATTATCTAAAAAAAAATAGTATGTTTAGACACTATTAATATTTACAAAAAACATACAATAAAGTAATATTATAACAGTTAGCGAAAACTTAAAAATGAAAATGCATATGCATTTTTATGATCTTGATGTGAAAGAAGATCAACTATGATTTTATTTTGGTCTTCTTTGATGTGCGTAGCACCAAACTTTGCAGATTTCTGCACTCATGCGGTCTACACGAAGTAAAGAATCTCAAAGTCAGAGGATGAATGAGGAACCATTCATTCCCTGACAATTTAATTTATTTGCTTATTATTTATTATGATGATGATTAATTAATTTTACTGATAAAAGGAAAGGAGAATTGCTTTGAAGAGTGTACTTTTAAATGAAAATGATACCATATGTACATGTGGTAAAATGGTTACCCATACCCGAGGAGATACAGTCAAGAATTTTGTGGGACAGGCTATAATACATGTTCTATTGGGGCTAATGGAGATGTATATCCTTGCCCTTCTTTTCAAAAGAAGATATATGCTGCAGGAAACGTAAAGGAAAGACGATTTTCTGATATATGGAATGATCCCAATACCTTTAAGAAATTCCGGAATATCAATATTGTCAGAATGGATCCGATATGTGAAAAATGTGATGTTCGCTTTTTTTGCGGCGGAGGCTGTCGAGCCCAAGCATCAAATGCAGGCGTAAAGCCTCTTAATACGCATAATGCCAAGTGTGAAGAATATAAGCACATTATTTATGATTTGATGTGGATGCTTTCAGACTATCCTCAATTATCGACTTTTAAAACAAAGGTAGGAGAAACCCTTAGAAAATCTATATCTATTTGAAAAAACCATTACTATTCATTACAAACAGGAGAGTACGATATGTTGCAGTTGAGATTGAAGCATAGAACAGGGTGGAAAGTTAGAACTTTTTATGGAATTGTGCTGTTGCTTTTTACGGCAAGCGATGGTGTCTTTATTATCCTGTTCCCTCTTTATCTGAAACAGATCGGTTATTCATACAGCCAGATTGGTTCCCTTTTGGCATCGTCTGGATTGGGAATCGCTGCCTTTAAGGTGATTGTCGGCAGGCATTCCGACTTTGTCGGAAGAAAAATCTATGTTATTCTCTCGCTGCTCCTAAGCGCCGTTTCAACCGCCGCGATTGGATTTATCCGGCCGATGGCTCTGTTGGCGGCCGTCCTTTTGATCCGAGGAATCGCCAAGGGGGCTTTCTTTGCGGTTCGGGCGCCGTATATCCGGGAACTGAGCGCTCCGGAAGACCGGGGAAAAGCGTTCGGGGTCATCAGCGCTTTTGGATCAGGCGGCGGTGTCGTCAGCGGGCTTCTTGCCGGCCTCATCACATTCCGTGGGAACCATGGAGATATGTTTTTGATCCTTTCGGCCTTTTATCTCTGCGGCGCGGGGATCGCTCTGCTCACGCTGCCTGGCCGCACGAGAACAGCCCGTGAGAAAAACGGCCGGAATCCGGAAAAACCGAAATTCCGGCAGGCACTGCGGATGCTGTTCCGGATTCCGGCAAATATCCGGTCGCTGTGCCTTGTCAATGTTATTGAAGGGATTGCAACACAGCCCTTGTGGGATATTGTGTTTCCCGTTTATCTGACGGGTCCGATGAACCTTTCCGATTCGGCAATGGGGGGAGTCTATTCAGCGGACAATATTTTGAGCATTCCTGCCCAGTTGGGAGGCGGGATTCTAAGCGATCGATTTCATAAAAAACGATTGTCAGTCTTTGTCTTCTTGATATTGTCCATGCTGGGATTCTTTCTTTCCAAAATTCATTATCCGGCATTTTTTGTCGCTGTTCTGTTGGCGTTTGAAGTTCTGTTCAGCTTGTCAAACCCCGTTCTGGAAACCGTGGAATCCCTTTCCGCCCGGGAGGACAAACCGGGTTTTGATCTCAGCCTTGTTTCCTTCTGCTATGCGGTTGGAACGCTGGTTGGGGATATCATTGTGGGAAAAATAATGGATTTATATGGCGCAAGTGCGGGATTTGTGTTTGTCGGCATAGCTTTTCTGCTTGCTGTCTTTATCCTCCAGGTGGGTGTGTCAGAGAAAGAGGGGAGAAAAACCTTTCCACAAAAGGATACGCTGTGAGTTGTCCTTCCGTGGGTAACTTTTTCCGCTTTTTGATTTAACAGGGCCGGCCCAAAACCGCAGGGAAAAAAGCGCGGCCAACCTAAAAAAGACGGCGGGGATCCCGCTTTCCGCATGAGCGGAAGGTGGGATCTTTTTCTGCTTTTGTGCTGAAATCTTCAGTTTTCGCGGCGGAACCAGCGGGAAATCTCCCTGCGCTGTGCCGCCGCAATGGCTGCCAGCAGGGTCAGTGCCATGCAGCCGCAGAAAACGAATCCGGAGTCTCCGCCTGCTTTTTCCATGACGGCCCCGGCCAGAAAATTCCCAATGGGCGTCGAGCCCATGTTGAGAAAAGAATAAACGCTCATGACCCGCCCGCGGTACTCATTGGAAGAACTGACCTGATAGATGGAATTTGCCGTATTGAGAAAAATCAGGTTGAAAAAACCGATGAAAACAAAGAGGAGGGCGCTGGACGCAAACTGATGCGAAAAAACGGTTGCAATCTGTGTGGCGGCCGTACCGGCCCCGCTGAGGAGGAGAAGCGGCTTTTTAACCCCGTCCTTGCTCCGGTAAGCCATCAAAAGGGCCGCGGAGAAGGCACCCACTCCTTCGGCGGAGAGCAGCCCGGTGTAGCCGCTGACCCCCATGCCCAGCACTTCGCGCGCAAAAACGGGGACAATGACGCTGACGTTGTAGGCAAACGTACATACGGCCGCCATAATCAGCACATTGGCCACCAGCGTCCGGTTCCGGCGGATATACCGCAGTCCGTCCGCAATTTCCGGCAGCATGTTTGCGCTCCGCGCCGGGCGGGCGGTTTCGTGTACGCGGATCATCAGGATCCCCATAATAACCGGCAGGTAGCTTACAGCATTGATGCCGAAACACGCCGCCGTCCCCAGTTTTGCCATCATCAGCCCGGCTAGGGCCGGCCCGACGATCCGTGCCAGGTTCACAATGGTTGAGTTCAGCGAAATGGCATTCGTCACATTTTCCGGCCCCACAAGGTCAATAAAAAACGCCTGCCGGGCGGGCATATCCAGCGTCTGCGTCAGCCCGAACAAAAAACTGAGCAGAAGAATGTGCCAGTACCGGATAAGGCCGGTGGCGGTCAGCAGCGTCATGGCAGCGGCCTGCGCCATAAACAGCGACTGGGTCAGTACCAGCAGCTTCTGTTTGGGAAACCGGTCTGCCGCTGCACCGGCAAAAAGGGAAAGAAACAGCATGGGCAGAAACTGCGCCACGCCTACAAGCCCTACAAGCAGGGGCGAGTTGGTCACCGAATAGACCAGCCAGGTCTGCGCCGTCCGCTGGATCCAGGTTCCTGCCACGGAAATGCACTGCCCACACCAGAACAAGCGGAAATTCCGGTATTGCAGCGACCGGAATGTCGTTTTCAGAAGTTCGGCCGCTTTGTTCCCTTTCAAGATACTGCTGCCCCCGTGTCCAAAAATTAATCCATATTTTATCCGGTCATCATTATATCACTGTTTTCGCGGGCCGGCAAAAACACCCGCGCACTTTTTCAGGAAGGCAGAAAGGCGGAGTTACAGATTTGAAACTTTTTTTTTGACGGGATTATGCTATAATTGTTTTAATTATACAAATTCTATATCAATTCAGGCTGGCCGGGAATCGGCCGGGAAAGGGGCATCAAGGCTTGAAACGAAAAATTGCCGTATTGGCTGTTATATTTCTGACTGCCGCCGTGCTGTCGGGCTGTTCGTTTGCCGGCCTGAACGCCCAGACGCTGATGCACGCACCGCGGCCCACCGGCGAAAACGAGGCGGATATCCAAAGTCTGCTGGAGCAGACCGGCGGCAGCGGGATGACGCTGAAATATCCGGAGACGGGCGGGTACCGTTCCGCTATTATTACCCATGACCTTTGCGGCGATAAAACGCAGGAAGCCATGGCGTTTTATCAGAAAGGCGACGATTCCCTGGGCATCAGCGTCACGTTTATGCAGAAAGACGGAGAATGGAAAAATATCGGCACGTTCAGCAACCCCGCCACACAGGTGGACCGGGTATGCTTCGGTGACCTCAATGGTGACGGAAAAGACGAGGTTGTCGTAGGATGGGGCAGCAGCCAGAACAATACGGCTTCCATCTGTGTTTACTATTTTCAGAATGGAAGAATGGCCGAACTGAAACTCGACCAGGGCTACACCGAAATGGCTGTGGCGGATTTCAGCGGGGACGGTCAGGATGAAATTTTTACGGCCAGTGTCACGGTAGGCGACCAGCCTGCCGCAGCACATCTGCTGCGGCTTAAAAGCGGCGCCGTAGAAGTTATGGGTTCCGCACCGCTGGATACCGGCGTGACCCAGTATGCATCCGTCAAGACCGGGCTTGTCAATGAAAAACAGTTCGGGATTGTGCTGGATGGGGTCAAGAATGCCAATAACATGGTGACCGAGCTTTTGTACTGGGACAAAAATAAAAAAATGCTGGAAGCGCCCTTTTATGATCCGGCCACCAAATCCGCCAAAAGCACCGAACGCAGCACGTCGGTAGTTTCTGAAGACATCAACGGCGACAAAATTCTTGAAATCCCATTGGTGACCCTGATGCCCGGCTACAGCGGCAGCACGGCGGGTGAGGCGGATTACCTTACGAGCTGGCACCGCTACGACACTCAGACCAACACGTTTATCCGCGTGATGAGCATGGTAATCGACTATGCGGACGGATATTGGTTTTCCGTTCCGGATATGTGGCGGGGGAAGATCACGACCAAGCTGGATCCCGCTACGCGGACGCTGACATTCTATCAGTGGATGGCGTCCGCCGGGGGCGAGGGCGGCGTGCGCGGGCCGGAACTCCTCAAAATCGAGATCTTTACCACACAGGGGTGGGTTTCCGGCAAAGGCACGGGCGGCTTTTTCCGCCTTACGTCCAAAGATAAGCTGGTCTTTGCCGCTTCCATTCCGTCCCCGCGCAACTCGCTTTCCCTTACGCAGGAAGAGATCCGGGGAGCTTTTAAACTGATTGATCAGGAATAAATAAAGGGGGGATCCCTGTGAAAACAATCCTTGTGGCCGAGGACGAACAGGCCATCCGTGAGTTCGTTGTTATCAACCTGAAACGGGCCGGGTACTTTACGCTGGAGGCTTCCAACGGAGAAGAGGCCCTTCAGATTTACGGCCGCAAAGATACGGATGTGGACGTTGCCGTGCTGGATATCATGATGCCCGGCAAATACGACGGCCTGGCTGTGTGCAAAGAACTGCGCCGGCAGAACGGCTCCGTCGGTATTATCCTGCTCACGGCAAAAACGCAGGAAATGGATAAGGTCGGCGGCCTGATGATGGGCGCCGACGATTATGTGACGAAGCCGTTCAGCCCCAGCGAACTTGTTGCCCGGGTGGACGCGGTATACCGCCGCGTTGCGCTGGAGCGCAAGCGGGGCAGCGAAAATTTCCGGGAAGAGATCAAATCCGGCGATTTTGTCCTGAACCTGCGCAACCGTACCCTTGTGAAAAAAGGGGAGCCGATTGAACTGACACAGGTTGAATTCCAAATTATGGAGTATTTTATGTCGAACCCCGGCACCGCTCTGGACCGCTCCGATATTCTCCGCCATGTGTGGGGTGAATCGTATTTCGGCGAAGAGAAGATTGTAGACGTGAATATCCGCCGCCTCCGCATGAAGGTGGAAGATGAGCCTTCCAGCCCCCACCATATCGTTACGGTCTGGGGCCTTGGCTATAAGTGGGAAGGCTAAGGGCGGGTTGAGAAAGGAATCTTTTCAATGGGCTTTTGGATTTTCATTTTGATTATGACTTTGCTGCTTCCGGCTTTTCAGATTATTTACGGAAACATTCACCGGAATAAAGCGCCGGAGGATATTCAGGGCACCAACGGGTATAAAACAGCACGGTCGCGGTTAAACCGGGATACATGGGAATTTGCCAACTGCTACTATGATCGGCTGATGTGTATTGCCGGGTGGGGCATGCTTGTGCTTTCTCCCGCTGCAATGCTGTTTGTGCTGGGAAAAAATACAGATACCGTATGCAGCACCGGACTGCTTGTAATCATGGCTGAACTCGTGCTCCTGCTTATCTGCGCGGTACCGACCGAGCGGGCACTGAAGAGGACGTTCGACGAATTCGGAAACCGGAAATAACCCGTTGCCCGGTGATGCGCCGGGTCTGGGCAGGAAGTGCCGTGTGTCCGGGGACGGGCACAAAATGGGCAACCGTTGGAAAGGGGGAAAAAGGCCATGGCCGCGAAAAAGAACAGCATTGCAAGGCGCTGGATCCTGAACAGCCTCGGCATTATCCTCCTGATTGTGATTACGCTGATCGCCGCGCTTTCCTTTGTCGTACAAGCGTATGTTTACAATGGTATCCAGTCGGCCCTGAATGGGCGTTCCGGAGAGCTTACAAACTTCTTTTCTCCCGACGAACGCGATTCGGCATCCGATTTTATCAAGGCTGCACGCGGCTATGTGGAGGATTTTCCTAATAAGGAAAGCATGGAGCTTATGGTGATCAATCAGGCGGGGAACGTCGTCACCACGTCCATCGGCTTTGCCCCGGATCGCAGCCAGCCGATGCCCGATTACCAAAAAGCCCTGGAAGACTCCGGCAGCTATGGCACCTGGACCGGAAAACTGGTTACCGGAGAGCAGGCGATGGCCGTCACCCGCGTTGTCCGCAGCAGCGCCGGCATCCCCGTTGGCGCTATCCGGTACGTTGTTTCGCTGGAAGACGCCAACCGGCAGATTTTTACCATTGTCGCGGCGCTTTTTCTGGCAGGCGCGCTGATCCTGCTGTTTGTATTCGTTTCCAGCCATTATTTTATTCGATCCATTTTGACGCCCATCCGGCGCATCGGCGCCACGGCAAAACTGATCGCCCAGGGTGATTTTAAGGCGCGCATCGAGAAAATGAACAACGACGAACTGGGCGAGCTGTGCGATACCATCAACGATATGGCGGACGAGCTGGGCCAGAACGAACGGATGAAAAACGACTTTATCTCATCGGTTTCCCACGAGCTGCGCACACCCCTTACCGCCATTAAAGGCTGGGCGGAGACCCTCCAGGGCGGTGAAACGGACCCGAAAACCCTTCACCGCGGAATGGGAATCATTGTCAGCGAGACCGAGCGCCTTTCCGGCATGGTCGAAGAGCTGCTGGATTTTTCACGGATGCAGAGCGGCCGTATGACGCTGACCATGGATAAAATTGATATTCTGGCAGAGCTGGACGCGGCGGTCTATATGTTCAGTGAACGGGCCCGCAATGAACATAAATACCTGATTTATGACGAGCCTTCGATGCTTCCGCCTGTTCTCGGCGACATCAACCGCCTGCGGCAGGTGTTTGTGAACATTCTTGACAATGCCCTTAAATATACCGCTGAAGGCGGAACCATCAATGTGACGGCTGCGGAAGACTCCGGGTTTATTTCGGTTGTCATTGCCGATAACGGCTGCGGGATTCCGGCCAAAGATCTGCCGAACGTCAAAAAGAAATTCTACAAAGCCAACCAGACCGTGCGCGGCTCCGGCATTGGGCTGGCTCTTGCAGATGAGATCATGACTCTCCATTCCGGGAGCCTCCAGATTGACAGCCACGAAAACGTCGGTACGGTCGTTACCATTCGTATCCCAACTTTTCAGTACCTGGAAGGAAATACACGCGAAGCAGTCCAGAAAACAGATGAAGGAAGGAATTCCAAACCCAATGCCTAGAGAAAAAACGAAATTGATCACATCAATCGGGGGGCAGGCGCTTGTTGAGGGGATTATGATGCGCGGCCCGCAGAAAACCGAAATTGCCGTCCGCATGCCGGACGGGAGCGTTTCGGCAGAAGAACTGCCCGCAGAAAGCCTTCGCAGAAAGCGTTTCTGGCGTTTTCCGTTTTTCCGCGGCATTGCCGCTTTTGTAGACGCCATGGCCGTCGGCTACCAGGCGCTTTCCCGCTCTGTAGAAAAAGCGGGGCTGGATGACGAGGAGACCGAGTCAAAGTTTGACCTGTGGGTTGAAAAGAAGTTCGGCAGCCACATGATGGAGGCCGTTATGGTGGCGGGAACGGTTCTCGGCCTTGTGCTGGCTATTGTCCTGTTCTTTGTGCTGCCCACATGGGTTTTCAACCTGATTGAGGGCGCGGCCGGTCCGTCGCTGGAAGGGTGGCGTTCGCCGGTGGAGGGCGTGATGCGGATCGCTATTTTTGTCGGCTACCTGGCTTTCTGCGCCTCTATGCCGGATATGCGCCGTATGTTCCAGTACCACGGCGCAGAACATAAAACGATTTTCTGCTATGAAAACGACGAGAAACTGACCGTCGAGAATGTGCGCAGGCATCAGCGTTTCCACCCGCGCTGCGGAACGAGCTTTCTCGTCCTGATGCTGCTGATTGGCATTCTGGTCGGCTTTTTTATACCGTTTACCAATCCGTTCCTGCGCACGGCGGTCAAGATCCTGTGTATCCCGCTGGTCATGGGCGCGGGGTTTGAGGTCATCCGCTACTGCGCCCGCCACGACAACCTGCTGACGCATATCGTTTCCGCGCCGGGCCTGTGGATGCAGCGCATTACCACAAAGGAGCCCGACGACGGGATGATGGAGGTGGCGATCGCCGCTATCCGCGAAGTGATTCCGGAAAACGGCGAAGACCGGATCAGCCTGCCGGCAGATGAAAAATGACGCTGGGCGAATTATACCGCGCGGGGAAAAAACAGCTGGAAGACGCCGGAACAGACAGCCCGCAGTTCGATGCGGGGTGCCTGTTCCAAAAAGCATTCGGCCTCACCCCGGAGCAGCGGATTCTGCACTCCAGGGAGCCTGCCGGTGCGGAAGAGTCGGAACGATACCTGTGCATGGCGCGGGAGCGTGCGGAGGGGAGGCCGCTCCAGTATATTCTGGGTGAATGGCCGTTTCTGGGCCTGATGCTGAAAGTGGGGGAAGGTGTCCTGATTCCCCGGGAAGATACGGAGCTGCTGGTGCGCGCGGCCGCCCGCCGGCTGAAAGGGACTGCCGCGCCCCGTGTCCTCGATCTTTGCGCAGGCTCGGGAGCCGTTGCCCTCGGGCTTGCTTCACTTTTGCCCGGAGCCCGGATTTGCGCCGCTGAAAAATATCCGGCGGCGCTTTCTTATCTGCGGGAAAATATCCGCTGTGCCGGGTTCCCGGGCGTTGAAGCCCGGGAGATGGACGTCCTTGCCTCCGCTTCGGCGGAAGACTTTTCCGGGCTCGGCGGCATTGTTTCCAACCCGCCCTATGTGCGCGGCAGAGAGATTTCTTCCCTCCAGCGCGAGGTGCGGCGGGAGCCGCGCGAAGCGCTGGACGGCGGCGCCGACGGGCTGGATTTTTACCGGGCAATCGCAAAAATATGGCTGCCGAAGCTGAAGCCGGGCGGCATTGCCGCCGTAGAAGTCGGCGGCGGGCAGGCCCCTGCCGTTCGGGAACTTTTTGCGGGGGGACTGGAAGATATCGAGACTTGCCGTGATTTTGGCGGGACGGAGCGCGTCGTTGCCGGAAGGCGGCCGAAAACATAGGTGCCGTGCGTTATTGCTTTTCATTTGAAAATCATCTATAATAAAATTAGTAAAGTAAAGTGCGGAACGGGAGGAACCAACATGTCCGAAAAAGGAACGGCTACCAGGAAGCTGACCAAAACGGTCAACACCAGCGGCGATAAAAAAACAGCGCTGGAAACAGCACTGGCCCAGATCGAGAAACAGTTCGGCAAAGGGGCCGTCATGCGTCTCGGGCAGAACCAGGCCATGCACGTAGAAGCCATTTCCACCGGTTCGCTCGGCCTCGATATGGCACTGGGAATCGGCGGCCTGCCGCGCGGGCGGATCGTCGAGATTTACGGCCCCGAAAGTTCCGGCAAAACCACGCTTGCGCTGCACTGCATTGCGCAGGGGCAGAAGAACGGCGGGAACGCTGCGTTTATTGATGTCGAGCATGCCCTTGATCCGGTTTATGCCGCCGCGCTGAACGTGGACGTAAACTCTCTGCTGGTTTCGCAGCCGGATACCGGAGAACAGGCGCTGGAAATTACGGAGGCGCTGGTTCGCTCCGGTGCAATCGACGTGATTGTAATCGACTCGGTTGCGGCACTGGTTCCGCGCGCCGAAATCGAGGGCGAGATGGGCGACAGCGCCGTTGGTCTTCAGGCCCGCCTGATGTCGCAGGCACTGCGCAAACTGGCGGGGGCCATTTCCAAATCCAACTGCGTGGCCATCTTCATTAACCAGCTCCGCGAAAAGATCGGCATTACCTACGGCAGCCCCGAAGTAACAACGGGGGGCCGCGCCTTGAAATTCTACGCTTCCGTGCGTATTGATATCCGCCGGGGCGAAGCCATTAAAGTCGGGGACGAGCAGATCGGCTCGCATACTAAGGTCAAGGTGGTCAAGAATAAGATTGCGCCGCCGTTCCGCACCGCAGAATTTGATATTCTTTTCGGGCACGGCATTTCCCACGAAGGCGAAGTTCTGGATCTCGGCGTAGAACTCGACATTGTCCAGAAAAGCGGATCGTGGTTCTCCTATGGCGAAACGCGGCTGGGGCAGGGCCGCGACAACGTGGTGAAGTACCTGACGGAACATCCGGATCTCTCCAATGAGATCGAGGGCAAAATCCGGGAGAATTCCTCCAAACTGTTCAACCGTGCCGCCGCGTCCAAAAGTTCCAAAAGTTCCGGATCGGGGGCAAAACCGGTTGAAACAAGCCCTGCTAAGGAGCCTCAAAAGCCGTCTTCTGCCGACGATGCCCGCTACAATGCCGATATTGATATTGAGGCCGACGACAAATGATGCTTTCTGCCGCCGAACCGAGAAAACGGGGCTTGACGGCGCTGTATGCGGACGGGGAATTCGCCGCATCCCTTGATACGGAGACATGGCTGAAATCCGGTCTGCATATTGGGGACGACGTCACGGAGGAACAGCTGCGGCAGCTGTTCCTCGAGAGTGAAACGCGCCTTGCCGAGCAGAAAGCGTTCCGGCTTCTCGGTTTCCGTCCGCATTCCCAGAAAGAGTTGGAGCAGAAACTTCGGCAGAAATATTCCGTGGAGGCTTCGGAGCGTGCGGCGCGCCGTGTAGCCGATATGGGCTTGATTGACGATGCGGAGTACGCCCGTTCGCTGGCCCGCTCGCTGTTCGGGCGGAAAGGGTTTGCTGCCTTCCGTGTGAAGCAGGAGCTTCTGCGCCGTGGCGTCAGCCGGGAATTGGCAGAGCAGGCCGTAGAGGAGGAGGAACCCGACCCGAAGGAGGAGATCCGCCGGGTTGTCCGGAAGAAGTATGCGTGCTGCCTTGACGACGAAAAAGGCCGCCGCCGTGCTGCCGCCGGCCTTCGCAGGCTGGGCTACCGGTGGGACGACATTAACGGTGCGCTCCGTGAGTTTATATCGGATGAGGAAGAATAAATGGCGTATTCGGTTGGTTTGGTCAGCCTCGGCTGTGCCAAGAATCAGGTTGACGGAGAAATTATGCTGGCGGCACTGCAAAAAGCCGGCTGCCGTATAGAGAGCGACGCTTCGCATGCCGACGCGGTGATTATCAACACCTGCGGCTTTATTGACGACGCTAAGAGTGAGGCAATCGACACGATCCTGTCGTTTGCCCGCCTTAAGTCGGAAGGGAAGATCCGGGCGATCCTTGTCACGGGCTGTCTGGCCGAACGGTATCGGGAAGAGGTTATGAAGGAAATGCCAGAGGTGGATGCCGTTCTTGGGATCGGCGCAAATTCGGACATTGCCGCCGCCGTAGAAAATGCACTGGAAGGGAAAAAAATACAGAGCTTCCCCGAAAAGAACTGTCTGCCCCTGTGCGGAGAGCGCAGGCTCCTTACCCCTCGGTGGACGGCATACCTCAAAATTGCCGAAGGCTGCGACAACCGCTGCGCCTACTGCGCCATTCCCATGATCCGCGGACGTTACCGCTCCCGCACGCTGGAAAGCGTGGAGCGGGAGGCCCGCGCCCTTGCTGCGGGCGGCGCAAAAGAACTGGTTCTCATTGCGCAGGACACCACCCGCTACGGGCTTGACCGGTACGGCCGGCTGATGCTTCCGGAACTGCTCCGGCGGCTTTGCAGGATTGAGGGCCTTGAATGGATCCGCGTGCTGTACGGCTACCCGGATACCGTGACGGATGAGCTGCTGGAGACCCTGGCATCCGAGAAAAAAATCGTCCGGTACATGGATCTTCCGCTCCAGCACTGCAATGGGGAAATTCTCCGTTCTATGGGCCGCCGCGGGAGCCGCGGGGAACTGGAATCGCTTGTCGCCAAAATGCGGCGGGCCGTTCCGGGGCTTGTAATCCGCACGACGCTGATTGCGGGCTATCCCGGTGAAACCGAAGAGCAGTTTGAAGAGCTCTGCGGCTTTGTGCGGAAGATGCGCTTTGAGCGCATGGGCTGTTTTGCCTATTCGCAGGAAGAAGGCACGGCGGCAGCCGCGCTTCCGGATCAGCTTCCGGAAGAAGAAAAGCGCCGCCGCGCAGAAATGGTTATGGAAATTCAGATGAATATCATGCAGGAGCAGGGGGAGCAGATGGCGGGAAAAACCCTGCGCGTTCTGGCGGAGGGATACGACCGGGATGCAGGGCTCTGGTACGGCCGTTCCTACATGGATTCCCCGGATGTAGACGGCAGGGTGTATTTTCAGGCGAGAGGTGCGCAGCCGGTTCCGGGCCGGTTTATCCGGGTGAACATTACCGGCTGTGACGACGGCGACCTGACCGGTGTGGCCGAAGAACAGGGGGCGGCAGAAGATGAACCTGCCGAATAAACTGACGACCGCGCGTCTGATTGTAATTCCGTTTTTTCTGATTTTCCTTCTGACGCCGGATTATTTCGGGTACCGGTATCTTTTTGCGCTTCTTCTGTTTCTCGGTGCGTCGCTGACCGACCATTTTGATGGAAAAATCGCGCGCAAGCGCAACCAGATTACGGATTTTGGAAAGTTCATGGATCCTCTTGCCGACAAAGTGCTGGTGCTTTCCGCCTTCGTCTGCTTTTTGCAGCTTGGCCTTACCAATGCATGGGTGGTTATTATCGTCATGTTCCGCGAGTTCATGGTGACGTTTATCCGGCTGGTTGCGGCGGAAAACGGAAAGGTGCTGGCGGCCAACAAATGGGGCAAAGCTAAGACGGTCAGTCAGATGACAGCCATCAGCGCCGTTCTGCTGTTTCAGTTTATTCAGGAACTGATTGAGAAGGGCGTCTTTCCGGCTTTTACGGTTGGGGGTTCCTCCAGCGCTTCCGCTTTTGCTTTTGCCGGGAATGTTCTTATTTGGATCTCGGTGCTGTTTACCGTTATTTCCGGTGCGATCTATTTAAAAGAGAATTCGGCTCTTTTCCGCGAGACAAAATGAACGCCGGGGTTTACAGAAAGTCGATTCTGTATTATACTGAAACATGAACGAAAGTACAGCCTTCGGAATAGACTGTACCAGGGAAAACGCAAAGAGCGGAATAAGTAACCGCTGAGAAGGGCACCAGAGAGAAAGCGCCGCCGGCTGAAAGCGCTTTTTGCCCGTCCGGCAGTGAAATGCGTCCGCGAGCGGGCGGGGGGAACCTTTTTTCAGTATCCCCGCACGGCTGGCCCCCGTTATCGGCTTTTTGAGTGAGAAACCGGAGTGGAACCGCGGACTTTACCGCCTCCGTCCCTTTGTTTGTGGGACGGAGGCTCTTTTTTTCTTTGCAGAAAGAAACAGAGAGAAGAAGAAACGGCGTTCGCGGGAGGTAATTTTCATGCGGTTAAAAAGAGAATTTAAAAAGGAACGATGTTGATTTTCACAGCTTTTTCGGAAGGCGGCATGAACTGTTTTGAAAGCCAAGGGAACTTTTTCAAAAGTTCCCTTGAGGAGGTTCCTTATGTTTGATCAGCTGAAAGCGGAGCTGGATTCCATCATGAAGCGGGATCCGGCGGCTCGATCCCGTTTGGAAGTCTACTTTCTGTATTCGGGATTCAAGGCGGTGCGCGCCTACCGCAGGGCGCACTGGTTTTACCTTCACAACCATAAATTTATTGCACGGTATATTTCCCAGCGCTCAAGGCATAAGACCGGGATTGAGATCCACCCCGGCGCCAAAATCGGCAGAGGGCTGTTTATTGACCACGGCATGGGCGTCGTGATCGGCGAAACGGCGGAAATCGGTGATAACTGCACGCTGTATCAGGGCGTTACCCTGGGCGGGACCGGCAAAGACCACGGCAAGCGGCACCCTACGCTGGGCAATAATGTGCTGGTGGGGGCCGGGGCAAAAATTCTCGGGCCGTTCCGTGTGGGAGACAACGCGCGCGTGGCCGCGGGCGCGGTTGTGCTGGATGAAGTTCCCGCGAATGCAACGGCGGTGGGCGTTCCGGCCCGCGTTGTGCGGCTCAACGGCATTCGTCCCGCCAATCTCGACCAGATCCATATCGGCGATCCTGTTTCCCAGCAGATATGCGGTCTGCGGTTTCAGATTGAATGTTTAAAGAAGAAGCTGGAAAAACTGGAAACAGAGCCGAAAACGGAGCAGTCAGAATAATTGGAAAAAAGCGGACGGCGCCGGCGTGTGCCGCCGGAAAACCGCCCGTGGAATAAACAGGCCCGCCCTTACCGGGCGGCAGGAGGAATTCAAAATGAAAATCTACAACACGCTGACGAGAAAAAAGGAAGAGTTTGTCCCCATTGTCCCCGGCGAAGCAAAAATTTATGCCTGCGGCCCAACGGTTTACAACTTCATTCATATCGGCAACGCGCGCCCGATCTGTGTTTTCGACGTCCTGCGCCGGTATCTGGAATACCGCGGCATGAAGGTCACTTTTGTGCAGAATTTCACCGATATTGACGACAAGATTATCCGCCGTGCCGCCGAAGAGGGCAGCGACTACCTCACGGTTTCCCGCCGGTATATCGAAGAATACAAAACCGACGCCGAGGGCCTGAATGTTATGCCCGCCACGGTCCATCCGCTTGCGACGGAAAATATCAGCGAAATCATCTCCATGGTTTCCGATTTGATTGCGAAGGGATATGCGTATCCGGCGGAAAACGGCGACGTTTATTTTCGGACGCTCAAAGATAAAGAGTATGGGAAACTGTCCCATCAGCCGCTGGATGACCTGAAATCCGGCGCGCGCGTTGCCGTCGGCGAGCAGAAGGAAGATCCGCTGGATTTTGCCCTCTGGAAAGGCTCCAAGCCCGGCGAGCCGAGCTGGGCTTCACCGTGGGGCCCGGGCCGGCCCGGCTGGCACATTGAATGTTCCGCCATGGCGCGGCGCTACCTCGGCAAAACCATTGACATCCACTGCGGCGGGCAGGATCTGATTTTCCCCCACCATGAGAATGAGATTGCCCAGAGCGAATGCTGCAACGGCGTTCCGTTTGCGCATTACTGGATGCACAACGGCTACATCAACGTGAATAACAAGAAAATGTCAAAGTCCCTCCACAACTTTTTCACGGTGCGTGACGTCGCGGAAAAATACGGGTACGAGCCAATCCGTTTCCTGATGATTTCGGCGCATTACCGCACGCCGATCAACTACAGCGTGGACGTAATCGAGCAGTGCCGGTCGTCGCTGGAGCGGCTTTACAACTGCCGCGAAAATCTGGAATTCCTGCGCGGGCACGCCCCTTCCGGCGAGAAGCCGGGCGAGCGGGAGATCCGCCGCCGGCTGGAAGGGTATCAGGACAGGTTTATCGAGTTTATGGAGGACGACCTGAACACCGCAGACGCTCTCTCTGCTCTTTTCGACCTTGCCAGGGACATCAACCGCAACCTGACCGCTGCCGCGGCTCCTTCCAAAGAGCTCTGCACGTTTGCGCTGGATCTCTTTAACGAGCTGGCGGGCGTACTGGGTCTGCTGTACGGCAAAAGCCGGGATTCTGCCGACGAGGAGATCGAGCGGCTGATTTCGGAGCGTGCCAAAGCGCGCAAAGAAAAGAATTGGGCGGAAGCCGACCGCATCCGCGACGAACTGAAAGCCCGCCATGTTGTGGTGGAAGATACGCCGCAGGGCGCAAAGTGGAAAATCGTCGAATAAATTCCATAACAGAAAACACCCCCGAGGCATAAACTGCCTTGGGGGTGTTTCCATGCGCGAACGAATCCGCCGTCCTTTTTGCTTTTTTCTGTTTTTAGGGCCGGGCATGGTTGCCGCTATGGCGGATAACGACGCGGGCGGGCTCCTTTCCTATACCGTGACGGGGGCAAAGTTCGGCTGGGCGGTCTTTGTGCCGCTCACGCTCTGCCTGACTGCCGTGACCTATACCGTGCAGGAAATGGCCATGCGGCTCGGCGTGGCGTCGGGGCAGGGATTTACGCACCTGCTGCGCGAACGGTACGGTTTCGGCTGGATGGCGTTTCAGGTCGGCGCGCTGTTTGTGGAAAACCAGCTGACCCTGCTGACTGAATTTGTAGGTATGTCCGCCGGGCTTGAAATTCTGGGCATCCCTCTGCTTCCGTCGGTTCTGATCAGCACGGGCCTTGTGCTCTCTATTGCCATGCTCAGCGGCTACCGGGCCAAAGAGCGTTTCGGGCTTGTAATCGGTCTGTTCAACCTGGTGTTTCTGTTTTTTGCCCTGACCGTCCGTCCGTCCGTCGGTGTGCGGGAAAGTGCCGCGCTTTGCACGGGCAGACCTTTCCGGTACTATGCTGCCGCCCTTATTGGCAACGCGATCGCGCCGTGGATGATTTTTTACCAGAATTCCGCTTATGTGGATAAAGGGCTGAAAAAGCAGCATATCCGCGCCGGGCGCGCCGATACGCTAGCCGGCTGTATCTGCCAGGTGGCCGTTGCGTCCGCGCTGATCTTTTTGGGATCATCCATCTGCGGCGTGGTCCCGGATGTGGAAAATGCCGGGGCCCCCGCGCTCGCCGCCGCCCTCAGCACACGGTGCGGCCCGGCGGCGGGCGTGCTTTTCGCGCTGGGCCTGTTTGATTCCGGCCTTCTGGCCGCAGTGACGGTGTCGCTTTCTTCTTCGTGGAGCGTGGCGGAATCATTCGGCTGGTCCAAAAGCTTGAACGACAGCGTGCGCGAAGCGCCGGGGTTTTATGCCGTTTATGCGTTCAGCGTACTGCTGGCGGCGGGTCTGTCCCTGCTGCCGAATCTCCGCCTGAACGGGATTGCGGTTTTTGTGCAGGTGGCGGGCGGGGTATTAATGGCGCCGATTCTGCTGTTCCTTACGCTTCTGACCTCCAGCCCGGACGTCATGGGTGAGTATGCCAGCAGGCGCGGGCAGAAGGTGCGCGCATGGATCAGTGTCGGGATTCTGCTGGCCGTCGCTGCCGTCACCATTGTGCAGGCCGTGTGGCAGCCGGGGTGAAAAACATTCTGCGCTGTGATATAATGGGAGCCAAAAGCGGGGCGAATCGGAAGATGTCAAAAAAGGAAATTAAAACGAACGTTATGCGGATTCTGGATCAGGCAAAGATTCCGTATCGGGCGTGGTATTATGAAAATAAGGACGGAAAAATCGACGGGCTTTCCGTTGCGCGGAAAATGGGCCAAAACCCGGATCAAGTGTTTAAAACCCTCGTCACGCGGGGAGCGGATGAAAATTACTACGTTTTTGTCGTGCCCGTTGCCCTGGAGCTGAACCTGAAAGCCGCTGCCAAAAGCGTGGGAGTCAAATCGGTTGGCATGATCCACGTCAGTGAGATCAACCGGATAACGGGGTATATCCGCGGCGGGTGTTCGCCTGTGGGGATGAAAAAGCAGTTCCGCACGGTCATCGACCGGCGATGCGAAGCGCAGCCGGCTATTTTTGTCAGCGGCGGAAGGATCGGGACGCAGATTGAAGTTGCGCCGCATGCCCTTCTGGATCTGATCGGCGGCACCACGGCCGATATTGCGGAGCCCCAAAACTGACGGGCGGGAACCCGAAGGTCACGCCGCGTCCGTTTTTTTGGCGGGCTTTTCCACCAGCTTGTGGAAGCAGTGGAACGCCACCATTACGGCGAGGAACATCAGCAGCACGGCGACGATCAGCTGCAGGCCGTCCGTGAGGAACACAAAGCTGCCTGCACCCATTTTCACGAAGATGTTGATGACGGCCATCACCAGCGCCGTCATGGTAACGGCGAGCATCACGGTCATAGGAATGTACAGCATCCAGCCCGCGCGCCCGGTCGTTTTCAGGAAGACCGCCAGCGCGATCAGGACCAGCGCTGCCAAAAGCTGGTTGGCGGAGCCGAACAGCGACCAGATGTTGTTGTATCCGCCGAGCGAAAGAAGAAACCCAAAGAACAGCGTCACCACGGTGGCAGCGTATTTGTTCGTCAAGAATTTTGTAACGGGCGTGTGCGCTTTTCCGTCTTCGGCGTACAGCAGCTCCTGCATGGACATGCGGCCGATGCGCGCGACGGAATCGAGGGTCGTCAGGCACAGGGCAGAAACGCACATGGTCATGCTGCACCGGGCAACATAGGGAGAAAACCCGAATTTTTCAAAGAATCCGGCTACGCCTGCCGAGAAGATCTGGAAAGGCGTGCCGTTCGGCAGTTTCCCGTTTTTGGCTGCGGCCCCCGCTACCACCAGCGCGCATACGGCCAGCAGGGATTCGAGGATCATGGCTCCGTACCCAATGCCGAGCATATCCTTTTCGTTGCGCACCTGTTTGGAAGAAGTCCCCGAAGAAACCAGGCTGTGGAATCCGGAAACAGCCCCGCAGGCAATGGTGACGAACAGCGTCGGGAACAGCATCTTTCCGTTTACGTTAAAAGATGTAAACGCCGGAAAATTCATCGTCGGCCCCGTGACGAAAATGCCGACCACCGCGCCTAGAATCATAAAGATCAGCAAAAACGAGCTCAGGTAGTCGCGCGGCTGCATCAGAATCCACATGGGCACCACCGCCGCAAAGAAGATATAGGCGAACACAACGAGCAGCCACTGCATTTTGTTGAGGTAGACCGGCAGCGCCATCCCTGCCGCCATCATGGCGACAAACAGGCCGATCCCGGTCAGAAACATGACAAGCTGGTTTGGCTTTACGTATTTCAGGAACAGGCCGAAAAGCACCGCGCCGAGGATGTAAAACAGCGAGATTGAACCCGCCGCAGCGTTGGGGGCCATAGTCGATCCGTAGGTCACAGGGGCGTTCAGGGCATAGGTTTTCACCGCCGAAGCGCTGAACGTGGAAGCTACAATATCGCCGAATGCCGCAATGACCAGCAGGGAAAACACCCAGCAGAAAACCAGGAACAGCCGCTTGCCCGTTTTTCCGATGTACTGTTCAATAATCAGGCCGATGGATTTCCCTTCGTTTTTAACAGATGCATACAGGGCTCCAAAATCCTGCACGGCGCCGAAAAACACTCCGCCTACCAGAATCCACAGCAGGGCCGGCAGCCACCCGAACATGGCCGCAATGATGGGACCCGTCACAGGGCCTGCGCCCGTAATGGTGGAAAACTGGTGCGCAAACACGATCGCCTTCGGCGCGGGCACATAATCCTGCCCGTCTTCGTGGGTATACGCGGGCGTTTTCGCCTTGGGGTCAATCCCCCACTTTTTTACCAGCCACCGGCCGTAAAAAAGATAGCCGCCGCCCAAAACGGCAATAGAAAGCAAAACGATTGCCAAACCGCTCATAGCGTTTCTTCCTTCCTCATAAACCAAAAACCGGTTCTTTAATTCCGGAATACCGCAGAAACTGGGATAAAAAAAGCCTTCGTCTCTGAGAAATCAGAGACGAAGGCTGAAACCTCCGCGTTACCACTCTGCTTGCCGTTTTTCTGCGGCCTGCTCTGCCGCATCGGGCGGGCCCACCCAATGCGCCCGTTTTTAACGGTACGGAACCGTCCGCGCTTACTCGTTTCAATAAAAACTTTTTGCCCGGATGCTCGCGGGTGATTTTCTGCCGGATTTTCCCGCCGCCTTTCACCGCCCGGCGGCTCTCTGCAGGGATTAAAATCCGGGGCTGTTTCCCGGTCATTGCATTTGCGGTATTCTTTGCCCATCATCTTAACAGCCTCTGCTGGGTTTGTCAATCATTTTCCTGTAAATTGTTGGAATAATCGCTTTTTTATGAATTAAACATAAAAAATTATTCATTTTTAACAAAGCTAAAAAAATTTGCGAAAAATGCTTGACAGAATCAGAAATCCGGAATATGCTGAATAGCAACATACTGAAATGCGCCGAAAGGGAAGGAACGCGGTCCTTTTCCGCAGTCAGAGAACCGCCGGCTGGTGTGAGGCGGTGCGGATTCCGCGGGAGATCACCCTGGAGCAGGAGGCTGAAAACACGGCTTTGTCCGCGAAACTAAGTTTTCCCGGCTTTTCCGCCGTTACAGGGAAGCGCATTGCTGGATGCGCACAGAGATGCCGCTCTGCTGCGGCGAATTAGAGTGGTACCGCGGAAGAAATATTCCGCCTCTATCGAAGGATAGGGGCGGATTTTTTTATCCCCTCAGCCGGGGAAACATCCAAGAAGGAGGAGTCGGAATGCTTTTGACCGGAGCACAGATTGTTATGGAGTGTCTGCTGGAGCAGGGGGTGGATACGGTTTTCGGGTATCCGGGCGGCGCCGTGCTGAACCTGTACGACGCGCTGTACGAGTACCGTGACCGTATCCGCCACATCCGCACCTGCCACGAGCAGGCGGCGGCGCATGCGGCCGATGGGTATGCCCGGGCCTCGGGAAAGATAGGGGTCTGCATTGCCACGTCCGGCCCGGGCGCGACCAACCTGGTTACCGGTATCGCCACCGCCTACATGGATTCGGTCCCCGTGGTGGCCATCACCGGGAACGTCGCCCGCGGGCTTTTGGGGCTGGACAGCTTTCAGGAGGTGGATATCACTGGGATCACCATGCCGGTTACCAAGCACAATTACCTTGTCCGGGATGTGGAAGATCTGGCGGATACCCTGCGCAGCGCGTTCCGGATCGCCGGTTCCTGGCGCAAAGGGCCGGTGCTGGTGGATATCCCCAAAGACGTAACGGCGCAGAAAACGGAATTTACCCCTTGCCGCCCGGTTCCGCCCGAAGAGCCGCCTCTTCCGGATGAAGAGTGCTTTTTGCGGGCTGCCGCCCTGCTTCAGAAAAGTGAAAGGCCATTTTTTTACTGCGGCGGCGGAGTCGTTTCCTCCGGTGCTTCCAACGAAGCCCGGCGCTTTGCCGAAAAAATTGACGCGCCCGTTGCCTGTTCGCTCATGTGCCAGGGCGGGTACGACCAGCGGGATGAACGCTATATGGGGATGCTGGGCATGCACGGCACAAAGGTGTCCGCAGAGGCCATTCGGAACTGCGACCTGTTTGTGGCGGCGGGCACGCGTTTTTCAGACCGGGTCCTGTGCAGTGCGGGCTCGTTTGCGGAGGGCCGCCCCATCCTTCAGATCGACATTGACGCGGCGGAGTTCGGCAAGAACCTTCCGGTGTCTCTCAGCCTGAAAGGCGATGTCAAAGCCGTTCTTGCCAAACTGGCCGGGATGCTGCCGCAGCAGAAACACACGGTCTGGATGGCTCAGGTGCGCGGCTGGAAGCGCCGGTATCCGCTGCGCCAGACGGGCGCGCCGGGCGAAGTCCTCCCGCAGGACGTGCTGGAAACACTGTGCCGCCTGACAGAGGGCGAAGCCGTCCTGACGACGGAAGTCGGCCAGCATCAGATGTGGGCGGCGCAGTATTACACATTTCGGCGGCCCCGGCAGTTCCTTACGTCCGGCGGCCTCGGCACCATGGGGTATGGCCTCGGCGCGGCAATCGGCGCGCAGCTTGCCCGCCCCGGTTCGCGCGTCGTCAATATCGCGGGAGACGGCAGCTTCCACATGAACTGCGCCGAGCTTTCCACGCTGGCGCGCTGCCGCCTTCCGGTGGTGGAACTGATTTTCGACAATTCCGTGCTGGGGATGGTCCGCCAGTGGCAGAAGCTGTTTTACGGCGGGCGCTTTTCCCAGACGGATCTGGGCGGCGGCACGGATTACGCTCTGCTTGCAAACGCATTTGGCGTAAAGGCGCTGAAGATCGAAACGAAGGATGAGATTGAGCCGGTCCTCCGGCAGGCGCTCGCGCTCCGAGAACCGGTTTTGATTGACTGCGTCATCAGCAGGGATCAGAACGTTCTTCCCATGGTTCCGGCAGGCGGCTCTGTCGAAGATCCTATGCTGACAATGCCCTCAAATCTTTCAAAGGAGGAATCGCATTGAAAGGCTCGGGTGAAAGGGAATATATTCTCTCCGTTCTGGCGCGCAATAATCCGGGCGTGCTGCTCCGCATAGCGGGGCTGTTCAGCCGCCGCTGCTATAATATCCTCAGCATTGTCGCGTCCCAGACCGAAAATACGGAGTATTCGCGGATTCTGATTGTCGTTTCCGGCGACGACCGCATTGTCAATCAGGTTGACAAACAGCTCTGCAAGCTGGTGGATATTGAGGAGGTAAACGTCCTGGACCGCAATAAAGCCGTCGTGCGCGAGCATCTTCTGCTGAAGGTGGAGCGCACGCTTCAAAACAGCGAAAAGCTGGTTCAGATTGCCGGTGTTTTTCACGCCAATATTCTCAGCGTTACGCCGGATTCCATGATCGTGGAACTTACCGGCGACGCGGGGACCATCAATTCGTTTATCGAGCTTTATACCCCGTACCACGTCCTGAAAATCCTCCGCACCGGCTCCATGGCCATGTCGATCGGCAAAAATTTTTAAAAGTTGCCTTCCAAAGAGCAACTTTTCCCTGTTTTTACGGGTAGGGTGAAAGGGACATTACACGGAATACGCCGGGAACATTCCCGTTTCCGGCGGGAACATCTTCCTTTCCGTCCCGCACATAAAGGCAATCTATTCCCACCGGGTGAAAGGGTGGGCCGAAGAAAAAGGAGAATCGGTTATGACACTGGATAAAATCTATCAGGCGGCATTCACACTCAAGGACGTGGCGCGCGAAACGGATCTCATCCGTGCGCCGCATCTTAATCCCGACAGCGAGATTTATCTAAAAGCGGAAAATCTTCAGGTGACCGGTTCTTTTAAAGTCCGGGGCGCGTATAATAAAATCAGCCGCCTGTCGGAAGAAGAAAAAAAGCGCGGCGTTATCGCCTGTTCCGCCGGGAACCACGCGCAGGGCGTGGCGCTTGCCGCCGCGAAGAGCGGCATCCGCGCGCTCATCTGTATTCCGGACGGCGCGCCCATCTCTAAGGTAGAGGCCACACGGTCCTATGGCGCAGAAGTCCGGCTGGTTCCGGGTGTATATGACGACGCCTACCGTGAAGCGTGCCGCCTGCGCAAAGAAACCGGAATGGTGTTCATCCATCCGTTTGACGACGAAGACGTCATTGCCGGGCAGGGGACAATCGGGCTGGAAATTTTGAGGCAGCTGCCGGACGCCGAGGCGGTTTTTGTCCCCGTCGGCGGAGGCGGACTTGTGTCCGGGGTGGCATACGCCGTCAAGGCTCTGCGTCCGGAGTGCAAAGTCTACGGCGTTCAGGCGGCGGGGGCGCCGGGCATGGCCCGTTCCCTGAAGGATAAAAAAATTGAAACGCTGGACAGCGTTTCCACGTTTGCGGACGGGATTGCCGTCAAATGTCCCGGCAAGCGGACGTATGACCTGTGTTCTAGGTATGTGGACGGCATTGTAACCGTTACAGACGACGAGATCGCCACTGCCATTCTCGCGCTGATCGAACAGCACAAGATGATTGCGGAAGGCGCGGGGGCGGCCTCCGTTGCGGCGGCTATGTTCAACAAAGCGGATATCCGGGGGAAAAAGACAGTCTGCCTGGTTTCCGGCGGCAATATCGACGTCACCATCCTGTCGCGCGTCATCAGCCGCGGCCTGATTAAAGAAGGCCGGCAGGGCCGTCTGACCGTTGAGCTGACCGACCGTCCCGGTGAGCTGAAAGAGGTGTCCGCGATTATCGCCGGTCTCGGCGGCAATGTCGTCAGCGTCCGCCACGACCGCAGCGGTGAAGAAAGCGATATTACCGCCTGCACGCTCTCCATTGGGGTAGAAACGCGCAACCGTACCCACCTGAACCGCATCCGCTCCGCTATTGAGGAGAAAGGATACCGGATTTTAAATGCCTGATCCTGCGGGTGCCACGGGACGGCGGGGTTCTGCGGCGTCCCTTTCAAAACGCCGGATATTTTGAAATAAAGGAGTCCTTCATTATGCTGAAAACCGTATCGACCGAAAAAGCCCCGGCTGCCATCGGGCCGTATTCACAGGCCGTTGCCGCCGGAAAACTGCTGTTTGCCAGCGGGCAGATTCCCATTGTGCCGGAGACGGGCGCATTGGCGCAAGGCGGCGTTACTGCGCAGGCCGGGCAAGCCCTGAAAAATGTCGGAGAGATCCTGAAATCAGCCGGCGCGGGTTACGGCGACGTGGTCAAAACCACCTGCTTTCTGGCAGATATGGGCGATTTCGCCGCATTCAACGAAGTCTATGCGAAGTATTTTCCGGGAAAACCGGCGCGTTCCTGCGCTGCGGTGAAAGACCTTCCCAAAGGAGCGCTTTGTGAAGTCGAAGCTGTTGCCGTGCTGAAGTGAAGGGGGCCGGTGAAAAAATGGTTATCCGGGAAGCACTGTTTTCGGACGCGGACGATATCGCCCGCGTCCATGCTGATTCTTGGCGGGAGGCCTACCGGGGCGTTGTCCCGGAAAAGACGCTCGCGGCCCGGTTTTCGCTGGAGCCGCGCCGGAAAATGTGGCGCGCGTTCCTGTCGCAGCCGAACGGCGGCCGCCATTTTATTTGTGAACTCGGAGAGAAAGCCATTGGCTTCTTTTCACTGGAACCGCCTCGGGACAGCGATATGCCGCCGGACGCGCTGGAGCTGACCGCCCTCTATTTTGATCCCTCCTGCTGGGGAAAAGGGTTCGGCCCGCAGGCCATGCGTTTTATTTTCCGGACGGCGCAGGCGCGGGGCAGCCGGATGCTGTACCTGTGGGTTCTGCGGGAAAACTGGCGCGCCGTCCGCTTTTATGAGAGATGCGGGTTTCGGCCGGATGGCGGTTCCCGGATGCTGGATCTTGGGAAGCCAATTGAAGAATGCCGCTTCTGCCGGCCGGTTTCTATCGGGGAAGACTCTCCGGCGGCGTGCTGAACAGCCCGCCTATGTTCAGAATCTCCACTGGAACAGCTTTTTCAGCAGGGTCATGGCGTAGAAAGCCAGCCCGCCGAGTACAGCGGGATACAGGATCCAGTCGATGAAGTCAACCCGCAGGGACGTCACTTTCAGAAGGCGCCCGATACTGAGCGACGCGTTGTAAATTTCGCTGGCAAACAGGATGGCAATGTAGGCTTTAATGCCGAAAACCGGGATGAACACCGCGATCAGGATGACGCGCATCAGTGAATCAGTGAGGTTGTATTCCAGGGAATACATCTGCTGATCCAGCCCTTTCAGAAGGTTGTCAGTCACGTTATCGAGGTACATCAGCGGAGCGAGGGGGGCCATAATGCGCAGGATCTGCCCGGCCTGGGCGCTGCCGAAAAGCAGAATGCCGAGTTCGTCTGCAAAAGCCAGGAAAAAGGATGCCGTGGGGAATCCGAACAGCAGAGTCCAGCGGAAAGCTTTTTCCGCCGTGCGGCTGATCCGGTGCAGGTCGTTTCCGGCGTTTGCTTCGGCAATTTCCGGAATCAAAAGCATGGCCGCCGAGCTGAGCAGGGAAAGCGGGAACATGAGAATCGGCATCACCATTCCCTGCATCACGCCGTACTGGGCCAGCGCGGCGATCCCGCCGGCGCCGTTCTTTTTCAGCCCTATGGGGATCAGCACGTTTTCTGCGCTGATGAGAGAACTGCGCAGGAACGAACCGGCCAGCATCGGCCCCGCAATATGAACAATGCTGCGCATCAGGCCGCTGCTTTCTTCAGCCATGCCGTGTTTTCTGACGAACCAGAGAAAAATGGGAACAATATAGAGAACGGATGCCGCTTCGCCGAGCGTAGAACCGAGCATAAGCGCATTCAGCGCAGGCAGGCCGGTATGATCCAGCAGAAAAATGGAAGCACCTACGGTGACGCCTTCCTCGCAGAATTCACCGAGAATGGGAACAGCGGTGTTGCGGTTGGCAAAAAAGTACCCCTTCAGGCAGGCGCAGCCTGCAATGCATGGAAGCCCCGCTGCCAGAATGCGCAGCGGTTCTGCGGCGGCCGAACTTCCAATCAGGCGGGAAGCGATCAGCCCGGCGCCGCAAAAAAGGGTCCCTCCGGCGGCAAGGCTGAGCCCGAGCGACAGCCCGGCGCAGCGCAGCATGCAGCCCTTTGAGCCGCGCCCTTCGGCAGCCAGCCTTGTTACCGCGAGTCCGATACCCGAGGTACAGGCGGTGATCCCCAGCGTGAAAATAGAAAAAATCAGCTGGTACAGCCCCATGCCGCTTGCCCCGATGCGCACGGTGATAACGGAACGGAACCAGATCCCTACAAACCGCAGGAGGATAGATCCGGCGGTCAGGATGGCAGTATTAAAAAGGAATCGGCGCTTTTTCCCCATTTGGCAACACCTGAAGAATCGTGATAGTCAAATGTATTCGCGCCGAGGGGTAAATAAGTCTATACTTTTCCATGAATACTATTTATAATAGGAAACAAACGGCCGCTTATTGCAAGTTTACACAGGAGGGAAAAGATTGAAACGCATTTTGTCTGTGTCGCCCATGATCCTCTGTATTTTATATGTTCTTTTCCCGCTTTGCAAAATTGTCGGAGCTGTGTGCGGCTATGAATTTGCCCTGCGCAGCGATTCAATCGGCATTGTCGTCCTGTCGGCGGTTTCGGGAATGGCGGCTGGATTCCTGATTTTCCTGGAACCCCCGCTGAACAAAGCTCAGCGGGTATTTTCTGCCCTGCTCCCTTCTCTGTCTGCCGTCAGCGGTTTGTTCTTTATATTAGACGGCAAGTGGAAGGCATCCGTCGTTTTTGCGCTGGTCTGTTACGTCTGCTCTGTAGTGATCTTGTGGAAATCCACATGCCGTTTTGCCTTAAAGTTTCTCTCCACGGCTTTTTCAGCTTTTTTTGCCGTGGCTTTCCTGTTTTCTGCATGGATTTCCCTCGTTTTTGGGGATCTTGGCGTGAAAACGGTGGTAAAATCTTTGGCTTCGCCCCAGGGGGCCTATACGGCCGAGGTTATCGACAGCAATCAGGGAGCGCTGGGCGGTGACACGCACGTTAATGTTTGGAGGAATGGGGAGAAAATCGACTTGTTCTTCTGCAGTATAAAAAAGTCGCCGCTCCGCGTATATACGGGAGACTGGGGAGAGTTCAAAACCATGCGAATATTGTGGAAAGATGAACGTACGCTGGTTATCAACGGCCGGGAATATCCGGTCAGTACGTGAAGCCGGAAGATTGGCAGGAACTTTTGAAAATCCCGTGGAGAAACCGCCGGGGCGGCGGTGAATGAAGAAGGAGAGAAACATGGACTGGACGGAAGTAAAAATTACGGTTGATGCCGAGAATGTGGATTTGGCGGGCAGTATTGCACAGATGACGGTTCCTTACGGAATTTATGTGGAAGATTATTCCCACCTGAAGGAAGACGTTGAAGAAGTTGCGCATATTGACCTAATTGACGAGGAACTGCTGAAAAAAGACCCGAAGAAGGCAGTGGTTCACGTTTATATCAGCCCGGAGGATAACCCGAACGAAGCCGTGGCCTTTTTAAGCGAACGGTACGGCGCGGCCGGAATCGCCCATACTATTGAAACCGCGCCCTGTGTGCAGGAGGACTGGATCAACAGCTGGAAAAAATATTTCCACCCCATCAAGGTAGGCCAAAAGCTGCTGATCCAGCCCGACTGGGAGCCGGTGAAGAATCCGGAAGGCCGCGTGGTGCTGGATATGGAACCGGGCATGGCATTTGGAACCGGAACACATGAAACAACACGCCTGTGCATGGAATTTTTGGAGGAGTATATCCGTCCCGGCTGTTCGATGCTGGATATTGGCTGCGGCAGCGGAATCCTCTCTGTGGCAGGGCTGCTTCTCGGTGCGGGAAAAGCCGTCGGCGTGGATATTGACCCGCTGGCGGTGAAAACCGCCGTGCAGAACGTGGAGCGCAACCATGTTGCGGACCGCTTTTCCGGCATCTGCGGCAGCCTGACCGAAAAGGTAAAGGGAAAATACGACGTGATTGCGGCGAACATTGTAGCCGACGTGATTATGGAGCTTACAAAAGATGTGGAACGCTACATGCTGCCGAATGCGGTTTACCTGATGAGCGGGATTATCGACGAACGTGAACGCGATGTGCTGGCCGCACTGAAAGGAAAGTTTACGGTCGTGGCCCGCCGGGAGGAGAAAGGCTGGGTTGCCCTTGCGGCTCGGGTAACAGAACAATAACACGGTGCGGCGAATGATTCACTGGCGCACATGAGCGGGCAGTTCCCTACTATTGTCCGGCTTAGTCCGGTTTGCTTTTCAGGCATGCCTTCAGCTTTTCCATGACGTTCCTCCATCCGCGGTCGATGGTATCTTCGTCTGCCGTCGCCAGTTTCCGGTCCTTGACGATCCATCTGCCGTTGACGAATACGTGCTCGATATCCTCCGGCGCGGCGCACGTGACGAAATTATGGATCAGGCTGTCGAACCCTTCCGCATGGACGGCCGGTTCCATACGGAAAGAATCCAGCCGGACGAGGACAAGGTCCGCCGGTGCACCGCAGGAAACCGTCCCTCCGCCGCTGGGGCCGAGCATCCGGTATCCGTTGGCCGAGGCCATTTTCAGGATGTCCTCGGCGGTGTGTTTTTCGCCGCCTTTCTGCCCTTTCATCAGGAGGTAGGCGGTCTTCAGAACGCCAAGATAGTCGGCGTCAGCCCAGTCGGTTCCCAGCATGCAGGGAATGCCGCGGTCCAGAAAATCCGAGATGTTCAGTAACCCCGCGCCGGTGGACAGATTGCTGACCGGATTATAAACGACACCGCAGCCGTGCCGGGCGATCCTGTCGAGATCGTTTGAGTCCGCCTGAACACAGTGGTACAAAATCGTTTTCCGGTCAAGGCATCCGTATTCTTCAAGAATTTCGGTTGACGATTTTGAGAAAGCTTTTTCCACGATATCCCGGCGGGCTTTCGTTTCCAGGCAGTGCGTGCTGAACAGGATATCCGGGTTCCGCTTTTTCAGTTCTGCGATCCGCCGCAGGGCGTCGGGCGTCATGTCTTCCTCCTCCAGCAGATGGGAACCGTATGACACAAGCTCTGAGCCGCGCCCGGCATACTCGCCGATCTGGTCCAAAACATCGATTGTTCCGCGCAGGCCGATTTCCTCCAGCGCCTCTTTCTGGATTTCCTTCGTGCCGTCGATGGTGCCGCCGTCGTTGACGCAGGTTACACCCTGCCGGGCGAGCTCCGCGTATTCTTTCAGCGCGATGGCTTTTTTGTCTTCGTCGGAAGCGCGGTTTTCCAAAAAATCTTCCAAAACGGATTTTTGAAACCGTCCCTGCGCGGAATCGCCGTACCAGTCGAAAAGAGCCTGATCCTTCCACAGGCCCCGGCTCACCGTCGAGAGTCCGTGGAAATGCGCGTTCACCATTCCGCCCATGCAGAGCAGGCCGCTTCCGTCGAGGACGGGGTCGCCTTTTTCGCACGGGCCGTCAGGATATACTTTTCTGTCTTTGATCCGGAGGTTCCCGAACCGGACTTTGAAATCCGGGCCGACGTAAAAAGTGTTTCGAATATACATGTGGTATTCCTTTCCAATCGTTTATTCCAGTTCCACGTAATTGCCTAAAAACGTGAACCGCGGCAGTTCGTCGCAGAGTTCGCACAGCAGGTCAAGCGTGCTGGGGTCACGGACATTTCCTGAAAAATCCAGGTAGAAATCATACTCGAAATTTTTGCCGGGAATGGGCCGCGATTCAATTTTTGTCAGATTCAGACCTGCCGCGGCGAAACGCGCCAAAACGGCGTAAAGTGTGCCGGTGCGGTGGGGAAGGGAGAAGCACAGGCTGATTTTTCCTGCATCCGGCGGCAGGCACATTTTGCGGCTGATCACGATGAACCGTGTCCGGTTGCCGGAGCTGTCCTGAATATCCCGTGCCAGCACATGGAGACCGTATTCCCGCGCCGCATAAAGGGAACACACAGCTCCCGTGCCGGGAGACTGCGCCTTCCGTGCGGCCTCGGCCGTGCTGGAGAACGGTTCGGCTTTCAGACTGTGAGAAGAAAGGAAAGCCGAACACTGGCGGATCGCCTGAGGATGAGAATATACAATCTGTATATTTTTAAGATCGCATTCTGACGAAGCAAAACAGTGCCGGATTGGCAGGCTCAGCGCGCCCACAATAGAAAAGCGGTATTTCAAAATAAGGTCGTATACTTCGCCTACGGAACCGGAAGAAGAGTTTTCCACCGGTAAAATTCCGAGATCGGCATCTCCGCTTTCTACGGCCGTAAAAATCGCCGGGAAATCCGGGAAAAACAGCGGCATTGCATCCGGATACAGGCGAAGGAGGGCTTCATGTGAAAACGAGCCTTTCCGTCCGAGGCAGGCTACGGTGTCCGCTTTTGGCAGTTCACCGGGAGCTGTTTCCACCTCTTCACGCAAAGGGGAGCCGCTGCCGAGCAGCCGGTGCTGGAGGGAGCGGCTCATCGCCATCAGGCCGGAATACAGGATTTTTGTTTCGCCCTTAAACTCCCCTGATTTTTCGGATACGTTTCTCAGAATTTCCTGTTCACGCTTTTCGTTAAAAACAGGATAATTCTCTTTTTTTTTGGCTTCCGCTACCTGTTTGGCGCATTCCATGCGCCGCAGGAAAAGCGGTAGAAGTTCGTTGTCGATCCGATCAATTTGCGAACGGATTTCTTTCAGTGTCATTTCTTCAGCTCCATTTCCCTTTTACAGAAGCATATCCAGCAATGCCACAGCTGCCGCCGCCTCCACGGCGGGAACGGCGCGCGGCACAATGCACGGATCGTGCCGTCCGTGAACGGTCAGCTTTGTATTTTTTTGGGATGAAAGGCTGACACTGTCCTGTTCCCGGCCGATGGAAGGTGTGGGCTTGAACGCCGCCCGAAAAATGAGCGGCATGCCCGTGGTGATTCCGCCGAGGATTCCCCCGGCGTTGTTTGTGCGTGTCCGGACAGAACCTCCGTCGTAATAAAATGAATCGTTGTTTTCACTGCCAAACAGTTCCGCTGCCGAAAAGCCTGCGCCGAATTCCACGCCCTTGCAGGCAGGAATAGCATAAAGGATGGAAGACAGTTCGGATTCCACCCCTTCGTCCAGCGGACCGCCTACCCCGGCCGGCAGGCCGACGGCAGCGCATTCGACCACGCCGCCGACGCTGTCCAGATTTTTCCGGGCGGATTCGATTTCGGCGCGCATCCGCTCTTCGGCGGACGGATCAAGGGTGGGGAAATAGCGGGATGAAAGGTTTTCCAGCAGAGAAGCCGGCAGTCCGACGGGGTCGAACGGCGAATCCGATATTCCATGGACGGAAAGCACATGCGCGCCGACCGTGACACCCCGCCTTTTTAAAATCTGGCGGCACACCGCGCCTGCAAATACCAGAGGAGCGGTCATCCGGCCGGAAAACCGCCCTCCGCCGCGCACGTCGTTGAATCCGCGGTAGCGCACATGCGCCGTGTAATCTGCATGGCCGGGCCGGGGAATATCCCTCAGGCTGTCATAATCGGAAGAGCGGGTGTTGGTGTTGGTAATTACGGCGCACAGCGGCGCACCTGTAGTCCGGCCGTTCAGCAGGCCGCTGAGAATCTGCGGCTCGTCGGTTTCGCGGCGCGGCGTAGCGGCTTTATCGCGGCCGGGCGCACGGCGGGACATCTGAAGGAATATTTTTTCCGCTTCGATTTCTTCACCGGCGGGCAGGCCCTCCAGAACGGCGCCGATCGCCGGACCGTGGCTTTCGCCGAAAATGGTTACATGAAGTTTATTGCCCCACGGCATACGCTTTTCCTCCCAGCCGATTATAATCTAAAAAGAAATCCGGGTAGCTTTTGCGGACGCTCTGCGCGTCGGTGAGGACGGTTTCACCCGCGGATCTCAGCGCCGCGACGGAAAGGGCCATTACGACGCGGTGGTCGTTGCACCCATCCGCTTTTCCGCCGCGGAGATGATCCACGCCGAAGATTTCCAGCCCGTCCGGCTTTTCGTGTACACGTCCGCCCAGCCGGTTCAGGCCTTGTGCCATGGCGGAGAGCCGGTCGCTTTCTTTCAGCCGGAGCCGTGCCGCGTGGGAGATCACCGTGCGCCGCCCCGGGATCAGCGCCGCTGCCGCGGCCAGAGCCGGAACAAGGTCTGGAATCTGCGACGCGTCGATTTCCGGAATGGTCTCTGGTATTCGGCCCGCTTCCACAGACAGAAGCCCGCGGTTCCATTCGATCTTTGCCCCTAAACGGCGGAACAGTTCTTCCGCTTTTCGGTCGCCCTGAGAAAAACCGGGGCTGAGCCCTTCCAGCTCCACCGGACCGCCGAGCATCCCGGCGGCGAGGAAAAACGCCGCCTGCGACCAGTCGCGCTCAATTTGGTACGCCGGGTTCGGCCGGTAACGCTGATTCCCCGGGACGTTCCAGCCCTCCGCCGTTTTCTCCGCGCGCACGCCGAATGAATGCAGAATCTGCACGGTCATATCCGCGTAGGCGGCGGATTCCAGCGGTGACGTCAAACGGATACGGCTGTCTCCGTCTAAAAGTGGGAGCGCCAGCAGAAGCCCTGTGGCGAACTGGGAGCTGACGCTGCCGGGCACTTCGTAGCGGCCCGGCTGCAGTTTCCCGCGGACGGTAAGCGGCAGGCCGCCTTGCGTCCGGCAGGAAACCCCGTGGCGGGGCAGACAGCCGAGGTAAACGCCGAGGGGGCGCTCCGGCAGGCGGCCCCGGCCGGTAAAGGTGGCTTCCGTGCCCAGCGCCGCGGCGACAGGAATTAGAAATCGAAGCGTGGAGCCGGATTCTCTGCAGTCCAGCGTAACCGGCCCGCCATGTGCCGGAAGAAGGGCGGCAAGGGCTTTTTGTGTTGCGGCGAGGTCGTCGCTGACCGTTTCGCCGGACTGCAGGGAAATTTCGTCCCCCGCGAGGGCGGAGCAAATCAGCGCGCGGTGCGCGGCACTTTTGGAAACCGGCACAGCCACCCGGCCTTGCAGGGTGGACGGCAGAATCCGGACTTCGCTCATAAAACCGCCTCCAGAAGTTCCGTCAGGCGCTTTTTGTCTGCCGGGTACAGGAAACTTTCACCGATTTTTTTCAGCATGACCAGCCGGACCGTTCCGCCGAGAGCCTTTTTGTCCAGCATGGCCGTTTCAATGATGGGCCGGGGATCCGTTATCTCTTTATCCGATACCGGAAGACCATATCTCTGTAAGACAGAAGCAATTTCCGCCGCCGTGCCCGGCTCGGTCAGACCGGCTTTTTCGCCGCATTGGGCCATTATGACCATGCCGATCCCGACGGCCTGCCCGTGGGAAAGACCGCGGTATCCGTGGAGCTTTTCCAGCGCGTGGCCGAACGTATGGCCGAAATTCAGGAGCATCCGCTCCCCGTTGTCGAACTCGTCCTGCTCCACGGCGGCGCGCTTGATTTTCAGGTTTTCAGCGATCAGCCGCTCCATATCCGTGCGGACGTCCGACGTTTTGATGAAGTCGAACAGCGGCCGGCTTTTAATGCAGCCGTGCTTGATGGCTTCGCCCATGCCGTCGGAGAAAAAGCGGGGGGGCAGTGTTTGGAGCGTGTCCGGGTCGATCAGCACAAGCGAAGGCTGGTGGAACGCCCCTACGAGGTTTTTCCCTTCCGGCACGTCCACGCCGGTTTTTCCGCCGATGGAGGAATCAATCTGCGCCAGAAGCGAGGTTGGAATCTGGACGAACGGAATGCCGCGCAGCCAGGTGGCGGCGGCAAAGCCCGCCATATCCCCCGTTACGCCGCCGCCGAGCGCGACGGCAAAGTCGCTGCGGGTCAGGCGGTTCCGGGCAAAAGCCCCGTAGATTTTCTCGATGGAGGAAAGCCGCTTGCTTTCTTCACCCGCGGGGAACACAAACGTCCCGGCGGAAAAGCCCGCTTCTTTCAGGGAGCGGGAAATCTGTTTTGCATACAGCGGTGCGACGTTGGAGTCGGCAACGATTACCGTGCGGCTGCCGGGGCGGAACCGCTTTGCGGCGTATCCGCCTGCACGGCCGAGACAGCCGCGCTCAATAATAATCCGGTAAGGTTCGGATGTATGTACGGTCAGTTCCATTTTTACTCCCCCAGCTTTTCTTTGATCAGGCGGCCTTCACGCAGGAGCCGCCGCAGCGTATCCGCGTCCCGCGTGTCCACCGCATCGCGGATTTCCCGGATATGCTTTGTGAGCGTGTCCAGTTCCCCGACCAGCGCTTCCCGGTTTTCGAGGAACAGTTCCGTCCACATGGTTTCGTTGATGCTGGCGACACGCGACACGTCGCGGTAGCTTCCTGCCGAAAATCCCCGGTGTTTCAGGCACTGCGGACTTTTCACGTAGGCGCAGGCCAGAACGTGGGGAAGCTGGCTTGTGAAGGCGATAATACGGTCGTGCTCTTCCGGCGTGGTTTCCACGGCGGAGCCGAATCCGAGTTCCGCCGAAATGTTTCTTAGAAGATTCACGGTTTCCCGCGGTGCGCCGCACGGGACGAGAATGTAGCTGGCCCCGCGGAACAGATCGGCGTCGCTGGCCGAAAAGCCGCTTTTTTCTTTTCCCGCCATTGGATGGCCGCCCACAAACGCAAACCCGCGTTTTGCGGCCAGCCCGGACAGGCGCGGGCAGATCCAGGACTTGATGCCGCAGGTATCGGTCACCACACAGCCGGGCCGGATGGACGAAAGGTGTTCCCGCACAAACTGAACGTCTGCCTGCGGATACAGGCAGAGGTACAGGATGTCGGCTTCCTGAATATCTTTTTCCGTGCCGGCTTTTCCGATGGCGCCGCAGCGGAGCGCCGCCTGCACCACAGCGGGGTCCCGGTCGATTCCGGCAACAGGGCAGCCCGCGTATTTCTGAAAGGCCCTGGCAAGGGAGCCGCCGATCAGCCCCAGCCCGACAATGACGATTTTCCGTTTCATGGATGTCCTCCTCTGCTTTTGAGGTTTTACCTATTATAGCAGAAAAGCGGACGTTATTCCACGGTTTTTCCGAATGCTTTCGCCGCAGCCCGGATGCGGGCCGCCGTACGGTCAAACTGGTCTGGTGTGAGGGACTGTGCGCCGTCTGAAAGGGCTTTGGCGGGATCGTTGTGCACTTCAATAATCAAGCCGTCGGCTCCGGCAGCCACAGCGGCCAGGGCAAGGGGCTCCACCAGCCAGGAAATGCCGGAGGCGTGGCTCGGGTCCACAATAACCGGCAGGTGTGAGAGCTTTTTGAGAACCGGAACGGCGGAAATATCCAGCGTGTTGCGGGTGTAGGTCTCAAAAGTACGGATGCCCCGCTCGCAGAGAATTACCTGTTCGTTGCCGCCTGACATGATGTATTCGGCGCTCATCAGCAGTTCTTCCATAGTGCTGGAGAGGCCGCGCTTCAGAAGAATAGGCTTGCGGATGCGGCCCAGTTCTTTTAAAAGTTCAAAATTCTGCATATTGCGAGCCCCAACCTGGATGATATCGACGCCCTTTTCAAGAAACAAGTCGATATACTTTTCGCTCATGATTTCGGTCACAATGGGGAGGCCGGTTTCCTTTTTGGCTTCGACAAGGAGATCCAGCCCCTCGGCTTTCAGGCCCTGGAACGAATAGGGCGACGTGCGGGGCTTAAAAGCGCCGCCGCGGAGGAACTGCGCGCCCGCTTTTTTAACGCGCCGGGCCACCCCGCAGAGCTGTTCCCGCGATTCCACCGAACAGGGGCCGGCGATCAGCGACAGGCCGCCCCCACCGATTTTCTGCCCGCCGGGCAAGGTAATGACCGTGTCGTCTGGGTGGAATTTCCGGTTGGCTTTTTTATAGGGTTCCTGCACCCGCCGGACGCTTTCCACATAATCCTGTGCGGCAACGGAATCCGTGTCAATCTGGGAAGTATCCCCAATGAGGCCCAGCACAGTGCTTTGTGCCCCAAACCAGATGTTCGCTATGTTCGCTTTTATGCGGTATTTCCGCTCTAGGGCGGAGGCTAGTTTTTTGGCCTGCTCCGGGGAGCTTCCAGGTTTCAATACAATAATCATGTTCTTTCCTCCAATATTTTTGCCGTTTGGGTCCGGAAAGCGGGAGACCCGCATGCCGGTGAAACGGGCGGAGATAAAAAAACGGCGGAGCTGCTGTCAGCTCCGCCGTGATCCGAATTCCCCTCGGCCTTAACGGCCGCTGTGGGTTTCGGGTATAGGGGACAGAAGTTTACAGCCGGCTTTTTGGTACGCGAAAACAACCCCGGTTTTAAAAGAAAAAACGGGGTAATACCAGACTGTAAATCGCGCGGCACAAAAAGACGGTTTCATCTGCGGACTCCTTTTTATTAATTGCCCTTTATCATAATACAACCGCAGGGAACTGTCAAGGACTTTCTCCGCGAGGAGGCATGTTAAAAAGAAAACCAAATAATTCCAATAGAATCTTGCAAAAGCAAATAAATATTGATAGAATAAAATAAATGACCGTGTCTTAAACTGGTTGAAATCCCGTTCCAGACTGCGGATATAGGGAAGAGCTGAAGCAAAAGCGTACTGCCCGGGTGTGCGGCCCGGCCAATGAGAGGAACGTTACGATGGACAGAGCCGATCTGAATGCGGAAGAATTGCTGGAAGCGCTGGGATACAGCGTTTTATGCTTTCGGGATGACAGAACCTTGTCGATCCTGTATGCCAGCGGCTCGTTTTACAGGCTTTTGGGATACCGGGAAGGCGAAATACAGGGTCTGCGTCTGCCAAGTGACAATCCTGTTCTGCGCAATGAGATACCGATTGACTGGCGGCAGGTGAAAGCTGAAATCGAAACGAAAGGTTACGCCTGCCCCGAATTGCGGCTGATCAAGAAAAACGGGCACCATATCTGGGCGGCTTACCGCGTCCGACTTTGCGCCAAGGGCGGCGGGTCGGACTGCTTCTGCGGAATTGCCGAAGACATTACTTTGACAAGACGTTCCCTGCGCCAGCAGCGCGAACAGGCGGAAGAGCTGAAAGCCCTGACGGAAAATGTGCCGGGCGGGGTGCTGTGCAGCCGCGGCGACAAGTTGATGACCCTGAGCCTCATCAGCGACGGCTTCTGCCGGATTACCGGATATACGCGTGCGGAAATTCAGAGTTCTTTCGGCGGCAGGTTTTTGAATATGATTTACCCCAAGGATCGGGAAGCCGTCAAAAAACAGCTTGAAAACTGTGTCTGCCGGAACGATACGGCTGAAATGATCTACCGGGTGCCGGGCCGGGACGGGCAGGTTATCTGGTTTCTCGATAAAACAAGACGGACGACGGACTGCAACGGCCACTATTGGTTTTACAGCGTTCTGATTGACGTCACTGCCTGGAAAAAAGCGCAGGATGAACTGGCGGCCAGCGAAGAGCGTTACCGGCTGATTCTGGAACACATGGAAACTCCGGTTTTCGACTGCGACCTGAAAACCGGGCGGCTTTATTACTCGCCGGCCTTCCAAAAAAAGTTCGGCGGCGGGTTCCCCACCAGCGGCGATGTTTTAGAACTGCTGAAGTCGCAGGACTTTGTTTTGAAAGAAGACCGGGAAAAAGTGTTCCGGAGCCTGAAGAGACTGAAGCGGGGAGAATCCGTTAAAGACGAGGAGTACCGGATCCGCAGCGCCAAAGGAAACTACATATGGTGCAGTGCTCACCCGGCCATGTTTTTTGACGAACAAGGTGCCCCGGCCCGGCTCATCGCGGTGATTACCGATATCGACCGGCAGAAAAAGGAAAATCTTGTCCTGCGTGAAAAAGCGGAGCATGACCTTTTGACGGGGCTTTACAATCACATTACTACCAAAAAACTGATTGAGCAGGCAATTGCGGCCAGCAGAGAGGGCAAACGGCACGCTTTCTTCGTGATTGACATTGACAATTTTAAAAATGTAAACGACACGTGGGGGCATCTGTGCGGCGATCAGCTGATTGAGCTGACGGCGGCTCAGATTCAAAAGCGGTTCCGGGAAGACGACATTATCGGCCGCGTGGGCGGCGACGAATTTGTCATTTTCCTGAAAGACGTCAGTTCCGGGCTCATTTTGGAAAAAGCCGGGATTCTGCAGCGCATGTTTGCAGGCCTCAGGAAGTCTTACAAACCGGAATACGGGATTACCGGAAGCATCGGCGTTTCCATTTACCCGATTGACGGGACGACGTATGAGGAACTGTTCCGGAAAGCGGACGCTGCAATGTATGCCGCTAAAAAGCAAGGGAAAAACACGTTCCGTATTTATACGAAGAAGGATGGAGACCTGTCCCCGCCGGAAGCAGACTGTGGATTCTAAAAGGCGGGTTTCAGCCGGCGGGATGCTTCCTTCGCAACCTCGCCGGCCGGCCGGCCGGCGTCCAGCGACAGATCGGAAACCGTACGGTACCGTTCCAGCCTTTCTTGGTAGAGCTGCTCCAGCGTTTGTCCGCCGCAGAGAAGAGGGCGGGAGCAGTCACCCGCTAAACGGGTGCGGATGGCGTCCAGCGGGGCATCAAGAAAAAGAATGATCCCGTTGGCACCTAGGGCGGCAGCGTTTTCCGCATCCAGAAGGGTGCCGCCGCCTGCCGCGATCACCTGACGGCTCTTTTCAGAAACGGTGCGGGAGGCTTCTTTTTCCAGATTGCGAAAACCGCTTTCCCCTTTCCGGCGGAAAATTTCAGCTACCGGCATGCCCTCTTTCCGTTCGATCCATTCATCCAGATCGACGAAGTCCCGGCCCAAAGCTTCCGCCAGCAGGCGGCCGACCGTCGTTTTTCCGCAGCCCATAAACCCGCAGAGGACGATATTCCCAAATTTTTTCTTCATTTCAAAAGCAGTGCTTTTCTGAAGATCCCGCAGATCGCTTTCGGAAAAATCCGCGCCGAACCAGATCTCTTCCGCGGCGGCAGCCTGCCCGACCAGCATTCCAACACCACTCACGGCTTTTTTCCCGTGGCGGCGCGCGAAACGGAGCAGCTCCGTTTCGCCGGGGTTATAGACCGCATCGAACACGCAGGCGGAGTTTTCAATAATTTCTTCGCTGACGGGGGAAACGCCTGTTTTTGGATACATCCCGACGGGCGTTGTGTTGACCAGCAGATCCCTCTGCCCGGAAAGTTCCGAAAACAGACAGTGCCTAATCCGCGCGCCGGGAATGTTTTTTTGCACGTCGGCGCAGAGCTTTTCCGCCGCCGCGGCGCTGTGGGGACGCGTAGCGACGGTGACCGTGCCGCCCGCGAGAGCCAACTCAGTGACTACGGCCCGGGCTGCACCGCCGGCCCCGAGAACAGCAGCGCGGCAGCGAAGGCTTACTTTTTCCGCTTCCAGAGAACGGCGAAACCCGTCGCCGTCTGTGGTGTAGCCGGTCAGACGACCGTTTTCCTGTTTTACGGTATTGACGGATCCGGCTGCTGCCGCTTTTTTCTGAACCGCGTCCAGAAATGGAATGATTTCCTGTTTGTAGGGAATGGTAACGTTGAATCCCGCCAGCCCGCGCAGCCACGGAAGCGCTGTGCTTAGAGCAGGAATATCTTCAGCACGGTACTCTGCCTGCTGCCCGCAGAGCGCAAAAAGACGCGAATGGATGAAAGGCGACATACTGTGGCCGGCGGGATGGCCAACCACAGCGTATTTTTTGAAATTCATAAAGGTCCCTCCCTAAAAAAAGACGAAAAAAATATTGACAAAGCAAAGCATTGCTAATAATATGTGGATAGACACTCCGTTTCCGGAAGCAAAAATTGTTCCCCTGCGGCCATTGTAGCACGGGATAAATTCATTTGTCTACAGATGCGCGACGGTTTCGGTGCGGACGGGGTCCATTGACGGGGTCCATTATTTTATTAAGGAGGATCACAGCATGGTTCTTGAGAAAGTAAAAAAGATACTGGGGGACCAGTTTGATGTTGAGGAAGAAAAAATCACACCCGAGACGAATTTTATTGATGATCTGGGCGCTGATTCACTTGACGTCGTTGATCTGATGATGTCGGTGGAAGATGAGTTTGAGATCGAGATTCCGGACGCCGATGTAGAATCCATCAAAACGGTGGGGGATTTGGTAAAATACATTGAAGACCACACCACTTGAAAAAGCTTGGCTTTTTTATCCGCCGTGCGGGCGCACGGCGGATTTTTTATGCCAAATCGCCGTTTTTCTGCCCCCGGCCTTGCAAATGGGAAATCTTTTCTTTATAATAAATTCTGGATACTTTCTGAAAGACCGGATAAAAGGAAAAAAATTGAAATAAAGGAGTGTTAAAGCCGGTGGGTCAATTCAGCTTTTTAGTCAGCGGAGTTTCTGCCGTTTCATGGAAAATGCTGGTCATGTGGGCAATCGGGGGTCTGCTGATCTGGCTGGCCGTAAAGAAGGACTTTGAACCTTCGCTGCTGCTGCCGATGGGGTTCGGTGCAATCCTGGTGAACCTGCCGTTTACAGGTGTGCTGGGGAACAGCGGAATTATTACGTGGCTGTTCCAGAAAGGGATCGCCGCGTCCGAGGCCATGCCCCTGCTGCTGTTTGTGGGGATCGGCGCCATGATCGACTTTGGGCCGCTGCTCTCGAACCCGCGGATGCTGCTGTTTGGCGGCGCGGCGCAGTTTGGAATCTTCTTTACCATTCTGCTGGCGGTGCTGCTGGGTTTTCCTATGAAGGACGCCATGTCGGCGGGGATTATCGGGGCGGCGGACGGGCCGACCTCTATCCTCGTTTCTCAGGTACTGGACAGCAACTACAAGGGAGCCATTGCGGTTGCGGCATACTCATATATGGCACTGGTGCCGGTTATACAGCCGTTTGCGATACGGCTTGTCACCACACACAAGGAACGCTGCATCCGGATGCCGTACCACCCGGAGTCCGTTTCGAAAACGACGAAAATCCTGTTCCCGATTCTCGTTACGATCATTGCGGGGCTGATTGCGCCGGATTCAATTGCGCTGATCGGCTTCTTGATGTTCGGGAACCTGATCCGCGAATCCGGCAGGCTGGAGAGTCTTTCCCAAACCGCGCAGGGCCCGCTGGCTAACCTGATTACGATCTTCCTCGGGATCACGATCGCCTTTCAGATGCAGGCGGAAAAATTTGTGCGCTGGGATACGCTGATGATTATGGCGCTTGGCTTCGTGGCTTTTGTGGTGGACAGCATGGGCGGCGTTCTGTTTGCCAAGCTGCTGAACCTTTTCCTGCCGAAGGGCGGGAAGATTAACCCGATGGTGGGAGCGGCCGGAATTTCGGCTTTCCCAATGTCTGCGCGTGTGATTCAGAAAATGGGTCTGAAAGAGGACAACCAGAACCACCTGCTGATGCATGCCGTCGGCGCAAACGTCGCAGGGCAGATCGGTTCGGTTGTGGCCGGAGGGATCATCCTCTCGCTGGCGAAAACCATTTTACACTGAGGAGGGTTTCTGAATGATGAACAGGATTTTCCTGACGGCCTATCAAGGGCCGATGGGCGCCGTAAAAAGCAGCGATATCGGCGCGTCCCTCAGGCTGATGGGCAAGGGAATGCTTGGTATTTTTATTGTCATGCTGCTGATCTTTCTGGTTATCGTGATCTTAAACAAACTTTCTGGCAGAAAAAAATAGAATGCCCGATTGTTGCAGGAAAGGGTTTTGAATATGGCGGATCAAAAGAAAATGGTTGAGGCAATTACCCCTATGGAAAAGGACTTTGCCCAATGGTACACGGATATTGTAAAAAAAGCGGAACTGATGGATTACACCAGCGTGCGCGGCTGTATGGTAATTGAGCCGTACGGCTGGGCAATCTGGGAAAATATCCGGAATATCCTGGATGCAAAATTCAAAGAACTGGGACATGAAAACGTTTCCATGCCGCTGTTTATCCCCGAAAGCCTTCTGAACAAGGAAAAGGATCATATCAAAGGCTTTGCGCCGGAAGTAGCGTGGGTGACGATGGGCGGCGAAGAAAAGCTGCCGGAGCGGCTCTGCGTGCGCCCGACCTCCGAAACGCTGTTCTGTGAGCATTACGCGCGGATCATCCACTCGTGGCGCGACCTGCCGAAGCTGTACAACCAATGGTGTTCGGTTGTGCGCTGGGAGAAAACGACAAGGCCGTTCCTGCGCTCGGTGGAATTCCACTGGCAGGAAGGGCACACCATGCATGAAACGGCAGAAGAAGCAATTGCCGAAACCGAACGGATGCTGAAAGTCTACGGAGATTTCTGCGAGGAGAAACTTGCTATGCCGGTGATCCGCGGCAGAAAAACCGACAGCGACAAATTCGCGGGCGCCGAGGCAACCTACACCATTGAAGCGATGATGCATGACGGCAAGGCGCTTCAGGCGGGAACCAGCCATTACTTTGGGGACGGCTTCGCCAAGGCATTTGATGTCACATTTCAGGGCCGGGATAATTCCATCTGCCACCCGTTCCAGACTTCCTGGGGCATGAGCACCCGCATTATCGGCGGCATCATTATGACGCACGGCGACGACGACGGCCTTGTCCTTCCCCCTGCTGTGGCTCCGGTGCAGGTAATTGTTGTTCCGGTTGCCCAGCATAAGCCGGGTGTGCTGGATAAGGCGAAGAAGCTGGAAGCACGGCTGAAAAAACAGTTCCGCGTAAAGCTGGATGATTCCGACCAGACGCCGGGCTGGAAATTCGCCCAGTATGAGATGAAAGGCGTGCCGCTCCGGCTGGAAATTGGCCCGAGGGATATCGAAAAGGGCCAGTGCGTGCTGGTGCGCCGCACCGACCGAAAGAAACTGTTTGTCCCGCTGGAGGGCCTGGAAAACGCCGTAGCGGAACAGCTGGAAACTGTGCGGAAAGAGATGTACGACCGTGCGCTGAAGCGCCGGGAAAACATGACGTACGAAGCACACACGCTGGAAGAAATGAAAACGATCGGAGAAACAAAGCCGGGGTTCGTCAAAGCCATGTGGTGCGGGGATCCTGCCTGCGAAGCAAAAATCAAGGAAGCTGCGGGCCTTTCCTCCCGCTGCATTCCGTTCCGGCAGGAGCATCTTTCCGACGTGTGCGCCTGCTGCGGAAAACCGGCAGATAAAATGGTGTACTGGGGAAAAGCGTATTAACGCTTTCCCCGGTTTTTGAATGGGAAAGGCAGTGGCATTATGCTGGTTTCTACCAGGGGCAGGTATGCCTTGCGGGTCATGATCGACCTTGCGGAGCACAATAATGGCGAATGGATCCCTTTAAAAGATATTGCCGCCCGGCAGGAAGTTTCGGAAAAATATTTGGAAAGTATTCTTTCCATCTTAAGCAAGGCGGGGTTGGTGATCGGCGCACGGGGAAAGGGCGGCGGCTACCGCCTTGCCAAGGCACCCGAACAGTATACGGCCGACAGTATCCTCAAGTTGACGGACGGTTCCCTGGCGCCCGTTGCCTGCCTGAAACAAACTCCAAACCGCTGCCCGCGCGCTGCCCGGTGCAAGACGCTGCCTATGTGGGAAAAGCTGGACGGGCTGATTAACGGCTTCCTTGAAGGGGTAACGGTGGCCGACCTTGCGAAGGGTAAATTGGAGTAACCTATATAACCGTACGGAAAGAAATATCAGAAACTCTGAAAAACCTATTGACAAAGTAGGCAATTCTTGTTATAATCCTATCAAACAGATAGGTTAATAAAAAACTACATCAGGAGGGTTAGCCATGAAAGCCGTTTGGGAACGGATCCTTAGAAGCAATTTTCGCTGTGGACGAATGCTTTGCTTCCGGACGCGATGTCGGAACGGGGAATAGCGGCTGCCTGCCGCTGAAACGGCACAGATAGCTGCCTTTTTTCCGCCGCATTCATGTCCAGGAGTTGCCATCCGACAATATCCCGGCATTTTTTATGCCGCGAAAAAGGAAGAAGCTGTAATTCATGAATACCTATCCCTATCATTTTGAAACCATTCAGATCCACGCGGGACAGGAACAGGCTGATCCGGTTACCGGTTCCCGCGCTGTTCCGATTTATCAAACGGCCTCTTATGTTTTTAAGGACTCTGCGGAGGCGTCAGGCCGGTTCGGCCTGACGGTTCCCGGCAACATTTACGGCCGATTGACCAATCCCACCGTAGAAGTCTTCGAAAAAAGGATGGCCGCTCTTGAAGGGGGCGTGGGGGCGCTGGGGGTCGCGTCCGGCGCGGCCGCCATTACCGATACGTTTTTGAACCTGGCGGAGGCCGGCGACAACATTGTTTCGGCCAAGACCATTTACGGAGGGACCTTTAACCTGCTCTCCCAGACTTTGCCGCGGTACGGCATTACCACAGCGTTTGTAGATCCGGACGAAGACGGCGCGTTTGAGAATGCCATCAACGAACGGACGCGGGCGGTTTTTGTTGAAACCGTCGGCAACCCGAACGCCACCCTGGTGGATCTGGAGGCAGTCGCCGAAACTGCGCACCGGCACGGAATCCCACTGGTGGTAGACAATACCTTCGCAACCCCTTACCTGGTGCGTCCGTTCGAGCATGGGGCGGACATTGTCGTCCATTCGGCCACCAAGTTTATCGGAGGGCACGGAACGGCCATCGGCGGCGTGATCGTGGACGGCGGCCGGTTCGACTGGACAGCCAGCGGGAAATTTCCGTCGCTGGTGGAACCGAACGCAAGCTACCACGGGATGAGCTTTACCCAGGCGGCGGGACCCGCGGCTTTCATTGCCAAAGCCCGCGCAATCCTGCTGCGCGACACCGGCGCAACCTTGGCCCCGGTGCACGCGTTTTTGTTCCTTCAGGGTCTGGAGACGCTCTCCCTGCGCATGGAGCGCCATGTTGAAAATACCCTGCAAGTGGTGCGTTATCTGACCCGCCAGCCGCTGGTTGAAAGAATCAACCACCCGGTCCTGCCGGATCATCCCCACCACGCGCTGTACAAAAAATATTTCCCCAACGGGGGAATTTCAATCTTTACATTTGAGATAAAGGGCGGCGCCAAAGAAGCGCGGACATTTATCGACCATCTGAAAATTTTTTCCCTGCTGGCCAATGTGGGCGACGTCAAGTCGCTGGTGATACATCCGGCGTCCACAACCCACGCGCAGCTCAGCGAAAGGGAACTGCTTGACCAGGGAATACGGCCGAACACAATCCGCCTGTCCATTGGTACGGAATATATTGACGATCTTACCGCAGATCTGGAGGAAGGGTTCCGTGCCGCTGCATCCCTCTCATAAGAAAGGAGTCTGACTTATGCCAAAAATTTACCACTCTATGGAGGAACTGATTGGCCATACACCTTTACTGGAGCTGACCCATTATGAAAAGGCAAACCGGCTGGAAGCGACCATCCTCGCCAAGCTGGAGTACCTGAACCCGGCCGGCAGCGTAAAAGACCGCATTGCCAAGGCTATGCTGGACGATGCGGAAAAAAGAGGAGCCCTCAAGCCCGGCGTGCCCATTATTGAACCCACCAGCGGCAACACGGGGATTGGCCTTGCCGCCGTGGCGGCAGCCAGGGGCTACCGGATGATTATTGTGATGCCGGACACCATGAGCGTGGAGCGCCGGGCGCTGATCCGGGCGTACGGTGCGGAGCTGGTTCTCTCCGAAGGCTCCAAAGGAATGAAGGGGGCCATCGCCAAAGCCAGGGAACTGTCGGGGGAACTGAACGGATTTATTCCCGGCCAGTTTGAGAATCCGGCGAACCCCGCTGCGCACAAAGCGACTACCGGCCCTGAAATCTGGGAAGACACGGCCGGGCGGGTCGATATCTTTGTAGCCGGCGTGGGCACCGGCGGGACGATTACCGGCGTAGGGGAATACCTGAAAAGCAGGAATCCGGCCATCCGGGTTGTCGCCGTGGAGCCGGCGTCTTCCCCGGTGCTCTCCAAAGGGACGACGGGAAGCCATAAAATCCAGGGGATTGGCCCGGGCTTTATCCCCGATGTGCTGGATACGAAAATCTATGATGAGATCATTACGGTTTCAGACAGCGACGCATTTGCCGCCGGAAAGGCCGTGGGCCGTAACGAGGGCGTCCTCGTCGGGATTTCTTCCGGCGCGGCGGTTTGGGCGGCGGCACAGCTGGCCAGGCGGCCTGAAAACAAAGGGAAGACCCTTGTTGCCCTGCTGCCCGACACGGGCGACCGGTACCTTTCCACTCCGCTCTTTGCGGACTGACGGCTTTGCCCCGGCCGGGAGGATGCGTCTTCCCGGCCGCTTTTTGTGCCGGTGGGGGAAAATTATCAAAATAGAAAGGATTCGTACAGTTTGAAACGGCAAATTTATGTAGATAATGCGGCAACAACCCGACTGAGCCGGGCGGCGGCCGAAGCCATGCGCCCGTACCTGGACGGGCTTTTCGGGAACCCCTCCAGCGCCCATACGGCGGGAATGAAGGCCGCGCAGGCTCTGAAACGGGCACGCGAAACCCTTGCCGGGCTGCTGGGGTGTTCGCCGAAGGGAATTTATTTTACTTCCGGCGGCAGCGAATCCGACAACCAGGCTCTGATTTCGGCGGCCGCATGGGGTGCGGAACATGGGCGGCGCCATCTCATCGCTTCCGCGTTCGAGCATCCCGCCGTGCTGCGCACGCTGGAGGCTCTGCGGAACCGCGGGTTTGAAACAGAGATGATCCCGGTTTCCCGCGGAGGAATAGTGGATCCAGGGCGCGTGGCGTCCTCCATCCGAGACGGTACCTGCCTTGTGAGCGTGATGGCTGCCAACAACGAGATTGGAACCGTCCAGCCTATTGCGGAAATCGGGCGGATTTGCCGTGAAAGGCACGTTTTGTTTCACACGGATGCCGTGCAGGCTGCCGGCCATATCCCTTTGAATATCCGCGGGATGAAGGTCGACCTGCTGTCCCTTTCGGCCCATAAATTTCATGGGCCGAAAGGGGCGGGTGTGCTGTATGCGGGGGAGAACGTCCCGCTGGTCCCGCTGATCCGCGGCGGCGGGCAGGAACGAGGCCTGCGCGCGGGGACCCAAAATGTCCCGGCCATTGCGGGGATGGCGGCGGCACTGCGGGAAGCGTGCGGAAAAATGGAAGCGGATGCCTCCCATACCGCCGCTCTAAGGGACCGTCTCACAGATGGCCTTGAGTCCATACCGGGTGCTGTCCCGGTCGGGGATCGGGATCACCGGCTCCCCGGGATCGTGAATTTTTGTTTCCGGGGCGTGGAGGCGGAGCCGCTCCTCCTGCTGCTGGACGAAGAGGGGATCTGCGCTTCCTCCGGCTCTGCGTGCGCGGCCGGGGCGCTGGAGCCAAGCCATGTGCTGCTTGCACTGGGATTGCCGAAGGCGCTGGCGCGGGGGGAACTGCGTTTTTCGCTGGATGCGGGAAACACGGAGGAAGAGATTGACACGGTGATCCGGGCGACTGCTTCAGCGGTAACGCGGCTGCGCCGATATGCCGGAAAAAAGGCCCTATGAGGCGGGCGATGATTGCCATGAGCGGCGGCGTGGATTCCAGCGTGGCCGCCTGCCTGATGAAAGAGAGCGGGTATGACTGCATGGGCGTTACCATGTATCTGTACCGGGGAGAAGACAGGGCGGCGGAAAAACGCAGGAAGACCTGCTGCAGTCTGGATGATGTGGAAGACGCCCGCAGTGTGGCTTTCCAGCTGGGGATCCCGTATCACGTCTTTAATTTCACGGACGAATTTGAGCGGGAGGTCATCCGACGTTTTGTCATAGGATACGAAAACGGGGAAACGCCCAACCCCTGCCTGGACTGCAACCGGTATCTGAAGTTCGGCCGGTTTCTGCACCGGGCGGAAGAGCTGGGATACGGCTGCGTGGCCACGGGGCATTACGCCCGCATTGAGAAAGATCCAAAAAGCGGCCGGTTCCTGCTGAAAAAGGCGCTGGATGAAGCGAAGGATCAGAGCTATGTGCTGTATGCCATGACTCAGGATCAACTGGCGCACACGGTATTCCCGCTGGGAAACCTCCGAAAGGCACAGGTGCGCCGGATTGCGGAGGAGCATGGTTTCCGGAACGCACAAAAGCGGGACAGCGAGGACATTTGTTTTGTTCCGGACGGCGACTACGCCGGGTTTTTGGAGCGTTACACGGGGCAGAAGTATGCCTGCGGCGATTTCGTCAGCCGGGACGGCCGCGTCCTCGGCAGGCACAAAGGGATCGTCCGCTATACCGTCGGGCAGCGGAAGGGCCTTGGCCTTTCAGAAGGGAAACCGCTGTATGTGTGCGCCAAATGCGCCCGCCGCAACACCGTTACCCTGGGCGGAAAAGAGGACCTGTTTTCCCGTTCCCTGGCCGCTGACCGCCTGAACTTGATTTCTTGCGGGCGCCTTGACCGGCCGGCCCGGCTTTCCGTGCGGATCCGCTATGGGCAGAGAGAGCAGCCGGCCACGGTTACCCAGATGGACGGCGGTACGGTGCGTGTAGTGTTTGACGAACCGCAATGTGCCATATCGCCGGGGCAGGCCGTGGTTTTTTACGACGGAGATACGGTTGTCGGCGGGGCGACGATACGGGGGACGGATCTCTGATCCGGCAGGAGCATCTTTCCGGCGTATGCACCTGCTGCGGAAAAGCGTATTAATCCAAAACACAGACGGAACAGGGCCGGCCGCATTTTACGGCCGGCCCTTTGGTGTTTCTTTTGAAAATTTAAATTTTCCCTTTGATGATAAGGGAGGAAGAATCTGCCTCTTTGGAATCGGAACTCGGTTTGCCCGTAACAACCGCAGTGATATTGACAACCGGGATAAAGATTGGATCCAAACCCGTTTCGTCGGTCGCCAGAACCACAAGTCCAGCTTCATTTTTATAGACAATGCCGGTTGCTGAGATCAGGGCTCCCGAATAGATCGTAACGCTTGTGGAAACAGGCAGATAAGCCTGATAGGCCGTGATCAGGTTCTTGTCGCATCCGGCGGGGAAGGTCGGTTCCGGCAGGAAAGAAATAGACGGGTCGTACACTGTGCCGCTTGGCAGTTCAATTGCGGTGATGGTGTTCAGGGGAACTGCTCCATATTCGCCACTGTCTTCCAGGACAAAAAGCGTGCCGTACGTCGCCTGCGGCGAAGAGAACAGTTCAACCGGTGTTCCCTGAATTCCAGCCGCATTGAACCCCGTTGTGTAAGCTTTTATGATGCTGGTGGGGTACAGGGTGATGAGCTGCTGGATAACGTGAGCCAGTTGGGCATAGCTGAAACAAATCGCCGTGCTTTCACTCGGTGAACTCGAGTACGTTAAAACCAGCTTTGGGAAATACGGTTCGTATACAATCACATTTGTGGCAAACTGTACGGCTGTGGTGCCGTCGGAGTTGGTAAGGGCAATTCCATTGTTCGGGTAGGTTCCGTTCAGCCAGTTGTTGACCAGCCCTGTCACGTCAATCTGCACGGCTGAATAGAGATCACCTGTTGTTACGTTGACCTGCGAACCCGTGGCGGTGTAACTCGGGCGCGTGTCGTAGGTAACCGTGGATGGGTCGAACGGTTCGGTGACACGGTTGACGGCAACCGGGCTGGGACTTGCGCCGCTTTTCACAATGACGGAAAGCTGTAGCACGGCGCTGTCGACCTGACTGACGGGAAGTGTAGGCAAAGCAATCTGAAGCAGGCCGATACAGGTTGCGTAAGATGCGTCGGTTCCCACATACATGGTAGGATATAGCGAGAAATTTCCGGTCGGCTGGGCTGATGACACAAAAGCCGTATCCGGAATCTCCAGTGTTACTGTGGGCATAGAAACCCCTTCTTTCAAATTACGATCGTGTGTTTATTACCATATTATGCTGTATTTGTACTTGGTGAAGCGAAAGATCCTGAAAGAAGCAGAAATAAATATAATATGTAACCTTTTCCCGCCGAGGATCGTGTTATTAGTGAAAGGGGGGAATGAAAGGATGAAAAAACATCCACCATGCACGGAGGAAGAACTTTCGGAAACATATGCTTTGAAAATTTCACTCTGAAATGTGTCGGCAGTGGAATTACAAACGTCACATATGAAACCGACCATGGAATTTTTGAACAGCCTGTCCCGATTACGCACAAACAGTACCAGGATCCGGACCTCTCTGATAAAAACGGTTATGACAGCTACATGCAGTGTGTCCCCTTTAGCGACGATTATGTCGGCAGTGATCCGTATACCGACAGTGAATAGGACGGCCAGTGGTACGCATATAAACCCGCAGGGAGCAAATATACCGTAAACGCAGACAAAGACTACAGCGGATATCTGACCATGAGATGGACCGGCCTGCCGGATGACATGAAGAACTGCACGGAAAGCGACATTCAGAATGTCAAGAAAGACAAGGAAAAAAGCAAAAAAATGATTGGCCGTGTGGCGGACTATTTCGACGAACAGATCGGAAAAACGCAGCTAAAGATCACAGCCACTTTCAAGGATGGCAGCACCTGCACCAAAACGGTTGCTCTGAAAAGGGCAAAGGGAAAAAATAACTTCGGTGGTTACGATCATATTCTGAAAGCAACACTTCTGAACTGATTTTATAAAAGAATTGCAGCCAGGCGGATTTCCGCCGGGCTGCAATTCTTTTGCCTTCTGAAGAAAGTCGTGAATAATCAGTTTGGTACGCTTTTTTGAAAACGTTTCTAGGCGACAGTTACGGTGCATGACGCCGTTAAACCGTTGCTCGATTTTGCCGTAATAACAGATGTCCCGCGTGATACGCCGTATACCGTTCCATTCTTAACCTGCGCTGCGCGCGGATTGGAGGAAGTCCACGAAGTCAGGTTGTTTTTAACTTCATGGTTAATCAGGGAGACCGACGCGGTAAGATCCTGGGTCTTGCCAACTCGAAGATCCATTTCGGAGCGATCCATAACAACCGACACGGGCACGAAATCATAGACGGCGATGCAGGAAGCAAGATTTTCTGCAATTGCCTCCGTGTTGGATTCAATCCATGTTACATCCTGCGGATTGTCATGGTAGGCAATCTCAATCAGGCAATGCGGCATGGAGGGCATATACATTTCCCAAAGCGCGTCCTTCGTTGCAAGTTCAATATCGTCTTTGTTGGGATACATAAAATATTTCTGCAATATTTTAGCGAACCGAAGGCTTGGGACACTTTTGGACGGGTAAAAGGCGATTGTCCCGTTTGTTTTGGGGGTATTGCCCTTCGCGTTGGAGTGGATGGCAAGGTAAAGGTTGCAGTGATCCGCTTTCGCCTGAGCCGCACGCTGGATCATTTCTGCTTTCTGGTGGGAGCGCGCGCCGGTATGCGCCGCACCCACAACCGCCTGAATGCCGTATGTTTTCAGGTACTTTGGCATGGCGCTTGCTATTTGCCGCATATGATATTCCTCGCTTCCCGAACCGTCGCAGTAAGGGTTCCATGGCTGCGCGGAAGGACTGAGGAATACTTTGAAGGTCTCCAAATGCGGGTAAGGCCGCGTAGCGCGGAATGTCTGCGCGGGAACGGCTGCCGCAGCCTGCGTGCGGTATCCGGCAGAACCGGCCGGAAAAGCGGCCAGCAGAAACAGAGCCAGCAGGGCGGCAATTCGAACACCATGTCTGCGATATTTCATTCTGAATACACCTGATTTCCATATTTTCTTCTATTCTACACGAATTTTCGACGTTTGGAAAGTATTTCCGCAGGAAAATATGGAATAAAAAAAGCGCGTCCGAAAACCGGGCGCGCTGATGCGGTCTTTCGAAATAGAATATCCTGCCGTCAGTGTACGCTGTTGGTCTGAGCCTCAACAGCGGTGATGGCAACAACACCAACAATATCCTTCGCACTGCATCCGCGCGACATATCATTAATCGGCTTTGCAATACCCTGCAGGATAACCCCATACGTGGAAGCCTTGGCAAGACGTTCCACCAGTTTATAGCAGATGTTGCCGACGTTGAGGTCGGGGAAAATCAGCACGTTGGCGTGGCCCGCAACCTTGCTGCCCGGTGCCTTAAACTCTCCGACGGACGGAACCAGCGCGGCGTCTGCCTGAAGCTCGCCGTCCAGCTGAAGATCCGGTGCTTTCTGCCGGGCAATCTTTGTTGCTTCTGCGACTTTGTCAACCAGCGCGTCCTTGCCGCTGCCGTGAGTGGAGAATGAAAGCATGGCAACTTTCGGTTCTGCCCCAATAATGGTCTTGAAGGATTTGGCTGAAGCAATGGCAATTTCAGAAAGTTCGTCCGGGCTGGGGTTGATGTTCAAAGCGCAGTCTGAGAACAGGAACATACCGTGTTCGCCATATTCGCAGTCCGGGACAGAAACGAGGAAGAACCCGGATACCAGCTTGCAGTCGGGCGCGGTGCGGACGATCTGGAGGGCTGGGCGCAGCGTGTTAGCCGTAGAGTGGCACGCGCCGGAAACCATGCCGTCGGCGTCTTCCTTTTTGACCATCATGACGCCGAAATAGGTCGGATCTTTCATCATTTCGTCGGCCTTCTCAGGCGTGATGCCCTTGGCCTTGCGAAGTTCATAAAAGGTCTTTGCGTAACCGTCGTGCAGCGGAGTGTTCTCGGGATCAACAATCTTTGCCCCGGAAAGGTCAAGGCTGCCCGCAAGGGACTTGATTTCCGCTTCGTTTCCAAGCAGGATTACGTTGGCGATTCCTTGCTTTAAAATTTCTGCGGCGGCGGTCAGGACTCGCTTGTCGTTTCCTTCCGGCAGAACAATAGTCTTTTTATCTGATTTAGCACGCTGAACTATTTTTCCCATAAAATCCATAAAAATGAACATCCTCTCTGTTGAATTTATTATTGGTAGAAACCTGCTCTTTATTATAACGCGTCCGTCAAAATTACGCGTCCGCCAAAGGAAAAAAGAGAACCGTGTGACGGCCTTCGGTACAGAACGGCACGCCAACTGCAAGTTTAATCTGACTTAATTTTTTCCATTCGGCGAATCCGGACCAAAATTGTTAAAATATTAATTATCCGTATTGATCCTCAGTCCCAAATCCGCTATAATGAGCAAAGTGCGCTGTAAAATAGGGAAATCAGAAACCGAAAGGAGTACCAATATGAATTATTCCGCAGATGTGGAAAAAATGTGTGTTGTGGCAAAAGGCCCGAAACACGGTCCGGCGCCAATTCCGGAAGAAGGCAAATGGGTAAAAGCCTATGATATAAAGGATATTTCCGGCCTGACCCACGGGGTAGGCTGGTGCGCCCCCCAGCAAGGGGCCTGCAAATTAACCTTGAACATCAAAGAAGGCGTGGTGCAGGAAGCACTGGTGGAGACCCTCGGCTGCTCCGGCATGACGCATTCGGCAGCAATGGCCGCGGAGATCCTGCCAGGCAAGACGATCCTTGAATGCCTGAATACCGACCTTGTTTGCGACGCGATCAACGTTGCTATGAGGGAGCTGTTTAAGCAGATCGTTTACGGTCGCAGCCAGACTGCATTTTCAGAGGGCGGCCTGCCCATCGGTGCGGGGCTGGAAGACCTGGGCAAGGGACTGCGTTCACAGATCGGCACCATGTACAGTACAAATGCCAAGGGTGTGCGCTACCTTGAAATGACCGAAGGCTACGTGCTGAAACTTGCGCTGGACGAAAACAGCGAAGTAATCGGCTACCAGTTCGTCAAGCTGGGGAAGATGATGGAAGATATCCGCCACGGTATGAGCCCGGACGAAGCGTACAAAAAGAATATTGGCCAATATGGACGGTTTGACAACGCGGCGAAATACATTGATCCGCGGGAAGAATAAGGCTATCAAGGAGGACATGCAAAATGGCTAACGATGTCACGTTTGAAGGTAAAGAAAGAAGAATGGCCAAAATCGAGAAGTGCCTTGCCGAGTACGGCCTTGGCAGCCTGGAAGACGCCCGCAGCCTCTGCCTTTCCAAAGGGGTAGATGTCGAAAAGATCGTGAAGGGCGTTCAGCCCATTGCGTTCGACAATGCGGTCTGGGCTTACACACTCGGCTGCGCCATCGGCCTGAAAACCGGCGTGAAAACCGCCGTAGAAGCGGCTGAAAAAATCGGCGTAGGGCTGGAAGCGTTCACGGTTCCCGGCTCCGTTGCAGAGCAGCGCAAAGTCGGTTTGGGCCACGGCAACCTTGGGGCAAGGCTTTTAAGCGAAGATACAAAGTGCTTCTGCTTCCTCGCCGGGCACGAATCTTTTGCTGCCGCTGAAGGGGCCATTGGAATCGCACGCTCTGCTAACTCGGCGCGCAAAGAGCCGCTGCGGGTCATTTTAAACGGCCTGGGAAAGGATGCGGCTTACATTATTTCACGGATCAACGGCTTTACGTATGTAAAAACGAAGTTCGATTATTTTGCAGACAAACTCAGCATTGTGGAAACCCGTGCGTTCTCAGAAGGCGAACGCGCTGCAGTAAAATGCTACGGCGCCGACGATGTGCGCGAGGGTGTGGCCATTATGCAGCATGAGGGCGTGGATGTTTCCATTACGGGCAATTCCACCAACCCGGTCCGGTTCCAGCATCTGGTGGCCGGCACCTACAAAAAATGGACCATTGAAAACGGCAAGAAATATTTCTCCGTGGCAAGCGGCGGCGGCACAGGCCGCACCCTTCACCCGGACAACATGGGCGCAGGCCCCGCTTCTTACGGCCTGACGGATTCCATGGGGCGCATGCACAGTGACGCGCAGTTCGCGGGATCCTCCTCCGTTCCGGCGCACGTGGAGATGATGGGCCTGATCGGCATGGGCAACAATCCGATGGTTGGGGCTACAGTTGCCTGCGCAGTTGCAGTGCAGAAAGCTCTGAATTAACAAGTCTTTTTCCGGAAAATACAGTTTTGTAACAAGGTATGACAGTTTTGTCATACCCTTATTTTCCACTTTCCCGTAAAGACTTTTCATAGTATAATAAGTAGGAGAGGCAGGCGGCAATCCTGTTTTTATCATTTTAATTTTCAGCTTTGAGGTGCTTATTTGGTGAATTACAGAAAAAGACGGAGGAGAGATTGGCTGTTTGGAAAAGCCGCCGTGTGTGTTTGTTTGGCGCTGGGGACTGTTGTCGCCATGAATCTGTTTTTCGGCAGTTTTGGATCCGGCGGCTCTGTTTCGGTTCCCCCGGCCAGCCACGCGGATTCTTCCGGTGGGGCTTTTTCCCCGTCTTCTCCGAACAGTTCCCGCCCGACAATTTCTTCTGAGAAATCCTCAGCAAAACCGGCGGTGTCTTCTTCCACGGTTTCCTCCGTGCAGTCCGCCGCAGAGTCCGGCAAAGAACCGGAAACAGAAAATGAAAAACCGGAAAGCTGGTTTGATGACGCTGCGTTTGTCGGCAACAGCCGCACAGAGGGCCTGCGGGATTACGACGGGCTGGGCGACGCTTCCTATTTTGCTTCAAAGGGTCTGATGGTCAATACCGTCTATACGGAACGGACCATTCGGGAGAACGGAAAGAAAATGACAGTCATGCAGGCGCTCCAGAAGAAAAAATTCAAAAAAGTTTACTTGATGTTCGGCGTAAACGAACTGGGCTGGAGTACGTTCCATATCTTTGTGGACGATTACGGAAAGATTGTGGATGACATCCGGGAATACCAGCCCGGAGTAAAAATCTATTTGCAGGCGATCCTTCCGGTCACAGCGAAGAAGTCGGATTCCAGCCAAGTATATACCAATTCCAAAATAGCGTCTTATAACAAGGCAATTCAAAAACTTGCCAAAGAAAAAAAGGCAACCTACTTAGCAGTGAATGAAGCCGTTGCAGATTCCACGGGCGCGCTGCCCGCAGAAGCAACGGTGGACGGTGTGCATTTAAACTGGGAATACTGCGGGAAATGGTGCAAATACTTGAGAACACACACAAATTCATAAACGAATTCAAAAAAGGGGAATACATTCAAAATGAAAATGCGGGTTGCATGTTTGGCTGCCGTGATGCTTTTGCTGTTTTCAGCAGGCTGCGCGAAACAGAGCGGCAAGGTTACGGCAGACGCCGGGACTATTGCGGATGAAATTGTGGAGAATGAAAAATTCGTCGACCAAATGTCTGCCATTGACCAGAAGACAGCCGTAAAAATCTACGGCCTGAAAAGTGAGGACGTCGCAGAGGCAAAAGTGTATGAGAGCACAAGCGCAACGGCAGAGGAAGTTGCAGTCTTTGAAGCCAAGGGCAAGGATGCGGCGGATCGGATAAAAAAAGCCGCGGATACGCGGATAGACGACCAAAAAACGGCTTATGAGGGATATCAGCCGAAAGAGATGAAAAAGCTCGAAACACCGCTGCTGGTACAGGATGGGAACTATGTTGTCCTGGTGGTGGCCGACGATACGTCAGCAGCCAAAAAAGTAACCGACAAATATCTGAAATAGGGCTTTGGGGATGCTGCATTCCGGAGAATGCTTTCTTCATAATTTAGAACCCCACACCAACCCGTCAGACTGAAAGGCTGCCGAGGAGACAACAGCTGTGCAGCCGGATAAAACATAGGAGGAGCAATTATGATACAAAAGAATTCGGTCTCTGTTCCACTGAAAAAGGTTGCGGTACGGGATAAATTTTTCACCCCTGTTCAAAATACTGTGATTCAGGTTACAATTCCGTATCAGGAACAGGTCTTGGACGACCGGATTCCCGGCATTGAAAAAAGCCATGCGTTTGAGAATTTTCGGATTGCAGCAGGAGAATCCAAAGGAAAATTTTACGGGGCTGTTTTTCAGGACAGCGACGTGGGCAAATGGATTGAAGCGGCTTCCTATTCGCTGACGATCCGCCCCGATCCGGCGCTGGAAGCCAGAGTGGACCGCATGATTGATACGATCGGGAAAGCCCAGCTTGACGACGGATACCTGGATACCTACTTTATTCTGGAACATCCGGAGCGCCGCTGGCAGAATCTGCAGGAATCGCATGAGCTTTACTGCCAGGGTCACATGATTGAGGCAGGCGTAAGCTACTGGCAGGCTACGGGCAAGCGTAAGCTCCTGGACATCTCCTGCCGGATTGCAGACGGAATCGACCGGCGCTTCGGTCCGGGAAAAACACGCGGAATCCCCGGACATCCGGAAATCGAGCTCGCTCTGATGCGTCTTTACAGGGCTACCGGGGAAATCCGTTACCGCAGTTTGGCTAAGTATTTTATCGATGAGCGGGGCACAAAGCCCGATTATTTTCAGCAGGAGGCGGATTCCCGCACCTGGTGCCAATACGGAGGCAAACCGGCGGCTCCCTGGCCGGCCTACATGCAGGACCACCTGCCGGTCCGGCAGCAGAGTACGGCGGAAGGGCACAGTGTGCGCTGCCTGTACCTCTTTACAGCCGCGGCGGATCTCGCCGCCGAAACTCACGATGAAGACCTGTACCGGGCATGCCGGGCGGTCTGGGAGAACATTGCGAAGAAGCGCATGTATCTGACGGGAGGTGTGGGAAGCACCTGCCACGGGGAAGCGTTCACTATCGACTACGATCTGCCCAATGATACGGTTTATGCCGAAACATGCGCATCCATTGCCCTGTGTTTTTTTACGCGCCGTCTTCTGGAAATTGAGGCCGACGGCCGCTACACGGATGTGATGGAACGCGCGCTCTACAATGGTGTCCTGAGCGGAATGCAATTGGACGGAAAACGGTTCTTTTATGTCAATCCGCTGGAAGTGGTCAACGGGGTTTCAGGCGAACTGGAAGATTTTAAACATGTGTGCAAACGCCGCCCCCAGTGGTATGCCTGTGCCTGCTGTCCCCCCAACCTGACGCGGTTTCTTACATCCATCGGCCGCTATGCATGGTCCTGCTCTGAAAAGTCCCGCACGGTTTACAGCCACCTTTATCTTGGCGGAAGTGCCGAATTCGACCTGGGAGGAGCAGTGGAGATTGCCCTTGCCGGGAATTACCCATGGGATGGGGAAATTTCCTACCGTGTCCGCACGCAGCATCCCGGAATGAATTTTACACTGGCCGTCCGGATTCCCGGGTGGTGCCGGAACGCCCGTCTTTCAGTGAACGGAACCGAAGTATCCCTTCCGTTTGCGGTAAAAAACGGTTACGCTTATTTGAACCGGGACTGGAATTCGGGAGACACCGTTCGGCTTTCTCTTCCTATGGCGGTGCGGCGCGTCTATGCCAACCCAATGGTCCGGGAAGATATCGGAAGAGTGGCGTTGATGCGGGGGCCGCTGGTGTACTGCGCGGAACAGTGCGACAACGGGGATCACCTCCACCGGCTGAGGCTCCCGGATGGCGCCGCCCTGAAAGCCCTGCCGTTCCAGCCGGACCTTCTCGGCGGGATTGTGCCGATCCAGGCGGACGGAGCCCGCTTTTCGGGCGGGGATGCGCTGTATACCGACGAGCCGCCCTGGGAAATCCCGCAAAAAATTTTCGCGGTGCCGTATTATGCGTGGGGGAACCGCGATCCGGGAGAGATGCGCGTCTGGCTTTCCCGCTGAAGAACCTGTACACGCAGAGGCATTTACCTGGCATTTTAATATGGCTAGTACAAAGCCAAGGGGCTTCCGATTTTTATCGGAAGCCCCTGCTTTTGCGTCTTGCTGGATTGGTTTAGCTTGATATAGTTTTAAATAATAACCCGTATTTTTCGAGCCGCGGGCAATTTCCGTTTTCAACTTCTCCTCCACATTGCCGATCACACTGTTTTGTCTGCTTTTCTGAAGTTCAATTCCATTCATGTGCGCTTCTGTTTCCTTTTCATTATCACCGATGGCTAATCTAAAACCAAGATAAGACGAATGCGGATTTTGGTTATGAAGCAACTCATGCAGCATGTCATGATACTGATCATAAGACATACTTTAAACATTGTACTTTGAAAAAACCTGCTCCGGAGTAAAATTGTAAGTATCTGTTTTGCCCGGTTTAAAATCAGCCATATATGTTTTTTCGCTCATAAAACATGAAGGGCCAAATGTAATCTGCATTTATAAAAATTCTTTCAAATATTCAGTCTTCATTAATTTATAGTTATGGGATGGTGTAAACACAAGTAGATTGTAAAAAGATTCTCTGTTAAATGTTTCCTTTATAAGAATATCATTTTTATTCCTTGATGTCGATATAAAAATAATAATTCTTTATACGCTACACAGAATCAAAGAGAAAAGTCCGGATTAATGGGTGAATCATAAGAGCCGGATCTGCGCGCAGGGAGGCATTAGTCCGGTTTTACTGCCGGGCGATGCCTCCTTTTTCACCTTTGGCAGAAAGGCTGCGGTATTCCGAAGGGGTGATCCCTTCGCGCATTTTAAACGCGCGGATAAAGGTATTGCGGCTGTTGAACCCTACGCAGCCGGCAATCTCGCTGATACTCTGTTTCCGGTCTTTCAGCAGTTCCTTGGATTTGGCGATCCGCAGATCGGTCAGGTATTTTTTAAAAGGTTCGTTCAAGGCATCCTTCAGCAGCTTCGACATATATTTGACGGAAATATGGTATTTCTGTGCCAGCATTTCAAGGTAGATATCTTCGCTGTAATGGCTGTCAATATATTTCTTGATTTCAGACAGTGCCGGCCTGGAAATCCCTTTCTGCATGAGCGGAAGAATACGCCGGATCAGACGATCCAGATAAGCGGCGAGATCATTCGCCGACAGCCGGCGGAAGTCCCGGATAAGATCCACAGAGCTTTCTCCCATCAAATCTTCCGCTTTGACGCCCTTGCTGCTGAGGGCTCTCACGCAGGTGTTGTAGATCTGGAGATACAGTTCCTTCAGACAGGATTCATCCAGACTGCCAATGCTGTTTTGTGCCAGAATGGACGAGATGAGCCGCCGGACTTCGTCTTTGTTTCCGGTCATCAGGTAATTGAATAATTTATTTTCGTCGTCAATAGAGTAGACGTAGTGAATTGAATCCTTGAAGGGCCGGTACAGGATCACTCTTTCTGAATTAAAAGGCGAAAACAGAGAGCACATTCGTTCGGCTTCCCGGAAACTCTGGTGTGCATTGCCAAATCCGCTTACAGGATTTCCCACTGCCGCGTAGACACTGAGGTACTTTTTGTCTACAGCAAGCAGGTTTACCAGCTGGTTCAGCGCTTTTAAGATGGGAGCGGCGGCGGACCCGTCCGGAGAATTAATTAAGACGCAGGACTTGTATTTTTCCAGCGGAAGCAAGTAGCACTGGCAGCCGGAGTCCAGAAGATTGATAAAGACAGCCGGGATCGTTTTAACGATTTCCGCAATCTGGTTGTTGGTGAAGGTTTCAAAAAAGACATCCTGACAGTCGATCCAGATAAGGACCGCCGTAAAGCAGCTGTATTTAAAGGAGATGTTGAATTTGGACAGAGGGCTGTCCTCTCCGCTTTCTGCGCTGATATCTCCCCTGGCCACACGAATAAGATACTGTTCGCAGGCGTAGGGGATGGTTTCGGCCAGCTGTTTGCTTAAAACCTGGTTGCTGTTCAGAGTGCTTGTAATCTGCCGGTTTAAATATTCAAATTCATCGCAGCCGGGGGAAGCGCGCTTTTTATTAAAGAGCAGCATCAGCTTCCCGATAGGGCTGTAGAGCTTTTTGGAAGTGAAGTACGAATAGATCAATCCGGCTGCCAGGCAGAATGCCATAAATACCTGCGAAGCTGTGCGCAGGGGAAACGTGTCATTTTCAATGTCCCGGTAGGGCACCAGAGCGACAAATTTGAACCCATCCAGAAAATCCAATTTCGGGGCGTAATAAACCGTCAGGTATTTTTCACCGCCGATGGTTACGCCGGAAGTATCTGCCCCGTTGGCCGGATGACTTATTTCGGGAGAGAGATCCTGCAGGGATTCTACGGGCCGGCTTTTGGTAGAAGAAATCAGCCGGTTATCGGCATCAAAAATATACAGTTCACTGTTGGGCGTCACCTTGCCGGCCTTGAGGACTTCAGCAATCTTCTTTTCGTCGACATTGATGACGAGGAGATTGCTGGATCGGTTCAGCCCAATTCCGTATTCCAGAATGGGGATAATCGACTTGTTTGTGTTGCTGAATTTGTCTTTTACCGGCGTTGTGGCGAGGATCCGGTAATTCAGCCCGCCCGGTTTTGACGTCAGCCAGAAAGTTTCTTTGTATTTCTGGTAGCTGAAGTAGGTTCCGAAAAAATCCTGGTAGGAGAAAAGGCCCTGTGTGCTGATGACGCAGGCATTCGATTTTTGGATAATAAAAGAAGAGTCAATCAGGTCTTTGGTGGATTTAAACGTGATCAGTGCCTGAATGGAATTGGACAGCTGGTACCGGTTTTTCGGACCGATGATCTCGCTGGAGTAGAAAACCTGTTTTAAATCCTGGGAATTGGAGAGCAGAATGGACGTTTCCACAATTTCCTTCATTTGGCTGTTGACGTAGCTGGAGATACCGCGCAGGGACTGCCGGTAGCTGTCTTTGGTCCGGTTCCCAAGGTAATGGAAGAAATATTCACTGTTAAAGAAAAAGGCAAGCAGAAGGAAAGCAACCGGCAGCAGGAAGCACACGAATATTTTCTGGTACAGGTGTTTCCCCGGTTTATGTAATAGTGTGGGAAGTTTGCGAAAAACTTTTTTCAACAGGAAAAGCCCCCATTCATTTATTTATTCAACTTCACTAATTTTATATTATTTATTCTAGCACAATATCAAATTCTTTTTAAGTGATATTTTATAACCAAGTAACAAAATTCGCTTGACGCCCCGGATTTCCCCGCAGGCAGCAGGGAAAAGGCCGGGGCGGTTTATTTTTGCGTTCACCACAGGCGAAAAAGGTAACGCCCGGAAAAAACGGAACGAGATTGGAGACGATTTTTATAACCGCGTTCTCCTTTTAACCGTTTACAAACAGGGAGGGATCCTTTACATTAAATATCAAATTATAAACAGGCAGGGTGATGCTCCTTGGCGGGGAAAATACGAAAGTCCTTAAAAAAATATTACCAGCTGTATCTGCTGCTGGCACTTCCGGTGATCTACTTTGTTCTCTTTAAGTATGTGCCGATGGCCGGAGTGGTTCTGGCATTCCGGAAATACCGGATGGGCGGTTCAATCTTCGGGGAAAAATGGGTTGGCTTTAAATACTTTCAAATGTTTTTAAACGACCCGGAATTCTGGAATGTCTTTAAAAATACGTTTGTCCTGAGCATCCTCAATTTTTTGATCGGTTTTCCGATTCCGATTATTTTTGCTTTGATGCTCAACGAAATCGGCAGCAGCTTTTTCAAAAGGTTTGTGCAGACCGTGTCGTATCTTCCAAAATTCTTTTCCAGCGTGGTCGTCGTGGGGATGATTCAGATTCTGCTTTCCCCGTCGTCCGGAATCGTCAATAAAATTATAGAGGCCAACGGCGGGCATTCCATTTATTTTTTAACGGAGGCCGCGTGGTTCCGCCCGATTTACATAGCGTCGGATATCTGGCAGTTTATGGGCTGGAATGCGATTATCTATATTGCCGCGCTGACCAGCGTGAATCCGGATCTGTACGAAGCGGCGGAAATTGACGGTGCGGGGCGCTGGAAACAGACGATCCATGTCACGCTGCCGGGTATTATGCCGACGATTGCCATTACGCTGATTATGTCGGCGGGGTACATCCTGTCTCTTGGATTTGAGAAAATTCTTCTCCTGTACAGCCCGAGCATCTATGATGTGGCGGATGTCCTGCAGACGTACACCTACCGGCTGGGCATTGTGCAGAGCAACTACAGCTATACGACGGCGGTCGGGCTGTTCCAGTCGGTCATCAGCCTTGTACTGATCTGGGGCGTCAACAAATTCTCGAAAAATGTCCTTGACACAAGCCTTTGGTGAACAGGAGGGGAAAATATGAAACACGCGACGAATGGATACAAGGTTTTTACGGCTTTTAATATACTTTTCATGATCTTTGTCATTGTCATTACTTTATTCCCGTTCATCTATATGCTGGCGGTCTCTTTCAGCGGCAATTCGGCGGTCTTGCGGGGGGACGTCCTGTTTTACCCCATTGATTTTACGGTTACAGCGTACCGGAATATTATGAACGATGCGCAGTTCTGGGTAGGGTACCGCAACACCCTGATCTATACGGTCGGAGGAACGCTGATCTCCATGGCCATGACGGTGGCCTGTGCCTACCCGCTTTCCAAAAAGCAGCTCCCCGGCCGGGGACCCCTGCTGATGTTCATGGTTTTCACCATGTATTTCGGCGGAGGGCTGATTCCTTTTTACCTGCTGGTCCGGTCGCTGCACCTCATCAATACAGTTTGGGCCATTTTGGTGCCCGGAGCCATCAGCGTTTACAACATGATTGTGATGAAAACGTTTTTTGAGGGGATCCCGCAGGATATTGAAGAAGCGGCTCAAATTGACGGACTCAGCTATATAGCAACGCTGTTTAAAATCGTGCTGCCGCTGTCTAAGCCGGTCATTGCCACCATTACGCTTTTTTATGCCGTTGGTTTTTGGAACGACTGGTTCAACGCAATGATTTACCTGAACAGCAACAGTCTGTACCCGGTGACGCTGTACCTGCGCAACCTGCTGATGGGGGCGCAGCTTGCGGCTTCCAACGGGCAGGGCATCACCAGCGGATCAGAAGCGGCAGTAGTCCCGCAGACCCTTCAGGCCGCAACCGTAGTTTTGGTTACGGTGCCGATCCTCTGCATCTATCCGTTTATCCAGAAATACTTTGTCAAAGGCGTTATGCTCGGTTCCATTAAGGGATGATCCATTCATAAAAAACCGGTCTTCCGGTTTTAATAGGCACAAAAAAGGAGAATCAGAACATGGAAAAGGTAAAAATTCTGAAAAGATGTGTCAGTGCATGCCTGGCTGCAACTGTGGCCCTGGGGGCGGCCGGATGCTCTGGGGGAGGAGGAACCGGTTCGTCGAAACCAGCAGGGGGAGATGCCAGCGCCGCTTCGGCAGTGACCGTTTCAAAAAGCGGAAAAGTTTCGGATACACCGGTAACATTTACAATGCTGTATGCAGATAATTCTACTTATCCATTTAAACAGAGCTGGGAAACGCTCAAGAAGATGAAAGAGCTGACCAATGTCAGCTTGAATGTAACGGTTGTGCCGGACGCGGACTATCCTACGAAAGTCCAGCTTCTGCTCAATTCCGGCGATATACCGGATATCGTCTGCAACGGCGTCAGCGGTTCGGTGGAGGAGATGGCGCTGAACGGGAAACTGCTGTGCTTCAGCGATTACGTGAAAAGCATGCCGAATTTTCAGAAACTGGTAAAAAATTGTGACTTAAGCGCTCAGCTTGAAAACAGCGAGCTTTCAGACGGAAAAATGTACTCCCTGCCGGTGAATGTCGATGAAAAGCGGGTTCAGACGGAACAGTGGTTTGTGCGGAAAGACCTTTTTGACAAGAACAATCTCACAATACCGACAACGTGGGATGAGTGCTATAAAGACATGAAAATTCTAAAGGCCAAATATCCCAAGATCATCCCGATCCAGAATATCTACGGCACCGATGACCTGCTGTGCATGGTTGGGAGCAGCTTCGGAACGGTTGCGGGCTGGGATTCGGCCAACACCGGGTTTATGTATGACAAATCATCTGACAAGTGGATTCATGCGCCGACGAGCGATAATTATAAGGCCATGCTTCAGTTCCTCCATAAGCTTTACGCGGAAGGCATCCTTGACAAGGAATTCGTTACGCTGGACACCACGACGTATGACCAGCGCATCCTAAAAGGGCAGACCATTATGTGGGACGGCTGGTTCGTCGGTGAAGTTTCTTACAACGAGGACGGCAAAAAGACCGATTCAAACTTTAATGTTGTTCCCATTCCGGCGCTTGCAGGGCCCAGCGGAAAAGCGGGCACCAAGGTGACGGGTTCGTGGGGCCACTCCATGATCTGTCCGGCTTCCGTAAAGGACAAAGAGTATTTTAACACGCTGATCCGGTGGCTTGACTGGATGTATTCCGAAGATGGAGCCAACCTGTTTTCCTGGGGTGTCAAAGGAGTTACCTATACGGAAAATTCCGACGGAACCAAGGCGTTTACAAGCAACATCATTTCCCCCACAAACCCTAAAGGGAGCAAATATCTCGACCGCGACTACGGGTGCAACAACAATAATCTTTCCTTTGTTTTTCCGTATGATTACCTGAAAGCAACTTTCACAAAAGAAGACTCCGCGGTTCTGGATGAAGAAAGTCAAAAAAATATGCTGACGGATCCCCAGCCCTCCCTGAGGCTGACAAGTGACGAAAAGGAAGAGGAGAACCTTGTTTCCACCGCGCTGAAGGATTATGTGGACGCGGAAAAAGAGAAATTTATCATGGGTAAGGAATCCTTTAACAACTGGGACGCTTATGTCAAAGAATGTGACCAGAAGGGAAGGAGCAAACTTTCAAAGCTCTACAACCAAGTCTGGCAGAGGCAGAAATCAGCTAAATAACAAGAGGCAAAACCAAAAACAAATCCCTGCGCTGTTTGCGCGGAGATTTGTTTATTTTTTATAATGGCGCGGAACGGTTCTCTTGACAATTATGTATACTTACTATACAATATTCCGGGAGGGATGACAGCAATGGAAATCAGCGAACTGTTTTTGAACGTAATGAGCGAATTCTATGAAAATGACAGCCGGGCCAGAACCTTCGGCACCAGCACGGAACTTTACCACTCCGAAATTCACATGCTTCAGTGTATTGCCGAAAACCCGGAGCTGCACATCTCCGGGCTGGCACGGCTGCTGGGCGTCACCCGGGGGGCCGCGTCACAGACGGCTAAGCGGCTGGAACGAAAAGGGATGATTGTCAAGGAATCAAGCCCCGGCGATAATAAAAAAATAATCCTCCGGCTGACCGCAGAAGGACAGACAGCCGCTAAAAACCATAAAGCCGCCCATGAAAAATACCATGCGCTGATTTCAGGCATCCTTGCCGGTTCCAGTGCCTCTCAGCAACAATTTCTGAGTGATTTTCTGATCCGTTTCGAACAGTCCATGAAAGAAGGGTGATTTTTTCGCTGTTATTGTATAGTACCTTTACATAGATTCAGATGAAAGAAGTCTTTTGTGTTGGAACACAAAAAAAGTACGGATTTTATTTTAACCAAACCGCTGATTTTTCTGATGGCAGTTGTCTGCGGTGTTTCTGTGGCAAACCTGTATTACATACAGCCGCTGGAAGCGCAGATTGCGGTGTCCTTTCATGTCTCACAGAATGCGGCGGGGATTGCCGCCATGCTGACGCAAATCGGCTATGCGCTGGGGCTTCTGCTTTTCGTGCCCCTTGGGGATATGACGGAGCGCCGCTCCGTCATTCTGCGGATGCTGGCGCTGGTGGCCGTATCCCTGCTAATAGCCGGACTGTCTCCGTCCTATGCGGTATTGCTGATTGCCATGTTTGCAATCGGCCTGACGACCATTGTCCCCCAGCTGGTTATTCCCTACGCGGCCCAGCTGTCGCGTCCGGAAGAACAGGGCAAGACAATCGGCGACGTAATGAGCGGCCTGCTGATCGGTATCCTTCTTTCCCGGGCTTTCAGCGGGCTGGTGGGGTCTGCCTTTGGGTGGCGGACCGTCTATCTGATTGCAACGGGCCTGATTTTGGTTCTTGCAGCCGTTATCCGCTGTATTTTTCCGACAAGCGAATCCCACGCGGATACGTCTTATCCAGACCTGCTCAAATCCATTCCCGGTCTTGTCAGAAGTCAGCGCCCTCTGCGAGAATCGGCTTTGAACGGCTTCTTTATGTTCGGTTCTTTCAGCGCTTTCTGGACGTCTTTGGTCTTTCTGCTGGAGACCCCGCATTACCGTATGGGGGCAAGAGAGGCCGGTCTGTTTGGTTTCGCCGGTGTGGCGGGAGCGCTTGCCGCTCCGCTGATCGGCAAGGCGGCCGACCAGAAAAGCCCGCGTTTCACGGTCGGCATCGGTGTCATTCTTTCCACGCTGGCCTATCTGTTTTTCAGCTTTTTCGGCTTTCATATCTGGGGGCTGATTGTCGGTGTGGTTGTCCTGGATCTCGGGAACCAGTGCGGGCAGGTTTCCAATATGGCGCGGGTGCAGGCGCTTGGCGACCGTGCGCGCAGCCGGAACAATACCGTATTCATGTTCTCGTACTTTATCGGCGGAGCCGCAGGATCTTTCCTGGGAACGCTGAGTTTTCAGAATTTCGGATGGTATGGCGTCTGTGCGGTTGGGCTTGCCTTTCAGCTTGCCGCCATCCTGATTCATTTTCTGGTTTATCGGAGACAAGAGACGTAAAATATGATTGACTTTCATTTTAGACAAGTGTAAAATACAGTTAAAGGCAAATGCCTAAAATGGAGGCGCATAGGATGAGTCCATTAAAAAAACTGCCGGACACCGAATTCGAGATTATGAAAGTGGTTTGGGCAAATAAGCCGCCCATTACCACGAACACGGTTATGGAACAGCTCGGCAAAGAACGCGGGTGGAAAGCACCGACCGTCATTTCCCTGATGCTCCGGCTGGTGAAGAAGGGCTTTCTGAGGACGGAAAAGAACGGCAAAGAAAGGGCGTACTTTCCTTTGGTGGCCAAGGAGGAGTATTTAAAATTCGAAACGGGAAATTTCATGAAACTTTACCATGAAAACTCATTTCTCAGCCTGGTCAATACCCTGTATGACGGAAAGCGGCTCAGTGACAGGGACATTAAAGACCTGATGGAATGGGTGAAAAAACGGAGGCACTGATATGGGGGACTTTTTAGCGGCTTTGCTTGAATGCTCGGTTTCCATGTCGGTGCCTGCGCTTCTCCTGATGGCTTTAACTCCGCTGCTGTCGAAGCGATATTCTGCGAAATGGCTTTACTATGCATGGCTTGTAATCGTAGCTGGCCTGATTCTTCCTTTTCGGCCCTGTTTTACAGTTCCCGTATTCCGGATGAGTCCAGTCTACACCGCTGTTCAGCGGATTATCCCGGTCAATGCCGGCAGGATAGCAGATGCCGCGGACAGAACCGGTGCAGTGAATCAAGGCGCCGCAGCTGTTCCGTGGGTTCAGATAATCGGCGTTCTATGGCTTGCGGGCGCCGCCGTCTTTTTCATTTACCACGGCCTGCGGCATGCCCGTTTTCGCAGGCTGGTCAGGCGCTGGGGCAAACCGGCGGATGATCCTCAAATGCTCAGAGCGCTGGAACGTATAAAAGGGGACATAAATATCACGAAGCCGGTGAAGCTGCTGATAGCCCCCTGTGTTTCAAGCCCAATGATGACCGGTTTTCTGAATCCTGTTATCTTGCTTCCTCGGTCGGATTTTTCCCCGGATGAACTGCCGTATATTTTTCGGCATGAGCTGGTTCATTTCAAGCGAAAAGACCTGTGGTACAAAAGCATGGTCATTCTGGCAGCTGGAGTTCACTGGTTCAATCCCGTGGTTTATCTGATGGCAAAAGCCATTGCCCTACAGTGTGAAATTTCGTGTGACGCCGAAGTAGTGGGCGGGACCGGCCTGGAAGCCAGACAGCGGTACAGTGAAACCATACTTGGAGTTATTAAACAAAAGCCTAAAGCGCAGACGGCATTCTCAACAAATTTTTACAGCGGCAGAACGGGAGTTAAGAAACGTATTTTTTCCATTATGGATACAAAAAAGAAAAAGGCCGGAATTCTCATTCTCTGCCTGCTCGTCATAGGGGTTTTGGGCACCGGAACAGTGCTTACCGCCGGCCGAAACGCCGGGAGCGGATTGAAAACTTCCCAAATTGGGACTTCAGCCTCGGTTCAGAATATTGCTGGAAAGTGGGCCGAAGCGGTTAAAAAACGGGACGGTAAAGCGCAGTATCATCTGATGAGCCGCCAATGCCAGTCGGCTGTTTATGACGAATACTGTTCCTGTGGCTGGCAGACCGGCCAGTCCAGCCCATGGGTGGAAAGTTACCGGATTTCAGTGGATGGAAACCGTGCGGCAGTCATCTATCAGTATGCCGCCTCCACAGGCCCCGCCGGCACTTACAAACAGACCTTGTCCTTTGTAAAGCAGGACGGCCGACTTTTGATTGATAGTTTTTCCAGCCCGAAGGAAATCCCCGCGCAGGATGCGTGAAAATTTGCTTCTTAGAGCTTTTCAAGGATAAAATCATCCGGCAGCGGGTATCCGGCGCTTTGCCGGATGATTGGCTTTCATGTGCTTCGGCCTTTTTCTATATGCCGATTTTTTCAAATATTTGCTGTTTATACCGGTAATAAGTGTCCAGCTCATTCTGCTTTGTTGCAAATAGATCGAACTTCGATAATTGATGAAACGGGATGTTTTCTTTTTCGACATCAATTAATTTCGTTTGCTTCATGTCGGATATTCGGTAGACCCCGAACGCAGATTGAGCGACCGGATAATACTGGGAATCCAAAAACGCGTCGGCTTTTTCGGCCGGATTCAGGGGCAGCTTTTTCAATAAAAGGATATAATCATTCTTCTTTTGCAGAGGGATATAAAAGCTTTCGCTTAGCAAGAGATGGCACTTTGGAGTGATTTTTTCGTTTTCAACGGTTTTGACCGTTTCTACAATCGTAATGGTTTTTCCTTTCAGCCCGGTGTTCCCTTTGTAAATGTCCGATATCGAAACCGGGGTGTAGAAGGCTTCGTCGGTTATCTATCCCTGATTCCAAAGAAAGGTTTATATGGGACAAAATTGTTTTCCCTTTTATAACTTTTGACATATTGCAGATTTCAACGGCTTTCATTCGTTTTCGCTCCTTTTATCTTATTCCATGATCAGTTCGGTCATATCTTTTTTGATAAAAAACCGCCTGTAAACTAGATAGCTGACGATGATAAAGGCTGTTAATGCCAGCATAGACGGGAACAAAAAATAGTTTTGTATTGATCCCGATAAAGATATTTCCGAGCCGTTTATCATAATATGATCCGCATGCCATAAGTACATTTGATTGGCTGGCAAAATAAAATAGAGAATAGCGCCGTACTGAATGCTTTTGTTTAGGATTAGAATAATTATTGCAGGAAGAATATATAAGATGATGGTCACGAAAAAACTTACTGCGTTTCCATTTTTCATGGATAAACTATTCTGTAGGAAAGCAAATTCATATAGGGTCAGCATATTCAAGAAGTACAGAGGCAAAATTAATTTGGCAAAAGAAACGTCCGTTAGATTCGGAAGGGCAAAAGCCTTTCCAACCGCAAAAGCAAAAACCAAAAGCCATAAATATACAATTGCAATGCAGAAAAATAACTGCAAAGCCTTATGAAACAGCCATTTCTGTTTGTTCCCGGAGCGAGTAAAAACATAAACATAGCTGATGACACATTCTGAGCGCCATAGATCAGAAAACATATAAATAAAGAATAAATTTGGCACAAAGAATTCAATTAAACCTAAAACGTTAATGGACTGTGAAAGGTAGAGACCGCCAAAATTCATGAGGTAATAAGTGCCTGCATTTTGACGGCCGCTTTTGCACAGGCTGGCATTGAACACGAATAAAAATGCATAAAGGACGGTTATTGAAATACAGCGGCGGGCAAGGGACCGGTATTGTTTCATTTTGACACCGCTTTCTGCAAATGATCCTGCTTCTTTAGGATCAGAAAACCGAAGATGATGAAAATCGTAAGGTAAGAGAGAGTCATGAGTAAAACAGGCCAATAAAATGACAAATCTTCGGGCCTGAAAGAAATGGAACAGAGAAGATAGATCGGGGGAAGGCCCACGTTTGCAGCGATGTAATCGTATGCGAACAGCAAATAGGTAACCGCGAATCCCAATATTAGCCTGCGGAAGAGACTGCTCCAGAAAATGTACATAACGGTAAATAAAGTAAACGCTGCTATCTGTAAAAAATAGCTTTTAAGAAAAAAGCTCCAATCTTGTATATAGTGAAAAAATTGATGAAAAAATGCCGCGCGGATTAGCAGGAGAACATATAAAAAAGAAACGTATAAAGCGCTTTCAATAAACGAGGCAACCACTCGTCTCATCCAATAAGCATCTGTATTTTTGAATCTGTAAACGATACTGATATTCTGAAAATAATGAAAATTTGGCTGTAAATAAACCGCAAACAAAGGGAGAATGAAAAACAGCGCTGCAAACCAGAAAAAGAATCCGGCATAATTCGCAAGATAAAATTGGGGGTTCCTGCCCCAGAAAGGAAGCACCAGAATGTTTGGGTTAAAATAGGCAAATAAAGAATAAAGAAGCAGGAGAATTAGAACCGTTTTGCTTTCCTTTGCTGTGAACCGCATTTTTAAATAAGAACGCAGCATTCATATTTCATCCTTTTTTATGTATATTTTACCAAGCACGGATATGAAATCAATTGCCAGCAGACCGCCTATGAGAATCACGGAATAGATTGGCTTTATTCCTTCTGTTTCTATGGGAGGAACAATTAGATTTTCCGGAGTCATGGCGTGCAGACCAAAAATATCCAAAATCAGTCCGGCGGCAAGATAAATTATCCCGGGTATTGTTATAACCAGAAATCGGTTGACTTTGAAATACAAAGATATGGAATAGGACAGCAGCCCGATGAGTCCCCCAATCACACTTCCGATAATATCATATACGAAATAATAAAGATAGGGATAATGGCAGCAAAAATATTGAAAAAAATTTACGTTCTGCAATAATAAGGCAGGGTCTAACGGATAATTAGGGCACAATTTATTGGATTGAAGGGGAATCGCAGCCATTAAGGTAAGTTCGCTTAGAACGGAAGGCAAAAATACCATTAAAAAACCGCCCGTAAAAGTTACAAGGGCCTGGGATAGATAATGGGCCGCGCGGCCTGAGCGTGTAATAATGAATTTATCGACATTGAGATTCTTTTCGTCAAATTCACAAGCTGAAAATGCCATGGAAACAGTAAATGGAAAAAAGAACAGATTATACATCTGAACGAAGTCTGACAGGATGGAACCTGCGATTCCATTTACAACCCCAAAATAGCACCATGCCGGTGCCAAAGCAGCGATATCCTGTCCATAGAGCGTTGCAATGTCTATAATCGCTGGAATTAAAAAAAGAAGTAAAGAACTGAAGAACGCCAAAAGAAAGTCCCGCTGGTTGAGCATCAGCTTAAAATTCATATTAAACATTTTGCGCAGCATTTTTTAATTTCCTTTCATGAATTTTAATGGGGTATCCGGCTGGAAACGCCCAGCCGGATACCCGAACGAAGACGCTGTCTGTATGGACGTACATTCTATGGATGCCGAAACTAAGGTACCGGGCACAGGATCAGGGCCGCTTTACCTGCATATTCTTCAAATCGTTTTTTGCCAAGTACTTTTTTAAATTTTTTTTCATTTTCTTTTTTATAGGTTACCGCAACCGGAAAACACCAGCTGCTGTCGACGATTAAACTATTGGTATCCTGGCAGAGAAAAGTTTCTCCGTCAGAGATGAAAAACACTTTCAGTAAATCCCCTTCCTGGCACGTCTTTATAATCTGAGGAGCAGGAATCAGAAAACATCCTGCTTTGCTTACGGGATTTTGTTCCTTTTCCGTCTTGTATATGAGAGCCTCTGTTGGATCGCTGCCGTCATATTGGAAACTGGGGAAAGAACGTGGCTGTTCGGCGGATGAAACCGCAGGGGACGAAGACGGAGAAGACGGCACAGTGCCGCAGGATGTCAAGAATAAAAGGGACAGGCATAAGATCGGAATTGACAGAGCTTTCAAATTATCCACCTCGTTTCTAACGCGCAATTTTTCAACCCCGTTATTCGTCCGTTGAAAATGCCCGTCTTTCTGTAGATTTTTTTTGAAGGGCACTGCTGATGAGGATGAAGGATGTTTTGGATTCCGGCACTAGGACAGTGTCAATAAAAGACATAGGCATGTCTGGGTGGAATTTCTTTCTCTGTTTCATCTCCAGTAAAATAAGAGAGCCGAAAATCGTATGTTTTTACAGTAAGTAAATTTGCCTTTTTCTTATTGACAAGTACCTGTTTGATACCAGGGTCATAGATAACTCCCCAATCAATCCATTCACGTCTTTTACCATTTTTATATGAACTATAAAAAAATTTCCCTTTTCACAATCACTTACCGGAGATAATTCTGAACTTATTTTTAATATTTTATAGGTGAATATGTTTTTTTTGATTATTGCACACGATACATTGTTATTCCTGTTAATATAAAAAACAGCATATTTATTGTCTCCTATGTCTGCCTGACAAAGAAATTCATAGGGAGATGTTGCGCCATAATCTCCAGCATTACCTTGCAAAAAAGCATAGGGGGTCTCATCTTTTTGCGATATCAGAGCCAACCCTGTTGCCAATCCTGTTACACAAATAAAGACAATAACAATGCCAATTGTTTTTTTCTTCATAAAATATCCCCTTTTCAAAAAGCTTTAATTTATTTCCATAATAGATTATACGGCCAAGTGGACAATACGTCAAATTATCACTTTATTATATTGTAAAACGAAGACAATTTTATATATACCGCACTGAAAACATGATTACAAATTTCTTTATGACTTGCCCCACCTAAATAACCGCAGGCAGAATTAAACATGAATTTGTTTTTAATGTACAGGTGATTCTTTTACCATGGGGCTACAAAAAGCCGCTTTGAAAAATTTATTATTTCTCAAAGCGGCTTTTTACTTGCAGCCAACTTTAGTCCAAACATTTAAAAACAGAGTAATTTCTGTTCTGGACGAAATGTGAATTGAAATGCAGCCCCTTATTATCAAGAAAAATAGCCCTGAAGCGGATTATGTTTGTACCTCCAAGCATGCCATAAAAATGATTTTCGAGAAATAGTTTTTGGCTTTTTGGACATTTCAGAGACAATATAGGTTCCATTTTTCTCTTTTACCGCAACGTCGTATCCGCATTCCGCAGCATTAATAATATAATCGCCTTTTTCCGCGTCACGGCCTGCCGCAGTCTGCATTTTCATATCGCATCTCGCTTTTCCAGAAGTATGCGCGCTGTGAACATCGCCTTTCCCCTGTGTCGTGACAAAAATACTTCCGGTTTGATGATTGTCTGTTTCTACCCGACAATCGTAGGCGACAACGTTGCCCATTAAATCATATTCCGGCTGCATATAAGTTATCTGTGAATTCTTATTCCATTCAAGATTAGAAAAAGGTGGATCAGAAACAAAATCTGCTATTGCTTTTTCTGCTAATACTTTCGTTTGTTGAGCTGAAATAAAAGGCTCCTTATTGGAAGCGGATACAGGAGGTCCGCACAGCCATAAAGTCCCCCCGATCAAAATAACTGCAATTATGATTCCGAGAGTTCAACAGATTTTTCTATGTTTATACTTTTCTTTCATGCTTTAGGCCCACCTTACATAAGAAGCTTGTTTCAGATATGCAACTTGATCTGCCAATTGTAAGTGATGGTTCCCACTCCAGCGGAAGCATTGACTGGAACTTTATTTCCAGCTCAATTCATAGCAACAGTACGGAATCCGAAGAACTATGAACGGGAATCAGCAGAGATCGGACCCGTGAGGACGCCCGCGTCCATTTCATAGACGGAATCGCAGAGGACGGCGATATCTTCGGCACTGTGGCTGGCGATAAGAATCGTCTTGCCTTCTTTTTTCAGCCCAAGCAGCAGGGCTCGGATATCCTCGACTCCGTGGTTGTCCAGTCCATTCGTCGGCTCGTCAAGAATCAGGAGATCCGGATTTTCCATGATAGCCTGAGCAATGCCGAGCCGCTGGCGCATCCCTAAGGAATATTTTCCGACTGGCTTGTGGTTTTCCGGATCAAGCCCGACCTGAGCGATGCATTCCCGGATGCGGTCCGTTCCAATCCTGTTTTTAATGGAAGCGAGATACTTCAGGTTTTTCAGGGCGGATTCCTTTGGCAGAAAGCCCGGCGATTCGATAATAAATCCCAGATTGTCGGGGAAATCCACGTCCCGGCCGACATGCCTGCCCCAAACGCACACCTCGCCTTCGGTTGGGGCAACAAACCCGCAGATCGTTTTGAGCAGCATGGTTTTCCCGGATCCGTTCCGGCCGATTAGGCCGTATATTTTTCCACGCTCTAAATCGACGCTGACGTGCTTCAGCACGTCCTGATCCCCAAATCTTTTGCTGACGTTTTTTACCGAAACAACATAGTCATCCATTTACTGTTCCGCTCCTTCCCTGCTTTTTAAAGAGACTGCGCCGGGTACTTCGGATGAATCTTGTTAGGAACCCTCTGCATATACAAAGTGCGGCCAGCACGCTCAGGGAAATAATAAAGAATTTAGCCGCATACGAAAGCGTGATGCCGAACTGTATCTTGAAGCTCTTAAAGGTCGAGAGCTGCGACAGGGTGATGGGGGAAAACGCAAAGGCGCGGGGGGTCCATTCGTTGGAGATCATAAGATCAAGCAGGACAAACGCCGCGGAAAGGAAGGTCCCGACCATCCTGTGAGTTACGGCGTTGAAAAAATAAGTCAGCAGGCCGAACCAGGCGGCGCAGGCCCACTCCAGAAGAAAACTGTACAGAGCCGCCGTGGCGGGGGAGTAGGCTCCTGTCAGATAATTGCTGACGGTGAACGTCATTCCGTACTGCCGCCCGGCGTTCGTCCGGGCAAGGGTTCCCAGAACTTTTCCCCAGTGCCAGCTTCCCTGGAGACTGTTCAGTAAAGGCAGAACACTGGCACCGGCAATAAAAAAGACGTATATCAGTGACATGGCGGCAATATAAAGGACGTGCCCGGCCGACCAGGCGGTGCGCCCCGACCGTGATACGATATACGAATACGATTCATCCGTAAACGGTGCATCGCAGAACAGAAAAATGACACCGGCCATAAAAACCATCTGGCAGATATAGTCGCTGGTGAGATGCGGGAAAATCCACGGCGTAGAGGCAATCCCCACCGACCGCGCAAAATACGCCACCGGTTCCACCGTCGAATAAATATATATCCCGATGATAAGGAACAAAATCGGAATACGCGGTGAAGAATTAACTCGGCCCATCTGATAAGCAAACACTTTCCACGCCCTGTGAAATGGGTTCATATGTAAATATCCTCCTTTACCCGCCGGGTGAACAAATATCCGCAGAGAAGAGCAAGCCCGGCCACAACAGCGGTGGCCAAAAGGAGCGTGCCTCCGTCGTTACCGGTGCCTGCCCGCCCGCGGAGGATCAAATCCAGCCGGGCGCTGTTTGGAATATGCAGGAGGTTGAAGACCCGTACGGCAATAAAATGCAGGATAAACGGGGAAGCTATGGCAACATATTTGTTGGGAAAATAAGCCGATACCGCAAGGGCAGCGGAAGATGCCAGAACGCCCCGCAGAAAGGCCAGGTATGCGCCGATAAGGAAATATCCGATCCCCGATCCGGACATAATGGCCGCTGCAAAAGGAAGCCCCTGCATGGAACGGTACGTTTCAGAATCCAGCAGGGGAAGCCAGACGGAAAGCAAACCGGTATGCAGCAAAATACCGCACCCGAGCGAAAGGCCGCCCGTCACGGCACACACCAGCACCTTGGAGATACAATAGGAATTTGCGGACGCCCTCGCCGCGGTGAGAGGCGTTATTCCGCACCGGCGTTCTTCGCAGTAACTGGCGGCAAAGGGAAGAGCCGCCAGCATGGGAAACCAGTCGGAACTGTAAGAACCAAACATGACAATGGAGAAAAAGTAATAATACCAGACGCTCATGTCTTTTGCGGAAGGGCTTCTGAGGTAATCCAAATCACCCCACATGTCAAATAACATGCAAAAAGCGGCCAAAATAACCGCTGCGAAAAATGGCGGGCCGAGAGCGCGCTTGAAATTTTCCCCGGTCAGCCGGCGAAACCTGCCGTTATTCTTCATATTCAAGATCCTTCCCGGTAAAAGCGTTAAACCGTGCTGCGTGCGAATACACTCTTCCGTCGCTGTCAGCAGAGTCAATCTGGAAGCACCAATAAGGCAGCAGGGTAATTTCTTGTTTATCAGACGAATTATGCATATCTGAGATATCAATGTATTCCAGCCAAATCTTTTTTACCGTATGCTGATTAGTGAGGATGACATCGGCGTACTTGTTTTTCAAGCATTTCACTGCTTTGTCCACTGAAAGGATCGACTTGGGCCCTGATGGATCTTCCTTTTGCAAATATACTCCGGAGGCCTTAAAATAACATAGTCCCTGAGGCGTAATTAGCATTCTTTCCGTTAGCCCGCGCGGTATGGTTGCATCGATGTCACCATGTATTTGAATATCCGGTTCCGTGTTTCCTCCGTCATAGATTGGTATTCCGTCCTTTTGAAGCGAGTATTGGATAAAATAGCAGTTGTCTTTTTCTGACCATCCTTTTATGATTACAGTTTTAGGAAAGTCCTTGTAATTCGTGTCTTTTAGCAGATCTGTTTGAAACTTGTCTAATTCTTTTCCCGTAACTGCAATCATTTTAGGTGCCAAAATGGGTTCACCGAAAAATTTCATGGATCGTAAAATGGCTGAACCTTTTTCTGCGGCTTCTTCATGTGTCATAAACGGAAGATCTGTTGGAACTGTCTGAAACACCTGGCGGTTTGTTTTTTTAGCCTGAACAATATATTCACCAAAAATAGAATCTATTGCAGAATCACGCTTGGATTTTTGAAAGGAAACAATTCCCGAGTCATTATTGGCAACAGCCCACGCTCCACTGGATGATTTAACACTTACCAGGCCGTGGGCGTTTGTTTCTGACGCTTTTTTCCCTGTATCGCCTGAAAAAAACAGGCCGGTCAATTCCTCGGACGTAAAAGTGCGATATACCAGCGGATAGGAGGAATAGGCGCTTTTTCCGGGCAAAATCACGTCGGCGTCCATTGTCAGGTTTTTATCCAATTGTTTTTTTATGTGGCGGGTTCCTGCGCTCCCGGAAGATGCGTCCGCTTTTGATGAGACCAGCTGGGAGGAAGAAGCCTTTTTGTCGGGCATGGACGGTGCGGCGGAGGAACCGGAACCTCCGCCGCACCCGCTGGTGACCAGCAGCAGGGCGGCCAGCGGCAGTGAAAGTATTGAATGTACTTTTCTCTTCATATTTCCCCTCCTTTCAAGATTATTCCATGCAGGACAGGTGGGGCGAAACAATTTATCTGTTTACAGATTTCCGACCTTTAGATTTTGCTGGTTGGCTTCACGGGCAGAAACGGCCTGAAATCGTTAGATCAGCGCTACTTGTGCTGGCATCATCTTTTTGGCCTTTTATGAACAGATCTTCACCTGCACTTGGCGTATCATATGCGTAATGCATACCGTAACTCCTCACATATTTGGAGAAAGTGTGATACCTGTCGATGTTGTCATAGCCTTTTCTGTGAATTTTGCAACCAAAAATATTGGATGCTGACATGTTGTTATATCCGTCATTGTCGAGTGATAAATACCAGCGCGGATCATTATCACTCTTCGTTCCATAACTGCTTGCATGTGGATCATGAAGAGAGTCAAAATGAAAATAAAAATACTGATTTGCAGCAAACGCGGGCTGTGCCCCCACTATGGCCAACAAACAAATTCCCATCAGGACAGCTTTGAACTTCTTCATATCAATTCTCCTCTCTCAGAATTGAGTCTCGCCCCACCTGTCCTGCATGGACATAAAAATTTAATGATTGCCGGCGGTTGTTTCAGCCGCCGGCAAATGTGAGAAGAAATGAGCTTATAATCGTGTTTTAGTGCCGCAAAACCGGTTTGGATCAGCCGTAGCAGTAGTCGGAATCTGAGGCGGAGACGGTTTCTACGGTTCCGTTGCGGTAAACTTTTGCAGTAATCGTAAATATGTACTTGTAACCGCCTGCCACATAGTACGATTTGTCGAAATACAGCGCGTTGCCGCTTGCGCTTTCCGTCCATGTTTTCACAGTGCGCGTCCCGCTGGAGGTTTTCTGCTTCAGAACGCCTTTCGCGGTGATCTTCGATGTTCCGGACTTGCCTTCAACACAGCCTGAACATTCAGCGCGTTCTCCGGAAAAATTCAGGTTTGCGTCAATGTTATCTGTGTTGGTATACATTACATGGATGCCGGAACCGTTGCTTTTCACCGCTTTGGCTGCAGGGGCGGCGAAGGCCGGTGAGCCCACCGCTGACAGAATGCAGACGGACAGAAGACATGCGATCACTTTTTTGCCCATTTTTACCATCCTTTTCTTATAAATTTTATCCTTCTATATATAACAACGAAAAAAAGGGTGTTTTTGTTACACCCTTTTCCCAAAAAAAATTAAATTTTTTATTCTACGCTTTCAGCCATGCGGATCAGTTCACGGGAAGAAAGGGTGGATTTCAGCAGGAAGCTGGTGTTTTGATTGTGCCAAATGATAAACGACGAATCGTCCGAAGCGTCTGCCTGAAGGAGGATGGCCTTTTCCCCGTTGATTTCGATTTCTTTCCGGGTGGAATGTTCGGTGTCAATATCGCTTTCTCCTTTCTTTGAAAGGGGAGTTTGCTGAAAGATGATAAAGGCTCCATGCTCGTTTTGGTATTGGATTTCCAGAGTATCGCCGAATTTGACCGATTCTGCTTTGGAAAAACCGGCCGGAAGGTATTGGGGCTGAAAAGCCCCGGCTTCCGCGGACTGGGCCGACGGAGGGACCGAGCAGGCGTTTTGGTAGGTAATAGCTACATGCCCGTTTTTCCAGTCCGCAAAAAGGTTGAAAATTGCCCGGCGGGATGCGCCGACGCTCAGCAGGCTTCCGAAAGAAACGGCGACCAGAATGCCGGTGCAGACAGCCGCGCGCGCTGTAGCATGCCGTATCTTTTTTACGGTTTCCCTGCGCCGCTGCTGCTGTGCCATCCGGTGTACGTCCAGCCGCAGGCGGCAGGACGGCCGGTATTGAGCGGACAGGACGGATTCAGGCGGGAACCTGCCCATTTCATTTTCCAGATCGTTTTCCGCCGCGGCGCGGAGTACCGTCTGGAACAATTCCTCCCGCAGTTCCGCTTTTGTCATCCTTTGCTTCCTCCTGTTTTATTTCCTTGAGCAGCGATTTCCGCGCGCGTGAAAGCGCGGCACGTATGCTGCCCGGCGTTGTGCCGAGAAGGCCGGCGATCTCTTCTTCCGAATACCCGTAGACCGACCGGAGACGCAGAACGTCTTTCTGCCGCGGGCCGAGCCGCTCCATGCACGCCTGAATCCGGGCGCAGCTTTCTTCCGAGATAATCCGATCCGGGAGATCTTCCCCCGCAGAACAGGTTTTGCCGTACTCGTCCAGAGGGACGGTCTGGAGCTGATTCCGTTTCCGCAGTATGTCATAACTGACATTCCTCACTATAATAACGAGCAGACCCTTTGTTTTGTTACAGTTTTCGAACGAGAATTTTTGAAGATTTTCAATTACTTTTTCAAAAGTGTGCAGAACAGCGTCTTCCGCAAGCGCACGGTCTTTTAGAATGCCCTGCGCAACATACAGCATGGTGCTTCCGTAGCGGTTAAAAAGTTCTTCAACCAGCCCGCGGTCGCCGTCGTCCCGGATGGCCGTGATGCAGATCAGCACGGGTTTCCCTTCTCCCCTGTGATTTCCTTAACAAGATTATAGCATAGCAAGGAAATAATTGCCATAGTGAGGGCAAACCGGGAGTATCTGGGACGGGCAGCCGGGGCTGGGATTTGCATTCTCAGCATTTTCCAAAGCGGCGGGATGCGCGCCGGGCAAGGAAACGTGCGCCGATGCTGAACAAAAGCACCATGACGATCAGCACAGCGGAGGATAGGTCGGCAATTTGGGCGGCGTTGGGCGCGACGGCTTCTGTCCGGGAAGCCCAGATGTGCAGCGCCAGCGTTTCGCCCGGGCGGATTGGGTTCAGCGGGCAGGTGGGGGACGCAAGGTTCCAGCTGTGCCAGTTGATGTCGGTGCTCATGCCCGCCGTGTACAGCAGGGCTGCCGCTTCGCCGAAGCCGCGCCCGGCCGCGAGGATAACGCCGGTGATGATGCGGGGAACGCAGGCGGGAAGAAGGACTTTGGTGATCGTCTGCCGGTGCGTTGCCCCGAGGGCAAAACTCCCTTCCTTCCATCTTGCAGGCAGGGCGCGCATGGCGTCTTCCGCCGTTGTGGTGATCAGCGGCAGGCTTAAAATAGAAACCGCCAGCGCCCCGGCCAGCAGGTTCCATTTAAAATGTGCCATTTCCACGAGTACCAGCGAGCCGAACAGGCCGACTACAATGGAAGGAAGAGAAGAGAGAGTCTCAATGCAGGTGCGGATAAATTCCGTGACCCGTCCTTTACGGGCGTATTCCGCCATATAAACGCCGGCGGCCACGCCGATCGGCACGCTGATCAGCAGAGAGAGGAACACGAGGTACACCGTATTGAAAAACTGGTTGCCAATGCCGTTATCATTAAATGCAAACAGGGAAGGCTCAAATTCCGCAGTGCCCCTTGCCAGAACGTAAAGGGTGAATGCAGCGAGGAGAAGCAGGAAAAATCCCGCGACCCCGTAAAAGACTGCCGTCATGGCCCGGTCTGCGGCGAGGGCTTTTTTATGAGCGTTCATGATTCCGGCCCCCTTTCAAAGAGATCCTGCGCGTAAGGAAGATGAACAGGTAGGAGATCAGCAGGAGCAGCAGAGCCATGGACCACAGCCCTGCGCTGTATTCGCCGCCTTCCGTTGCGCCTCCCATGTCTGAAGCAATCGCCGTAGTCAGGCTGCTGGCCGGGGAAAAAATCGAAGAGGGAAATGCCTTCGTCTTCCCGATCACCATGGCCACAGCCAGCGCTTCGCCGAACGCGCGGGAAAGGCCCAGAATAATGCCCGTCAGAATGCCGGGCTTTGCCGCGGGCAGAAGGACGCGGCGGATCACCTGCCACCGTGTGGACCCCAGCCCGTAGGCTGCCTCCTGATATCCATACGGCACTCCGGCAATTGCGTCGGCGGAAACGCTTGCAATCGTGGGGAAAATCATAACCGCCAGAACAATTCCCCCCGCCAGCACGGAGTACCCGAAGGGAAGATGGAACAGCCTTTCCAGGAACGGCACCAGAACGGTCGCACCCACCCAGCCGTAGACAACAGATGGGATCCCTACGAAAATTTCGACCGAAGGCCGAAAGATCTTTTCACTGACTTTCGGCGAAATGACCGACATAAATACGGCGGCGGCAAGGCTGAACGGCGCAGAGATCAGCAGGGCAAGGAAACAGACGCAGATGGAACCCATAATAAAAACGGCTGCGCCGACCTGCCCGCCGCCCACGAAATCATCTTTCGGATTCCAAATGGGAGAAAATAAAAATTCAGCCACATGGTGGCGGTATACCGTAAACGTGTTAGTGCCGCGGATTATCAGGAAAATGCCGATTGCAAGCGTCAGCAGGATAATAAACAGGCCGCATGCCGTTACCAGCCCCCGATAAACCGAGTCCTTTTTTGCCATTTTAATTCCACTCTTCTTTCTATATTCATCCGATTATTATTAAAGCAGCCTTAAAGCGTGCAGGAGCGGCGGATGCCTTTTGCAACCGCCGCGCTCCGCAGTGCTGTAAAAAATCAGATTTGCCAATATTTATTGGGAGGCTTTCGGATCTTCACGCGATACCTGCATTTTCGAAGCAACATTGTATCCCATAGCTTCCATGTCTTTGCCGTATTCGTCCGACTGTATGAACTCAATCAGTGCTTTGGCAGCGCCCGAAGCCTTGCCTTTGGTGTACATATGTTCGTAGCCCCAAACCTTGTATTTCCCGCTGTAGGTATTTTCGAGCGTCGGTTCCACGCCGTCAATCGCGACGGTTTTGACGTCCGGCTTGTTTGTAAGATAGGAAAGCGCAACGTATCCAATGGCACCGTTATGCTGTGAAACGGTTTGCAGCAGTGTGCCGGAATCGTCCGTTTCCAGCGACTTGTTGGAGGCTTCGTCAGCGCCGTTTAATGCATAGCTTTGAAACAGGGCGCGGGTTCCGGAAGTTGTCGGGCGCGTAACCAGCGTGATGGATTCATCCGGACCGCCCACATCTTTCCAGTTTTTTGTCTTTGCGGTGAAGATATCTGTCAGTTGCTGCGTGGTAAGGCTTTTAACTTTTTCGCCGACGTCCGGGCTGACAATGGGTGCCATGGCAATGACGCAGACTTTATGATCCACCAGCGTTTTGGCTTGCTCTGCCGTTAGCTTTTCGTCGGCAAATACGTCGGAATCGCCGATGTCAACCGTTCCGGCGGCAGCCTGTTTTAAACCGGTGCCGGAGCCGCCCGCGTTCAGCGTGACGGAGGCGTCGGGATTATTTGCCTTAAATTTTTGCAGTGCGTCTTTCGCCAGCGGGTAAAGCGCGGAAGAACCGGAAATGCTGCAGCTGCCGGAAACCGCCGCCGTCCCGCCGGACGAAGAAGGGTTTCCCTGTGAAGCGGTTCCTCCTGAACACGCGGCCATGCTTAGAAGCAGCGCAGTTGCTAAAACTGCAGAAAATAATTTTTTCATACCGTATCTCCTTGCTGTCAGTTTATATTTGCTTTCGGTTTCAGTATAATTCAGCCGGCTGCCGTCTGGGTTACGACCCAGTTAGGTGTGTGTTAATTTCCTGTTAAGGCTGAGAACGGCGCCGCTTTTTTTCTGCGTCTGTCCTGCGGGGACATATCGGCGGATTCCAGAGGCCAATTCACGCCGTATTTTTCCATTAAGAAGACAAAACCCGGAAAAGGCGCAAAAAGATAAAAAAAAGTAAAGAAAAGGGTTGACAAGGAGGAAAGAGTTTGGTATTATAGAGAAGCGCCTTACGGAAAGGGCGCTGCGGAAGAGAAAAGGCGAGAGCCTGGGAAGCCG
>DHNW01000003.1 GCA_002407675.1 Ruminococcaceae bacterium UBA5406
ATGAACTATACCGGCTCCCGTTCCTATAAGGACGGTACGATGATTTACAAGCCGGAATCCGAGTGGATACGGTGCGAGGTAACCCACGAGGCAATCGTCACCCCGGAAGAATGGGAGGCCGTGCAAAAGATCAATCAGGCTGCGAAGCGCCGCGTTGAGAATAACCGAAAGCCGACCCGAAGCCTTTTCTCCGGCAAGCTGGTCTGCGCAGACTGCAAAGGTCCCCTTGGCGCAAGTACAGAAACACACCGCCGTAAAAACGGCAGCGTAAAACGCTATGTTTCCTACTGCTGTGAGAGATATATCCAGTCGGGCCGGAGTATTTGTTCCTGGCACCGTATCTATGAAATAACGCTGGCGCAGATCGTTATGGCTGAAATCAAAGCGGACGCCGAGGCCGTCACTCTGGATGAGGCCGGTGTGTTGGAGAAACTCAAAAGCTGGATGGCACAGTATGACGAACAGCGCATGGCGAATACCCGTCAGGACATCGGCAAACTGCGCCGCCGCTTGCAGGAATTGGAGAGCATGACCGCAAAGCTCTATGAGGACAAGGTGAGCGGGGCGGTCAGCGAAAGCACCTTCTCGGTGCTGATAGCAAAAAACGAACAGGAGCGCCTTATCAAAGCGGAACGCCTTGACGCGCTTCTGTCCGAAGTTAAAAAATCCGATCAGGATGAAGCCGACATTCAGAGTTGGGCGGCAATGATACGCAAATATCTGAACTTACAGGAACTTGATCGGGAAACCATCGACGAGCTGATAGACCACATTGAAATCGGTGAACGCACCGTCGTTGACGGAAAGCGCAGGCAGGATGTGAAAGTGTTCTATCGTTTTGTCGGGCAGGTCAACCGGGAATATGATATGCAATGAAAACATGCCGTCTTACAGGTATTGAGAGTTTTATAGCACGACGTTCCCGAATGATGCATGTTCTTCATGATGTTGCGGAACGGGGTAAAATCGTCGTCACCCTTGAAGCTGTCCACACCGTCGTTGAGGACGATCAGCCGGACGTTCTTCTGCCTCAAAATTTCCATGATCTGGTCGACTTTGAGATAATCGCGCCCCAACCGGCTCATGTCCTTGACGATGATGGCTTCCACACATCCCGCCTCGACTTCCTCCATCATAGCCGTATATCCGGGGCGGTCGAACCGGGTGCCGGAAACGCCGTCGTCGGTGAAGTGGGTCGGGCGCGGGAAACCGTTTTTTCGGGCGTAGTCCTCCAGCATTTGCTTCTGATGAACGATGCTGTTGCTTTCGCCGTCCTACTCATCGTCGCGGCTCAAACGCTCGTATAACGGGGTGATTTTTCCGTCTCTTATGCTCTCGCCCTCCTGTATATAAAATGCTCTAAGCCGCTTCACTAACCATGACAAACATCATGATAAATAAGCCTCTTAGAGCATATAACACCCGCCGCCAACTTATATTTCTTATATTGCCGGACGGCGAAGTGGTTCGGATTTTCCTTTTCCAGCGCCTCAAACATGAGATCCACGGGATTTTTGAATTCCTCATCATCTTCCCGGACCTCCGAAGCGTTGATAAACTCGATCAGCGTGGCGAAATTCTGTTCCTCGACCGGGGCCTCATAGTGGATGTAGCCGATGAGCGCCGTGTAAAAGAAAGTTTCTGCTTTTTCCCAGAAGTCATCTCCGGATTTGCCGTTCCCCTTGGTGTTGACGATGAGCGCCGTGACCAGCTTCAAGATGTCCTTTTCCGAATGGATGTACGCGAAGGGATTGTATCTCATGGACTTTTTGAAGTTGATGGTGTTGAGAATCTTGATGCGGTAGCCCCTGCGCCGCAGGAGATTTCCGCATTCCACGATAATGAAATGTGATCGGTGACGTTTTTTTAAGACGTTTTCAAATCTTTATGGAATCCTTAAAATTGTGGTGTAACCTATGTCATGAACTTAAAGAAAAGGAAGATGCACATGGCTGATTATATTTTAGAAACCCAAAATCTCTGTAAAAAATTTGGACGGCAGCAGGCAGTAAAGAACATGTCCCTCTCCGTGCAGGAAAATTCAGTTTACGGCTTACTTGGACCAAACGGAGCCGGTAAGTCCACCACTCTGAAGGTGATTACCGGGATGATCCATAAAACGTCAGGGGAGATCCTGTTTGAAGGGCATCCGTGGAGCCGGAACGATTTGAATAATATCGGTGCCCTCATCGAATCGCCGCCGTTGTATGAAAATTTAACGGCTCGGGAAAATCTGAAAGTACGCACTCTCCTTTTGGGTTTGCCTGATTCCCGAATTGATGAGGTCTTGCAGACAGTGGATTTGGCAAATACCGGGAAGAAACGTTCCGGTCATTTTTCCATGGGAATGAAACAAAGACTCGGCATTGCGATTGCTCTGCTCAATCATCCCAAACTTCTAATTCTGGATGAGCCGACGAACGGCCTTGACCCAATCGGCATTCAGGATTTGCGAAAGCTGATCCGTGCTTTCCCGGAGCAGGGTATTACAGTGATTTTGTCCAGCCACATTCTGTCGGAGGTAGAGTTGATTGCCGACCACATCGGCATCATAGCGGGCGGAGCTCTCGGATACCAGGCAAAAATCAATCCCGGCGAGGATTTGGAATCGCTCTTTATGGAAGTCGTCGAGAAAAACCGGAAGGGAGACGACTGACATGTGGAACTATATTCAGGCGGAGAGCCTCAAATGCCGACGGACTTTCGCCAAGGCCCTGATTATTCTGGCCCCTGCGCTTGTTTTGTTTCACGCGGTGCTTACCAGCATTTGGTTCATAACCAACGGCTACAACTGGTGGTATGTGATGATCCTGCCGGGGTTCCTTTCACTTGTGCCCGCACTAATGAACCAGTATGAGGATAAAAGGCTTCGTTACCGGGCCGTATTTTCCCTGCCGGTTTCCTTAAAGAAAACGTGGCTTGCCAAAATTGCACTGATCGGAATTTATCTTGTATCGGCCAGCATTTTCCATTTTGCTGTGCTGGCTTTGGGCAAAGCTACGATTTACGCAAAATATGCGGTTTCTTATTCTTATGGGCAGATGCTTGCCGCATCCCTGGTCTTAATCGTTACCTCCCTGTGGCAGATTCCGTTTTGTCTGTTTCTCGCTAAAAAGTTCGGAACGATGGTTACAATCCTTGTGAATGTCCTCGGAGGGATTGCCCTGAATGTGCTGGCGGCGACTGAAGACTTCTGGTGGCTGTGCCCTTACAGTTGGGGGTCGCGCCTGATGTGCCCGGTGATTCATGTGATGCCGAACGGCCTTCTGGCCGAACAAGGAAACACTTTACTGAATACAAGCGTCATTCCGGTCGGTATCATTCTTTCTATTACGCTGTTTGTCGTGCTGTCAATTGTGACGGCAAATTGGTTTCAAAAACAGGAGGTTCGATAAAATGGGGGCTTTTGTGCGTGGCGTGCGCGCCGATTTTTATAAATCCCGCCATACGTTTCTGCCGTGGATTCATCTGTTTTTGCCGCTTGGCTTTGCCCTTTTGGCCATTCTCTATTGTTCCATAACTACGCTAAAGTCCGAAACGGTTCTCAGCGCCTACCTTGAACTGATCGGTGGCGTGTTTCCCATTGTGGTTGGGCTTTTATGCAGTAAAGCTGCTGACTTGGAGGCAGAGGCCGGACATTTTCAAGTCATGATGAGCGGCACGGTATCGCGAAGTACCGCTTATCTAAGCAAGTTATTTACACTTCTGCTTTTCGGTGCGTGTTCCGTTGCGCTGGCCATCGGCCTGTTCGGAGGATTTTTTCAAAAAGCTCCGTCCCAATTCTATGTATGGGCTGCTTTACTGCTGATCTGCTCAAGCGTATTCCTTTATCTCCTTCATCTGTTTGTCAGCTTCCAATTTGGAGGCGGAACGTCGATCGGGATGGGAATTTTAGAAATTCTGCTTGCCCTGCTTGCCTTAACAGGGCTTGGGGATGGAATTTGGTATTACCTTCCCTGCACATGGGGAGCACGGCTGGGAAGTGATTTGACTTCCATGTGGGCACACCCAAACAACATGAGCTTTTATATGGAAATCCGGACTTGGATTCTGATTGCCGTACCTATTACGATTTTGGCGTTGATTTTAAGTCTGATCTGGTTCAAACGGTGGGAAGGCCGTAAAAACTATGAATAACGCCTGAAATTTCAACCTGACGATGAACCGTATGTTTGCTTATTTTATCCCGGCCGGGTATACTTCTTATCGGAAGGGGGGAGTCAAATGGCACATATTCTGGCGATTGATGATGAGCCGGATATTCTGGCATTGATTCGGAATGCTTTAATGGAAAGCGGCCACAAGGTTGACACCGCTGACTGCGCAGACTCGATCAATGTGGACAAGCTAATTGATTATGACTTAATTCTTTTAGATATTATGATGCCGGGAATGGACGGCATGGCGTTTTGCAAACAAATCCGAAACACTGTGGACTGTCCGATTTTGTTTTTAACGGCCAAGACGCAGGAAACGGATATTGTTGAGGGCCTCGGCAACGGAGCGGATGATTACATTACCAAGCCGTTCGGCATTGAAGAATTACAGGCGCGGGTCAATGCGCATCTCAGACGGGAACAACGGGAGAAGCATGCGGTCCTTAATACATCCGGGATTCGGTTCGACCTTTCCGCAAAAGAGGTCAGTATTAAGGAAAAATCGATACCTTTAACGAAATCCGAATATGAGATCTGTGAATTTCTGGCAAAAAATCGGGGGCAGGTGTTCTCGAAAGAACAAATCTATGACTCCGTCTACGGCTACTCCGGCGAAAGCGATTCTTCGACGATCTCAGAGCATGTCAAGAATATCCGGTCAAAATTTTTGGTATATGAGGCGTCCCCCATTTTGACCGTCTGGGGGATTGGATACAAATGGGCGTAAAAAAGAAAGCAGTATCCCTTAAAATCATTTTTTTACAGTATCTCCTTCTGGTAGTATTCACGTTAGCGTCGGTAACGATTGTGGTTTACGGATTGCTTTTCGCCGGTTATCAGACAGGATTCTATATCTCGGCAAATGCAACGGAGCTTGCCGTCAAACAGGCGGAAAACCGCATCGCATCCGTTCAACCGTTTGACGGAAGTGTGATTCCGTCTCATACCACTTACGTCCTGCTTTCAACAGACGGAACCGTAGTTCAAAGCAATATGGGCGCATCGGAACAACAAAAGGCTGTTTCGTATGCAAAGGGCAGCTACACGCCATATTCCGCTGCCGATTGTTATGTAACCGTTAAGCGGAGCGACGGTTCCTGTGTCGTGCATTATACGATCCGGGAACGGTATGCGATAGAATGGATGAACCGATACTTTCCAAGCATTAGTATATTCAGCATTGTTCTTTTTTTAATCGGCTGTCTGATCGGATGCTTTGCAGTGACCTACCGCTTTGCACAGCGTCTGAAAAAGCAATTGTGGCCCATGATGGATGCCGCCCAAAAAATTGCGGAACAGGATCTGGATTTTACTGTGCGTCCATCCGGCATAAAAGAATTCAATCACGTTTTAAACGCCATTACCGACATGAAGGAAGCGCTGAAGTGCTCCTTGACCCAGCAATGGAAACTGGAACAGGCACGCCGCGAGCAAACTTCCGCCCTCGCACATGATATTAAGACCCCGCTCACGATCATTCATGGGAACGCGGAACTGTTGAACCGGTCCGGCTTGACTGTTAAGCAGACCAAATATACAGACTATATTTTAAAGAACACCGACCGGATGGAAGCATATTTACGGACACTGATCGAATTAACCCACGCGGAATCCGGCAATTCAGCCAGCATACAAAATGTCCCGACAGAGAATTTCATTCGGGAGTTGACCGATCAGATGAACGGCTTGGCTACCACAAAAGAACTGACTGTTTCTTTTCATGTCGCCAAACTGCCGCAGATTGTTCAGATTGATCCGGATTTATTGAATCGAGCTATTATGAATATTGTCTCTAACGCGGTGGAATACAGCCCGAAATACGGCTCCCTTGACATCTACATTGACTGCTTGGAACACCATCTGCGTTTTTGCATCGTGGATAGCGGGAAGGGATTCTCGCCGGAAGATCTGAAAAACGCAAAAATTCAGTTTTACCAAGGGGACAAAAGCCGTAACTCATCGGAGCATTATGGAATCGGATTGTACGTCACAGAGCGCATTGTTGAATTGCATCATGGAATTTTGAGTTTAGACAATTCTGTGGAGATCGGTGGAGGAAAGGTGACAATTGAAATTCCTGTACAGAATTAAGTAAACAAAGTGAAGAATGATCCTATTCTGCTTACACGCCCGCCTTTACAACTGGACGAAACAACAAGCAACTCAGCCGGAGCAAAAGCAAAGCATTTGGGAACAGCTTCAACAGGCGAAGGCCGCAGTCAAACCGACAACCAGATATGGCAAAGCCTATCCCGCTGTTAGAGATGGCTGCTGCCGACATCTG